>CAZHTC010000006.1:78066-168656 GCA_964535575.1 uncultured Bifidobacteriaceae bacterium
AAAATAAAATACCTTTTGCGTGGCGACAATACCGACAAAATTACATTTACCAAAACCGAATCGGGTGGAAAAACTACTTACTGCTGGACGGCAGGTACCGTGCGTTTTCTTACCCGCGAAGGACATACCATGGGCTATCGGCATTATTCCCCCCACATCATCATTTATATTGATGAGATTGAAGTGGGCGGGAAAAATCAGCCGTTTTTGCATGATGTTGGTTCGCTGTACAACTGGTATTATTCCATGATTGAAAAAGCCGATACCGATACCACCGGCAACTATCAGCTAAAGCAACTTACCGATAGCTTAACAGCAGGAGTTACCGCTCCCATTGAAAAAGCAAAACGTATTTACTACTGGGTGCAAAAAAATCTGAAGTATGTAGCTTTTGAAGACGGATTGGGTGGATTTGTTCCCCGTATGCCCAATGACATATATGAGAAAAGATATGGCGACTGCAAAGACATGAGTTGCCTGCTGCATAAATTACTTGATTTAGCCGGACTGGACGCGCGCATGTGCTGGATAGGTACACGGGATATTCCTTACAAATACAGTGAGGTGCCTACTCCGGCCAGCGACAACCACATGATAGCAACGGTGGTGATTGACGGTAAAAGATATTTTATTGACGGCACCTGTGCCTATTGCGCTTTCGATATGCCAAGTTCGTTTACGCAGGGAAAGGAAGCGCTTATCAGTTTGGGAAAAGACAAATACCTTGTTGAAACCGTACCTGTAATGCCCAAAGAGTTTACCCTTATCAGCGATTCGGTTTACCTTACCATATCCGGAAACGAACTGATAGGAGAAGGCAAAGTCACTTATAAGGGATACACTAAGGTAGATGTGATGTACTCATACTATGGCATGAGCAGTCGCCTGACCAACGAGGAAAAACTGAAAGCATTTATTCAGCGCGGCAATAATAAAATTACCGTGGATTATGCCCGTGCCAATAATTTTGAAAACAGTGATAGCGATTTTACTATCTGGTATAAATTCAGGTTGCCCGATTACCTTACGTTTGTGGGCAACGAGGTATACCTGAATATGAATCTCGAAAAAACATTTGATCAGTACAAACGCGACTTCTCTACGCTTGATGTAGATATTGACAATGAGTTCGCCTATATGGTAAAAAATGTGGTGATACTAAAAGTTCCCGATAGCACAACGGTAGAGTATGTGCCGGGTAATTCCTCGTTTGATTCTCCTTATTTCAGGTTTAAAATAGATTACCTCAGGGAAGGAAAAACCATCAGACTCGACCGGAATTACGGAGTAGATAATATTGTTTTGAGCCGCGATAATTTCCCCCTGTGGATGCAATGCAACAGCAAAGTGAAACAGGCGTATAAAGACCAGCTTATTTTAAAAATAAACGCAAAATAAAAGGGCATGAATAAATATGTATTTCTGGCTGCCTGTTTTCTGTCGGCCATTCAGGGATGGGCGCAGTCTTCTCCTGAAAAAAAATATTACGATTGGGCAAAACCCGAAACCATTGAGCGGGTAAAAGTAAACGACACCACCGACCGTCCGGCTGATGTGCTGATGGACGAACGTGCCATTGAATACAAGTACGGAACACAGGATCTGGAGTATTATTCGTTTCGCCACATGGTGGTGCAGATAAATACCGACCGCGGTCTGGAACGGTTTAACAAATTGTATATCGGAGTTGATGATGTAATCGATATTCTGCTCATTAAAGCCCGCAGTATTTCGCCTAAAGGAGTGGTGAAAGAAATTAACGAGGGGCAAATGAAAGATCAAACGGATGAGGAGGATGGAAGCAAGTCGAAGATATTTGCTTTTGAAGGGCTGGAAATAGGGAGTATTATTGAATACATTGTGTACACCAAAAATTATTACGAAGTTTTCGGACGCATGATATTTCAGAACGACCTGCCTGTGCACAAAGCCCGCTTTGAATTGTACAGCCCCGATAACCTGCAATTCAAACTAAAAGGGTATAACAACTTTCCTGCTGTTAAAGACACCACCATTGGCGATAAAAATCATTATACCACCGATTATTTTGCCGTTTCCCCGCTATTCGAAGAGAAGTATTCCAACTTCAGGGCTAATGTATGCCGGGTTGAGTACAAATTAGCCTATAACACTTCTACCAAAGGAAAAGTGCCTATTTACACGTATGCCGAAGTGGCCAAAAATGTATATAACCGCATTTACAGTCCGGCTGATAAACCCGCCAAAGGATTGGAGAAAATTATTTCAAATTTAAAACTGAAGGACGCTCCGTTAGAGAAAAAGGCACGACTGATTGAGAATTATTTTAAAAGCAATATCAGCGTTAAAACAAATCAGCGGGTGTCGGAAGAAATTGATGATATTCTCAAAAATAAATTAGCGAGCGAATCGGGTATTACCAAAGTAATGGTTCAGACACTTGAACTGGCCGGAGTGAAAACCGAACTGGTGATTACTACCGACAGGTACCGTGTTCGGTTCGACAACGATTTTGAAACCTATAACTTTTTGGGCGATTACCTGATTTACCTGCCGGGCTTAAACAAATTTATTGCACCGGGCGAATTTTCTTACCGACTCGATATTACCCCTTATGATTATATTGGGAACAATGGTCTTTTTATAAAATCGGTGGAAGCCGGTGGGGTAAAAATGGGTTTGGGTAGCGTGAAAAAAATTGGTATTCCATCGGTAGATGATACCAAAGAAACCATTAAGGTAGATGTTACTTTTAATCTGGATGATGATAAGCTGAATCTTACATACCACAAAGAGATGAACGGATACCTCTCGGTGTTTTATAAGCCTGCCTACTTTGCACTGGATAAGGAAAACCGCGATAAGATTATCACCGACATGCTCAAAGGTGTTTCTAAAGATGCCAAGCTAAGTGATATTGTTGTATCCCATACCGACATGAATAACGTGGACGATAAAGAGCCTTTCACGGTAGATGCAAAAATGGAAATTTCGGAACTGCTGGAGCGTGCCGGAACCAGATACCTGTTTAAGCTGGGCGATATAATAGGGCAGCAAAGCGAAATGTACCAGAACAAAAAACGGCAAACCGATATTGAGGTGGAATATCCGCATCAGTACTTGCGTATTATCCGTTTTAAAGTTCCGGATGGATATGATGCACAGGGACTCGAAAAAATTAAAATGAATTTTGTGCTCACCGAAGACGGAGAACAAACAGCCGGATTTATTTCGGACTATACAGTGGATGCCGATGGATGGATTACCGTTACCATCAAAGAATTTTACTCTAAAATTATTTACAACGTATCAAAATACGAGGAGTACCGCAAAGTAATTAATGCCGCAGCCGATTTTAATAAAGTGGTGGTGGTGTTTGTGAAGAAATAATTCCCGTGCTGTCGGTTGCTACAACCGACAGAGAATATTTGTAACGTTGAAACAGCTGATTGTACAACAAAACAAACTATCCTGCCGGGTAAATTTCAATATACAAGGCTCATATCACACCTTCCAACGCAAGGAAATCGCCTCTTGAAAAAAGAGGGTTTTCCCTCTTTTTTTTCTCAAAACAATTGTGTTACCTTTGGTTTATTAAATTATAACACCATGAAAACAACAACTATTCTCAAAAACCGCCCCCCCCAATTAAGGATTATTCTTATTAGCATTTTTATGCTTTTTGCACCCATCCTAAAGGCTCAATATGGCTATTTTGAACAGGGGTATGGTGGCTCAAAAGATGAAGAAGCAAAAGATGTGCATGTAACGAGTAATTTTAATGTGTTACTTGCAGGTTGGGTTGCTACCGACTTAGGAGATAAGGATATTCAACTTATTTACACCGATTCAATGGGTGATACTCTTTGGACAAGACAAATTGGAGGCTCGGGCAATGATGTGGCAACCTCTGTTACCAAAACCGAAAATGAGTTTTTAGTGGCTGGCTTCACAAACAGCGAAGGTTCTGGAGGGTATGATGCTTATTTATTAAGTATTGATCCGGATGATGGCAGCACCAATTGGTCTTTTACGTACGGGACTTCTAATGATGAAAAGGCTTTTTCTATAGGAACTGGCAGCGGAGGGTATATTTATCTGGCAGGATACAAAGAAGTATCAGATAAAGACGTGTTGCTGCTAAAAATATCCTCTTCCGGAGTTTTAATTTCAACCGACACATACGGTGGCGAAGGCAATCAGGAAGGGAGATCCATTCTTGTAAAATCCTCCTGTCTTTATATTGCAGGTACTGATTATAGCCAAACCAATCCACGAGGTTTGGTAATTAAAACCAGCACAAGCGGTACACAACAAAGTTACATTACCACCAATGTGGGTGCATCGCACGAAATAAACAGTATTGCGGCTCACTTTGAAAGAGGGTATTATTTGGGTGGATTTGCTACTGCATCCGGCTACAAAGATGCCTTGATTATAAAAATGGATACTTCTGGAAGTAACCTATACTATCAAACCTATGGTGCATCCTCATCAGATGAATATGTAAATGATTTATTTAGTGTTGGAGATGTGGTATTTGCTGCAGGGGCATCTGACAATGCAGATTATTCCGAGGGAAACCGGGATTTATATTTTATTACCGTTGACTCCCTATTAGATACAGTTTCTACCATATATGCAGGTGGCGAATATGATGACTGGGGCAATGCCATTTGTCATAGAAACGGCCTGATTTATATTGCGGGGTATAACTCAAGTTTTGGGGTTACCGAAACCGGAAATATATATGGGGTGCGTATTAATACTTACGATCTTATTGATATTATTACCTCACATGGCGCCACCGCCACTCCTCTTTACACCATTAGCAGCAACTGCAAAATGCAACGGGCAATGTATGTAGAGAGTATGTTTGGCCGCCCGCCAACAGAAACCGAAAGCATAAATGAAACTTACGAGCCTATTTTTTGCCGTTGGTGCACTACCAATGATTGGGAAATAGCCGAAAGTGAAATTACAAGCCCAAGCTCTGGCCAATATGCCGGGATTATCGGAAATGAAAGCAGGGAAGACACCCTCTTGGCCTTTTGTGTAACGCACAATATTAATCAACTTATTTTTTACCAAAGCGACTACATTTTTTCGGATTATGCTATTGATAATTACACCAAGTATTATTCAGTAAGGTTGCCAAACAACAATCTGGAATCCTTATCGGTTTACATGAAAAAGAAATTGCACGCTTTTATACGCAAAGCATGGATAAACTATAAAGTATTTGCAGTGGGTATTGCTGCCGGAGAATACAAGTTAAAAAATGAAACAACCAACCAATGGGATTACGCTAACATGCTTTACCTAAACAGTAGCGCGTACAATGATTTTGCTAAAACCATACAGGTTCAAAATTATACCTATACAGGCAAAATTCGCGAAATGGCACTGGAACATGAGTTTTGGAATTATGATTACGATAGTATAGATAATATTAGTGATACTGGAACATTTACATTTGCTTTTTATCACCATAAACTATGGTTACAACGCATGCTAACTCTTTCAAAAAACGATTTGAACATGATTTTTGTGGACGACTATATATCGGGGATGGTTGCAGCTAATGAAGGAGATGAATTGGATAGTGGAATTTTATATAGAGATGCTAACTATGTATGGCATTTTAATCCGACAATACAGGCTTTGGTTGATGACAGAGTAGAGCAATTAGAAACCTTAACCGATACCAAACAATTTAACAAGCGTGTTTCCCGATTTTTCCAGGCCTATTATTTACAATGTCGTACACCCTCTAATCGCTTTCAGAAGGGTTCTTCCTTTACGCACCATTGTGACGATTCTAATACCCAATTTATTCTGGGCGGCAGAGAAACTAAATGGATTGAGGCGAGCACTTATACACCTTATGTTCCATGGCATGTTGAATACCTTAATTATTCGTTAACTCGCTTTGGTAACCGTAATGTAGAAAATACAAACGTGTATCCATTATTCGGGGCCGATGCAGCTTGTATTGACCCGACCAAATTTTCAAGAGACTTTAAAACGCTAGAAAAATATACCGATAATTATTTAGGTTATTGGTTGGGTACTTTACCGCAATCAGGCACCGAATCACGTACGCTTAAATCTGCCGAGGCGGCTTTTATTGATAACTTCCCGAATAGTAATTTTTACAGCAGCAGGGGAAGCCAATTAGCAATCAACGGCTTTTGTTATTTCACTTATCAATTAATGAAAGAATTGAGCGATTACAATATTGCTCAAAGCCAGTCAAACAATTTCAGCAGCAACCTTTCGTCTACAGATAAGGGGCTTCATGACCCTAATACCAATTTCAGCATTTTGCCCTGTTCCTTATTGGTAGCATCGGGGTATAATAATCCTCAGTATAAAACCACTCCTACCAATGTGGCACTAACAACCAACAATAGCCTGATTGGTTTTTACCCCAACCCAACTAACGATGTTTTAAACTATACCGTAAAAACGGATGGTTTTGATAATATAGAAATAGTAATTTATGATTTATTGGGAAAAGAAGTTATCCGAACTACTGCTAATGGCCATGAAGGTGCAATTAATTTGCTGCACCTGCCTAACGGGTTGTATATTGCAACATACATTCTACAGGCGGGCAGCACAACTATATCAGGTACCCAAAAATTAATGATTTCAAAATAATGAGTACCTCAATCACTAAGGTAAGGTATGCCCTTACCTGTATACTGTATATAGCAACAGCCACATCTCTTATTGCCCAAATAAAATATGTACCCGCTAAATATGGAGGTTATCGCACCCCCATTTATGGGTATCAGGAAAAAGACTCTACTTACCGTATTATACATTCATCCCAAACAGCCCCACACACATCACCCTTTGGGGGTATTTTTGAAATCAATCAAAATGGGGAGCAAACAGAAGAGTTGCTTACAGGAGGTACTCGCGTTTGGGGAGCCTGTTATGATAATAAGAGGGGCAAGTTAATTATTTCTGATAATGGGAACGGAGGACTTTGGCAAAGTGATGCAATAACTCATGTAGTTGATTGGGAAAAAACGGGAGTCAGCATCACTGAAATTTCTATTTTGCCCGATGGGAGGATTGTTGGGTATCGCTCCCCTAACGGAGATATTTGGGTATTTGATACCTTGGGCAATAAAATAAAAGAAATTCCCCAACCGACAGATTGCCGTTTTAGCGGAAAGTTTTTACCTTATGGGCAAAACCAATTTGTAAACATTGGGTATAGACCAAACCCATCTGATACCTTGAACGGGCAATATGCTGTAATGTTTTTGTTTGACAGCAATCTTGATATTATTAAAAAGATTGATTTAACAGAAGTTAAGAAAGTCTATGACTTCTTGGTTACGTTAGAAGAAAATATTTTATTAACAACGCATGGAATTCAGAACATAGATTCGAATAGTACTCTCTGGACTAATTCGATTTGTCTTTTAGATTCAAATGGTAAGTTAAATTGGGCAGATACAATAACATATTGGCAAAATGACAATGCGAAATTAGCTGAACTATCAAATGGTACATTTCTCTACATAGGTCAAGGGTATGGAAGCAAATGGCTTATGTTTACTAAGCTATCAAAAGAAGGGAAAGTATTAAGTCGAGATTCCATTGGTTACAATAAAATAGCTGCCTTGGGCAAATTCCCAAAGCCAGAATTTACATCCTATTGCTTTCCCGTTTCAATCGAAAAAACATTAGATAATGGATATTACCTGGTATGGAAAAACAAAGTTCCTACTTTTCAAGCTGAGGATAACTATGGATGCTGGGCAATGAAATTTGACAGCCTCGGTAATTTTTGGTGGCCATGGAGTACAGGGGTAAAAAATATACACGCAACAGATTTTCACATTTATCCCAATCCGGTTCAAACGAATTTAACCATTGAATTGAACGAGCCGGGTTCATATCAACTCAGCATTACCACAATCAATGGGCAAATGGTGTATGAGGCAAGTGTAGAGGATAAAGAAACAATAAATACAGAGAGGTGGAGCAAGGGAGTTTATTTTTATACCTTAGCCAACGGCAATAAAGTAATCTATGGGAAAGTACTCAAGTTTTGAAAATACTTTGTACTAACTTCAGATATAGTTTCAGATATCCCAATTGAATAAAACAAAAAATCCCGGATGTCCGGGATTTTTGTTTATGGGGCACAATTAAAATTTAATTAGATGGAGTAGCTGCAGCGATTTTCTTCTTGAGCCAGTCAACTGTAACTGATTTAGGGCGCTCAATCTGTAATCCCATGGCGCGGTCCCACAACAGCGAGGCCAGTACCCCCAATGCACGCGATACACCAAACATCACCGTGTAGTAATCCGATTCGGTTAACCCGAAATGAACCAACAGTGCACCTGAGTGGGCATCTACATTAGGCCAAGGATTTTTGATTTTGCCCGTTCCTTCTAAAATAGGAGGCGCTACTTCGTAAATGCGCCATACAATATTTACCAGTTCGTCATCGGGCATATAGGTTTTGGCAAAATCCTGCTGAGCGGTAAAACGCGGGTCGGTTTTACGCAATACAGCATGTCCGTAACCCGGAACCACCTGACCCGATGCGAGTGTTTTCTGAATAAACTCGGCAATCTGTTCTTTGCTTGGTAAGCCACCGCCTAATTCCTGGCGCATGTGCTGTACCCACCTTATCACTTCCTGATTGGCCAATCCGTGCAGTGGTCCGGCCAGCCCGTTCATAGCGGCTGCAAAACACAGGTAAGGGTCGCTCAGTGCCGAGCCCACCAAATGAGTAGTATGAGCCGATACGTTTCCTCCTTCGTGGTCGCTGTGAATAGTCAGGTAAAGGCGCATCAGTTTATAAAATACCAGATTGTCGAAACCCAGCATATGGGCATAGTTGGCTGCCCAGTCTAATTTCGGATCCGGTTCAATATGTTCACCGTTTTTGTACGTTCTGCGATAAATGTAAGCTGCAACCCGTGGCAGGCGCGCAATCAGGTTCATCACATCTTCATACATCGGATCCCAGTAATCTTTTTTATTAATACCATCGCGGTAAGCTGCTGCAAATACTGATTCGGTTTGCAGGGCCATCACTGCAGTGGTAAACTGGGTCATGGGATGGGTATTGCGCGGTAATGCATCGAGTACATCAAACACGTGCTTGGGTACAATGCTTCTGCGTGCCCAGTTGTTCGAAATATTGTGTGCATCCTCATAGGTTGGAATTTCGCCAATAAGCATCAGGTAAAAAATGCCTTCGGGCATCGGCTCGGTTCCGCCCGGTACTTTAGGCAGCAATTGCCTCAGTTCGGGAATAGAATATCCTCTGAAACGAATACCTTCTTCAGCATCTAATAAAGAGGTTTCGGTAATGAGCCCTATCATACCCTTCATGCCGGCATAAACCGACTCCAGGTTGTAAGACCCCAATGGCATATTTCCGTGTTCTTTGATGAGTTGTTTTAGTTCCGCTCCTGCGGGTAAGGCTTTCTCCGCGAATTTATTTTTTAAACTATCCATGCTGCTGGTGAACGATTAGAGATTCTTTGTGAAAAACAGGTCGAAATTAATACTGTTTGCCTGAATAGACAATTAAAACGAACGAAAGTTTTGATAAATCTGCAATTAGTTTACGAAGCCTGTTCAAGGCTTACTTTTTTTTGCAACAAAAGGATAAAAAACCAACCGATTAACCCGATGCCTCCTACGAACAGGGTAAGAGAATACCAAAAGAAGGGGAGTTCAAAAAACTCGCCCAGCATCCATGCTGAGTTAGCTGATATCCAGAAGGCAACAGCAAGATTTGGCAGAAAGAAATTTTTATTTTTACGGGTTCTCCAGGCAATAATAAAAGCCACGGCTACCGTTGGAGCTATGAGGCAGGTACCCAAAAGTTTTAGCTTCAGCATCCAGCAGGTATCCTTAAATAACCATAGCGGAATATGCACATTCTCCAGATGGCGTACCCGTTTGGGCTTTGGCGGATGAGTATTTGGCATAACGGGGCAAATAACGTAAAAAATCTGACCCGGTTTTATGGGTTATTTGTTTTTAATTCTTCTTTCAGCTATGTTGTACTGATTTTTTAACCCAATGCGATTTTTAGCAATCATTCTGTTTTTTACTACGGCTTTTGCAGCGTATGCCCAGCAAGGTGTGGTACACGGCACCCTCAACGATGCGGCAACCCAACAGCCCGCTCCCTATGTGTATATAAAAAACGGCAAGCAGGTGATTGCCGTTACCGATTCGTTAGGAAGGTTCAGGTTTAAGTTGCCTTATGGTAAATATTCACTCAGTTTTGAAGGGATAGGTTACAAAACACTGATACGAACCGTTATCGTAAGCCAGCCCGATATGGAGCTGAATCCCGATATAGAAACGTACACCAATGTGCTTACTCAGGTAGTGGTTTCGGCCAGCCGCCACGAGAAAAAAATATCGCAGGAGGTAGTTTCGCTCAATATCATTAAACCCGATTTGATTCAAAATACCAACTCGGTTGATTTGGCCGATGTGGTAAACCGGGTGCCGGGTGTAAATGTAGTAGACGGGCAACCTACCATAAGAGGCGGAGTAGGTTTTTCGTACAATACCGGGAGTCGCGTAATGGTACTGCTGGATGATATGCCTTTGATGGGACCCGAAGTGGGCGATGTGCAGTGGAGGTTTTTGCCCATTGAGGCAGCCGAACAGATTGAAGTGGTAAAAGGAACCAACTCGGTACTGTATGGTTCATCGGCCTTAAACGGATCAATTAATGTACGTACCGGATGGCCTACTAAAAAACCTGAAACCAAGGTCACTTTTTTTCAGGGAATGTATCAAAATCCCAAACGGGTGCAGCAGGTATGGTGGAAAACAGGCTCGCAACCCAATCAGTCGGGAACCTTTTTTTCGCATAAACAACAGTTCGGGAATTTTGATTTGGTATGGACAGGGAATATCTATTCTCAAAACAGCTACCTGCAGCAGGCCGATAATCATCGCGCCCGTATGTACATCAAAACCCGCTATCGTGACAAAAAAATTCAGGGTTTGACCTATGGGGTAAATATGAATATACTCATGGAAAAAACCGGCCGTTTTTATTTGTGGGAGGACGGAGATACCAACGCCCTGAAGCCTTTTGGCGGAGAGGTAGATCAGTTCCCCTTTTTTATGTGCAGCATAGACCCGCATATTACGTACGAAAAGAAAAACGGAACGCGCCACGCCTTAAAAATGCGGTATTATGATTTAGTGCGCTACCCCGATAAAATAAGATACCCTGTAGGAAAAGGTGCCAATGCCCAAATTCTTGCCGTTGATTACAGCTTTAAGAAAATACTTTTCAAAAATTTTATCAGCACTACCGGAACCTACCTCACTTTGTGGGGTGCACACAGCAATAATTATCCGGGTAAGTTTAAAGGATTTTCGGGAGCGGCCTACACCCAGATAGAATATCTGAAAAACCGATGGTCGGCTGTGGCGGGATTCAGGTATGAAGTAAATGCACTGGGCATGCTTAAAAAAACACCTAGGCCCTTGTTTCGCTCGGGAGTAAATTATAAGGTGGCTAAAAAAACACACCTGCGCTTTTCCTACGGAGAAGGATATCGTTTTCCCACCATTGCCGAACGGTATGTACAGGATCTGGCAAGCGATTTACCTATCTACCCCAATCCCGATTTAAAAAGTGAATACGGATGGTCGGGGGAGTTTGGAGCCAATCAGGGATTTACCGTTGGCGGATTTAACGGATACATTGATTACGTTGCCTACTGGATGGAATACACCGATATGATTGAATACACATTTAAACAGTGGTATCCGCCACAGCAACCCGGTGACCCGCTGGGGCTGGGATTTAAACCCGTAAATATTGGCCGGGCACGTGTGGCAGGTATGGAAGCTTCCATCAGCGGAGAGGGGAAAATTGGCAATGTACTGGTGCGCACACTGGGAGGATTTACTTACAGTTATCCGATTAACCTGGTTTATGATACGGCTGCACGCACCCCTTCAAACTATATTAAAAAGTTTTTTGCCAATACCAAAAAAGCCGATAGTGCCGATGTGATTAATATGCTGCCTTACCGAAACCGCAGTTTGGTAAAATGGGATATTGATGCCACCTATAAACGATTTACCATTGGGTACAGCACTTTCTTTTACGGAGTAAATGAAAACATTGATTTGTTTTTAGTGTACCTGGTTCCCGGCTTAAAAAGGTTTCAGGAGCGGGTAGGACCCGGTGACTGGATTCATAATATACGTTTTCAATGGAAGGCCAGCAATGTAATCACCGCCAGTTTTATGGTAAATAACCTGCTTAATCACGAGTATGCCATACGTCCGGCTAAACCCGATGCGCCACGAAATTTTCTGGTACAGATACGGTACGAAATCCGCTAGAAAAATTAGTGTTTAATCACTAATTTCTGAGTGGCCAGTTCGCCATTGCACTCCATTTGCACAATATAAAATCCGTCAGGAAGCGTGGAGGTGTTTATGCTCAGTTCATCACCTGCCGACATTCCGGAGAATTGCTGCGAAGCCACTACAGCCCCAACCATATTTACTAATTTAATGGTAGCTTCTTTGGCTGTTGGAGCAAGTTTTATGGTCACATCATTGGCAGCTGGATTAGGATAAGCCCTGAACAGGTTGTTGCGCGATGGGTCGGCACCTACCGAGGCAGGCCATTGTAAAACTTTAAAATCATATACCCCCGAGTCGAAGCGCGAGATATTGTAAAAGCCCAGCACTTTGGTATTGGTTTTAATCATAATTTTTATGCCGTAGTCGCCTACCTCGGCCAAAGTAGGTGTCCCAGAAATAACCGCACATCCGTAATTGCCTCCCTGAAAAATGCAGGTAGAAACATTGCAGGCATAAGAGAGGCTGGCCGGTCTTCCGGTCATGCTTTGAATACGGGCGTCTACAATGGTTACGGGTACAATATTGCCATTATACTCAAGCATGGTATCTTTGGGTACTTTAAAATATACCACCTGATTGTAAGGAACGCCTACCACGGCATCTTCCAGTATCTCGGGTTCAATATAACCGCTCATGGTTGTTTTTGGGGTACATTGGCTATAGCCGTACATTCCGGTTGCCAGGAGGGCGATAAGGGTAAATATTCGTTTCATATAAAATATGTTTACATTCAAAGATAGGATAATTTGTGAAATGGTTGCAAGCCCTGGGTAACTGATTAGTGCACAGGCAATCCTTTTATCCTACGCCTCAGCAAATCCAAAGCGGTTAAAGCCGTACGCTGTATGGTGCGCTCGCGGTTATCGCCCATATGATAAACTTTACTAAAAGTTCCCTCCGGACCGGCTAAAGCAATCCACACGGTTCCTACGGGTTTATCGGGGGTACCACCATCGGGGCCGGCAATGCCCGAGGTGGCTAATGCATAATCTGTTTTTAGTTTTTCACGAATGCCTTCGGCCATTTGCTTTACCACGGTTTCACTCACGGCTCCGTTTTGCGATAGCATATTTTCTGTTACACCCAGTTCCTGTTTTTTTACATAATTGGCATACGCAAGCACCGATCCCATGTAGTAAGCCGAACTTCCGGGCACCGAAGTAATCAGATGAGCAATATATCCACCGGTGCAACTCTCGGCAGTGGCTATGGTTTGTTTGTTTTCGGCAAGCAGTTTCCCAATGGCTTCGCTCAAACTCACTTCCCCTTCGGCATAAATATATTCTCCGACCAGTTGATACAAGGCATCAATTTGTGTTTGTAGTCCGGCAGCCAAAACTGATTCATTGGTTCCATAACCACTTAACCGCAATCGCACTGCCCCCACGGCCGGCAGGTAGGCCAGTTTTATATGTGAAGGCAGGGCATTTTCCCAGTCTTCTATTTTTTGGGCTAAAAACGATTCGCCAATGCCAATGGTTTGCAAGGTGCGGTGAATGATAACCGGAAGAGCAAAACGGTTCTTAAGTTTTGGAATAACCTGTTCTTCAAAAATGGTTTTCATTTCAAACGGAACACCGGGCATCGAAATATACACCACTCCGCCTTCATCAAACCACATACCGGGTGCCGTGCCGCTGCGGTTAAACAATACCTCGCAATTGGCAGGAACCAAAGCCTGTTTCAGGTTTTCTTCCAGCATGGGCAGCTTACGTTTGGTAAAAATCCCGGTTACCCATTGCAGCACCTCTGCATGCTCAATGAGCGAGGTATTAAAATATTCGGCAAGGGTGTGTTTGGTTACATCATCTTTGGTGGGCCCAAGACCTCCGGTTATTATGACTAAAGAGGCTCGTTGGGCAGCATCCTTCAGGGCTTTTTTAATATGTTCTTTCTGGTCGCTCACCGAGGCCCGGTGAATTACCCGAATGCCCAATGTGCTAAGTTGCTGACCAAGCCAGGCCGAATTGGTATCGGTAATCTGACCAATCAGAATTTCATCTCCTATCGTTATAATTTCTGCCAGCATTATTTGCAGATTTTTTTATTTGGGTTTACCTTATTTTTGTTTGCGGTTTCAAACTTAACCAAATCTTAACAGATTGTTTGGCACGATTGTTTGAATAGCGAACCGGTTTTAATTTTTATTACATATGAAACAAATTCGATTTACGGCAGCCATTGGCTTATTTCTGTTACTCAGTGCTTTTATTTTTGGCCCAACGCAAAATGATAAAATGGTAGCCGGCATTAAAGATGCCCTGAATGTAGGTACCAAAAATGCCGTAGCATCGGGGTCAAAATTGAATGGCTATTACGGCAATCCTAAAATAAAAATTCCATTTCCATCCGAGGTACAGCATGTAGAGAAAGAACTTCGCAAAGTGGGCATGGGTAAAAAAGTGGATGAATTTGTAGTGGGTATGAACCGCGCGGCCGAGGGAGCTGCTAAAGAAGCGACTCCGGTTTTTGTAGATGCCATCAAAAAAATGAGCGTAACCGATGCAGTGGGTTTAGTGAAGGGAGGAGATAACTCCATTACCAATTATTTTAAGAAAAAATCGGATGCCGAACTGGTACAAAAATTTACTCCGGCAGTAAGTAAATCACTTACCAATGTGCAGGCTGCAAAATCGTGGAACGAACTGGCTGCCGTGTACAATAAAATTCCGTTTGTAAAGAAAACCAACTTTGATATAACCACCTACACCACCCGCAAAGCGGTTGACGGATTATACACCCTGATTGCAGATGAAGAATCGAAAATAAGAAAAGATCCGGCCGCCAGAGTTACTTCCACCCTTAAAGATATTTTCGGAAAAGTAGTCGGCCCATAATCACCAATCACGCTTCGGTCAACTCAGCGCGACAGAAAGGACTCGCAAACTCACAACTTCACAATTTCACCCCTCTTTTTTCCTGTAGAAACCGCAGATGAACACAGAAAACTCTTCTTTCCTCCTTGCTGCCATTTCCTGTGTTTTGTAAGACTGAGTTTACCGAAGTCATTAGCGAAACATGTCCTCCTTGCAGCGCAGGCCTGCAGACAAAGAGAAGGGGGCGGGGGGATGAAACACCTCAAAAAAAACAACTCAAATATTCCGGGCATTTCTTACTTTTGCGCCCTTATGAACGCAGAACAATTAAAAGATGTAAGGGGCCGTGTAGAGGCTTTGAGGAGGTATCTTTGACATCGATGGTAAACTCGAATTTATAAAAGAAGAGGAAGCCAAATCGCTGGCTCCGGGTTTTTGGGATAACCCCAAACAGGCCGAACAAATTCTTAAAGGGATTAAAGTCAAAAAAATATGGACCGATGCCTTTGCTGCATTGAAGGCGGTGGAGGACGATTTGGTGGTATTGTGGGAACTGGAGGCCGATGAGCATGAAACAGAGGCACAATACCAAAGGTTGCTCAAAGAAACCGAGGAACTCGAGTTTAAAAATATGCTGAGTGGCGAAGAAGACCAGCTCAGTGCCATTATCAATATCAATTCAGGTGCAGGCGGAACTGAAAGTCAGGATTGGGCCAGCATGCTCATGCGCATGTATATTATGTGGGCCGAAAAACACGGATACAAAGTAAGTGAGCTCGATTACCAGGAAGGTGACGGAGCCGGTATTAAATCCTGTTCGCTGGAGATTACGGGAGATTTTGCCTACGGATACCTGAAGGGCGAAAACGGAGTGCACCGTTTGGTGCGTATCTCTCCGTTCGACAGCAATGCGCGCAGGCATACCAGTTTTGCTTCGGTGTATTGTTACCCTGTGGTTGACGAAAGCATTGAAGTGGAGATAAAAGATGCCGATATTGAAATTCAAACTTCCCGCTCGGGGGGGGCAGGAGGGCAAAACGTAAATAAGGTTGAAACAAAAGTACAGCTTACCCACAAACCTACCGGTATTGTGATTGTGTGCCAGGTAGAGCGTTCGCAAAGTGCCAATAAAGACAGAGCCATGAAAATGCTCAAATCGCAGTTGTACGAAATTGAAATGCGCAAGCGCAACGAAGCCAAAGCACAGATAGAAGCAGGAAAGAAAAAAATTGAGTGGGGTTCACAAATACGCAACTACGTAATGCACCCCTACAAACTGATCAAAGACCTGCGTACCGATGTAGAAACAAGCGATGTACAGCGCGTGATGGACGGAGACCTGGATGAATTTATCAAGGCCTACCTGATGGAGTTTTCAAAACACTAATTTTCTTTTTTTGCAATAAGTGTTGCTCCCAGATACGCCATTGGAATATAAGCACCAATCAAATCGGTGAAGGTAAACCACAGGGGCGAAGGAAGCATCAGAATATTTACAATCCCTCCCAGCAAAAACCAGCCTCCTACAATCATGGCTAATTTTACTTTTTGAGCCGGTACAATAAGTGCCGCAATCAACGCACCCAGAAAAGTTCCGAATGCATGAGCCAGAAATGGCATCAGGAAATGTTTCGGTTCCATTAAGTGCATGCTTGCCTTTAAACCTTCCATGGTGGTGATATCAGCTCCCTCGGGTGGTGGTATTATCGATCCGCTAATCATAATAATGCCCATATTCAGGGCGCCTCCTGCAATAATACCGGCAATCACGGCCAGTATGTTTTTTACTATTGGATTCATAGGTAATTTTATTTGTGTAAAATTAGCAAATGGTTTCGGATAATTTATATTTTATCCAGTTCAGTTTTTGTCAGTTCACTTTTTACATCACCCGTGTTCAGGGTGGTGGCGGGTTCAAACAGCATCAGTGAAACTTCTTCATCGGCCACGGGGCAATGGGCTACTCCGGCCGGAACGATAAAAGATTCGTTTTCGTTCAACACAACTGTTTTATCGCGCAATTCTATTTTTAAACTTCCTTTCAGAACAAAAAACAATTCGTCTTCTTTTTCGTGGGTATGCCATACAAATCTGCCCTTAAGTTTGGCTAATTTTACGTGTTGCCCGTTTAGTTCTCCTACAATTTTAGGGCTCCAGTGTTCGGTAAACAGGGAGAGCTTTTGTTCAATAGTTACTTTATCCATTTGTATTATCCGGGCTTCAACTTTTATTTTCTTACCAGCAAGTATCCGATTTTTGCATTAAACGCCATGTTTTCCCACACCCGGCCATAATCCCATATATTCATATTGTAGTCGCGGTGTTGTTTTAGCCGGTAACCGCTGCTGGTATAGTTTACGGTTACACCCACATATCCTTCGTAGCTCCATCTTCCGTTGCGTTCCTGTGCTCCAGCCAAAAGGCTCAGGCTTCTGCGCAAAATGCGTTCGTGAAAAGGTTTCAGAGCAATATCGTAATAAGTAAGTCCGTTGTTTACGTAGGTAATCCAGTCGTATTCCTGATAAAACACATGTACATCGCGATACAGGTATTCAACTCCGAAAAAAGGGTACACCCCATCGCCATGAAAATGGCGGTTATCTACATTGGGCAGATACAATCGCGTACCAAGTCCGCAGGAAAAACCTTTGATGCGGTCGTCACCTATTTCCTTTGGTAAATCCTGCAGGTAGCCGTATTCTTTTCTGCGCACATACCTTTGGGTAAATCCGCTGTAGGGGCCGGCAGTAATATAAACCGATTGCCTTCCTTTATTAAATTTATACTCGGCATCGAGGCGGTAATTTAATTGCAGGGTATTAAACAAGGGCAGGTGCAATGATAATCCCTCATCAATTTTGGTGGCAGTATCAGCTACGGCCGTTTTTTTTCCCTGAGCCATGCAAAAAGCAACGGTGGCAGTGATGCATAAAAAACAAAGCAGGTATTTCATATTAGTTGAGCGAGCTTACAAACGAGAGGGAATCATTTACGAGTCGGAACTGTTTAAACCCATCGGCACCTACGGTAATCAGGGTACTGTCGAGCGGAATAATATCGGTTATATTCGCTTCGTAACCGCTCAGGTAAATCAGGTTTTCAGGGTTTGTCTTGTCAAATATTTTTAACCCGCCATCGCACACCATTAAGCGGTTGTTTTGTATGGCCAGTCCGCGGGGGCTTATCATCATGTACGCTTTTTTTAGTATGGGGTTGCTCAGGTTTTTAATGTCAATTACCTCCAGCTGGTCCAGGCCGCGGCCGCAGGTTACATTGTCGGAGCGTAGGGTAATGTAGGCATATTGGTTATCGGCAACCACGGGGTCGCAACTGCGCACATGGGCGTATTGGGTGTAAATGGAAGGAAATGCAGCGTTGCTTACATCAAGAATGTACATGCCTGTGGTGGTACCAATAAACAGGGTAACCGAGTCGCGGGCAAAAATAGTTTCCACCCCTCCGTTTTGAAGGGTAAATTTATTTACGTAAACCGGTGCCGAGGGGTTGGTAAGGTCATAAATATTCAGGGTGCTTTCGGTTACACAATACATCGTTTTTCCGGCAATGGCAAAACGGGCCATGGAACCGGCCAGGTTTACATCGCCACCGGTGCCTGCAGGGCTCATGCTGTCTTCTTTACTGCAGGCGACTAAAAAAATGGCGGCAACAATCAGAAATATATGGCTGTATTTTTTCATGGCTTTTATTGATTAGTGATCCATCCTACCAGTATGGTATTTGCGGGGCGGTTTTCTTTGGCATATTGGGCGGGTATTCTTCCCAAATCGGGCGGCACGGGTTCGGGAAAAACATTTTCCTTGCGGTTTATCACTGCGGGTGCCTGGGGGTTGCTGAAATTTATGCTCAGCAAATCGGTGGCATTATCGGCATATAAAATCTGGCCTTTTATAGCAATATCATTGCAGCCTGGTATGCGCAAAAAACCCACTTTTACCGGAACGGCAGGATTGCTGTTATCAATAAAATGAATGCCCTGATACCGTTCGGTAATGAGGATGTACCCGTCTTTATAAAATATTTTGCCGGGGTTGGCCATGGCGCGTGGGGCCTGCATCATTACTGATTGATTCAACTCGGAGCGCTGCATGAGCAAAGGCCGGTATTTGGTGAGTGGCGGTTCGTTGGTTCTCGGAATGGGGCAGGCACTCAACAGCGGGATGATGCAAATAAGCATTAAATTCAACAGTACTTTCATAACTTTAAATTCTTAATCAAGATTAAGGAATTTTTATGAAAAAGGATAAAAAACTGGAGGAAAAGTTTTGGCTATGGTTGGCATCTCAATTAAACAGTTAATGAATGGCACGAGCTGCATCCCGAAAGTCATTTGGACGCGCCAGTTGTGGGCTACAAATTTGTTTAGTTAATCATTCTCGGTATGGCTAATGGGATGTTTTATTCACATATAACAATGAAGATGTAGTTTTTGAGTTTGGCAATCTTGTCTGTAAGCGACAAGTTTGCAGTAATGGTTTTATTGTTCTCGATTGTAATGCTCTCAACGAGTTTTAAAAAAGAGGAAACATACTGTGATTTAATTGCGTAGCCTGTTGCTTCCGCCCCTTGTAATTTAGCATTGATTATACCTATTACATCTCCGTTTTCATTAAATAGTGGGCTACCACTATTACCCGGTTGAACAGCCGCAGAGAACTGGTATTGTGAAATGGTCCCTTTAAAACCACTCTTCGCGCTAATTATTCCCTCTGTTACTTTTATTTCTTCCCCCATTGTCGTGGTCATAGGGAAGCCCAGAACAAATGATTTTGTACCTTGTGAATTTGTTTCTGTGCTTAACCCGTATGGAATAATTTCAAAAGTGAGATTTTGGTTTTTTAGTTTAAGTAGGGCAAGGTCAAGGTCTATGTCGTAGGCTACTACATCAGCTGCATATAGTGTGGTAAAGTCATTGCCAATACCCTTTACTTGAATTGTCTTTGCCCCCTTTATTACGTGGTAGTTGGTAAGTAAATAGCCTTGTTTACTAATTAAGAAACAAGTGCCTTGTTTGGGTCCGTCAGATTCAACTTCATCAGGAAGTTTTCCTAATGGGTGTTTTTTGTCTTCCTCTGCTTTTATTAAATTAGTGTTTTTTGCATAAATTATTTTCCCTTTTTCTTCGTCAACTAATTTAAAACTTATATTGGCTATATTAATAATGGATAGCCTATAATAATAAGTATTTCCTTTTTTTATATCTATACTTTCCGTTATTCTATTCTCACCTAAGACAATTCTAACAGAAATTCTTCCCTCGGAATATATTTTGTATTCCAAATTCTCGTTCTTTTTTAACATACCAGCAAGTTGGTCGTTTAGATATATATAAAAAGTGTAATCTCTAGGAAAAGTGTTTACAATATTAATTGTGCTAAAATTTTGGGCGATTACACTGAAAGTGAAAATCGTAAATAGAATAGTAAGAATTGTTTTCATTTTTTGATGATTTATTCAAGAAGCTTTATTTTGTTGTTATTTCTATTTTGTTAGAAGTACTTTGGTCCGTAGCGATTTGGTTGACTGTAATGTCAGAGTGTGAAAAACCTGTTATAAATTTCATGCAACCAATAAGAATTAATTTAAACAGTACTTTCATAACTTCAAATTCTTTAACCAATATTAGGGAATTTTTATGAGATAGGGTAAAAAACCGCCAGAAATATTTTAAGGCAGTGGGGAAGGTATTGGTAGTAGGGGTAAACTTTTTGTTGGCACTTGCGATAACCTGGTGAGCATTTAATATATATTTGTGGTAGCAGACAGTGAAGTGCTTTCTAAACCAGCACATCGTAAGGCTGCCGACCGTTAGCATAAAAGACGACATGGTATAATGGAAGCACTAATGCCCATAATATTCAATTACGGTTTTGACAACTTGGGACTACAAAGAATGGAAGGACTTGTTGAAACAGATTATTTGAACTTGATAAACATAAAAATTAATAAAAAGGACAACCAACTTGAAAGTTATGAATAGACAAACCAATTACTTTTTTCTTGCAGGGCTTTTCTTTGTGGTATATCTAATAATGGAATTTACTAATATTTATGGTGACTCAGGTTGGTTCAAAGCTTTTCTATTAATTCTATCAGTGACTTTTTTGATAACAGGAATTGCCAATAAAAATAAGAAAAGCAATGACAGCGAACATAAATAAAATGCCGAACCGATAACAGGTGTTTGGCAATATGGCGGCTGAAGTGCTTCTATGAAACATTTGTGCACGGTTCAACAACAAAAATTCTATTGAACTTTTGTGCTAAAATCCGCCACAGCCAAAGCCAGCAAATCGTTAGCATAAAAGACGACAAAGAAAGTAAAAGGACAAATTCCAAATGAAAATATTTGCTGAAACGGAAAGACTAATTTTACGAGAAATTCTGCAATCAGATCTGGACGGAATGTTTGAACTTGACTCCGACCCGGAAGTTCAGAAATATTTAGGAAACAAAATTGTATCCGATAAAAATCAAATTGCGGAAGTGATAAATTTCGTCCGTCAACAGTATATTGATAATGGAATTGGCCGTTGGGCAGTTATTGATAAAAGAACTAACGCTTTTATTGGTTGGACAGGGTTGAAGTTTGTAACTGAATTAACAAATGGTCGCAAGAACTATTATGACTTGGGCTACAGAATAGTCAGAAAATATTGGGGACAGGGAATTGCAACCGAAACTGCTATGTTATCTTTAGATTATGCTTTTACCAAACTAAAAATAAACGAAGTTTATGCTGCTGCAAGTTGTGAGAATTTAGCTTCAAACAAAATTCTCCAAAATATTGGGATGAGTTTCATCGAGACTTTCTACTATGAAGATATAAAGTGTAATTGGTATAAAATTGACAAAGATTATTACGAAAACAATAAACCGAACCGCTAACAACACCTACCCCAAAAGGCTGGGTTTGGCTTAGCTGATTTTCAATACGTGTTCCGCAGGCACATTTGTTCAGTTTTCCAATTGAACTTTAGTACTAAAAATCCCTAATGGCTGGGCATATCAGTGGGTAAAACGGTGAATCAGGTAAAAGTTACCACCCGCCACTTGCACCACCCCCGCCAAATCCTCCTCCTCCAAAACCACCGAAGCCAATACCACCACCCCCGCCCCCGCTGAAACCACCCCCACTGCCTCCGTATCCATAAGCGTCCATTTCGGAGGTGGTAACTGAATTAAATGTAAAGGGGAAAAAAACCGTTTGCTCAAAACAGGGGAACAGATTAACATTTTCGTTTACCGGAATTAACTTCTCCAGGATGTTAGTATCCAGAAGCAGGATATTGCTTCCTAAATCAGTGGTGAGAATTTGTATTTCGGTTTCATCCCCTCCTTTGTCTAGGCATTTTTCAAGTACTTCCAGTTTATGTTCTATCCGTTTTTTTTCTTCCTTCGCGGCTTGAGAAGGGAAGTACAGGGAAGTACACAGATTTCGTTCGCACAAATCTTCGTACACAAAGTCCGTTTTAAACGTGTTGGTGTCTTTCTCCAGTTTATCTGTAACTAAAATGCGCAGGTGTGAAAATATCAGTTCACCTTCACCTGGAAACAGGTTGGTAAAAAAACGTTCTGCTCTGTTGTAGGTTTCTTTACCAAATAAAGGTCCCCGCGAAAAAAAACTGCGGGTTAATGGCCTGGGGTCACGGTTATTTACATATACCTCGCGGTTTTCTATGTGGATCACACCGCGTAAACATAAATCCTGCAGGGTAAGTTTAAGTAACTCTTTGCCTTTGCAGAAAAATGGGGAACTGATGTAAGTAAATTCAGCCGGGCTTAACGTAATGGAACCATCTCGAACTTTATACATGCAGATCTAAGCATTTCGTTTGTCAGGGAATTATTTATGGAGCAGGTAAGAATCAATTTTGGTCTTCAATAAGGGGATATGGTGTTTGCAGATATCAAATATGATTTCATAATCTGTTTTTTTCATAATGATGAGAAATAAAATCCCTGAATCGGATAATCGCATCAGCATCTGCTCCAATTTGTTGATCAATAAAGGAGGCATCTTCCTTACTTATACGCTTAACATGTTCACCAATTACCTGTAAACGCATGGCTACAGAATCCATCAGTTGTACCTGTAACTCATCCCTTGTGAAATCTTCAGGGCTTTTCAGGTGGGAGGTACGTTCCAGAATTAATTGGATAGATTCGAGGATCCGTTCTAACCGTTCTGTGATGATCAGATTAGGCATGGATAAGTTCTTTTTGCAGGGAAGAAAGGAAAGCTGTAGATAAGTGAGGTCCTTTACGCACTAAATCTACCGGTTGGAGAAACAATTGTTCGAGGTATATTTTCAATGCGGTATATTTGGTATAACTGGGCTCATTCAGTTCAACCAATATGTCAATATCACTTCCGGGTTTTGTTTCATCTCTTGCAGCCGAACCAAATAAAGCAATGTCCAAAACTCCGAATTGGTTTTGGAGTTCGGCTTTATGCGTTTTGAGTAATTGTAGCAGCGTGTAAGAATCCATACACAAATTTAATGAAATTAATTCAGGTAAACAGCCATCACTCCTGAAAATACACGCGTTTTACACGTTGCGAAATGCCGGTTACCAGTTCGTAGGGGATGGTATTGGCGGCAAGGGCAAGTTCATTAATATCTAATCCTTTTCCAAACACAATTACCTCATCACCTTCCCGGCAATCAATATGGCTTATATCAAGCATGGTCATGTCCATACAGATATTGCCTACTATGGGAGCCTTTTTACCATTTACCAGCATATATCCTTTTCCGTTGCTCAGTCCGCGGTCGAGCCCATCGGCATACCCTATAGCCACCACGGCAATGCGGGCGTCTTGTTGTGCCCTCCCCATGCGGCTATAGCCAATGCTTTCGCCAGCTTTTATATGGCGCAATTGCGAAACAATGGTTTTAAGCGTACCTACGGTTTCCAGTTCATTTTTTACTTTTCCAGTGGGGTCTACTCCGTATAAACCTATTCCCAGCCGCACCATATCAAGTTGTGCTTCGGGAAAACGAACAATGCCCCCCGAGTTTAGAATATGCCGCAGCACCGGGTAATCAAAACTTTTCACTACGCGCTGGCTCATTTGCATAAAGCGGTTTATCTGTTGCCGGGTAAACTCATCGTGCTCGGGCTCGTCACTGGCGGCAAGGTGTGCAAAAACCGAGCGCACCAAAATATTCGGG
The DNA here is from genome assembly GCA_964535575.1 of uncultured Bifidobacteriaceae bacterium. Taxonomy (GTDB): domain Bacteria; phylum Bacteroidota; class Bacteroidia; order UKL13-3; family UKL13-3; genus JAGPCK01. The sequence continues at coordinate 102,470 of CAZHTC010000006.1, forward strand.
TATTTTTTTAATTCGTCCAGCAGCCTGTCGATATCCTGTTCATCAAAACCCAACCTGCGCATGCCGGTGTCAACTTCAATATGAATTCCAATCTCGGCACCTTCAATATGCTCAATCAAATCGTGCAGGATAAAAAAATTATAAATCTCTGGCTCCAGCTGGTGTTGGGCAATATTTAAAAAGCTTCCCGGTTCGGGGTTCATTACCATAATGGGTAGTTTAATGCCGGCCTGCCTCAGGGCAGCTCCTTCATCGGCATAGGCTACACTTAAATAATCCACTCGGTGATATTCCAGTGCTTTGGCAATCTCATGCGTACCGCTTCCGTAGGAAAAAGCTTTTACCATAGCCATCAGTTTGGTTTGTGGGTTTAACTGATTGCGGTACACATTAAGGTTGTGCACTAATGCATTCAGGTTTATTTCCATTACCGTAGCATGGATTTTACTCTCTAACTGTCGGCTTATTTTTTCAAACTCAAAGGTGCGGGCTCCCTTAATCAGAATAATTTCGTCACGAAAATCAAAGCTGCTGAAATTTTCCATGAGGTGTGCGGTGTTAAAGAAGAATTTCTTGCTCATCGAAAATTTCTGGTACTGCTGACAAATATCTTTTCCTACACCTATCAGTTGTTGTATTCCTGCCTCGCGCACCATAGTGGCTACCTGCGTGTAGAGTTCTTCTTTGTTTACGCCCGTTTCAAGAATATCGGAGAGAATAATGGTTTTACGCTGATGTTGTGTTTGCTGATTTAAAAAATCGAGTGCAATTTTTAACGATTGCAAATCGGAGTTGTAGGTATCGTTAATGATGGTGCAATTGTGAATGCCTTCGCGCATTTGCAGGCGCATTTCCACGGGATGCAATTGTTCAAAACGTTTCAGCATTTCCGGGCTTAACCGTTCAATGGCCAGCAGGTAACATACGCAGGTGAGGACGTTATGAATGGAGGCATCATCGGTGTAGGGAATAGTAAACGAAAAATCGCTGGCCCGGTAAGTAAATTTAATTTCGGTGCGATTATTTTTACGGATAATTTCCTTTGCGAAAATAGTAGCCGTTTCTTTTACCGACCAGCTGATGCCTTTGGTGAGCGGATATTGCTCAAACAATTCGTGCGCCTTATGTTTTACTTCGGGCTGGTCTTTGCAGTAAATAAGTACATCGCAATCGGCAAAGAGTTTAAACTTCTCACTTAGTTTTTGTTCACGGTTTTCAAACCCTTCATCGTGTGCCGAACCCAGGTTGGTAAAGATGCCGATATTGGGTTTTATGATATGAGCCAGCCGCTGCATTTCGTTAGGTTTTGAAATGCCCGCTTCAAAAAGGGCCAGTGTATTTTCGGGTCGTAGCTGCCACACCGAGAGCGGAACTCCTGTTTGCGAATTATAACTTTTGGGGCTTCGCACCATGGTGAAATCATCTTTGAGCAATTGATACAACCATTCTTTTACTATCGTTTTTCCATTGCTTCCGGTAATGGCAGTTACGGGGAGCGAAAATTGCTGGCGGTGAAAAGCAGCAAGCGTTTGCAAAGCTGCCAGGGTATCCTGAACCACCAACACCGAGCAACCCGTAAAACGAACCGGGAAACTGTAATTGGGCCCAATTACAAAATTGCGAACACCGGCCTGATACAAATCCTCGATATACCTGTGCCCGTCATTACGCTCGCTGGTAAGGGCAAAAAACAAAGTGCTTTCGGCCTGGGTAAGCCTGCGGCTGTCGGTAAGCAGGTGGTGAATCAGGTGCTCACTTTCGGCAGCTACGATGCGTGCATGGATGATGGTGGCTATGCGATGGGCGTTGTAGTGAGGGAATGTCATGTTATTTAGGTACAAAACTATAAGAATTGACTGAATAAGTACCGACAGTTATGCACTATCTGTTTCGGGTTTGTGTTCCTTATTCAACAGCAGCACCACCCCCGATACCAGTGCAAAGGTGGCAAGTGTAGCATAGGCATACGTCATATTGGAGCCCTGCTGAAAAAAAGCCAGAGAAAAAATAAAAATAAACACGGAGCGCGTAGCCACATTTGCCAGATTAAAAATGCTGTTGACACGTCCAATCAATTCATTGGGTACATGATTAAAAATATAGGTGAGGCGCAACACGCGGATACCTGCATTGGTAAAACCCAGAATGATGGAGACCGTATATAAAATTAAAACAGACCGGCTGGCGGCACACCAGTAAAAAATAGCCGCAGTAACAAAAGTGAGAAAAATTACACCCGTACGTGTTTGTTTTGCCTGAAACAATTTGGCTACAAACAAACCTGCCAGCACGGCACCAGCGGCATAAATGGTATCGGCAATGGCAAATACACTTCCTTTTTCCTGCAGGTGTTTACCTACATACCCCGGCAATACCGCATGTATTTCAACAATGAGCATGGCAAATACCGAGTACGAAAAAAGACCGAATAACAGCACATGCACGTGGTTTTTGAGAAAGGCAAAACCCGATGTGACGCGTTTAATCACCGACCCATATTCAATTAATGACTCTTTGAGGGGCTTATATTTCATAAAAACAATGAGCAGGCAGGCTATAAAATAAGTGGCCGCATCAATGGCAAATATTTTTTCAATGGGCCACTGTTCAATACTAAAAGGAATAATCAGGTGCAGGCCGCCTAAATTAAAATCAAGGTTGGTGGTAATTCCTTCCAGCAGCAAAGCAGCTAAGCCACCCGACAGAATGGAAACCGTTTGCCCCACTACTTCTATATTCGAATTTACTTTTTGGTAGTTGTTTTTTTCGCTCAGTTGCTGGCTCAGGGCATAGAGGGCCGGGTAATGAATATTGTAATTGAGCATGGTAACGGCAAATACCAGAACAATGCTCAGGTTATTGGCACCATGGGTATATCCCTGCCACGATGACCAGCCTACCAGCAGGCCACAAACCAGATTCAGTAACAGAAAAACATACTTGCGGTTAAAACGGTCAATCAAAGCCCCGGCATACAATCCCCAGAAAAGGGTAATGATGGTAATTACCCCGTACGAAAAATTAAAAAATCCGCTTTGTTGGGTTCGGGTAAAATACCACGGAATAGCCAACATGCTGATGCCCTGTGAAAATCCGGAAACGGCATTGGCAGTGAGTAATAAACGCAACGAGTGGCGATTTTGCATAATGGCGTGCAAAAGTACTGTTTCCTTTCGCGTTTATAAAATGAGTATTTTGCAAAAGCAATGAAACAGCAAGGCAAGGTGTACACCGTTTCGCAGGCAAAAGACAAGGCACGAAACTATTGTGCTTATCAGGAGCGCTGTCATCAGGAATTAAGGGATAAATTATATGAGTGGGAATTACGCAGCGGTGAAGTAGAGGAGGTTATTGCTGCCATGATTGAAGAAGGTTATTTAAATGAGGAACGATTTGCAAAACAATTTGCCGGAGGGAAATTCAGGGTAAAACACTGGGGACGGAATAAAATAAAAGCCGAACTGAAGGCCCGCAAAATTTCTGACTACTGCATAAAAATGGGGATGGCCGAGATAGATGAGGAGGTTTATGAGAAGGTAATGATGAAGGAACTGGAAAAAAAGATGAAGATGCTTAGCGACCGCAATCAGTTGGTAAAAAACATGAAAGTGTCGCGCTATCTGATGGCCAGGGGTTTTGAGGCAGAAATGGTATGGGAATACCTGCGTAAAAACTATACATAAAAATATAACAGGCAAAAGTGGAAAGATTTCTATTTTCGGTCATCGATTAATTTGCTTTTTGGCTAATTTTGCTGCCAATTATAAAATAAAAGTAAAAATCATCATGAGAAAACTCGTTTATCCTTTATTCGTAGCCGGAGCATTATTCCTGGCTGCCTGCGGTGGAGAGAAAAAAGCTGAAGAAACGGCTGCTACCACTGATTCAACAGCAACAGCATCAACAGAAGAAACTGCACCAGCCCCTGAAGCTACTGCTGAAGAAGCAGCACCTGCTGCCGAAGCTTCTGCACCGGCTGCTTCAAGTTCAGCCCCTGCTACCACCAAAGAAAAGAAATCGGCCCCTGCCGCTGCTCCTACCAAAAAAATCATTGGTGTTGCTACCGATTTAGGTCGTTTCAGCGAATTGGCTAATGCTATGACTGCAACAGGTTTAGGTCAGATTTTGGGCGAAGACGGACCATTTGTAATTTTTGCTCCAAACGATGAAGCATTTGCTAAAATCGATCCAGCTCAAAAATCCATGTTCTTCAAACCGGAGAACAAACAAAAACTTATCAATGTAATGAAACTGCACGTTACTAAAGGCCGCAGCACTATTGAAAGCCTTGAAGGAACTAAAGTGGTTACTTTCAACGGTAAATTGCTTTCAGTGAAGAAAGGCGCTTCTGGATATACTGTAGGTAAAGCCAATGTGGTAAAAGCCAATATTGCTGCTACCAATGGTATGATTCACGAAATTGATGCCGTATTGCTTCCAGCTGACTATTAGTAGTTAACTAAAAAATAAACAGAAAGCGCAGCCTTTGGTTGCGCTTTTTTTATGGAACAAACATTTTACAGCCGGATTCGTTTACATTTGTAGAATCATTCTAAATAAAAACATGAACGAAATACAACAAATACTCACCATTTACACCGAGGCTACCCCCAACCCCGAAACCATGAAATACGTGGCCAGCAAAATGATTTTGCCGGGCGAGAGTGCCGATTTTCCTACCCGCGAAAGTGCGCAGCAATCGCCACTGGCTAAAAAATTATTTGAATTTAATTTTGTAGAAGGGGTATTTGTGATGAACAACTTTGTCACCATCACCAAAAACAAAACAGTGGATTGGTTTGACATCAATCCCATATTAAAAGAATTTATCAAAGGTTTTGTAGAATCGGGTGAGCTGGCTGTACTAAAACCCGACACACAGGATTTGTTTGATGAAAATGATCCGGAGGTGGTGCAAAAAATAAAAGAGTTGCTGGAAACACATGTAAAGCCTGCCGTTGAAATGGACGGGGGAGCCATATCATTTAAATCGTATGATCAGGGAAAGGTGACCGTTACCCTTAAAGGTTCGTGCAGCGGTTGCCCGTCATCCACCATCACCCTGAAAGCCGGTATTGAAGGATTGCTTAAGCGCATGGTGCCTGAGGTAACCGAAGTGGTAGCCGAGGCAATGTAAACGAATGAAATATAGGTGCAGTAAAAAAGGGAGCTGAAGAGGCTCCCTTTTTTTGTTTTGGGTGGTTTCTTTTAATTTGTAAATGGCCAAGTCTTTTCATAAATAATTATAGCTTTGTGTAAAATAGATATAAAATGAAAAAGTTTTGCCTGTTAAATAGTTTGTTCTTTATCTGTTTATTTTCTTCCGGGGCTTGGTACCCCTGGATGCCGAGTCTTGGCCTGAACAGGCTTAACGATATCCACTTCAATGGACGAAATGGAGTCATTGCCGGTAATGACGGGAGTATCTTCTTTTCATCTGATTCGGGAAATACCTGGAGTTTTACAACAAGAATAACAAATGCCAATTTGTTACGTATTACCTCTGCAAACGATTCAGTTTTTTTTGTTTGTGGAGAAGATGGCTCCGTTCTCAAGTCTCTGAACCGAGGCGTTAGTTGGCAAAATATTTCTCCTGATAGTACAGGTTCCACATTTCGCAGCATATGTTTTTTAACTAACGATACAGGCTGGGTATCCGGTGCCGATGGAATGCTTTTTAGTACAAAAAATGGGGGAATTAATTGGCAGAGGGTAAATATTTCTGCTATTGGTACAAAGGAAATTGTATATGTTAAGTTTTTTGATCACCAAAACGGTATCATTGTTTCGCGTAATAACAAAATTTATGTAACGCAGAATGGTGGGAGTACCTGGGGGAATTTTCAAATGACTCTTAGTAATAATACTAATGATTATATAGCGGTCGCAGAATTTTATGCAAAAAATAACGGTATGATTTGGTTGGGGCCGAATATATTTGAAAGTTTCTATTTCACTAGCCTGTTCGCGATTAAAGACTCTACCTTTTCCTACTCCGGGGTCGCTGAAACTTATCAAATACCGTTTTCTGCCAATTTTCGGTATAAAAACGCAGGCTCCATTTATGGTATTACAGAGCTTGGATTTTTGTATTCATCAGCGGATAGTGGAAGGACTTGGAATAGTAATCGACTATATAATGTTCCTGCTACCCGTGGAATTTACTTTTACAATAATAGTAATTTAGGGTACATTGTTGGAGATAGTGGTTTGTTATTAAAATCTACAAACAATGGGGCAAACTGGTCACGGATCTCTAATGCCATTCAGATTAATGTAAATGGTTCTTTTGTAACATATTTTGAAGACATTTTATTTAAGGGACAGGGAAAAGGAATAGCAAGATGGAGCGGAAATATTTTTCACACTACCAATGGTGGTAAAAGTTGGATGCTCAAAGATACAATTTCTCAATATTCAAAACATTTTGACAAGGCTAGTACTAACAAAATTTATGTGCTTTCCTCAGATGGCTATGTGAACAAATCATTAGATACTGGAGAAACCTGGAGCAAGAGTTTTACCTGTCCTTGCAGTACCTTAACCAAACCGGTTTATGATTATAAGTTTTTTAATAACAATGGTCACTTATTATGTGGTGATGGCTCTTATTATAAAACTTCTGACGGGGGAATAATCTGGAGCCGAATAACAACAGTTCCCGATTCGTGTATTGGGATGAGTGTTTTGTCTGATCAGGTTTTATATGCCTTTTCCAGAAAGAGTACAGGGTCTTATATTCATAAAAGTTCTGATGGAGGAGCAAATTGGCTGACGGTGCCTTTTTATGATTTTTACTCCCCTCAAAATTTTACTTTGATTGGATTAACCACGTTGAATGATTCAAGTTTGATTGTGTGGACAAAAGGGTCTGGGTACAGATTTTATAAATCTATAAATTCCGGGTTCACTTGGAAAGAGTTGCCAACAGGAGGTCCAATTCCTTCAGGGAATGGATCTTGGTTTGAGTTCCCAAAATTAGTTAATGACGATAAAACTAATCTATGGATCTATATGCCAGCCTTAAGTATTCAAAATACCCCATTAGCCAAAATATTTTATTCGCCTGACGGAGGAGAAACCTGGTACAATGAATATGTTAACGTCAACAAGGACCCTGTAGGGATTTATTCAACAGGAGGAGGTAATGCATATTTACATTCTAAAAAATTTACATTTCATATTACCGATAACTACGGAAAAAGTGTAATGGCAAATCTCCCTGCTAATTTGACTAATCAATTGTTTTTTTCGGAACTGAATACCGGTTCATTCCGGATACATTGGAATAAAAAGAATTGTGAAAAGTACCTTCTGTTAGTAAAAAAAGGCTCACCAGTAAATACCAAGCCGATGCACTCTATTGAATATAAACAATATGATGACATTGGCAGTGATTGTTATGTAGGATATGTCGGAACAGATACATCAGTATTTTTAGACTTACTTTCAAACGATGCAACCTACCATATAGCGTTATTTGAGTACAATGGGAATAAGCAGTCTGCAAATTATGATGATGCGAATATTACTACTGGATATTGCAAAACTTATAAGGGAGTTTGGATTGATACGTTAGTCAAAACCATTTATTGTAATAATGACTCTATTGATATGCACGTTTATACTGACATTCCTTTGACCGATTCAGTGGATTATGTCTTTGTACTATCAAACAAGCAGGGTATATTTAATGGGCAAGCGATATATTTAGACACTATTCGTAAACAAACTCTTCAATGGGGGCAATTAGGGGTAAGACTCAAAAAGGTAACAACATCCGGCATCAACTATAGACTAAGGCCGGATATGATTACCAAAACCGGAAAACTCACAGGAATAATTTTGTCTCAGAATTTAACAATCTCTCCCCCCCCAAAAGTTAGTATATACTCTGATGATACGGCAAAATGTTTTACTGAGGCTTTATTCCGCTTGTCTGATTCATCGACAAGTAGTTTTGGCTACAAACGGGTGTGGACACTGCCTAACTACATAACAGATACTTCACAAAGTATTCAAATAGCCGATTCATTGATTAGAACCCAAAAGGTGGTATTAACTATTAACACTACCGGATGTTCAGATTCGATAAGTAAAGAATTGGTTGTTTATGGTCCTGTAAAGCCGGCATTATATGCCCCTGAAGGCATATGCGGAAATATTTTGACGCAAATAAAGGATACCACCAAGTCTAACCACTTCGTTTACCGATGGAAGGTTAACGGTGTTCCCGTTTCTCAATACATATCTACTATTTATTCAGCTGCTCCAGGATTTTATTATTGTATAAAAGCAGATCAAAATGGAGCCTGTTCAACAACTTCAGATTCAATTTATGTGCGGGCATATAAAAAGCCAAATATAATACTTCAGTATTTTGGCCCACCTGTCAGTTGTAGCAACGATACGGTAATTCTTAAAGTTTCTTCTGATACAATTGCAGAATATAAATGGATAAGAAACAATTCTATTTTTGCAGTAAATTTACAGGATACATTAATACCCAAATATGGAGGTGGCTATAAAGTTGTAGCAGCCAATATCAGTAATCCATCTTGTTATTCGGATACTTCAAATAGTATAAATTTGAATATAAACCAGGCTCCTTTAAAACCTTCGATAATTAAAGCCGGACCCAAACTATTCAGTTCTATTGACTCCGTTATTTATTATTATCAATGGTATCGTAATGACACAGCACTTACTGGGCAATACTATTACGATATTACTCCAAATGTTTCCGGGAATTACGTGGTAGAGTTGTCTGATATCTATAATTGTTTTACCAAATCTGATCCATATTCATTTGTGTATTCCGGCAATACTATTGTTGATGAACATGAAGATGAATCTTATTCAGTTCGGCCAAATCCTTTTACTGACAGACTATTAGTTAGTAGTGATACACGTGTTTCAGTGAAAATACTAGATATACATGGTAAAGAACTTTATAGCAATTACAGAATGGCATCCGACTTTGAAATCGAGACTAAAGAATTTCCGTCCGGTGTTTATGTACTGGTAATTGACAATGGGAATCAAAAAAGTAAAAGATTAAAAATCTGTAAACTAAGATAGTTGATTATTTTTCTCTCACTAATTTAATAGTTGTAGGTCGTATTTTGATATTCCAACCAACTAAATACTTTTTGAGAAATTCGAACATAAAACAAAGTGAAATTTACTGATGCAGAGCATTTGCTTGGTATTTCATTTAAGTCCTACAAGTAGAAAAAGTTAAAAGGCTCTTACCGCGGATGCCCATACGCTGAAAGCGGTATTGAAGGATTGCTAAAGCGTATGGTGCCCGTAGTAACCGAAGTGGTAGCCGAGGCCATGTAAGAAATTTTTAAGTTGAGTAAATAAAAAAGGGAGCTGAAGAGGCTCCCTTTTTTTGTTTATTCCTTCACCAGTTTAATGGTGGTTCGTTGGTTGTTTTCTGAAGTGATTACCACAAGGTAAATACCATTGGCTAAAGATGAAATATCGAACGCTGATTCCGTTCCTTTAAAGGTTTCTTTCATGCTTGTTTTCCCGGTGTAATCAAAAATTTCTACGAGGTATTTTCCAGCGTAAGCGCATTGAACCGTAAAATGATTTTGTGTTGGGTTGGGGTAAATATGCACCGCTGCATTTCCCAAGGCTGTTTTTATTCCTGAAGCATTTGGATTCACCGTAATAAAGGCAGGTGCCGTAATCGAGTCGCTGCAGGTAATACCTGCTTGTGTTTTGCGGGTGGTGAGCCGTACATTATACACTCCGGCATTGGTAAAAGTGTAAACCGGATTTTGAACATAACTGGAATAATTAAACCCGACAAACGGATTACTGAACAACCATTCATACTGCCCGGGTTGTCCGGCTGTATTATCATAAAAATATACGGTAAGAGGAGCGGTTCCGCTCAACGGATTAGCACTGAACAAAGATAAAGGATTTGCTACAATGGTAAATGTGGCCGAGTCCCGGCTCATGCATCCGTGTGGCAAGGTGTAAAAAGTGTAAAAGTATTTATGTGTTCCGGGTCCTGCGCACGAGAGGTAAAATACATTTCCCGAAAAACAATTTCCGGCCGGGGTATACCAATTCCCATTTCCCCCTGATTGCGGGGTGGCAGTAAATGTGGCACTGCCCTGACTAATGCAATAGTTGGGTGCATGTGTTAAAGTAATAGGGGCAGGGGCACCCACGTTAATGGTGGTGGAGTCTTTGCTTACACAACCAAAGGTATCGGTGGTAAACGTGAAATAAACTTTATGAGTTCCAACACCCGCACACGATGCATTAAAAATATTGGAAGAAATACAAGACGGCATTGAACTGCTCCATACTCCGCTGCCTGCGGGCAAGGAAGTTTGAGTGAGTGTGAGTGGAACTGCATTATCATAATTGCATTTATATCCCGGAGGACTGATGGCAACAGTAGCTTTGTTTCCTACAATTACCAGCATGGTATCCCAGTCGGTACACACCAAGCTTCCATAAGTAAAATACGATTGCAAGCGGTAAGTTGTGGTAACAATGGGAGCTACATTGGGCGTTGAAAGGGTTAAACTATTCCGGTACCAAATATTGGTGGCTCCGGTTACACCAGCAAGGGTAATAAGTTTTCCTGCGCAATTGTATTGATCGGCTCCAAGGTTCGCATCGGGAACCGGTTTAACATTAAGAGTAATGCTGTCTGAAGCAAAACAAGTAGAGTCCGGATTCCATACCCTGATGGTATATTTTCCGGAGTCTTTCTCCATAATTTGTGGGGTAGTTTTACCATTACTCCAGTAATATTTTATGTTACTATCATTAAGTATTGGGGTCACCTGCAAGGTGGCTGTTGAATTATTACAGATGGAAACAGGTGTGGTAACGGGTTGCAGATTTATTTGCCTGTTTAAGGTGATTTTTATGGAATCACTCAGGGTGCATCCGGCTGAATTATATATCAGCGTGCTGTACACCAATGTCCGTTTATTGTAATTGTTATTATTGTTTGTATCGGCAGTATTTATCACCGCTATGGTGTCAGGCAATGTAATGCTGTTACCGGCCTCATTTTTTCTCCATTTATACCAAAGGGGGCCACTATTATTTTGTGGTACGCAGGTAAGCGTTGTGGCCAATAGGTAGCATGCGGTGGTATCATTACTTTTGTATCCGGGCGTGAGTTGGCAAATAGTTACGGTATCCCATTTGGTAATCGTGCACGCACTTACCGTGAATGTTAATCGTACCACATAGGTTCCGTTTTGAGTAAAAGTATGTGTGCAGGTAGAGGTACTATAAGAAGAGGCCCCGCTTAGATTGAATATGCCATTATTAGTTCCTGAGATGGTCCATTGGTAGTTACCCGATGTTCCTGTATCTGTTCGTATAAATTGAAATTGCCGGCCAAAGTCTGATAGTATTGCTTTTTTGATAGATCCCTGTATTTGATTGGAACCGACAATAAAACCAATAACCCGGGTGCAAGTGCCCAGTACCTGGCAATTGTCATCCGTAGCTTTTACCCCAATATAGTAGGGTAAACTACTTACCTGTTGCAAAGTGGGGGTCCAGCAAAAAACGGCACTGTCTTCACGCTTTGTTTTAGTAACGGCATTGGCTGAATAGAACGATCCGTTTATGGGGTTTGAAAGCAGATAAAGACGGGTGGTATCATACTTTGGAGAAACAGAATCATAGTCCCGCACACGTATGGTGATGCATGAAGGCAGAAGGGCACAGGAGGAAAAAATCCAAGGCCCGGTTTTGCTTCCGTTGATTTCGATTTCCGGATTATTATTAGGTGAACAATTATAGGTGTAAAATTGTACGTCCCGTATCTGCGAGCCAATTTTTTGATATGAGTTACTGATTTTACGCCATTCCTGTACTTTAATGGCCAACGCAGGTTGTTGTTGTCCCATAGGTGTAAACCCCAATTGGCCGGTAACCGAGTCAAGATGAAATCCAGCTGGGAATGGTAAAGTGTCATATGGGAAACCTAGAAAAGTAAATGGTTTATTTTTTGAAAAACCAGTAAGGAAACCTACTGGAGTGGAAGTGTTATTCAAGGGTTCAGTTAATTGGTAAGAAATCGAATCTGTTTTGTCTGTTGTATCAGCAAGTAAATTATTATAAGTGTAAGCACGGCCAGCACAAAGAACGGAAGTCGGTCGGTTGAAAAAAACGGGAGAAGAATTACAGGGGGTCAGGCATCGATTCATTTCGGCTTCTGTGTAAAAGTTGCCACTTGATAGGTTGGTAACATTGGTGTTCCTGCAACATTCACTATAAGAAATCCTGATCCAGCAACAAGAGGCACTTAAACCACTACCAAATACTTGTTGCAGCACAACAGTTACTTCGAAGCGGTTTTCTTCCAAACCATATGGAAAAGTACCTCCCTCACAAATATTTTTCTGTCCCTGACACAAAAATCCGATGGGTGCAACGTAAAGGCGGGTCATTGTTACATTAACCGAGTTGGTTGAGCAGCCCGAAATTGGGGTGAGGGTAATTTGAGGTGAGGCGTTTATCGGAATACCTGTACAATCCCTGTATACCTTAAGCACAATTTTAAATGTGTCAACTCCAATACACTTGTACTCAATATCCGCTCCTCCCATGTGACTGGCCTGGACTTTGAATGAAAAAATCAGAAGAAGAAACAGGAATAGACGCTTAAAATATGAAAAGGTCATAGGGCACTCTATTTGTATTCGAATATGCTTTAAATTCAAGTAAACCACAAGTAAAAAAGTTTAAACCACCTCATTAATTTACCGGATACCGTGGCATTATTCTTTCAACAGTTTAAAGGCAGTCCGCTCTTCGTTCTCGTTGGTAATAACCATCATGTAAATTCCTTTTGCATGGGCTCCTATATTCAAATCAGATTTGGTGCCTGTAAACGTTTCTTTCAAAACCAATTTGCCTGTGTAGTCAAATAGCTCAATTAAATATTTTCCCTGATGAGCGCATTGAACCGTAACGTAATTATGCGTTGGATTTGGGAATACTTGTACCGGAGTAAATGCAGGAGAACCGGAGTACAAACTTGGATTAACCGTTACAAAATTGGTCTTGGTTAGGGTATCGAAACAATTAATGCCAAGGGTAGTATCATGCGCAATGAGCTGAACGGTATATTTCCCAACTTTGGTATACCACCTGGAAGGGTTTTTTAAATTGGAAAAATTTGCCCCTCCCTGCGTAGAATCCCCAAAATCCCAAAACCAAAACCCATTTGTGAGGGATGAGTTGTTTGTGAAATTAACCTGAAGTGGAGCAGTCCCTGAGGTAACGGATGCAGTGAAATCAGCAATAAACGGAGGGGCAATTTTTAATGAAACAGTGTCTGTATTGGTACATCCCTCAACATTCACGTAGGAAGTAATCAGTTTATGATTAATACCCGAAGTTTGTCTGGCTGTAAAAAACGGATTGTTTGTGTTTCCAGTAAGGCAGTTATTGCAGGGCGGAATGATAACCCAACTTACACCTTTAGTATACGCAGGCGAAGTATTCAGTCTGAATGCGGGAGTATTATTGCAAAGGGTTAGGTCAGGACCAGCATTAACAGGTGAAAACATATTAACAATAATGGTTATGGTGTCTGTGACCGAACAACCTCCTACCTTATAGGTGTAGATAGCAGGGGAATTAGCATAACCCAAACAGGATGGATTTACAAAGCCGGTGGTCGTGTCAAAACAATTCTTTTGCCATAGAATATTAGTTGACCAATATCCTCCTGTTGGATTCGGATTGGCCAGATTTAAGTCTAATGCACTTTGATTAATACACGAGGTTAATGTATCATTTTGTATAGTTATGGGGGGCAGAATATTTACGTAAACATCAACCGTGTCATAATTAAAGCAGGTTTTTCCATCGGATGGATTTGACACTTTAACAAGATATCGGGTGTACTGATTTGGCGAAACGGTTAATGAGCTGCCCTGGAAGAAAACAGAATCCGGGTTAGAGAGTAATGACCATTTAAAATCGCTTCCTCCGGATACCGTAAGATTTACCTGCTGATTGGATGAACATTTATATTTATCGAGGCCTGCATCAGGAATTGGTTTGTTATGCCAATAAACTACTACGGTGTCTTTTGAAGAGCAGCCAAATGAGTCGGTGGCTGTAAGGTAATAGGTGCGGGTGGTTTGAACAACCGCTTTTGGAGTAAGGGTGTTGGTGTTCGTAAGGTATATAGTAGGACTCCAGTTAAAAGTAATCGGAGGTTTTGCCCCGTTTGCATTAATACTTCCGTTTATGGTTACGGTATCATCATAACACATGGATTGATCAGAACCTGCATTGGGAATAGGCTTAGAACGGATGGTAATTTTTACTGTATCGTATTTGGTGCAATTTGGCAAAAGTGAATTGGTAGCTTTCAAAACGTAATACGTGGTTGTATCAGGGGTTACTATAGGTGTAAAGTTAATAGTTGATGATATTTTATAGTTCGGTTGCCAGTTATAAATTGTATTCGAAGAACCCGGGCCACTTGGAGCAACGCCAATGGTAACCGACTGCCCTTTGCAAATAGCGGTATCAGGCCCTGCGTTGGCAAAGAAGGTGCCGGCATTAACCGTTACAGAGCGGTTGGTGATACAACCAAAAACATCCTTTGCCCTGAGATTATAAGTTAATGTTACGGAAGGAGCCGCTTTTGTAATGGCTGAGGTGGAATCAGACAAATATGCACCCGGAGTCCATAAATATGAAATAGGCTTGTTTCCGGAAGCAGAATCACCAATGATAACCGAATCACCAAAACAACTAAAATGGAGCTGGCTGAAATTTAGAACTGGAAGTTGTTTTACCGTTATGCTCATGGTATCTTTTGAGGTACATCCAAAACTATTGGAAGCAGTAAGGATATAATTAGTAGTGGTTGTTGGTGCAGCTTTTGGCGAAAGGCTGGTGAAATTGATTAAATTGGTAGTGGGCGACCAACTAAAAGTGTAGGAAAAAGACGAGTTAACCGTTGCGATTATCTGCAGGGTGTCTCCTGTACACAAAACGGTATCGTTGCCTGCATTTACCACCGGTACCTGGTTTGCCGTTACTAACAAGGTATCATAACTGTAGCAACCACCAGAATCCTTTACAGCCAAAACATAGGAAGTGGTATTAATTGGCGATGCAAAAGGTTTAATAACGGTTGAATCACTTAATGCAGTGGAAGGCCGCCAACGAATGGTTAATGGATTTCTTCCGTAGGCTGTATCTCCTATTTGTACAGATGACCCCGCACAAATGGTTTTATCAGGACCGGCCGATGCAAATGGTTTAAACACATTGATAGTTAAGGTGTCTCTTTGAATGCAACCATTCGCATCTGTGACGGTTACGTAATAAGTGGTGGTAACCGATGGGGATGCTTTGGGTGTGGCCAGGGTCGAATCGTTAAGTCCGGCTCGGGGAGACCACCTGTAGTTATACGATCCGGTTCCGGCAGCGGTGTTTCCAATGGTTACTGAGTCGCCTTTACAAATAGTTTTATCAATGCCAGCGTTTATAGAAAACGGAAGTGATTTAGTCAGCACCACTGTGTCGTATTGAGTACAAATTCCATTTGACGATCTACAAGAGTATGTGCCCGTATTGTATACCGTAAAATATCTTCCGGTGCTGCTGTTTTGCCATAAATAAGATGTTGCAGTAGAGCCACCATCCAGGCGCACCGAATCATAAAAACAAAAGGTGCGATCGGGCCCCAGATTAAGTCCGTTTCCAAGAGATGTGCTCACGGTAACCGTATCTTTTAAAGAGCAGGTATTACTATCGGTTACGGTGCAAATGTAATTTGTGTTGGACGAAGGTGAGGCTTTCGGAATCGCAAGTGTTGAATCATTTAATCCGGCTTTGGGAGACCAGCGGTAATTGAACGGGCCCAATCCGGAGGCATAAGCACCTATCGCAACACTGTCACCCGTACATATTCCCTGATTGGCTCCTGCATTATAAGTGAAAGATTGTGTTTTTGTCAAAACCACCGTATCAATACTTGTGCAATTGGCACTTGATGACCTACAGAAATACGTTCCTGAATTGTATACGGTAAAATAACGGCTGGTGCTGTTGTTTTGCCATAAATAGGAGGTAGCCAATGCCCCGCCATCCAGTCTTACTGAATCATTGAAGCAGAACTTTCTGTCAAATCCAAGATTTAATCCGGTAGCAGATTTTACGGTAACCTTTATACTATCGGTGATGCTGCAATTGTTCGAATCTTTAGCCGTCACCCCATACGTAATGGTTGAAGGAGGAGAAATTTTTGTAATGGCAAATGCTGGATTTTTTACTCCTGTAGCCGGAGCCCACGTGTAGCTGAAAGGAGGGATACCCGAGGCTGTTGCACCAATAATTATTGAGTCACCCGCACAAAAAGAAGTATCCGGTCCGGCATTAAGCGTAAAAGAAACCGTTTTATTTAGAACAACTGTATCTGTAAAAATACAACCACTTGTTGGATGAGTATTTCTCACATAATATGTTCCCGAATTGTAAGCGGTGAAGTACCTGTTTGTGGAACTGTTTTGCCAGAAGTAAGAGGCGGCACCATTGCCCCCGTCAAGAACGATTGAATCGTAAAAACAGAATTTTCGATCTATTCCGAGGTTAATGTTAATGTAAGGTTTTACAGTAACCACAACGGTATCTTTAATCCGGCAGTTGTTACTGTCAATGGCAGAAACGTAATAGGAGGTAGTGGTGGCTGGTGATGCTTTTGGTTTGGCAACAACCGTTGAGTTTAATCCACTGGCGGGAGACCAGGAATAGGTAATGGTATTACTACTTACGGCAAAATTTCCGATTTGTACAGAATCCCTTATACAAATGCTGGTATCCGGTCCGGCATTAAAAGTGTGGGTTTGCGTTGTTTTGGTGAGTACCACCGTGTCGCGGGCAATGCAACCAAGTGTATCAATCACCCTCACCCAATACGTGCCGCTGTTCTTTATATAACGATAGGAAACAGTAGCACTGTCATTCCACAGATAGGTGGAGTTGTATACCGTAGCTTTCAGCAAAGCAGAATCGTTAAAACAAACAAGCCGGTCTGCTCCGAGGTAGAGTGGAATGCGAGGTCGTGTTCTTACCAATATGGAATCTGAGAGGCTACAGGTAGTAGAGTCTGTAAGGGTTAATTTATACCAGGTGTTTTGGGTAACCTGTTTGGTAATACTGGCAAGTGTATCGTTTGTGCCGGTATTCCATTGATACTTGAAAGGAGCGGTTCCACCCACTCTGGTATGCGATATGGTAATTGAAATATCAGGGCAAACAAGTGTGTCATTTGGCAATACCACATTAAATCCGCAGACTTTGATCGTATCAAAATAGGTATAGTTTACAGATGCGTAAGAGTATTGTATCCTTACCACATAACGGCCATTGGCTGCAAAGGTGTGGCTGTTAACTATCGAGGTAGTATAGGTTGTGGCATTGGTGGAATCAAATACGGCATTTCCGGTATTGGTAACTTTCCATTGGCAGGTTAATCCGGTAGTGCCTGATGGAACTTCAAGCCTCAATGAGTAATTTCGGTTTCCGTTGTTGATGTAGTTTCTGGGAAGTGCCGAAGGAGGCCCGACAAAAATTTTATTTGCCCTTATCACAAAAGCCACCACAGGACAATTCATGTCAGATGCTTTATAATAACTCAAAAACGGCAGCGTACCGGCTGCATTTAATGGCGGAGTCCAGCAAATGTAGGCGCTGTCGTTTTTAAAATAGTTGTAAGTACGGTTTACATTATAAAAAGAGGTGCCGGGAGGGCTGTAGAATTCAGTAATTTTGGTAGTATCTGTAATCAGTGTGTCTGATGCCTTCAATGCATAGCAAAGGGTAGAGCCTGCATTTACATTAAACACCGAAGTTGTGGGAGTAACGGTAGGTGTAGCATTAGGCGGGCACATATAAGTGTAAAACTGAACATCTCGTATTTGCGAACCGATTTTTTGATACGTATTACTGATTTTACGCCACTCCTCCACTTTGATGGCCAGTACAGGTTGTTGCTGACCAATAGGCGTGAAACCTATCTCTCCGGTCACGGCATCGAGGTGAAATCCGGCCGGAAAAGGTAAGCTATCATAAGGAAACCCCAGAAAGTTGAATGGGCGGTTTTTAGAAAAACCATTAAGAAAACCAATAGGACTAGACGTATAGCCTAAGGGTTCAGTTAACTGAAAAGAAATGGAATCTGTAAAGTTTGTTGTATCAACCAGTACATTATTAAAAATAAAAGGAAGATTGGCACAGGCAACCGAGATTGGTTGATTAAAAAATACCGGAGAGGAATTACAGGGATTCAGGCAACGATTCATTTCGGCTTCGGTATAAAAATTCCCTCCCGACAAATTGGTAATATTTCCGTTTCTGCAACATTCCTGAAAAGCTAGTCTAATCCAACAACAGGAAGCACTTAAGCCACCACTAAAAACCTGTTGCAAAGCGACCGTCACTTCAAAACGGTGTTCTTCCAGTCCAAATGGGAAACTTCCTCCCTCACAAACGTTTTTCTGACTAGGGCACATGAATCTAACGGGTCTGACACTGGTGCGTGTCATAGTTACTGCAACCGAGCTGGTGGTAGAACAGGCTGAAATTGGAGTCAGGGTAATTTGAGGTGAAGGGTTGGGTGGAATACCCGTACAATCCCTGTATACTTTCAGCACAATTTTAAAGGTGTCAACCCCTATACACTTGTACTCAAGATCTGCCCCCCCCATATGAGATGCGTTAACCTTTGTAACAAAAATCAAAAAAAGGAAGAATAAAAGCAGATGTCTGAGTCGTGAGGCCATAGGATATTCGGTTTAAACTTCGAAGATGCTCCTAATTCCCCTAAATAGCAAGGAAATAGTCCTATTCTTTTCTTAATTCACAAAGGTGGAATAGGGTTCTTTACTCCACTACTACCTTGCTTCGAATGGTTTCGTTTTGTGACGATAGAATTGTAATCAGGTACATCCCTTTTGTAAGGCCTTTGGTGTTTACAGAAGTTGAGTTTCCTTCAAACTGAACCTGTTTTACCATTCGCCCGGTGTAATCGGTAAGGATAAATTGGTATTGTCCCTCTCTGGTTAATTCTATGGTGAAGGATTCCTTGGCAGGATTAGGATAAACAGCATACATGGTTGCCCAATCAAATTTACTCACGCTATTTGAACCACCGTTTACCTCAAGGGTATCAAAAATGTATCGGGTGCAGTTTTGAGCAGTAAGTTTCGCCCGTATCACATAGGTTCCGATGCTATCGAACGTGTAATTCACCGAGTCTCCGCTGAGCACGGTTGAGTTGGCAGAATTAAACACATTGCCTTTGCAAATGGCCCATTCGGTAGCCGTAGCGGTTAATCCGTTTTGATTGATTTGTTGCAAACGTAAACGATACGATAAGTAGTTTAAGTAGAGCGGCTCAATCTTGTAGCTGGAAATACCCTTAACCATGATGCCTACCGATTGAATGGATAAACCAGCAACCGGACAGCTATTATCGGTAGCTTTAATGGTGAAGTAATAGGGCAGTGAACTGATTTGATGTGTGCCGGGAGTCCAGCAAAACGTTGCTGTGTCGTGTTGTATTAAATACGCATTGGTGTTTACGTTAGAGAAGGTTGCTTCCGGAATTCCCTTGTTCCAATCCAGTCGGGTGCTGTCCGGTTTGCTGGCAGCAGTATCTTTATCTGAGGATCGGATATAAATACATTTCGGTTCGCCTGCACAGGCAGTAAACATAAACGGCCCGTTTTTACTGCCGTTTATTTCAACCTCCGGTTGTGTGTTGGGCGGGCAGTTATATACAAAAAACTGTGCGTCTCTGCGGGTGTAGCCTATTGATCTGTAAATGCCATTTATTTTTCGCCATTCTGTAACTTTAATAGCCAATACCGGTTTTTGTACTCCTATGGGGGTAAAATTCAAATCACCTGTAGTAGGGCTTAGGTAAAATCCGGCAGGAAAAGGCAATTGGGCATTAGGGAAACCTAAAAAATATAGAGGAACCAATTTGGAGTAGCCGGGATAAAAGGAATCAGGGGCATTGGGCCCAATAAGTGGTTCGGTGAGTTCAAAGGAAAGGGAATCGGAATCAACAAAACCATTATTGAAACGGTAAGGCTGCCCGGCACATGTAACCGCAATGGGTTCGTTAAGAATTTGCGGAGTACTATTATATGGAAACACACAACGGTCAAGACCTGCTTCAATAAAAAAGTTGGCCGGGCTCACATTCGTGATGTCGCTGTTGCGGCAACATTCGGAATAAGAAAAGTTGAGCCAGCAATAATTACTGTCGAGTCCTCCCGTCCAAAGGTTATTTACCCGCACAATGCCTTCAAAGCGGTTTTCTTCTATTCCAAAGGGAAAAATTCCACCCTCACATACACTTTTTTGGGATTTACAGGTGAAACTCACCGGGCGAACCAAAGTTCGGCTAAGCGTTATATCTCTCGCCAGAGAGGCTGGGGCTCCTACAGGATAAATATGTACATTTGGGGAAGAATTAATTGGTATTCCATTACAATCCCGGTAGATACGCAAAGTAATTTTAAAACTGTCTTTTCCAAGGGATTTTATTTCTATATCACCACCTGCCATATGCGAAGCTCTTGTGGCAAAAGAGACAAGCAGGAGTAAAAAGATCAGAGTCCGATTAAATACGTTCATACGAGGGCTTAAATTAAGTTTATAAAAATAAGAAACTTCCGCTTACCTGTCGGTAAGATATTCTATATAGACGCTAAAGACGAGAAAAGGTTGCAACAAAAACTAGGCTCTGGCTGCAGCCTTCAGGTGGTGCACATGCGAACGTACCGCCTGCATAAAAGTGGGGTACTCGTTGTAGGTAACCCCAAACTCCTTACAGGTTTCGCGCACAAACTGGCTGATGGCAGGATAGTGAACATGACTTATTTTTGGAAACAGGTGATGTTCTACCTGAAAATTCAAACCGCCCGTAAACCAGCGCAAAAAAGCACTTTGGGTAGAAAAGTTTACCGTAGTTTTTATCTGGTGCACGGCCCACTCGTCTTCTATCTTATTATTAACCGGATTGGGTTCAGGAAATTCAGCCGATTCAACCACATGGGCTAATTGAAAAACTACACTAATGGTAAGTCCGCATACAAAAATGATAATGGCATATCCGGTAAGTGTTGGGCCCACACCGGCCACCATCATGGGTATTACAAGGGCGATGAAAATATAAAACAGCTTAGTGGCCCAAAATCCGAAATGCTCTTTTACATCCATTTTGCGTACAGCAATGGTTCCTATTTTACGACTGAAATATTTTTGGAAATCCATCCAGAAAACCCAGAAGAAATAAGTTGTTCCGTAAAGAATCACCCAATACACATGTTGAAATTTATGAAACCAGTATTTGGGCTGTTGCTCATTCACTCTGAAAAAAGGTTTGATATCAATATCATCATCCATGCCCTCAATATTGGTGTAGGAGTGGTGAATCAGATTATGTTTAATCTTCCACATGTAGCTGCTGCCACCCATAAAATTCAAGCTGATGGCCATGAGTTCGTTTACTACTTTGTTTTTTGAATAACTTCCGTGTGCTCCATCGTGCATAATATTGAAGCCCATAGCAGCCATGGTAAAGCCAAGTATCACACATAGCACAGCGGCCAGCCAAGCCTGAGGAGTAAAAAACACCAGTGTAACATATAGGGTAATAGCCAGCACGGCAAGGGTAATGGTTTTGCTGTACAGACTGAAATTACCTGTAGGTTCTATTTTATTGGTGGTAAAATAGTTTTCAACTTTCGCTTTCAGTGAATCGAAAAATGGGCTGTATTTGTTGTTGAACGTGATGCGTTGTGCGGCCATGAAACAAAAAAATTAGTATAAAAAAATGCGGTTGCAATATCCCGCTTTATTTCGCAAAAATCAATGACAATTGTCACACCAGGAAATGCTGAAAGATGCTGATAACGTATTATTTAGTTTAACTCATCCGGGCCTCAGGATGTTTTTTATTAGCCAATTGTCCGCAGGCAGCGTCAATATCTTTTCCCCGACTCCTGCGCACTTTAGTTATTATTCCGTTTCGTTCAAGGAAGGCGCAAAAGCGATTAATTTTATCGGCATCCGCTTTTTGAAACTCGCCCGCATCAATGGGATTGTATTCAATGATGTTTACTTTGCTTGGTACTTTTTTACAAAAAGCCAGCAGTTCTTTTGCATCTTCTATGCTGTCATTAAAATCGCGGAAGGCAATGTATTCAAAGGTTACCCGGTTGCGTGTTTTGTTGTAGTAGTATTGCAGGGCTTCGGTGAGTGCTTCCAGGTTATTGCTTTCGTTAATGGGCATGATGCGGTCTCGTTTTACATCATTGGCGGCATGCAACGAAACGGCAAGGTTAAATTTAACCTCATCATCACCCAGTTTTTTAATCATTTTGGCAATGCCCGCGGTTGAAACTGTAATGCGGTCGGGCGACATATGCAGCCCTTCTTCACCGCAAATTTTTTCAATGGCAAGTAATACGTTGTTGTAGTTAAGGAGGGGCTCACCCATGCCCATAAACACAATATTGGTAAGTGGTTTTTGATAATGTAACTCCGCTTGATTTCGGATTTGAACCACTTCATCATAAATTTCATCCGGATGAAGGTTGCGTTTGCGGTCAAGTTTTCCGGTGGCACAAAATGTACAGGTAAGACTGCAACCTACCTGTGAGGATACACAGGCAGTCATTCGTTTATCAGTTGGAATTAAAACCCCTTCAACCAGTTCTCCGTCAAAAAGTTTAAAGGTGCTTTTGATGGTTCGGTCGGCACTTACTTGTTTTTCATCAACGGTAAGCGCGTTTATCACATAATGTTCTTTTAGCCAATCGCGGGTTGATTTTGAAAGGTTGCTCATTTCGTCAAATGAGGTACACGATTTTTTCCAGAGCCATTCATATACCTGTGCCCCGCGAAAAGCTTTGTCGCCATTTTGCACAAAGGCATTTTTTAACTCCTCTTTTGAATGGGTTCGTATATCAATAAGGGTCTTACTCACACGGCAAAGATAACCCGATTCACCGGTTTTTTCCGGTAATGATTTGCCCACGTTCTTTAAGCAGATCAGAGGAAAAGGAAGGATAAAATCTTTGAGTTACTAAATTTTAGAATTAGTTCGTCTTAATATTTGAACTCGCCAAACCCAGAGCGAATAGTAAGCTCATTTTTATCACTCGCTTCCACATGCCCCACTATTTGTGCATCCACCCCAAATCCGGTACTTACGCAAATCAGGTCATCGGCAATTTCTGCAGGCACATACAGTTCCATGCGGTGTCCCATATTAAACGTGCGGTACATTTCTTTCCATCCGGTTCCCGACTGGGCCTGTATCATATCAAACAGCGGGGGAACAGGGAACAGGTTGTCTTTTATCACATGAACGTTATCGGTAAAATGCAGCACTTTGGTTTGTCCTCCTCCACTGCAATGCACCATGCCGTGAATTTGGGAGCGGTAGTGTTCCAGCATGCGTTGTATTATTGGGGCGTAGGTGCGGGTAGGAGCCAATATAAGTTGACCCGCATTAACCGGTGCATTTTTCCAAGTATCGGTAAGTTTTAACTGTCCCGAATAAACCAGTTCTTCAGGCACCATTGCATCATAACTCTCGGGGTATTTTTGCGCATACAATTTAGCAAGCACATCATGGCGCGCACTTGTGAGCCCGTTGCTGCCCATACCTCCATTGTAATTTTCTTCGTATTGTGCCTTACCATATGAGGCAAGCCCCACAATCACATCGCCTGGCTGAATGCGGTGGTTGCTTATCACGTCACCGCGTTTCATTCGGGCAGTAACGGTGCTGTCAACAATAATGGTTCTCACCAAATCGCCCACATCGGCAGTTTCTCCTCCGGTAGAGTAAATTTCGATACCGTAGTTTCTCATTTTTTCAAGAAACTCCTCAGTTCCGTTTATTATTTCGGCAATTACTTCTCCGGGAATAAGGTTTTTATTACGGCCAATGGTTGATGAAAGCAACATGGGCCCGGTGCAACCCACACATAATAAATCATCGGTATTCATCACAATAGCGTCCTGCGCAATTCCTTTCCACACACTCAGGTCGCCTGTTTCTTTCCAGTATAAATAGGCAAGAGACGATTTGGTTCCTGCACCATCGGCATGCATCACCACGCAATGGCTTTCGTCACCGCTCAGGGTGTCGGGTACTATTTTGCAAAAGGCTTTGGGGAAAAGTCCTTTGTCAATATGTTTGATGGCGTTGTGAACGTCTTCTTTCTGTGAGGAAACCCCTCGCTTGGCATAACGGTCCATGTGTGGGGTCAAAGGTAACAAAAAGTGTGTAGGGTAAAAAACCCGAAGTGCTTAGTGATTTGTGTTTGTTACATAAAGTAGCGGGTGTAAATAAAATAAGCTGCCACGGCAATCAGTACGATATAGGCAAACTTGAAAATTTTATCTACAAACCATGCCAGCACAAACATGCCTCCTACCAGGAAAGAGCCCCCAGCGGTAAATAGCAAAAAATTATTGTAATCTTTGAGCACTACACTAATTCCTCCTTCAATCTGTGCATCGGCTTTAGCCATCCATTTTTCTACATTGCCAAAAGGATGACGGGGCGGTTTGTGAAGTTGGGTAATCTCAATATACTCCCGTGTTGCCAGAAAGCATACACTGGCGGCTACAAGAAAAATAATCACACTGATAATCTTGTTCGTGATCGGGTTTACTACTTTATTTCCCATAAAAAGATTGGTTTGGTTAAGAGCAAATCTAAAAAAAATAATTGAAGTAACCTGCAAAACTACTGCACAAATTTGTCATTGTTCCAAAGTCCGTCCTGCAGCAGTTTACCCTGCGAATTATACAGTTTTCCTTTGCCGTGGCGTTTGGCTTCTTCAAACATACCTATGTAGTAGTCTCCGTTTTTCCAGATGTATTTCCCTTTTCCGTTAAACCGGTCGTTTTTCCATTGGCCTTCGTATTTTTCACCTGCTTTGGTGATAGCAATACCATATCCGGTGCGTTGATTATCGGTAAAATTCCCTTCATAGGTATTGCCGTTTTCATAGAGGGCTTTGCCCTTTCCATTGGCTTTTCCGTTTTCAATTTCGCCTTCGTAGGTAAACCAAAAACCCTGAACCGACTGCAGCCTGAGCGTGCCTTTTTCTTTTTCGGTTTGTTGTATGGCACTTGTAGTGTCTCTGCCATCGTTTTTAGTATCGTTCACCACAGGTGAGGACGAGAAAGTATCGGGAGGAAGCGTGTCGGGCTGTTCTGTTTGAGTGGCATTTGAATCAGCAATAAAGGGAATGGAATCGGAAGTTGTGGAAACCTTTGTTGACTTAACAGGTAAATCAAACAGGTAATAGAAGAGTCCGGTTCCGGCTGATAAAAGCAGGATTATCAATATAACTACGTTCCATTTGCGTTTATGTTCTCCGGCAGCTTCTTCTACCACGCGTATTATTTATTAAAGTCGGTTGTTAATACTCTGAAAGTAGTGCGTCTGTTTTGCTGATGCTGTTCTTCGGTACAATCTACTCCGTCAATGCAATCGTTCACAAGCCGGGTTTCGCCATAGCCCACAGCCGTCATTCGTTTTTTATCAATACCTTTTTGTACCAGGTAATCTACACAAGCCTGTGCCCGTTTTTGCGAAAGCGAAAGGTTGTATTTGGCATCGGCACGGCTATCGGTGTGGGAGGCAATTTCAATGGTGATGGCGGGATTAAGTTGCATGATTTTAACCAACGAATCAAGTACTGTTTTTGATTCAGGCCTTAAATCATATTTATCTACATCGTAGTAAATGCCTTTCAATGTAATTTCCTGTTCGGGGGCAGGAAGGGGTTCAAGCAAAATATTCAGTTCAAGAGTGCTGTCATTTTTCATGTTGCTTGTGTTAATCCGGTACTCGCTACTGCTGAAATAGTTTTCGAATGTCGATACCAGACTGAACAGGTTATTATATGGCAACTCCTGAATAAATTCGCCTTTATCATCTGTTTTAAGTATAACCAGCGGTTTGTTGTTGCCTGTTGTTATGGCCACCTTAGCCATAGGTAGGGGTGATTTCATTTCCTTATCGATCACTTTTCCCTTTACCATGAAAATATAAGGTTTAATACTGATTGAATAAATATCGTCATCGCCCATTCCGTTTTGCCGGTTAGAGCAGAAATAAGCAATCACACCACCGGGAGTTATATTTTTATGTCCGGGAATAAAGGTGATTCCAAAATCGTCTCCTCCCGAGTTCACCGGTGATTTCATATTCTCGGCCTTGCTCCATTTACCATTCGTTTCAACCGAGGTAAAAATATCCAGTCCGCCCATTCCCAAATGTCCTTTTGACGAAAAATACAAAACCCCGTCAGCACCTATTGCCGGAAACATATCATCATCAAACGTATTGATATTTGGCCCCAGATTTTGCGGCTTTCCCCACTGGTCGGTGCTTTTATTGTAACTTACCGAATAAATATCTTTTTCACCAAAACCACCTTTCATATCCGATGAAAAATAAAGTGTTTTTCCATCTGACGAAAAAGCGGGATGTCCGCACGAAAAGGAATCACTGCAAAAGGGAAGGGGCTGGGGGTTTGACCAGCTTCCGTTTACCAGCGAACTGGAATAAATTTTACAGGTAACTTCTTTGCCCGAAGCCCCGTTACACTGAGTGTACAGCAGCTGCGTTCCGGTTGAATCTACCCATATGGTTCCTTCGTTTTCGGGCGTATTAACGGTTCCTTTTAAAATAACCGGTTTTTGAAAACCGGCATTAGTCATTGTGGCTTCAAATAAATCGGAGCATTTTTGTCCTGTCCATTCAAAAATCTGATTTCCGGTTGCCTCGGGCCTTGATGAACTGAAATAAATTTTGGTTCCTGAAACATACGGACTGTAATCGGAATTGGTGGAATTAACCGATGTTACGTTGGTTACAGCATAGCGGGTGGGGCTGGCTTTCCATTTTTTTGCTTCAGCACACGATTGCTGTGCCAGTTTCCCCTTAGGATCTTTGGGTTTTTCAAATGAATAATCGTAGAACCTTCGGGCGGCATCGTCATACTGTTCAAAATATTTTAAACACTCGCCATATAAATATAAAATGTCGGGGTTGGGGTATTGTGTATTTACCAGTTGCTCGAACCATTTAATGGCTTGTTTAAGGTTATTGGATTTGATATAACTTAATCCGGCCATATAGGCCATGTCGTTTTGCTTTTCAGGGTCCTTAATTTTTTCGAAAAGTTTTTTGTACAGCATGGCAGCCGTATTGTAACGCTTGGCGTTAAACGTTTCCTGCGCCCGCTGAATCTCGTAATCAAGCGGAGTTACAGGGGCAGTTTGGGCGAAAATCGTTTGAATAAAACAACTGCTGCCGAGTAAAATTAAAAACAGTACTTTTTTCATGAACCTCACTTGTTACAAACCCCATCTGTGCATAAAAAATTGCCTTTGATGATTTTAAAATTCAAAGATAACCGAAATATACCTCATGAAATAATAACAATAAAAAACCCCCATGGGTTGCATGAGGGTTTTTTATTGATTTCTTTTTATCGCCCGCCCGGAGGACGGGAATTGTTTTTGTTTTTAGGTGGTGCCGGTGGCGGTTCAGGCGGTGCATTGCGGCTCTTGAACTTGGTGCTTAGAATACGCACCGTAGTGCGCCTGTTTAACTGGTGTTCTTCTTCAGAGCATATTTTGTTGCCCGGATCCGATTTATCACACTTACATTTCTCAACAGCAAGCATGTTTTCACCATACCCTTTAGCTACTAAACGCTCAGGGTCTATCCCTTTAGCTACCAAATAAGCCACGGCCGAATCGGAACGTGCCTGTGAAAGGCGGATATTGTAAGCCGAGTCTGCACGACAGTCGGTGTGTGAACCTAACTCAATTACAATGCGCGGGTATTTGTTCAATGTCATCACCAACGAGTCAAGAATGAGTGCTGCATCCGGACGGATATTGGCTTTATCCAAATCGTAGTAAATACCTTCTACTTTTACAAATTCGTAAGTGAATTGTTTTAGGGTAAAGTCCTGAATCAAATCAGTAGATACTTCAAGTCCTTTGGTGGTTTGTGATTCCAAGCGGGAGTCGTAGTAGTCTTCTTTACTGGCAATCAATTCGTAATCGGTATTGGCACGAAGGGTAAATTTATAATAACCATTGGCATCGGTAATAGCCACCATTCGGGTGGTATCGTAGCTGTTGGTCATTACCACTTTTGAACCAGGTAAAATTTCTTTAGTCGAATCGTCACGCACCACACCACTGATGGTAAATACCAGCGGAGTCATGGAGAATCTCCAGATATCGTCCTGTCCGCGGCCGCCTTCCCGGTTTGAGGAGAAGAAACCGTATTCTTTAGTATTATCGCAAATAAAAGCAAAGTCATCGGCTCCTGAATTGATAGGAGAGCGCATATTTTTAGGAGTGCTCCAGCTTGTTCCCTGGCCCTTGGTCATAAAAATGTCTAGTCCACCTAAGCCCACATGGCCGTTTGAGGCAAAGTATAAAGTTCCGTCAGGATGGATAAAAGGGAACATTTCGTCAGCTTCGGTATTGATGGAGTCGCCCATATTAATTGGGTCGCCCCATGTTTTACTTTTCTTTACAAAGTTTGAAAAGTAAAGGTCTTTCCCGCCAAAACCGCCTGGCTTATCACTGGTGAAGTAAAGAATATTCCCGTCTTCAGAAAGGGATGGATGCCCGTAAGTAAATGTATCATTCGGATTGGCACAGAAAGGCATTAGCTGTGGTTCTTCCCATTCTTTCCCTTTAAGTGTGGTGAACCAGATTTTACATCCTCTGCCATCGCCTTTGCGTCCGTTGCACTGGGTGTAATACATGGTAGTTCCTTTTTTATCAAAGCAGCATACACCATCATTGTAAGGTGTATTTACCAGGCCTTCTAAAAATATAGGGGCACTTAATTTCTTTTTCTTCAATTCAGAATACCAGATATCCACGTGTTTGTTCCCTGTCCACATGTAATCGTCTTTACTTTTACCGGCTTCGCGGTCGGTGGTAATGTAAAGGGCATTGTTTTTATAGTAGGCCGGAGCAAAATCCGAGAATTTGGTATTGAGTTCTTTTACGTTTTCAACCAGATACCGTGTTTTTTGATTTTTCCATTTAAGGGCGTCTTCGCAACCTCTAATCATGCGGTCGGCACGGGGATCGTTTGAAACGAGTTTTTTGTACTCCTTCATTTCAATAATAGCCTGTGCATAGTTCTGATTATTTTTCAGGGCTTCGGCATAGCGATATTGACAATCGGGGTCTTTAAAACCTGCTTTTAAGGCTTTTTTGTACCAGGTTTCGGCATTTTTAAAATCGCTTTTCATGCGATAACATTCGGCTATCTTAAAGGCAGCTTCTTTTTTGTCTTCTTTACTAACTTCTTTACCTCCATACACATTCTTGTAGGCATCGAGTGCGGCTGCATATTCTTTTTTATGAAAATTTTCATTTGCCGACTTCATGTCTCCTTTACTGGGACAACCATAAAAAACTGAAAGCATAGCCATAATGGCGAGTTGCAAAAACGTATTCCTCAATTTCATGTATAAATAACTGGGTTTAACGATTAAATATTTTCAAAGATGATGAAAATATTAAAAAAAACAATGTTCAATAAGGATTGTTATTTTATTCCTAAAAAAAAAGAGGCGCATCTTTTGGGAATGCGCCTCTCTATCTCTATGATTCAGTACGTTACTTCACAAATAACATTTCGCGATATTTTGGTAATTGCCACAACTCATCTTCCACAATCAACTCCAGTTTGTCGCAATGGTAGCGGATGGTATCAAAATTAGGTTTTACTTTATTGCAATAAGCCAGAGCAGCTTTATGCGTATCACCCAGGTTGTTGGCTTTTTTTCGTTCACCAATCATGCTTTCAACCTTTTCCATAATAACAGCCACGTGCTCACCAATTTCATTTATCAGATCAAGTTGGGCCTGATATGTTTTTTTGGGTACTCCCAATGTTTTGAGATTAACCACATTGTCGCTTAATTTTTTCTGATAATTTAATGCAGCAGGAACCACATGCGAGTGGGCCAGTTCGCCCAGCACACGCGATTCAATCTGGATTTTTTTCACGTATTGTTCCAGCATAATTTCGTGACGCGCCTCCAGTTCTTTATCCGAGAAAATGCCGTTTTTGATAAACAAATCCTGTGTTTTTTTACTTACATAGGCATCAAGTGCCTGAGGTGTGGTTTTAATATTATTCAACCCTCTTTTTGCGGCTTCTTTTACCCATTCATCGCTATATCCGTTTCCTTCAAAGCAAATCTTTTTTGAAGATTTCAGGTAACCGCGCAACACTTCGGCAATGGCCACTTCTGTTTTTTTACCCTTTTTAATTAGGGCATCGGTTTCTGCCTTGAATTTTTTCAACTGGTCGGCTACAATGGTGTTGAGTACAATAAGTGCTGACGATGAATTGGCCGATGACCCAACGGCCCGGAATTCAAATTTGTTTCCGGTAAATGCAAATGGAGAAGTACGGTTGCGATCTGTATTATCCAATAAAATTTCCGGTATCTTTTTAATGTTGATGCTTCCTACGCTATGGCTGTCTTTACCCGGTTTTGACGAATTGTTTTCGAAATCACGCAACACATCCGATAGCTGAGACCCAATAAATATGGACATGATTGCCGGAGGAGCTTCGTTGGCACCAAGGCGATGATCGTTGGCAGCACTCGCTATACTGGCACGCATTAAATCGGCATGTTCGTAAACAGCTTTGATCACATTAATAAAAAAGGTGAGGAATTGCAGGTTATTCATCGGGGTGCTTCCGGGCGATAATAAATTAACCCCGGTATTGGTGATCATTGACCAGTTGTTGTGTTTCCCCGAGCCGTTAATTCCGGCAAATGGTTTTTCATGGAAAAGAATTTCGAAGTTGTGTTTTTTCGCTACCTTTTCCATCACATCCATCAGAAGCTGGTTGTGGTCAACAGCCAGGTTTGCCTCTTCAAACATGGGAGCGCACTCAAACTGAGACGGGGCCACTTCATTGTGGCGCGTTTTTAACGGAATTCCGAGTTTAAGTGCTTCAATTTCCGAATCAAGCATATATTGGTAAACGCGCTCAGGAATTGAACCGAAATAATGATCTTCCAGTTGTTGCCCTTTGGCAGTTTGGTGCCCCATCAGGGTGCGTCCGGTAAGAATTAAATCGGGGCGTGCCCAATAAAAAGCCGAATCAATTAAAAAATATTCCTGCTCTATTCCCAAAGAAGCATGCGCTTTGGTTACTTTTTTATCGAAGTACGAAGAGCATACATCAACTACTGAAGTCTCGAGGGCGTGTAGCGCCTTTAATAACGGGGCCTTGTAATCGAGTGCTTCGCCTGTGTAGGAAACAAAAATGGTGGGAATGCACAATGTTTTTCCCGATGTATTTTCCATGATGAAGGCGGGAGACGAGGGGTCCCATGCGGTATAGCCACGTGCCTCAAAAGTATTGCGTATGCCTCCGCTTGGAAAACTCGAAGCATCGGGTTCCTGCTGTACAAGTGCCCCGCCCGAAAATTTTTCTATCGGTTGTCCGTTTTCGGCAGGCTCAAAAAAGGAGTCATGTTTTTCGGCTGTTGTGCCTGTAAGCGGCTGAAACCAATGGGTGTAATGGCTGGCCCCTTTGCTAAGAGCCCAGTGCTTCATTCCGTTGGCTACCTGATCTGCCAGTTTTCGATTAATGGTATCGCCCGATTGCATGGCTTTTACCACCGCTTCATAGGCATCTTTGGTCAGGTAATTCCGCATCACTTGCGTGCTGAATACGTTGATTCCGTAAAAGTCGGAAGTTTTTTCAGAGGGAACCTGAACAGGAAGAGGCTTGCGCTTTCCAATAGCTTCAATGGCTTTAAAACGTAGAATTGACATAATTATCAGGCATTTATTAAAGTGTTTGTGAGTTAATTTTCAGGTTGTGAAAATACATAAACCCTAAATATAATTTATTAACAAATTCAAATAAATTGGCACAAGGGTAATGAGGTTATCCGGATTAATCCTTCAAGCGAATTTTGGTTTCAGGATTGGTTTTTTCTTAATTTTCATCATCTTGCCGACCGTTTTTGGTGCAACTGAAACAGACTTTTGAGGGTCTTTTGCTTCGAAACATGAGTTTTACCCAAAATTATCGGATAATATATAACAAAGTATAAATGAAAATCAGAAAAATTGCACTCATTATTGCCGTATTGTTGGTTGGGGTTTTTACTTGCCAGCAGCTTGGCTCCACACCTACAGGAGCTCCGGCAGGTTCTACAGGTTCCCCGGCCGATGGCGCCACCTGCTTTCGGTCAGGCTGTCATTTTGGAGCCCCGGTGGTTAAAACAGGTATTGTAAGTTCGGATATACCAACTTCGGGGTATGTGCCGGGAGTCACTTATAATATGACGGTTTCTTTTTCGGGTACCGGGAAGAAAGGGTTTCAAATTTCACCTCAGTCATCATCCGGAACATTACTGGGGTCTTTAATAGCCGGAGCCGGAAACAAGATCGTAAGCAGCAAATATATTACTCATTCAGGTGTAAAAAGCAGTACAACGGCTACCTGGACCTTTAAATGGGTGGCTCCTGCTGCCGGTACAGGGGCGGTAACTTTTTATTGTGCCTGTGCGGTAACCCGAAATACTACCTGGACCACAACGTATACTATCAATGAAAGTGTAGCTGCAGGTATAACGCATGGTGAAAAAATACAACAGTTAACCATATTCCCTAATCCTGTTATAAATGATTTGGTGGTTAAGGTTTCACTCAAAGCAGCCACTCCGGTTTCTATTTGGGTGTATGCGCTTAGCGGGCAATTGGTGCATGCACAGCATATGGAAGCTAAAGCCGGGGACAACTCATTTGCAGTTAACCTTGCCGCTGCCCAAAAGGGGGTTTACATCCTGAAACTTGAGCAAGACGGAGAACAATATACCTCCCGAATTGTAAAAAATTAAACGCATAAAAGCGGTAAAATTAAAATAAGTCAATGGGCTTTTGAATAGGAAGGCCATTGACTTATTTTGCGAAATGGATTTACACTACATCAGCTCCCGCTTAAATGAAACCGTAAAACAAGCCGGTGCTTTTATTTTGTCTCAACGCAAAGGATTTAAGGAGGAAGCTGTTTCCTCCAAAAGTTTTAATCAGTTGGTATCCTATGTTGACAAAGAAGCCGAACAAATACTGGTAGAGGCATTACACCTCTTATTACCCGAAGCTGGTTTTCTAACGGAAGAAAAAACACGGGCCGACCAAACTGAAGGATTGATATGGATTATAGACCCGCTTGACGGAACGACTAATTTTATACATGGACTTCCGGTTTACAGTGTAAGTGTGGCCCTAGCCAATGGACCCGATTTACTTTGTGCTGCCGTGTATGAAATCAATCAGGACGAATTGTTCTATGCTGTTAAAAATGGAGGAGCCTTTTTAAATGGGGAACGCATTTCGGTAAAACAAACACCGGAATTAAATGACACATTGATGGCAACCGGGTTTCCATATTATGATTTTGACGAATTGCCGCAATATGTTTCAGTACTTACGTATTTAATGCGCAACACACGCGGCTTACGGAGAATGGGTTCGGCAGCGGTCGATTTGGCTTATGTGTCGTGCGGAAGATTTGATGGCTTTTTTGAATTGAGTTTAAGTGCATGGGATGTGGCTGCCGGTGCTTTGCTTGTGGCCGAGGCAGGGGGTAAAGTAACCGATTTTAAAGGGGGCGAAAATTTTATTCATGGCCGCAGCATTGTGGCTGCTTCATCGGCCATTCATACACAACTGGCTTCGTTAATTAAAAAAGAGTTTGGTTATTGATGCAGCAAGCCATTTAGGTGCTGATGCAGTCGGGGGAATTTTTGCCAGAGGAATAAAAACCCCTGTTCCTGTTTTGCTGCTTTGGCTCTTAGTAACTGAAGCAGTTGTTTTTTTACCTCCGGTTTTTCTCTTTTAATACTGTCGAATTGAGTAAAAAACAAACTCAGTTCGTTAAACCAAAATTGGTCATTGGTGCTCCATCGGTTATACGATGTGGCTGAAACAGCCAGCCATTGACGCATTTTTTTTGCCGATTGATGAAGTGCATGTACCCGGTTGCCTTCAAATTTTGCATCAATATACTCCGATACCAGTGCCGTTAATTCTTCAGCCATAAAAGGCGATTGGGTTTCATTACTTTTAAGTGGGATTACCTGAAGCAACATATGTGAAGCAGTTAATTTTTTTAACACGTCAACAGATGAACGGTAGGCCGGTATGGTATTGATTTTTTGATTTTCTTCCTCGGCACGAAGGGCTGTTTTTTTATCCGTTGAGCGAAATCCCAAGCGGTAATAAAACCAGAAAGCTCCTGATTGCAATCCTTCTTTATTTCCATATCCGATCTGATAAGGCTCAACGGTAAACTGATTTACCTTATATACCTGATGATACACCCGCATAAGCTGGGTAAAAAGGTAGGCCGATTCTCCACCTCGGTAGGGTTCATAAATATTTAACCCGATACGTGCAATGCGCTGAAACGGCCAGGCTCCTCCATAGGCAACCGGTACTCCGTTTTTAAATGCCATATACCCGATATAGGTTTCAAAAGGTAATCTTCGTTCGGGAATCAATCCAAACAATGCAATCTGAATACCTCGCTCTAATTCAAAAAAAAGGATTTCGTCTTCGTTGGTATAAGTCACCGTGTCTGTTTCCCGGTTTAATAAAAAAAGAGATGCACGGGCGGATTGTAGAATAAATTGTTTTTGGGTGTCGGAAAGTTTTTTTGGCCTTGGGATAGGATTCCGTATTTCTTTTACGGCATCCACGCGTTTCACCAATTCTTTTTTGTGAAAATAAATCTTGTTTGATGGCAATGCATTAAACGTTCGGGACGGAAAATCAAACGTGAGCGGAACAGCAAGAAAAACCCGCAACGCTTCCCATATATGTTCTTTTAAACGTGCCGAAGCTTCCAATTGCTCGATGAGTTGAAGTAATACTTCCACTCTTTTTTCTTCGGAAATATGTTCAGTAAGCCATTCGTCAATGCTACCGGCAGACATCCCTTCGCTATCGGCTTTAGGCAAGGCCAGTTTCAGCAGTTCTTTACCCCATTCGGGATCTCCTTCCAACGAGTAAAGTTTAATTTTACCGGGATATGTTTTTACCAGCCATTTACATAAGGTGAAACTGAAATTGGCCCGTGTTTCGGAGTTTGAAATTCCACTGCGTACCAGTTTTTCTTTTTTGCTTTCGCTTAAATTCGATACCGCAACAGCCAGTTTTTTCAATTCAAGTAAAGTTAAATCACGCAGGGTTCGGTTTTCGGGATATGCTTTCAGAAAAAGCAACACTTCGTGGTATGCGATTATCACTTTTACATCAACCGCATTCATGGCGGCTACTGTAGTAAGCAGTTGTTCCTTTTGCAGGGTAAAGGGTTCGCCAAAGCGGGTGCTTAGGTGTTTCAACTGTTCAATATGTGAATGGGTAATATCCATAAATGCTGCTGCTTGTTTGCCGAAGGTAACACGTTTACAGCAAAAATTAAATCACGATTCTTTTTTAAAAAGTACTTTATCGTTTTGTACGTGTTTCACCGGTTCGTGCCAGGTGCTTTTTTTCTTTTTTATTTTCTTTTTAAACGCCAGTAAGATAAGTAGCGATAATATAGGGAGTAAAATTCCGATTAAAAACCACCACCGGCCCGAGTATCCTTTATCGTGGGCCAGCTGCGCGGTTACCAACGCAATCCCGATAAATACGGGATAGATTAAAATCATTTCCATAAGGATGCAGCACGTATTTTTCGGCTGCAAAGCAACAACAGGAATCCGGGAAATAAAAATAAAACCTGCTGATTGTTACGATAGCGATTTGCGCAGCAGAAAAGCTGAGGCGAAAAGGAGCAAAACCATACCGGTCATTAACCAGCCTATCCAGTCTCCATGCAACGCATAAAAGGTCATTTTATCATTGGTAACTACGGCTGATTTAATTACTGCAGGTTGCCACCAGGCAGTTGATTTTGTTCGGTTGCCAAGTTGGTCAATAAAACAGGAGGTTCCGGTATTGGCGCTTCGGGCAATGCTTCTGCGCACTTCAATGGCGCGAAGGGAAGCATACGCACAATGTTGTTTGTATCCGTCACTGTCTTTCCACCAGCCATCGTTGGTGACCAAAAAAATAAGATTTGCCCCTTTGCGCACATAGCTGCTTACGTAATCACCGAACACCGATTCGTAACAAATTACCGGAGCAATAATTTCATTGCGGTTGGTAAAAACCGATGATTCATTTTGAGTACCTAATGAGCCCGAGGTTCCACCCAAATCAATAGCAAGGTTTCCAAGCAACCCGAACAGTTTTGGATAAGGCATATGTTCTACACCCGGAACTAATTTTACTTTGTGATAGAATTGCACCGGATCTTTCAGGTTTACCAGCACAGCCGAATTAAATGAATCATACCACACCCCCTGCGATTTGGAGTAGCGCGCGGTAATGGTTTTTTGCGATGAATCGGGGTAGGCTTTGAATGTTTCGGCACCGCTCACAATAGTGAGTGCAGGATATTTTTGCAAAAATTCCCTCAGGCGATATACCATAGCACAATGTTCGGCATCATTTACCGGAATGTATTCGGTGATGGCGGTTTCGGGCAGCACTAAGTAGTTGGTTTGGCTGTCGAGGTACAGGGTGGCGTGCTGCAGCATATTGCTGAGCTGAATGGCCGGGGCGATGGTAAATTTTTCGTTGTACGGGTCAACAGAAGGCTGAACAATTACTACCTCCACCTTATGTCCGCCCATTGTGTAGTTGGCTGCAATGTTTAATGAAATAATGTAGGGAAACAGCACCGAAGCAATAAGGCCTCCGATAAAGGAGAGTTTTCTTTTGGTACTATGCGTGGTTGACACATCAGCAAGTTGATACACTAAGTAATTTATCCATAAAATCCACACGCTGCCACCAAGTGCTCCGGTGTATTCATACCATTGAATCCAGTCGGTATTATTGGCAAAAGCATTTCCAAGGGTGAGCCAGGGCCATGCTAATTCCCAGTTGTAGTGAAAAAATTCAAAACAAATCCAGGGAGCGATAAAGGCAACCGATTCAAACGAGGCGGGTAGTTTTTTGCGCAACCATTGATACGCAAGCAGCGGCAATGGCATGAGTAAGCCATTAACAATAAAACTGGCTGATATGGCTCCGAGGTAGGCACCTGTATCTCCGGCCTGTGCCGCGTGTCGTATCCAAAAAGTGCACAACACATTCCATACAACGATACCGGTATAGGAGTAAAAAAATAGTTGCAACCTGCTTCGTGAGGGATGTTGAATTTCGATTCTTTTTACAAGAAACAGCAGCGGGACAAAGGCAAAAAAACTAATCCAGCCCAACTGATGTGGTGGCCAGGCAAGCCAAAGGAGGATGCCTGATGACAGTGCCAGCAACAGGTAAATAAAAGGTTTAGGCAGTTTCATCAACCATGGTTTGTTTTGTTTTTCCGCTCACCACCACTACAAATTCTCCCCGCGGCTCGTGGGTTTTAAAATGATTGAGCAATTCATTAGCGGTTCCGTTCAGGGTTTCTTCAAATTTTTTGGTGAGTTCGCGTGAAACAGAAACCTGCCTGTCGGGGCCACAAAATTCCAGCAGTTGTTCCAGCAGCTTTACCAACCGGTGAGGAGATTCATACATCACGGTGGTGCGCGGGTCGTTGGCTATTTGCTGCACGGCCGTTTGCCGGCCTTTTTTCTGAGGCAAGAAACCGATGTACACAAACTCATCGCAGGGGAAACCCGATTTGAGTAAGGCAGGAACAAAGGCCGTAGCACCGGGTAAT
Source organism: uncultured Bifidobacteriaceae bacterium (assembly GCA_964535575.1). GTDB lineage: Bacteria > Bacteroidota > Bacteroidia > UKL13-3 > UKL13-3 > JAGPCK01. Next base: position 140,358 of record CAZHTC010000006.1, read on the forward strand.
GCTTCAACCGGAATCTGATTGCGTACACATTCGCGAATGAGTAAAAAACCCGGGTCCGAAATACCGGGAGTGCCGGCATCGGTTACCAGCGCTATATTTTTTTCTTCGTGCAACAGCGAAATAATTTTTTGCAGCACCTGATGTTCATTATGCAAATGATAACTCATCAGTTTATTTTCTATTTGAAAATGCTTAAGTAAAATACCGGTGGTGCGTGTGTCCTCAGCTAAAATAAGATTGGCCTCTTTCAGAATCCTCAATGCCCTAAGGGTAATATCTTCTAAATTACCAATGGGAGTAGGGACAATATAGAGCCTGCTTCCGGACAAAACAATCAGTGGTTACGCAGTACGAAATTTTTACCGAGGTATACTTTTCTCACCAATTCATCTTCGGCCAGTTGCCGCGCACTTCCTTCACGCAGAATGGCACCTTCAAACAGCAGGTAAGTGCGGTCGGTAATAGAGAGGGTTTCATCCACATTGTGGTCGGTAATGAGGATGCCGATGTTTTTAGCTTTGAGTTTGTAAATAATGCTTTGAATATCTTCCACAGCAATGGGGTCAACTCCTGCAAATGGTTCATCGAGTAAAATAAATTTCGGGTCTACCGCCAGGGCACGGGCAATTTCAGTTCTTCTGCGTTCACCACCCGAAAGTACTTTACCATTGCTCTTACGTACTTTATGCAGGCTGAATTCATCAAGCAGTGCTTCCAGTTTATCTTTTTGTTCGGCTTTGGTCATGTTGGTCATTTCCATCACCGACAAAATATTTTCTTCCACCGTAAGCGTTCTAAATACCGAAGCTTCCTGAGGCAGATAGCCAACTCCTTTTTGGGCACGCTTGTACATGGGAAGGCTGGTGATATCTTCTTCATCAAGAAAGATGTTTCCCGCATCAGGTTTAATCAAGCCTACCACCATATAAAATGAAGTGGTTTTTCCTGCACCGTTTGGCCCCAGTAAACCTACTATTTCGCCCTGCTTCACATTAAACGTAACATCATTTACAACGGTACGTTTTTTATAACGTTTAACTATGTTGGCTGCTCTAAGTATCATTTATCTCTGGTCGGCAAATTTGATATCTTTTATATTTAGCTGCAACGAGACCGAATCGTTAAAATGATTTTCCTCGAGTGTATAACAAATGTCAAACGAAACTCCGGTAGCAATGCGGTCGTAGTGATGTGCCTGTCCGAAGGCAATTCCTTTCATTGGTTTGTGCAGGGATTCCTGCATGAGCGAAAGCCTCAGGTGATTTTCGCCAACAATGCTTCCGTATCCGTTGTCCCACACATTGCGGGTCATAAAAACGGGATTCATATTTGCGGGACCGAAAGGAGCGAATTGTTTAAGGATACTCATAAATTTTGAATTGATGCAGCGCATAGGCAATTCAATATCGTATTCCACTTCGGGGGCCATCGATTTTTCTTCAATGGTTCCGGCTACAATTTTTTCAAAACGTTCAATAAATGCAGGTACATTTTCCAGTTTCATGGTAAGGCCGGCAGCGTGAGTATGCCCTCCAAACTGTTCGAGTAAATCACTGCATAGTTCAACGGCATGATACAAATCGAATCCGGGTACCGAGCGGGCACTGCCTGTTGCCATTCCGTTTGATTCGGTAAGTACAACAGTGGGCCGGTGATATTTTTCAATAAGCCGTGAAGCTACAATTCCGATTACCCCTTTATGCCATGCCGGATTAAACACCACGGTGCTTTTTCGCTGCAGCATTTCTTCGCTGTTGCTTATAATGGCTAAAGCCTGCTCGGTAATATTGGTATCAAAACTTCTGCGCTCGTCATTGTGCACATTTATGAGTTCGGCAAAATTTTTGGCTTCAATAGGGCATTTGGTGAGCATGAGCCTTACGGAGTCTTTTGCATCGGCAATACGACCTGCTGCATTAATACGAGGCCCGATGCTAAAAACCACATCGCTTACGGTGAGGTCTAATTTTTTAGTTGAATACTCGAGCAAAGCCTTTAATCCGTTATTGGGTGTTTCGCTCAGTTTTTTCAACCCGAAGTAGGTGAGTACCCTGTTCTCATCAATAATGGGGACAATATCGGCTGAGATACTTACGGCTACCAAATCAAGACATTCCTGTGCTTTTTCTTCGGGCAAATTATTTTTGATTGAATAACCCTGAATGAGTTTATACCCTATACCGCAACCCGAAAGTTCTTTGAAAGGGTAACTGCAATCTACCTGCTTTGGATTGAGAATGGCTGTGGCTTCAGGAACCTCTTCACCCGGAAGGTGGTGGTCGCAAATAATAAATTCTACTCCTTTTTCTTTGGCGTATTTTATATGGGCAATTGATTTAATCCCGCAGTCGAGGGCGATAATCAGGGAGAATCCGTTTTCTTTTGCCCAATCAATGCCTTTATATGAAATTCCATATCCCTCGGCATAGCGGTCGGGGATATAAAAATCCATATGATGATAGATGCTGTTAAAAAAGGCAAAAACGGTAGTTACCGCAGTGGTGCCATCTACATCATAATCTCCGTAAATCAGAATTTTTTCTCCAGTTGCCATGGCCTGTTCAATGCGTTCTATGGCCTTCTCCATATCCTTCATCAGGAACGGGTCGTGCAAATGATGGAGTGAAGGGCGGAAAAAAGCGCGGGCTTTATCAAACGTATCAATATTGCGTTGCAGCAGCAGGGTGGTAAATACGGTATTGATATTAAGTTCTTTTGACAGCCTTTCCGCAGCAACTTTATCGGCTGCCTGGCGGGCTACCCATCTTTTTGAGAATACTATCTGTTCTTTATCTTCCAATCTTACAAACATACTAAATAGCATCAAGCTAAAAAACCTGTATTTGTGCTTCGCTCAATAATTCTACTTCGGCCAAAGCATTAACCAGGTAGGTACGTTTGCCATAAACTTCTTTACATTCAAAGCGGGTACGTAGCAATTGGCCTTTTTTCAGTACCAATTGTTGCTTGGTTCTGAGCAGGAACACACTGCCGGGGGGCAATTGTTCCAGTCTGAGTTTGGCGTGCTGCTGCGTATCGTACTTGTGCAAAACCCGCAGCAGATGCTGATCGCTGCAGGTGCCGGCAGCAGGGTTGTGTAAATATTTTTGAAGCGCCCTGTTAATATCATCCGGAAAAATACCCGTTTGAAAAAAGGGATTCATCAATGTTCTGAATTCCTGTTTCCACTCTTTCCCATGAGGTTGAATGCGGTTTTTGTGCTTTTCAAAGGCCACCAGATGGGCCATTTCATGTACGAAGGTGATGAGAAAAGCAAATGGATTAAGGTTATGGTTTACACTGATCCGGTGACCTTTGCCTCCCCATGGGCTTTGGTAATCGCCCAGTTTACTGCTTCGTTCGCGGGTGATGCGCAACAATACCTTGTGCTCCACAATCCAGTTTACACATTGGTCAACCGATTGTTCGGGGATATATTTTTTAAGTGTTTGTGCCAGGTGATGAGTCAAGGGTTCAGGAGGGACTATGCTTATGCAAAAATGCATAGCCAACTTTACAAGTTACGAAGTAGATTTCAACACCGTGGCTTAAATTATCAGAGTCTTACTTTTGCTCCGGCTAATTGCTGTACCGTTTTAATGATAGAAGGCACATCGTAACCACATTCGGTGTAAAGCTCGGGTTGTTCTCCGTGTTCTACCACCACATCGGGCATTCCAAGTATTTTTACCTCCGCTTTATATCCGTGAGCAGCCATAAATTCAAGCACTGCACTTCCCATTCCGCCCACAATGGTACCATCTTCAACGGTTATTACTTTACTAAAGCGGGTAAATACTTCATGAAGCAGGGCCTCATCAATGGGTTTCACAAAACGTAAATCATACAAAGCGGCCGAGATGCCCTCAAGGTCGAGTTTAGTTGCCGCTTCCAACGCAAGATTACCTATATGGCCAATGCTTAAAATGGCTACATCATCTCCGGCTTTCACTTTTCGGCCTTTTCCTATTTCAATTTCTTTAAACGGAGTTTTCCAGTCGGTCATTACTCCGTTTCCTCTGGGGTACCGAATACTGAATGGATTGGTTATTTTATCGAGCTGGGCAGTGTACATGAGGTTTCGCAGTTCTTCTTCGTCCATAGGAGCCGATACAATCATGTTAGGAACACAACGCATAAATGGAATATCCAATGCTCCGTGGTGAGTGGGTCCATCTGCTCCGGCCAATCCGGCACGGTCCATACATAAAATTACCTTAATGTTTTGAATGGCCACATCGTGCACCACCTGATCGTAGGCCCGTTGCATAAACGAGGAGTAGATATTGCAAAAAGGAACCATTCCCTGTACAGCCAATCCGGCCGAGAAGGTTACCGCATGTTGTTCGGCAATGCCCACATCAAAGGCGCGATCGGGCATTACTTTCATCATGATATTCATAGATGAGCCCGATGGCATAGCAGGGGTTATGCCTACAATTTTTTTATTCATATCAGCCAGTTCCACCAGTGTATGACCAAACACGTCCTGGTATTTGGGAGGCTGCGGTTTATCGTTTACTTTTTTAACAATTTCTCCTGTAACTTTATCAAACAATCCGGGGGCATGCCATTTGGTTTGCTCTTTTTCGGCAGGAGTAAAGCCCTTTCCCTTTACGGTTACACAGTGAAGTAATTTAGGCCCCGGAATATTTTTAAGGTCTTTTAATAATTTAACCAAATGAGCTACATCATGCCCGTCAACCGGGCCGAAATAACGAAACTTGAGTGACTCAAATAAATTGCTTTGACGAAGTAACCCCGATTTGAGTGTTCCCTGTATTTTAGAAATGATTTCCTGCGATACATGGCCAACCTTATTTAACCTTTCAAGCGCTTTCCAAACGTCATCTTTAAATCGGTTATAAGTGGGAGAGGTGGTAATATCGGTTAAGTACTCTTTAAGTGCGCCTACATTCGGGTCAATACTCATGCAATTATCGTTGAGTACTACCAGCAGGTTACTATTTTCCACACCTGCATGATTTAATCCTTCAAAAGCCAGCCCGGCTGTCATAGCTCCATCACCTATTACGGCCACATGCTGCCTGTTAATTTCCCCTTTAAGCCGCGATGCTACAGCCATTCCAAGGGCAGCCGAGATGGAAGTAGAAGAATGGCCTACACCAAAAGCATCATATTCGCTTTCCGAACGTTTGGGAAATCCTGAAATGCCTTTGTACACCCTGTTGGTATGAAACAAATCCCTTCGTCCGGTAAGCATTTTATGCCCATATGCCTGATGGCCCACATCCCATACCAGCTGGTCGTAAGGGGTATTGAGTACATAATGCAGGGCAACGGTAAGTTCCACCACACCCAGGCTGGCACTAAAATGTCCGCCATATACCGATACCGTATCAATGATGTAGTTGCGAAGGTCTTCGCATACTTTTACCAAGTCCTGTTCGCTTACTTTTTTAAGATCGGAGGGGTACTGAATATTTTTTAAAAACGGGCCGGGTTTTATTTCCATGCAGTGTTAAACGTGGGAAGGGTTTATTTAGTTCAGTGCGGGCAAAAGTACAAAAATAATGGGATTGACCGAAGCAGGGTTATCTGAAACCACCGGATAACACATGAGTGCAATTTAAATACCTGAAAATCAGTGAATATTTGAATATTGTGTACCCCAATAAGGAAAAAATTTTTGTGCAACCCAACAAATAACAATATCTTTCAAATTCATTTGAGGGTATTAATTGCAAAAAAATTAGGTCAAGGAATTAAAAATAGAATAGACGAAAACAGGTTCTGATTCTTTTTGAATTTTTTAAATTTCAAAGGGGAGAATATGTGTGTTAATGAAAAGATAAAATAATAAATTTTAACAAACCATATTATATGATCGCACTACACTACTTATCGGGCAAGTACAGGAGAATCTTGCCCTTATTTCTGGTCCTTATTTCCGGAATTGTTCATGCCCAGGTTGCGTATGAGTTGACACGGTATACCAACAGCTACTCCGCCATTTCTGTGGGTGGCGGGGCTACCCAAATCAGTACAACCGGAACAAACCTTGGTGATTTTACCACCACAGGAGGTGTTGCCAATGCGGATGATGGGGCTGCTATCATTTCACTCCCCTTTTCGCTGAATTACTGTGGTACGTTTTACGACCCCACTACTTCCTACCTGAACATTTGTACCAATGGCAACGCCTGTTTGCTTACAGGTTCTGTGACCAACGCCAGTAAACAGGTTACCGGAGGAAACACGGTGTTTTATACAACCTCTGCCCCCAATGCCAATATTGCCCCGTGGTGGGATGATATGGCATTAGGAACGGGTAGTGTTTTATATAAATTGAATGTGAGTGGATCTGATAGTTCATTCACCATTCAATGGACAGACATTTTATCTTACTATACCGGTTCAACCCGAACCATCAATTTCCAGATTGTAATCTATGCCGGTACCCATAGTTCTAAACCAAGTTATATTGAGTTCAACTATGGCTCCATCAGTGCTACCGGTGGGTATACCTCTGAAAGCGCATCGATAGGATTAAAAAATGCAACAGGAGGTAACGGAAACTATCTTGATGCGGTTACAGGATCAAAAAACCTGTCAACTTACTACTTACATACAGATAATTGGCCGGGCAACCGTTCATTTCGTTTTGCTCCTAACGGCAGTGTGGCTACCCTCTCAGCCGGAACCTATACAGTAGGCTCAGGTGGAAATTACCCTACGCTAACCGAGGCTATTGCTGACGTGAATCATCGCGGGGTTTCGGGTGCTGTGACTTTGAGCTTAACGCAGTCAAGTTACAGCGGAAGCACTACCGGAGGGGAGATGTTTCCTGTGGCTTTAGGACCGGTAGGCACCAGCTCCAATACCATCACCATACAACCTGCCTCCGGAAGATCAACCCTCTCAAGTACCGGATGGGCATCCGGAGCCTTGGTAAATACGCAATCCGGTTCAGCAACGACCATTTTTTCTACCACATCAGAACCGGTACTATCTCTTCTTGGATCAGATTACGTCACTATCCGAAATATTGACATTGCGATTTCCGGAACAAATAATTACCTGGACTACGGAATAGCTTTGCGGAACTATTCAGCTACCGATGGGGCCACTAATAATACCATAAGGGATTTTTCTGTTACTTTGGCCAGAGCAAATACGGGTTCACATGGGGTGCATGTAGGATGTACCTATACACCAACTGCTTCTTCCGGAACAAACAGCACCAATAAGCTATATAATTTTGCTATCTCCAATGTGTACACAGGAATCAGATTTGATGGCAGTACCACCACCACCTATCCGGCAACCGGTAACGAAATTGGTACTATAAGCGGGGGCACCAGTTACGTTGGCAGCGCATCTACTTCAAATGATATTGGCAATGGTAGCACTACAGGTTATGGTATCTATTCCCAATACGGAGGCGTGCAAATTTTCAATACCACCATTCAAAACGTTACAGGTACCAGCACCAATTCTGTTTACGGGATTTATATTCTTTATCCCGGAAACGGAACAAAAATTTATAATAATACCATAAAAAATATTTCAAGTACCTATACAACCAGCACCACCCCCGTGGTATATGGAATCTTTTTCTCCACATCTTCTCTTACTGGTACAAATACCGTGGAGATATACAATAACCAGATTGCAAACCTAAGTCAAGGATACGCTAGTACAGCTTCTACCGCATTTACCATGTACGGAATATACTTACCTACTACCAGTACCGCTACCACTACTTTTAAAGTGTACTTCAACTCCATTGGCATAACAGGAAATGCACTGTCAAACAGCACATGTCTACGCGTTGCCACAGCTACTCCGGTGTACGATATCAAGAACAATGTGCTGGGAAATTTAACTGGCAGCCAAAGCACATCTAAACATTATTGCATTTATACCAGCGTAGCCAGTGGTTCATTCGGTGCTTCAGGCAGTGTGATGAATTATAACTGTTATTATTTGGCAAATACCACTAATGGATTTGTGGGCTACACCAGCACCACTGATCGAACCGCAATATCAGATTTAATCACCGCCTATAGCGGCACCAATGCCAACTCGGTTTCCGGTAATCCTTTATTTTCTAGTGCCACTAATCTGGCACCTACAAGCAATTCCTCTTCGCTTTACCAAACGGGAGTTACTATAAGTGGTTACGCAACAGATATTACAGGTGCAACCAGAGGAAGCTCTCCTTCTATTGGAGCCTATGATGCACCTGGAGATTATCAGGCACCAACTATCAGTTATACTGCTTTGGGTAATAAAACAACTTCCAATTTCACTACCAGCAGTTTTGCCACCATTACAGATAATAATACGGTAGATACCGTTAGTGGAACACGTCCAAGATTGTATTACAAGAAAAGCACAGACAATGATGCGTTTGTTGGAAATACCAGTTCGGATAATGGCTGGAAATGGGTGGAAGCTAACGGAACCACCTCTCCTTTTGATTTCACCGTAAATTGGGGAATCATAAATGGAGGAAGCGTTTCTTTGGGTAATACAATCCAGTATTTTGTGGTGGCACAGGATATGGCTACCACACCGAATATTTCCTCATCACCCGCTTCAGGGTTTGTTGGTACTACCGTTTCAAATATTACCTCGACTCCCTGGACCCCCAATTCTTTTACCATTGTAAATGCACCATTGAGTGGGACATATACAATAGGTGCAAGTGGTTCTTACACCTCCATCACATCGGCATTTGCCGATATGACTACCAGAGGTATAAGCGGTGCGGTGACTTTTGAACTTACAGATGCAACATACAACACAACCTCGGGAGAAACTTTCCCTATCACACTTGGAACGGTAACAGGAGCTTCTGCCTCGAACACCGTGACATTGAAACCTGCTACCTCAGTAAATGCAACTATTATAGGTGCTAATACCGGTAGTGCAATTATTCGTTTAAACGGAACTGATTATTTTACTATTGACGGTTCAAACAATGGTTCAAGCACCCGTAATCTTACTATTCAAAACAATGTTAACACAGCAACATCCGCTGTGGTATGGCTGGCCAGCCAGGGTACTGCAGCCGGATGTACTTATGTTACCATCAAAAATTGCAATATTACGCTAAACCCAACCATTAGCAGCAATGGTACTGTAGGTATTTTGTTAGGAGGCACTACCATTTCTACTACAGGAACTGGCGCAGACAATGATTACGTAACCATTGATAACAACACTATAAAAGCCTGCGGATACGGTATTATTGCCAATGGAGTTGCAACAACAGGTGAATTGAATAACCTGGAGATTAAGAATAACCTAATCGGGTCAACAGGAACTGATATTGTTTTCACCCGTGGAATAGATATTCAAAACACCACAACTGGTTCAAAAATATACGGTAACGAAATATTCAATTTGAATGTAAATTGGGGTGCAAGTGCTGTTACCATGGCTGGAATTTATATTCAGGGCAGCACTAATAATACGGAGATATATAAAAACAAAATCTATGATATTATTAATACTACTACTGCCAATTCAACTGCCACTGCAGCCATAGGTATTGGTACCAGTTTAGTTACTACTACCAATTCTCTTTCTATATACAATAATTTAATTTACAATTTAAAAGCGCATGCCACATCCGTAGCGGCCACTTCCACAGGAGGCACCTGGGGAATAAGACTATATGGAGGGACATCGAACAAGGTTTATTATAATACAGTATATCTAAGCGGAACAGTTACACATGCTGCAGCTACCGCCCTAAGCATGAGTGCCTGCTTACTTATTGGTACCACACCAACCACGGCCCTTGATGTGCGAAACAATGTTTTTGTGAACACAATCGAACTTGCCTATACCGGTTCAAATTCGTATAGTATATATTATAATTTTACTACTTCTTTTACCGGTTTAACATCTAACAACAACTGCCTGTACGGAGTTAATGGGGCCTCCAATACCACCTATAATGCAGGGTATTACAATAGCTCGGCTCAGACAAACTTCACCACCAACTGGCAATCGGTGCACAATACTGCTTCGCAGGAAACTTCTTCTATTGGTACAAACCCCAATTTGAATAGCACCAGTAATATGATACCCCTTGCATCCAGTCCGGTGGCTGGGGCCGGCACCAACATTTCTGCGGTTACCACCGATTATGAAGGAACCACCCGTAACGGTTCAACTCCTTATATTGGGGCGTATGAAAAAGACGGAGATTTTGATGCACCGGTAATTTCCTATACTGTACTTGGCAACACCGGATCTACCAGCAATCGTACCATTACAGCCACCATTACTGATAACGCTACAGGTGTTCCCACATCAGGTTCTACAGCTCCACGCATCTGGTTTCGCAGAACGGTTCCCAGCGTCAGTTCATGGGCCAATACCACCGGGTCGCTTGCCACTGGAAACGGAACCAACGGTACTTGGGATTTCACTATTAATTATTCGGCCCTGAGTATTACTCCTACTGCAGGAGAAACGTATCAGTATTATGTAGTGGCGCAGGATCAGGCCACCCCCCCCAATATGGGATACAGCCCTTCTTCGGGAGCATCACACTCCAGCGTGAGCAGCCAAACTACAGCACCTACAACCCCTAATTCATACAACGTGGTTACACCTTTAGCTACCTCTTTGTACGTGGGTGCTACCTATACCTACACCTCGTTAACCGGAACAGGTGGGTTGTTTGAGGCTATTAACAACACCTCCCTTGGCGGAAATACTACTGTATTTATTAGAAGTAATCTGAGCGAAGATGGAACCAATGCTTTGCAAAATTCAGGTTTGAACGGCTATACGCTTACCATTAAGGCAGACACCAGTCAGTCACCCATTCTTATCAGTAACAGTTCAGATTTGAGCCAGTCAATGATCAGGTTGATGGGGGTAAGCGGAGTAACCCTTGACGGACGTTATAGTGGTAGCGGCACCAACCTACGCATTATTAATACTCATGCTACGGCAGCAAGTTGTTATGCCGCATTGGAAATAAATAACGGAAGTACCTCAAACACCATCAGAAATTGCATTTTCGAAACCAATGCTTCCACCACCTCACGCGGAACCATTGTTATAGGAACTACAGGTACCAACTCGGGAAATACCATTAAAGCAAACATCATTCGCGATGCACAGGGTACCCCGGGTACCGCAGGAGTTCCGGGTGTTGCCATATATATTGGTAACAGCAGCAACAATGGCAGCCAAACCATTGGAGGGTCAGCTGCGTCAGATGGAAATGATATTAGCAACTTTACTTCTGTGGGAATAATGAATTTCTCTGCTTCCGACCAAACTATTCAAAATAATTCTGTACACCATACCAGTGCGCGTACCACTACCACCTATCAAATCAGAAGTGATGCCGGTAACAACCATACCATTAGCGACAACAAAATTTATATGGATGGGGGTTCCAGCAGTGCGGCATTTTATGGTATTTACACAGTAGGAAGTTGCAACAACGTTACTATTTCGGGCAATAGCATCGGTGGGGCAACCTCCACGCGATCGGGTACGGCTTTAACCATTTCAGGTTCGGTAAGTTTTTATGGAATTTACATGACGGCAGGTACCACAACCGCAGGTAGTATCCAGGGAAATACAGTTGGAAATATTACCACCGCGTATAGTATCTATGGTATTTATGTTGCAGCAGGAAATGTGAATATTGGTACAACAACAGGTAATACTATAGGCGGTTCGGCAGGAGATGCACTTACTTTAACTGGTAGTTTAGATCACTCAACAGTACATTTGATTACCACAGGTACCATTAATTTTGAAAACAATACCATTGGGAATATAACTTACAGCGGTGCATCAAATTATCGAACAGGAGGTTTGGATCTCGCGTCAACAGGCACCTATGTTGTAAAAAACAATACGATTAAAGATATTACCAGCAATAGCTCTAACACAACTATCACCAGTGCCTATAATCCCATCGGGATTTACATCAGCAGTAGTATAGGAGCTTCCAGCAATGTAGAGGGCAATACCATTTATAATATTTATAATAATAATACCGGAACTGCAGCCTATATAGCCGAAGGTATTCGCGTTGCCGGTTCTGTAGCATCTGGGGCTACCATCAAACGTAACCGTATTTATAATATAAAAGCAGACGGTACGGGCACCGGCACATCTTCTCCTGTCGTGATGGGGATTTACACCAGCACTGGGGCCACAACATTTGCCAATAATCAACTTACCGTTGGCAATGGTGCCGGCAATGAAAGCAGGATTTATGGCATTTACCTGAATGGAACCGGTAGCGAAAATTTTTATTACAACAGCATTGTAATAAACGGTACAACTGCCTCAGGTACCAATAAAACGTATGCTTTTTATCGTGGTTCTTCTTCTACCTCGGGAACTAAAAATATACAGAACAATATTTTGTTCAATATGCGCACAGGTGGTACCGGTGACCATGTCGCCATCGGCACCTCATCCACTACAGGATGGGCCTCGATAACCAGCAATTACAATTTATTGGTTTCAGGTTCTTCTTCTACCATTGGTGATTATGCAGGTACAGTTTACAGTTTTGCCAACTGGCAAACCACGGCTGGTAAAGATGCCAATTCAGTGAGTGAAGTAACGGCCAATCTTTCTTCTTCCAATTTGTTCAGTGCTACATCTACAGGCAACCTTAACATACAAACAGGTAATGTAGAGTGCTGGTACTTAAACGGACGAGGGGTGCAGATAACTGGCCAGACCGAAGATTATGGCAGTACCAGCGCGGGCCGTTCTACTACCCTTGCCGGTGGAGGTACCGATATTGGTGCTGATGAGTTTACTCCTTCTGTTAATCCTCCTGATGTGACAGTGAGTGGTACCCACAGTACCAGCGGTACAGAGACCTTTACTTTTGCCGGCCGAACAGTGGCCACTATAACCTGGGGATCGGGTGGTACATTGCCAACCCTGAGCAGTTATAAATACTGGCCAGGCAGCTGGCCAAACGATTTGACTAACAATGGTACCGCAACAGGCGCAACCTACACTAACGCATACTGGGTTATTAATGTGAGTGGTGGGTCAGGTTATACTTATGATATTACATTGTACTATGATGACGCTTTACTGGGAACAATAGCCACGGAGGCTAATATGGTTGTGGCCAAAAAAGCAACCGGAACGGCCGGTACCTGGGGGTTGCGGTCTACTACCATCAATACAACATCCAACACATTAACCGTTTCAGGTCTTACCAGCTTCTCTGAATTTGCCGGAAGTGAAAATGCGACTCCGCTTCCTGTGGAATGGTTGAGTTTTACGGGTAAAAATGTATTGGATAACGTAGAGTTGAACTGGACTACAGCCAGCGAAAAAAACAACAAAGAATTTGTTGTAGAACGCAGTTCCGATATGTTAAATTTTGAAACAGCAGGGGTGATAAAAGGTAAGGGCAATAGCAATACCCCATCTGATTATCGCTTTACCGATGTAAAACCCTTCAATGAGGTTAGCACGCTTTACTACCGCATCAAACAAGTCGACTTTAACGGAGACTTTGAATACAGTTCGGTTATAGCAGTAAGCAAGGACAAAGTAGGTAATGGTGTAACCATTGAAACGATAAATCCGAATCCGTTTACCCAACAATTACATGTTACATTGAATCATGTATCAGAAGGCAATGTAACGATTGCGGTGTACGATATGAGTGGTAAAGTACTCTATACCCACACCCAAATTACCGGCAGCGGTAAACTGGTAATTGACCTGAATGAATTGAGTAGCCTGCCCGAAGGAGTTTACCTTTTAAGTGTAACCAACGGCAACGAAACCATCAGACAAAAACTGGTGAAGGTGAAATAATTTTTTGTACTTCTCTCAAACAAAAAGAGGCAGTCACCGTGACTGCCTCTTTTTGTTTGGATATTTTGTCATTGTATTAGCCATCCTTCTTCAGGTAACATTCTTTTTTTAGCCTTAACAAGCGGTTAGCTACTTTACCCAACCACCTTAAAAAGGTATTGGCCGAATTTGGCAAAAGAAATAAGGGTAGTAACCCCAAAAAATGGTAATGACCACACGCCTATGACATAAATTGTTTTAAATCAGTTGATTATTTTTCAAAAAGAATAAAATCAGGTCTTTTTCCCATTTTTGTGTTTTGTTATTTCAAAAGTTTACAAATCAGAATGCTAAATGCGGCTCCTTAGCTTCTCTTTAATGATTTATGTCGCAGGAATAATTTTTATCGGCCTCATTATCTTGGCATAAAATTGAAAAAATAGAAGTAAACTTGTAATTAGAGAATACTATGCTTTTAAAAAGCTGGTTTCACAAAGACAGGATAGACGCTCATTTAAACTAAAAATAAATTTAACAGCAATATATGGAAATGCTTACAATGCAAAAGCAAACCAAAGGTAGAGTAAAGCGCGGAATGGCAATGCGATGTTTGAAATCCTGCACTTTTTTTTGGGTTGTATTTATCATTTGTGCCAACTCTTTTGCACAGGCACCTGCTATTGTTTCTTTTACCCCTGCAAATGGCCCGGTTGGTACAGCAGTAACTATAACGGGCGTTAATTTAAACAGCCTATTATCATTCACCATAGGCGGAGTTCCTGCAATTGAAATTTCAAACAATGGAAGTACATTGGTAGGAATGGTAATGCCAGGTGCTACCAACGGTAATGTTTCCATTAGTACAGCGGGAGGCTCTACCACCAGCGGTTCATCTTACACGGTAACGTCAACTTATTTTCCTGCTTCTCAGCAGGGAAATAAGTTAGTTGGTACAGGTGCTGTTGGAGCTTCCATGCAAGGGTATTCGGTTGCTATAAGCGGAGATGGAAATACAGTAATTGTAGGAGCCCCAAACGATAACAGTAACGAAGGAGCGGCATTTGTTTTTGTCAGAAGTGGTGGGGGGTGGACACAAGAGGCAAAGTTAGTTGGAACCGGAGCTATCGGTGTGGCACAACAAGGGATTTCAGTGGCCTTAAACGGTGATGGGAACACAGCTGTGGTGGGAGGATATGTAGATAACTCAGATCAGGGTGCAGTGTGGGTATTCACCCGATCGGGAGGCACCTGGACACAACAGGCAAAATTAGTAGGCACATCACCGGCATCTCCTGCACGACAAGGGTCTGCCGTGTCAGCTAGTGCTGATGGAAATACAATTCTGGTTGGAGGGAATAATGATAATTTTAATCAGGGAGCTGCCTGGGTTTTTGTACGTAGTTCAGGTACATGGAGCCAGCAAGGAGGTAAACTGGTTGGAACCGGCAATGT
Source organism: uncultured Bifidobacteriaceae bacterium (assembly GCA_964535575.1). Classification (GTDB taxonomy): domain Bacteria; phylum Bacteroidota; class Bacteroidia; order UKL13-3; family UKL13-3; genus JAGPCK01. Next base: position 155,601 of record CAZHTC010000006.1, read on the forward strand.
GGGTAGCGCCAGCCAGGGCTCTGCTGTTGCACTGAGTGCAGACGGCAACACAGCCGTTTTAGGGGGTACAGATGATAACACTTTTACAGGAGCTTCATGGATATTTGTTCGAAGTGGAGGAGTGTGGAGTCAGCAGGGAAGTAAGCTAGTTGGTTCCGGTAGTATTGGCAGTGCCTATCAGGGTAGTGGGGTATCATTAAGTGCAGATGGAAATACAATGATAACGGGAGGGTATAATGACAACAGCGGTATAGGAGCTTCCTGGGTTTTTACCCGCAGTGGCGGTACATGGACGCAACAGGCTAAACTCACTGGTACAGGTAATACAGGTCTCTCAGGTCAGGGTTATGCAGTGAGTTTAAGTGCGGATGGGAATACGGCATTTATTGGGGGTAACTGGAACAACGCGAACCGGGGAAGTCAGTGGGTTTTTACCCGCAGTGCCGGTACATGGACGCAACAGGGAAATCCGATCACAGGTACAGGTGGAACTGGCTCCTCACAACAAGGTTATTTCGTAGGTTTAAGTGCAGATGGAGGTACAGCGGTTTCTGGTGGATTTGCCGATAATGCCAACACCGGAGCAGCATGGATTTTTATTCCGTCTGTAGTACCAACTATTATTTCTTTTTCTCCATCAAGTGGGGTAACCGGCAGTTCAGTGACCATTACGGGAACTAATTTTAATACCACCCCTTCCAATAATATCGTTTACTTTGGAGCCACTCAGGCTACTGTTACCGCATCGTCTTCTACTTCTCTTTCTGTAGTTGTACCGTTGGGTGCCACCTTCGATAAAATAACCGTTATGAACGGAGGCCTGATGGCCTACAGTGCACAATGGTTCCTGCCAGTATATACTCCTTCCAAAAGCAGTATAAGCGCCTCCGATGTTCAGGTAAGAACCGATTTCAGTTCGGCCTCTAATATTCATTCTCTCGCCATAGGTGATCTGGATAATGATGGTAAAGCAGATATTGCTGCAGTAAATTTTAGTGCAGCAAACCTGGTTTCGGTTTTCCGTAACACTTCTGTCAGCGGCAGCATTACCGCCTCTTCATTTGCCTCAAATATTGATTTTACTACTGCAAATGCCCCTTACGGTATTGCAATTGGGGATATTGACGGAGATGGTAAGCTTGATTTGGTGGTTACGAGCAGTGTAACATCAGTGATTTCGATTCTTCGAAACACTTCTTCTCCGGGTTCTGTTTCTTTTGCTGCGAAAGTTGATTTTACAGTAGGGTTATCGCCAATGGGTGTGGCTATTGGGGATATTGACCGTGACGGGAAGGCAGACATTGCCGTTGCTAACTCAATTACTAACGACTTGTCGGTGTTAAGAAATACTTCTTCGCCCGGTAGTTTATTAATGGATACGAAAGTTGATTTTTCGTGCGCTAATACGCCTTATGCTGTTGCTATAGGTGATATAGACGGAGATGAAAAACCCGAGGTAATCATAGCCAATAAGGGGAGCAATTCCATATCTGTTTTTCGGAATTTGTCATCGGCTGGTGCCATCAGTTTGGCCGGTAAAGTTGATTTTACCACCGGAAACGCTCCGTTAACGGTGGCCGCAGGAGATATTGACGGGGATACCAAAGCAGATATTTTAACGGCTAATTTTGGCAGCAACAATGCTTCCGTATTTCGAAACACTTCCTCAATAGGTAGTATTTCTTTTGCATCCCGCAGTGATTTTACTTTAGCTACCCAGCCGGGAAGTGCCGTTTTAACCGATTATGATGGTGATGGACTGGCTGACATCATTGCTTCCAATACAAACAGCAACGCGGTTTCTCTGCTTCGCAATACATCAACCATTGGTTCGGTGAGCATGGCTTCAAAGGTGGATGTTACCTCCGGACTTTATCCCGCAACGGTGGTTGCCGGTGATTTTGACGGAGACGGATTGCCCGATTTGGCCACAGCCAATTACAGCAGCAATACCCTTTCGATTTTTCGTAATAACTCAGCAAACTATACTTTTTATTCATCATCTGCTGGTGCGGCTAATTTGCAGAATTTAACCAGTTGGGGAACAGCAACAGATGGTAGCGGAGCTAACCCCGTTTCATTTTCAAATTCAAGTTACATTTTCCAGTTGGCCAATGGACCCGGAAATGTGTATACCATAAATGGGGACCTGTCCATTGCAGGAAAGCTAGTTGTTCCAGGCGGTGCTGCCTTTAGTACGGGTGGTTTTAACCTGAGTATAGGAGATGATATGACGAATGATGGAACGATTTCAGGGGCTGTTACCTTAAACGGAACTGCCTTACAAACCATCAGCGGTACCGGCATCTTTGCCGATCTTACCATCAACAACAGCAGCGGGGTGATGCTTGCCGGCAATACCACAATCAGCAATTCACTTACCTTCACTCAAGGAAAGCTGACCATAGGTGGATTTTATCTGATTATGTCTGGCAGTACTTCGTCTATTAACGGGGCATCCTCATCAAAGTATATTGTTACTAACGGAAATGCAGCGCTGGTTATTCAAAACATTGGGCCTGGCGGACGTACAGGTAATATTACTTTCCCTGTAGGGAATTCAACTTATAATCCCGCTGTGATAAACAATGCAGGAACACCTGATGATTTTCAGGTATTGGTTTTAGATGATGTGTATGACGCCTACAGTGGATCTACCCCAACCGGTTCCATACATAACAGCAATGTGGTCGATCGTACGTGGATTGTAGATGAAGGAACAGCCGGAGGCAGTGATGTAACCCTTACTCTTCAATGGAGTGCTGCGGATGAACTGGCCGGGTTTACCCGAACTGATTGCAATGTGTCGCATTACAAGCCAACGGGATGGTCGCCCGACCCGGTATCATCGGCTGCAGGAGGTTCCAATCCGTACACGCAATCCAGGTCAGGGATTCAAAGTTTCTCTCCATTTGGTGTACACAATAATGGAGGCCCGTTGCCAGTTCAATGGCTCAGCTTCACCGGCAAAAAAGTATTCGATAACGTACAGTTAAACTGGACAACAGCAAGCGAAATCAACAACAGCCATTTTGAAATTGAACGCTCGGCAGACGGGAAAAAATTTGAATTTGCCGGAAGGGTGGAAGGGAATGGTACCACCACCCATATCAACTCCTATAAGTTTGTGGATGCCGGTGCCTTTGCAAAAGCAAACAGTGATGTGTTGTACTACCGCTTAAAACAGGTTGACTTTAATGGAGATTTCGAATACAGTTCCATCATTGCAGTGAGCAAAGGCAAAACGGGCGATGGGGTAACTATTGAAACGATAAATCCGAATCCGTTTACCCAGCAATTACATGTTACATTGAATAATGTATCAGAAGGCAATGTAACGATTGCGGTGTATGATATGAGTGGTAAAGTACTCTATACCCACACCCAAATTACCGGCAGTGGTAAACTGGTAATTGACCTGAACGAATTGAGTAACCTGCCCGAAGGAGTTTACGTTTTAAGTGTAACCAACGGCAGTGAAACCATCAGACAAAAACTGGTGAAGGTGCAGTAAGATACAAGATTATGAATGTCTTTTTGTTCGAAGGCGCTTGTTAGAATAATAATATGTACCTCTGGTTTTAGATATTATCTGGTATGGATGAAAATAATGCTATAGATAAAGTGAAAATTCACCGTTTGAACTGAAGGGGTTAGTCGAAAATACCCAAATTCGGAATCAGGAATAAATTATTCTTGATATGTGAATTTTGCCCGAAAAATCATTTTATTTATTTTTCTGCTTGTTGCAACAGTGACTAAAGCCCAAATGCATCAGCAGTGGGCGGCTGATATGGGGGTTAATAAATTCAGCCAGTATCTGGGGGGAACCACTTATCGCTATTTTAGTTCGGCAGTTCAATATAAACTGGTTTCTAACCTTGAAGGTAAAACTTATTTGCCATATACAGAGATTATTGATGAAACAAGTTATGGAGGGAAATTAACGAATCTGGCAATGTTGGGTGTTAATACCCGTTTTGGGGTAAGGACATCCGGCCCCGATATCAGCTGGAGTTATAATATTGGTTTGGGAAATCCTCAGAATTCAAATGGAAGCGGGGTGGCGGTGTCAAAATATCGCGGACTAACTGTGGCTTTTGTGAACTTTACCCGCTTCTCTTTTTCCTCCAATCCGACCTACAATGCGATAGGTATTACGCTTCCGGGGGGGCAAAAACTAATGTTTAATCCATCTGGCTCTCAAAGGTTAAGTAGTATAGCAATTGATGATAGCGCAAATACCTATCTGGCCATTAACTGGGGAGAGGTTGATTGTATTGATTCAACAGGGGCATTAAAATGGAGGACCACATTTTCGGTTCGTTCTTTTACAGGTTCAACAGGAGATATACTGATAAAAACAGACAATGCCGGCTATGTATATGTGTTGTATGCCAGTAATACCTCGGGTACCAATTTTTTTAACGGGGTAAGAGACTCTTTCCCTTATACTACCTGGTTTCGTATGCACAAATTGCGGGCAAGTGACGGAAGCCGGGTTTGGACAAAGGCAGTTCCATGTTCATCGATTGATTTTGACGTTCTCAACAATGGAAGAAGCCTTTGTTTCAGTGGAACAATGAGAGATCCTTCGGGATCCTACACGTCAATTTCATTTGATGGTATCACGGTTTACCAGCAATATGGTTCCAATGCCTACCTTGCTTTTATGGATAGCAGCGGCAATTATTACAAAGCGTTTAATGTACCGGTTGTACCGTCATGTTTTGCTATGGGGCCATTAGGTAATATAGTGTATCTGGGGGGCACCTGTAAAGATTCAACCTATTTACCCGGACAATCTGTATATTCTTCAAAACGTTCAGTGTTCGTAATTGCATACGATTCCTCAGGGAATCATAAATGGAATATGATGGATAGTACATATTATCCTGTTTTGAGCAGTATGCAATCAGTTGCTGCTGATACCTCAGGGCGAATCTATACTGCTATTACACTTAATAATTTTTATTTTGTAGATCCTTTATGTAATCAGGCCGATTCAGTGATAAGATTGGTGGCTTACCACTCACTTCCAGTTTCAATACAAAAGCCTTCCCAGGCCACCACTGGCGCTTATGTGAAAAAAAGCGGTCCAACCTCAGCCGAACTAAGGTGGACGAATGGAAACGGCAACTACCGACTTGTAATTGCCAGAGAAAGTAATCCCGTTACTCAATCCCCATTAGATGCTTCATCGTATAACCCAAATAATATTTTTGGGCTTGGGTCAAATCTTGGAGGAGGAAATTATGTTGTTTATGGTGGTGTGGATTCATTTCTTCAGGTAAAGGGGCTTAAACCACGAACCATCTATTATTTTAAGATTTATGAATATAACGGCTGTGGTGCATCAACAAAGTATGCCGCCCAAGCCGATAGTTTAATGATACAAACGGCCTCCCCTCATTATTATACAAAAACTTCAGGGTTTATAAATGATCTGGCCACATGGGGGGATAGTACAACTGGTGGAGGAACTGCCCCTTTTTCTTTTGAGGGGGACAGTATTACCTGGCATGTAGTCAATAATACAATGGTATCGATGCAACCTGTGGGATTGAGTATTATAGGTGCGGCTTGCTACGTAATTATTGGCGACAGTATCAATCCTGTGAATTTTGTTGTTCCTGACTCGGCATTATTTACTGCCGGACATCTTCGTATCACCCCCAATGCTACTTTCACAGTAATGGGTTCCTGTTCAACAACCAATCAGTGCTATGGTGATTCCCTTAGTTTGATTTATTTGCTTGATGCCAATTCAATCAAGGCCTTTGGAGTGATGACCAGCTGTTATAATCTAAAAATAAAAAGTAATAAACGTATTGTCACTTCAACAACTTTATTGGTACGTAACAGGTTTTCAATGGGGGGTGATATAATTGGAGATATTGTGCTTGGAACCGATACCGGTAATAGAGGGCAATTGGATTACATAAAGGGAACCGTTTATGGGACTTTCCATAAATATTTTTCAAAAGTACTAACAGCAGGGAATGAAGAGCTTTTCCCCGTTGGCTATAAGGAAGGGCCTGGTTTTTCAGTTTTTCGATCAAGGCACATGAGGATTAGATATAACCAGGCTCCTACTGTTGGAGGTTTAATCCAAGTAAGTGTGGGTCCCAAATCTCCGTATACCACTTATTCTGGACTTCCCCTAACGGATACATCTGGTGGTTCAATGGTAACGATTAATAAAGTAGGGTATACGATTTGGACTGTACAAACCGGGATATCTGGCGGGCAGTTTAGTATTATAGTGACTGATACTAACCCGAGAGGTGATTCGGTTGCTGCGTTAAGGCTGCTCAGAATATGGCATCCGATGTATGGCCCCCCTTTTCAAATTGTCCAAAAAAGTGGGTACTTTAGGGGAAATTCAGGGACGTCTTTTAATCCTGTAGTTTGTTCACATAACCTAATGCCGGATTGGTACAATGGCTGGGCCGGGATTGTGACAGAATTTGTAAGTGGAATTGATACAAATTCATTTTCACTACCGGTTACCTGGCTTTCGTTTACTGCGCAAGGCAGGCAACAGAATGTTCACTTAAACTGGACAACAGCAAGCGAAATCAACAACAGCCATTTTGAAATTGAACGCTCGGCAGACGGGAAAAAATTTGAATTTGCCGGAAGGGTGGAAGGGAATGGTACCACCACCCATATCAACTCCTATAAGTTTGTGGATGCCGGTGCCTTTGCAAAAGCAAACAGTGATGTGTTGTACTACCGCTTAAAACAGGTTGACTTTAACGGAGACTTTGCTTATTCAGAAATACGGGTGGTACGGCAAAATGAAGTTGAGGTAAAACAAACCGTTACGGTTTATCCTAATCCTTTCAAAGATGAATTGTATGTGCAGCTGAATAATGCAGACACGGGATCTGAGATACGACTGATGGATATAACAGGAAAAGTATGGCACGCTCAAACCGGGAAGGTTGGTGAACAATCCATTCAGGTAAGCAAATTACCCGCAGGAGTTTACTTTTTACAGGTGGTGAACAACGAAAGAACCACCACCAAAAAAATAGTTAAGGCTTATTGATTAAGCAAATCAGCTAAGGAGGTATGGAAGGTATGGGCATATTCTGCCACAGTTCCAAAATCAACTCCGTTCACCACCATAGCATTTCCTTTTACCTCGCCCAGTTTACTGAAAGAAGTATTTGATTTTTTCAATTCACTTTCAAAAGCCACCACGTTTTCCGGTTTCACACTCACCACCACGCGGCTTTGTGCTTCGCCAAAAAGCAAGGCATCGTTACGTAAGCCTTTCATGTCAGCAGTTATGCTTACACCCAAACCTCTTGGCATGCCCGATTCAAGCAAGGTGATAAATAAACCGCCTTCACTGGTATCATGTGCTGATTGTATCAACTCTTTTTTGATTACATTCAATACCGCTTGCTGTACGTTGTATTCTTTATCCAAATCAAAATAAGGTGCCGGACTTTGTTGTACACCATGAACATTTACCAGGTACTGTGATGAAGCAATATCGTTATGATGTTCTCCGATTAAATACACCATGTCTCCGGCTTGTTTAAAGTCGAGCGTCATGTGCTTGCGGTTGTTGTCAATCAACCCTACCATGCCAATGGTAGGTGTAGGAAATACGGCATTATCATCGCTGCTTTGGTTATAGAAACTTACGTTACCACCGGTTACCGGAGTACCCAGTTTGCGGCAGGCATTGCCCATCCCTTTAATGGAGTGTACAAAAGTGTAGTAAACTTCAGGATTGTATGGATTGCCAAAGTTCAAGCAGTTGGTAACACCTGCGGGTTCGCCACCGGCACACACAATATTTCGTGCAGCTTCACATACGGCAATGGCTGCACCTGCTTCAGGATTGGCATACACATAGCGCGAGTTGCAATCCACGCTCATGGCAATGCTCATATCGCTGTTGCGCACTTTTACCACAGCCGCATCGCTGGGTGCATTGGTGGTTTGGTTTACCGTTCCCACCATTGAGTCGTATTGATTGTACACCCATTTGCGCGAGCAGATATTGGGGTTAGCGGCTAATTTTTTAGCAATAGCCACTGCATCCTTCATGCTGCAATCAGGAATTTTATTCATATCGAACTTGGCAATTTCTGCAAAGTATTTCGGCTCACTGTATTCGCGGTGATATACCGGAGCACCTCCGCCCAATACCAATGATTCACCCGGGATATCGGCCACCAGTTCATTGTTCATGTAATATTGCACACGGGCGGTATCAGTTACTTCACCTATAATGGCCCAGGTAAGATCCCATTTATCAAATATTTTTTCTACTTCGTTTTCGTGTCCTTTTTTCACAATCACCAGCATGCGTTCCTGCGATTCGCTCAGCAGAATTTCCCAGTCTTTCATTCCTTCCTGGCGCATGGGTACTTTATCCAGCCACACTTTCATGCCGGTGCCGCTTTTAGCACTCATTTCGCTGGTAGAGCAGGTTATGCCTGCTGCGCCCATGTCCTGCATCCCCACTACTGCATCGGTTTCCAGTAATTCCATCGATGCTTCCAGAATCAGTTTTTCCCAGAAAGGATCGCCTACCTGAACCGAGGGTAAATCTTTGGCTGAGTCTTCGGTAATATCTTTTGATGCAAAGGCCGCTCCGTGAATACCGTCTTTACCGGTAGATGAACCAAAAATGTACACCGGATTTCCTATACCTTCAGCAATAGCCGAAACGGTTTTGCCTACCTTGGCAATACCCACACTCATGGCATTTACCAAAGGGTTGATATTGTAGCAGTCGTCAAAATATACTTCACCACCCACCGTGGGAATACCAAATGAGTTGCCGTAATCACCAATTCCCTTTACCACACCTTTTACCAACCAGCGCGTGCGCTCGTTGTTGATGTTGCCAAAACGCAGAGAATTTAAATTGGCAATAGGCCGTGCACCCATCGAGAAAATATCGCGGTTAATACCACCCACACCCGTAGCTGCACCTTGAAAGGGTTCCAGTGCCGAGGGGTGGTTGTGGGATTCAATTTTAAAGGCACAGGCCAGTCCGTTGCCAATGTCTATGAGGCCGGCATTTTCTTCACCGGCTTTGGCCAGCAGTTTTTCACCGTCACGCGGCAGGGTTTTGAGCCATACAATAGAGTTTTTGTACGAGCAATGCTCACTCCACATTACCGAATAGATGCTCAACTCGGTAAAATTGGGTGTGCGGCCCAGTATTTCCTTAATTTTTTCGAATTCTTCTTCCCGAAGACCCAATTGTTTGGCTTGTTCAACAGTGGCCAGTTGTTTTTGTGAAACGTGCTCAGTCACAGTATGTAATATTATAAGTGAGTCGCAAAGGTAAGTAACTTTTACGGCAGGAGGAAAAAAGTGGAGAAGTTGTTTTTGGGAGAAGAAAAACGAAGAATTCTCAGCAAACAATAAGGTTTTCACCTTGAAGGTAAATGTTTGTACCTTGGTGTTTAATCACCAAAGAGCGTATGTGGAATTCGTTGCAGGAAGTGGTTGTATCGGGTAAAAAATGTATTTTGCAGTATAAAATAAATAGGCTAATGTATAGGTATATTCTTTTTTTACTTATTGCCTTAGGCATCACTTGCACTGTAAAAGCTCAAACTCCCAAGGGGGGCGACATTATTGGAAAATCAAATGGTGACGAGTTAGGAAGTTCAGTTAGCATGCCTGACGCGGGTACATTGGCTATTGGGATTCCTTACAGCAATGGCAATGGGAGCAATTCAGGCTGTGGTCAGGTAAAAGTGTATCGTTTGTCAGGAGTAAAATGGGTGCAAAAAGGCAATGATATTGATGGAGAAGATAAAGATGACAGATCTGGAAATGCAGTTAGCATGCCGGATAGCAACACTATTGCTATAGGTGCCTATTGGAACGATGGCAGTACGCAATTTTTAACCAACTGGGGCCATGTACGGGTTTACCGATGGAACGGAAATGCATGGGTACAAAAAGGCAGCGATATAGATGGAGAAGCCTATGGTGATTGGTCGGGTTATTCAGTCAGTATGCCCGACAGCAATACTGTAGCCATTGGTGCCCCCAACAATGACGGGAATGGAACGCAATCGGGTCATGTGCGAATTTATATCTGGAACGGAAATGTTTGGACTCAAAAAGGAGCAGACATCGATGGTGAAATGGCAGATGATCAATCGGGTTATTCGGTAAGTATGCCTGATGCGAATACCGTTGCCATAGGCGCCAATTTAAATGACGGAAACGGAGATAATTCGGGTCATGTTCGCATTTACCGTTGGACCGGAAATGCTTGGGTACAAAAAGGAAGTGACCTGGATGGCGAAGCAGCCGGTGATGGTTCAGGTGCTGAATTAAGTATGCCCGATTCAAACACTATAGCCGTTGCTGCAGCCGGGAATGACGGAAATGGAGCCGAAAGCGGTCATGTGCGGATTTACAAATGGAACGGGTTTTCATGGATTCAAAAAGGAAGTGATATAGATGGCGAAGCAGCAGACGATCGCTCGGGGGTATCGGTAAGTATGCCTGATTCTTTAACGGTTGCCATAGGGGCTCATTTTTTTGATCATGGAACCGAATCAAATGTCGGACAGGTGAGGGTATTTAAATGGAATGGCAACACATGGATTCAAAAAGGTGTGGATGTGAAAGGAGATTATGCCAATGATAATTTTGGAAGGGAAGTAAGTATGCCCGACAGCAATTTTTTCGCAGCAAGTGCACCAACGTATTATGCCAATTCCGGTCTTGTTAGGGCATATCGTTTTTGCTCAAATACCAATAGCGTTATTCCTGTATCGGCTTGTTATCAATGCATATCACCAAGTGGTCGTTATATTTGGAATGTAAACGGGACATACAGTGATACTATTCCCAATTCAACAGGGTGCGATAGTATAATAACAACCATTCTTACCATCAAAACAGCGAATGTAAATGTTACAAGTACTCCGCCAATGCTTACAGCTATGGCAACGGGTGCTACATATCAATGGTTGGATTGCAATAAAAATTTTGAAAGTATAATTAACGCAACAGGGAAAAATTTTACACCAACTGTAAATGGCAGTTATGCTGTAGCCGTAACTCAAAACGGATGTACTGATACATCTGTTTGTAATAATATCACCAATGTGAGTTCGCCAACTCTCGATTTTGAAATTAAAACTCAGGTATACCCTAACCCGGTTAAGGATATGGTGTATTTCACTCAGCCGGGTGAGTATACTGTTTATGATTTAACGGGTAAGCAACTTTTAAAAGAAAATCATAGCACACAACTTTCTCTTGAACACCTGCGCCCCGGCATTTACTTTATAGCCGACAGTGCTGGTAGCCGCGTTAAAATTGTAAAGCAGTGAATTTTTTTGCTGGCGTGACACCAACCAAAAACAAAACGAAATTGTTTTGAAGCACAATCCGTCCCCCTTGCAGCGTTGGGTTCGCTTGGTCTGCAGGCCTGCGCTGCAAGGGGGACAAGTCAGAAACCGAATCAAACTATTTGTCCAGGGTTGGCGTCCCCGCCAACCTAACGGTTACTTGCTTTTCCCAAACGCCTTCACCCCATAATACACCGGCACACCACACAGTACAATGATTAATCCCGGGTAGGTAAAATTGGGTTTATAAATGAGCAGGCTGATGCAAATAAACAGGGCAAGTAAAATGTATACTACGGGCACCACCGGGTAGCCCCATACTTTGTAAGGCCGCGGGGTATCGGGTTGTTTTTTGCGCAGGATAAAGACTCCTGCAACGGTGAGGATATAAAACAACAGCACGGCAAACACCACGTAATCCAATAAATCACCATACGAGCCCGAGAGCGTGAGCGCACTGGTCCACACGGCCTGCATCATTAAAGCCGATTGTGGTGAATGCTGTGCGTTCAGTTTTTTCGCCTGTGGTAAAAACAGTCCGTCTAAAGCCATGGCATAATATACCCGCCCGCCCGAAAGCGTTAAACCATTAATGCAGCCAAACGTGGAAATCATAATTAAAATGGCCATTAAAAACATACCGGTTTCACCAAATACGGTTTGTAACAGCAGTGTTCCCACGCGGTCCGACTGTGCGGTTTTGATGGCTTCAAAAGGGAGCGCTTTTAAGTAAACTACATTGATAAAAAAATATAAACTAAGCACCAGCAGTGTGCCTGTTATAAGGGAAAGCGGCAGGTTGCGTTCGGGTTTTTCAATTTCACTTCCGGTAAAAGTAACGTTGTTCCAGGCATCGGCCGAGAAAATGGAACCTACAAGCGCCACACTAAAAATGCCCCAGAAACCGACTGAAGAAAAATCAGCAGGCAAACTCCAATCGGGTTGTTGTGCGGTGTGGGTGCTGATGTACCAGATGCCCGCAATAATCATAAAAGCAATGGCGCCTATTTTAGTAACCGTAAATATATTTTGCACCAATGCTCCGCTTTTCACACTGCGAAAATTGGAGAAGGTAAGCAGCCATACAATGATGATGGCGAGTACCTGTTGCGTTTGTATGTTTAAGGATCCTATGCTGAAGAGTACATTGGTATCGGAAATAGCCGGAAAAAACACTCCGCTGAATTTGGCAAATGCTACTGCCACGGCAGCAATGGTGCCGGTTTGTATCACGGTGAACAAGGTCCAGCCATAAAGAAAGCCAAAGAGTTTTCCGTAGGCTTCGCGCAGGTACACGTATTGTCCGCCTGCCTTGGGCATCATGGCTGCCAGTTCGCCATAACTTAAGGCGGCAAAAATGGTGAGCAGGGCGGTAACTGCCCAGGCCGCTAACAGCATGAGCGGGGAATTCAATTCGCGCGACATGGCTGCGGGCACAATAAAAATTCCGGAGCCAATCATGGAACCCATAATCAGCATCACACAATCGGTAAACGAAAGGCGTTTGGTTTGCATGGCTCGAAGATAAGGAAAAGTGGATAGGTGTATGAGTCTCCTTGCGAGCTTTGCGCCTCTGCGAGAAATTTTTCACGCAAAGTTCGCTAAGGCGCAAAGAAAAATGCTTTCTACCATGTTAGATTTCGGAAAAGTTATATATTGCTTAGGTGAAAAAAGTCATCGGATTGTTTTTCTTAGT
>CAZHTC010000007.1:0-165482 GCA_964535575.1 uncultured Bifidobacteriaceae bacterium
GACGTAGGCAAGTTTGACGAAAAAATGGAAGAGGTGCAGAAAGATTTTGCGCCCGAAGAAAAAATAGAACTTGAATACACAACCAGTCATAATGCATGGGGTGAAATTTTCTCCTGGATAATTCCATTGTTGCTCATTTTTGGTTTCTGGATGCTGGTGATGCGCAGAATGGGTGGAGGCGGAGGCGGTGGAGCACAAATTTTTAATATTGGACGCTCGCGCGCTCAGCTCTACGACAAAGACATGATGGTGAACATTACTTTTAAAGACGTAGCCGGACTGGATGAGGCTAAACAGGAAGTAATGGAGATTGTAGACTTTTTGCAAAACCCGAAAAAATATACCAATCTGGGAGGTAAAATTCCTAAAGGAGCATTGCTGGTTGGTCCTCCCGGAACAGGAAAAACATTATTGGCGAAAGCGGTTGCCGGTGAAGCTGGTGTTCCGTTCTTTTCACTCTCGGGTTCCGATTTTGTAGAAATGTTTGTGGGTGTGGGAGCATCGCGTGTACGCGATTTGTTTAAACAGGCGAAAGAAAAATCTCCCTGCATTATTTTTATTGATGAAATTGATGCTATTGGACGTGCGCGTGGTCGTAATATGATACAGGGAGGAAATGACGAACGCGAGAATACACTCAACCAATTACTCACTGAGATGGATGGTTTTGGAACAGACTCCGGGGTTATTATTCTGGCAGCTACCAATCGTCCAGATATTTTAGATACTGCCCTATTGCGTCCGGGTCGTTTCGACAGGCAGATATCAGTAGATAAACCGGATTTAGTTGGCCGCGAAGCTATTTTCAGGGTGCACCTGAAACCAATTAAGGTAGATGCTGATGTGGATGCCAAAAAATTATCAGCACAAACACCGGGATTTGCCGGAGCTGATATTGCCAATGTATGTAACGAATCAGCTCTTATTGCCGCTCGTAAAAATAAGCAGCATGTAGATATGCAGGATTTTCAGGATGCCATTGACCGTGTGATTGGCGGACTGGAAAAGAAAAACAAACTCATTTCGCCCGAAGAGAAAAAAATTGTTGCTTACCACGAAGCCGGTCATGCCATTGCCGGTTGGTTTTTGGAGCATGCCGACCCACTGGTGAAAGTATCGATTGTTCCAAGGGGCGTGGCTGCATTAGGGTATGCACAATACCTGCCTAAGGAGCAATACCTGTACACTGTAGAGCAACTGATGGATGAAATATGCATGACACTTGGTGGCAGGGTGGCTGAAGATATAATATTTGAGCGCATTTCAACCGGAGCACAAAATGACCTGGAGCGCATCACCAAAGTAGCCTATGCTATGGTTACCATTTATGGAATGAATCCACGTGTAGGAAATCTTTCATTTAATGATCCGCAGGGCGAGTACGGATTCAGCAAACCGTATTCCGATAAAACCTCGGATATGATTGATGAGGAAGTGCGCAACCTGGTAAATGAGGCTTATCAACGCACCAAACAAATGCTGCTTGAGAAAAGGGATTTGCTGGATAAGCTGGCTAAAATTCTGCTGGAAAAAGAAATCATATTCCAAACGGATTTAGAGCAGATACTTGGCAAGCGTCCGTTTGATCATAAAACCACATATGAAGAATACATGACGGCCGATGATAAAACAATAGTTACCGAAACACCGGCAGCATTGCCTCCGGCCGTTGAGGAAAAAGAAAATACACCGGTAAATTCTCCTCCACCCGAAAACACGTGATGTAATTGAATGGAAGAAAGCACCCCGAAAGAGAAGATTCTTAAACGCATCAGGCAGGCTTTACTCTACAAGTCAAAAAACCCTTATGCAAATATTGATCTCGAATCGGGTGTTTTTACCAAAGACAGCCGTGATTTGCGCGTACAGTTTGCCACTCAGTTCACCGCGGCAGCAGGCCATTTTGTGTATTGCGAAAATGAGTTTGACTACATGGACAACCTGCTTACTATTATCGGGGAGCGGAGTATAACAAAGATTTTTTGTAACGAAACAAAACTGGTGAGTGAGTTTGATGATATCGGACTGGAATTTACCTCTTCGGTAGAAAACCTGATAAAAACAGATGCCGCCATTACCAGTTGCGAAAGTTTGCAGGCGCGTACGGGAAGTATTTTGCTTAGTTCGCGAAAAAACGGACGACTCCCGTCTATCAGTTCACCGGTTCATTTTGTAAAAGCGTACACTTCACAACTGGTACCTGATTTGCGTGATTCACTTTTGTTGCTTAAAAATAAATATGGAAGCAATTTGCCTTCGATGTTAAGTTATGCAGCAGGTCCCAGCCGCACTTCCGATATTGAACGCACACTGGTAATAGGGGCGCAGGGACCTAAAGAAGTTTTTTTATTGCTTATTGAAGATCAACCCCACTCCAAACTTGACTCCTGATAAAAAAATTTATTTTCTTTCCGATTTTCACCTCGGGGTACCCGATTATGCTGCAAGCCGCGCGCGCGAAAACCGTATTGTAAAATTTCTCGATAGTATCAGGCACGATGCATCGGAAGTATTTTTATTAGGCGACCTATTTGACTTTTGGTTTGAATACAAAACCGCAGTTCCGAAAGGATTTATACGTTTGCAGGGAAAATTAGCCGAGTTGAGCGATGCCGGAATAAAACTGCATTTGTTTACGGGTAACCACGACATGTGGATGTTTGGTTATTTTGAGCAGGAATTAAATGTAACCATGTACCGCAAGCCACAAACGTTTTTGCTGAACAATAAAAAATTCTATATCGGACACGGAGACGGACTTGGCCCGGGTGATAAACAGTACAAGCGTTTTAAAGCCATTTTCAGAAACCGTTTTTGCCAGTGGCTGTTTGGTAAATTACATCCGGATATGGGTATTGGTATCGCCAATCATTTTTCCAACACCAGCCGTGAATCGCATGAGGAGTCGGATAAAAAATTTATGGGCGAGGATAAAGAATGGCTGGTGGTGTATTGTAAAGAAGTATTGCAAAAAGAGCACTTCGACTTTTTTATTTTCGGGCACCGGCATCTGGTATTGGATATAGATCTGGGTTCAGAGAGTCGTTATATAAACACAGGCGACTGGATTCGCTACAACTCCTATGCGGTGTTTGACGGACAAACGCTGCAACTGAAAAAATTTGAAGCATGAAACGGTTAGTTTTTTTTGTGCTTCCATTGCTTTTTGTACTGGTGGCTTTTCAGCAACCGGTTTATACACTCATCAGACATATTCCCGTAGAGGCCTATTTTCTGGGCACCGATAATCTGGGGAATGCCTATGTGCTCAGTAATGCGCATGATTTAAACAAGTATAAACCTGACGGGAGTTTTTATTCTACTCAAAACATTAAGGTAAATGGAAACATCAGCAGCATTGATGTAAGCAACACGCTTCAGGTAAACCTGTTTTACCGAAACCTGAATCGCGTGGTTATATTAGATAATCTGCTCGCTGTTCGCGGAGAAGTGAATTTGCAGGATTTGGGAATTGTGCAGGCATCGGCTTCGGCCCGTTCTTTTGACAATGGCATCTGGGTGTTTGACAATACCGATTTACAACTTAAAAAAATTGATAAAGACCTGAAACGTATTACCCAGCAAAGCGGCAATGTGCGCATGTATGCCGAAAAGGGAATACCCGTTCAGCCTAATTTTATTATTGATAACGGAAGCCGGGTTTTTGTGAACAATCCCGCGGGAGGTATTCTGGTATTTGATGTGTTTGCCCAATACCTTAAAACCATTCCGCTTAAGGGGCTCGACCATTTTCAGGTACTGAATGATGAACTGATCTATTTTGAAAACAACAGGCTAAACACCTATCATCTTGCCACCGCCCGCAAAGACATTATTTCTTTACCCGACAGCACCGATGTGCTTGATGCCCGTGTTGAGAAAAACCGTTTATACCTGTTACGGAAAAATGGCTTAACTTTGTACGCTTATTAAGTAAGCATTTTTACTGTTTCTGAAACCATGTTAGAGAAATTAAAAGCAATTAAAGACCGTTACGAGGAAGTGGAGCGCATGTTAAGTGATGCTTCGGCCATGAGCGATATGAAACGTTTTGCGCAGCTAAACAAGGAGTATCGCGACCTTGGGAAAATAGTTGAAAAATACCACGTGTACAAAAATCTGATGGACAACATAGCAAGTGCCCGCGAGATTTTAAATACCGAGAAGGACGAGGAAATGCGGCAAATGGCCAAAGATGAACTCGACACCCTTTCTGTTTTAGTGGAGCCGATGGAGGAAGATATAAAAGTGATGCTGATTCCAAAAGATCCGGAAGACTCGCGAAATGCTATTGTTGAAATAAGAGCAGGTACCGGTGGCGATGAGGCAAGTTTGTTTGCCGGAGATTTATACCGTATGTACATTCGTTATTGCGAAAAGAAAGGATTTAAAACTGAGCTGGTTGATTTTACAGAGGGCACTGCCGGGGGATTTAAGGAAATTGTTTTTAATGTGATGGGAGAAGAACCCTACGGAACAATGAAGTACGAAAGCGGTGTTCACCGGGTGCAGCGTGTACCCGATACCGAAACACAAGGGCGTGTGCATACCAGTGCAGCCTCAGTAGTGGTATTACCTGAGGCGGATGAGGTGGATGTGCAGATAAACCCGGCCGATATTGAATTGCAAACCGCCCGCTCAGGTGGTGCAGGAGGACAGAACGTAAATAAGGTAGAAACTAAGGTAATGCTTACCCACAAGCCAAGCGGTATTGTGGTAACCTGCCAGGTAGAGCGTTCACAACACGGAAACCGCGAAAGGGCTATGCAAATGTTGCGAGCCAAACTTTATGAAATAGAATTAACCAAACACAATGATGCCATTGCCAAACGCAGAAAAACCATGGTATCTACCGGTGACCGATCGGCTAAAATCAGAACGTATAATTATCCCCAGGGACGGGTAACCGATCACCGCATAGGATTTACGGTGTATAATTTACCAGAGGTAATGAATGGAGAAATTCAGGAATTTATAGACAACCTGCAGGTAGCTGAAAATGCCGAGAAGCTGAAAGAAGGAGTAGCAGGAAATTAAGTAATATCTCTGCGCTATTGTGCGAGAAAGTCATGTGGGGTAAGACGCTCAATATCTCCCGCAGAACTCGCAGACAAACGCAGAAACAGTCCCCCTTGCAGCGCAGGCTTGTGGTGTGAGCGAAGGGGGCAGGGGGATGTCCTCTCGTAATCTCACGTAAAGGCGCAAAACACGCAAAGAGAACAGCAGATCACTCTCTTTACGCTTCTGCATCCGCTTTACTTTTGCTTATCAAATACGCATTTTATGCGATGGAAATTTTTTTTAACACGTTATATCTTGCCCCCAAATTTTAATAGATGAAAAGAATAATTACGTTATGTTTCCTCTTGGGGGGAGTATTCGTGAATTTGAATGCACAAAATCCGGTAATGGTAAAGGACATTACACCCGGAACCGACCCGACAAATTTGTACACCAATCAGTTTTATGCGGTTGACCAGTACATGTATTTTATCAATGAAAATGATACAGCCATCTGGCGTACGGATGGTACTGCAGCAGGAACCACCCGGATGTTTAGTTTTTCCACCCTCAGCGCCAACTGGACCGACCGTCCTTTTGGATTTTTGAAAGCATCGGGTAAAATTTTCTTTGCCATGTCCATTAACTATGATACGATGGGCCTGTACACTTTCACGCATGCCAATCCCACACCTGCTTTATTGAAAAAATTTAAATCCGTTTCGGCAGCGGGAACATCCGGAAATCCAATGGACCGGTTGCGCCAAATGGTGGTGTATAAAGATAAACTCTATTTCAATGCAGCCGATTATTATACCGGCTCTGTTATAAACAATAAGGGCAAAGAACTTTGGGTGAGTGACGGAACATTGGCCGGAACTCAAATGGTAATAGATATCAATCCGGGTAATATGGGATTTAATACCGACAGCGACCCGACCGGTTTTGTAGAAGCTTATGGTAAATTATTTTTTGCTGCACGCGTGTGGTCGGGTTCTTCTACACGTTATGTGCTGTACCAAAGTAACGGAACAGCGGCCGGTACACAACCTTACCAGTTTGGCAACGTTGTTTTAACTTCTACTTCGGCTTCATCCTATATCGGCTTTCCCTATCAGTTTTACAACGGAACGCTGTACATTACCGTTGCCGATTTTCTCACTCCGGGATCTGATTTATCTACGGTGTACAAAATTGTAAATGGCGCTGCACCCGGAAGTTTTTCGGTTTACAAGTTGAGCGGTTATGGATTTTCAGGAGGAAATATTGTGTTTGGCGGAATCCCTTATGCAAAAGGTCCGGCTGATACCACAGGTGGCGAATTATATATGACAGACACCATACTGAACGGATCTTCAACCACTACCTTAGTAAAGAATATTGCCGTAGGCGTTGGTGGTTATGGTTCGGGGCCATTTAACTTTACAACCTTAAACAACAAGCTTTACTTTACAGCCAACGAGCCCTCCCAACGGGTTCAAATCTGGAAAACCGATTTAACCTCAAACGGTACGGTGCAGGTGAGTCATATTCCGGTTACACAAAACGTGTACAACAGCTTTTTTTCATTCGCTTCTTTTAATGGTAAAATATACTTTGAGGCCGATGATTCCACTCACGGAAACGAATTGTATGTATTGAATCCGGTAAACGACTCTGTTTCGTATTGGGATATTAACCCCGGAACCAGCCCCGGATTTATAAATCCCAACAGCATGAATCAGTTTGTAAAAGCAGGCACCATTCTTTATTTCATTGCCAGCGATGATACACACGGAATGGAACTGTGGAAACTGGGAGATAATACCGTTGGGATAAAACCTATTTTAACAAACACAAGTGTACATGTTTATCCAAACCCTGCGAATAGCTATCTGCATATAGCCATGGAAGGAGTGCAAAACGCCACCCTGTTGCTTACCGATTTAACAGGAAAAACAATTGAAGTAAAAGCAGGTGCTAACAATACGATAAACACCGAAGGAATAGCAGCCGGATTTTATGCCTACCGTTTATTAAACGGAACTCAGGTAATGGGTTCAGGAAAAATAATCATACAGCACTAAGAAAATTAACGGAAATAAAAGAGGTCGTCATAATTGTGGCGGCCTCTTTTTGTTTTAAGGGTGGACGATTAAAGGGACCGAGAGAACAACTGAGTAAGTGTAAATAAGGTATATTTGTCAAAATGAAAACGTATATTCTTTTATGCTTGATGTTTTTCGCTTTTGTTTTACCCGTTCGGGGGAATACAACCAACGATTCAACAATAGGTTTAATATATCGTCTTACTGTAGAAATAATAAGTACAAACAGATTTTATGATATTTCTTCAATAGGTCAAGTTTATAAGAAAGCAAATCCTGGCTTATCCAATGGCTTAATGATTAATTGGAACCTGCCACGAAAGTTTTACCTTGCCATTGGTGGATTTTATACCCAATCAGCATTCAATTGGGATACTACAGGGCGTTTTCCTCCGGGAGCCACATTTCTAGCTCCTCTTGTCTTAAAAAAAGAATTTGCGTATTTAGATAAGGTATTATTAGTCGGCAAAAGAGTTGAGTTTAAAAAGTGGTCTGCAGGGTTTAGTGCCGGATTCGGTTTAGGTACTTTGGTAAAAGGGAAAAGCTACATACAAGGGGGATATGCTATTCCTATTCCATGGATAAGCAATAATGATCCACAATTCAATCGCAAAGTGAATAGCATGATATTTGGCGGAGATGTTTCCTACAGCATTTCGCCAAGAATTAGTGTCCTGGCGAAAACATTTTTCAGAAGGTATAATTACATTGATGAATACGAAGCATTTCTTAACTATGGTAGTATAAATGAAAACAAGAGGTTTTACCACAACCTTTGGAACTTTGGTATTGGGATTCAATATAATTTTTTAGATAGGGAAAAAACGAAGAATTGGTTTAAGAAAAAGAAGTAAAGCGCGGGAGGTTTTTAAACGGGGCCCAATCCGTGTCTCAAAATAAAAGCTAAACTGAGATGATAAAGGCAAAATGAAAGGATGAGGGCAAGTATAAGGCCGAAGATTACTCTGTAAAATTTCTTTACTTTAAGAAATATCCAAGCAAGCGGGATGGTGATAAGCGGGGTGCCAAGCATCGTGAACCAAAGGATTTGCCCAACGAGGTCTGTTGATTGTTCACTCATTTTGAGGTGGATTCTAGTGAAACAAACAACTACGGGAACTTCGGATATTTACTAAAATCGGGTTTGCGTTTTTCAACGAACGAATTTTTTCCTTCTTTGGCTTCATCACTCAGGTAATATAACAAGGTAGCATCACCGGCAAACTGTTGCAGTCCGGCTTGCCCGTCCAACTCAGCATTGAAAGCGCCCTTTAGCATACGTAAAGCGAGCGGGCTTTTCTCCTGTATTTTTTTGCACCATTCCACCGTGGTTTGTTCCAATGCTTCTAAAGGAACCACTTTATTCACGAGGCCCATATCGAGGGCATCCTGTGCATTGTACTGATCACAGAGGAACCATATTTCGCGGGCCTTTTTCTGTCCAACCACACGGGCGAGATAGCTGGCTCCAAAGCCTCCGTCAAAGCTGCCAACTTTAGGTCCGGTTTGTCCGAATTTTGCATTTTCGGCAGCAATACTTAAATCACAAATCACGTGCAGTACATGTCCGCCACCAATGGCCCATCCTGCCACCATCGCAATCACCGGTTTTGGTATTCTGCGAATTTGCATTTGCAAATCGAGCACATTTAAACGGGGTACCCCATCATCGCCCACATAACCACCGTGTCCGCGTACTTTCTGGTCGCCTCCGCTGCAAAAGGCTTGTCCGCCTTCACCGGTGAGGATAATGACCGAAATATCGCTGCGTTCGCGGCAAATATCCATGGCATCAATCATTTCTTTTACCGTAAGCGGAGTAAATGCATTGTGCCTTTCGGGGCGATTGATACTTATTTTGGCAATGCCTTCGTAAAACGAAAACAATATTTCCTTGTATTCCTTAATCGGGGTCCAGTTGTATGTCGATTTCATATATGTTTTAAAAGTGAGGCACAAAAATAAGCAGAAACCAACAGCTAACGAACTTAATTGGTGATTAGCTTTTTAAATTGCTGAAATACCTGAATATCTGTTTCGGGTTCGGTGATTATTTCGGCCACTATAGCTTTGGATGTGGGGTGGTAAAACTGGGCAATCACTCCTTCAAGGCTGTAAACATTTGAAGCCCGGTGGTAATGCAATCCGTAGTGATGTGCAATTTCCCGGATGCTTCTTTTATTGTGGAGCGAAAACAATTCATCACGTTCAGGCAAATCTCGGGGGCCGTCAATCAGGCGAAAAATTCCACCCCCCGCGTTGTTGATGACAATAATGCGCAGGTTAGAGGGAACAAAATCATTCCACAAGGCGTGTTCATCATATAAAAAGGAAAGGTCTCCGGTAAGTAAAAATACAGGATGAGTGGTTGAGAGTGCAGCTCCAACTGCAGTTGACATACTTCCGTCAATACCACTTGTGCCGCGGTTGCTGTAAAAACGATTCAACGAATGGATGGGAATGTAATTGGCATAACGCACAGGCATGCTGTTGGCTAATTGCCATTGTGCCGGTGGGTGAACTTCGCGCAGCACACAGTTTACTGCACTGAATTCGCCAAACGGAGCACCGGTGAGGTATTCGTCAAGTTGCTTTGTTGCTTTTGAATTGAGTTCATTCCAGCAAGTAAAATATGCTTCCTGATTTTTTATCGGTGCGGCATCAAGCAAATCAAGCAAAGTTTCAACTTCTGCTGGCAGGTGTTGCACATTTGCCTGAAAGGTATCGGGGGCTGCTTCGCTCAGTGTAAAATGAAAATGTTTGAGCGGTTTATACTCCTTCAAAAACAATTTCAGATTTTTTGATACATGATTATCTCCAATAGTAATAAGCACCTCCGGTTTCAGCGTTTGTTTTATGTTTTCATCGGGTTGCCCCAGTAAAAAGTCGTACGCATTCTGCGTATGTGCATTACGCAGGTTGGAAGTAATATCAGCCAGCCACACTAATTTTTGTTTTTGAATTAATTGCTCCACCTGCAGGGCGAATCCGCTTTTAAACGGAAGCGAAGCCGAGGCAACCAGTATTTTTGATGATGACCTCAGGGCATCGGTTAATTCTGAAAAATCGGGTACCGGGTTTTTAGGTGTCACCGGTGCAACAGCTATTTTTTCAGGGTAAGGAGTTTCGGGTTCATACAACGGTTCACGCAATGGTATATTGACATGAATGGGTCCGCCTCCGTTAAGGCAACACCGGTGCAAAGCCTGTGTTATGGTGAGGGCAGGTTCCCCGTTTTCATTGGTGAAATGATCGGGTAATTGATAAAAAGCTTTTACATGTTTTCCGAAAACATTTTCCTGATAGATGGTTTGCCCGTCCTGCCGGCCTATTAATTCCGGAGGGCGATCTGCCGTTAAAATGAGTAACGGAATTTTTTGAAAAAACGCTTCGGCCACCGCAGGTGCATAATTAAGCACTGCTGTTCCCGAAGTGCATATGAGCACCACCGGTTTTCTTTTTTGCTGAGCAATGCCCAGCGCAATAAAAGCGGCACTTCGTTCATCCACCACCATACGGGTGTTAAATTTTTTATAGCGGGAAAAGGCCAGGGTGAGAGGTGCAGAGCGCGAACCGGGAGAGATAATAATGTCTTCAACACCCTGCTGGTGGCAAATAACCGGAAGCTGATTGATGAACGACTGGTACATGCCTTAAAGTTTAAACTGCATGGAAATTTTAACCCCAAACGAGCTTACATCGGGGTGATTCAGATATGTGAGCCGGTGAACAAAATCAATTCGGATTAGGTGCAAAATATTTTCAATACCATATCCGGCTTCCCAATAAGGTTTGGTAAACGAGAGGGAGTAGAATGCCGGTTGGGTTGGGTCGTTGAGGATGGCAGTAGGATGCAGCGAAAGGTTTTCTTTACGGATACCGCCTACTAAAAATTTGGTATTGGCAAACGTGCGTATTTTCAATTTTTTAATGAGCGGTACTCTGTTCGTCATTAATCCCTCAAAATAATGTTCATAGGAAAAAGCAGCATAATGGTCGCTTACAAATTCAAAAAACCGCATCAGGTTATACGTTTGGGTATTGTATAAAAACGATTGGTTTCCGCGGTGAACTTCAAGTGCAGGGTAGGGTAGTCGTGAAAAATAATATCCGGCATGAAACGCATAGTAGCCATTTCCTAATACCCCCCAGTTGGGGTATTGTTCAATATCCAGTTGTACCCGCGAAAAATCAAAGCTACCGCCAAATGCTGCAGCCGGGCCATACGAAACAGACAGGGTAATCTCGGGACCCTTGTCGGCACCCAGACTAATCCGCTCATTGTCGTTTTGTAAAAAAGTTTCGTTGTAGGCAAAACGGGTTTCGAGGGTTACAAAGTTTAACGTGTAGTTGTTTGAAAGAGTGCTGCTGACAGGTAATTCGGGGTTGTTGTAATAGGCAAAAGGGAAAATACCCCGTGGCGAGAAGGATGTGTTTTGAATAATCAGTTTCTGACTGAAATTTTTGTTGAGTGTTTTTTCAATCCAGATACGGTTGTCTTCATACCAGCCAAATCGTTTAAGAGAGGTAATGGTGGAAACAGCATTAAATAAATTATCACCCGATTCGTCAGGCCTGTCAACAATGCCCAGCGGAGTAATATCTTCTTTACGGTAAAAAACAATTTTTGTCCATGGCTTGCGCGAGATGATATATTCTGCCTGTGCCGAATATTTAAACTTGCGGTCGCGCTCTCCGTAAGCAAGGTATCCTTTCAACACATATTTGCGGCTAAACTGTGCATTTGTTTTTCCTCCCAGCCTGAAACGATATCCTTCAACACGGTTATACCCCAATGCATAAATATAGGGACCTGCATCTACTTTCCCTATGGTATAATATCCGTTCACAGCAATATCGGCCAGCTCGGCCAGTGTTTTAAGGGTAGGTACTTTTTTCACTGAGTCAACCATGCTGTACACATATTTTTCTTCCTGAGTCAGGGAGTCATGTCTGGCCTTGTCCCAGTATTCGGTGGTGTAGTTTTGTGCGTCCTCTTCTACTTCAATTTTTTGTTCATAAAATTTAGCCGGACGAATATTGTTGTACGTATAATTCTTATTTGAAGTATAAAAGCGGGCAAGCATTCCTGCGGTATTTTCGGTGAGTTGCGCCACATCAACCAGTATGCGTGCTTTGCTTTGTACCCACGGACCCTGTCCGCTTGGAACCAGTTCCTGTTGTATTTTCAGCTTCTGAATAAAATTCAGGTTGGCTTCTTTGCCTACTTCAAGCACCACTCTTTTCAGTGCAAATGAAGTGTCGGCAATCCAGATGGTACCGGTAAAAGCGAGGTCCTGAGCACGCTTGGGATTTACCTGAATTTCGTAACAAAACGTATTGCCGATCCACACGGTATCGCGCAGGGTGTAGATATAGTACATATTGCCGCTGTTGGCAATGGGCGAAACAAAATCCTTTTCCAGAATGCGATTCCAGTTTTCATAAAAATTATATTGTTGAAAAGTGGAGCCAAGCAGTTGTGATACCAGCGAACCGTCTTCAATACCTACACCGGTAAGCTTAGTAGCTCGTATTTTTTCTTTCACTCTTCGTGGATTTTTGGTGTAATAAAAGTCCGAAACCGTCTCCGAAACGAAAACGGGCAGTATAGGTTTCCCGTCCTCACCTGAAAGTTTGATCACACTGTCCATCAGCTCTCGGATATCTTTAAAAATTTTACGATTCTTAATTTTATCCGAAATATTATCAACCGAAATATCGATGCGGTTAAAGCTTTCGCATTCGAAGGCCATTAATCTATCCGGGTCATTTTGCTCTTTGTGTTCAATTACCTGCCTCATTATTTTAAGGGCAGGATTCTCTCCGGGCTTTACCACAATTTCGCGAAGCATGGTATTGCTTTCCACCAGCTGAAAATTAATTACCTGTGTGGCTCCGTATTTAACGGGTTTTATACGGGTAATGTATCCAACAAACAGCACCCCGATACTATCCACTTTAAGGGTGGTTTTTAACCTGAAGTTTCCGTCAAAATCGGTTGCTGTTGCTGTGGTGGTATTAGGAAAAAAAACGCGGGCAAACGGAACCGCTTCACCGGTTTTTGCATCGGTTACTTTACCGGTTATAATAGTTTCCTGCGCCCTTACCACAAGGGAGGATATACCAAAAATGAAAACTAAAAGGAAAGGAATGAAAGAACGCTTCACTTATTATCGTTTCACAATACGCATCCAGATTTTTATATCTACCACCGGACGCCCGTTGCTTTTTGTCGGAATAGCCATTAGCTTATCGAGCACATCAAATCCTTCCACTATTTCTCCGAATACGGTGTACATTCCATCCCAGGCAGGTACTCCGCCTTCGTTCATGTAAATAGCTTTTTGCTCATCGGTAAACGTGTCTTTTTTCTGGCGTTCAATAAGCGATAATTCCTGCATGCTGAATTTACGTCCCTGCACAATAAAAAACTGGCTTCCGTTCGATTCACGGTTAGGGTTCACTTTATCGCCCCTGCGCGAAGCAACCAGTGCACCACGCTTCATGTATTTTCCTTCTATAATTTCGGCCGGCAGGGTATATCCGGGGTTTCCTTCGCCAAGCACGGTGCTGTCGGTGCAGTTGTAGCTGTTGGGGTCTCCTCCTTCAATAATTGAATGCAACTTAATAAAGTGAAACAACAATTCGTCATAATATTTTTGTTTCACCAGCGATAAAAAGTTATCACGGTGTGCAGGAGTTTCATTATACAGTTTAATTTTAATATCACCTGAATCGGTAATAATGCGTACATATTTTACCTTTTCTTTTTTTTGCGCCTGTACCTGTGAAAGGAAACACAGACTTACTAAAAACAGTACTACATATCTCATGGTTGCATGGGTAAATTTTCTTGTTCAAAATAGCGGACAATATTTTTTTTCAGCAGTACTTCCTGGCTGAATAAATCGTAGGGGGGCAGAGGTTTTTCCAGGTTCCATTGAGGCCAGCCATCGGCATCGCGACCGGCAAACGAATAATAGCCCTCGTAGCTAAGCAACTTGCAGGTGGCAATATGCATCAGATCAATTTTTTCTTCTTTGCTAAATTCTCTCACCTGCCCCAGTTCCTGCATGCCGATTAAAAAAATAATTCCGTTCAAATCCGGTTTTTTTCCGAATTGTTTTTTCAGGGTAAATGTAATTAAAATATATTTCTCTTTCGTAACCTGATCAATGGTTTCTGGTTCCGGAAGGGTGCTGTTTGTTTTGTTCATGGCTAATTGCCAAAGTTACAAATTTAAACGCTTTGAGATGCTACGTATAGTCAAATCTAATGCCTTGATAGTCAAAAATGGGGCTTAGCTCGAGGTGCTGTACCCAAAATAAGGCCTTTATCACGCAAGCAAATATTTTCGTATTTTAGCTCCCGTACATGAACCAGTCTCCAGCCCAAATGCGGCTTACCCGTTTTTTTTTCTCGTTGCTGTTAAGCCTGCGGGCTTATGAGTATGTAATGCTTTCGCGGTTTCATCCGGGGCTTTCTTTGATTAAAGATGAGCTAGCGGGATTATTCCAGGACGCTGTTTTACTTACTCCGCTACTTATTACGGGGTTATTGGTGCACCGGTTGCTTCACAACTGGTTTAAAAAGTGGTCGGACATTGTTGTGCTCTCTTTTTTTTCGATTTACCTCATTACGGCAGTGCTCATTCTTCAGTATTTTATTTACCAGCTTCAACCACTTGATAAATTTTTATTTGAACACAGCAGGCAGGAGGTTTTGTTTACCATCAAAACCACCGAGGTAAATTATATTCAGATTATCGGGTTTATGTTGCTGGCATTTATGGCTTCCGTAGGAGTTTATTTGCTTAAAGGAAGAGCAGCAAAATGGTTGAATTGGGCAATGATATCGGTTTTGTTATCCGGCATTTTTTGTCTGGCATTTTATTCTCCCAAAGAAAATGATACCCGTTATGTGCTAAATAAGCCGATTTATTTCTATCAATCGGTTTACCGGCTTATAACCGAAAATGAAACTATCCCTGAACAGGATTACCGTGCCATTGTGCAACAGTATCGGGCCGCTTTTGGCGGGATGAACTATCTAAGCAATGAATTTCCCTTTTTGCACGAAACCTCAAAGCAGGATGTTTTAGGAAACTGGTTTAAACGCGGAGACAAAACTCCCAATATTGTAATAATTATGGTGGAGGGGTTGGCAGATGATTTTTTGAATCCATATTACGGACATCAGCTCATGCCATTTCTCGACAGTTTGAAAAATCATTCGTTGTATTGGGATCGTTTTCTTACTCTGGGCGAACGTTCTTATGCAGTTACTCCTTCGCTTACAGGGTCACTCCCATATGGACGAAGCGGGTTTACCATGCTGGAGAGTATGCCTTATCATTTTTCGCTGGTGAATGTGTTAAAGCAAAACGGATATTTTACCTCGTTTTATTACGGTCAGGGAGCATGGTTTCATAATAAAAATGTGTTTTACGAGCAAAACTTTATTGACCGCATTACCGACAAGGAAAAATTTGACAATAAGTACCCGCGTATTCTGGTAAAGGGAAAGGACAACTTTTTTTGGGGATATGACGACCGGAGTCTGATGCGGAAGGCCATGGAACTTACCTCAGCTCAACAAACGCGGCCGTTGCTCGATATTTTTTTTACAGGCAGTATGCATAACCCTTTTACCATTCAGGACGAAGAACAATATACAACCCGCCTAATGCAGCAGGCTGCCATAAAATCAACTTCGGTTCAAGCGGGCTTTTATGAGAAATACGGAAAGTTTCTCCGATCGGTTATGTTCACCGATGATGCACTGAGGGATTATTTTGCGTGGTACAGCCACCAACCGGATTTCAGCAATACGGTTTTTATCATTACCGGAGATCATCCCATGACCGATATGCCTATACGCAACAGCTTGAAGCGGTACCATGTTCCGTTAATAATTTATTCGCCATTACTCAAAGCACCCCATGTGTTTCACAGTGTAGGAAGCCATCTGGATGTGTATGAACCTTTATTGGTTTGGTTGCAAAATTCGTATCAACTTCAAATTCCTCAGGTGCAGTCAACGGTAAGTAATTCGCTCGATACGACTACCTATTTTGTGAACAGAAAACCGGTGGTGTTTATGAACGGAAACCGTGATATAGTAGAAATGTATAACGGAAATTATTTCATCACCGGGAATGCACTTTACCGTGTGGATGAAAATTTTAATCTGATTGCTGAGGAAAATACGACTCAAAAGCAAAAAATGCAGCAGCAGATCGAAGCATTCAGGCAGGCAAATACCTGGGCTACTTTCACACAACACCTTTTGCCCGATTCCATCTATTTTAATTCGTTAGGGTATCAGGTGTATCGGTCAACAACCATGCATCCCGTGGTTTTTTCGGGTGGTTTTTATGAAGTCATTCCTAAAACCCGGGTTCAGGCAAAAGAATTGGTACTCGATTTATTCGGCATCTTTAATGAGCCGGCTAAAGAGCCACTTCACGGAGTATACCAACTCACCAACTCAAAAGACAGTTTGTTATTATGGGTTTCCTTTGGGGTTGAGGCGGGGAAGAAAACCTTTCGCTACCATCAAAAGATAAAACCTGTTTCGGGCAGTGACAGCGTGGTGTTTTTTAAATCTTATTTAACCAATGAAAAACAGGCCGATTATAAGTTGCAGGTTAAAGCAGCGGTGTATAATACAAACCGTTGAGAAGTAGACCGCAGCAACTTAGGCTTTCTGATTTCTTCATTTTGGTTATCTTGCGTAAATTTTTTACAGAAACAGGGAGTTAAATGAACATAATTCGTTCACTGGTAACCAACAGGATATTACCCATGGCAGGCAGAGGAAACCGTGCTGAAAATCAGCAGTTGAGGGTTCTCCGAAAATTGCTTGCCAAGGCGCATAATACTTCGTTTGGGCGGGAGTATGATTTTATCGGGGTGTTGAACAGCGATGAATTGGTGAAAGCTTTTCAACAAAAAGTTCCGGTTCATAATTACCTGAGCATTAAAAAGTGGTGGCAGCGCAGTTTTGATGGAGAGCGGTCGGTGTGCTGGCCGGGCAAAATTCCATTCTTTGCATTGAGTTCCGGAACTACCGATCAGGCGAGTAAGTATATTCCCGTATCTCTTGAAATGAAAAAAGTACTGATTCGTTCAAGCCTGAGGCAGATATGGCATATTGCCCGCTGTAAAAATGTTCCGGCCGAAACAGTGGCAAAACATTCACTGATGATTGGCGGAAGTACCGATTTAAACTTTAATGGAATTAATTATTCGGGCGATTTAAGTGGCATTACTACAGGCAATGTTCCGTTTTGGTTTGAGCCGTTCTCCAAACCCGATATGGACATTCGCAAGAAGCGAAACTGGCAGGAAAAAATTACGGAGATTGTAAACGAAGCGCCAAACTGGGATGTGGGAATGGTGGCCGGTGTACCGGCCTGGGTGCAGATTATTTTCGAGCAGATTATTGAAAAGTATAACCTGAAAAGTATTCATGATTTGTGGCCCAACCTGCGCGTGTATATTCATGGCGGTGTTGCTATTGACCCTTACCGTAAAAGTTTAGATAACCTGTTTTCGAAAAAGGTCTATTTTTTTGAAACCTATCTGGCCTCCGAAGGCTTTATAGCCTTACAAACAAAAGATGAGGCAGACGGGATGAGGCTATTGCTGAAGAGTGGAATTTTTTATGAGTTTATTCCGTTTAACGAACGCAACTTTACCGATGAAGGTGAGTTGAAAGAAGGCCATGAAGTGATTTGGCTCAATGATGTAAAGGAGAACGAAGAATATGCCTTGCTCATTAGCACCTGTGCCGGAGCATGGCGATACATGATTGGAGATACCATCCGTTTTGTAAACAGAAAAAATTTTGAAATAAAAATCACCGGGAGAACCAAGCACTTTTTAAGTATGTGTGGAGAGCATTTGTCGGTTGATAATATGAACCAGGCGGTAGCCAGACTGGCCGAAGAGTTAAATGAACCTATTAATGAATTTACTGTTTGCGGAGAATCATATGCAGGATTATTTTCTCACCACTGGTATTTAGCCTGTGATGCCCATGTGGATTCAGGTAAAGCAAAACAACGTCTGGACGAAATACTGAAAGAGTTGAATGACGACTATACAGTAGAGCGCAGGCATGCACTCAAAGAAATAGTGGTTGATGTACTCCCTTCTTCCGTGTTTTTAGATTTTATGCGATCCAAAGGCAAAGAGGGCGGACAAAATAAATTTCCACGGGTTATAAAAAATTCGGTTTGCGAGGAGTGGAAATCGCATGTAGCGGACTATTTCGCTGCTAAAAATTAAGTTGCATGCTGGCACATATCCGGAATTTACTTAGCCGACTTGGATATGCGCTCTTGTTTTTTGCCCTCGCACGGCTGGTGTTTTTTCTTTTTAATGCAGGCACCTATGCGCGATTCGGTTTTTTTAAGGTAATAGGCACCTTTTTCTACGGGTTACTTTTTGATATCTCTGCCATTGCCTACGTAAATCTATTGTTTTTTTTACTTTGCATTCTGCCCGTTTATCAGCGCGCCCACACCTTGTATCAAAACACACTCAGGGTAATTTTTGTGGCGACCAACGGAGTTGCCCTGTTGTTGAATCTGATTGATGTGGAATACATCAAATTCTCGGGTAAACGCAGCGGGCTTGAGCTGCTGCAAACCGATAATGAGATTGGAAACCTGCTCGCGCAATACCTTGCCGATTACTGGTATTTATTGTTGATTTTACTTGTTCTTGTTGGAGCAATGTGGCGGTTTTATCCCAGGGGGTATGCCGTAACTGCACAAAAGTATTCAGCAAGGCAATACATGCAGCATGGAGTTTTGTTTTTATTTTCTGCCGCCTGCTGGGTACTTGCTGCCAGAGGTGGTTTTTACCTTAAACCCATTCGCCCGTTTGATGCGGGCAGGTTTGTCCAGGCCGAGTTAATTCCACTCACCCTCAATACTCCGTTTCAGGTTATAAGTACTGTGGGAAATAAACCCATTCCTGTTCCGTCTTATTTCGAAACAAATCAATCTGAAAAAATATATCCTGTATACAAAAAATATCCTTCTCAGGTTTTTGTAAAAAAAAATGTGGTGATTCTTATTCTTGAAAGTTTCGGGAAGGAATATGTAGGTTATTGCAATGGCGACTCACGGTTTACTCCCTTTCTCGATTCACTCAGCAGGTACAGCACGGTATTTACCCATGCCTATGCCAGCGGAAAAAAATCAATTGAAGCATTACCCGCTATCCTTTCGGCTCTTCCGTCATTGCTTGAAACTCCTTTTATCAATTCGCCTTACCAGTCGAATGCAATTACAGGTATTGGAAAATTGTTGAAGCAGGAAGGATACACCATGGCTTTTTATCACGGAGCCAAAAACGGAACAATGGGATTTGATGGTTTTGTCGGGGTTTCTTCTTTCGGAACCTATTACGGACTTAATGAATATCCGGGCGATTTAACAAAAGACAAAAGCGGCCCCTGGGGAGTTGATGACGGGCCTTATCTGAGCTATGTAAACACGCAACTTACCCATACGGCTGAGCCGTTTTGTGCTGCGGTTTTTACACTTTCTTCTCATCATCCGTATGCCATTCCTGATGCGTACAAATTTTTACCGCGCGGAACCCTGGATATTCATCAAAGCATTGCATACACCGATGCCAGCCTGCGTGAATTTTTCGCTCATGCATCGCGTTTGCCCTGGTATAAGCATACCGTATTTTTTATTACTGCCGACCATTCGGCACAAAATGCTCAACCGTTTTACCAGACTATGGCCGGTAAATTTGCAGTACCTGCCCTGTTGTTCGATCCGTCAGCAACCACACACAAGCAGGTAGCGGCTACTTTTAGCCATTGTGATATAGAACCAACTCTGTTACATTATTTGGGATACAACAAGTCATTTCCGGCTTTCGGGGTATCGGCATTCAGCGATTCGGTACCGCATTTTGCTGTTCAGTATGAAAACGGATTGTATCAGTACATCAGTGAAAATACGGTGATGCATTTTGACGGAAATAAAATCAGTGCTGTTTACAATATGCAAACGGATTCGTTGTTGCGAAACAATTTAGTGAATCAGTGGCCGGCTAATCAAAAGCTACAAGCCGAACAACAACTGAAAGCCTATATTCAAAATTATTATCAGCGGCTCAATGCTAATACGCTGCTCAAAAAATAAATTTTCAAAAGCGAATATTTCGGGCCACGCGAAACGGATTCAACCGGTTTAATTTTATATTAAAGGAAATACGCTGTGCATAACGGCCATAATTTTTTGAGTTGTTTGCCCAATACGTTTTAATATCGTTACTGCTGAGTGCCGGAAAATAAATCTCCAGACCTCCTTTGAATATGGAAAACAAAACACCCGCGTTGTAAATAAGCCAGTCTGAATTCGGGTTTATATTTTTCATTTGCGCATAGCTGCCAAAATCGGCATACAGCCTTATGGGCAAAACTCCCGGAAGATCGCATTTAAAATTGGCCGACAACAACCATTTATCAGACAAGGCAGCCGTTACAACTTTAAAACCACCCTCGCGCTCCAACACCTGTTGGCCAAACATTCCGCTTTGTTGCCCCCGGCCCAATGCAACATAATCCATTGTATAATCCAGATAGGTGTTGCTCGTCATTTGCAGGTAATATCTTCCGCTGAGGTTGCCGGTTTGCCGGGCAAAATCCATCACTCCGGCAAAAAGGCGAACATCCAGATTTTTCTTAGGCATACCGATATTAAATTTAGCACGGTAGTCGGCTGTAGCTTTTATAAACCTGTCGTAATAATCTTTACCCTGTTCTACATTTACCGCCACCGAAGCCGGATTGATTTTTTTGCTTTTTTCCCAGGTAAATCCTGCTCTTACAAAACGACTGCTGAAATAGGTAAGGTCATAATACATGGATTTTCCATTTTCGTTGTGTTCTAAAATGGAAATATACTGTAGTTTTAAGGAGCGCTTAACCGATGAGCGGGGATCTGAGTTACGGAAAACAAAATGTACATAAGGGTTTTGTTTCAGGTACGATTGCTGATGCAGTTCACCGAAATCAACCGAACGAAAGCGTACCATATTGTAACCGATTTCGGTAGTTTGAATAATGCCTTTTATGCTGTGCCAGTAACGCTGAATGCCTGCATAGCCGTTCACATCTCCTGTGGTTGGAGCATAGAGCGGAACGAGCTGGTACTCGAGTTTTTTAGATGGGAAAATGGTGTTGTAAAAGGCAGCTCCAAGCATCCATTTATTATGCACGTTCCATCCAATAGCCGGTGAAACAAACAGCTGTTTTTTATAAGGATGTTCCAGACTACCGAACAACTGAATGCGCAGCGGGGCATAGCGTTTAAACAACCCCGTTGTTTTGATGTAATTGTTTTTGCGGTATAATTCGGGCATCTCGCGCAAGGCATCCAATTCCAGGTGCCGACCAGTTTCTCCTTTAAACGTAAGGGTTTTTGTTCCTTTAAACCCTTCAAACCATTGTGTGTTGCTTACTACGCTGTCGGTAACAGCCGAAATGGAAAAAGGAGTAGCCAGGTTGCCCTTGTTTTTAATTTTCAGTTCCGTGGTGCCGTTGGCCGATGTGGCGTGTTGCATTCGGTAGTCTACTTTTCCTGTTCCGCCAATCAAGTCTTTAAAAAACCAATCCAATTTTTTGCTGCTTACCCGTTCAAACACCTGCTGAATATCGCCAGGCAGCGGATGTTTAAATTGCCATTCGCGGTAATAGGTGTGCATGCACGAATCGAACAACTCTTTTCCAAGATAGCCACGCAGGTAACGGAAAGCAAGCGGAGTTTTTGAATACACCACCGCTGCATAGTTGGTGCTGGTATAGGAGTATGCCGGAAGTTCAATAGGCTGATCTTCTCCCTTGCGTGCCGAAAAAAGATACAGTGCTTCCGATTCGTAATTGCGCTCAAAAGAACTTAAGTCGAACATGCGCTGCAGGGATGGAGGCACATCCAGTTTTTTTCCTGCGTAATAATCTTTTTCATAAAACGAATTAATGCCTTCGTCCATCCACGGGTGTAAACGTTCCTGACTTCCCAATATGCCATAAAACCAGTTATGCCCTACTTCATGCAGCACTACCTGTTCATTAAGTCCGGAGCAAATGGTAATTGTTGGATATTCCATGCCTCCGCCTGCCACCAGCGGGCCATCAACCGCGCTGCAAATACTGTAGGGGTATTCGCCCACCCGATTGCTATAGAAAGCTACCGATTTGTTTACAAATTCTACCCCCTGAACTGGTTTTGATTTTACCGAATATGCCCAGGTGGTAACAACTTTCCCCGAGGCCAGTTTTACCTCGCTTTTTGCTACGTTAAATCGCTTATCGGCAAACCAGGCAAAGTCGTGAACATTCGTTTGCTTAAAGGTGATGGTTTTCCATTCTGCCGAAGAGGGAGGGAAGGCTTTTAACAGAAGTCTGGGATTAATTACTTTCGTTTTTTCGTCTATAACCTCCTCCCTGTTTACGGTAATTCGAGAGGTCTTTAACGCAGCCAGACTATCCAGCCATTTTTTTTCGCTTTCTTCCTGCAATTCTCCTGTAGCAGCCACCACATAGTTGGCCGGGAGCGTAAGTTTTACTTCATAGCTGCCAAACTCTGAATAAAATTCCCCCTGATCCAGATAAGGCATATAATTCCATCCGTTCACATCAAACACAGCCGGTTTGGGATACCATTGCGTGGCTGCATAAAATTGCCCTTCGTGGCCCATGCGCGAAAACACTTTGGGAAATTTGGTTCTGAACGGAGTGGTGATCTCCATTTTTGCACCGGGAGAAAGAGGTTTATTCAGGTAAATCTTACACACATCTCCCGTATCTTTCAGCAATTCCCATTTTACGGTTTCTCCGTCAATTTTAAAGTCGAGTGAGTCAATCATTCCATGGTCCTGTGATTCGGCAAAATAAAAATTGGTTTGTCCGTTTTCTAACTGTTGCTTGGCAAAGGGTTCACTGTGTTTTTTATAAGCATTTGGCCATAAATGAAAGTAAATGTACGTAAGTGTTTGCGGAGAATTGTTGGTATAACTGATGCGCTCAAAAGCCTTGAGGTAATGGCCGCCATCCATCAGTTTGGCTTCTATTAAATAGGCTACTTCCTGTTGCCAGCCGACCTGTTTGTTCTGCTGGCCAAATGCCAGCCTGTTGGCCATACTTAGAATGCTTAATAAAATGATTTTTTTCATTTAATCAATAACGTTTGTACACAGATGTTTAAAGAAACGAGACCAAATTATGACGCTAATAACGGGAAAAAGTGTGGTTGTTCCATTACTTTTGTTTCGAACACAATTAAAATGGTGTAGCCTATGGATGCAGACGACTTTCACGATGAGGACATCAACTCATCGGTGGCGAAGTATGAGGAGATGGTGAAAAATAAGGACTGGCAGTTTTTTGATCCCGAAGAACTGGAAAACATCATCGAATATTATATAGCTGACGATAAACTGAAAAAGGCTCTTTCGGTAGTTGAATTTGCCTCGCAACAACACCCCTACTCGGTGATGTTCATAGTAAAAAAGGCTCAGATAGAAATTATTGTAGGGCATTTTGATGAGGCACTCGAAATTATTGAGCATGCCGAATCTTTAGA
This sequence comes from uncultured Bifidobacteriaceae bacterium, assembly GCA_964535575.1. Classification (GTDB taxonomy): domain Bacteria; phylum Bacteroidota; class Bacteroidia; order UKL13-3; family UKL13-3; genus JAGPCK01. The sequence continues at coordinate 23,710 of CAZHTC010000007.1, forward strand.
ACCTGCCAATGAAGAGGTAGCAGTGATGAAGGGAGAAATTTACCTGCATCTTGAAGATAACAAGGAGGCATATGCCTGTTTTGATAAAGCCATTGAACGCACCGCTGAACCCAATGAACTTATTCTAAGTATTGCCTTTATTTTGCAAAGCAACGATTTGTTTGAAGTGGCTATTTTGTACCTGAGCCGCATTTTGCAAAACGACCCCAACAACCAGGAAGCATTGTATGAAACGGCTTACTGTTACGATATGATGGATGAGCTGCTGAAAAGTATTGACTTCTATCAGAAATTAATTGATGTGAATCCGTATTCGTCATCGGCCTGGTTTAATCTGGGAGCGGTGTATAATAAACTCGGGTTGTTTGATCAGGCACTCGAGGCATTTGATTATGCTATTGTGATTCACGATAGCTTTTCATCCGCACATTTCAACAAGGCCAATACGCTGGTTGAGCTCGACCGGTACAAAGAGGCCATTGAAGAGTATGATAAAACACTGGAGCTTGAAGGCCCCGACCCAATAACGTATTGCAATATTGCCGGTTGTTATGAAAAGTTGCTGCAGTTTAACAAGGCACGAGAGTTTTATAAAAAATCAGTGAAACTTAATCCGGCTTTTGCCGAAGGATGGTTTGGCATAGGCATTACCTATGACGAGGAAGGACGTTATGCCGAAGCACTGAATTATGTGAAACGCGCCTGCGAGCTGGAACCGGATAATACCGAATACCTGTTGGCATTAGCCGATGCCGAATATAAAAGCGGAAATGACGGGGAGGCGGAGAAAGCATATGCGCGGTTAATTGAACTCGACCCCACACTGGAAGATGCATGGCTCGACTGGTCGTTTGTATGTTATGAGCGTGACGACCTGGAAGGCGCTGCCGATTTGCTGAAAGAGGCCATTAAAACCAATCCCGATATTCCTGCTTTGTACTACCGTATCGTAAACTACCTGTACGAAGACGGAAAAATAAGTGAGGCAAAATATTACTTGGAAATTGCCCTTACCCTTAATTTTGACGAGCATTTTTTACTGTTTGAGTTTGGTCCTTATCTTAAAAGGGCCGGAGAAATAATTGATTTAATTGAATTGTATCGTAAATAATCCATGAATTTTGCATTAAAACAATTGCCGCAACGTACGCAGAAACCTCGTAATGCGGGCATCACCATGATGATGGACAAAGGCCTCAGCGTTCGTGAAGTTGAAGATTTACTTTCTACTTCATCCGGTCATATCGATCTGGTAAAATTAGGTTTCGGCACTTCATATGTAACAGCCAACCTCGATAAAAAAATTGCTGCTTATCAGTCGGCCGGATTACCCGTGTACTTTGGCGGAACACTGTTTGAGGCATTCATTGTAAGAAATCAGCTGGACGATTATATCAAAACACTGCATAAATACAAGTTGCGTCATTGCGAGGTATCGGATGGTTCCATTACCCTTAACCACGATAAAAAGTGCGAATACATTAAACGGCTTACACAAGATTTCACCGTATTATCGGAAGTAGGCTCGAAAGATGCCGAAAAAATTATTCCGCCTTACAAGTGGATTGAGCTGATGCAAAAGGAAATTGATGCAGGCGTGTGGAAGGTAATTGCCGAAGCAAGGGAAGCCGGTAATGTAGGTATTTTCAGAGGGAGCGGTGAGGTGCGAGAGGGGTTGGTGCAGGAAATTCTCACCAAAATTCCTGAAGAGACGATTATATGGGAAGCTCCGCAAAAAGCCCAGCAGGTATATTTTATTAAACTTATTGGTCCCAATGTGAATCTCGGAAATATTGCACCCAACGAAATGATTCCGCTCGAAACGCTTCGGTTAGGATTGCGCGGGGATACCTTTTCGTTTTTTCTGGATAAGGACCAGGCCCAGATGGATTAAAAAAAAACGTGCACATGAAGTATGTAATTTTAAACGCTAATAAAAAATTGGATTATGAGTCTTGCCGAAACCATCAATAAAGAAATTATAACCGCCATGAAAGCGCGTGATGAAGCAAGTCTTCGTGGTTTACGTGCCATTAAATCGGCCATATTGCTGGCACAAACCGACAAGGGTGCTGCCGATGCGCTCACCGAAGATGCGGAACTCAAAATTTTGCAGAAATTAGCCAAACAGCGAAAAGACAGTCTGGAAATTTACGAGCAGCAAAAACGCGAAGACCTTGCCCTAAAAGAACGTGAAGAAATTGCCGTGATAGAGCGCTTTCTGCCTAAGCAAATGAGCGAGGAAGAGATTACAACTGTGCTCAAACAAATTATTGCCCAAACAGGTGCCACCACTGCGGCTGAAACCGGAAAGGTGATGCCTGTGGCCATGAAGGAACTGGCCGGCAAAGCCGATGGAAAAACCATTTCGGCCATTCTTAAAAGTTTGTTGGGGTAATAGGTTTAATCAAATGGATGCCGGGGCTAAAAACCACTTTCCCCTTTTGGTCACCTTCAGTTCCCTGTTTTTTTGTAATGCGGCATTCGGTTGCTGTGGCTAAATGATCGTTGCAACTCATGCAATCAGCTACTTATGGTCCAAATATCCTTAGCGGAAGGGGCTAAAAGTACATTTGTTCAGATAGGTTCCAACCCTTAACTTCGCAACCTCATAAACCGTATAACCAAATATGAATTTTGAATTAAGCGAAGAGCATTTAATGGTGCAGAAGGCAGCCAGAGATTTTGCTCAAACCGAATTATTACCCGGAGTAATTGAACGTGACGAAGACCAGATTTTCCCAATGGAGCAAATACGCAAACTGGGCGAAATGGGCTTTATGGGCATGATGGTTGACCCCAAATATGGCGGAGCAGGAATGGATACCATTTCTTATGTACTGGTAATGGAAGAATTGTCAAAAATAGATGCCTCTACCTCGGTAGCTGTTTCCGTAAACAATTCATTGGTGTGCTGGGGACTTGAAACTTACGGTAACGAAGAACAAAAAATGAAATATTTAGTTCCATTGGCAAGCGGAAAAGTGCATGGAGCTTTTTTGTTGTCGGAGCCCGAGGCAGGATCGGATGCTACTTCTCAACGCACTACTGCCGAAGATAAAGGCGATTATTATTTATTGAACGGAACCAAAAACTGGATTACCTGCGGTAACACAGCCGATACCTATTTGGTGATTGCACAAACACATCCCGATAAAAAACACAAAGGTATTAATGCATTTATCGTAGAGAAAAGCTGGCCGGGTGTGGTGGTAGGAAAAAAAGAACAAAAAATGGGCATTCGTGCCAGTGATACACACTCCATCATGTTTCAGGATGTGAAGGTACCGTTGGCTAATCGCATAGGAGATGATGGCTTTGGGTTTACTTTTGCTATGAAAACACTGGCAGGTGGTCGTATTGGTATTGCTTCGCAGGCATTGGGTATTGCCAGTGGCGCCTACGAACTGGCGGTAAAATATTCAAAAGAGCGTAAAGCTTTCGGTACCGAGATAAAAAACCACCAGGCTATTCAGTTTAAATTGGCCGATATGGCAACAGAGATTGAAGCTGCGCGTTTGCTTTGTTTAAAAGCCGCCTGGTTAAAAGATCAGCACCTGGATTATGCATTGGCAAGCTCTATGGCAAAGTTGTTTGCTTCTACCACCGCTATGAATGTAACTACCGAAGCCGTGCAGGTGCATGGTGGTTACGGATACGTAAAAGAATACCATGTAGAGCGATTGATGCGCGATGCTAAGATTACACAGATTTATGAAGGTACCAGCGAGGTACAAAAAATTGTTATTTCGCGAGAAGTACTGAAAGGATAGTATTCCGGTGCAAACCGGTAGTTGAACATTTACATTGCAAAAGTCCCGCTTCGTGCGGGATTTTTTTTGTCCCCCTTGCAGCGTGGGTTGTGAGATCGAGAAGGGGGCAGGGGGATGAAAAAAGCCACTGATTGCACTGATTTCTCTGATTTAGCTCCTGATATTTTTTGTTTTCAATCCGTGTAATCCGTATAATCTGTGAAATCTGTGTCTTGTTCTTTCTGCGTAACCCGACTGAGTTTAGCATGGCAATAAGGTGGAGAGATTTTGTACCCGCAGTTTTAAATGAAGAAAAAAGCTTGATTATTTTTGTGGTTTGCATTATACTCGTATAGTCAAAAAACAAAACATGAAGGCACAGGGAATTTGGGGTATTGTATTTTTTATTTTCCTTTCAGGATGCCGCCAGTTGGATATTGAACCCGGAACACCCAAATGCATAGTTAAAAATATCAAGTCATTTGAAAAAAACAGTGGCAGTGCACATGTAGACGCTTATTGGTTTCAGAATAAAACGGTATATGTATTTGAGCCCGGAAATTGCGGAGCAGATATGGATGCTCCCGTTTTGGACAGCGATTGCAACAGGTTGGGTTCTTTAGGGGGATTTGCGGGTAATAGTTACATCAACGGAGTTGACTTTCTTAAGAATGCCGTGCTGGTAAAAACGGTGTGGAGGAAATAATAATTTGAAACCCGCTCTCAGAAAACCACAGGCTTAATAAATGTAACAATTTTGTTCATAGACGTAGTTCCAAAACCCCAGCAACGCAGTGTAATCAGAAAATGGCTGGGGAAGGAATATTTTATACTGCGCAGAAAATGGCGTTGGATAAAACAAAGAAGATATTATTCAACCGAAAGAGCGGTAAGCCCATTCCCCTTTTCATTAATTAAGCACCGATCGTTTTTATTACGCCCCCTGAAAAATGTGGAGATGTATCTGCAACATAATAAAGTCACCAACCTTGCACTTGCTATTAAACAGCTAAACGGGGTAATCATTAAACCTGGCGAAACATTTTCTATCTGGAAGTTGGTAGGCAGGCCAACAAAAGCTAAAGGATATTTGCCGGGGCTTACTCTTGATAACGGGACTATCTCTTCAGATATTGGTGGTGGGTTGTGTCAGTTAGGTAATTTACTTTATTGGATGGCCTTGCATACCCCGCTTACCATTAAAGAGCGGTGGAGGCACGGATATGATGTTTTCCCAGACATCAACAGAACCATTCCTTTTGCCTGTGGCGCTACACTTTCCTATAATTATATCGACCTGCAACTGGTAAACGAAACCCATCATTGTTTTTCCATCAGTTTATGGCTGGATAACGAGTACCTGAACGGAGAAATAACCTGCGATGCTCATTTACCATTGAAGTACGAAATTTTTGAAACCGATCATCATTTTGAATTGCAGTGGTGGGGAGGATACACCCGCCATAATAAAATCTGGAAACGGATAACCGATTTAACAACCCAGGCACATACGGATACGCTGGTTGCCAATAATAGCGCAATAATGATGTATAATCCGATGCTGGAAGAACAAACTCAAAAAGAAAGTGCAGTTTAATACCACTACCTCAATGGAGCCGCAACTAAAAACTATTTCCCAAAAGATTTTAATAGGGCAAAGAATAAAATTAACGCTGAGTAATCACCATACCGAAAATTTATGGAAAGGGTTTATTCCGCGTCTCCCCGAAATTGCAGGTAGAACAGGTACCTATTTTGTTTCGGTGCAGGTATATGCTCCGGGGCAGGATATGGCAACATTTAACCTGCACACTCCCTTTGAGCGATGGGCTGCGGTAGAGGTATCCGATAGCAGTTTTATTCCGCAGGGAATGGAAGTGCTTACTATTCCTGCCGGGTGGTATGCAGTGTTTATACATCGCGGGGGGCCTGCTACAGCCGGGCAAATATTTGGGTATATTCACCGCATGTGGTTGCCGGCCTCAGGATGGGAGTGGGACCAACGCCCGCAGTTTGAAATTTTGGGCGAAAAGTATAAAAACAACAGTCCCCATTCGGAAGAAGAAATATGGATTCCGGTAAAAAAGAAAACAGCCGGGTAAAGGGCTGTTCTCTTTTTTTAATCCCCGCGTGGGGGCGTATCAAATAAACAACATATGTGTGCCGACACCGGCTCCTTTTTTGTAAAACTCGCCAACGGTTATAACACCCCCGATGCCGTCATACATATCTTCTTTTTTGAGGTGAAACATTTCCATGGCCAGTTTGCAGGCCCACAGTTTTACCCCCGATGCTTTCATGATATCCAGAAATTCTTCTACTCCCGGAATATCCAATTTTTCCATTTCTTTTTTCATCATGGTAGTGGCCATGGCTTCCATGCCAGGTAGGCTGCCAAGCAAGGTGGGAATATGCATGGCCGGATTACCTACTGTGGCTACATGCAAATGTTCCAGTTTTTTCTTTTGAACGGCCTCCAGGCCGAAAAAGGTAAAAAACAACTCGGCTTCTATTCCTTCCATGCGTGCTCCGTTGGCCAGAATAAATGCGGCATATACATTTTCCAATGAAGCTTTGGAAAGGATGATCATCATCTTTTTTACTTCGCCATTAAATTCGTTCATAATACGGGTTGATTAAGTGTGATTAAATACAACTGGCAGGTTTGGGGATACCGGCAATTTTGGTGGCTTTTTTAAGTGGCCCTTGCGGAAACAGCGAATAAAACTGTTCAATATCCACCACTCCGCTTTTACCAATTTTGCGAATACTGAGTGGAATTTCCTGCTTGTGCTGGTCTTGTAAATAGTCAATAATTTTCCAGTGGTGGGTGGTTAATTCACCTATGCCCTCCTGTTGTGCAATTTCATGTGCTACCGATTTGTCCCATTGAGAAAAATCGGTGAGGTAACCTTCTTCATTTACCTGAATGTTTTTACCTGCAATCATCTTTTCCATAACGTTGTTGTTTATTTGATTAAAAATGTTTTCCCTCTGTTTGCATAGCTGTAGAAACAAAAGGGATATGAGTTCCTTTTAAAAGCATGTTCCAGTAAATCCATTTAAAAGCCAGTTTGCCCATATGGTTCATGCGGGTTTCTTTGAGCAAGCGCAGGGGTCCCACACCCGGAAACGGAAATGTTCCATCAACGGGTTCGTGTGTATAGTTAAAGTCGATGAGCAATGCTTTGCCGTTACCGGTTTCAACAAAACAATTGGCATGTCCGTCAAACTCTTCTTTCAGCGGTTCTCCCTGAATATGGCGTAAAATATTTTCAGTAAGAATTTCGGCTTCAAAATGGGTTACTGATCCGGCTTTGGAGGCGGGTATATTGGTGGCATCGCCCAGTACAAAAATATCGGGGTGTTTTACCGATTGTAGCGTGGCCTTGTGGGTAGGAATATAATTTAAATCGTCACCCAGTCCCGAACGTTCCATGAGTGCATCGCCTTTATTGGTAGGAACGGTAACTAATAAATCAAAAGGCACTTCGCGGCCTTCGTAGTCAATAATTTTTTTATTGGCATTATCAACGGTTTTAATTCCAAAGTCGTTTACTTGGGTAATATTTTTTTCGGTGAGCAAATGGCTTAATGCTTCGGTGGCTTTGGGTTTGGTAAATGCCCCGCTCAATGGCGTTACGTAGGTGATTTCTACTTTATCGCGCATGTTTTTATGCTTAAAGTAGGAATCGGAGAGAAAAGCAAACTCTAATGGAGCTACCGGGCATTTAATGGGCATTTCGGTAATATGAACCACTAATTTTCCGCCTTCCCATTCGCGCAGTTTGTTGCGCAGGGCAAGGGCGCCTTCAAAGGTGTAAAAATCAAAAACACTTCTGTGCCATTCGGGTCCGTTCATTCCACTCACTTCTTCAGGGGCAATATTGCATCCGGTGGCTACAATAAGCACATCGTAGTGAATCACATCTCCGTTGTGCATCAGAATTTTTTTCTCAGCGGCATCTATTTTTTCTGCCTTGTCATTAATAAGATTCACTCCTTTGGGAATAAAATCCTTTATGGGTTTTACAATATCTTCGGGCTCATAAATGTCGAATGGAAGAAAAAGGTAACCGGGCTGGTAATAATGTTCCTGCCGGTGGTCTATTACATCAATTTCCCATAGTGCTAAATCCAATTCGCGGCTCAGGTGGTTGGCCATCATGGTTCCTGCTGTGCCGGCTCCTAGTATCACTAATTTTTTCATATGCGGTATCGTTTATTTGATGAGACAAAGGTAGTTTGGCTCTGAAAGCGAGCGAATGAGATAAATCAAAACCGTTGATGAATTATATCACCGGGTTATGTAACCAAGGTTACAAAAAAGAAAGGGTTGAGGTGTAACTTCGAAGTACTTTTAATACTGCAGGGCCGCTTTTTTAAGCAGCGAGGCAATTTCTTCCCTAAGGGAGGCTGGTTGCAATACTTCCACTTCGGCACCATAACTTAAAATATGCATAAGCAGTTCATGGCTTTGAATCACTGTGAGCTGTACCCTGCATTCGTTTCTGGTTTCTTTCAGAATTTTTTGTGAGGGGTGCAAAGGCTGTGTTTTGATGAATTTACTTTGTGATGGAGCAAATTTCAATACAACTTTTTCGGGTTTGCTGTTATGCACTACCGTAATGCCAAAGCTATGTTGAAAGTACGAATCGGCATGAAACGATTTATCGCGCTCAAATAATTCGGGCAGGGCATCCAGTCCCACAACCCGGTCGAGGGCAAAGGTGATAATATGTCCGCGTTTGGGATAAAAGCCCAATACATACCATCGGTTGCGGTATTCCTTGAGCATATATGGATGAAAAAGGTATTCCTGTGCTTGTTCACCTTCAAATTTATGGTACAGTAATTTGATGCTGCGTAGTTCGCGAATGCATTGAAACAGTGGTTCCAGAAACTCGATTCCTTTTTCGCCCGTACCTATTTCTACCTGTACATATTGTTCAAATTCGGCATCGCCTGCATGAAGCGATAGGTTAATGTATTGTTCTATTTTTTGCACGGCTTCTTCAAATTCCTTCACCGGTTTCAAGCCTTTAAATTGCCGCAAAACGCCTACTGCAAACTCAAGCGAGTACACTTCTTCTTCTTTAAGCGGAATATTACTGAGCGAAAAATGCGGGTTTTCGTAGCAATATCCTTTGTGCCGCTTATCGTATTTAATGGGGGCCATATACCCCAGGCCTTCATCTTCGCGCAGGGTACGTATATCCTCCTCCAGGGTTCGTTCCGAGATTCGTTCGCCCAGCATATCGCGTATTTTTTGAATAAGCTGCTCTTTGGTGGGATAGTGCATTTTGCGCAGGCAATAATCAATCACCTTGTAGCGCCTTGACGAAGATTTGATTTCCGGCATGGTCAAAGATTTAAAAAAAAATTTGCATCGCCAAGCAAACCACAAATAGACTGCGGTCTGCCCCCGCAACTTTGTTATCAAATAAACCATTAAAAGTTATGCAACATTCATCTTATGCTCAACCGGCCATCAGCTTTTCTCCGGCATTGCTGCAGGAGGCCCGCCAGTTAAAGGATCAAAAAAATTATGCTGAAGCGTTTTATCGCTATCAGTTGCTGTGTTTAACCAATCCCAGTGATCACGGGCTGATGCTTGAATGGGCGCAATGCAAATTGTACTGTGGTATGGAAAAAGAGGCCGTAGCTGAGTTTAAGCTGCTTATTGACCTGGAACCCCGCTGGCACGAACCCGATGCCTGGCTGGCTACATATTATGCCTCGCGCAAGGATTTTCGCAGCGCCTACCATTATATCCGTCAGGCTATTCGTTTATCTGGATTTAAGCAGGCCGCTTATATGAACGAGGCCAGCCGCTATGCTTTGGCTTTAAATAAACCGATGGAAGCTTTTCACCTGATACAGGCTGCCCTTGAACTGGAACCCGCCAATGCGCTATTTTATTATACCAAAGCATTGCTGGCTTATGCCGGAGAAAACTATCAGGGCGCACTCACTGATTTGGATATGGCCATTGAACTGCACCCGTATTACAAAGAAGCCTATTTATTGCGCAGCGAGTGTAAGCGTCATTTATTGGACGAGCGGGGAGCGTACGAAGATCGTTCGCAGGCCATGTCGCTGGGTGATGAAGAAACAACAGTATTGTCTTAATCGTCACTGCGAGGAACGAAGCAGTCTCCGTTCAGATAGTATAAAGTTCAATTAACAGAAAAAATAATAAGCATGAATACACTCATAATAAACGAACCCTGGGTAGAGTGGTTAAATACTCCCCTGCAGCAAGAAACAAAAATTGATGTGGCAACTGTGTTAAACCGGGCCGAGCTGCTTATACAGGCAGATTACCTGGAACAGGCCCTTGATGAACTCAATACGGTAATAAGGCAGGAACCTGAAAACACCTATGCCCTTTTTATACGCTACTGCTGCAAACTAAAATTAGGTTTGTTTACCGAGTCAGATGAAGATATTGAACGTATAAACCTGTTGAATAAACCTGTGGGTGAAGCATAGACGGAGCGGGAAGAAGGATTGGTCACAAAAGTGTTTGGGTGAAACGCGATTGACTTCCTTTTTCCCTCCTGCTGTGTTTTTATTCAGTCGCCTTTTTCCAATTGGAAAAGTTCTTCCACTGCTTTACCAAGTGTTTTGGCTAATTTAAGCGAAAGCACCGTAGTGGGCACATACTTTCCTATTTCAATATAATTAATTGTTTGGCGGGTAACCCCCACCTTATCGGCCAGCTCAGCCTGCGTCAGGTTTTTTATGGCACGTTGAATCTTGAGTGTGTTTTTCATTCAGCTGTTGCATTAAGTTTTGATGCTTTGTAAAGCAAATACTGAAACCGCAGCAGGTAAATAACCGGTACGGTGTACATATTATACACCAATACACTGAAAAAACCGGTGCCGTAAACCAATAGCAGGCATAATACCAGCACAAGGCTATTTGCATACACGGCCCACAATAGCGCGTCTAATCGCATTTGTGAAATGAGCTCATCTTCTTCTTTTCTACGACTAAATGCAATAAGCATTAACCCCGACATAAGCAGGATCCCCGCCAGTTCGTTGGTGAAATTTTCATCCGAAGCCTCAAAAAACGAAGGGTTGTTTCGAAAATGTGTTTGTAAAAACGGAATTTCAAAATCAAAGTACATAACCAGAATACCCAATACCAATCCGGGTATCAGTAACAGCCAGCCTATTTGCTTGGCGCGGTGAGGAAATAAATAAATGGTGTGCATACGAAATTATGTTTTTAATTGACTGCACAAAGGTAAAGCGTAGTTTACTAAAAGTAAAGTATATTTGACAAAAAGTATAGTTTATTACTCTTTTTGAGGAGATTAAAATTTATTTTTGGACTGAATCCGGATGTTTTTCGTTTATTCGCTGCAATGAGCGATTTAGTACGAGGGTTAAAACTACGGCAGGCGGTTGCCATCAACATGATAGATATGGTGGGAATTGGTCCGTTTATCACCATACCTTTTGTTATTGGTGCCATGAGCGGCCCGCAGTGCATTTTAGCCTGGTTGCTCGGAGCCCTGCTTTCATTTATGGATGGTTGTGTATGGGCCGAGCTGGGTGCCAGGTGGCCGCAGGCCGGTGGCAGCTATGCCTTTTTGCAGCACCTTTTTGGTAAACACAAATGGGGGAAGCTTTTGTCATTTCTTTATATCTGGCAAACAACTTTTCAGGCACCATTGGTTGTTGCTTCGGGTGCTATTGGTTTTGCGCAGTACCTAACTTACCTTGTTCCGCTAAGCAGCATAGAGCAAAAAATAGTATCGGGTGCTTTGGTTATTTTTATCACGGCATTGCTGTACCGCAAGATCGAATCTATCGGGAAAATATCGATGTTAATGAATGCTATTGTAATCGGAACCATGCTGTGGTTAATAGGTTCGGGGCTTACTCATTTTAATGCGCACCTTGCCTTTACCTTTAATTCCGATGCCATGGACTTTACTCCTGCTTTTTTCTTTGGTTTGGGTCAGGCATCTATCAAAACGGTTTATTCGTTTTTGGGTTATTACAATGTTTGCCACCTGGGAGGAGAAATAGAACATCCGCAAAAAAATATTCCACGAAGCATATTTATCTCTATTGCCGGAATTGCCGTTTTGTACCTGCTTATGCAAACAGCAGTATCTGGTGTAATTCCGTGGCAGCAGGCCAAGGATTCTCCGTTTATTGTGAGTACTTTTTTTGAAACTATTTACGGGAGCACTGCCGCCAAAGTTGCTACTGTGCTGGTATTATTTATTGCCGTATCATCGCTATTTGCCGTTATGCTCGGGTACTCGCGTGTACCTTATGCCGCTGCAGTTGACGGAAATTATTTTTCCGTTTTTGCCCGCGTACATCCCACCAAACATTTTCCTTATGTTTCGCTGCTAATCATAGCGGGTGTGGCTTTTGTGTTCAGCCTGCTTTTTAAAATGAAGGAAGTGATTACCGCCATCATTGTGATGCGCATCCTCATTCAGTTTGTAAGCCAGAGTGCCGGGTTAATGGCCCTGCATTACCTTAAAAAGGAAACGTTTTTCCCTTATAAAATGTGGTTGTTTCCTTTGCCACCCGTTATCGGCATTTTAGTATGGCTGTTTGTTTTTTTCTCTTCCGAAACCCCTTTTATTCTCGCAGCTCTTGGATTTATTGTTTTGGGCGCGTTGGTGTTTTTGATTATGGCCGGCAGAAAACGGCACTGGCCATTTGATGGAGAAAAATAAACGTGGATGAGGTGCGGGAGCAGCTGTTCAGGTACACGCAAAATCCTGTCTGGTATGTAGTCAGACTTTTCTTTCTAAAAAAAAGGTTTTCCCTCTTGTTTGCTTTCTCTTTTTTGGTCATATTTACCTTCTCATCATGGCAAAAAAAACAAAGGGGCGCAACAGAAAGCAACGAACTCAATCCGGTCTGCATGAACACACTTACGAAGAGGTGGTGCATAGGGCGGTAGAGCAAAATTTTGCTCAGATGAAGGAGTGCCGGGGCTTTGCAGACATGCATGTGGCCTTGTCGTCCAATCCCCGAACCCCCGAGCTTATCTGTGTGGTTATATACACCCGGCTTCCTGATACCGAAGACTATCCGCAACAACTGAAAGTGACTTTACCTTCTGGTAAAACCTGTAAGGTAAATGTGGAAGTGGTCACTTCCTTTGGCACCGCCAGGGCACATGCTTCGGACGGTGATGCGGTATGCGCACAAAACAGTGCTTTTTTTACCGGTACCCTTTGCGGAAAAGTAAAGGATGTACCAACAGGGCAGAAGTTATTTTACTTAACCTGCAGCCACGTGCTTTCTGGGGGCGATGCAGTGAACAAGGGTGGAGATATCGATCCCAATCAGCAGGAGCAGGTATTAAATGCATCGGATGGTTTTACCCCAATTGGGAAATGGTGCTACGGATTGCTTAATGACCACTTGGATATTGCACTCATTGATACGGAAGGATTTGAACCACCTGAACCCAATAGTTATCCCTCGGAGGTGATGGCTTTCAACAGCTCACTTATCGGCAAAACCGTTTTTATTAACGGGGCCAAAAACAAAGAGAAAGCCTTTATCGTAGGGCAGAGCAATGCCCCCGTGTCATTCGACTACAATAATCAGATCCATTCGCTCGGCAATCTTATCAAACTTTCGCGTTTTCAGTATTATCAGGAGTCGGTTACCCTTCCCGGTGATTCAGGGTCGGTAGCCTACCTTACCGAAACCTCGCAGCCACTGGGAATGGTGGTAGGGGCCAATGAGCAGTATACGTTTCTTATTCCATTCACTGATATCTTTTCTGTTTTGCCGGTTACCTTTTAAAACAACTCTTATATGAAAAAAATAACACTACTGTGGATGTTCTTATGTCTGTTAAATAAAGCACAGGCGCAAAAGGATGCCACCGGTTGCGCTTACACCGATGCCCTGCTCATTAGAGGGCTCATGAACACCAATGATATTGCGGCCGTAGAAAATATTCTGCGGTACTATTTTCCGGATACGGTTGTTTCGGTAAGGGAGCAATTAAGTGATCAAAACGAACATCAGAAAATACTCAAAGCCTTTTTAGGAAATCCCACCAAGTACATGGGTGGCTTGCCGGTAGCCACCTCCCAGGGCGGAGCTTCGGTTCCGGGAGCCGGTGATGCGATAAATGCGCTAGGAACTTTTATTGCCAACCGCTTTAAGCAGGAAATCAATATTGCCTTTTTAAGTAAGTTCAGAGACGATTTAAAAAAGGATACACTCATTGGCTTGCTGCTTCCGTTAAGCAATGCGGTTATGCAGCAAAGCGATCCGTACAATTACACTTCGTATATGGAAACGTTGCAGGAGGCTTTTGATTCTGATTTAAACAGCCTGCCTGCCAATTTATCAAAAGCCATTGCGTGGAACAAAGTAATGTTTAAAAAGCCCGGAACAAAGTATGTTGTTTTGGTGTCGCTGGACGCGGCCAATACCCTGCTCAAAAATCCATCAGACCCTTTGAAGGCTTTGACAAAATTGTATCAAAACCCTTACCTGGATAGTATGCAGGCAAGTGAACGTAATCTGTTGCTGGGATTAAATTTTACCGTGAATGCGCTGCGTGTGAAAAACAACAATCAGGTTTTTCTGAATTCATCCGATTTGCGCAACCTGCAACGCAACGATTCATTGTTTCATATTTACTGCGCACTGCTGATTAAACAGAATGAAAAAATATTCGCACTTAGCGGCACTTCAGGTTTGGTGGCATCACTCAACAGCCTGATGGGGATGACAGAACAGTTTAATCAGCAGTACACCGATTTAAAAAACGCCTACGCTACTAATAAAATCACCCCCGATCAGGTAGTGTCGTGGTATAAGTACTTTGTTGGCTGTGGCCGCAGCTTGTGTATTTTTGCTCAAACCAATTTACAGGTCCCCGGCAGTGCCATCGTGTTGGAGTCACTCAACAAAATGGATACGGTAGGAATAATTGCCAATTACGTTCTTACCAAACGTTACGGACTCGCTACGTTATTTACTATTGAGCTGTTACAGTCAACCGTCAGCCATATCCCGTCTCAATTATCCATTTACCTGACTTTTGCCGCCAATATGCTGCAGGCCAAATCGGCCGATGACATGGTAGCAGTGCTGGATAATGCCGCCATGCCGGTAGGAAGCTACCGCGTAAAGAGAAATTGTTCGTTTGATGTTTCGCTCAATGCCTATGCAGGTGGATTTATGGGATACAATCTGAAAAATGACGATGCGCTTTACGGTTTCACTTCACCCGTTGGCCTGTATGCCGGTTTCGGAAATTTATTCTTGCACAAAACGGGTGCAGCTCAGAAAGGGGATGACGGCAAATCACTCGGGTTCTTTTTTCCGGTGGTCGATGTAGGGGCGGTCACCTCTTTTCGTCTCTCCAATGGTAATTCACAAATGGCCGAAATAAACTGGAGCAACGTTTTTGCACCCGGAGCTTATCTCACGTTCGGTGCCGGTAAATGTCCTGTCTCTTTTAATGTCGGGGGTCAATACGGTCCTCAGTTGCGCAGCGTGGATGCTACCGGTAAGACGGTATTGTTTGACAAAGAATGGTATTGGCGTGTTGCGGTTCTTATTGATATTCCCATTTTTGATTTTTACACCAAACAGCATGCCCTTAAATTAACACAGTAGGGTTCATGGTGTAAGCGGTTCCTACCCATCCGGGGGCATTTCTTTCTGTTAATTTATGCCTAAGTTGCAGAGGTAAAATTAGGACCATCATGACGAGGATTTATTTCATTTTACTGTTGTTTTTTCTTGTAGCCTGCAGCGGCTCGCAAAATCAGGAACCGACATCCCATTTACCGGAGACCACCGCTGCTGACAGTGCGGTCAATGAGGTACAGGCCGGGGATACCCTGTCTATGGTTTCCGCCCCGGAAATGGAATCAGAGGAATTGCAGGCCGCACCGCAGCCCATACGGGAAGTAACAACCTCTTCTTCTAATATGGAAAGTGCCCCTCCGGATACAATAGAAAGTAATGTTACTGCGAGAACAGATGATGGTACCGAGCCGATGAAAAAACAGGCCACGCTGGGATATTCCTATCCCACAAAAATGACACGGGGGTTGAGCAGCGATTTTAATGTGTTTGTTTCTCTGATTAATAACCAGAGTAAGGTGTTGGATACTCTTCAGAAAATAGTGGCAAAACAAATGACCGATGATAAACATTCCGATGTGAAACACGTAATGGAAGCCACCAATATTTTTTTATACCGCAAACTGAAAGTTGAATTACTTGATCCGGACAAGGCATTTGAGCTGACTCCTGTTCATGCTAACAGCGAACAACAAGTAGACGAAGAGGGCGATAACAAATGGCGTTGGAATGTGAAACCGTTAACCAATACAAAAGAAGCCAGACTTATCTTGAAAATTACGGCTGAACGGCCAAACGGAAACTCAGAGCCCATTGTTGACGAAACCATCCATATTCGGATCAATATAGACGAAGGGCAGTTTGTACGAAATACATGGATTTATGTACTGGATCATTACGAATGGTTTCTTACGGTCATTCTTGTACCACTGGTTTCATTTTTAGGGAAACGGTGGTTTGACCGGAAAAAGAAAAAAGAGGGTTCCTGATATGCAAAATCTCTATTAAATTAATTATGTATCCTTATGAAAAAGGTACTGATAGCCGGAGCCAACGGCATGATTGGCGGTTTAATTTTAACACAGTGTTTGCAAAGCACCGAAGTAGCCCAAGTAACCGTGGTGGTGCGTAAAAGTCTTGGTTTGGCTCATCCCAAACTTACAGAAATAGTGCACACCGATTTTTTGGATTTCAGTAACGTGCAACAAGCCTTTCAGCATCAGGATGTGTGTTATTATTGCATTGGGGTGTACACAGGGCAGGTACCTGCCAATGAATTTAAAAAAATAACGGTAGATTTTACAAAGGCTTTTGCTCAAACATTGAAGGCACAAAGTCCGGATGCGGTGTTTTGTTTTTTAAGTGGCGATGGAGCCGATCAGAGCGAAAAAAGCCGGATTCTTTTTGCGCGCGAAAAAGGAAAGGCCGAGAATATTTTAATGCGTTTGCAATTTAAAGGAACCTATATTTTCAGGCCTGGATATATTTATCCGGTTACAAAGAGAAAAGAGCCTAATTTAATGTACCGAATTATAAGGGTACTCTGGAAACCCTTCCTTTCGTGGGCTGCTCCCTGGTCGGGGGTTACTTCTGTACAACTGGCAAAGGTGATGACACAGGTGGGGTTAAACGGAGCTGGGCAATCAGTATTATCCAATGAGGATATCCGAAAGTATCCGGCTGCCTAAAGTGTATTCCGTATTTCTTCCTGCAATTGTTTGTAGTGAATGGTGCCGCCAGTAGCCTTTAAATGATTGAGAATTCCTATGGCTCTGCGCAGGCGCACCTGAGTGCTTTTGGCATTCGATACCATGTATATCAACGTGCGTTGTTTGCCGGGGGTAAGTTTGTGAAATATTTCCCTGCCTTCGTCATCCTGCTGCCATAATTCCTGCAGCTCTTCGGGTACAGGCATGCCATATTCGCTTTCGTCTTTGGTGATGGATATGGTTACCGAATCACCTTCTTTCAATTTTAATTTGGTGCGTAGCGATTTATTGATATTGATAAAAAAATCACCCTGCCCGTCAGGCATCAGGGCGCAGGCAAAGGGCTCGGTTTTATTAAGCGAACAAAGTACCCTGCGGTCTTTTCCGGCCACAAAAGTTTGAGCCTGTTTGGCTGTAACGGGTACGTAAAAATGCCATAGGTTGGAGTTAAATCTTCCTAAAACTGCAGTAAACAAGGCTCCTTTTTGGGTTTCTTTTTTAGCCATAGCGCGGTGCAAGGTAATTCATTTCTCTAAAAATTAGGTTTATAACTATCTGGTTATTTGTGTTTGGTAATCTTAATTGACAAAAATCATAAATTATTTTTATTTAGATTAATTCCAAATAGTATTTTCGCACTCATGAAATCACAAAAACTACCACTCATTCTTTTTGCCTTAATGGCTTTTAGCGGCTTTACGGCAAAGGCTCAAATATTTACCAAAGAAGACTCGCTGAATGCAGGGCTTACTCCAAGTAACAACCCCACCGTCATATCGGGTTACGGAGAGGCCAAGGTGAGCTACGATTTAAAAGTAGGTACAGGAGAGGCCAATCTAACGCGTAACGTTATGTTCTTTGGACACCGCTTTTCAGATAAGATTACTTTTTTCAGCGAAATGGAACTGGAAGATGGAAAAGTAGATGGCAGTGGCGGGGAGATATCCATGGAGCAATTATTCTTGAAGGTAAACCTCAATCGCGATATATATATGGTTACCGGTTTATTTATTCCTCGAATAGGCATTATTAATGAAAACCATTTACCTACTACATTTAATGGAAATGACAGGCCTTTTGTAGAACGTTTAATTATTCCTTCTACCTGGCGCGAGTTGGGTGTTGGAATTTACGGATTATCCCGTGCCATGCCCGGGCTCAATTATTCGTTTGCGGTGGTAAATGGATTAGATGCTTCTTCATTTAGTTATGGAAAAGGAATTCGCGATGGCCGTTTTGAAGGACGCGAAGCCACAGCTTCCAATATTGCCGTTACAGGGGCTTTGCTTTATTACTACAAAAATTTACGTATGCAGGTATCGGGTTATTATGGCGGAGCCAACGGGTTGGATAAAAAAATGTCGGACAGCTTAAAACTCGGGCGCGGTCCGTTTGGCACTCCGGTAAGTGTAACTGAAGCCAATATTCAATACCACAATAAAGGATGGCAGGTAAAAGCATTGGCCACCGTTATAAATATGCCCGATGCGCATAAAATAAACAACGTATATGGCAACAACACACCCACAGCGATGGCCGGAGGTTATGTAGAACTGGGTTATAATACCCTCCGTTTATTTAAACCAGAAACAACTAAGAATTTCACGTTATTTGCGCGCTACGAATACCTGGATATGAACAGTAAAATTCCCAACAACGCGCTAAGTGACGGATATATGAAAAAACATTATTTAGTAACCGGAATTACGTGCCAGCCTACAAGGGGTGTTTCGTTTAAGGCCGATTACGTGATTCGTACCACCGGAAATTATAACAATGCCCTGTATACGGGTACGCCTGATAACAACGGATATGCATTTAGCCGCATGAATCAGTTTGTGAATCTGGGAATGGCTTATAGCTTTTAACAATGAACAGAGGCACTTTTATCAAAACATCTTGCAGGGCATATATGGCAATAGCCCTGGGCAGCGGGGTGATGAGCTTTTTAGAAAGTTGCGCCCCTTTGCCGGTGTTTCGTCCGGGTGAAGAAACCAAAAGGATAAAAGTGCCGAAAGAAAAATTTGAGAAATCGCCTGTAGTGGTGGTGCGGGTAAACTGGATGCCGTACGATGTGTTGCTGGTGAAAAAAAGCGAAACCGAATACAAAGCCATTTACATGCGCTGTTCGCATGAAGACCAGATATTGGTGCCCAGTAAAAACGGATTGTTTTGTACAGCACATGGCAGCACCTTTGATTTGGATGGCAATGTAACCAAAGAGCCGGCCCTAAAAAATCTTACGCTTTACGAGGTGCAGTTGCACAACGATTGGGTGGAGGTGAACATGGACAAAATTTTAGGGTGAATACTGCAAGCATTCCACTTTTAATACAGAACTAAAGCGTCCCGTTTATTAGTCTAAGATGTTCTTCTTTGGGGCATTTGAAAATTACAAGTAATCCTGTATTTTCGCCCCCTCAATCAATGATAGGCTCTTCACAGAACCCATCAGGGCCCTTAGCTCATTCGGTTAGAGCATCTGACTCATAATCAGAGGGTGGTTGGTTCGATTCCAACAGGGCCCACCAGATTAAAGCGCATCGTATAGCATGGTGCGCTTTATTTTTGTCATATCCTATGTTTCAGCATACTTCCATCCGCAACATCATTTTCGATTTTGGCGGGGTACTTATTAACCTCGATTACTCCCTTACCAACAAGGCATTCAGGGAACTTGGCTTTGATATTGATAAGCACTTTACCCAATTGCAACAAAGTAATCTGTTTAATGAATATGAAACCGGAAAGGTGAGTAGCGCTTTTTTTTACAATGAGCTACGCCAGTTAGGAGGAAACCATTTAACCGATGAACAACTTGCCACCGCCTGGAGTGCCATGATTTTGGATTTACCATTGGAACGGGTTGAAATGCTGAAGCAATTAAAGAAAAAATATAACCTGTATTTACTCAGCAATACCAACCAAACCCATTATGATTCTTTTGCTCCTTACCTTGATAAACTACTGGGGGAAGGGGTGTGGGATGCGTTGTTCAACAAAGTATATTACTCACACCGTATTGGCCTGCGCAAACCCGATAAGGAAATTTTTGAATACGTAGTTTCCGATGCCAGACTGCAACCGCAGCAGTGTTTGTACTTAGATGATTTGGAAAAAAACCTCATCGCTCCGGCTGCTATGGGTATGCAAACTGTTTTGGTAAAGGAGCAACCGGTAACCGGGTTGCTAAAGGGGCTAATTGATTACTCAGAATAAACTACTTTTTCTTTGCGCCTTTGCGGGCGTTGTGTGAAAGAGCGGTAAACTCACGCTTAAGTAAACTCAGCGGGACAGAACTCACAATTTCACAATTAACCACCTCACAATTTCACCTTTAATCCATCAACGGCACGGCATACATCTTTGCAATTTCATCAGCATATTTTTGTTCCACCACTTTGCGTTTAATAGATAGTTTGGGTGTCATTTCTCCGCCTTCAATGCTAAACAGGGTTCGTTTTACCGCAAAATGTTTAATGCGTTCAAACTTGGCTAATTTGTTACTGAGTTTTTTCACGTCTTCCTGTATCCAGTCAATAATGTTTTCATCGCGTATAAAAGGATCCATTTGTGTAAAAAACTCATCACCTTTTTTAAATATTTCTTTCAACTCATCCTGATTAGGGACAATAATGGCAGTTAAATATTCTTTGCGGTCGCCAATTAAAAAAATCTGTTCAATGCGCGGACTGAGTAAGTATGTATTTTCAATTGGAGTAGGGTAAATGTTTTTGCCCAGCGAGGTTTTGAGCATGTTTTTAATACGGTCGGTAATTTTTAAATACCCTTTGTAAAATTTGCCTACATCGCCCGTGTGAAACCATCCTTCATTGTCAAACACGGCTGCCGTATCCTGGGGTTTGTTCCAGTAGCCTTTCATAATATTAGGCCCTTTGATGAGTATTTCTCCTTCTCCGCTTTCAAATTCCGGATCAAACGATTCATACGTTTGTACCGTGATTATTTTTCCGCTTTCCAAATCTTGTATCGCTACCGATTGCTCGGGGGCAATGCGTCCGGTGGTGCCATACACCTGCCGGTGAAATTCGTTGACACATACAAAAGGAGAGGTTTCCGTAAGCCCGTATCCTTCCTGAATACGGATGCCCATATTTCCAAAAAACTCACCCACATGTTGCGGAAGCGGTCCGCCCCCCGATACAAACAATTTAATTCGTCCACCCAGCCGTTCTTTAATTTTTGAAAATACTAATTTTTCGGCCAGCGCATATTGGGTGCTCACAAATAAGCCCGGTTTTTTATTTTGCTCCGTTATTTTACGATATGTTTCTCCTGTTTGCTGACTCCACCAGAATATGCGTGCTTTCAATCCTCCCTGCTGGGTGGCATTTTTTTTCACGCGTTCTTCAATGCGCTCAAGCAGCCGCGGTACACAGCACATGATGGTTGGTTTTATTTCGCCTACATTTTTCACAATCGTTTCAATGCTTTGCGCAAATGCTACTTCCGAGCCTATATAGGTGCTGAGGTAATACGTAGCCAGCCGCTCATACACATGGCTAAGCGGTAAAAACGAAAGAAAACGGTCGTCACTGTTTATACTTGGCACTAAAATTTTTGCCGTGATGGCATTGCTCATAAAATTTTCATGCGTAAGCATAACACCCTTGGGAACACCCGTGGTACCCGATGTATAAATAAAAGCGGCAAGGTCTGATGGCTGAACGGTTTTGAAAGCCTGTTCAATTTTGTCTTTGAGCGAGGCATAAAGTTGCGTTCCTTCTTCCAA
The DNA here is from genome assembly GCA_964535575.1 of uncultured Bifidobacteriaceae bacterium. Lineage (GTDB taxonomy): Bacteria > Bacteroidota > Bacteroidia > UKL13-3 > UKL13-3 > JAGPCK01. Next base: position 45,539 of record CAZHTC010000007.1, read on the forward strand.
CAACCGATGGTGGGTGATTATTTTTGCGCTGGTATTTTCGTAAGGAAAAAGGGTAATTACCCGCTCCACTCCGGGGCAATTTTTTTCTATTTTTAAAAACTTTTTAAGCAAAAACGGATTGCCAACTACCAGTACTCTGATGCCCGAGTCGTTTACAATGTACTCAATTTCGCTTTCGCTTAAGGTGGGGTAAATAGATACATTTACTGCGCCTATTTGCTGCATTCCCTGGTCGTATGCATAATATTCCGGGCAGTTGTCCATCATCATTCCGGCACACTGTCCTTTTACAAAACCCATATGAATGAGGTAGGCCGAAACGGCATTGAGCTGTGCAAATACTTCTTTGTAGGAAATTGCCCGGTAGCCGGCTTCTTCACGCTTGTGCAAAAAAGCATGCTCAGGTGTTTTTATTTTGTAGGCTGCATCTCTTAAAAACTGGTGCAGTGAAGTATATCCGCGGTAACTCATGGGTTAAATAATTTGGTCTAAATTACAATATCGGTAAAAATCTTTTTATCGAAACTTATGGCAATGTTAAGAAAAGGCTGATTATATTTGACCTTCTAACACAAACTTTATTATATGAATAAATTTTACTTAACCATTTTTGCATTTATACTGCAGGTATCGGTTTTTGCTCAAACCCAAATTGCTTATCAGGGTTTTGAGGGCAGCGGAACATGGACGTTTACTGCCAACCCAACCCGTTACAATTGTTTTCCGGAAGATACCTGGGGCGATACCACCCGCCTGTTTGATATTACTTCGGCTTTTAAAGGGACTAAATTCTGGGGAATGAATGATTTGGACAACAGCACCTGTGGCGGGGGCAATTTTTATTACTTTCTTACTTTCCCTTCAAAAAATGTAGCTTCTTACGCCAGCGTATATATTCGCTTTAAATACTACACTTCCAGTTTTGATGCAACTGACCTGATAGGGTACATGGTTCAATACAACAACAGCGGTTCGTGGGGAGTAATTCATGAATTAGATAAAAATACCAATAAGTGGGACTCGGTTACCGTCAATGTACCTTCGGGAACTACCTCGGTGCAATTTCGTATAGTGGCCCAGCAAAACGGGGGTACCGACTTTGCCGGTATTGATGATATTGAACTGGTAGGAGCTACCTCCGATATTTTTGCTCCCTATGTGTTGGGGGTAAAAGAAATGAGTGCTTCCCAGATTCGTGTACGCTTTAGTGAAGCTGTTTCGGCAGCTTCGGCTACGGCCACCGCTAACTATAACGGACTTGGAAGCATCAGCAGCATTACCCAAAGCAGCAGCGGAGATACGGTATTATTAAATTTGTCCACTGCGCTCACACAGGGAGTATTCTATAACCTCACTATTCAAAATGTGCAGGATGCTGCCGGAAATGCAATAACACCGCATACAGCCAAAATAATTTACAACTCAACGGTAGCCGATATTCGTTTAAGCGAAATTATGTATAACCCGCCCGATACTGCCCCACTCGAATTTGTAGAATTGTATAATGCCGGAAACTCAGCGGCTCAATTAGGGGGATACAAATTTGTTGACGGGTTTAAATTTGAATTTCCTACCATGACGCTCGATCCCGGAAAATACCTGGTGCTGGCTGCCGACTCTCAGGCATTCAAAACATTTTTTAATACATCGGCCCTTCAGTGGACCAGCGGGGCACTTAGCAATGCAGGAGAGTTACTAACCCTCGAAAATTCAGTTAACGCTACCATCGATTCGGTACCGTATAACAACAAATTACCCTGGGATACCCTGGCCGATGGCAACGGGCATTCGCTGGTGGTTTGTTATCCCGCTTCGGCCGATAATTCACTGCCTTCCAGCTGGAGCCGTGCTGCCGATTATAAAGGGAAATGGGCAGGTATTGATTCGGTATGGGCCAACCCCGGAACAGGATGCTTTCCGGCAGGGATAAAAACCGCAACAAACGAGTTGATAAAAGTATATCCCAATCCTGCTGCTTATAGCGTAATGCTTCAGGTACCTTTTGCCCAGTTATACAGCCTTGAGCTATATGATGTAGTAGGGAAACTTGTACAAAAGCAAAGCGCACTAAGCGGAACACAACAGGTAGAAATTTCATCCTTTAAAAACGGCCACTATTGGCTGATTGTGAAAACAGAAAAAGGAGAAATTTATAAACATCAACTGAGTATTCAACGCTGATAAAAGGGTAGGGCTGTTGCCTGTCAGTAAGTTAAAGTTGCTTTGATGGGTAACTGAGGAGTCGGTTATTTTTCTAAAATAATTGGCAGAGGTATTTCCTTATCCCGCGGGTAATCCTACTTTTGTTGCGTAAACAAAAATTGAAATGAGCCTCAACAGTATTTTACAGATTTTCCTTCCTAAAGACAGGATTTTTTTCTCCCTTTTCGAATCGGTAGCCATGAATGTATCGGCTATGGGTGTTTTAATCACAGAAGTGGTAGCTGAACCCGATTTTGACCAGCGCGGGGCACTCATTAAAAAACTCGAAGATCTGGAACATGATAATGACGAGCTCACTCATCAGATTTTTCAGGAGCTTGGTAAAAACTTTATTACCCCTTTCGACAGGGAGGATATTCACTACCTGGCCATTGCTCTGGATGATATTTGCGATTATATTTTTGCTTCAGCCAAAAAAATAAATTTTTATAAGGTAAATCCAAATGACAGCGGAATTCAGAAAATGGCTCAGATTATCCGTCAGGGTTCTGACGAGGTAAAAACGGCTGTGCTCGAATTGCGTAATATGAAAAATATTAAAAGCATTACCGATGCTGTGATTCGGGTAAACAGTTTCGAAAATCAGGCTGATGATGTATTTGATATGTGTATTGAACGGTTGTTTGAAACAGAAACCGATGTAAAGGAACTTATCAAAAAAAGAGAAATTTATCAGGTTATGGAAATTGCCACCGATAAGTTTGAAGATGCGGCTAATGTGATTGAATCTATCGTGGTAAAATACGCTTAAACCGGAACGGGATTTATGACTTATTTAGTAGTAATCATTATTCTGGCTCTGGTGTTTGATTACATCAACGGGTTTCATGATGCCGCCAATTCCATAGCTACAGTTGTTTCCACTAAAGTACTTACTCCGTTTCAGGCGGTATTATGGGCAGCATTATTCAATTTTGTTGCGTTCTTTTTATTTAAAGATCATGCAGTAGCCAATACCATTGGTAAAACGGTGTACAAAGAGTTTATAACGCTTCCGGTAATTTTCTCCGGACTTATTGCCGCTATCATCTGGAATCTTACCACGTGGTGGTACGGAATTCCTTCGTCATCTTCGCATACACTTATTGGCGGATTTGCCGGTGCGGCTATTGCACACGCCATTCAAACCAAAGGATTTGTTCCGTTCGGATCCATTATTGAAATGGATAAAATTACCAAAACACTGTTGTTTATTTTTCTTGCCCCTCTTATCGGAATGGTGATTTCAATGGGAATAAACCTGGTTACCATTATGCGAAACACCTGGCTGCGGGTGTTAATCATGCTCGTTTCTGCTGTGGCATTATGGGCAGTGTTCGACCAATTCGAACAAAACAAAATGGAAGAAAACGTGAGCAAAATGTATCAGGTGGATAAGCTGAAAAAGGATGCAGCAAAAGATCCGTTGGTTGCAGCAAAACTTGATTCGGCCAAAGCAAAAGTTACTGCCATTGTCCCGTTTATTGAAGCCTATGATGAATTGGGGGCCACACAAATTGCTGCACAGGTGAAGGCAACCGTTGACCCTGCGATAGATGATGCAAAACTGGTAAAGGAATTAAAGAAGGCCGATAATTCGGCATTGGTATATTGCATTATGCTGGTGATGCTCATTTTTATTATCGCCTACATTTATGTAGAGAAAATTAAAACACCTACCGCCTATAAAATGTCGAATATGTTTAAAAAGCTACAACTGCTTTCTTCGGCAGCTTTCAGCATTGGGCATGGCGGAAATGATGCGCAAAAAGTAATGGGAATTATTGCTGCTGCCATGATTGCCAATGGAAACATATCGGACATTAAACAAATGCCCGATTGGGTACCGCTGGCCTGTTATGCGGCTATTGGTTTAGGCACCATGAGTGGCGGATGGAAGATTGTTAAAACCATGGGCACGCGCATTACCAAAGTAACTCCCCTTGAAGGAGTGAGTGCCGAAACATCGGGGGCTTTAACGTTATTCATGACCGAGCAAATGGGAATTCCGGTAAGTACCACACACACTATTACCGGTTCAATTATGGGAGTGGGTGCCACCAAACGCCTTTCGGCTGTGCGCTGGGGGGTAACGGTAAATTTATTATGGGCATGGATCCTAACCATTCCGGTAAGTGCTGTGCTGGCCGCAGTAACTTACCTGCTTGTAAACTGGATTAGCGGATAATCCGTTTTTCTTCCTTCTTTCTTTAAAATTTTCTTTTTATTGTATCAGAGGAAAAACCTCAGCAATAAAAATAATCCGCCTGAAACCAAAATGGTAACAGGGAGTGTAAGTACCCATGCGATAAAAATATGACGGATGGTTTTTTTCTGAAGATTTTTAATTCCTTTACTGGCCACCATACTGCCCGCAATACCCGAAGATAATACCTGGGTGGTGCTCACCGGTAAGCCAAGGGATGTAGATAAACTGATGGTGGTAGCAGCAACCAACTCAGCCGATGCACCCTGTGCGTAGGTAAGGTGTTCCTTTCCTATTTTCTCTCCAATGGTTTGTACAATTCGCTTCCAGCCAACCATAGTACCAAGTCCCAGTGAAAGGGCAATCATCAGAATCACCCACTTGGGAGCATACTCGGTAATTTGTTTGATGGAAGAAGTTTTTTCCTTAAATACTTTTTTGTCTTTCACGCTTAAGTTCAGGTCTTCGCTCTCGAGTAGTTTTTTACTTGTTTTGCCAATAATAATCAAATCCTTTCTGATGGCGAATTGTTCTTTTTCATCGATTCCGGTAAATGAAGATACCGAATTTATTTTACCGTCCAGGTCAGTGATAAGCACGTTCATTTTGGCGTAATCAAAACTGTCGGCTTTGGCTAATGATTTGGTGTCAATTTTCAGCATCAGCGTTTTCAGGTCATTTAACTCATGCCGGTATTCGTTTATATCAAACGAAGTGTTGATGGCAAAATAGCCGGGTACTATGGCAATAAGAATAAGCATGACCAATCCAACTCCCTTTTGTCCGTCATTCGATCCGTGGGCATAACTTACGCTGGTGCAGGTAAGCAACAACACCACACGAATCCAGAAGGGAGGAGGCTGATTGGTGGCAGGCTCTTTAAAAATAACTTTGTTTTTAATAACCTGTTTCAACACATACATAACCAAAATAGCCAGACTGAATCCTACAAACGGGGAAAATAAAAGCGACAGGCCAATATCCGTTGCTTTGCTCCAGTTTACATACGAGGCTGATGGGTTGGGTGCAATAAACGAGTAGGCTAATCCAACCCCGAGAATAGAACCGATAAGGGTATGGGAACTCGAACAGGGAATACCTAAATACCAGGTGCCAAAATTCCAGAAGATAGCTGTTAACAACAACGAAAGAATTAAAGCCACGTTGTGAAAAATATTTGCATCTGTAAGCACCTCTACCGGCAGGAGGTTGCTTATGCCCATAGCCACGGTAATTCCTCCAGCCAACACTCCGATAAAATTCCAGATACCTGACCATAAAACAGCAATCCAGGGTTTAAGTGAATTGGTGTAAATTACGGTTGCTACCGCATTGGCTGTATCATGAAATCCATTGATAAACTCAAATACACAGGCTGCCAGCAGACATAAAATGAGCAGTGTGGTGAGTGTTGCGTCTAAACCAAACATATAAAACCCTTTATACGGGCAAAGGTATTCGGCCACCCGTGAGCCAAAGTTAAGAAATTGTTAAGTTTTGAAACAAACTATATAAAATTCAACCCTTAAAAGAAGTCACTACGGTGCAAAGCCGGTCAAATTGCTCGTTGGTTATGTCAAGGTGCATCACAAAACGAATCAGTTGTTTTCCCATGCTCACGGCCTTAACCTCATTATGTTGCAGGTAGTTCAAAAAAGTTTCCATGGCAAATTGGTCGCCAAGTTTAAATATTACTACGTTGGTTTCAACCGGCAGCACCGTTTCTATATAGTTTTGCGACCGAAGTAATTGCTCCAGTGCTTTGGCTTTTTTATGGTCTTCTTTCAGTCGGTTTACATGATGATTGAGTGCGTAAATTCCTGCGGCAGCTAAAAATCCGGCCTGACGCATGCCGCCACCCAATACCTTGCGTATTCTTCGGGCTTTTTCAATATGGGCTTTGGTTCCCAGTAAAAGAGAACCTACAGGTGCACCTAATCCTTTCGATAAACAAATGGAAATGGTATCAAATAAGTTTCCGTATTGTTCGGGCTGCTCCCCTTTTGCAACAAGTGCATTAAACAACCTTGCTCCGTCCAAATGAAAAGCAAGCCCGTTTTCGGCACAAACCGTTTTTATGCGTTTCAGTTCGTTCAAATCCCAGCAGCAACCTCCTCCTTTGTTCATGGTGTTTTCAACTCCTACCATGCGGGTAAGAGCAAAATGCACATCTGTCTTTTTGTTAATGCTTTCGCTTACCTGTTGGGCAGTAAATCTTCCACGGTCACCGGGAAGCAGTCGTACCGATGCGCCCGAATTAAAGGCAATGCCCCCGCCTTCGTACAGGTAAATATGAGCGAGCTCCGAGCAAATCACTTCATCGCCAGGCTGCGTATGAACTTTTATGGCAATCTGATTGGTTTGTGTTCCACTGCTGCAAAACAAAGCGGCTTCCATTCCAAATAATCGGGCTGCTTTTTCCTGTAATGCATTTACAGTTTCATCCTCTCCAAAAACATCATCGCCCACCTTTGCCTGCATCATGGCTTCCAGCATTTCTTTGGTGGGTTTGGTTACCGTATCGCTTCTTACGTCAATAATGGATGATAGTTGATGGTTCATGGGTTATAGTTTAAAGTTTTTTCCGCAATGCTTGTATCATTTTCATCAGGATTTCCTCTTCGGTAAGCTCTAAAACCCGTTGCCATACTTGTAAATTTTCAAATTGAAATGCCATAGTATAAAATTTAAAATTTGGTTTTAGTAATCTCATCACCCGAAACCATCCGCTATCAACCATCCACCATGAACTAAACCGCTACCGGTGCTTTAATGGCGGGATGCGGGTTGTAGTTTTCTACCACAAAATCTTCGTACACAAAATCGAAAATGGATGTGCGTTCCTTATTTATTTTCATGGTTGGATAAGCACGCGGCTCACGACTCAGTTGCAATTGCACCTGTTCAAAGTGGTTGCTGTAAATATGGGCATCGCCAAACGTATGTACAAAATCACCGGGTTGTAATCCGCACACCTGTGCCACCATCATAGTAAGTAAGGCATACGAAGCAATATTAAAAGGTACCCCCAAAAACATATCGGCACTGCGCTGATACAACTGGCAGCTTAATTTACCATCGGCCACATAAAACTGAAAAAAAGCATGGCAGGGCATCAGAGCCATTTTAGGTAAATCGGCTACGTTCCAGGCGCTCACTATCATTCTGCGTGAGTCGGGATTTTTCTTGATGGTTTCAATCACCTCGGTAAGTTGGTCAATATGTTTTCCATCGGGGGCCGGCCAGCTTCGCCACTGGTATCCATACACCGGCCCAAGGTTTCCATCCTTATCAGCCCATTCATCCCAAATGCTTACCCCGTGTTCCTTCAGGTAGCGGGTATTGGTTTCGCCTTTAATAAACCACAGCAATTCATAAATAATGGATTTAAGGTGCACCTTTTTGGTGCTGATAAGCGGAAATCCTTCCTGCAGATTAAAGCGAAGTTGCGCCCCGAAAACACTTTTGGTTCCGGTGCCGGTGCGGTCGCTTTTAAACGTACCGTGCTCATAAATATGGCGTAAGAGGGTCTCGTACTGATTCATTGTCCTTCAAAATTCCCTTTTTTGCCGGCAAAGTTGTGCGGATGTTTTCAACAGTAGCGAAAATCAATTCTATGTGTATTTTTGTTGCCTCAATAAAATCATCTTATGGCTGAAGTAATACGTATGCCCAAAATGAGCGACACCATGACCGAAGGGGTTATCGTGGCCTGGCATAAAAAAGTGGGCGACACTGTGAAAACGGGTGATATTCTGGCTGAAGTGGAAACCGATAAGGCTACCATGGAGCTGGAAAACTACGCAAAAGGTACTTTGCTGCATATTGGTATTGAAACCGGCAAATCAGTTCCGGTTGATGCTATTATAGCCATTGTTGGTAAAGCGGGCGAAGATATTTCGGCATTACTCAATGATGCTCCTGCCGCGGTTGCTTCACCTGCCCCGGCTGCCGAAGAGAAAAAAGAAACTCCGGTTGAAACTGTTTCGGGTGCTGTTAGCTCTTCCGGAAATAATCAGGATGATTCCCGTATTAAAGTTTCTCCTTTAGCTAAAAAGCTGGCTCAGGATAAAGGCATAGATATTAAATCAGTGCATGGCACAGGCGAAAACGGCCGCATTGTAAAACGCGATGTAGAAAAACTGGGTGCCGGAGCCAATGGTTCAATTCCTGTTTTCCGAACACCTGCAGTAACAGGAAAAGAAAGCTATGAGGACATTTCACTTTCGCAAATGCGTAAGGCTATTGCCCGCAGACTGAGCGAAAGTAAAAATACCGCTCCTCACTTTTACCTCAAAGCATCCATCAATATGGATAAGGCCATAGATGCACGCAAATCCCTCAATGAGGTTGGTCCGGTAAAAATATCATTGAATGATTTGGTGGTAAAAGCAGTGGCAGCGGCCTTGCGTCTGCACCCCAAAGTAAACTCAAGCTGGCTGGGAGATAAAATCCGGATGAATCATCATATCCATATTGGCATTGCAGTAGCTATTGACGATGGATTGATTGTACCGGTGGTAAAATTTGCCGACAGCAAAGGTATTTTCCATATAAGCTCCGAAATAAAAGAGCTGGCCGATAAAGCCAAAAATAAAAAGTTGCAACCTCAGGAATTTGAAGGCAACACATTTACCATTTCCAATTTAGGAATGTACGGCATTGATGAGTTCACGGCTATTATCAATCCACCCGACTCGTGCATTCTTGCTGTAGGTGCCGCCAAAGAAACGGTGATTAGCGAAAACGGACAAATGAAAGTGGCGCAGGTAATGAAAGTAACACTCAGCTGCGATCACCGCTCAGTTGACGGAGCCATTGGTTCGGCCTTTTTACAAACACTCAAAGATTACCTCGAGCATCCGGTAAAACTGCTGGTGTAAGTTGCAGCGAGGTATCGTATTGTAACGGACGACCTTTAATTTCCCTTTTTCCTTTTCAACTCCGATTCCAGTTCAGGAATTGCTTTATTGAGCGGGTCGGCTAATTTATAAAGTGCAATCATTTTTTCGGCAGTTATCAAATCGTATTGCTGCAGCGCACGGTTGGTAAGCGAATAACAGGCCAGCGAAATAAATCCAAGCAAACGCTCATACATCATGTCGTTTTTCTTTTTGCTGTTTAATATAGCCACTTCATTTTTCCACCAGGTTAAATCCTGCAGTTGAAATGCCTGCATGTAACGCTCCTTGTATTTTTGTTCTTCATTTACTTTCTCGCGGGTGATGCTGATGTTTAAACGGGTAATCTTTGCGTCAGATCCATGTACAATTAACTCAAAGGCATTTTTAAAAATACCGGCTTCGGGGAATTCATGTGCACCGTTCCATTCAAAGAAATAATGAGGCAGATTGCTTTTTGCCAAACTCCACTCAAACGAAACAAGGTCCGTATAATTCATGTCTTTTGTGCCGCCAAATCCAATAAGGGTAAAAACATGTGAAGGATTTATTTGCGTGGTTGCTCCCGTGTAAATAATGGTTGAAACCCTGGTTAAATCGGCTCCGCTTAGCAAAGCAACTTTCGCTCCGCCACTGTGTCCGCAAAAAGTTATTTTCGATTCATCAACAGGCAGCCGTTCCGTAATATCCTGCAACAGCTGCAAGGCAATTGTTTGCAGGCGCTCAAAGGGCAATCCGTTTTTAGAAGAGTTGGATCCTGCCAGAATCACCTGATAGTTGTCGGCCAGTTTCTGATATAAAGTTACTGGGTAGACTCCTGCACCCTGTGGATCGAAAAATAGAATGACAGGAAACTTTTTTGCGGTAGTATATCCATTGGGTAAATACAATGCAAACGAATCGATGGGGGAATTTTTAAGTGCCACCGCAGGAATAACTTTTCCCGTTTCGAAAGAATCTTTTACAACAGGTAAAACTACAGCTGCCTGCAACGTGTCGGGTGTGGTTGCTTCTGTTTTTGCCTCAGTTTTTCCCTGACAGCATATGAGCAAAGCAAGCGAAACGACAATAAAAACAATTTTGGTAAACATGTTATTTATTTTTTAGCGGCTGAAGCAAATACTCCAGTCCGTTTATTTTTATTTCGTATAAGGTTTGCAACTGCATTCCCAACTTCCCTTTCGGAAATCCGTTTCGTGAAAACCACTCTAAATAGGAAACAGGCAAATCGCACAGCAACCGGCCTTCATATTTACCAAAGTAAATTTTGTCTCTCACCAAACTCAGCAATATTTCTTTATCCGGTTCCATAAATTACCTAAAGGCAAAAGTATCTTATTATTTAAAAGCCTGTTAAAAATTCTGCTTGTTTGAGAAGAAAATTCTGTGCTAACTTTGCCTCACCAAAAATCTTGGGGGTGCCGGTAGTTAAACACCGGCTGAGATTACACCCTTTGAACCTGATCAGGATAGTACCTGCGAAGGGAAAGATGAGCACTCATCTTCTCACAAATGAATGCTCTCTGAAAGGGGGTTAACAATTTAAAGCAATCATCAGCCCCGATGATTGACATTGTTTAACCTTTTATTTTTTTTACATGTTTCAACGTTTTCTGATTTTAGCACTGCTTTCCTGTAGTATATCGCTGCGGGCGCAAACAATTAATCTGTCGGGTCAGATAAACGGAGGCCCTGCTTCCGAACCGGTGCCCGATGCATATGTTACACTGCTGCTTCCTTCGGGTAAATCACTCAATGCGGTGAGTGAAAAAAACGGCTCGTTTTCATTTACCTCCCTTAGTGCCGGGCAACACATTATTGTGGTCTCCTGCATTGGTTTTAAAACGTATGCGGATACGCTGCAACTCACCGCTTCAAAAAATATTCAGGTAATGCTTAGCGGGCGGTTTTTGCTCAAAGACGAAGTGATTGTGCGCGCCATTCGTGCTCAGGATAAATCGGCCGGTACATTTACCAATATTTCCAAAGGCCGTTTGGAGGAACAAAACATGGGACAGGATTTCCCTTTTTTATTAAACATGACTCCATCGGTGGTGGTTAATTCCGATGCGGGTGCAGGAGTTGGATACACCGGTATGACCATTCGCGGAATTGATCAAACGCGAATCAATGTTACCATCAACGGAATTCCGGTAAACGATGCCGAATCACAAGGTGTTTACTGGGTTGATTTGCCCGATTTTGCAAGTTCGGTGCAAAGCGTACAAATACAGCGCGGAGTGGGAACATCTACCAATGGGGCAGCAGCTTTCGGAAGCAGTATCAATGTGCAAACAAACAGCGCACGGCAGGATGCGTATGCTGAGCTGAACAGCAGTGTTGGTTCATTCAACACGTATAAAAACAATGTGCAGTTTGGTACGGGCATCTTAAAAAACGGGTGGAGCTTCGATGGTCGCCTCTCAAAACTTTCTTCTGACGGATATATTGACCGCGCTTTTTCCGATTTAAAATCCTATTACTTATCGGCAGGGCACTATGGCAAAAAAAGCATGATTAAATTAGTGCATTTTTCGGGGGCCGAGCGTACTTACCAGGCATGGAATGGAATTGCACAGGATGTATTAGACACCAATCGAACCTACAACGAGTTCACTTATCCCAATCAAACCGACAACTACCAGCAGGATTATTATCAGGCATTTTTCACTTATGAATTTAATAAAAAGTTATTGTTGAATACGGCTTTGTTTTACACCCGTGGCAAAGGATATTATGAAGAGTATAAAACTTACGAAAGTTTTTCGGACTACGGACTCACGGATGTGGTGGTGGGAACCGATACCATTCTCCAAACCGATTTAATAAGACGCAGGTGGCTGGATAATGATTTTTACGGAACTACTTTTTCGCTGCAATATTCACCATCTAAAAAAACAACAGCTATTCTGGGTGGAGGTGCTACCTATTATGATGGACGCCACTACGGAGAAATTATTTGGGCGCAGTATGCAGCCACTGTTCCGGTAAACACCCATTATTATCACGACAACTCATACAAAACCGATGTGAATGTGTACGGAAAAGTGAATCATTCCCTGGGGAAAGTAACTCTGTTTGGAGATGCACAGGTAAGGTATATTCAATATAATTTTCTGGGTTTTGATCAAAACCTCAGCAATATTCAGCAAACGGCCGATTATACTTTTTTTAATCCGAAAGCCGGGGCGGTGTATGCGTTCAGTGATTCATCGGATGTATATGTTTCCTACAGCGTGGCTGGTAAGGAACCCAACCGGAATGATTTTGTGAATTCAACTATGGCAAGCCGGCCCAAGGCAGAGCATTTGCAGGACATTGAAATGGGCTACCGCAAAACATGGAAACGGGCATCTGTTTCGGCAAATGTGTATTATATGCACTACCAAAATCAGTTAATTCTTTCAGGGAAAATAAATGATGTGGGAGCCTATAACCGCATTAACGTCCCTGTAAGTTACCGCACCGGAATAGAGCTGGCCGGGTCGGTTACTATTACCACTTACCTGCAATGGAGCGGAAACCTGACGGTGAGTGAAAATAAAATTAAAAAATTTACGGAGTATGTAGACGACTGGGATTGGGGCGGACAATGGACGCAGGAACACCGCTACAGCAACCTCGCTTTTTCGCCTGAGGTAATTGCTTCATCTCAAATACGGGTGCTTCCGTTTAAAAGCCTGTACATGGATTTAATGAGCAAATATGTTTCGGACCAGTATCTGGATAATACGCAAAACAACGGCCGCAAACTGGATGCATTTTTTGTAAACAACCTCTTGTTATCGTACAGCAAAAGTTTTTCAAAAGGGATAAAAAACCTGAGGCTGGGGCTTATGTGTAATAACCTGTTCAACGAAAAATATGAACCCAACGGCTATACCTACAGCGGGATAAGCGGAGGGGTGCGCAGCGATTACAATTATTACTTTCCGCAGGCATGCCGCAACTACCTGATGCAGGTTACGCTTGGATTTTAGTTTACAAGGAATGGAGCTGGTATCTGCCAATTTTTTCATTTCCGGAATCAGTGATATTGAACAGGAAAGTCCGATATTATTCTAACTTTGCTTATGAATCCTTTGGAAAAAAGAAGATTGGTGCAGATAGCAGGCTTACTAGTGGTTATCACGGTTTGTATGTATATCTTAAATATAATAATCCGCAATCTTTGTTAAAGAAGATTCCGGTTCTTCATTCACATTTTTCGCACAATGCCCATTCTGCCAACCAAATTCAATAACTTGCCGGCAAATAACAAGTATATGCAGTTGGTATTAGGAGGTGACCATGCCGGTTACCAATATAAAAAAACACTCATAGCCCGTTTACAGCAACTGGGGCATACCTGCATTGATGTAGGGCCGTTCAGCGAAGAATCGTGCGATTACCCCGATTTTGCTCATCCCTTAGCGGAGAAAGTACTTTCGGGCGAGGGGCAATTAGGAATTTTAATTTGCGGAAGCGGAAACGGGGTGTGCATCACGGCCAATAAACATCAGGGGGTGCGTGCCGCTTTATGCTGGAACGAAGAACTGGCGGCACTGGCCCGTCAGCATAATAATGCCAATGTACTTTGTTTACCGGCTCGTTTTATCAGTGAAGAACTGGCGGTGCGCATTACCGAAACGTTTATTAATACGGCTTTTGAAGGTGGCCGCCACGAGCGCAGAGTAAACAAAATTGATGTTTGATTCACTGATAAAAAATCTGCATGCCGGTGATAAAAAGGCACTGGCCCGTTGCATCAGTCTGGCCGAAAATGAAACGCCCGGATATGAGCAGATTTTGCAATCACTCCGCTTTTTACATCACACCACGGTAGTGGGAGTAACCGGTCCTCCGGGTGCCGGAAAAAGTACACTTATTAATGCACTGATTTCGGAACTGATAAAGCAGCAGAAAAAAATTGCTATACTGGCGGTTGATCCCACCTCTCCGTTCAACTACGGTGCTTTATTGGGCGACCGCATTCGCATGAGTGAGCATTTCACCAACGAGCAGGTGTTTATCCGCTCCATGGCTTCACGGGGAGCTTTGGGAGGTTTATCTCCTAAAATTTTTGAAGCAGCCGATATACTTAAAGCCGCAGGATTTGATTATGTGATTATTGAAACAGTAGGCGTAGGACAATCGGAAGTGGAAATTGCCGGTTTGGCCGATACCACTATTGTGGTAATGGTTCCCGAGGCAGGAGACGAAATACAAACCATAAAATCGGGGGTAATGGAAATTGCCGATGTGTTTGTGGTAAATAAAGCCGACCGTGAAGGAGCAGAAACCTTTTATAAAAATCTGATTTTACTGGCACACAGCCATGCAGGTAACGAGTGGGAAACACCAGTGGTAAAAACAGTAGCTTCAACCGCAACAGGTTTGCCTGAATTGGTAAAGGCCATTGAGGCGCATCAGCAATCAAAACAGATAAACCGCAAAAAAGAATTTTTACTGGCCGAAAAAGCCATGCATATGATACAGGCCTACCGTACACGCGATATAAATAAAAGCGAGCTGCAAAAAGATTTATCGGCCAATATGAACAAAGAAGGGTTTAATTTGTACGAATATGTAACCCGCTGGTATGAAAGTTAGCATTATTTCCTCTTCTCCGCGCACCAACAGCAATAGTCTGCGGGTTGCAAAAGCAGTAGCCCGCGTTGTGCATACCAAAGGGGAGCACACGGTTTCAGTGGTAGATTTTGCCGGATACGATATTCCGCTGTACAATCAGGGAGAAATTGATCCAGATAACCTCACTCCGTTTCAGCAGCAATTGGTAAATGCCATGGCCGGAGCAGCTGTAGTGATATTGGTTGTTCCCGAGTACAACTGGACCATGCCTGCCGAACTGGCCAATTTTATTCATCGCATGGGTGATAAACCGTTTTTAGATTTGTTCAACAATAAAGTATTTGCCTTTGTGGGCGTATCTACCGGTAAAGGTGGCCGCCAGCCTGTGGTTCAGCTCACCTACATTCTCGGTAAAATTATCAGTTTTTTTGAACTCGACACCTTGGTTTCATCTAAATTATTTGAGTCGCATTTTACCAAAGATGCATTAGACGAAAATGGAAATTCGCTGGGAAATACAGGGTACGATACAGGCCTCGAAAAATTTGTGAATTACACGTTGCGCACAGGCAAGCGTTGGCTTAGCGCTTAAGTAAGCGCACTAAGGCAGGTAAGCGATTTTCTTTATAATGAAAGTACGGCACTTCAACGGCCCCGAATCCGCGGTAAAAGCGGGCTATTCCTTCAATATCCGAACCTTCAAAATCAATCACCACATACTTGTCTATGGCGTTTTTGATTACTTCATTCATTAATGCATGCATGGCACCAAGTTCTTTTCCCTGTTCCGATGAAGCGCCCATAAGGTAGGTGAGCCTTTCGGAATATCCTGCAAAAATGCCCGCTGCCAGTGTTTCATTTTGTTTGTTGTGTACGCGCACAAATTCCCACTCTCCGCCAACCGGTTTTTTCAATAAAGCTTTAAACCGTTCGTAGTCCTTTGGTTTTACCTCGGGGCTTTTGCTTGCGTTTTGCTCCATGTAAAAATCTACCAGCGGGTCGGCATCTGTTTCGCGGCATAAGGTTAATTCATTTTTGAGCGCTTTACCAATATTGCGTTTGGTGTTTTCAGAAAAGGAACGTGCGTGTTGTTCGTAATGGGGCAACAACAGTAACTCATGATTTTTCCGTTCGCCTATGCATTCATTTTTAAACTCGTCCATACTGCATGACGAGTTGAGCTGTGAATCAATATACCTGAACTTATCGGGCAGCGCATCCAGAAATTTGTTTACCAGAAATCCCGATACCAGAAACTTGGAAAAAATTCCCAACTGCTGACAAAAAAAAGGCTGGTACACATAGTACACTCCGTATTTTTTTCTTACAGGCAAAGGCATCATGGCATCGTAATCATTCATCACCAGCGCATCCCACTCATCGCACACGCCATCAAGGTAAGCACTGCGTGCATAAATAAGCGGGTTGTAGCAACTCTCCAGGCTGCTGTCCCATTTGGATTTATCAATTTGGCTATGTGTAAGGTACTGTATCACGTGGTTGCTTGGTTAATCAATTGCTCATAAACTGTTCTCCACCCTTTCCACTCCTCGTAGTTGCTAAGCGATTCATTATGCCACAAACTTATTAATTCTCCGTTTACCTGCTTCACTTGTTGAATAATTTCTGTGATTGCCTCAAGGGCCTGCTCCGGAGGTAATGCCATGTAATGTTTTAAAGTAACATCCATCAGCATAAATGGATGAATGGTGAGCGGGGTTTGCCGGTTGGTTGTTAGGTTAAAAAAGGAGAACGACCGGGCGGTTGACGCCCTGAACCCGATGGTTTCGGCATAACCCATAGAGTATTCATGCTGAATGCCGTTTTCAATAAGCTGCGGGCATGTAAGGTGGTAATTCATGCGTAAAAAATGTTGCCTGCTATGCTCCACCGATCCGTCACGTAGAGTGCGCAGTCGTTTTATTTCTTTGGCAAATAACCCGGGTTTGCTGCTGCTGTAATACGAAGGATGAATTCCGGTGGTGAAACTGCGCGCGGTTTGTTGAACTATTTCGCGCATTGGCTCACCATTCCACTTCAGGTTTTTGTCTTTATCGGTATAGTCGGCCAGCAGAAAAAAATAAATGGCCGGAAGTTGCCCATGCAACCGGTTTAACAGTTCGTAACAATCAAAGGGATCAGGTTTTGTTCCGTTAAGCACCGCAATCCGTTCTCCCAGTTGTTGCCCTTTTCCTTTAAGTAAATCTTTGCCCGCAGCAAGTAATTGCCTCCACAGCGGTTTGCCCGCATAGCAGTAGGCCATATCAATATCAATAGTGGGGGTGAACGAAAACGCATGTTGTTTGCAACGGATCTCCGGAAACATACCAAGCAGTTGTGCCTTAAATTTTTCAAGCACATAATCAAGCCACGGACGTTGCAGGTTACCCGTGCGGTGTGCCACCGATGCCGAGGCTGAAAAGCGTCCATGCGCATCGGTATGCGGGCTTAGCCATTCTTCATACCTCGACAACAGGAAAAAAGTCATGGCAAATACATCAAACGGGATATCGCCTTCGGGTTGCTGAAAAAGAACCGTTTCCTTTTCCCACATGGTTGTTGAGGGCAAAAGGGCCGGTTGAACTTTTGTTTCACCAAGCAGGCCGCTGGATTTTACCTGAAAAGCCCGCTCAAAATATTGAGCCGAGTAATTAATTTTAGGGCCTGAGTAAGCCGAAAACTCTTCGGCTAAGGAGGTTACCGTGAAGGAACAACCCAAAAATTCACTAAAAATATGCTGGAACACATAGTGGTGCCGGGGGGTAATATTTGGAGTGAAAATGAGCAAAACGGCTGATGAAGTAGAATTTGTCGCTATAAAATGTAGTTTTGCAATTTAAGTTTAATTCTATTTTACACCCAATCGCATGTCGAAAGTAGCATTAATAACCGGGATTACCGGACAGGACGGAGCTTACCTTGCTGAGTTTCTTTTAAATAAAGGATATCAGGTTCATGGCATTAAGCGCAGAAGTTCATTGTTTAATACCGATCGTATTGATCACCTTTATCAGGATCCGCACGAAAAGAACCTGAAACTGAAATTGCATTACGGAGATTTAACCGATAGCACCAACCTTATTCGCATTATTCAGGAAACGCAGCCCGATGAAATTTATAACCTGGCAGCCATGAGCCACGTGCACGTGAGCTTTGAAACTCCCGAGTATACTGCCAATGCCGATGGAATAGGTACCCTGCGTATTCTGGAAGCCATTCGCATTTGTGGCCTCACCCAAAAAACACGCGTGTATCAGGCTTCCACTTCCGAGTTATACGGATTGGTGCAGGCGGTGCCGCAAAGCGAAACCACTCCGTTTTATCCCCGTTCGCCTTATGCGGTAGCCAAGTTATATGCCTACTGGATTACCGTGAATTACCGCGAAGCATATAACATGTATGCCTGTAATGGTATTTTGTTTAACCACGAATCTCCTATACGAGGCGAAACATTTGTGACCCGAAAAATTACCCGTGCCACAGCCAAAATTGTGATGGGATTACAGGATAAACTTTTTCTCGGAAATTTAAATGCGCAGCGCGACTGGGGTCATGCCAAGGATTATGTAGAAGCCATGTACCTTATTTTGCAGCAACCCAAAGCCGAAGATTTTGTAATAGCCACAGGCATCACCACTCCGGTGCGGGAGTTTGTGCGCATGTCGTTTGAAGACGTGGGCGTGAAAGTGGAGTTTAAAGGCGAAGGTTCAACAGAAACCGGATTTGTAGCAGGTATTAATAAAGAACGCATGGAGTTTTTACAACTCAATCCATCGCTGTTGCCGGTGGGCAAAGAAGTAGTATGTGTTGATCCAAGATATTTTCGTCCTACCGAAGTGGAGTTGCTTATTGGCGATGCCACCAAGGCCCGCGAAAAACTGAACTGGAAACCTAAGTACGATTTAAAAGCGCTGGTAAACGATATGATGAAAGGCGATTTAAAAATGGTGAAAAAAGATAAATACCTGCGCGATGGAGGTTACAAAACACTGAACTATTTCGAATAATCACCGGCCGCATCCATGAATAAAAACGCAAAAATTTTTGTTGCCGGCTACAGAGGAATGGTAGGCTCGGCCGTGTACCGCAAATTGCAAAAGGAAGGATTTACCAACCTCATTACACGCAGCAGCAGCGAACTTGACTTACGCAATCAGGCAGCGGTGGCCGATTTTTTTGCTGCCGAAAAACCCGACTATGTATTTTTAGCAGCAGCTAAGGTAGGCGGCATTGTGGCCAATAATACCTACCGTGCCGATTTTATTTACGAAAACCTGATGATTCAAAACAACGTAATTCATCAGAGCTATGTGCACGGAGTAAAGAAAATGATGTTCTTCGGCTCATCGTGCATCTACCCCAAAATGGCTCCGCAACCGCTTAAAGAAGACTCGCTGCTTACCGGTTTGCTTGAACCTACCAACGAGCCTTATGCCATTGCTAAAATTGCCGGTATAAAAATGTGCGAATCCTACCGCGATCAGTACGGCTGTAATTTTATTTCCGTTATGCCAACCAATTTGTATGGCATAAACGATAACTACCATCCCGAAAATTCGCACGTGCTGCCCGCTCTTATCCGCAAATTTCATGAGGCCAAACGCGATGGAAAAAAAGAAGTGGTGATATGGGGAACAGGTACCCCGCTGCGCGAATTTTTATTTGCCGATGATTTAGCCGATGCCGCCTTTTTGCTGATGCAGGAATATAACGAAAAACAGTTTGTAAACATTGGCAGCGGAGAAGATATTTCCATTAAAGAGTTGGCTGAGCTGATTAAACATATTATTGGATTTAACGGAGAACTGGTATTTGATACCTCAAAACCCGATGGCACCCCGCGCAAGCTGATGGACGTAACCCAACTTAAACAATTGGGCTGGACCTATACCACCTCGCTCGAGAACGGCATTCAGCAGGCTTACGATGATTTTTTAAAACGCGGCCTGGGATAGTTGCCCTAAACGTTACCTCCTATGGAAACATCTTCGCTTTACCTCAGGGAACTGAACACCGAACGTTATGAACAGGTGATGCACTCGCTTTCCGACAACGAACTGATGACATTTTTTGGATACACCCTTCCTGAAGATTTGCAAAAGGAAAAACAACGCCATGCCGGTGGGCTCACCATGTTCAACAAATCTTTTTTATTTTTTCACCTTCTGGAGAAAAAAACGGGCAACGTAATAGGCTGGTGCGGATACCATACCTGGTACACAACCCACCAGCGGGCCGAAATAGGCTATACCCTTTTTGATGCTACCCACCGCGGGAAAGGTTATATGAGCGAGACCCTGCCCCCGGTTATCCGGTATGGGTTTGACCAAATGAACCTGAACCGTATCGAAGCGTTTACCTCGCACGAAAACGAAGCATCGAAAAATTTGCTTTTAAAAAACGGATTTATACAGGAAGGAGTATTGAGGGAACATTACAAAACCCCCGAAGGCATTACCGATTCGGTATTATTCGGACTGATAAAAACCGATTGGGAGAAGGGCAGGACTTAAAGAACTTGCAGCACGCGGTTAAAAACAGGCACGAGACAGAGCCTCGCGCCAGCTAGGGCTCCAGGAGCCGGTAAAGGAAATGTGTACTAGTTCACGTCCTGCTCCGGCAGATGCTGAAACGAGTTCAGCATGACTGTTGTGGTTGGTTGGTTTTTGAATACCTAACCTGCTGCTGCCGTACAAATGCCACTTGCTTAGGTCAATATCGAACACTACCTACCTTCTATTTCCTAAATTCGTCTGTGTTAGTATATGTTCCCTCTTCGCTGCCGTCCATAGACAGTACAACCATTTCATTTGCATTCTTATTCAATTTTATCACTACTGCACGAGAAACCCCTTTATATACAATAGTGTCATGATTAATTTTAAATAAGGTAGATTTTTTAAAATTAATATAACTCCCTTCACCAATTCTAAACCCCTCTTGATAAATCCATTGGTTAGATTTAATAAATCCCATGTCAATTTCTTTTCTACACATTGAAAATAGAAGAAGCAGTATAACTGAAAATATTGTTTTTGTATCTTTCATTTGCCTAAATAAATTATGGTTTTTTATCCCCAAACTGGTACTCGTTTGCAACGGGTACCTTTTTTGCTTTGCGTTTATTCACTTTGTACATGAAATCGCTCTGCTAAGTTGCAATGCGCCTTCATGTGAATGCCCATTTTAATCAAAAGTAAGAAATTGCTGCCAAACCTTACCGGCAGCATAATTTGTTGCACATAATTTATTCTGCAACCGGCCTACACTCGTGGTACACTGGCAATGGCGGGCGGGATGTTTCCGTTGGCATCGTAGGTAAAGCCGTTGTTTTTTGAGGCTAATGGTCAACCGGATGCAAAAAAAAGGGGGCATGTTTGGTAAAATCCAAACAAATACCTACACTTGTGGCGGAGTTCCATCAGTGACCTCTTTAGCTCGATTCTGTTTTAAAAATAATCCGCTAATCTTTCAACCCAAAAAACAACCCCGGCAGCAATGCCAAAGTTTAGTATTCAAAAAAAAATAGTTACGCATGTTAGATGCTTCATTGCTCAATGACCTCCTCATTTCGGAGTTGAGGGAACTGGCCGCCCGTTTTAAAGTTAAAAAAACCGAAGGCCTGTCAAAAGACGAGTTGATTAATGCCATTGTGGTGGCTCAGGGTGGCAAACCTGTTGAACCTTCAGCCCCGCAGGGCGAGGAAAAACCTAAACGTAAAACCCGTGCAAAAAAATCGGACAAGAGCGAAGAGGCCGGGACTGAAACAGCCGAAGTTACCGAAGCTGCCCCACCGGTAGTAATGGCCGAAGAGCCCAAAGAGGAAGTGACGGAGAAAAAAGAGGAGGGTAATTCATCAGAGAATAATCAGGGCGACCAAAATAATACTAACCCCAACCAGCGCAGGCCTTTTCAGCAAAACAACCGCAACGGTGGAAATGGCGGAAACGGAAATAACTGGAATAATAACAACCAGCAAAACCAGCAACAGCAAAATGTGTATGCCGAGCTGGATGGCATTGTACAAAGTGAGGGAGTATTGGAAATGATTCCTGACGGGTATGGATTTTTACGCAGTTCCGATTACAATTACCAGCCATCGCCCGATGATATTTATGTTCCACCGGCACAAATAAAAATGTATGGTCTAAAAACCGGAGACACGGTGCGCGGAGGAATTCGCCCTCCGAAAGAAGGGGAGAAATATTTTGCCCTTACCCGCGTAGACGTGATTAACGGAAGGCCACCCGCACAGGTGCGCGACCGTGTGTCGTTTGAGCACCTTACTCCACTGTTTCCTGATGAAAAACTGAAACTGGGCGGAGTTAAAAGTACCTATGCCACCCGTATCATTGACCTGCTTGCCCCCATTGGAAAAGGGCAGCGTGGTTTAATTGTAGCCCAACCCAAAACCGGTAAAACGGTTTTGCTTAAAGAAATTGCGAACGTAATTGCAGCCAATCACCCCGAAGTTTACCTGATTATTTTATTGGTAGATGAACGGCCTGAAGAGGTAACCGATATGGCCCGCAGTGTAAATGCCGAGGTGGTAGCTTCTACTTTTGATGAGCCGGCCGACAAGCATGTGAAACTCGCGAATATTGTGCTGGAAAAAGCAAAACGACTGGTTGAGTGCGGACACGATGTAGTGATTTTACTCGATTCCATTACCCGACTGGCCCGTGCCTTTAATACCGTGCAACCGGCATCGGGCAAAGTGCTTTCGGGTGGGGTAGATGCCAATGCGCTGCATAAACCTAAACGCTTTTTTGGAGCAGCCCGTAAAATTGAAAAAGGCGGTTCATTAACCATTGTTGCTACCGCCTTAATTGAAACCGGATCGAAAATGGACGAGGTGATTTTTGAAGAATTTAAAGGAACAGGTAATATGGAGTTGCAACTCGACCGTAAGTTGAGCAACAAACGTATTTTCCCTGCTATTGATATTGTTTCGTCAAGCACCAGACGCGAAGACTTATTACTTGATAAGAGTGTAATGCAGAAAATCTGGGTATTGCGCAATCATATTTCAGATATGAATGCCGAAGAAGCCATGAACCTGGTATTGCGCTACATGAAAGACACCAAGAGCAACGAAGAATTTTTGGTTGCTATGAATGGTTAATTAAGGCTGAATTTATACAAACTGACAGAGGCTTTTTCCTTATCATAGTAAAACACACCAAAACTTTTTGGGTCTAATTCTATAAGGCTTTCCGGATAGAAGAAAATGTTGTAATGCTCCTTTATCGGTTCGCCCGTAAACTTCATAACAGAGCCATCAGGTAGTATGCAAAAAAGCTGTACATACACAACTTCCATATTGTAGTTTCTGGATTTATTAAGCGGTAACAAGGAATGGTTATCTCTTAAATTGTAGCTTAGCACAACCACTGAGTTGCCTACTTGCGTATAGTTTGGATAAGGCCCGCGGGTTGAATGGTTGACGAGTTTTTTTGCCCATGCCACACCTTTTGGCCGGTAGCAGGCGATTAAAAGATTCTGATCGCCCAACTCATGTATATCAATGATGCAATTGTTAAGGTTGAATGTGTTTTTGTTCCATGCCAGTTCCTCGTCAATTCCCTTTTCAACCCATTGTGTATCGGAGAGCTGTTTGATAGGACAGTAGCTCATGGTTTGGCTGTACAGGTCGGAATAGTAAATTCCTGTGATTTTTGTGTCAGTTTGAAAAGTATCGACATACAGACCTGTTACTCTGAAAGAATCCTGAGTAAACTGCACCTCTTCATATACTTTTTTGTTGCTGTTGCTGAAACGGGGAAACTCATAAGTCTTCAGGTCCTTTTTTAGGTAATCGTAAGTGTACACCTTACGCTCGTTGAAGTAACTAACCTGTGTCCATGGAGAAACGGTTGCAAAAATTTTCCGGTGCGAAAAGGCAAAAGCACTGTCGCCCAATTTGCCTATACATTCATAACCATCAAAATATTCGTATTTGGGAGGTAGGGGTGGTTCAGGCGGGAAAGCAGTTTGCACATCATTCAGCAGTTTGCCTTTTACAAAATGCATTTTAAATGCCGTTCGCCTGTTGTCCTTTTGCAGGAACCGGCTTCCGATTACCTCAACAGTGTCGCCATGCAATTCAATGCCGGCTACTTCTATCAGGTTACTTTCCATATCAGCAAAAGCAATCAGCACATTCAATTGTAGCGCCTGTTTGTCGAAAAACAGCAGGTCATAAGTTTTTGAATTGGGGCCGTAGCCGGAATGATTAAATTTTACGACTGAATACAGTTCATTCTGTTTGAGAATATACAAGCCGCCTTCAGCATGGTTGTCTAATGATGCAGGCAACAGGTTGATGGATGTTAGCCGATAGCTTACCTGTGCCAAAGACACCATGGTGCAGCAGAGCAAATGAAAAAATAGCAGGAGTTTTATATAAGCAGCCGATACTTTTTTAATGCCCATGAGGTGTTATAAGGCTACATGCTGACCGTACATACGGTCGCGCTGTTCGCGAATCGATTCGTCAGTGATGTACTCATCGTAAGTCATGCGCTTGTCCAAAATGCCGTTTGGCGTTAATTCAATAATGCGGTTGGCAACGGTTTGCATAAACTCATGGTCGTGCGAGGTGAGCAAAATAATATGTTTCCATTCTTTCAGTGCATTGTTAAATGCCGTAATGGATTCCAGGTCGAGGTGGTTGGTAGGCTCATCTAAAAGCAAACAATTGGCATTGGTAAGCATCATGCGCGAAATCATACAACGCACTTTTTCTCCTCCCGAAAGCACATTTGATTTTTTAAAAACCTCTTCGCCCGAGAAAAGCATTTTGCCTAAAAAGCCGCGGATGTATGTTTCATCTTTTTCGGCCGAAAACTGACGAAGCCAGTCAATCAGGTTATCGTCTCCGTTAAAAAAAGCAGCATTCTCATTAGGAAGGTAGGAGCGGGTTATGGTTTGTCCCCAGGTAAACGTGCCGTTATCGGCCTGCTGGTTGCCCATTAAAATTTCAAACATCGTTGAAATGGCCTGATGATCCCTTCCAAGTAGGGCTACTTTGTCTCCTTTGTTCAGGGTAAAACTTACATCATTAAAAAACACGGTTCCGTCAGCCGCTTTTTTACTCAGGTGCTCCACCAGTAAAATCTGATCTCCGCAATCGCGTTCGGCCCTGAAAATAATTCCGGGGTATTTACGGGTGGATGGTTTAATATCATCTATTACCAGTTTATCCAATAATTTTTTCCGGCTGGTAGCCTGTCGCGATTTGGATGCATTGGCACTAAAACGTTCCACAAACTCCTGCAGTTCCTTACGCCTGTCTTCAATCTTTTTATTCTGGTCCGAGCGCTGACGAAGGGCCAGCTGGCTCGACTCGTACCAAAAGGTATAGTTACCTGTGTAGAGCTGAATTTTACCAAAATCTATATCGGCCATATGGGTACATACGGCATCCAGAAAGTGACGGTCGTGCGATACTACAATTACCGTATTTGGGAAATCGGCCAGAAAATCTTCGAGCCAGCTGATGGTTTCCACGTCCAAATCGTTGGTAGGCTCATCGAGCAGCAGAATATCAGGGTTTCCAAAAAGAGCCTGCGCCAGCAACACACGTACTTTTTCTTTTCCGTTCAGTTCACTCATTTGCACGGTATGCAATTCTTCTTTTACACCCAGACTGCTTAATAAATTGGCGGCATCACTTTCGGCATTCCAGCCTTCCATTTCGGCAAATAAATGTTCCAGCTCTCCGGCCCGGTGCCCATCGGCTTCACTAAAATCGGGTTTGGCATAAATGGCATCTTTTTCATGCATAATGTCCCACAGTTTTTTATTTCCCATAAGCACGGTTTGCAACACAGGGAAAGCGTCAAATGCAAAGTGGTTTTGGCTTAGCACACTCATGCGCTCGCCCGGAGTTATGGAAACTTGTCCGGTACTCGGGTCTATTTCGCCCGACAGAATTTTGAGGAAAGTAGATTTTCCGGCTCCGTTGGCTCCAATAATGCCGTAACAGTTGCCGGGCGTAAATTTGATATTTACTTCGTCAAAAAGAACGCGCTTGCCATAACGAAGAGAAAGATTTGATACTGAGATCATGCGGTAAAAAAATGAGGCGCAAAGGTAGGGGTTTTACGGCATTTTCGGAAAGGAAGAATTTTACAAAAAAGGGCTGAGGCAACCACGGCCTCCGCCCTAATCAATTAAATCAGCAATATGAAATTAGTCTTTTCTAAAGGTAAGCAAAGGTGTTTTGGTGTGATAAGCCATTCGCTTGGTGAGGCTGCGATGGAATATTTTATCAAAAAACCCACGGTGGTGAGTGGCCATAGCTACCACATCAAAATTCCCCTGATTGATGTATTTATTGAGCGCATCGTAAATTTTTTCACTTTTCACCTCGTCATATTTCACTTTGGAGTAACTGGCCATTTTACCATAATTCTCAAAGCGTATTTCGCTCATTTTAAAATAGCGGTCGAGTTCATTTTTTACATGCAGCACGGTAATGTTTGCGCCAAATCCTTTGGCAAATTCAATCAGTCCGCCAAAGGTTTTTCCTTCGGGCATGGTTAAATCGGTGGTGTAAAGAATGGATTTGATGTCCGAGTATTTGCTTTTGGCAGGAATTGCCAATACGGGGCATTCCGATTTTTCGAGCACACTCGCGGTATTGCTTCCCACCAGTAGTTCTTCAATGCCGCTGGCTCCGGTGGTACCCATTACAATCAACTCATGTTTTGATTTTTTGGCGTGCGAAATAATTTCGGGAACGGCAAAACCGCTTTTTGTTTTTCCTTTTATCACCAAACCCGGAAAAGCTTTTTGAATTTTTTCAATGGCTTTTTTAAGGTTGGCATGCGAAGAATTTTCCATTTCCTTAATCATACTATCCAGCGAACCGGCTGGAACAACCGGGTCGACAACGGGGATGGTATAAATGTGGTAGAGGGTTATTTCGGCATTAAACTTTAGGGCAATCTCTCCGGCAAATTTGGCTGCGTTTTCTGCACACTTGGAGAAATCGGTAGGGACCAGAATTTTTTTAATCATAACGATACAAATTAATTTAGTTCAGCACACATAATAGATAAATTACCAAATCAAAGGTACTATAACTTCTACTTGAAAAAGAATGATTTACGTCATTATGAGCTTTGATATATATCATCGTTTTCGTTGAGTGATTGAAATTTATGGGTAAATGCATTGTATTTTCGCCAGTATGATGCCGAGAATATTTAATAAAAAGCTACTCTTACTGGTTTGCCTCATTGCCTCCGGATATGTTTCGATGGCCCAAATAAGCAACTGGACACAGATGCTCAACGGTGAACTGGAAGGAGGTGACATACGCAGTTATCTTTACCACAAAGGGGTGTTGTATGCCGGAGCAAGAGGAGGTATTTTTAAAACCACAAACAAAGGCCTTCAGTGGACCTATACCAGCAATGGAATAGGCATCGAAAACTCGACCGAGATTAACTGGCTCACCCAGCTTAACGATACTTTATTTGCAGCAACTACATACGGACTGGCAAAATCAACCGATGCAGGAGTAACCTGGACCAGTTGTACCGACCCCGGAGATTTGCGTCAGTATATTGACCGCGTGTTTACTCTGGGAAACCGCCTGGTGGTAACGGCAAAAACACCGGGCAACCAATGGAAAATGTTCAGCTCTACCGATTATGGAAAAACATGGACCAGCGGGTCGCATATCTTTACCAAACGCCCCCATATTTACAAGGTGAGAAACGATTTTGTTATTATCGACCGCGGTCCCGATTCGCTTTACACAACTACTGACGGCCTTACCATTACCCATTTTCCTACCCTGAATTTACCTCCCGGAGCTATACTTGAAAGTTTTGCCGGTGATACTGCGGTAAGCTCCAATTACGTATATGCCATTGTTGATTATACGGGGATTTATCGCCTCAATTTAACCAATGGAGTATGGGAAGATTCGGTAAATACCATTTATCCGCGGGCTGAGTTGTACAACCTGTATTACTACAACAATAAACTAATTGTATGCGGCATTGATTATAATCCACATTTCAAACCCAATATGTATATCTCCTACGATCAGGGGATGAATTGGTTCAAATTACCAGCACCATTCGGAGTGCAGTTTCCAATGATGCAGCAGGTTATATGGATGGGAGGCAATGATATGATGGCGGTTTTTTATTACGAAAATTTTTATTCGTCAAACGGTGGATTAAACTGGGGTAAACGTTCGGGCGGGTTATATGCAAGCAAGTCAACCACTACGGTAACATCAGGAGGGGCGCTGATCACTACCTTCTCCTACAAAGGTATTGTCCGCTCTACCGACAACGGCCTTAACTGGAATTTATCAAACACAGGCATTGACAGCCCCGAAATTTTTGTGAGCGATATTATCAAAACCCGCGACCGCGTGTATGCTTCCCTCAAAGTGCATTTGGGTGACACCATGCGGTTATATCAGTCGGCAAATAACGGAGTAAGCTGGACCCGTTGTACCGTTCCATCGGGGATATATGAATTTGATCTGATTGGCAGCAACGATTCAAGCCTGTTTATCCGTAACCGCACAGGCAGTAATGTTTTTGTGTACCGATCTACTAATTACGGGCAGAGTTTTGAAAACGTGCACAGCAAACTTCCGGTTGAATTAACTACGGGGGTGGGCTCGGTAACTTCGATCATAGGCGCAAGAGATACGTTAATGATACAAGGTAAAGATGCGCTGGGATATTCCAAATTATTCATCTCCACCGATAATGCCGAAACATTTACCGCAGTAAATACCGGTGTTCCAACGGCAGTAGGCTCTGAGGTATTGAAAATATTACCCGGCTCATCATATTTCCTGGCCGTGTGCCGCAATTTTACCGATAGTATTAAGTATTTTGTAAATGGTAAATGGGTAAATGCAAAGGGACAAAACCTTCCGGATCAACCTAAATTATTTGTGGTAGATCAGGTAGGCGAGCGATTGTTTGCGGCTACCAACAGAGGGGTGTATCTTAGCATTAATTTCGGATACAGCTGGATTTTTGTCGACAACGGACCCAATGGAGGGGTTAGCATAGGAAAGTTTTTTGCAACGCCTCAATACCTGTTTGTATCCACACAAAATAACGGAATATGGAGGAATACCCTGCAGGTAGGCGTTTCGCCTGGGCAAAATCCTTCGGCAGCCACGGCAGTGGTGTATCCGAATCCGGCACATAACAGTTCAGTGATTCAACTGCAGGGAGTTTGCACGCAGCAGGCTCAGTTAACCGTGTTCGATATTCAGGGAAAAACAATATTGAATGAAACCGTTGAACCCGGACAAAGGGAAGTTGTTTTAACTACTTCGGGTTGGATGAACGGGCTCTACTTTTTTAAAATAAACGGCAAAGAATTAGTGGTAGGGAAAATAGTGGTGCAACATTAAAAATATAACCACAGCGGGATAAGTGGAAGCATAAACACCGCATCCCCTATAATTCGGTACCGTTCGTCTTCATAAAAAAATTCACTTCGGTAAAACAGGCCAAAGAGAATAAACCCCATAGCGGTGCGGGTAATGGAAATCATAAGGTAGAGCGGTGTAGCATCCATGCGCACCATAGTGAGGTTTATGGTGAGCACCAATGCAAACAGAACCATAATAACTTTTCCTACGTTTTCTGCGCCCAGCAAGGCTGATAACGACCGTTGATTATTTTCCTTGTCGGTATCGGTTTCGAAATATGAAAAAACAAGCAGGTTCATAAGTGCCAGTAAAAAAAACGGAACCACAATCACCATAAATGCCCTGAAGGAAAGCGCAGGTACCAGCCAAAGTTTGCTGCCCCATACTCCGGTAGTGTACACCAAAGCAATGAGCGGTTCTTTCTGAAACCATTTGCTCCTTGCGGAAGGGAGCATATTTACGGCAATAAGGTAAGCAGCCACCCCCGAGACTACCAGCAACCCGAACACAAGCATGGTATAGGGCAATCGGTTTACCGCAAGCCAGCTGTTCAGTAAAAATGCAATAACAACTGCCGGCCACAGAAAACGTTGATAGGTTTTATGAAATTGATGGCGTTTGCTTAGGAGCTTTCTTTCTTTTCGGCTGATATCAATTAGGCGGTCAATAGTGTACACCAGCCAGATGCTAAGTGCTAAACAGGTATTGTACACGGCAGTGGGTTCGGTTACCTGAAGCACCTTCCCGGCAAAACAGGAGCAAATTACTGCCCCTGCCACTACATCCAGATTGAGGTAAGTGAGTGTACGGTAAAAACGCAATAACATCCCTGCAAAGAAAAACATTTTTAGTTTTATACCTTTGCCTGAAATGAAGGCGCATGAAAAAAATAATTTATAATACATTAATACTGGCTGTAGCAATGAATTTAAACCCCGATGGGTTATTGGCTCAAAACAAACCCGTGTACCCAAATACCCCTAAAGGAAATCAGGTTGACCATTACGGAAACAAAGAAGTAGCCGACCCTTACCGTTGGCTCGAAAACGAAAATGCCGACTCTACCAAAAACTGGGTGGATGCGCAAAATGCCGCTACCATGGGATACCTGAGTCAGATAAGTTACCGTGATAAAATTAAGGGAAGACTCACGCAACTGTGGAACTATGCGAAATACAGTGCTCCTTTTCGCTCGGGCAATAAATACTTTATGTATAAAAACAATGGTTTGCAAAATCAAAGCGTACTGTACATAATGGAAAACCCCGAAACGGAGGGAAAAGTGCTGATTGATCCTAATACTTTATCAATGGATGGAACCGTTTCGCTCACCACGTTTGTTGCCGATAACAAAGGGAAATTTGCAGTATATGGCACATCGAGCGGAGGAAGCGACTGGAATGAATTTTTTGTAATCAATCTGGAAACAGGAGCCAAAACAGCCGACCACCTGAAATGGATAAAATTTTCGGGGGTAGCCTGGTACGGAGACGGATTTTACTATTGCCGCTACGATGCCCCGGTTGACGGAAAAGAACTGTCGGCCATGAACGAGTACCACAAAGTGTATTACCACAAGCTGGGCGAAGACCAGAGCAACGACCAACTCGTTTTTCACGATGCCACCAAACCTCTCCGTTATTATGATATCAGCGTAACCGAAGATGAACATTACCTGGTAATGCATATATCGGAGGGAGCCGCTTCAAAAAATGCTGTCTGGGTAAAGGACCTTACTAAAAAAGAATCGAAGTTTATTCCGTTTATCGATGATTTTGTAAGCGAAAACGTAGTAATTGATAATATTGGGGATAAACTTTTAATGATGACCAACCGCAGTGCTCCTAATAAACGGCTGGTGCTGGTTGATTTAAAAGCCCCCTGGGAAGATACCTGGAAAAATATTTTACCTGCAGGAAAAGATGTGCTCGAATCGGTTTCGTATACCGGTGGGAAAATTTTAGCGGTGTACATGAAAGATGTGGCCAACCATGCTTTTGTATATGATACCACCGGAAAATTAATTCACGAGGTAAAACTTCCTACGCTTGGCACCATTGGCGGTTTTGGTGGCCGTCACAGCGATAAGGAAATTTTTTATTCATTCACTTCGTTTACCTACCCGTCTTACATTTACCGCTATCAGATTGACAAAAACAAATCAACGCTGTATAAAAAGCCCGAAATACAATTCAACCTTGACGAGTACCAGACCAAACAGGTTTTTTACACCAGCAAAGACGGCACAAAAGTTCCCATGTTTATTGTACACAAAAAGGGGCTGGTGCTTGACGGCAATAACCCAACGCTGCTGTATGGCTATGGGGGATTTAATATCAGCTTAACCCCATCATTCAGCATTTCCAATCTGGTGTTTTTAGAAAATGGTGGTGTATATGCACTGGCCAATTTGCGCGGAGGAGGAGAATATGGCGAAACATGGCATGAAGGAGGAATGCTTTACAAAAAACAAAATGTGTTTAACGATTTTATTGCTGCTGCCGAATACCTGATTGCACAAAAATATACTTCGCCCCAAAAACTGGCTATAAAAGGAGGCTCCAATGGTGGATTGCTGGTGGGAGCAGTCATGTGCCAGCGACCTGAGTTATTTAAAGTAGCCCTGCCTGCCGTGGGAGTTATGGATATGTTGCGCTACCATAAGTTCACAATCGGCTGGGGATGGATGGGAGAATACGGTTGTGCCGATAGTGCAGCTGGATTTAAGACACTTTATCGTTATTCTCCACTGCACAATCTTAAGTCCGGATTAACTTATCCGGCTACATTGGTTACCACTGCCGATCATGATGATCGTGTGGTGCCGGCCCACTCCTATAAATTTATTGCCACGTTGCAGGCTTGTCAGGCCGGTGATAATGCCGTGCTTATCCGCATTGATAAAAAAGCAGGACACGGAGCAGGAAAACCAACTTCAAAACTTATTGACGAAGCCACCGACCAATGGGCATTTACTTTTTTTAACCTGGGCATTACAACCGTAAAATAACATCCGTAAAATTTCAAATATGAAAAAATTAACCACTTCTCTTTTTATTTTGTTGAGTATCGCTTTTGCGACACAGGCGCAAACCAAATGCGGTTCTCCGGTCAATAACCTGCTGTTTCAGCAATTGTACCGTACGGTGCAAAGCCAAACGCAGGCGCAGGGCAAACTTACCGAGGCAAAAAATGTAGCCGCCAATAATTGCCTCACCACGGCTCAGGTAAAACAGATTGCCGGGACATTTGAAAATGATTACGACCGACTTGAATTTTGCAAAGCAGCCTATGTCAATACCTTTGATAAAGATAATTTTTACGATGTGTATGATGTGTTTGCTTATTATTCCACGGTGTTTCGTCTGCACGATTTTGTAAATGGAATTGTACGCAAGTCACGCCCTGTTCCTCCACCTACCGAAACTAAACCAACACCGCCACCCGCTCCCGAGGATCCGTTTAAGAACATCACTTTTCCTGACTACCGCATGTACACAGGTAACAAAGGATGCAATATGCCCATTGCTGAAAATGATTTTGACTACCATCTGAAAAATGTAAAAGCCACCATAGGCGAAAACAATAAATTTAACAGCACAATGGCTGTGGTAAACAGCAATTGTTTGTCGGCTGCACAACTAATGAAACTGGCACTTGTAATGGAACTGGAAACTTCACGGCTCAATTTGTTGAAAGCTGCATATGCGCATTGTTACGATCAGGGCAATTACAACAAGATGATTCAGGTGTTTAAACACCAACCCAACCAGGACGAACTGATGGCATTTTATAATGAGCAGAACAAACCAAAAGGAGATGAACAGCCGGTTCCTCCTCCATGCAGTGTGTCGGATGCTGATATGGCTGCCATCAAAAACACTATCTCCAAACAATATGTAGAGAGCAGTAAGGTTACCACCATCAAGCAAATCATCCGCAGTAAAAAATGTTTTACCGTGAACCAGATTAAAGATATCATTAAACTCATGAGCATTGAATCGTACAAAATGGATATGGCCAAATTTGCCTATGAGTTTTGCATCGATAAGGAAAATTATTTTCAGGTAGCCGATGTGCTGAACATTGCCTCGTACAAACGGGAACTGAGTGAATTTTTGGAGGGGAAACAGTAAGAAGCTCATATTCTTTGACAAAAGTTTCAGGGTAACTTTACTTGAAAAACATCTTTGCTTCTTCTATGAGTGATAAACTGCAATATTTTGGGGGACTGCTTCGTTCCTCGCAGTGACGTTCTTTTTTTGGAACTGCAAAACCCAAAACACACCGTCATCGCGAGTCATGTACTCATCGCGTGGCGATCTCCTTGTATGGAACCATGTGCTCTATTTGGGCGACTGCTTCGTTCCTCGCAGTGACGTTCTTTTTTTGGAACTGCAAAACCCAAAACACACCGTCATTGCGAGGAATGTACTCATGACGTGGCGATCTCCTCGTTTGAAACCAGGTGCTCTCTTGGGGACTGCTTCGCACCTTTCCGAAAGGTCGGGACAAGCGCAGTGACATTTTTTTTGGAACTGCAAAACCCAAATACACCGTCATTGCGCGGAATGTACTCATGACAAAGCAATCTCCTTGTTTGAAACGATGTGCTTCTTTTGGGAGACTGCTTCCCCGTATAGACGGGATGTGTCACGTTCCTTCACGATGGGTCGGGACAAGCGCAGTGACGATGAAATTGTGTACTCGCCAATTGCCGTGTATAAAACATCAAAGCCCGCCAATTGGCGGGCTTTGTTCAAAAGGTGAGAATTAAGTTAGCCCATAATATCGGCCACACCCAGCATTACCAGGCAAATGCCCAGCACGGTAAATCCGTAAAGAGTGTAGTGAAAAGTGGTATCGGAGTAAGAAACAAACAGGGTACATAAAAAGCCAAGCAGTAAAAACACACAGCCGGCAGTAAGCAGGTTCATACCCCGGCTTCTGCGTTTGGCATAACGCAGGTCTTTAATATGTTTAATTACCTCCTGCACCATTTCGCGCTGCAGGCCGCGTTTGGTTAATTCCAGCTCGATATGATCGTTTTGATGTCCGCTTTCCCAAAGATTTTTGGCGTAATCAAAGTGTTCGTTCAGTTGGCTCATAACATTCTGTTTTGTTTAACAGAAGCTAAATTAAAACACCCAAGTGACTGAACAAGCGTTAGGTAACAAAAAAAACGGATGGAAACTGAAAATTTATGAGCCATCAACCGGGTAATGCTCCCTGTTTTTAAGGCTTTGTTCTACCTTTGCCCCTTTAAAAAAGGAAAAATTTACCAATGAAATACGATGTTGCAGTGATAGGATCGGGGCCGGGCGGGTATGTAGCCGCCATTCGTTGTGCCCAGCTAGGAAAAAAAACAGCCATTATCGAAAAATACTCCACTCTTGGAGGTACTTGTCTTAATGTGGGGTGCATTCCGTCAAAAGCGCTGCTCGATTCTTCCGAGCATTACCATAATGCCACCCACACTTTTGCCACCCATGGCATTGATGTAAAAGAGGTACAGGTAAACCTGAAACAAATGATAGCCCGCAAACGCGAGGTGGTGAAACAAAACACTGATGGCATTAATTTTTTAATGAAGAAAAATAAAATTGATGTGTACACGGGTATGGGTTCGTTTGTTACCAAAAACACCATCCGTATATCGGGAGAAAAGGAACAAACCATTGAAGCGGATAAGGTCATAATTGCCACCGGGTCAAAACCTGCTTCTCTTTCCGGACTAGCCATTGACAAAAAGCGGATCATTACTTCAACCGAAGCATTGGAAATGACTGAAGTTCCCAAACACCTCATCATTATTGGCGGGGGCGTTATCGGGTTGGAATTAGGTTCGGTATATGCCCGTTTGGGAGCTAAAGTAAGCGTGGTGGAATATACCTCATCCATCATCCCCATGATGGACGGGGCGCTGGGCAAAGAACTGCAACGGGTATTGCGTAAACTTGGGTTTGAATTTTTCTTTAACCATAAAGTTACGGGGGCCACAGTTAAAGGAAAAGAAGTAACTGTAACAGCTGAAAATGCAGCCGGAGAAAAAGTAGCCTGGAAAGGCGACTATTGTTTGGTTTCCGTAGGAAGAAAACCACATACCGATGGATTAAATTTAGCAGCAGCCGGTTTAGCAGCCGATGAGCGCGGACGCATAGCGGTGGATGAGCATTTGCAAACCAATGTACCGGGTATATATGCCATTGGCGATGTGGTACGCGGTGCCATGCTGGCCCATAAAGCCGAAGAGGAAGGCGTGTTTGTAGCAGAAACCATTGCGGGACAAAAACCGCATATCAATTACAATCTTATTCCCTCGGTGGTGTACACCTGGCCCGAGGTGGCCGCAGTAGGCCAAACCGAAGAAGAACTGAAAAAAGAAGGCCGTAAATATAAAACGGGGTCCTTCCCTTTTCGTGCATTGGGCCGTGCAAGAGCCAGTATGGATTTGGACGGATTGGTAAAAATTCTGGCCGATGCCGAAACCGATGAAATTCTGGGAGCTCATATCATAGGAGCCCGCGCAGCCGATATGATTGCCGAAGCCGTAGTAGCCATGGAGTTTAGAGCCAGTGCCGAGGATGTGGCCCGTATGAGCCATGCTCACCCTACCTATACCGAAGCGTTTAAGGAGGCCTGCCTTGCGGCTACCGAAAACCGGCCCATACATATGTAACATATTCGAAAAGTAGTAAATTCGTCCCATTCAATTCAATACCTCTATGAGCAATCAACCGGCCTCAGGTCACAAATTTTATGGCGATGTGCTGCGTTATTTTGATAATGCTGCCCGCTATACCAAGCACGAAAAAGGTTTGCTTGAGCAAATCAAAATCTGCAACAGTATTTATGTAACGTATTTCCCGGTGAAAATTGGCGACAATATTGAAGTGTTTGAGGGAATACGGGTACAGCATAGCCAGCATAAAACACCGGTAAAAGGAGGTATTCGTTTCAGCGAAATGGTAGATGTGGAAGAGGTAAAAGCATTAGCCACTTTAATGACTTTTAAATGTGCCGTGGTAAATGTGCCTTTTGGCGGTGCTAAAGGAGGTGTAAAAGTTGATCCCAAAAAATATTCGGTGCAGCAGCTCGAAAAAATTACCAGACGTTTTGCCACCGAGCTTATTCGCAGAGATATGATAGGCCCTGCAGTTGATGTGCCGGCCCCCGATTATGGTACAGGTCCGCGCGAAATGGCATGGATTGCCGACACCTATGCCGCTTTTCGTCCCGATGATATCAACGCGATGGGATGTGTAACCGGAAAACCTGTGGGGCAGGGAGGAATTAATGGCCGCACCGAAGCCACCGGGTTGGGAATTTACTATGGCATACGCGAGTGTGTGAACAATAAAGAGGAGATGGATAAAATTGGCCTGAGCACCGGCATGGCCGGCAAAAGGGTAATTGTTCAGGGCTTGGGCAATGTGGGTTATTATGCAGCCAAATTTTGTGAAGAAGGCGGGGCCATTATTGTTGGTATTGCCGAATATGAAGGCGGTATTTATAATAAAGACGGATTGAATGTAGAAGAAGTATTCCAGTTTCGTAAAGGAACCAAATCTATTCTGGATTATCCGGGGGCAAAAAATTTCACCAACTCACTGGAAGTGCTGGAACAGGAGTGTGACATCCTTATCCCTGCTGCATTGGAAAATCAGATTACAATTGATAATGCCGCACGTATCAAAGCCAAAATTATTGCCGAAGGAGCCAATGGCCCCACCACCTTTGATGCTGAGAAAATACTTATTGAAAAAAATATATTGATTTTACCCGACCTTTACCTGAATGCAGGTGGTGTTACAGTGTCCTATTTTGAGTGGTTGCGCAATTTATCGCATGTGCGTTTTGGTCGCATGGAGCGCAGGTTTGAAGAAGGCTCCATGGGAAAACTGATTGATACCATTGAAAAAATTACCGGAAAAACGGTTGATGCAAAAGCTAAACAGGTCATTATCCGCGGGGCCGATGAAATAGATTTGGTACGCTCCGGACTGGAAGATACCATGATTGGTGCTACCAACGAATTGTTTGCGATTCGAAATCAGAACAGGGAAATAAAAGACCTGCGCACGGCAGCGTTTGTTAACGGAATTGATAAACTGGCCGCCAGCTACGGACAATTGGGTGTGTTTCCATAGGATCTACTCGGTTCCGGTAATAACCAGTTTGTATGCCTGCGGGCTGTTGCTGATGCGAATGAGGTAAATTCCTTCGGTAAATTCATCTAAATTCAGCGCGTTGTTTTCAAACAACAATTTCCCGCTGTATTTTATTTTTCCCTGCAAATCGTTAATGGTATGCGTTTTCCCTATATCCTGTGGTTGAATATCTATATGCAGGATGCCTCCGGGAGCAACAGGATTCGGGTACATCTTGTTGTTCGGGGTGCGGACAATGGTAGCCGTGCGCACTCCGGTAACAAGATTGGAGAATTTGCGGGCAAAAGCCTGTCCGGTGGTATAGGCAACCTCTGCTTTCGCCAGAATCTGTTTCAATCATTGAAATTATTTTTTTTGCTGTGTGACTTTTAAAACGACCAAACAATTGACTCAACTCAGTATTACGGCTGGCAGCAATAAGATGCAAATGATTACTCATGATGACATATGCATAAATTTCTAATCCTTCCTGTTGCTGGCAATATTGTAAATTCTCTATCAGTAATTGCTTATAGCAATCTCTCGAAAATACATCAATCCAGCCTACAGGGGTAAGGGTTACATAAAAAAGTTAATTCGCTGTTGTTTTTCGGTATTCACTCATTAACCGCTAAATTAATGAAAGTTTTGGTGGCCGGCATCATGCCGGTGTATTTGGCTTACACTCGCGGCACGCGAGCGAAGGCTGGGGTTGCTGAAGTTACAAACTTCAGTTATTTCTTGTCACAAGTTATAAACTTGCGACAGCTAGGGGGGTATTATTTAGTATTATTTTTCCGGCAAATAAATCAGGCGGCTTAAATTTTCAGGGCGCAAAATGTGATTACTTATTTCCAGAAGTTGTGCGGATGTTACGGCTTCAATCTTTTGATATACCTGGGGTAATGTATCAACTTTGTTGTAATCGTTTAAACTTTTTCCAAGTGCCAGCATCAGGTTGCTGCGGCTTTCTTCGGCCATGCTTATTTGCCCTATAAATTGTTTTTTGGCAGCCTGTAATCTGGCTGTTGACAGTGATTGATGGCATAGCTGATGCAATTCTTTGTGTATAGCTTCGGTGCATTTTTCGAGGTACTTTTGATCGGTACCCATGTAAATGGAAAAGGCACCTGTGTCACTGTAGGGGGTATAAGACGACTCGATATGATAGGTGTATCCGTATTTTTCGCGCACCGATAAATTTAAACGGGAGTTGAGGGCCGGACCTCCCAGGTAATTGCTGAGCAATAAAAGCGCTGCCCGGTGTTTATGCTTGTTGTGGTAAGCCCGTGCGCCCATGATGCAATGCGCCTGCGTGTAACTTTTTTTAACCGTATGCGTAAAGGGCTTTGCGGGTGCCGCTTTTAGTCGTTGCCGGTGTCCGGAGGAAAATCGTACATGCCCAAGCGAGCGTTCTAGTATTTTTTTTACTTCTTCAAATGGGTGTGTGCCCACATAGCTGAAAACAATATGCTGCGGTAAATAATTTTTGGCAATAAAACGGGTGATTTGTTTTTGATTAAACTTACTGATGGTTTCCGGTGTTCCCAGTATATTGTTTCCTAAAGGATGTTTGGGGAAAAGAAGTTCGTTAAATTCATCGTAAATACTTTCTTCGGGTGTATCCAGGTACATTTCATATTCTTCGAGCACCACTTTTTTTTCTTTCTCCATTTCATGTTTCGGAAAAGTAGAATGAAAACAGATATCGGTGAGCAAATCAACCGCACGTGTAAGATAAGGGGCGGGGAAAGAGGAGTAAATGCTTGTTTGTTCTTTGGTGGTATAGGCATTTAATTCGGCCCCTACTTCGTCCATACGCGAAAGAATAGCCGATGATTTTCTTTTGGCAGTTCCCTTAAACAGCATATGTTCGATAAAGTGAGCCACTCCGGTGGCATTTTTTTCTTCATCGCGCGCCCCGGCATTAATGATGTAGCCGCAATGAGCAATCTGGGTTGCCGCCACCTGTTTATGCACCATGCGTATGCCGCTGGCAAACTCGTGTATCGTAAATTCGTTTGTTTTGCTCAAAGGGAAAAGTTGGTTAATTTTTGGGTACTTTTATTAAACTCACTTATTAATTCGTTCATTATACGTGCAACAGGTTTTACCTCGTGAATAAGTGCCGCAGCCTGACCAATTTCCAGTTCTCCGTTTTCCAGATCTCCTTCCATAATTCCTTTACGCGCCCGTCCTTTTCCAAGTAGTTCTTTCAGTTGTTCGGGAGTAGCTTTTTCCGATTCGGCTGTGGCTACCTGCTGGTAAAATCCATTTCGTAATAAACGCACCGGATTTAGTTGTTTTAAAGTTAACACAGTATCTCCGTCCCTGGCTTGTATCACCGCATTTTTGTAGAGTTCATGTGCCGATGATTCGCTGCTGGCCGCAAACAACGAACCTATTTGTACCCCATCGGCACCCAATGCCATAGCCGCAAGCATGGCTTTTCCCGAGGCGATGCCACCTGCTGCCAGCAAGGGGAGTGAAGTTGTTTCGCGAATGAGGGGGATTAAACAAATGGTGGTTGTTTCTTCTCTGCCGTTATGCCCCCCTGCCTCAAATCCTTCAGCCACCAGGGCATCCACTCCGGCTTCTTCGGCCTTGCGGGCAAATTTGGTATTGGCTATCACGTGCACCACGGTGCAGCCATGGTCTTTTAGTTTTTGGGTCCATAGCGCGGGGTTTCCTGCCGAGGTAAAAACAATTTTTATTTCTTCTTCCAGTATAACTTTTATATTTTCTTCGGTATGCGCGTAGAGCAACGGCACGTTCACACCAAAAGGGTTATGGGTAGCAATTTTACATTGGCGTATATGTTGGCGCAACACATCGGGTCGCATGGAGCCCGCACCAATTAATCCGAGTCCTCCTGCGTTGGACACAGCCGAGGCCAGTTTCCATCCGCTGCACCATACCATGCCTCCCTGCACTATGGGGTATTGAATGTGAAAGAGTGAGGTAATGCGGTTTTGCATCAATTGTTTTTACCCAAAATTAATTTCGGTACTGTCGCCCAGATTTAAACTTTGCACCATCCCTTTGTACACCGAGTCGTTGCCTACCAGCGAATCTTCTAGAATGGCATTTTCCAAATGGGAATAAGGCCCTATAATGGAGTTTTTAATGATGGTATAGTTCACAATGGAGTCTTCACCAATAGATACATTGGGTCCGATGATGCTGTTGCTTATTTTACAACTGGAAGGGATATGTACCGGTGGAATAATCACGGTGTTCTCAAAATGGCTCCAGTCCTGTTTCAGTGACATGCGTTTAAGCAGGGTGGAATTGGTTTCGAGCAAAATTTCTTTTTTACCACAATCAAACCAGTTGTCAACGGCAAAACTCTGAAACGGTTCCCCGTTATCAATCATGTGCATGATGGCATCGGTGAGGTGAAACTCGTTTTGCGTTTTAATATTGTTTTGAATCAGGTGATCCAGCGTTTGCATCAGCTTACCGGCTTTTTTAAAATGATACAACCCTACCATAGCCATATTGCTTTTGGGTATCAGTGGTTTTTCTATCACTTTGGTGATATGTCCGTTTTTATCAACTTCAGCCACACCAAAAGCGCGCGGGTCGTCTACCTTTTTCACACCAATGGCGCAGGTGGGCAGGGCATGTACCGCCTCCAGGTTGGCATCAAAAATGGTGTCACCAAAGGCAATAAAAACGCTTTCATCAGGCTTCACCAGATTGCGCGTAAGCCAAATGGCATACCCCACTCCACGTCCGGATGTTTGCAACACAAATTCACTTTTTACTTTTGGGTAATGAGTGGTGATGTAACTTTCTACCTTATCGCCCAGATACCCTATAACAAATACAAATTCGTTGTATCCGCTTTCAATCAGGTAGTCTACAATATGAGAAAGTATGGGTTTGCCGGCTACCGGAATAAGGGCCTTGGGTTGGGTGTGTGTGTGCGGACGCAGACGTGAGCCAATACCCGCTACAGGAATAATTGCTTTCATGGGGTGCTTGTGTTACAATAAAAAAAGCAGTGCAAGTTAGGGCAAATCAAAGAAAGTTGGATAATTTTTAACCCGGCTTTAATAGTGTGATGGGGTTTTATACCTTTGCATCTCATTAACATCATTACAGCATATGAAACAATTAGTAGTCATTGCCCTCAGTTTTTTACTGTATTCCTGTGGCAAGGAAGCCAAAATGGAGTCTGACGGGAAATACGGAGAAAAATTTAATGCAGACTCGGCCATGAGTGTGGGCGAGGCCCTAAAAGCCATGAGTTCGGTAAATGAAATGCCGGTGGTGGTAACCGGTAAAGTAACCGAAGTATGTAAAAGCGAAGGCTGCTGGCTGATGCTGAAAAACGAAGGCGGTGAGGATTTGTATATTGATATAGCTGAGAAAAAATTTCACCTTACCCCCGATATTGAGGGCAAAACGGTAACGGTAAAAGGGGTACTTACCAAAGAACCGATAAGCGTGGAAGAGCTTCAACAAATGGCCCGCGAAGCCGGCAAAACAACCGAAGAGGTAAATGCCATTACTTCGCCCAAAGACGATATTGCTATGGAAGCCACCGGACTGGTGATTCAGAAATAGATCCGGGTGTTTAAAAAAGTTTTTTTCATTCTTGTTTTTTGGGTAACCACCGTAATGG
This sequence comes from uncultured Bifidobacteriaceae bacterium, assembly GCA_964535575.1. Classification (GTDB taxonomy): domain Bacteria; phylum Bacteroidota; class Bacteroidia; order UKL13-3; family UKL13-3; genus JAGPCK01. The sequence goes on from CAZHTC010000007.1 coordinate 87,633, forward strand.
TTGGGGCGTGGGGTTTTTTCGGACACCGTACCATCAATCGGCTAGCAGTGTTTACCTTGCCACCCGATATTTTCGGGTTTTATAAGGAAAATATAGAATATTTAACCGAACATGCCCCCGACCCCGACAAACGCAGATACAGTGATGTCGCGGAGGCTTGCCGTCATTACCTTGATGCCGACCATTACGAATGTTGCGCTCCTATTGATACCATTCCGCATAAATGGAAAGATGCAGTAGCCAAATACACCGAAGACACCCTGCTTGCCTACGGAATTGTACCCTGGCATATTCAGGTAATGATGTACCGGCTTACCGAGGCCTTTAAAGAGAAAAATAAAAGCCGTGTTCTTAAACTTTCGGCCGATTTAGGTCATTATGTAGCCGATGCACATGTGCCTTTGCATAGCACCGAAAACTATAATGGGCAACTCACCGGGCAAAATGGTATTCACGGGTTTTGGGAATCGCGCCTGCCTGAGTTATTCAGTAGCAGTTACGATTTTTTTACCGGGAAAGCCGTTTATATTGATGATGTGCAAAAAGCAGCCTGGATAGCCATTAACGGAAGTTTTGCAGCGGTTGATTCGGTATTGCGATTTGAACGGGAGCTGAGTAAAAAATTTCCGGACGACCGCAAATTTGCATTTGAGCAAAAAGGAAACCTTACCATACGCACCTATTCGCCCGAGTATGCACAGGCATTTGACCGTAGCCTGGGCAATATGGTAGAGCGCAGAATGCGGGAGTCAATTGCTTTAGTGGGTTCTCTTTGGTACACCGCCTGGGTAAATGCCGGCCAACCCGATTTACGTAAACTTATGGATTCGCCCGTTACCGAAGAGGAACAAAAGCTTATTACTGAGCAGGAAAAGAAATTTAATGAGGGAAAGGCGATTGGAAGGCCGGAAGAGCAGTAAAAAGATACTGTGGTTGACAACTGCCCGTTTTTGTGAAAAAAAAGCCATTGGATTCCCAAGTATGCCCGTCTATTTTTGCTTCCACTCAAATAAATATATATGAAATTTGTTGTATCCACTTCCAACCTGCTAAGCCATTTGCAGCTTATTGATGGCGTAGTTGTTTCCAAACCCATTATTCCCATTCTCGAAAATTTCCTTTTCGATATCAAAGGTAACAGGCTTTCAATCTCCTCTACCGACCTGGAAACATCTATGACCACTTCCATCGAAGTGGAATCGAATGAAGATATTAAAGTGGCCATCCCGTCAAGGTTATTGATGGATACACTTAAAACATTGCCCGAGCAACCACTTACCTTTTCGGTTGATAATTCTACTTTTTCAGTTGAGATTCATACCGGTTCGGGTCGCTACAAACTTTCAGGTCAAAGTGGGGATGATTTTCCTAAGGTGCCCGAGGTGGAAGGCGATAAATCATTTGCCATGCCGGCCAGCGTATTGCTCAAGGCCATTAACAAAACGGTGTTTGCTACCAGCAGCGATGAATTGCGTTTAAACCTTACCGGTGTATATGTTCAGCTGATGAAAGATCAGGTAACTTTTGTAGCTACCGATGCCAATCGGTTGGTACGTTTTATCCGTAAAGATATTAAGCCGGGAGTGGAAGAGGCATTTATTGTTCCTAAAAAGGCCCTTAACCTTCTAAAATCATCATTGCCAAATGACGATACTACCGTAAAAGTAGATTTTAATAAATCGAATGCCTTTTTCTCCTTTGAAGGGGTAAATCTTATTTGCCGCCTGATTGATGAAAAATATCCGGATTACCGTGCGGTTATCCCAAATGAAAATCCGAATAAGCTTACCGTAATCAAACAATCGTTTCAAAGTGCCATCAAGCGTATTTCCATCTATTCCAATAAAACCACCCATCAGATTCGGTTAAAATTAGCCGGTAGTGAATTGGTGATATCGGCCGAGGACTTTGATTTTGCCAATGAGGCGCAAGACCGCCTGTCGTGCCACTATGACGGACAGGATATGGAAATAGGATTTAACTCGCGTTACCTCATAGATATGCTCAATGTAATAGATACCGATGATGTATGTCTTGAAATGTCGCAACCAAACCGCGCAGGATTAATGTTGCCTGCCATTCAGGCCGATAACGAAGACATGCTGATGCTGGTGATGCCAATGATGCTGAACAATTATTAATCTCCATTTTTGAAATACGGCAAAGCCCTCTTAGCAACAGCTAAGCAGGGCTTTGTTGATTAATAGCCTTTTGATGTACTATATACTGGGCAGGTATTGAGGTAATTTTGTAAGCGGTGATGAATGGGCATTTGCCGCATGGTTATTGCCGTAAACCAACTCCATGAAACTGAAAAAAGGTATTCTTATGTGTATGCTGTGGCCGGTTTTTGCGCTGGCGCAAACTCCCGCCATCACTGATGAGAATGCCCGTATTGTAGCTTCATTAGATAGTCTTACCAATGCATTTCACTTAAAATACAACGATAGTAAAACCATCGGTGATATGAATGTGTACGGGTTTAAGGAAGACGATATTCCCCGCTACACCGATTCAACCATCAGCTATCGCCTCTCCCTGCTCGAGTCCGAAATTCCGCTCGAATACAATCAACACGTGAAAGGATTTATTGACCTGTATGCTATTCGCAAACGGGTGCTCACTTCAAAAATTCTAGCCCTTTCCAAATACTATTTTCCCATGTTCGAGCAAATACTCGATCAGCAAAACCTACCTCTTGAATTTAAGTACCTGGCGGTTATTGAATCGGCATTAAATCCAAGAGCGGTTTCGGTGGCCGGTGCCAATGGGCTATGGCAATTTATTCACAGCACCGGGCTTATGTACGGACTAAAAATTAATTCGTATGTTGACGAACGCAGAGACCCTTACAAAGCCACACTGGCCGCCTGCCAGTATTTTAAGGATTCGTATGCGCTGTACAACGACTGGCTATTGGTAATTGCTTCGTACAATTGTGGCCCCGGTAATGTAAACAAGGCCATTCGCAGAAGCGGGGGCAAAATGAATTTTTGGGAAATTATGCCATACCTGCCTAAGGAAACACGAGGGTATGTTCCTGCCTTTATTGCCGCCACCTATGTGTTGAGTTACCATGCCGAACACAATATTTTCCCAATGGATTTACCTGTGAACCTGAATGTGGATACCGTGTATATCGACAACAGCATTACCTTTCAGAAACTGGGTGAAATGGTAGGTTTGGATGTGTCGGTGATTGAAGATCTGAACCCTTCTTACAAACAGGGGATTATTCCATGGTATGTAGGCAAGGCTCCCATTGTATTGCCCTACGAATATGCCATGCGTGTGGCAGATTTACGCAGTCAGGGGGGGATGGTACAGGCTTTGGCACAGGCCACAGGTATTCCGGCATCCGATATTTTGCTTGATGATGATTTGATTGTAAACAGTCCCGAACCCGCTGCTCCTGATAAAACCATCGTGAAGAAAAAACCGCCACCCCCGCCACCGGTTAAAGGGAAAAAACTGGTGTATGTAGTGAAAAGGGGTGATGGCTTATTGCGTATTGCCCAAAAATACCATTGTTCGGTTGAAGATATAAAACGTTGGAACAAACTCAAATCGAACAGGCTGGCCACCGGTCAGCGGCTCACCATTTACCTCAACAGGGGTGGTAAGTAATTAATCAAAAAATAATCTTTTTCAGGTGGTACAAGCGCAGCCAAATGTGTAAGTTTGGAACTTGTTTTATGCGCGGTAACCGGTTTTATGTATTGCTTTTTTTAAGCCTGATTGGTTCAGGTTTTTATGCATGCAAAACGGAGTTTGACGGAACATCTAAACCGAACAAGACTCCCGAAACGTATATGCTTACGGATACCATTTTGCGTGCCGGTGATTTGCGCTACAAAACGCAGGTAAAAGTGCAATGGTGGGGAACTGACCCCGATGGGTTTATTCCGGCTTATGAAATTTCGCTTGACGGTACAATCTGGTTCACCACTACCCGACAAGACAGTGTTTTTTCATTAAACATTCCGGTAAATGCCGATACATTTGATTTCAGGTTTTATGTACGTGCCATTGACAATAACGGTGAAAAGGATCCTACTCCTGCTGCACTAACATATCCTGTAAAAAATTCCTCGCCCGATATAAAATTTATCTTTTCAGGTACGCGTAATCCGGTGCGAAGTTTCCCTGCAGTAAAATATACATGGCTGGCCACCGATCCTGACGGGAGCGATAATGTAGACCATATTGAACTTTACCTGAATGATACCACCGGAAGTGCATACATATTGCCTGCATCGGTTTCATCAGTGAGCCTGGTAGCAAAAAACATATCGGGCAGCATTACCGATTGCGATGTGTATACAGGAATAAGTAATACCGCACTTACTGCCCCTGTTTCAGGTATGAAATTAAACGACACCAATTATGTGTACCTGCGTGCGGCTGATAAAGTAAATGCTAAATCAGCGTTCAGGGTAACTAAAATATTTATTCGTAAACCAACCTCCGATATGTTGGTGGTAAATGCATGGACTACCGCGTTTACGAAAAATGCCGCACAAACATTTTATCTGAATAATATAAATGCAACGGGACTGACTAATTATGATGTGTTGCAGGCGGCAGATAAAGACGCTAATGGAAATTATTATGAACTTTCACCCGACCCGCAAACACAGGATAGGGTATTTGCATTTTTCAAAAAAATATTTTGGTTTGGCGATAATACTGATTATTCCTTATCGCTGGCGCAAAAATCAACGGTAACTTTTTTTGGCAATAACGGACGCATGTTTATGGTTGTTCCTGTAACCTCTGATATTGATCAGCAGGCCGACTACTTAAATTTTACTCCTGTGCGATCCTTGGTAACTCCTCCGGCAGGCACTAATTTCTTTTTTGCCAAAGATTCATTGCTTACTCCCTACACTGCCGGGTGGCCGGTGATGCGCTGTGTGGCCAATCTTTCTACGGCACGTCCTTTTACTATTCCGGATGCACCTACCAGCCTTTATTCGTATGATACATTGTATAAAGCTTCCATCACTCAGGTAGGCAGCAGCAGCAATGCATGGACCGGTACATCGCATGTTATCGCTAAGCGCTCTACCATTGCCACCGGGAAAACGAATTTTATTTTTTGTTCGGTCCCGCTCGACAAAATGAACGGATACAACAATATGAGCGTATTTTTTCAGAAGGCGTTAATTGATGAATTAGCATTTTGAAACGGATAGTCATTTTTGCATCAGGTTCGGGTAGCAACGCCCAGCGTATTACCGAGTATTTCAGAGAGCGGAAAACGGCTCAGGTGGTGTCGGTATATTGCAATAACCCCAAAGCGTATGTAGCTCATCGATGCCAACAACTTCAATTACCCTTTCATTTATTTAGCCGCCACGATTTTTACGAAACAGATACAGTGCTGCAGCAATTGGAAAAAGAAAACCCCGACCTGATTGTACTGGCCGGATTTTTATGGTTGCTCCCGGCTTCCTTTATCCAAAAGTATCGAAACAGAATTATAAATGTGCATCCAGCATTGTTGCCGGCTTACGGAGGAAAGGGAATGTATGGCCACCACGTACACATGGCAGTGATTGCAAACAGAGAACCTCAGAGCGGGATCACTATTCATTTGGTAAACGAGGAATATGATAAGGGGGAAATTTTGTTTCAGGGTAAGGTTGAAATTAGTGAAAAGGATACCGCAGATATTTTAGCCGAAAAGATTCATGAGCTTGAACACCGGCATTTTCCTGTAGAAATTGAAAATTATTTATTGCATTCACCATTAGTAAACAGATAAACTTCATAATTATGTACGGATCATTTCAACAACATTTGCAAAAAGAACTTACTGCCATTGATGAAGCAGGAATGTATAAACGGGAGCGCATTATCACTACCCCTCAGGGCGCTGTGATAAAAACAACGGCCGGGGGTGAGGTGATAATTTTTTGTGCCAATAATTACCTTGGGCTTTCCTCACATCCTAAAGTAATTCAGGCGGCACACCAAACCCTCGATTCTCACGGATACGGCATGTCATCGGTACGTTTTATTTGCGGGACTCAGGATATTCATAAACAACTGGAAGAAAAAATTTCCAGATTCCTGGGGCAGGAGGATACCATTTTATATGCCGCCTGCTTTGATGCAAATGGTGGCGTATTTGAACCATTGCTTGGCGAGGAAGACGCTATTATTTCGGATGAGTTAAACCATGCATCAATTATTGACGGAGTGCGTTTATGCAAAGCACAGCGATATCGTTATAAAAACTGCGATATGGCCGATTTGGAAGAGCAACTGAAGCAGGCTCAAAAGCAACGCTACCGTTTAATTGTAACCGATGGGGTATTCAGTATGGACGGATTTGTGGCCCCTTTGGATAAAATTTGTGACTTAGCCGAAAAATATAATGCCATGGTAATGGTAGACGAATCGCATGCCAGCGGATTCATAGGTAAAACCGGGCGGGGTACCATTGAATTAAAAAATGTAATGCACCGGGTTGACATAGTTACCGGGACTTTGGGTAAAGCACTAGGTGGTGCCATGGGCGGTTTTACCGCAGGTAAAAAAGAAATCATTGATTTGTTGCGTCAGCGCTCTAGGCCTTACCTTTTCTCCAATTCATTAGCACCGCATATTGTGGGAGCATCCATTGCGGTGTTTGATATGCTGAGCGAAACCACTGAATTGCGTGACAAGCTTGAAGGGAATATCCGTTACTTTAAAGAGGGGATTAAAAAAGCCGGTTTCGATATTAAAGATGGAGATTCAGCTATTGTTCCGGTGATGCTTTATGATGCAAAACTCTCGCAGGATTTTGCTGATCGCTTACTGAAAGAAGGAATTTATGTAATTGGATTTTTTTATCCGGTGGTGCCAAAAGGGCAGGCCCGCATTCGCGTGCAACTTTCGGCAGCGCATGAGCGGGAACACTTAGATAAAGCCATAACTGCCTTTACCAAAGTGGGGAAGGAACTTGGGGTGCTTAAATGACAACTGCGCTGTTTTAACCTTTTCTTAACATCGAATTTACCTGAACACAACATACGTTTAACACGGGAGTAACCTGCCGAAAATACTTTTGCACTGGTATTTTATCGGTTACTTATGAAAAAATTAAACGTGTTTATTTTATTCCTGCTTTTACTTGGTATAAGCAGGTCGTTTGCCCAGCAGTCAATCGGGAAACTGGCTGGCAAAGTAGTAGATGCAAAAAACGGAGAAGATTTGGTTGGTGCATTCGTGGTGATTAAGGGTACCACCACAGCGGCAGTGGCCGATATCAACGGAAAATATATTCTTCAATTAAGTCCGGGTACTTACAACCTCGAAGTAAAAAGTGTTTCGTACCTCACCAAAGAAATTATGGGTGTGGTAGTGAAGCCGGGTTTGATCACCACACTTGATATACATATGGACCCCGAGGTTAAACAACTGAAAGGTGTGGTTGTAAAAGGGGAGTTGAGACGTGAATCGGTAGGGGCCATTCTGGTGCAGCAGCGTAATGCAGCGGCAGTATCTGATGGCATCTCGGCTGAAAGTATAAAACGTACTCCCGATCGCAACACGAGCGATGTGCTTAAACGAATCAGCGGAGCAAGTATTCAGGATAATCGTTTTGCCATTATACGCGGATTAAACGAACGCTATACTACTGCGTATATTAACGGGGCTCCGCTACCCAGCAGCGAAAGCGACCGTAAAGCTTTTTCGTTTGATATTTTTCCTTCCAATCTGCTCGATAATTTAGTTATCACCAAAACGGCCACGCCTAACTTACCCGGAGAATTCGGTGGAGGAATCATTGAAATAAATACCAAATCAATTCCTGAAAGTAATTTTCAGTCCTTATCTTTTTCGAGCGGATACAATACCATCACTACTTTTAAAGACAGGCTCACTTACAAAGGAGGTAAATTTGACTGGCTGGGTATGGATGACGGAACCCGTGCATTGCCTTCCGGAATTCCTTCGGATAAACTGTTTCCTTCCTTATTAAAAGATCAGGCTGAACTGGGCAAACAAATGAAAAACGACTGGGCGCTGAAGAACTCGGCATTTTCACCCAATTACGGATTTCAATATACCATGGGCCGCGTGTGGAGTTTAAAGGAAGAATCAAAATTCGGATTTATAACAGGAGTAACTTATAGTTTAAGTAATACCTACAGCACCACTGCCCGCAGGCAATACGACAGTAATTTTGATCCGAATATCCCTGTTCAGCTAACTGAAGATTATCTGGATAAAAATTATATCACACAAACGCTGGCCGGGTTGTTGGCTAATTTTACGTATAAGGTAAATAAGAATAACGAACTTTCATTTAAAAATCTCTACAGCATCAATTCGGATAACAGGGTAATTATGCGCAATGGTACATCTACTCCGCTCGACCCTAATCCCACCCTTAACCAATCATCGGCCAGATGGTTTACCGGCAATAATATTTACAGTACGCAGCTTGCGGGTTCACATTTTATCACTGCACCTAAACTTACCATTACCTGGAACGGTGCTTACAGCGAAATTACCCGCGATATTCCCGATTTGCGCAGAAACAGTTACTCGCGCCATAAATATATTACCGACCCGAACAACCCCGATATTCCCGATTATATTAAAGCACAGGACACCATGTACAAAGCAAATATTGCCCAGGCTAATGTGGGTCCTGACTATGCCGGAAATATATTTTATGCCCACACCAACGAAAAAATCCGCAGCTTTAAGGGAGATATCTCACGCGCATTTGATATCAAAAGTATTCAGTTAAAAAACACATTGCGCGTGGGGATGTTATTTCAGGAGCGCAGCCGCGATTTTACGGCAAGGCAGTTGGGTTATATTAAATATGCTCCTCCAGGAAACCTGATGTTTCCCGACTCTATTTTGTATTTACCCGAAGGTGAGTTGTTCTCGTCAAAGTATATGGGACAAAGCAGTCCCGGTTACGGAGGATTAGCTTTAAGCAATAAATACAAACCCACCGATTCGTATTCGGCCGATTCAAAATTAACAGCTGCATTTGTCATGCTGGATAACAAGCTGATGGAGCGCTTCCGTTTAATCTGGGGAGCGCGCATTGAAAAGTTTGAACAAAACCTGCATTCGGCACTCGATAACGGAACACCATTGGTGGTGAGAACCACTAAAACCGATATTCTTCCCTCGGCCAATTTTGTGTATTCGCTTACTGAAAAACAAAATATACGGCTGGCTTATTCACAAACCTTAAATCGTCCCGAATTCAGAGAGCTGGCCCCATTTGCATTTTACGATTTTGCCTCGCGTTTTGTGGTATCCGGAAATTCGTCAATGAAAAGAGCGCTGATAAAAAATTATGATGTGCGTTACGAGTTTTTCCCCGGCCGCGGCCAATTAGTTTCGGCCTCATTGTTTTATAAAAACTTTATCAACCCTATTGAACAGGTATTGCGTCAGGATGTAACCAATGAAATGACTTACCGCAACCTGAAAAAAGCCAATGTGTACGGAGCCGAAATAGAATTCAGGGCCTTGATTGGGTCAGTGATAAAAGCAGAGGACAAAAGTTTTTGGAATAATGTAACTGTGTTTTCAAACGTAACCCTTACCAGATCGAAAGTAGATTTAAAGGCAAACGGAAATGATACGGGATTGGTTTATTCCAGCAGACCGTTGCAGGGTCAGTCGCCTTATATTATTAACTCGGGAGTGCAGTTTCAAAACTACGAAACCGGACTTACCATCAGTTTAAGCTACAACCGTGTGGGTCCTCGGATTTTTATTGTAGGAAACCCGAATGAGCCGGATATCTGGGAGAATGGCAGGGATATGCTCGATTTTCAAATCGGAAAAACTTTCCTGAAAAATAAGATGGATATACGTTTGAATGTAAAAGATGCGTTGGCACAAAAAATTTATTTCTTTCAGGACAGAAATCACAACAAAAAATTTGATCCCGTTACTGACGGAAGAATATGGGTAACTAATTTCGGTCAGGTAGTTTCATTTACGGCAACTTATAAATTGTAGGCTATACTAAGTTTTGGAAAAGGGACGGATGGAAACATTTGTCCCTTTTTTGTTTTTGCGGTGTCGCATAATATTGGCTTAACACTATGCTAATGCAAACACAAGGCTTATTTAATCTGTACTACATATTGTGAAGATAGTTTTGCTGAAGAAATAAAATCAAGTTTATGAAGAAGATTTATCAAATTTTAATGGTGCTTACCTTGATGACCGTGGTAAAGATTGCCACTGCACAAAGTAATTTTTTCACTCCTACCACCTATCGCGGAGCGTTTGCTCCGTCTCCTGTAGCCATGTGGACAGCAGGATGGACGGAGTGGGATCCTCAAAACAAAGCCTATGGCACACCTACCACAGATGTAACTACTGACATCACCAGTAACACGACATGGACATCAGGTAATATCTACCATCTGAAGGGGGTAATATATGTGAAGAACGGAGCCACCTTAACTATACAAGCGGGAACGGTGATTATGGGTGATAAAAACACACCAAACTCTTCCCTGATCATTACCAAGGGAGCAAAAATCAACGCGGCAGGAACTTCTGCAAGCCCGATTGTATTTACATCCAACCAACCGGCCGGACAACGTAATCTGGGCGACTGGGGAGGCATTATCTTATTGGGAAAAGCCGCCAATAATCAGCCCGGGGATACCGCATATGTTGAAGGATTAACGCCTACACCTGATACACAATTTGGCGGAGGTGCCAATCCCGATGACAACGACAACTCCGGTGTGATGCAGTATGTGCGCATCGAGTTTGCCGGATATGTATTTCAACCCAACAAAGAAATCAACGGATTAACTTTCGGCTCGGTTGGACGTGGTACTACCATTGACCATATTCAGGTTTCATTCTCTAACGATGACTCATACGAATGGTTTGGCGGAACAGTAAATTGTAAATATCTGGTGGCTTACCGCGGACTGGACGATGATTTTGATACCGATTTCGGATACAGAGGACTGGTACAATTCGGTCTTGCCGTGCGCGACCCGCAGCTTGCCGACAACCCTTCGGTATCTACCTCCGAAGGATTTGAATCGGATAATGATGCCACAGGAACTACGGCTACCCCTCAAACCAAAGCAATTTTCTGCAACATGACCCTGATAGGACCTTTCAGAGGTAATACTGCTTCTACCATTGCTGCTGGGTATCGCAGAGGAGCACGTATCAGAAGAAATTCAGCGATAAATATTTTCAATTCCATCTTTATGGATCACCCGCGCGGAATTCATATTGACGGAACATTGTGTGAGCAAAATGCCACTGCCGATGTACTGAAGTTTAAATACAATATTGTAGCAGGTAATTCAACCTCATTGGTAACCGAGGTAAACAGCGGAAGCACGTTTAATGCGCGCACCTGGTTTGGTGCTTCGCATAATGATTCACTAGTGAGCACCACGGGAATTCTTACAACTCCTTACAATTACACTACCCCCGATTACCGTCCGGCTTCAGGTTCTCCTGCGTCTAACGGAGCCGATTTTCAGGATGCTGCTTTCAGCGGAGTGCTTGCAAGCATTCCTCCGGTGGCAAACTACTTTTATTCTCAAAACACCAATCCCGGATCTTTGCAGTTTAATTTTAATAACTCAACTGTTGAGAATAACTTTACAACTACCTATAAATGGGATTTTGGTGTAGCCGCATCAGGCACAGATACATCAACATTAAAAAATCCTTCTTTCACATTTCCTTCTGCCGGAAACTACACGGTAAAACTGGTTGCTTTAGGAATGTATGGAAGTGATTCAATTACTAAAACAATTTCTGTTTTTGCAACAGCTACCAATCCGTTTTTCACTCCCACCACTTACCGCGGAGCTTTTGCTCCGGCTCCTGTTCCCATGTGGACCACAGGATGGACCGAGTGGGATCCTCAGAATAAAAATTACGGAACTACAACGGTAGATGTGTCGGCAGATATCACTACGAACACCACCTGGACATCAGGTAATATCTATCACCTGAAGGGCGTAATATATGTGAAGAACGGAGCCACGCTTACCATTCAGCCGGGCACTGTTATTATGGGTGATAAAAACACGCCTAATTCTTCCCTTATTATAACCAAAGGAGCTAAATTATATGCAGCCGGTACAGCAAGCAGCCCTATTGTATTTACTTCCAACCAGCCTGCCGGACAACGTAACCTGGGAGATTGGGGCGGTATCATTTTATTGGGTAAGGCAACCAACAACCAGCCTGGCGATACTGCGTACATCGAAGGATTAACTCCAACTCCCGATACACAATTCGGTGGAGCGCTAAATCCGGATGACAATGACAGTTCGGGAGTATTGCAATATGTACGCATTGAGTTTGCAGGATACGTTTTTCAACCTAACAAAGAAATTAACGGATTAACCTTCGGATCGGTTGGACGTAAAACGGTTATCGACCACATTCAGGTATCTTTCTCTAACGATGACTCGTACGAGTGGTTTGGCGGAACAGTAAATTGCAAATACCTGATTGCATACCGCGGATTAGATGACGATTTTGATACCGACTTTGGTTACAGCGGACTGGTACAATTCGGTCTTGCTGTGCGCGACCCGCAACTTGCCGATAATCCTGCTGTATCCACTTCCGAAGGATTTGAATCGGATAATGATGCCACCGGTACAACAGCCACCCCGCAAACCAAAGCCATATTCTGTAATATGACCATTATTGGCCCATTCAGAGGTAATACTGCATCAACCATTGCCGCAGGATACAGAAGGGGAGCCCGCATCAGGAGAAACTCGGCATTGAATATATTCAATTCTGTTTTCATGGATCATCCCCGCGGAATTCATATTGACGGTACCTTGTGCGAACAAAATGCCACTGCCGATGTGATGAGGTTTAAATACAATATTGTGGCAGGCAATTCAACTGCAATGGTAACGGAAGTAAACAGTGGAAGCACGTTTAATGCCCGCGCCTGGTTTGGGGCTTCACATAATGATTCGCTGGTGAGCACTACCGGTATTCTTACCACTCCTTACAATTATACTGCGCCCGATTACCGTCCGGCTTCAGGTTCTCCTGCGCTCAACGGTGCCGATTTCTTTGATGCCGCATTTACAGGTTTTATTGCCAGTGCCACCAAACCTGTTGCAGCTTTCACAAAAGTTCAGGATGCCACTACTGGTTCACGTACGTTTAATTTTACCAATACCACCAATGAAAACGGAAACGTGACTGCATACCTGTGGGATTTTGGTGTATCTACTTCTACCAGCGATACCTCAACGCAGAAAAATCCTTCGTTTAATTTTCCGTCAAATGGCTCGTACACGGTTCGTTTAATAGCTTTCTCATCTGTTGGATATGATACCACCACACAAACGGTTAATGTAATTGCTACCGAAACGGGTGATCAGACAATCGGATCATTCAGTATGTACCCGAATCCTGCTGAAACAAACCTGAATTTAACTATGTACCTCAATAATCCATCAGAGGTTACAGTTTCGGTAATTGACATCACAGGCAGAGCGGTAAAAACGCTTCCTTCAGCTATGCTTCTTACCGGAAACAACAATTTAGTACTGAATGTAGCCGACCTTAAAAACGGAGTTTACTTTGTGCAAGTACTTACCCGAAACGGAAGCAAAACCACAAAACTGATTATCTCCCGATAAATACTTAAACATTTCTGTTAAAAAAGGCTTCCGTAAGGAGGCCTTTTTTGTTTGTTTCAGTCATGGCATTCCATCATCAGCAAATCTCCCGATGTATAGGTTATGCTCACCAATCCGTCTTCGGGCACCAGGTTGCTGCTGCCGGTGCGGTAGCCAAGGGTAAGCGATTCATTTTGCAGGTTGAATAATAAGCCGCTGGTTTTAATTCCCTGTACTTCCCCAACCGGAATAAGTGAAATAATAGTTCCTTTTGCATACCATTTGGTAAATGTTTCCGGTAAGCGGTACACTCTTGAGTAATCGTCAAACAAAACCAGATTAATGCGGTCTTTGTAACGCACCAGATTGGTGAGGTTGGTAATGGTATGGTCGGCCCTGCGGCCGGTGGCCCACACAATATTGGCCGCTTTCCCCCCCCGTGCTATTACAAAGTCAATGGCTTTTTCTAAATCGGTTTTAAATTGATCGGGGGTATGAATAACTTCAACAGGTTGCTGGTGTTGCAATAATTCACCAAAATTGCTGATGCGGTCAAAGTCGCCCAGCAACACATCTATCTTAATACCAAGTTCCAAAACCCTGTACACCGCCCCGTCAAGCACTATTACCATTGGGCTCCACTCAAGCAATTGGCCAAGTAATTCGGCCGAACAGGACTCGCCATTGGCAATAATAAGGGCAGGTTCCTGCATATCTTTAACGATATGATGTGAGGACATGTTAAAAAATTGTTTATTTTGGCTTCGAATTTATCACATCTGTAACAACAATGGAAAGAAAGATTTTTTCAAAAGAAACAGGATACGTGTATAGCCAGGGATTGCGCACTGCGGCTATCTTGCTTATCATTTTGCCCTTTTTTCTGATGCAGGATATACTGGCGCTGGCTGCTGTAGTGGCACTTGCGGGGGTATGCGTGTTTGATGCCACAAAAGGAGTAAGAGTGAATATTAATGAACGTACCGTAATGATGTACATCAATATTCTGGGCATCTATTTTGGTCGCTGGAAACGTATTCCCAAAGACGCTTCGCTTATCATTTCCTACATTTATCGCAAACAGGAACGAAAGGCCAAGTCGTTGCCCGAAAATCCCCTCTCGCTGCGCGATATGGAATTTTATGTGCATATTACCGATGCCGATTTAAAACCCCATAAAAATATTTATACCTGTTTTGAAGAGCAGGAAGCCGTGGACTTTGCCATGTTTTTGGGCGAAGAACTGGATGTAGAGGTGTATGATTATTACAATGCCGATAACAACCCGCGCAAACTGCGCAGCAAAGGAGATCCGCCAAGGTTTGGAGAAGAGGATTGACAGATTACCCTTCCAGCAGTTTCTGCATTTCGTTTAGTTCCTTGTACAGGCCGGGTTGGTTGAGTAATTCGGTATGGGTGCCTTTTTGTACAATCTTTCCCTTATCAATCACCACAATCATATCAGCACTTTGAATGGTGCTTAGGCGGTGGGCTATTACAATGGAGGTTCTTCCTTTCATCACATTGCTAAGCGCATCCTGCACCAGGCGTTCGGAGGTGGTATCGAGGGCCGAGGTAGCCTCGTCTAATATGAGTATTTCAGGATTGCGCATCACTGCCCGGGCAATGCTTAAGCGTTGTCTTTGTCCTCCGCTTAGTTTATTGCCCCGGTCACCAATATTGGTAAGGTATTGTTTGTCCTGCTCCAGAATAAACTCATGGGCATTGGCAATACGGGCTGCTTTTTCTACTTCTTCCTTTTGCGCATGATTCATCCCGAAAGCGATATTGTTAAAAATCGTTTCGTTGAATAAAATGGCCTCCTGGGTTACTATTCCCATCAGTTTGCGCAACTCGGCAATTTTGTATTGTTTCACCGGCACCCCGTCAATCAGAATTTCTCCTTCGGTAGGGTCGTAAAAACGCGGAACCAAATCCGCTAAGGTAGATTTGCCGCTTCCCGATGGACCAACTAAAGCAACCGTTTTTCCTTTTTCAATGGTGAGATTAATGCCATCCAACACTTTTTCTTTATCGTAGGCAAACGACACATTCCTGAATTCTATCTGATGCCCGAACTGTACTTGAGTTTTGGCTCCTTCACTATCGGTAATACGTTCGGGGCTGTGCATAATCTGATCAATACGATCTACCGAGGCCGCACCTTTTTGCACGTTATAGTAAGCGGTTGAAAATGCTTTGGCCGGAGTAATTACCTGCGAGAAAATGGCGATATAGGCAATAAACACTTCAGCACTCAATGTTCCGTCATTCGATAAAACCATTTGTCCGCCAAACCATAAAATCAATACAAGCACCACCACACTCATCGATTCCGACAGCGGAGAGGAGGCATCGCGCCTGCGGTTTACCCATATACTTAGTTTGGTGAGCAGGTCATTTTCGGCATTGAATTTTTTACCAAAACTATCTTCGGCATTAAAGGCTTTAATAATGCGCATGCCTGAGAGTGTTTCTTCAAACATTGAAACCATTTCGCCTAATTTCGACTGGTTCAGGGTACTTTGTTTGCGAAGTGTTTTGGCTACCCGTGCAATGATAAAAGCCGTAACCGGAAGCGAGAGCACCACAAACAGGGTAAGCTGCGGACTCATATAGATAAGCGAACTTACAAATACCAAAATGGTAAGCGGCTCCTTAAAAATGGCTTCTATGGAACTCATAATACTCACTTCAATTTCCTGCACATCGCTGCTCATGCGTGTAATTAAATCGCCTTTACGTTCATCAGAAAAATAGGAAAGCGGTAAACGAAGAATTTTGTTGTACAGGTCTCTGCGAATATCGCGGATCACAAACGTGCGGAGGGGCACCATAAAATACAAAGCCAGGTAACGAAACAGGTTTTTAAGCGAAACCATTACCACGATGAGCAGGCACACAAACAACAGCGCCTGCGAGGGGCCGTTGGAACGTACCATTTCGCTGATGAAATAAGAGAACTGCCCTTTAAGCGAGTTAAAACTCATGTCCATCACCGGAGGTTGGGTGACCAGCTTATCGGGTTTAAAAATGAGCTCGAGAAACGGAATCACCAGTGTAAACGAAAAAAGCCCGGCCACAATAGAAAGCAGGTTAAACAGCACATTTAAAATGGCTTTAGAGGTGTAGGGTTTTACGTATCTCAGCAGCTTAAAAAACTTGTTCATCGGGGGCAAAGATAAGAAATATGACGAGTGTAAGTGGCTGAGGCGGAGAAACGACCTGCTTTGGAAGGCAAACGGCCATTTAAAGGAGGTGTTTCCCGCGAAAATCAGCGGATTCTGCGGGAAATCAGGCGCCTTTTCAGATTACACTTTCTTCCTTACTTTTGCAGCCTTATGTCGAACAACGAGGATATTTTCAAAAAGGTAGTATCACACGCCAAGGAATATGGATTTGTATTTCCGTCAAGCGAAATTTATGACGGACTGGGTGCAGTATATGATTACGGGCAAAACGGAGCCGAGTTAAAAAATAACCTGCGCACCTACTGGTGGAAGGCCATGGTGCAGATGCACGAAAATATTGTGGGCATTGATGCCGCTATTTTTATGCACCCCAAAGTATGGAAGGCCAGCGGCCATGTGGATGGTTTCAGCGACCCCATGATTGATAATAAAGATTCAAAAAAACGCTACCGTGCTGACCAGTTGCTGGAAGATAAAATAGCCCGTTACGAAAAAGACGGTAAAACCAATAAAGCCACCGAGCTGCAGGCAGCCATGGACAAAGCATTACTTGACAATGACCTGCCTCAATTAAAAGCATTAATTGAACAACATGAAATAGCCTGCCCCATCAGCGGCACCCGTAACTGGACTGATGTGCGTCAGTTCAACCTGATGTTTGCCACCGAAATGGGAGCAGCAGCCGATGAATCGGACAAAGTGTACCTGCGGCCTGAAACAGCTCAGGGTATTTTTGTGAATTTTCTAAATGTGCAAAAAACCGGAAGAATGAAAATTCCTTTTGGTATTGCCCAAACCGGTAAAGCTTTTCGTAATGAAATCATCGCGCGCCAGTTTATCATGCGCATGCGCGAGTTTGAGCAAATGGAGATGCAGTTTTTTATCCGCCCCGGTACACAAAAGCAATGGTACGAGTACTGGAAAGAAGCACGCATCAAATGGCATCACAAACTTGGTTATGGTAAAGAGAAATACCGTTTTCACGACCACGTAAAGCTGGCCCATTATGCCGATGCGGCAGTTGATATTGAATATGATTTTCCTTTTGGTTTTAAAGAAATGGAAGGCATACACAGCCGTACCGATTTTGATTTGCGCAATCATCAGGAACTGTCAGGAAAAAAATTACAATACTTTGATGCGGAGCTGGATGAAAACGGAAAACCTTACGGCAATTATATTCCTTACGTTATTGAAACATCTATTGGCTTAGATCGGTTATTCCTTGCCACCCTTTGCGCCTGTTATAAGGAAGAAGAAGTGGTGTCGGGCGAGAACAAAGATACAAGAGTGGTGCTGGCATTGCCGTCTCTGCTTGCTCCATATAAAGTGGCTGTTTTTCCGCTCACCAAAAAAGACGGACTGCCCGAAAAGGCCCGTGAGATAATGGATGAACTGAAATTTGATTACAACTGTTTTTACGAAGAGAAAGATGCCATTGGCAAACGTTACCGCAGGCAGGATGCATTGGGGACTCCGTTTTGTATTACGGTAGATCATGATACATTAAATGATGACACGGTGACAATTCGTTACCGGGATACCATGTTGCAGGAACGTATTCCTGTAGCGAAAATAAAGGAGATACTTAGGGAAGAATTGGATTGGAAGAAATTGCTGGTCTAAGTATTTTCTTCAAACTCTTTTAACCTCCGTTCATTGCTGTTCCACATCCATTGCGAAATGAGGTATCCGGCAATAAAATTCCATACAATAAGCGAGGCGATAATTAACAGAAATTCTCCGCTTCGCACATAGGCTCCGCTAAAGCCTTTTTGCAATAAACGAAACACCAATAATATCAATGTTACCCAGATGCTCATCATCAGGGTGTTTTTTTTAATAAAGGCGGCCTTACCTACTTTACGTTTTTCTTTCCAGTAGGCGGCAAACTGTTTTTCCTTATCATCCATACCACGAAACTACATAAACAGTTGAATCATTCGGCATATCACGGTGCTCAAATCAGGTTCTGTCAGGTCATTTTTGAACCCTAAGGCAGGTTTTGTTTTGTAAGTGTCTTGAGTACACATACACCATAAGCAAAAATAATTAATTGATATAAAGGTATTTAAGTAAATATGTATTGACAATATATGTAGATACATATAAATTGCATAAAAATTGAACAAAGCCCAACATCAAACAAAAAATGGAACTGGAAAAAGAAATACAGCAAAGCAAATTCAAAAGCCAAAAGCACAAAGCGCTATTGAATATCATTTTTACAGCCAGCTGGCTCGATTGCGCGCAACAAAGGCGCTTTAAAGAACATGGCCTTACCCCGCAGCAATACAATGTGCTTCGCATCCTGCGCGGACAAAAAGGAAATGCTATTTCGGTAAACGGCATTCAGGAACGTATGCTCGATCGCAGTTCCAATGCCTCGCGGTTAATTGATAAACTGCTCGAGAAAAAATTAGTGAAACGCGTTGTGTGTAAAGAAGACAGAAGGCAGATGGAGATTTACATTACCGATAAAGGACTGGATTTGCTTAATGAAATGGATGAGGGAGTAAATGCTGCCGAACAAAATTTCGGAAACATAACCGAAGATGAGGCCAAACAATTAAACCAGATCCTTGATAAACTCAGAGATTAAAACAAAATAAAAATTAAAATATCATGAAAAAAAACATGTTCATTATGGCCGTTGCAACCCTGGGTTTGGTTGCTTCCGCCTTCACCCCTAATGCCATCACTTCTTACAAAGTGGATGCAGCAAAAAGTTCATTAAAATGGCACGCCAAAAAAGTAACGGGCGAGCATCATGGTACCGTGCGTTTTGCCGATGGTTCATTGGCATTTAACGGCAATACACTTACCGGAGGAACCATTAATATGGATATGACCACTATTGATGTGACCGATTTAACCGGAGAGTGGAAAGACAAATTGGTTGGTCACTTAAAGTCGGACGACTTTTTCTCTTCTGCCAAACACAACAACGCAACTATGATTATTAAATCTGCAACAGCTATTAAAGGTGCCGCTGCCGGAACCCCAAATTACACAATACAGGCAGAGTTAACCATTAAAGGAATTAAAAACATGGTTACTTTTCCGGCTACAGCAACCGTTAACGGAAGCAATGTAAGCGCCACAGCTACTTTCCCAATTGACCGTACAAAGTATGATATCAAATATGGTTCAGGTTCTTTCTTTTCTGATTTAGGGGATAAAGCCATTGATGACAGTTTTACCATCACCGTAAATCTGGTTGCAGTTAAATAAACGAATTAGGTTAGGTTGTTTTCATTTCTTCACATGGCTTCCTTCGGTAAACGAAGGGCCATGATGAAGGAAAAAGTAAAACGGAACAAAAAAATTTCTGAAAAATCATTGCCTCGAATAATACCGCTTGCAGCATGTAAAAACTGCCGGCACAAATACATATTAAAATGGCAAATACCGTTATTCACAAAGCCGAATCAAGAGGACACGCCAACCACGGCTGGCTCGATTCGCATCACACATTTAGTTTTGCCTCGTACTATAATCCCGAACGAATGCACTTTGGTGTACTCAGGGTTTTAAACGATGATATTGTTGAATCGGGCATGGGCTTCGGCACACATCCGCACGACAATATGGAGATTATTTCCATTCCGCTGTCTGGAGATTTGGAGCATAAAGACAGCATGAATAATGTGGCGGTGATAAAGCAAGGCGATGTTCAGATTATGAGTGCCGGAACGGGTATTTACCATTCGGAGTACAACCGTAACAAAGACCGGAAAGTAAACTTTTTACAGATATGGGTTTTCCCTAAAGAGCGTAACATAACACCGCGCTACGACCAGAAAAACTTTAGTTTAGAAGACAGGATAAATAAATTTCAGCAACTAGTATCTCCAGCAGGAGAAACGGAAGGCATCGATATCAATCAGGACGCATGGTTTAACCTGATTCATCTCAAAAACAATTTTGAAACCGGCTACACCATTAAGCGCAAGGGCAACGGAGTATATGCTTTTGTACTTGAAGGTTCGGTAACCATCAATGATCAAACGCTGAACAAGCGTGATGGAATGGGAATTTGGGACACAGACCGGATCTCTATTCAATCAGCAGGCGATGCAGAGGTGTTGTTGATGGATATACCCATGCAATGACAGAACAGTACTTAACAATAATCAGTTTTAAATTTAAAAATAAAAAGACATGACAACAATAGCACAAACCAGTTGGGGCATTGATGCAGCGCACAGCGAAATCGGATTTAAAGTTCGTCACCTGGTGATAAGCCATACGTCCGGAAAATTTGACCGTTTCGAAGCAAAGGTTATTTCCTCAACCGATGATTTTACAGATGCAGCTATCTCATTCTCGGCCGATGTTGACAGCATTAATACAGGCAACGAGCAACGGGATGGGCATTTAAAGAGCGATGATTTTTTTAACGCAGCCCAATTCCCAAAACTGAACTTCAAATCAACTTCCTTTAAAAAAGTTGACGGAGGCGAATATAAATTATCAGGAGATCTTACCATTCGCGACATTACTAAAAATGTAATTCTTAACGTTGATTTTGGTGGTATGATTACTGACCCATGGGGAAATGTGAAAGCAGGTTTTGAAGCCACCGGAAAAATTAACCGCAAAGATTTTAACCTCAAGTGGGATGCATTTACCGAAGCAGGCGGTGCAGTGGTGTCTGATGAAATTAAACTGCAACTTCATATTGAACTGCAGAAAAACGCTTAACAAAAAGAGAGGAGGGGTAACATGAAACTCCGTACAATTAAAACCACCGGTTATGCCCACGAATTCCAGATGGGCCCCATGCGTGTGAAGCAGCCTTTGCCTTCCCGCCATATTGAACAGGTTAGTCCGTTTATTTTATTACACCATGCCGGCCCCACTCGTATAGAGGCGGGCCGGCCCCGTGCCCGACTCAGCCCTCATCCTCATCGCGGATTTGAACCGGTTACTTTTGTTTTTTCCGGAAAAATACATCATCGCGATTCAATGGGAAACGAAGGATTTTTAGAGGCTGGCGATGTACAATGGATGACAGCCGGAAAGGGAGTCATTCACAGCGAAGGGCCTTCGGAACAGTTTGCAGCGGAAGGTGGAATGATGGAGATCATTCAGCTATGGATTAATCTGCCGCGAAAAGATAAAATGACGGAACCCCGGTATCAGGATATTCCTGCGTCTTCCATACCACAAATGGAACTGGCTGATGGCAAATGGAAATTGAAAGTGGTATCCGGAGAATTCATGCAGGTAAAAGGTCCGGCTAAAACATTTTCCCCCATTCAGGCGGTAATGATAGTGTTTGAAGCGGGAGCTACTGTTCAGTTACCGGTAAAAGAAAATTTTAACGCCATGATCTATGTGTTGGAAGGGAAACTGGAAATTAATGAACAACCCATTGCGCACCGAAATATGGTAGAGTTTGCCAATGACGGAGACACCATTCAATTAACTTCGGTTGAAAATGGTAAAATGCTTTTTTTAGCCGGGGAGCCAATAGATGAACCATTGGTTTCCTATGGCCCGTTTGTAATGAACACACAAGAAGAAATTGAACAGGCAGTTTTAGATTATGAAACGGGACAAATGGGTAACCTTGATTTTTAAAAATGATGAAGCCTGTTATTACGATTGATGTTGTGTCAGATATTGTGTGCCCCTGGTGTTATATCGGGGAAGCCCGTTTAAAGAAAACCATGGAGCAAAGTGCAGCAACGTATGATTTTGATATCACCTATCACCCCTTTGAGCTGAATCCACACATGCCGGAAGAAGGCAAAGAAGCAGTTGCTTACTACTCCGAAAAATTTGGCGGGGACCTGAGGATGAAACAAATTTTTGCTCAGACAGCGGCCACCGCTTATGCCGAGGGTCTGGAGCTCGATTTAACAAAACAGACCATTGCACCAAATACCTTTCTTGCCCACCGTCTTGTTGCCTTTGCAAAGAGCAAAGGAATGCAATTGCCTGTAGTACATGAGTTATTTCTGGCATATTTTACTCAAGGGAAAAACATGGGGGATATGGGGGTGCTTACCGAGATTGCGTCATTGCTTGGTATGGACAAGCATGAAGCAGAAACGATACTTAAAGGGAACGACTTTTCGGATGAGGTAAGTCAGGCCCAGTTGCACTGGAGAAATATGGGAATCAGCAGTGTTCCTTCCTTTATTATTCAGCATAAATACCTGGTGCAGGGAGCACAACCACCCGAATCTTTTCTGGAAGTTTTCAGAGAGGTTGTAAAGGAAAAAAGCTAACCCGTTTAAGGAGGGGATTAATACACGGCTGTCTTATTTACTGAAAAATTTCCGGTACCTCGTTGATATCTAACACCTGGGCGCCTGGGTATTTTTGTAAATTTGGTTGCGGAAAATTAACTGCTGCAAAAGTTAAATTTTTAATAATTAATCGGCCGGGGGCAGGAGTCTTACACATGAAGGTAATTATTTTCGGTTCAACCGGTAGGGTTGGAAATCAATTGGTGTTGCAGGCACTTGTAAAAAAATATATGGTCACAGCCTTTTTACGCAAGGCAGATGATTTGCCTTTTAGTAGCGAAAATCTGGTGAAAATTGAAGGCAATGTTCTGGATGAGGAAGCTGTAACAAATGCAGTGGCCGGACATGAAGCAGTATTGGTATCGCTGGGCGATTTTAAACCCGATGAAGAAGTGACGCTGATGTCGGAAGGAGCAAAAAACATTTTGTGGGCCATGAAACAAAATGGTATCAGAAGAATTATAGGGGTAGGTAATTCGGGCATATTGCAGCACGATGAAATTGAGTTGAGAAAAAATCAGGAAGATTTCCCTTCTTACCTGCAACATGTGGCCGAAGATCACTTGCGGGTGTTTATGCGTTTTCAAAAAAGTGAACTAGACTGGACTATGGTATGCCCCAATAATATTCCTGATGGTGGTGCTACAGGAGTTTACCGGATACGAAAAAATTACCCGCCAAAACATGGAATAGGTATTCGTACGGGCGATGTGGCGCATTTCATGCTGCGCGAGCTTGAGGAAAAGAAATTTTTTCACACCAGGGTTGGGATCGCTTATTAAGCCTGAAATTGAAACGGAGTGATTTTATAAAAACAATTGTAACGGGTGCAATTGGAGTTACCATGATGGATTTAAAAACTTTCGGAAGTCAGGTGCTTAATGAAAAAGGCACTGAACGTATGCCTGCCTTATTTATTGGGCATGGGTCACCCATGAATGCCATACAACATAATAAATTTACTGAAGCACTAGGGAAAACAGGAAAAGAAATTCCGCATCCCAAAGCGATTTTGGTTGTTTCGGCCCACTGGCAAACCAGAGGAACATTTGTAACCGTTGCCGAAAAACCGGAGATTATTTATGACTTCGGTGGTTTTCCCGATGAATTATTCCGGGTGAAATATCCGGCACCGGGTTCCCCTTCTTTTGCCGGGGAAGCAAAAAGGGCTGTGACGCTTACTGCTGTTCAGGAAGACAAATCCTGGGGACTTGATCACGGAGCATGGACCATTCTGAGGCATTTATATCCACAGGCCGATATTCCGGTGTTTGAATTCAGTCTGGATTATACCAAACCACCCGAGTACCACTATAAGTTGGCCAAAGAACTAAATGTTTTGCGTGATAAAGGGGTGCTGATTATAGGAAGTGGCAATATTGTTCATAACCTCGGAATGCTTAACTGGCGCGACCCGAACGCTAAATTTGAATGGGGTGTGGAGTTTGACACCAAGGTGACAAACGGTTTATTGGCAAAAAATCATGAGGAGCTGATACATTATGAAAAAATGGGAACTGCGGCTACACTCTCGGTTCCTACCAATGAGCATTACCTGCCAATGCTTTATACGGCTGCTTTGCAGCAAAATAATGAATCATTGGAATTTATTTACGAGGGCATTGAAATGGGCTCCATCAGTATGCGCTGCTTCAGGGTGGGCTAATGCTTGTGGTACGAATATTGCTAACAAAACAAGATTTCTAAATTATATTTGCTGCGTGTTAAACAAACTGCAACATGTTTTATTGGGTATAATAGTACTGGCGCTGATCAGGGTGTTTATGCTTACCGTTCCGGGAAGTATGGACGAGAGCCATGTACATGCTTTAATAAAAAAAACCAATGATAAGGAATTATGTACTCTAAGCGCCATCACCGATAGTGAAGACGATGATGAACCCGGGAGGAAAAAAATAAAAGCCGGGTATGCCGGATTACCTGTTCCGTTTAGTTACTTTACTTCTTTCGTAGCCGAACATCCCGTTTGCGGCCTTAGTTTAAGGGATATTCTTTTTATCCCTAAGCATCTTAGCAGCCATATCTGCTGCTGGCGTATTTAATTTTTCGTTTCATTAAGTCCGGATCATTTTCCGGCATATTTATTTTCCGCACAATTATCCGGTTGCACGTTTTCTTTATTAAGTTTAACCGATTTTTGTGACTGATTCTTGAATCAGCAGGCGGATTTTTTAATTTAAATTATTTTATGAAACGATTAAAAAATGGAAATCAAAGAATCGCTTTTTTCGGAGCAACATGTGTTGCATGAGCTGAAGCATTACCTGCCTGCTCAGGCTCCGTTAAAAGATTTTATTCATCACAATACGCTGCATGCTTTTCAGTCGGAGAAGTTTTTTAATGCCCTGCAGCGGGCTACGGGTATTTTTGGTTTCAAAACCCTTTTGTCAATAGATGAATACCGGGAACTGTTTCAGCAGTCGAAAATTTCCGCTGATATTATTGCAAAAGTAGCTACCGAAAAAAAGGGGGCGAAGGAAGCAGGGAAATGGATAGAAAAAATGTTGCATGGCAGTTACCTGTATCAGGTTGCTCCTCGTATCGGGCGCTTACGTTCGCTCTGGAAAAAAAATTACCATATTGATATTGATAACGACATTCAGCCACTGTTGTTTCGCGTTCTTTGCAATTACCTTGACCAGGGAATTGCCATGTGGCAGTTTCCAGAGATAAAAGGAAGCTTTCTTGAATCGTTGCTGGTTTTGGAACAGAATAGCTACTCAAGTCTTTTTCGCACCAAAGAAATCAGAGAAATGTTTCTTGGTAGGCAATGGGAAATTGAACCGTTGCTCAGTCAACTGGTGGGCGATGAGTCGTTGTACGAACAATACTTGTTCGATCAGCAGTTCGCGCATCAGGGTTGGTCGGGGCTGGTAGCAGTAATTGAAAGCAATCCACAAACACTGCTCGACTCAAGGAAAATAACGCTGCGCGAATTAATTGTTTTTGAATTATTGCTTGAGCTGGATGCACTGAATTATCATTTCGGGCCTGTTTGGGCGCCACTTCAAAAATTTGTCGGCCCACAGGAGGAATTACTTTTGCAGCCGGTTGAGTGTACTGAAATGGATGAAGTACTTGCGCTATGGCAGGAGGCTTTTGAATGGACTTTTTACGATACGGTGCTTGCTGCTATTGTACACAAGGAGTTTAATAACCCGGCCTCCAAATCTAAAAGTTTTCAGGCCATGTTTTGCATTGACGATCGCGAGTGTTCGCTGCGCAGGTACATGGAAAAATTAGATGGGAATTGCGAAACGTTCGGAACTCCCGGATTTTTTGGGGTAGAGTTTTTTTATAAGCCCGAGCACGGAAAGTTTACTACCAAACTGTGCCCGGCTCCTGTTACACCCAAGTATTTAATTAAGGAAATAGACAGCACGCATAAGCATGAAGAGGACCTTCATCTCACAAAACATTCGCACTCGCTGCTTACAGGTTGGCTTATTTCACAAACATTGGGTTTTTGGTCGGCACTCCGGTTGTTTTTTAATATTTTCAAACCTAGCATGAGTCCGGCAACCGCCACATCTTTCCGGCATATGGATCAGTTCGCCCGGCTCACTATTGAATGTACCAACACCAATGAAAAAGAAGACGGACTGCAAATAGGATTTACCATAGAAGAAATGGTAAACAGGGCAGAAGGGTTGCTCAAAAGTATAGGTTTGGTAAATGATTTTGCTCCTTTGGTGTACGTAATTGGTCATGGCTCAAGCAGTGTAAATAATCCGCATTACAGTGCTTACGATTGCGGAGCCTGTTCCGGGCGACCGGGTTCTGTTAATGCGCGTGTAATTTGTCAGATGATGAATGATCCGCGTGTGAAAGAAGGGCTAAAACAACGGGGCGTGTTTATTCCGGAAACAACCCGGTTTGTAGCCGGGCTGCATGATACCACACGGGATGAATTTATGTTTTATGATGAAGAACTTTTAAGCGGGGAATGGGAACAAAAACATAAAAACAATAAGGAATTATTCGAAAAGGTGCTTGACGAAAATGCAAAGGAACGCTCCAGACGTTTTGAGGTGATTAATACTTCGCGGAGTGCACATAAAATACATGATCGTATTAAAATTCGTTCCGTTTCCCTTTTTGAACCACGTCCCGAGTTAAATCATGCCACCAATGCACTGTGCATTATCGGACGAAGAGATTTAACCCGTTATGTTTTTCTCGATCGAAGGTCGTTTCTAAATTCGTATGATTGTGCAATTGATCCTGATGGCAAATTTCTGTTACCTATTTTGCGGGCCGCAGCCCCGGTGTGCGGAGGAATAAATCTCGAATATTTTTTCTCAAGGGTAGATAATCAAAAACTGGGTGCAGGTACAAAACTTCCGCACAACGTTATGGGATTAATCGGAGTAGCCAATGGAATTGACGGTGATTTAAGACCGGGTTTGCCAAGCCAGATGATAGAGGTGCACGACCCGCTCAGGTTGCTCACCATTGTTGAACATTATCCCGATGTAATTTTAAACGTTCTTAAAAGTTCTCCTGAAACTTACGAATGGTTTATCAATGAATGGATTCATCTGGTAGCAGTTCATCCCGATAACGGAACGTTAAGTTATTTTAAAGAAGGAGCATTTGTTCCATACCAGACAATATCTGAGGTAGAAGTAGCAGAAGATGCTACTTCGCTGATAGAAAATACGGACGATAATATTACGGTTCATCTTATTAAAAACTAAAGACTATGGACAGTATTATTCATTTTTTTGTATTTATTCCCCTTGCAGGTTTTTTACTGAGTCTGTTTATTCCCGAGCGCAAGGAGTTTGTTATTTCAGCAGTAGCTTTTACCACGGCTGGATTAAATTTTACCGTACTGGTATTACTTACTTTTGTCTGGATATTTAACGGACATCCGTCATTAAAACTGGAAGAACTGGTGCTATACCAGGCCGATGGATATTTATTTACGCTCAACTTTTATTTCGATAAAATAAGTTGCGTGTACCTGTTTGTGGGGTCTTTGCTCACACTGATGGTAACTGTTTACAGCCGCTACTATTTGCATCGCGAAGTGGGCTACAAGCGTTTTTTTAATACCATTTTGTTTTTCTACATCGGTTACAGCATTACCGTGCTTTCAGGCAATTTTGAAACGCTGTTTGTAGGCTGGGAAATTCTGGGCATTTCATCATTTTTACTGATTGCCTTTTATCGCAACCGTTACCTCCCTGTTAAAAACGGGATCAAGGTATTCAGTATTTACCGTATTGGGGATGTAGGAATGCTGTTGGCAATGTGGCTTAGTCATTACCTGTGGCATGAGAATATTAAGTTTATTCAACTTAACAATTACGAGTTGGTTCATGAGCATATTCAAAGCCATAGTTTGGTAGGAGTGTTTATCTCTTTAATGTTGCTAGTGGCTGCTGCGGCAAAATCCGCCCAACTTCCTTTTTCATCCTGGTTACCCCGTGCCATGGAAGGGCCCACCCCGTCCAGTGCCATTTTTTATGGTTCCCTATCGGTACATATCGGAGTATTTCTGCTGTTGCGCACTTTTAATTTTTGGGAACATCAGTATTCGGTACGTGTCATTATCGGGTTGCTTGGACTAAGCACCTCTGTAGTTACTATGCTTATTGCCCGGGTGCAATCGTCAGTAAAAAGCCAGATAGCTTATGCATCGGCAAGTCAGATTGGTTTAATTTTTATTGAAGTGGCTTTAGGTTTTGAAAATCTGGCGCTGATTCACTTTGCAGGAAATGCTTTTTTGAGAACATATCAATTGCTGGTTTCACCTTCGCTGGTAAGTTACCTAATACGGGAGCAATTTTATGAGTTTACTCCGCGCAAACATGATGAGGTTCCGAAGTGGCTCGCGAAAATTTATCACTCGGTTTATCTCCTAAGCATAAAAGAGTTTAACCTCGACCGCTTTTTATCGCGCTACCTGTGGGGCACATTAAAAACAATCGGGCAGCGGGTAAATTACCTTGATTATAAACTGGTGATTGGTATTTACGGAACCGTGCTGTTGGGTGGATTTTACACGCTTTACCACAAACAATATATTCCCGGATTTTTACAAAACTACATGTCGCTCATTATAGCCGTGCTTGGATTGGTGCTGGTGTTAAAATCGTTTGTTGAGCGCAAGCGTCCGCAAATGGCCTGGCTCCTTATTATTATGAACCATTGTTTTATTTTACTTGCGGTTTCGTACAACGATCATTTTGATGCGGAGCATGCAATGGTTTATCTGAGCGGAGTATTTATATCGGGAGTAGTAGGTTATTTTACGTTACGCAAACTGAAAAAATCTGAAACAAAATTTGATCTCGACAAGTTTTACGGATATGCGGCAAAGTATAAAACAATGGCTTTTGTTTTTCTGGTAGCCTGTCTGGGTCTGGCCGGTTTTCCCATCACGCCAACCTATATAGGGGAAGATTTAATTTTTAGTCATATTCACCAGAATCAATTGTTGTTTGCAGCCAGCATTTCAGTGAGTCTTATTGTTGATGGCATTTCGCTTATACGAATTTACTCAAGATTATTTCTTGGTCCGTATTTTCATCAAACTCTTGAAACGCCTTATCGTTCATCATAAATAATAAAAAAAAAGAAACATGAGTCACCAAATGAATATAAATGTACCTGCTGACGGAATAGCGGGACTAAAACAAAACTGGAAAGATGATTTACTCTCGGGGTTTGTCATTTCCTTAATTGCACTTCCTCTTTGCCTGGGCATCGCGCTTGCTTCAGGTGTTCCTCCTATGGCCGGCATTATTGCAGGAATTGTAGGGGGATTAATTCTGTCGCTTACCAGCGGATCGTACCTTACCATTAATGGTCCGGCTGCCGGATTAGCTGTTATTGTGTTAATGAGCATAGAAGGGTTTAAAAAAATGGCTCCTGCCGGATTAACTCCCGATCAGGTGGAAATGTTTGCTTATCAGTGTACGCTGGCTGTTGGAGTGGGTTGCGGAGTGCTGCAACTTTTATTCGGTATGGTAAAAGCTGGTATTCTTAGCAACTTCTTCCCTTCATCAGTAGTACATGGTATGCTTGCCGCCATCGGCATTATGATTTTTGCCAAACAATTTCATACGGCCGTTGGGGTAAAACCAGAGGGAAAAGAAATGATGCAAATCATAGCCGCCATTCCACACAGCCTGATGAACATGAATCCCGAAGTAGGCATTATCTCCCTGGTGAGCCTGATTATTCTTATCGGACTACCATTGATTAAGAACAAATATGTAAAAATGCTTCCTGCCCCGTTGCTGGTAGTGTTGGTGGCTGTTCCGCTGGGACATTATTTCGATTTGGAACACGAACACAAATACCTGTTCCTCGATCACCACGAATACACTCTGGGTCCTAAATTTCTGGTAACACTTCCGGCCAATGTGATGGATGGAATAGTGATGCCTCGTTTTGATTACCTGTTTACCGGTTTCGGCATTCAGATGATGATAACTTACGCACTCGTGGCCAGCCTCGAGTCGTTGCTTACCGCAGCAGCTATTGATCGCCTTGACCCGTATAAACGACACTCCAATTTTAACCGCGAGTTATTTGCCAAAGGGTCCGGAAATATTTTGTCGTCACTATTCGGAGGTCTTCCAATTATTGCCGAAGTGGTGCGTAGTTCGGCCAATGTAAACAACGGTGCCAAAACCCGCTGGGCAAATTTTTTTCACGGAGCATTCCTGCTCATTTTTATTTTATTCCTTAGTCAGTTTATTCATCAGATTCCGCTGGCTGCACTGGCATCTATGCTTATGGTTACCGGCTACAGGCTTGCCTCACCAAAAGAATTTGCCAAAAATTACCATGTGGGTAAGGAGCAGTTTATCATATTTCTTACCACCATTATTGTTACCCTAATGACCGATTTGCTTGTGGGCATTGTGTGCGGAGTGTTTGTAAAATTGCTTATTCATATGGCCTACGGTGTTCCGTTCAAAAGTTTGTTTAAACCTTTTCTCACCATTAGCGAAGAAGGAGATGAATACACCATTGACGTAGAACACTCAGCTATTTTCAGTAATTATATCGGATTGAAAAAACAACTGGATGCATTGCCCCGGGGCAAAAAAATTACTGTTGATTTCAGTAATGCCCGTTTGGTTGATCACAGCGTAATGGAACACATACACGAGCTGGCCGCCAAATACAAACAGGGCGGGGGCAGTTTTGATATTGTGGGACTGGATTCACATATACCGCTATCGGCTCACCCTTTTGCCACCCGGAAAAATTTAAGTCATCACTAAAGAAATACACCTTATGAAAAAAATTGTATTTGCTGTATGCATGTTAGCCGCAGGTGTTTTGCGGGCTCAAACCAAACCCGACCGCGAGTTGAAAATGAACCTCAACGACTCAGGGACACATTACCTCAAAGCAACCTTTACCGGACAAATCTGGGCACGCTACAACCAGAGCAACCCGGGCACCACCGTTTTCGGGTACGAAAAAAAGAATACGTTTGATATCGGGCTAAGGCGTGTGCGCGCACAGTTTTTCGGTAAGGTACATGATAAAGTTTTTGTGTACACACAGGTTGGAATTAACAACTATACCTCTATCAATTCACGAAAGCCCGGTATCTTTTTTCACGATGTGCTGGCTGAGTATTACATCACTCCCAAATCGTTGCAAATGGGAATGGGCTTAACCGCCTGGACGGGTTTTTCACGCTTTGCATCGCCTGCTGTGGCAAGTATCATGGGCTACGATGCGCCCTTATTTGCACAGGCAACAAATGATGCTACCGATCAGTTTTTGCGCAAATTCAGTATGTATGCCAAGGGCAAACTGGGCAAACTGGATTATCGCGTTATTGTATCAACACCAATGGCTGCGCAAAACAGTACGGTGATTAAAAACATCAGCCTTGTTTCCGATTTTTCATTTCGCCCGGCTAAGTTGCAAACAGGCGGATACCTGATGTATCAGTTTTTTGATCAGGAAAGCAACCTCACGCCCTATATGACGGGGACTTATCTGGGTAAAAAGAAAGTGTTCAATATTGGCATTGGTGCGCAATACCAGCCCGATGCCATGTGGCGCTGGAATAATTCGTTGCAAAAAGATACCGTTTCGGAAAACATGTTTAACTGGGCGGCCGATGTTTTTTACGATGTTCCGGTTGGTAAAAACGGAGGAGCACTTTCTGTGTATGCTACCTATATGCAAATGGGTTTCGGAAAAAATTATGTACGCAACCTGGGTGCCATGAATCCGGCTGATGGAACATTGCCTGGCTCCCTCAATTTTAACGGAGCAGGAAGTGCCTATCCCATGGTGGGTACAGGAAGCATTGTTTACGGACAGGCCGGTTTTTTATTGCCCAAAAATGTGATGGGCGAAAAATGCGGACAACTGATGCCTTACGTAATGATTACACATAGCAACTTCGATCGGTTAAAACAGCCACTCAACACAATTGATGCGGGATTTAATTATTTTATTGACGGGCACAAAGCAAAACTGAGCCTCAATTATCAAAACCGTCCGGTGGTAAACGCGACCACACTAAAAGAATATACCCGTAAAAATATGGTGGTGCTGCAGTTTCAGGTAGCAATATAAAACAGAAAGTTAGGTTAGGGTATAACATGTCCGGTAAATCGGTTGGCTTCGGCTCACTGGTTTGCCGGCATGTTTTTTAGGGAGACCAGTCCCCCTTGCAGCGCTGTCAGACTGAGTTTACCGAAGTCATAGCGGGCAGGGGGATGAGATACACGTCACTCTGAATCCCGCCAAAAGCGGGAGGAAGAGTCTGCCCGTGTTTAGCACGGACTCTCCTGCCCGAAGCAACAGATTCTTCGCCCTTGCGGGAAAGTCACAGGGCGTAACACAGTCCCCCTTGCAGCGTGGGCCTGAGTAAAAGAGAAGGGGGCAGGAGGATGAACACAAAATCTGATTTATTTCTTAATCCCATTAAACGGATTAAACTCCCGCAGTTTGGTGTTTAGAGTAATGGCCCGTTGCACGGCATCTTTACCAAAGCGGTTGCGCATGCGATCCATAGCAGCGTATAGCAGCACATTTTTTTGGGTATTATCAAACAATGTAAACTGGTAGCTTCCCTGTATTAAATGGCTAAAGCGCACACCCACCAATCGCACCAGCATACGTTTCTGATACAGTTTATCAAACAGCTCTTTTACTTTCTCCATCAGCAAATGGTCTAAGGTAGTGTACGGAATGCGTGCCTGCATGCTGTAGGTATTAAAATCGGCATAACGCAATTTTACGGTTACACATCCGGCAAGTTTGTTTTCGCTGCGCAGCTGATAGGCCAGTTTTTCCGTCATGCTCAGCAAAAAAGTACGTAGCTGCCGCACATCGGTGGTATCGGTATCAAAAGTCTGTTCGCTCGAAATGGATTTACGTTCCGAGTAAGGTTCTACGGGGCTGTTGTCAATACCGTTGGCTTTTTTCCAGATCATTATGCCGTTTTCCCCCAATACCTTTTCCATTAGCTCTATGGGCATTTGCTGCAGCGTGTAAATATGCTGCACACCCATGCTGCGCAACAGCTGATAGGTTTTTTCGCCCACCATCGGAATTTTTTTTACCGGAAGCGGGGCCAGAAAACTTTTTTCCGTTCCGAATTCAATTTGTTTTTGTCCGTTGGGTTTGGCTTCGCCCGTGCCCACTTTCGAAACGGTTTTGTTGGCCGACAGGGCAAAGGAAATGGGCAGGCCCGTTTCGCGGGTTATTTTTTGCCTTATCTCGGTGGCTAATTTATAACAGCCAAAAAAACGCTCCATGCCGGTAAGGTCCATGTAAAATTCATCAATCGAAGTTTTTTCATATACGGGCACTTCTTCAGCAATAATCTGTGTAACCATATCCGAATATTTACTGTAGCTTTCCATATCACCGCGCACCTGAATGGCCTGCGGGCATAATTGTTTGGCCATACGCATGGGCATAGCCGAGTGTATCCCGAATTTGCGGGCCTCGTAGCTGCAACTGGCCACCACCCCGCGACTGCCTGTGCCACCCACCAGCACCGGCTGCCCTATGAGTTTGGGATTCGACAACCGCTCTACCGATACAAAAAAAGTATCGAGGTCAATATGTACCACACTGCGCTGAGTAGAAGAAATCATCGGTAAAAAAACTTCATTACAAGATTCGCTACAAAAATTAACAAACAGTGCTTAGTTTTGTAGCATGTTAATCATTGCAAAGAACATCAGGTTTTTGCGCAACAAGCGAAAACTCTCGCAGGAACAGCTGGCCGATGAACTGGGGATTACCCGCTCGCGCATTGGCTCGTATGAAGAAGGCCGGTCGGAACCCAATATTCAACTACTTATTGCCCTTTCCGATTTTTTTAAACTGCCTGCCGATGCATTAATCCGAAACGATTTATCAAAATCGGGCGAGCAATCGTTTATTGAACTGGGCAAACACCGGGTATTGTTTCCGGTAATGATTGATGAAAATAACAACGACACCATTGAAGTAGTGCCTGCCAAAGCTTCGGCCGGTTATTTAAACGGATATGCCGACCCTGAGTATGTAGAAGGATTGCAGCGCATGAACCTGCCTTTTATTCCTTCGGGTAAACACCGCGCTTTTCCCATCAATGGCGACTCCATGCCTCCGCTGGGCAAAGGCAGCTATGTAGTGGGAAAATTTGTAGAGGATATAAAAAACCTGCGCAGCGGACAAACCTATGTGCTGCTTACCCGCAACGATGGCCTTGTTTATAAACGCGTGTACAACGAACTGAAAAAAGATAAAACGCTGCTGCTCGTATCCGACAACAAAGCCTACGAGCCCTATAAAGTGCCTGTGGCCGATGTGCTGGAAATATGGGAATATGTGTGCAGTATCAACACGGGTACCTATACCCAAAACGATTTAAATCTGGAAAGCATTATGCACATGCTGCGGCAACTGCAGGTGGAATTGCAGGATATACGCGGAGGAAAAGTTATTCAGAAACGATCGGGATAAAAAAACTTTTCAGGCCTGTAAACACCGGGTACAATCTTCTTATCTTCGCTGCGCATGACTGTTCAACGCAAAAACGCCCTCATCTTTGTTTTTATCACGCTGCTCATTGATGTTATCGGGTTGGGAATTATTATTCCGGTAGTACCCAAACTCATCAGCGAACTTACCGGCAAAGGATTAAACGAAGCCTCGCGCTACGGTGGGTGGCTTATGTTTTGTTATGCGGGCATGCAGTTTATTTTTTCTCCGGTACTCGGAGGGTTGAGCGACCGCTACGGACGCAGACCAGTTTTGTTGTTTTCACTGCTGGGGCTGGGAGTTAATTTTATTTTTCATGCCCTGGCTCCCACCATTGCGTGGCTGTTTATAGGGCGCATTTTAGCAGGCATTATGGGGGCCAGTTTCTCAACGGCCACTGCATATATTGCCGATATTAGTACTCCTGAAAAACGTGCCCAGAATTTCGGACTCATCGGGGTGGCGTTTGGTTTGGGTTTTATGCTGGGGCCTGTAATAGGGGCGCAGTTTGCTCAGATAAGTTTACGGGCTCCGTTTTATGCTGCCTCGGTTTTCTCCCTGCTCAACGTGGTCTACGGATATTTTGTGTTGCCCGAGTCGCTGCCAAAAGAAAACCGCAGGGCTTTTGACTGGAAACGCGCCAACCCGGCAGGGTCATTAAAGCACCTCACCAAATATCCTGTTGTATCGGGGCTGGTGGCTTCGCTGGTATTTGTTTACCTGGCCTCGCATGCCGTGCAAAGCAACTGGAGTTTTTTCACCATGTTCCGGTTTAAATGGACCAGTGCCGAGGTGGGGTATTCGCTGGGATTTGTCGGACTTTTAGTGATGCTGGTGCAAGGCGGTTTAATACGCGTGGTGATTCCTAAATTAGGTCAGAAACGTTCCGTATTTCTTGGAATGATATTGTATGCGGTTGGATTATTTCTGCTGGCTTTTGCCACACAAAGCTGGATGATGTATGCCTTTCTTGTTCCGTATTGCCTGGGCGGTATTGCCGGACCCGCTTTGCAGGGTATTATTTCAAGTCAGGTACCGCCTAACGAACAAGGGGAGTTGCAGGGAGCATTAACCAGTCTGGTAAGTGTTACGTCTATCATCGGACCGCTGCTCATGAATCAGCTGTTTGCTGCGTTCACCTCTTCGCGGGCCCCGTTTTATTTTCCGGGAGTATCTTTTTTTACCGGAGCTGTTTTTACCATCATCAGTACGCTGCTGGCCATGCGTTCGCTCAAACATTTTCACAACCGTCCGCATTAAACCGTTACTGCGAAAAGATAATAATCAACGCAGTCAGCCACTTAACATCGTGTGCGAAATTATCCTGTAACATTGCCTAAAAACACAGATTTTTGCAGCCTCAAAAGTTTTTTGCTATGAGTCAGATTGAACACATCGAATGCCTGATCATCGGATCGGGTCCTGCCGGATATACCGCAGCCATTTATGCCGCACGTGCCGATATGAAACCTGTAATGTACGAGGGCATGCAGCCGGGCGGACAACTTACCATTACCACAGAGGTTGAAAATTATCCGGGTTTTCCGCATGGAGTGCAGGGCCCCGAAATGATGAATATGTTTAAAGAGCAGGCCACCCGCCTGGGAGCCGATGTGCGTTATGGTATGGCCACTGCTGTTGATTTCTCAAAACGTCCGTTTAAAGTAACCATTGACGAATCAAAAGTAGTGGAAGCCGAAACGGTGATTATAGCCACCGGGGCATCGGCCAAATGGCTGGGTATTCCCAGTGAAACCCGTTTAAATACCCGTGGCGTATCGGCCTGTGCCGTGTGCGATGGATTTTTCTTCAGAGGTAAGGATGTGGCCATTGTGGGCGGAGGAGATACGGCCTGCGAAGAAGCATCATACCTGGCTAAATTATGTAACAAGGTGTACATGATTGTGCGCAAAGAATCGTTCCGTGCATCCAAAGCCATGCAGCAACGTGTGTCCACCACTCCCAATATTGAAATTTTGTACAACTGCGAAACCGATGAAATTCTGGGAGAGGACAAAGTGAGCGGAGCCCGCCTGCGCAACAATAAAACCAACGAGCTGCGCGAGATTGCCATCAGCGGATTTTTTGTGGCCATCGGGCATCATCCCAATACCGATATTTTTAAAGGATGGATTGACCTGGATGAACAGGGTTATATCAAAACTGTTCCGGGTTCATCGCGTACCAATGTAGCGGGCGTATTTGCCTGTGGCGATGCACAGGATAAAATATACCGTCAGGCGATAACGGCTGCCGGAAGCGGGTGTATGGCCGCACTGGATGCCGAGCGTTACTTAGCTGCGCAGTGAGCTACTTCGTTTTTCTCCGTTAGGAGGCTTTCCTGTACTTTTTGGGGATAAGGTAAACTCCTAAACTAACCCCGCCCCAAAGTGCAGCAGGATTTGGGAAAAACGCGGCTCGCTTAAGCCACGAATGCGTAGTTTGTTTAAAGTAGGAGTTTCTTAGCGGATAGTCGGTACTGCCCAAGCCAAGTACAGGCATAACATAAATCCGAAATACAAACGAGCTGTTTTTTGAGTAATACCTGTATCCTGTTTTCATAAAAGAATACGAAAATGATTTTCTTTCCCTTGAGGTAAAATAATGTTCAACAAACGTATCGTTGCCATTGATGGTGGTATAGCCTGATTCAAAAAAATGAAGCTTTTTCCCTTCGTAATAACCCAATCCGTAACCAACCCCGAACTCTAGGTAGTGGTTTTTTTTGCCGGCTATCACAAAAACAGAAGCATTGCCACCAACGATAAAGTGTATTCCGGCCCAGGGAAGGGATGTGCCGATATTATATCCGAAACCGCTTCCCTTAGGATTTTTTAACTTTTTATCATAATTAAAAGACGGTACAATACTTTGGCCTCCTAAATCGATATAGAATGAATGCCGGATCAGACTATCGGGGCATCCGGTTGAGAAAGCGCATGGCCCGATTGAAAGAA
The DNA here is from genome assembly GCA_964535575.1 of uncultured Bifidobacteriaceae bacterium. GTDB lineage: Bacteria > Bacteroidota > Bacteroidia > UKL13-3 > UKL13-3 > JAGPCK01. The sequence goes on from CAZHTC010000007.1 coordinate 125,669, forward strand.
GAATTCCGAGTAACAGGACGCGCATTTGTTTAATATTTGTTAACTTTGGTTTCAGAATGGCAAAATAAAGGTATGATTTTTTTTATTCAAGCGTCCATAAAAATTAAAAACAATGTAAAGCGTTTTTCTTTGGTAGGATTGCTTCTTTTTATTTGTTCATTTTTTCAATCGTGTATTGATTCCGGTGAAACTTCGGGTACAATGTATTACGTTCTTACCGGAACCGTAACGGATATTTCTAACGGGAAACCGGTGGAGGAAGCCTATATTACAGTGTATGCGGAAAGCGCAAATATGGAAACAGAAGAACGTACCGAAGAGGTGGCCTGTTACAGTGATAAAAATGGTAAATTCTATGTTAAACTCAATTCAGCGGAGGTAAGTAATACCTATTTCCCGATCTTTTTTGTTTTTGATATTAACCATTCTCAATACAAAAGAGAATACTTCTCTTCGCACTCCACCAATAATAAAATCAGCCTGCGGCCAAATTAGTGTTAGGCTACCTCTTTTATTTTTTATGTCAGGCATCCGCACTATGAGGATAAGTATAGAGGGTTCAATTACTGTTCGGGAGTTAAAATATATCTTACCCGCATTAAGTAGTTCAGCCAATTTTCTTTATAGCATAGTTGATTATTTCTTTGCCTTCCCAAGGGTTATGCCAGTGCTTATACCAAACCACGGAGAAAAAAGGTTCGAGAAAAATAATACTGGTTTATTTTGGAAGTTTATTTTTTCTGGGAAATACGATCCTTTTATTGGGTAAATGGTTTGTTTAAGGCCGTAAATCAACAATACATTTGCCCTAAAATAAAAGCGATGGTTCTTAGTATATTGTCGAACACCTAGTTTTGCAAAGGCAAAAGAATGAGATATGTTTTTACTGCTTTTAAAACGGTGCTCAATAAAAACATTATTTATGATTCCCGATTCGTAGAATTCTAATGTAAAACTTTTGGTTTTACAATGTCCGTAACCTAACCCGGCTTCAAAAGAAGTATGGTTTTGTTTTCGCAGGAAAAAGAATGAAAAATTACTTCCTGAAGAGGATGCAAAATCATCAGCAACTAATGAGAATAGGGTGCCTGCATTGGCCCCTATCCCAATTTTTTTATTTAATAATCTTGTATATTCGAAATTCAGGGAAGGGTATACGTTTTGGCCTGACCAATCAAAATAAAGACTCATGCTTTTGTGTATTGAAGAATCGGATGTTGGTCTGGCATTTACAGTCAGACCGTTTAGTATTAAAACAAAAACAAGAGTTCGCTTCAAAATTAATTCGATTGTAACTAGATTTGAAACCAAAGTACGAAATTAAATTATTTGAGCAATAAATAAATATTATGCGTCTATTAATAATCTTCACACTTATCGTTCTAAATTCCGGTTGTACGTTTTACGATTATAGTTTAGAAGAGGATGGGGTTATTGTAAAAGGACATGTTCTTGATAAAATCAATGGCAAGCCTTTAAAAGATGCGAAGGTTACCTTTTTTTGGGTACATGAGGACATCTCAGGTTTTGGATCTACTACTTCAATAAGTTGTTCAGGCAGTACAAATAACAAAGGCGAGTATTTGATTTTTGCAGAAAGCTTGCCTTATATGGGATACAATACCTTTTATTATACTATTATGTGCAAGGGATATCACTCAATTAGTACTGACACTTTGCTCACAACGGTAAATGATTTTCTGTTGGTTAAAAAATAAAACCACGTTTATTAATAACCATATAGGTACCAGGCATGACAGTAAACACCTCATCTTTTATTTGTCATAATTGATTTCTGTATTTTGCTTTGTATATTCTCTGGGTACGAAATCTTTTATTTCATCTGTCGGCCACATATAAATCATAAAAAAGAAGCATAGCCAGCAAAAGCAAAAGCAGGAAAGTAACGGCTGCCCCTATATACACATAACTATCTGTGTTGCGGAAATACAGGCATAGTAATGAAAGGAGCAACAATACAACGAGCGGAATTGTATACAGACCATAAATACTGTACTTCAGGTTAAATTGCTCTCCTGCGTGTTCAATTTTTAAGGGCAGGCTCCACACAGGGCTATAACTTACCATTATGGTATCTCCTTCATGCAAGTGATTAAACCATCCTTCGGGTACATGCAACGTTCGGTAGTTGGTTTGCAATCCATAAACATCGTATGAATTGCCGGGACGTGTGCCGGTTTGTACGTACCAAACCTGCCTGCTGATAATTTCCTGCCTTTCTCCGCCAAAAGGAATCAGATCGAACAAGAGTGTTCCTGAGAAGAGTGCACCGATCAATCCAATAATAATAATTTTTATGCGGTTGGCCGCTAACTGTTCATCGGTCATGATTGCGAAATTAATATTTACATATCTCTTCCGTGAGAATAGCCTTAAAATTTTGGCGCCAATAAATTATTTACGGTACTTTCTTCGCAATCATCCATAATCCTGCAAAAGTCATCAGTCCGTTTACAATGAGCATTTCAATGCCAATCTGGTAATTGCCCAATAGGGTAGCGCTGTGCTGTTGCAGGTAATAACACAGGGCCGGAGCCAGCAGGCACACCACAGGAACCAATTTTCCGTTGAGGGCGCGGGTGGTTAAAATACCAAAGGCAAATAAACCCAGCAGAGGTCCGTAGGTATATCCGGCAATATCGAGCAAAATGGTGATGATGGATTTATTGTTGAGGGCTTTGAAAAAAAACACCATCAGCAAAAAGATAACAGCAAAAGTAAGGTGTACCATAAGGCGTTTGTTGGAGCGTTGCTGTTCATTCAGTTTTTCATTGCGCTGAATGCCTAAAATGTCAATACAAAACGAGGAGGTAAGGGCGGTAATGGCTCCATCGGCCGAGGGGAACAGGGCCGAGATAAGCCCGATAATAAAAATGATGGAGATAAAACCGGGCAGGTAGTACATAGCCAATGAAGGAAACAAATCGTCACCGGCCATGTTTTTACCATTAACGATAAATTGGGTGATGGGTTTTCCATCAACCATTACCTCCTGAAAAGAGGCGCCTTTATTGATGGCATACAAATAAAGCAATCCGCCTAAAAGTAAAAACAAAAAATTCACCAGTACCATGATGGTACTAAACGTAATCATGTTTTTCTGCGAATCACCCAGCGTGCGTACACTGATGTTTTTTTGCATCATCTCCTGGTCGAGCCCCGTCATGCTGATGGTGATGAATGCGCCACCGATGATTTGTTTCAGGAAGAATTTTTTGTTGTTGATGTCCGTGTTAAATACCGAAGTGAAATGTTGTTCGCTGAGTTTGCTCATGGCTCCTGAAAAGGAAAGGTCAAGATTGGTGAGAATATACCCTACGCACACCACCAGTGCCAGCAGCATAAAAAAAGTTTGGAGCGTATCGGTCCACACAATGGTTTTTACTCCGCCTTTAAACGTATAAAGTAAAATCATGAGCAAAATAATGATGGAGGTGATGTGAAACGGAATACCCAGGCGGTCGAGGATAAACAACTGCATTACGTTAATCACCAGGTAGAGCCTGAGGGTGGCTCCCAACGTGCGGGAGAGAATAAAAAACAAAGCTCCCGTTTTGTAGGCCTGCACTCCAAAGCGTTGGTCAAGGTAATGATAAATGGAAGTGAGGTTGAGTTTGTAATACAGCGGCAGCAGCACATAAGCCACCACAAAATACCCGATAAAATAACCCAGAACAACCTGAAAGTAGCCAAATCCACCCAAACCTACCGTGCCCGGAACGGAGATGAAAGTTACTCCGCTGAGCGAGGTACCAATCATGCCAAAAGCCACCAGCATCCAGTTGCTGCTTTTGTTGCCTATAAAAAAAGTTTCGTTGGTGCTGTTGCGCGAGGTATAAAAAGCTACACCCAGCAATACTAAAAAATAGGCGAGGATAAAGGAGAATAAAATAACGGGACTCATGTATCAAAAATACATGAATGTAGTTAAGAATCTGAAAAAGTTATCCGGCTGTGTAGGGGAAAGGGGACAGCGGGGGATTTACTGCACCTTCAATGTAAAGGTTTCCCCTTCAATTTGGATTTGAACAAAGTAAAAACCGATGGGAAAAATGCTCATATCAAATGTCACTTTCTTTTGGGTTGTGGTTTGTTCTGACATTTTTTTCCCGGTTATATCAAAAAGAGTCAGTTTTGAAGGTGAGTTTAAATTTAATGCTTCCAGATTTAGTATTATCTGTTGGTTTGTACGACTGACTGTGATTTTCTGTGCAGAGTTCATGCTCGATTCGTTCACCGAAACATTACCTGCAGGGCAATATCTCCATAATGAATTAGGAACAGTAGCATCGGCATTATTGCTACCGCCCAATGAATAAATGCAATTACCGGCAGTTACCATATCGTGATAGTTTCTTGCAGAAGGCAATGGAGTTCCTGCAATATAAGTATTGGTGTTTACATCAAATAGCCACACTTTATCAGACGGCAGACTGTTATATCCACCGGTTAGAAAAATAAAATGTCCGTAAGAAGTTCCGGCTAAAGCATGAAGGGCCTGAGGCAATGCAGGCAGTGCGGTCCAGGTATCAGAAATTGCATCATATTTATGAGCGCTGGCTGAAGGGGCAGTGTATCCACCACCACCAAAACGGTAAATAATTGCGTTGTTTACCACTACAGTGGAATACCAGAAATTTTGATCGGGCAGCGTATTTTTGGTACTCCAGGTATTTGTTAGTGAATTATACATTTCATTCAACGACTTATCGGCCTGCCCTCCCAGGCTATACAATTTGTCACCAACTGCTGCGGCTTCCATAATGGCGCGAGCCTGTGGCAAAGAAGCGGCAGCGGCCCAGGTGTTGCTATCGGGATTATAAACGTAATGCTTATCCAGCCGGGTTCCGGTATTTGGAAATCCACCTCCGAAATAGTGTATTTTACCATTGATTACCGCTCCTGCTGGTTGTTGGGCAAAGTAGGGTACATTTGCCATTGTGTCCCATGTGTTTGTAGCAGGCTTGTAACGTAAGTGCAGGTTAGTAGCTCCACTTGGACCGCCACCTCCCATTACGTGAATATTTCCGTTTAGTTCTACCACTACCGGGAAGGATAGTGCAACCGGGATATTTGCCATTTTTTCCCACGTTTGAGCGAAAAGAGAAAACACACCGGCTATTAGGTAACTGCATACAAGAAGAGTTATTTTTTTCATATCGTAAGAGGATTGAAAACAAATGTATCAAAAAAACAAGAGCCGAAAAAAAACTTTTCTATTTAGCCTTTTTGTATTCCTCCCCAATTTCCTCCAGCTCCCTGTACCATTTTTTACCAAACCGCCTTACAAGGGCATCTTTCAAAAATTTGTAAACCGGCACCTGGTGTGCATCGCCCAGTTTGCAGGCGGGTTTGCACACACTCCATTTGTGGTAATTCAATCCGGTGTATTCGCCTACTGTTTTAAGCCGGATGGGATAGAGGTGGCAGGAGATGGGTTTACGGAATTTGGTTTTTCCTTCTTTCCAGGCTTTTTCAATGCCACAACCCAGTATGCCGTTTTCATCATAAATAGCAAAGTTACATTCTCCGGTAGGAAGGCAGGTGGTTTGCAGCTCTCCGTCTTTTTTGTCTTTTTCCCAATAACCTTTTTTCTCAATGGTTTTACGTGATTTTGGGGTGAGGTAGGGTTTGATATGTTCCAGATCCTTTTCAATCAGGGTAATTTCTTCTTCGGTAAGCGGAGCCCCCGAGTCGCCTTCAATGCAGCAGGCTCCCTTGCATTTTTCGAGGTTACATATAAAATTCTTTTCCAGAATATCTTCCGACAACAGCGTATTACCGTGTAAAATCATGCAGCGAAGATAAGGCTTGTGCAGAATATCTTTGAACAACAGGTAAAAAGCTGGTTTACAGGGTGGCTTTCCGGTGCCTGTATACCTGAGAACTATCATATATTCTTTGCTTGTTTGGTGCCAATGAAAAAACTATTTTTGGCCTTTATCTTTACTTGTAAATTTTATGCCCGCAACAGTTAATGAAACAGTAGAATCTGTGGTGATCAGATTTGCCGGAGACTCAGGAGACGGAATGCAGCTTACCGGATCACAATTCACCAATACTTCAGCTTTGTTAGGAAATGACCTGGCTACCTTCCCTGATTTTCCCGCTGAAATCCGTGCCCCTATAGGAACAGTGGCCGGGGTTTCGGGGTTTCAGGTACATTTTGGTTCTACCCGCATTTATACTCCCGGAGATAGTTGCGATGTGCTGGTGGTGATGAACGTAGCCGCACTCAAAAGCAACCTGCGTAACCTTAAAAAAGGCGGAACCATTATAGCTAATACTGATGGCTTTGATGCAAAAAATATGCGCCTCGCGGGGGTTACTGACGATAAAAATCCGCTGGAGGATGGATCGCTGGAAGGCTATGATGTAAAGAAGCTCGACATTACCAAAATTACCCGTGCGGCACTTACCGATTCGGGTTTAGGGGTAAAGGAAATTGACCGTTGCAAAAACATGTTTGTGCTGGGGTTAATTTACTGGATGTATCATCGCCCTATGGAAAACACCGTTGCTTTTATTGAAAGTAAATTCAAGAAAAATCCTGCAGTAGCTGAAGCCAATATTAAGGTATTAAAAGCCGGATGGAATTATGGTGAAACCACCGAGGCCTTCTCATCGCGCTATGAGGTGAGCAAAGCTAAAATGGATAAAGGGGTTTACCGGGGCATTACCGGTAATACAGCTACCACTTACGGACTCATAGCCGCCTCGGTAAAATCGGGGCTGCCCCTGTTTTTGGGCTCTTACCCTATAACACCGGCTTCCGATATTCTGCATGAATTATCCAAGTACAAAAATTTTGGTATAAAAACATTTCAGGCCGAAGATGAAATTGCAGCCATTGCCTCGGCTATTGGTGCTGCTTTTGGTGGAAGCCTCGCCCTTACCACTTCATCCGGACCGGGAGTTGCACTCAAAACAGAAGCCATTGGTTTGGCAACCGTACTTGAGCTGCCATTGGTTATTGTAAACGTACAACGCGGAGGACCGTCAACAGGGTTGCCAACCAAAACCGAACAGGCCGATTTATTACAGGCATTTTATGGCCGAAACGGAGAGTGTCCGGTAGCTGTAGTCGCAGCGCAATCGCCCACCGATTGTTTTGACGCAGCTTTTGAAGCCTGCCGCATTGCGCTAGAGCATATGGTACCGGTATTTTTGCTTACCGATGGATATATTGCCAATGGTTCGGAACCATGGAAGTTTCCTACCACAGCCGATTTGCCTGCAATCACCGTATCGCACAGTAAACCGGAAGATAAAAAAGGAGATAAATTTTTGCCGTATGAACGCGATGAAAAATTATCGCGCCCATGGGCTGTTCCCGGAACCAAAGGATTGGAACACCGCATTGGTGGATTAGAAAAACAAAACGGAACAGGAAACATTTCTTACGATCCGGCCAACCATGAATTTATGGTGAAGTTGCGTGCTGAAAAAATAGAACGTATTGCTAATTATATACCTGATCAACAATTGGACAACGGACCTGAAAAAGGCGATTTACTCATATTGGGATGGGGTGGAACTTACGGAGCATTAAAAACTGCCACCCGCGATTTGCTGGCTGAAGGATACAGTGTGGCACATGCACACCTTCGTCACCTCAATCCGTTTCCAAAAAATCTGGGAAGTATACTCGGCAATTACAAACAGGTGCTCATACCTGAATTAAACAGCGGGCAGCTGATTAAAATTATCCGTGATAAATATTTTGTGGATGCCAAAGGATTCAATAAAGTGCAGGGACTGCCTTTTACCACCATTGAGCTTAAAACTAAAATTAAAGAATTAATCAGCAAATAATTTTTAAATAACCAATGTTTAATTTTGAATAGGGTTATGACAACAGCAGTAAAAAGCAATATCATTCTCGATAAATCATTTGATTTTGCGCTTGCCATTATTGAGGAATACAAAAAGATGAGGAAGGAAAAAGAATTTGTCCTCTCCAAACAATTACTCAAAAGCGGCACCAGTATTGGGGCTAATGTGAACGAAGCTACTGCCGGGCAAAGTAAAAAAGATTTCATAGCAAAAATGGCCATTGCTTCCAAAGAAGCCCGTGAAACCAATTATTGGCTCAGACTGATTCAAGCGAGTGAGATTGTTTCTGTTGATGTTCGTAAAGAGTTAAAGGAGTCGGGTGAGATATTGAGAATTCTAACGGCCATTGTAAAAACTGCCCAATTGAGTTTAAAAACCTCCATCAAATAATTAAACATTAAACATTCAAAAAGCATTCAACATTATGACGATATTAGAAACAAGCGTTAACGAGAAAAAATTAACATCAAAAGATTTTGTCAGCGATCAGGAAGTACGCTGGTGTCCCGGGTGTGGAGATTACTCCATTCTAAAGCAGGTACAAACCGTGATGCCTGATTTAGGTCGCGCGCGTGAAGAGTTTGTGTTTATCTCCGGTATCGGATGTTCTTCGCGTTTCCCATACTATATGGAAACATTCGGAATGCACTCTATTCACGGACGTGCTACAGCCATTGCATCGGGATTAAAAGCCGCACGGCCTGATTTAAGCGTATGGATTGTGAGCGGTGATGGTGATTCGCTTTCTATCGGAGGCAACCATACCATCCATTTACTGCGCAGAAATTTTGATGTGAATATGCTGGTGTTTAACAACCAGATTTACGGATTGACCAAAGGACAGTATTCACCTACTTCTGAGGCCGGAAAAATAACCAAATCCACTCCAATGGGTTCTATTGATCATCCGTTTAATCCGGCTGCTCTGGCGCTGGGTGCCGATGGTACTTTTGTAGCCCGCAGTATGGATAGAGATCCTAAACACCTGCAGGCAATTCTTAAACGGGCCTATGAACATAAAGGAACTTCGTTTGTAGAAATTTATCAGAACTGTAATGTGTTTAACGATGGTGCTTTTGAAATTTTCACAGAGAAAAGCAGCAAAAAATTAGAAACATTATTTGTAGAGCAGGGCAAGCCGCTCATCTTTGGCGAAAACAATGATAAAGGAATTAAGCTGGATGGCTTTAAACCAATTATTGTAAACCTGAATGAGGGACACTCGGCCAACGAACTTTGGATACACGATGAAACCGATCAGGTAAAAGCAAATATCCTCGCCCGTTTCTTCGATAGCCCGGAGAAAGAAGGTCACCTGCCTCGTCCGTTCGGAGTATTTTACACCGAGCAACGCGCCTGCTATGAAGATATGATGACACATCAATTGGAAGATGCAGCCGCTAAAGGTGCCGATTTGGATAAACTGATTGCAGGAAGAGAAACCTGGGTAGTGAATTAAGTTTTTTTGTTCCCTGTGCGTCCGTTTGTGCAAAGAAACGGTAGATTGTCATTTTGATTTCAGAACATGAAACTACTGCCGCTATTTTTGTTGGGTTTTTTACACATGAACTTGGGCAGTCTGTAAAAAAATGAACCTTAGTGATATGAATAGTAGAATATCGGCTAACAAAAAAAATAGCTGGCAGGCCTGTTGTCAACAAGCAGTATGTTGGCTCGTCCTTCTTGGAGCAATTGGACTTATTTCAGGATGTAGTATATCGCGTAAAATAAGGAAGGCAAATGCTTTGTTCGCAAAAGGGGATTCTATTTATTTTGCCAGTCTTCACTATAATGTTAATACATCAACTAACAGCCTTGATATAGCAGAATCATATCTTAAAAGGGCACTGAGGGTCTATCCAAATCATACAGGATCGCTGAACGATTTAGGATTGATTTGTTATTCAAAAGGTCAGAATGAAAAAGCAATAGATTTCTTTAACCAAGCTATCAAAACCGATAGCAATTTTAGCTATGCCTATAATAACAAGGGTATGGCTTATCATCGTTTGGGCAAAAAAGATCAGGCCGAGCAAAATTATTTAATGGCAATCCGAAAAGCGAAAAGCGATCCGGATGTATATTATAATCTTGGGATTCTGTATGAGGATTGGGGGCTATATATTAAGGCGATTGCTGCTTATGACGAAGCTATCAGGTTGCGACCTAACTACTCATTAGCATTCAACAACCGAGGGGTAGCTAAATCAAAAGCCAGAAAAAATGAGGAAGCAGTTGCTGATTTTAGTAAAGCTTTAGAGTTGGACTCCAATTATAAGGAAGCCTGGAATGGTCGTGGTTTAGCTAAGTACTATCTTGGGCAATATGAAAGCGCTATTTCTGACTTTGAACAGGCACTAAAGCATTCCGAGTATAAGTTTAAATTGTTTATTGATGCATATTCCTATAATAACATGGGTAATTGCTATTTTGCTCTTAATAATCAGGAAATGGCCTGCCACTTTTGGAAGAAGGCGATAGAAAGTGGGTACAATTATCAGCCTAAGTGGAAAGAAGTATTTCTTATAGAGGATCCCAGAGAACTTCTAAAAAAGTACTGTGAATAATTAACACACATAATAGCTGCAAGTTTAATGCAGTAGTTTACTTAAGTGCGATGATTCGCAATAAGCAATAAAAATGCTCACACTTTTTATTTGAAAGGAAAGTATATTACTTCACACTTACCAGTTCTATATCAAAAGTGAGTATGGTATTTGGAGGAATGCTGCTTCCGGCACCGCGTTCGCCATAGGCCAGTGCAGCCGGAATAATTAAACGGAATTTTTCACCGGTGCGCATCAGGTACATTCCTTCCACCCATCCTTTAATCAATCCGTCAACTCCCAATTTAAATTTGAATGTTTCTCCCCGCTCTACCGATGAATCAAAAATATCGGTGCCGGTATGGTACGTTGAATCATGAGCACAAGGAGTGTAGCAGCCTTGCGGGCATTTGGCAGGTAAATAACCGGTGTAATGCACTTCAACGGTTTTGCCGCTGTCGGCTTTTATTCCTTTCGGGTTCTTTTTAACAATGATGTACTGCAATCCGCTGGCTGTTTTTACCGGAGTCACTTTTTTCTTGGCATCAACAAAAGGTATAGGCTTTGGATGTACGGCCATAAGTTCCACATCAAAAATGAGGGTGGAATTTGGAGCAATTACATTGCCTGCACCTTTATCGCCATAAGCCAGTTGCGGTGGAAGAATAAATCGGTATTTTTCGCCCACACGCATCATTTTCACACCTTCCACCCATCCCGGAATTAAGGGGTCAATGCATAGTTTAAAAGGGAAAGGTTTACCGCGCTCAACAGATGAGTCGAATATTTTCCCGTTGGTCAGGTATCCGGTATAATGCACTTCTACCATTAAGCCACTGTCGGCTTTAATACCTTTTTTGTTGGCCTTAATTTGAATGTATTCCAACCCGCTGGCGGTTTTTTTCTTTACCACTTTCATGGTTGAGTCCACAAAAGGTTTGGGATGTTCGGTTACCGTAATATCAACCAGCTCCACATCAAATATCAACACTGAATTAGGTGGAATGGCTCCTGCCTGCCTGTCGCCATAACCAAGATGTGCCGGAATAATCAAAACAGCTTTTTCTCCTTTGCGCAACAAAGCAATGCCTTCGTCCCAACCAGGGATTACCTGTCCTTTTCCCAAGGGGAATTCGTAAGGTTGTCCGCGCTCACGCGAACTATCAAATACTTTACCGGTAGTAAGCGTTCCTGTATAATGCACTTTAACCAAATCACCGTTTTGCGGAATAATACCATTGGCAACCGAAAGTGTTTTCACCATTTTTAGCCCTGAAGCCGTAACAAGTGTATCGGAGGGAGAGGCATACAACCCCAAGGTGGCAGCCAGGCAAATAAGGAGCAGAATTTTTTTCATTAATGTTTTCCTGTTTTGATGAGTTCCATTTCAAACACCAGTGTAGAGTAAGGTTTAATCACCGGGCCGCGTTCCTGCTCGCCATAGGCCAGCCACGATGGAATAACCACCCGTATTTTTTCACCTTCATGCATTTTCATCAGGGCAATTTCCCATCCCTGTATCACATATCCGCTGCCTACCGGGAAACTAATTGGCTCACCGCGGTCGTAAGAGCCATCAAATTTGGTTCCGTCCATGAGCGTACCGAGGTAATGTACATACACCGAATCGCCTTTTTGCGGCACATACCCCGCTGGATTTGCTTTCAGGGTTTCGATATAAATACCGCTGGCATCTTTCACAAAATTTTTCCCTGCTACAAATTTGCTTATTACTTCGTTTTCCTGAGCCTTAATTATTTCAGCTTCGGCTTTTGCTTTGGCTTCAAGTTCGGCACGCGAGGTAATATCAACCATCTTAATAGTGAAAGTTACCTTACTGCCTTTTTTAACAAACGGAGGTAAAGGTTGCCTGAAGGTTTTAGCAAACAATGAATCGGCATTTACAATAAAAACCGCACTGTCGCCTTTAGCCATCATTACAAATCCTTCTTCGAGCGAGCCGGGGAAGGTGGACGGGTTTACACTAATACTGATGGGTTTTCCCCCATCGCGGTAGGTATGTATAAAGGCCGAATCGGTACTTGATTTAGCAATCATGTGCAGCACGATAATATCATTCAGTGCAGGTTTCTTCCCTTTAATATCACGTTTAAAAAAATGGTATTTTAAACCCGTAGCTGTAGAGTCGAATTTAATTTTTGCAAAAACCTGCGTGCAGATAAAAAAGGAAAGTACTAAAAATAGTTGTTTCACGGCTTTTTAACTTTTAAGAGTTCCATTTCAAATACCAGTGTGGAATATGGCTTAATCACCTCACCTCTTCCGCGCGGGCCATAAGCCATCCACGAAGGAATGATGACTTTATATTTTTCGCCCACATGCATCATCTTTAATGCTTTTTCCCATCCGTCAATTACCATTTGTTTTCCTACAGGGAAACTAATGGGTTCTCCGCGGTCGAGTGATGAATCAAATTTGGTTCCATCAAGCAAAGTGCCGGTGTAATGAATCTCTACGGTATCGCCATCGGCAGCCTGAACACCTTTTTCGTTTTTGGTAAGTACTTCATAAAGTAAACCGTCAGGAGTTTCTTCCAGTTTGGTAGGGTACGATGATTTGAAATTTTTCAGAATATCCTTTTCAAGATTTTTCATTTCTTCACCTTCTTTGTCCATCTTTTTCTGCATTTCATCCTGTGTCATGATATCAACCATTTTAATGGTAAAAGTCATGTTACTTCCTTTTTCAATAAAATCGGGAAGGGGAGTTTGAAATGTGCGTAAAAACAGAGAGTCGGCACTTACTACAAACGAGGCACTGTCACCTTCTGCCATCATCATAAATCCTTCTTCAAGGGCACCTTTAAACGTAGGTTCAATCACACTTATGGTAAACGGTTTTTTATCGCGGTAGGTGTCAAAAAATGCTGAGTCTTTACTCGTAAGTCCTACCATATGTACTACGATAAAATCGCCAAGACGCGGTTTCAATCCTTTTTCATTCTGAGTGAAAAATTTGTATTTGAGTCCGGTTGGAGTGGTTTCAAAGTCTTTCTTTTTACCACATGAAATGACGGTGAGAATAACCATTCCCAAAATCATTGAATTGATGAGTTGTTTTTTCATTTATTCTTATTGCAAATATTGTTTAAACTCAGGAAGCACCTGTTTAAATTTTTTTATTACCTCTTCAAGGCTGTCTTCCGATTCGCCTCCGGCAGCATGAAAGTGTCCGCCCCCGTTAAAATGTTTACGGGCAAATTCATTGGCCGGAAACCCATTTTTAGAGCGGAACGACATTTTTACACGTACGGTGCGGTCAATAATTAATACGGCCAGCTCGGCATCGGCAATGCTCAGTCCGTAATTTACCAGTCCTTCGGTATCACCCGTAATCACCCCAAAGCGTTTTATTTCTTCACTGTTAATGGTAATAAGAGCTGTTTTGTATTCGGGCAGGTATTCCATTTTTTCATAAAGGGCATACCCGATAAACTTCATTCGCGCTATGGAGTAACTATCGTAAATTAGGCTGTGAATTTTTGAACTGTCAACACCCTTTTCTATTAAATCAGCTGCAATGCGGTGGGTGTTGGGTGTGGTTGAATCGTGTTTGAAAGAGGCGGTATCAGTCATTATTCCGGCATAGATGCACGAGGCAATGTCTTTGTCCACTAATTTATCTCCGTTCCACAAATGAATAAATGTGTAAACAAGTTCGCAGGTAGAACTTGCTTTGGTGGTCCACAACCGATAGTCTTCAAATCCTTCGGGCTCCAGGTGATGATCAATCATCACTTTTTTTGCTTCCGAAGCTCTTACCAGTTCGCCCAGTTTGTGAATACGTTTAAGCGCATTAAAGTCGAGGCAAAAAATATAATCGGCTTCGGCTACCAGTTTTTCTCCAAGGGTTGTTTTCTCTTCGTAGTTTATTACCGAGTTGTTGCCGGGCATCCAATGTAAAAACGCACCATAGTCCGTAGGACTTAGCACGGTCACGTTGCTTATGCCGTAAGCTTTAAGGAAGTTGTACAAACCAAGAGACGAACCCAACGCATCTGCATCGGGCTTGTGGTGAGTGGTAATAACAATTTTTTCACTGGCTCCGGGTTTAAGTATTTCCCGTAATTCGGTAATCTCTCTCAAAACGTTTTGATTAGAACGGGTGCAAAGGTCGTCAAAAAGCGGTCATTTGCAAATAATTCAGCGCGAGTAAACCTGCTTATTTTGAATCTTCTGTAGATTTATTTCCCGCGAACCCCTACTTTTGCGCCAAAATTTAGCATACCATGTCAAATATAACATTCACCATGATTAAGCCGGACGCTGTAAGCAACGGACACACAGGAAAAATTATTGATAAGATTATCAGCAGCGGTTTTAAGATTGTGGCAATGAAGTATACCCACCTTTCTGAAGAAACAGCCGGAAGGTTTTATGATATCCATCGCCAAAGACCTTTTTTTAAAGACCTGGTGGATTTTATGTCTTCAGGGCCCATTGTAGCCGCAGTATTGGAAAAAGACAACGCCATTGAAGATTTCCGTAAACTTATCGGGGCTACCGACCCGCAAAAAGCCGAGCCCGGTACTATCCGTAACCTGTTTGCCAAAAGCATAGAAGCAAATGCCATTCATGGCTCCGACAGTAATGAAAACGCAGTGATTGAAGCCAACTTTTTCTTCAATCAGTTCGAAAGATTTTAATAAAGAATATCTGCTACATAATAGAAAAAGCGGCCAAAAGGCCGCTTTTTCTATTTACCGATAATTTTGATATATCGGTTCAGGGCATCAAGTTCCGTTTGTGCAATCAATTCGGTAAAATCCAGTTTTGATTGCTGCGTTTGTGCCTGCTCTAAGGCGAGGTAGTAATTCATCCGGCTTTTAGCATCTCCCTTTAAATTCGCAATCACATACCCATGCTTCAGTAAAATCAGGTTCATCACTAAACGTGAGGTACGGCCATTGCCATCAATAAACGGATGAATGGTTACCAGGCGCTCATGCATTTCAGCAGCCAGCACTACCGGATGCAATTTGTTTTGCTGTTGCCTGTACCAGATAAAATAATCCTCCATTTGCTTGGGCACCAGATAAGGGGCAGGCGGCACATGCTTACTTCCTTTAATCATTACCTGCGCCTGCCGGTATTTGCCAGCATTTGATTGATCAATGCCCCGTAAAATAAGGTTGTGAACAGCTAAAAGAGCATGCTCGTTGAATACTGATTTTTTCTCAACCAGATGTTTTATGTACGCGATCGCTTCCTGATGGTTAATTGCCTCCAGGTGTTCGCGCATACTTTTCCCGGAGATGGTGAGCCCTTCATTAATAACTAAATCAGTTTCCTTTAACGTAAGGGTGTTTCCTTCAATGCGGTTACTCTCAAAAGTGTATTCCAGCTCAAGTGCCTGTGCAATGCGGTAACTATCGTATTGACGTAATTTTTGCAGGCTCGATTTTACTTTATCAATTTCCTTTAACAATGAGTTGATTTTTTTGGTGAGCCCTGATGCTTTGGGAGAATAAGATTTTTTTAATTCCTGCTCCGCTGCTACTATGGCTTGCAAAGCCAATTTATCATCACCTAACTCATAAAGAATTTTTTCTTTTAACCAGGCCACCATCAGTTTATCGGCATCTATGTTTAGCACCTCAGCCAGTTTAGATACCTGAGTTCTGGTGGGTTTACGGGCACCGCTTTCAAATTTACTCACCAATGCCTGATCCACACCAAGGGCATGAGCCACTTCGCGCAGTTTCATTCCTTTTTGTTCTCTTGATGTTTTAAGGATGGATTTCATGCGTGACTTTATTTAACATGACAAAAATAGTCATTTTATTTCGAATAAAAAAACCAGCCGTTTCGGGCCGGTTTTTTATTGAAAAATTATTCTCCGGTAGGTTGCTCGGGAGCAGAACTTTCCGGATTGTTGTTTTGTTCAGGCTTGCGGTGATGGTCACGCGGTCCGCGGTCGCGGTTATCACGTCTGTCACCATCGGGTCTTCTCGGGCCACGATTACCGCCTTCAGGTCTTGGTCCGCGAGGTGGGCGGGGAGACTCTTCAGGCATTCCTTCAGGTCTTGGCAATAATACCTTGCGCGATAAACGATACTTGCCGGTTTTCTTATCTACTTCAATCAGCTTCACTTTTATTTCTTCACCGGTTTGCAACACGCCTTCCATGCTTGGTAAACGCTGCCACGATATTTCGGAAATATGGAGTAGTCCTTCTTTTCCGGGAAGGAACTCGATAAAGGCACCAAAATCAGTAATGGATTTTACCTTACCTGTATATTCCTGTCCGGGCTCGGGTACCATCACAATTCCTTTAATAATGGCAATGGCTTTATCCATATTTTCTCTGTTGGCCGAGGCTACTTCAATAATACCATGTTCACCTTCTTCGGTAATAGAAACAACGGTATTGGTATCGCGCTGAATGCCCTGAATGACTTTACCACCCGGACCAATGACTGCACCAATAAACTCCTTGTCGATAATGATTTTCTCGATGCGCGGAGCATGTGGCTTATAATCGGCACGTGGAGCTGAAATGGTTTTATTCATTTCGTTCATGATATGAGTGCGGCCACCTTTAGCCTGATTTAAGGCTTCCTCTACCACTTCCCATTTCAGTCCGTTAATTTTAATATCCATCTGGCAGGCCACAATTCCTTTGGCGGTCCCTACCACTTTAAAGTCCATATCTCCCAGGTGATCTTCGTCTCCAAGGATATCTGAAAGCACGGCATATTTCCCGGTTTTTTCATCGGTAATCAATCCCATGGCAATACCCGAAACCGCTCCTCTCATTTTTATTCCTGCATCCATGAGTGCAAGTGAACCTGCACATACGGTAGCCATCGATGAAGAGCCGTTTGACTCGAGAATATCTGATACTACACGAATGGTGTAAGGATTTTCCATACTGTCGGGCAACATGCGTTTTAACCCGCGCAAGGCCAGATTACCATGCCCTATTTCCCTGCGGCCCGGACCACGGTTTGGTTTTACTTCACCGGTAGAGAACGAAGGGAAATTGTAATGCAAAAGAAATTTGCTGTATCCGAATACCATCGGGCTATCGAGCAACTGCTCATCCATTTTGGTACCCAGTGTTACGCTGGTAAGCGATTGGGTTTCGCCACGGGTAAACACAGCCGAACCATGTGCCGAGGGAAGGTAATCCACTTCGGTCCAGATAGGACGAACCTGATCCAGTTGACGTCCGTCTAAGCGGGAGCGGTCATTTAAAATCATATTACGTACAGCATCATACTGCACATCGTGGTAATATTTTTTAATCAATGTTTCGTCTTCCGGATTTTCAATAGTTGCAGGGTCAATGCCTTCCTGATTTTGAGGTAATGCAGCAATGTAATCATCAATCAGTTTTTTGAAGGCATCGCTGCGTTCCTGCTTTGGCAGAGCCGATTTGGCAATGGCGTAAACAGGTTCATAAAATGTTTTATAAACTTTTTCGCGTAGGGCTTCATCGTTGTTTTCGGGTGCATAAACACGTGGGGCTTTTTTACCTCCGGCTGCTTCGGCCAGTTCCAATTGCCAGGCACATTGTTTTTTAATGGCTTCGTGCGCAAATTTTAATGCTTCGAGCATATCGGCTTCCGATACTTCGGCCATTTCACCTTCCACCATGTTGATGTCGTGGGCAGTTCCGGCTACAATCAAATCAATATCGGCTTTATCTAATTCCGATTTGTAAGGATTAATTACAAGTTTACCATCAATACGGGCCACACGCACTTCCGAGATGGGGCCGTTAAATGGAATATCGCTTACAGCAAGAGCAGCTGAGGCAGCCAGTCCTACAAAAGCTTCGGGCAATACTTCGGCTTCACCGCTGTGCAGGGTAATCATTACCTGTGTGTCGGCATGGTAATCATCAGGAAATAATGGACGTAAAGCACGGTCTACAATGCGGCTTACGAGTACTTCGTAATCGCTCAGTTTAGCTTCGCGTTTGTGAAAACTACCGGGAATACGACCCACGGCCGCAAATTTCTCCTGATAATCCACCGATAGCGGCATAAAATCCACTCCGGGTTTAGCTTCTTTGGCCGATACTACGGTGGCCAGAATCATGGTGTTGTTGTGACGTAACATTACGGCACCGTCAGCCTGACGGGCAAGTTTTCCGGTCTCGAGGGTTACTTTTTTCCCATCTCCGAGATCGAACGTTTTTGAAATTCCGATTGTCATTTTTTAATCGTTTAATTTTTAATTGCTTGCAGGCAGTCCAAGGGCCCTGCAATACCCCGTTTATAAAATACTAACGGCTTGACCCATTTGAAAAGGCCAAGCCGTTAATTTTGATTACATACAAATGAAAATTACTTACGGATATTCAATTCCTTGATAATTGCCCGGTAACGGAATACGTCAACTTTGGCAAGGTAATCAAGTAATGAACGTCTTTTGCCTACCAACTTAATCAGACTCAACTCGGCCGAGTGGTCTTTTTTGTTTTCTTTTAAATGGCCGGTAAGGTGATTAATCCTGTGTGTAAACAGGGCAATCTGTCCTTCAGCCGATCCGGTATCCGCAGCACCTTTTCCGTGCTTTGCAAAGATCTCCTTCTTGGTTTCTGATGTTAATTGCATGGTGTTAAACTTTTTAATTAAATGGACGGCAAATATACCGCAAGTTTTTGGAATAACAAGCAGGGCGCTGCTTTTCGGGGCTATTCTACCTAGCTGAACATCAGCGCAGGGCGCTTTTCCAGGTGCCTTTTTCCCAGGCATATTTAAGGGTAGAGGGTAAACTGTGCCACAGGTATTTGCTCAGCTCCACATGAAAGGAGGGCATGAAATAGCAATTAACGGTACAGCCTTCGCAGCCGGCATGGCGTCCTTCAAGGGCTATCTGTTCTTTTACCTGTTTTGAGTGATACAATTCAAAAAGTTTCCCATCAATCGGAAATGCCTCAAGTCCCAAATGATAGCAAGGCAGCATCAGTTTGTTCTCGGGCGAAATAACCAGCGTGGTGCTGGCTGCCCGGCACAGTGGGTTGGCAGTGTGGTTGCCTCCGTTTTGCCTGAGGGTAATAAATGCCTTGTTCAGGTACACCTGTTTTTTGGTGCCCCATTGGCTGAGCCCTGCCAAATCGGTGGCGGTTAATTCGGTTCCCACTTCGTTGTAACGGAAAATGGGATTCAGAATCAGCATCAGGTTATTGGGTTGCGTTATTTCGCGGTACACCTGTTCAATCTGATGCATATTTCCGGAGTGTACCGTAAACAAAACATCGGGCCGCTCGCCCAGCCGGCCAGCCAGTTGAATAGACTCCATTACGTGTTCAAAGCAATTCACTCCGCGTGAGGCATTGTGTTCTTCGGCCACGGGCGAATCGAGGGAGAAATGCAGCATATCAATGAGCCCTTTGAGTTTTTCAGCGTTTTTTGGGTACAGCAGCGTATTGGTGGTTACGGTGGTGGTAAAGCCCAGTTGTTTGGCCATGGTTAAAAAAACGGGCAGCTCGCGGTGCAGCAGGGGTTCGCCACCGGTAAAATCAATGACCTGCACACCTAATTTTTTCAGGTCGCGTAAATTTTCGCTCACGTGCTGTGCCGTGACATAGGGCGAAGGTTTCTCCCAGATATCACAAAACCCGCAGCTGGCATTGCAGCGGTAAGTGAGGTAGTAGTTGCATAAAACCGGGTGGTGAATAAAACGCACAAGGCAAAGATAGCATAATGAGGCCGTGTTGCAGAATAGGATGAATAAAACTAACTTTGGTACAATGAAAAAGTTAATGGAGGAACGAGTTCACTCCAGTATAGGCAAATAAAAAATACTACAAAAAATGAAGAGGGCATTTATAGTGGTTTTTAATATAATTTTTTTAGGTGGCTGCAATAGCGTTGAATCAAATGGTATTACAGAGTGTACCAATATAAAGCACGATAGTAGCCCGAAAGTTTATAGGACGTTTTGTCGAAATTCTGATAGCACAATGTTGTATTGGGATTACAATATTAAGGGGTGCTCAAATTCTGATTACAAAGTGTATTATATTAAAGGAAAGGTGTTCACTGAATCTTTTTCATGCGTTGGTGATCAAAATGCACTCAATGAAGGAGTTTTAAAAGGTATTGATAAGTTTGGCGACCCTATCTTAATACGAGAAGGTATACATCTAAGTAACGGTCAACTTGGCTTCTATAAGAATAATAAAAAAGACGGACTTTGGATTACGTTCGGCAATGATAGTAATGTTATTGTGAAAGAAGAGTGGGAAAATGGAGCACTGCTATCTAGGTCTGAATATACATTATCGTCAGGGAAAAAATAAAATGCGGAGAAGTTTTTTGTCCAAGGTTGGCGTTCCCCGCCAACCTCCGCAAGGCTCAACACCAATCCAAATAATGTTCAAGGAAGGCAAAAGGAGTAGGTTGTCCGGCATAAAATGAGGCGGATGAATAAACATACTCTTCAGGAACGCTGCAAAGTTGCCATTTCCCCTTCATTGGATTGGTGTGAATGTATTCCAGTTTCTGCTCTGCAATCTGCCGGCTTTCTATTTTGATGGATCTGGGCCTTCTTTCCCAAAAGTGGTATAGCCGGTCGTTTTGTGTTGAGCGGTAGTTGTTCAGTTCATTTGTTACCTGCAACAAAAGAAATTTCTTAAACTGATGAGCGGTGTAACCGGTAAGTTTCTTTTCGGCTTCGGTAATATCCTTATCTGCGGCAGGCGACCATAAAACATGGATGTGATTGGGCATGATAACAAATCCATGTATCTTGCAATAGTGATGATCACTCAGCCAGCGCATACTGCCAATAACCATATCTTTTATCCGGTTATCTTGCATAAGGGTTTGCCAGTTGAGGATGGTTGCAGAAAAGAAAAACATAGTCAAATATAAGAAATTAGGATGGTTGGCGGGGAACGCCAACCATGGACAGAATTCGAAGGTTATTTAGCGGGAATTGGATTTATTGTGGCCGGCATATTACTTATACTTGGCTATTTAAAATGGGAGTAACAACCCACAGCGGATTATTTAGTATCAATAAAAAAATCAAGAAACGACATTAAAAAAATCTTACTGCAAATTCAGTTTTTCGCCTTCGCGTTCAATTTTTTTACCGGCCAGCATTCCCAAAAGCAAAGCGAGTTTCTTTTTCATTTCGGTGCGGGGAACAATAAAATCAACAAATCCGTGCTCCAATAAAAATTCAGAACTTTGAAATCCTTTCGGCAAATCTTTCCCTATAGTTTCGCGTATTACACGCGGGCCTGCAAAACCAATCAATGCCTCAGGTTCGGCAATATTAAAATCGCCCAGCATGGCAAACGATGCGGTTACACCACCGGTAGTGGGGTCGGTTAAAATAGATAAATACGGAATGCCTTCCTTATCAAGCAAGGCGAGTTTGGCTGATGTTTTGGCCATTTGCATGAGCGAGAAAGCGGCCTCCATCATGCGGGCACCACCCGATTTGGAAATCATGATGAAGGGGATTTTATGCTCGCGGGCATAATCAATGCTGCGGGCAATTTTTTCGCCCACCACAGCACCCATAGAGCCGCCAATAAAACCAAAATCCATACAGCAAACCACCACAGGCAATCCCTCCATATTTCCGGTGGCTGCGCGGGCAGCATCTTTCAACCCTGTTTTTTTAATAGTATCGGTAATGCGGTCCTTGTAACTTTTGGTATCGGTAAATTCGAGCGGGTCGGCCGGGTAAATGTTATCGAACAACTCGGTAAATTGGTGCTCGTCAAATAAAATATCGAAGTATTCTTTAGAGCCGATTTTTTCGTGCAGTCCGCAACTGGTACACACCCACATATTGGCCTGCATATCTTTGGTAAGAATTGCTTTTTTGCATCTGCCGCACTTATGCCAAAGCCCGTCAGGAGTTGATTTTTTCTCCTTGGTGGCAGTGGTAATTCCTTCTTTAACCCTTTTAAACCAACTCATATTTTTATTTATAAGGTTAACCTGAATTACACGTTGCTTTTGAAAGCAAAATATAATTCAGGTCAACCGGTTACTTACGCAATGGTAATGTCCTTGTTGAGGTACACATCCTGAATGGCATTCAGCAAGGTCACTCCGTCTTTCATTGGTTTCTGAAACGCTTTACGTCCCGAAATCAAACCTTGTCCACCGGCACGCTTGTTTACCACGGCAGTCATTACGGCTTCAGCCATATCGCTTGCTCCTTTTGATTCACCGCCCGAGTTAATCAATCCCTGACGACCCATATAGCAATTAGCTACCTGGTAGCGGGCAAGGTCAATCGGATGATCGGTGGTTAATTCTTCGTACACTTTTTTATGTGTTTTACCAAAGCTCAGTGCGTTGTATCCGCCATTGGTGTTTGGTAATTTTTGTTTGATGATATCGGCCTGAATAGTTACCCCTAAATGATTGGCTTGTCCGGTTAGGTCGGCAGCTGTGTGGTAATCTACACCGTCTTTTTTAAATGAACCGTTGCGCAGGTAACACCATAAAATGGTACCCATACCCAATTCGTGTGCGCGCTCAAATGCAGCAGCCACTTCCTGAATCTGGCGGGCCGACTCATCGGAGCCGAAATAGATAGTAGCACCTACTGCAGTAGCACCCAGATTCCAGGCTTCATCAACCGAACCAAACATGATTTGGTCAAACTTGTTGGGATAGCTCAGAAATTCGTTGTGGTTAATTTTTACAATGAACGGAATTTTGTGGGCATACTTGCGCGAGCAGGCAGCCAGTACACCGTAGGTAGAAGCCACTGCATTGCAACCACCTTCAATAGCAAGCTTCACAATGTTTTCGGGGTCAAAGTAAGCAGGGTTCGGTGCAAATGACGCCCCCCCTGAGTGTTCAATCCCCTGATCAACCGGAAGGATTGATACATAACCTGTTCCGGCTAAACGACCGGTATTGTAGATGCTGTTAAGGCTTCTTAATACCTGAGGGTTGCGGTTAGACTGGGCAAACACCCGGTCTACAAAATCGCCACCCGGCAAATGCAGGGAATTCTTGGAAATGGTTTTACATTCGTGTTTCAAAAGTTTGTCGGCATCGTTGCCTAACAATTCGGTAATTTGGCTGGTATTCATTTTTTATCAGTCTGTTTTTAATTAATGAAAAGGATTGCAAAAGTAAGCATTTTTCTAAAAGTGAAAATATTTGATATATGAAACTCATTATTAAGGGTGTACATCAGATAAGTGACCGGGAACTCACTTATATGGTAAGAGAAAAGGTATTTATAGAGGAGCAAAAGGTGCCTCGCGATATTGAATTCGAATATGAAGACGAAAGTCATCCGTATCTGGCATTTTTAGAGGGAGAACCTGTAGGTACGGCCCGCTGGCGCAAAACAGCCGAAGGAATAAAATTAGAACGGTTTGCGGTGCTTAAGGAGCACAGAAATAAAGGTATCGCTACGAGTCTTTTAAAAAGAATATTAGAAGATTTGGAGTCCGAAAAAATTTTTTACCTGCATGCCCAAACTTCGGCTGCTGCATTTTACATTAAACACGGTTTTGAAGCCAAGGGAGAGCCTTTTAGCGAGGCGGGGTTGGAACATATTAAAATGTACCTGCACAGGTAACTCACTTTTTACATACATTTGGATAAAATAAATTATAGTAATACAGGATGAAAAAAATACTATTACCTGCTTTTTTAACCGTACTCACGGGTGCCTTGTTTGCACAATCTGCTTCAAAAGATTATGCCGTTATGTTGCAGGCCGAAGTTCAGGAGTCTCCTGCTTCCATAAAAATAAAATGGCCATTAGATAAATCAACCGGAGTTCAGTATTTCGTGTACCGGAAAACATCAGAATCAAGGCAGTGGACGGATACGCTGGCTACCCTTGACAGTACGGCCACTGAACTTACCGATAACAATGTGACTTCAGGAAAAACCTACGAGTACTTTGTAAAAAAACGCAAACCCGGATTAGCCATGTATGGGCAGCCGTCAAGCAGTTCGTATTTTTATCCTTTTGCTACGGGGTATATCCGCACAGGTATAAAAATTCCGGCACGCGACTCAAGAGGTAAATTAATTTTATTGGTTGACCAGAATTATGTAACCCCGCTTGCATCCGAAATTACCACCCTCGAAAACGATTTAATAGGAGACGGATGGGAAATTATTCGTCATGATATTGCCCGAAATGCCACAGTAGTTTCGGTAAAACAAACCATCGCCTCTGACGTTTCTTCGCAGTCAAATGTAAAATCATTGTACCTGCTTGGTCATATACCTGTTCCTTATTCAGGCGGATTTAAAGCAGCCAGTGGATTTGATTATCCGCCTGACGGGCATCCCGACCACAGCGGAGCCTGGCCGGCCGATTTATATTACGGCACCATGAATGAAGCCGCCTGGACAGATGTTTCGGTATCAGATTCTACCTCGGGACGCGTGCAAAACCGCAACCTTCCGGGCGATGGAAAATATGATCAAAACAGCATTTACCCCGATTCGGTTTCATTGGAAATCGGGCGTGTTGATTTTGTAAATTTACCTGCTTTTGGATTAAGTGATACAGCATTAATGAGACGTTACCTGAGCAAGGCACATAATTTTAAAATGGGGTTGGTTAAAGCCGAGCGCAGAGGTTTGGTTTCCGACAATTTTGGGCCTATGGGCGGGGAAGCATTTGCTTCATCAGGCTACCGGCCTTTTTCAACGATGTTTGGCGATTCGGTAAAAACAGTTGGCGGTGGCGGTGCATACCTTACCGAAATGCGCACCAATTCTTATTTATGGGCGTATGGGACCGGAGCCGGAAGCTATACAAGCGTGGGCGGCATAGGTACCACTACCGATTTTGCAAACGACAGTTTGAAAAATGTTTTCTCGATGTTGTTTGGAAGTTATTTTGGCGACTGGGATGCACAAAACAATGTATTGCGTGCTCCTCTGGCGCACAAGGGATGGACCTTAACCTGTATGTGGTCGGGTCGGCCATACGGCATCATGCATCCTATGGCCATTGGCGAAAATATCGGGTACTGCACCCGCCTGTCGCAAAATAATCTGGACGAAACATTTTACCTGAATCCAAGAAATAACAAGGGCTACTCGCAAAACTACAACCCCACTTCCATTCACCTGGCTTTGATGGGCGACCCAAGTTTGCGTTTACATCCGGTTTTACCAATAACCAATTTAACGCTTACCACCATCAACCAGCAGCGCCATGTGGTATTAACTTGGAACCGGTCGGCTGATAATAATATCACCTCCTACCGTGTTTATCGCTCTAATACGCGCAACGGCAGTTATGCTTTACTTGGAGCAGTGCCTGCTACCGATAGCACCTATACTGACGGAACTGCCCTTGACGGGGTAAATTATTATCAGGTTAAAGCAGTAAAACTCGAGTCGTCTTTTAGCGGAACTTATTACAATACCAGCCTTGGGGTTATGGATACCATTAGTGCCCGCAGGTATGTTGGCTTATCCGATATGAATGACGATGATTATTTCACCTTGTATCCAAATCCGGCAGCCAATGAGTTTTACATAAAAGCAGCAGTTGAAAATGCCACAGTTACCGTTTCCTTATTTGATATTAACGGCCATGCCGTGCGCACAACAGAGTTTGGACATGTTCAAAGTACTCAATCGGTTAAAATGGATGTAACCGGTTTGGCTAATGGAGTTTATTACGTTCAGATAAAAGATGCCTCGCGCAGTACCACCCGAAAATTGGTATTGATGCGATAAGGTATTTGGGAAAAAGAAAGTTCTGTGTACTTTTGCATCCCCGATATGCGCGGGTGGCGAAATTGGTACCCCGATATACATCGGGAGCGCTGGTTTCACCAACACAAGCAAACACGCGCGGGTGGCGAAATTGGTAGACGCGCTGGTCTCAGAAGCCAGTGGGGTAACACCTATAGGAGTTCGACTCTCCTCTCGCGCACAAATAAAAAACCCATGCTTTTAAAGCGTGGGTTTTTATTTTAAAAACGAAAACAATCATCTCTTCGTTACTTTCACTAAACTTGCAACTGTGAAACGCGTACTTTACATTGCTTATTACTGGCCTCCCTGCGGAGGAATCGGCCCGGTGCGAAATGTAAAGTTCACCAAATATTTTCGCGATTTTGGATGGGAGCCGGTGATTTATGCCCCTCAAAACGCCCAATACCCGCTGCAGGATGAGAGTACCTTTAAAGATTTACCGGCAGGAGTTGAAATAATAAAAACTCCCATCAGCGAACCCTATGCTTTTTTTAATTTGTTGAAAGGGAAAAAGAAAAACGAGGCGGTAAAAGATGTGTTTTTGGTAAAGGATAACGGGAACAGTTTTATGCATCGTTTGGGATTGTGGGTGCGAGCCAATTTTTTCATTCCCGATGCAAGGGCAGCATGGATCAAACCTTCGGTAAATTTCCTGAGAAAGTATTTAAAAGAGCATCCGGTGGACGCCATGATATCCTACGGGCCGCCACACTCCATGCACCTCATAGCACTGGCGTTACACCGCGAGATGGGTATTCCGTGGATAAGCGATTGGCAGGATCCGTGGACCCAGATTGATTACTACGAAAAATTCCCGATGAGAAATTCGGCTCGAAAAAAACACGAGCAATTAGAGCAGGATGTTTTGCGCACGGCTAACCGGGTGGTGATGGTGAGTAAAAGCTGGTGTGAAGATTTGGAAAAACTCAGCGGTCGTAAGATAAATTATATTCCGTTTGGGTATGATGAAGATGATTTTAGCGGAATAGTTCCACAACAAACAGGTAAATTTATCATCAGCCATTTTGGATCCTTTGGTATCGATCGAAATCCGGAAGCATTATGGATTGCCTTGCAGGAGTTGTGCAACGAAAACAGTTCTTTTGATAAAAATCTGGAAATTCATCTGGCCGGGCATGTAGATACATCGGTATTTGATGCTATAGAAAAAGCAGGGCTAAAAAAATCATTGCACTACGAGTCATTCATCGGTAAGGATTCTCTGTTTCAGCAATTGGTAAACTCGGCTGTGCAATTAGTGCTTATAAACCGTCCCGAACCCGGATTAGCCTATAATAATAAAGGCCGCATTCCGGCAAAAATCTTTGAATGTTTGGGTGCCCGCAAACCTGTTCTTGTGATAGGCCCGCACGATGGCGATGTAGCTGCTATTGTAAAAGAAACAGGTGCCGGACAAAATTACGACTATCATGAAACGGCTGCCATAAAATTGGCCATAAAAGAATGGTATCAACAATGGCAAAGTAATCCATTACTACATTTAGAATCAGATTCCGGAATTTATAGTTTTAATAACTTGTGCAAACAAATGAGCGGGTTATTAAATCAACTTTAACCAAACCGCCACTTACGGTAAGTTTTAAACAAAGCTGTTTCTTTAAGCAGCGCAATCAGTTTTATTTTCAGCACCATCAGCGGGTGAAGCAGGTAATTAAGAAAGGTGATATGCAAAGGGAAATGACTTCTGCTATATTTTAGTGTTTCTCTTAAACTGCGTGAACGGTTGTTGTAACTGAATCCAACCGTTTCATATTCGGCTACAATGGTATTCACGTAAACGGCATTGTTTTTTTTCTGCTTGAAGTAACGGATGAGCCATTCAAGATCGGCAAGAATTTTATAGTTGAGATTATAATTTCCGATATTTTTAAATGTGCTGCGGTGAAAAAATACTCCCTGATGATTAACAGGGATGGTATAAAAAAACGAAGCTAATGTTAACGGTTTTCCAGTTGTGTAATTTACTCCGCTGGGTTCGTTTTTGGTAATCACTTTTCCGTAAATCAAGTCATGATTTATTTCGCGACCGTTAAAAATTTGGGTAAGAATATGTGACGAAGCAAAGGTGTCGCCAGCGTTTAAAAAATACAACCATTGTCCTTTGGCCTGAGCAATCCCTTTATTCATGGCATCGTAAATTCCATTATCTTTTTCGCTCACCACATGAACCTGTGAGTCGTTGTATGATTGAATAATGGAAAGGGTCCGGTCTTTTGATGCTCCGTCAATAATTAAATGTTCGTAATTGGTAAAAGTTTGTTTTTTTACGCTTTCTAATGTTTCGCCAATGTAAGCGGCTGCGTTGTAGGTAACGGTAACAATGGTAAGAAGTGGGGCCTCATTCATTGGGAATACAATCAGGAAGTGTAGCGCATTTTGCGGTAGGCCGCATACATGGGATTATGTTGCAAGGCGCGCAGCGCGTATACTTTGCCAATGAGGAACGGATGCCTGACCATGCGCATCAGGTTGATATGAAGCGGGAAATTTTCCCATCCGTACCGGTTACATTCTTTTATGCCAATAATACGCTTTTTGTAGCTGTTGCCCATGGTGTCGTAGTCTACCACAATGCGGTTGACAAACTTCGAACGGTTTTGTTTGGTGAAATACCTTACAAACCACTCCTGTTCTGCAAGCACTGGGAAATCAAGTTTAAATAAACCCAGTTGATTAAAGAGGTTTTTGCGGGTAAATACCACCTGATGGCAAAGGGCAATACTGAAATAAAATGCTTTGATATCAATTTCATTCTGAATCACAATATCTACGCCCGATGGATGATTTTTTAAAACAGCCCTTCCATAGAGTAAATCACACGAATCTAAATTTGTTGCTTCAAACAAATCGCGCAGCACGTGCTCATCATGAAAGTGATCACCGGCATTCATAAAATAAATCCATTCTCCCTTTGACTGGGTAATACCCTTATTCATGGCATCATAAATTCCTTTATCTTTTTCACTCACCAGGCGAATGCGCGGGTCGCTGTACGATTGAATAATGGAAATGGTCCGGTCTTTTGATGCTCCGTCAATAATGAGGTATTCAAAATTTTTAAACGATTGCGCCAGCACGCGTTCCATGGTCTCAGCAATGGTTGTTTCTGAATTGTAGCATACCGTAATGATGCTGAGAAGCGGAGAAGTGGAGTGGCTCACGTTAGCGGGTGGTGGAAGTAGCCGATTGTTTTTGTTTCACCAGATTTTCTATCCAGGGATAGGTAAGCTCAATACCTTTGGCCAATGCGAAATCGGGGGCCCAGTTCAGTTTTTCCTGAATGAGTTTGTTATCCGATTTACGGCCACGTACACCCAGTGGTCCTGGAATATGTTTGATATGAATTTTTTTGCCGGCCACTTTCGACACAATCTCCACCAATTGATTAATGGTTACCATTTCCTCCGAGCCAATATTTACAGGTCCGGTAAAATCCGAGCGCATTAACCGCAGCACCCCTTCCACACACTCGTCAATGTACAAAAACGAGCGGGTTTGTTCTCCGTCACCCCACATTTCAATCGTTCCTCCGTCAGGGGTTTCGGCTACTTTACGGCACATGGCCGCAGGAGCTTTTTCTTTTCCTCCGGTCCAGGTTCCTTCCGGCCCAA
The DNA here is from genome assembly GCA_964535575.1 of uncultured Bifidobacteriaceae bacterium. Lineage (GTDB taxonomy): Bacteria > Bacteroidota > Bacteroidia > UKL13-3 > UKL13-3 > JAGPCK01. The sequence goes on from CAZHTC010000007.1 coordinate 155,407, forward strand.
AAATATTATGGAAACGCGCAATGCGCACCTGCATACCATGGTTGCGGTGATAAGCCAGAAACATGCGCTCAGAGAATAATTTTTCCCAACCGTATTCGCTGTCGGGTGCAGCAGGGTAGGCCGACTCTTCACTGCATTTAGGATTCTGAGGGTCGAGTTGATTATACTCAGGGTAAATGCAGGCCGAGGAAGAATAAAAAATACGCATCACACCTGCTTTCCATGCACAGTCGGCTACATTCAAATTGATAGTTGCCGAATTATGCATTACATCCGCATCATTTTCTCCGGTAAAAATATATCCGGCACCGCCCATGTCGGCTGCCAGCTGGTAAATTTCATTGATAAACGGTTCAACAATGGTTTGGCAAAACGAATAGTTGCGTAAATCGCCCACCCAAAAATCATCGGCAGCAGTCGGGGCAAATTCAGGAAGCTTTAAATCAACCCCACGCACCCAATAGCCTTCTTTTTTGAGGCGTTTTACCAGATGACTTCCAATAAAACCACCAGCCCCCATCACCACTGCTGTTTTCCGTCCGGCAATGGGCTCGAGCGATACATTTCCTACGCGTTCCTTATCCTGTCCTTCATATGCTCTTCGGTAAATAATGCCCTGTGCAGGAGTTTCAAATGTATGTTTCGTCATAACTTCTTATTGTATACGTTAAACTGCGAAAATAGAGAAAAACTTTTATTGATGTTAAAAATCGCAATTGCAGCCTTTTCCCTTCTTGGGTATATGTTGCTTACGCGAATGGCAACTTTCGGTTACGGTTACCAATATCAGTATGCTTACCAGTAAAATTAACCAGTGTTTTGTTTTCATTTGCACAAATCTATTAAAAAGAGGGATTAATTCTGTAAAATTGCCCTTCATTTATCGCTTTATGGAATTTTTGCACACGGCCCTCGACTTTTTTCTTCACTTGGATAAACACCTCACCGATATTGTTAATCAGTACGGCACGCTTACCTATGCTATTTTGTTTTTGATTGTATTTGTTGAAACGGGCTTAATTGTAATGCCGCTGTTGCCCGGTGACTCACTTTTGTTTGCAGCCGGAGCCATAGCTGCTCTGCCCGGATCGGAGCTGAGTGTTTCGGTTATCATTCCGCTTTTGATACTTGCGGCTTTATGTGGCGACAATGTAAATTATGTGGTGGGACGTTTTTTTAGCGCACAGATAAAACAAAGGGAGCGAATTTTATTTTTTAAGCGCGAATATATTGACCAGACCGAAGCATTTTATCAAAAACACGGTGGTAAAACCGTTATTATGGCACGCTTTGTTCCCATTGTACGCACCATTGCTCCGTTTGTAGCCGGTGCTGGAAATATGCCTTATGGCAAATATATAACCTTTTGCATTGCAGGTGCGGTGCTGTGGGTGGTAGGTATCACCTTGCTGGGCTATAGCTTTGGAAATATTCCGGTAATTAAAAATAATTTTGAATTGGTGATATTCGGAATCATCGGACTTTCGCTGCTGCCTATTTTTATTGGAGTTATCAGGTCGAAGGCAAGTCCCAAAAAATAAGCATGAACAGGCTTGGGCTTATCGGTTATCCCCTCTCTCATTCGTTTTCTGAAAAGTATTTTACAGAGAAATTTTTAACTTCGGGATTAACCAATTGGAGCTATACCCTTTATGAGCTGAAGCAAATAAACGAGTTGCCGGAGTTGCTGCGTTCACACCCTGATTTGGTTGGGTTAAATGTTACTATACCGTTTAAAGAAAAAGTAATTCCGTTTCTTTCTCACCTCGATGAAACGGCCGTTATGGCCGGAGCCGTAAACACCATTCGCGTCAAAAGGGAAAACGGAAGTACAATTTTAGAAGGGTACAATACCGATATGTACGGATTTAGGGAAAGCATTAAACCCTTGTTGAGGCGAAATCACCAGCGGGCATTGATTTTAGGAACCGGTGGAGCAGCTAAAGCAGTGGCGGCAGTACTTCGACAGATGCAGGTTGAATATTTGTTTGTTTCGCGACAACCGCAGCAGGGGCAGGTGGGTTACCCCGAATTAAATGAGGCGGCAGTAACCAATTTTCCTTTTATTGTAAATTGTACTCCGGTTGGAATGTTCCCCAACGAGCAAACGGCACCTGACATTCCATATGAATTTTTAACCTCCGCTAATTTTTTATACGATTTAGTTTACAATCCGGCAGAAACCGTTTTTCTGCAAAGAGGAAAGGCAAAAGGCGCTTTAGTGATGAATGGATTGGACATGTTGCGCCTGCAAGCGGAAAAAGCGTGGGAGATTTTCTCGGGGGTGTTATAGTATTTTTGCCGCATCATGTGGCGTTTCTCCGTTTTTATACTCATTTGCCTAAACACACTGCAGGCAGCGGCTCAACTTATTTATACGGAGAGTTTTACGCCATTGCCTTACGATAGCACGAAATGCATCATCGGTTCAGTGTCGGGAAGTATTCAATCGCAAAAGCAGAAGAATGTATTTTTTCAATTCAGTGAGCGGGCCGACTTGTCCATGCGGTTCAGGCATCACTATGCATTTACGGTAGCCAATAGTTTTGATATAATACGTGACGGAAACAAAACGGTGCTAAGTGGCGGATATATTTTTGGTCGCTTTTACCGGCATATTTCCAAACCGGTTTCGGTAATGTACTTCGGGCAATACCAGTGGTTCGCTATCCGCGGGCTGGATCAGCGCATGTCGGGCGGGCCCAATTTATTTTTCAAGCTGATATCACAAAAAAAGCAAACCCTTCATGCCGGTGCGGGGGTGATGGCCGAATATGAAAAATGGAATTACAATGCAGTGCCGGCAGAAAAACGTCCGGCTGTTATCAATCCGGTTGAAATTCTTGCTACCCGGTGGAACACATTTGTATCATATGATATTGATGTAACCGATGTGTTTAGCATTGACGCGGCTTTATATTATCAAACCGGGTTTGTGCCGGGTTTTGAGCGTACGCGCATTGGCACACACACCCGTTTTGGATGGAAAATAAGCAGACACCTGCGCCTTTTCTCTGAATTGTACACCCTGTACGAGTATAAAACGGTAGTACCCATCGATCCGCTGTGGTACCGGATAAATACCAACCTGAGTTATTATTTTTAAGGCAATCCTGTTTTTTCAGATTTTTAGGAAAGAATACCGTCTCCTATACCTTACTTTGCGAAGTAGCAACCCGGGCGGCATTGCATTTTTATATGTACAAATTTTTCATGAAATAGCAGGAAGCTGAATGAAGGCTGAAATAACCATTGCAAGGGAAACACGCGAGCTGGAGGATGCTTACCTTTTGCGGTGGAGCATACTCAGAGAACCATGGCAACAACCAAAAGGGAGTGAGCAGGATGAGTTGGAGAATGAATCCATAACAGTGGTGGCCAAAGAAAATAATCTGATTGTGGGAACGGGCAGGGTTCATATGGCTGCACCGGGTGTGGGCCAGATAAGGTATATGGCGGTAGCCGGTGACGTACAGGGAAAAGGGATTGGAAAACAAATATTGTGTATGCTTGAGGGAGAAATTAACAAAAGAGGTGCACAAAAAGTTTTTCTCAACTCGCGGGAAAACGCGGTGAAGTTCTACCTTGCCAACGGTTATTCGCTGATTAAGGAAGTTGATAAATTATATGGGATAATCCGACATTTTTTGATGGAGAAAAGTTTACACAATACCCACGCAAACGCAATATGAACAGTAGTTTTTTTATACGGGAGTTACCAATCATATTGTCTATAGCCGTACTGCTTGCTACACTCATTTTATACCTCCTTTATTTACGCAAGCGCAAACAAAACCAGCGACTGCTGGAATCCAACCGGGACTTGTTGCGTTCCATCAATAAGAACATCAGCGAGGGACTTTACCGAACCACCCCATCGGGTCAGTTTTTATATGTGAATAATGCGCTTGCCCGGCTGGCCGGATTTTCATCTCCCGAAGAAATGATGAAGATTAATGTGAAAGAGTTATACGTAAAACCTGAAAGACGCAGGCAATTACAGCAGCTTGTTGCCGAAAGGGGGCGCATTGAGAACGAAGATGTGGAGTTCTACAAAAAGGACGGAACTGTTTTTTGGGCAATGATAAGCACCACCGGAGTACGGGATTCTGTGGGAAATATTGAGTTTTATGACGGAGTAATCAGCGATATAAGTCAGCGAAGGGAAATAGTTGAAAAACTTCTGGAAAGCGAAGAAAGATACCGCACCCTTATTGAAACTATGAGCGAAGGATTGGTTTGTGTAAACAATGAGGATCACCTTCAGTTTGCCAATCATAAGTTTTATGAAATGCTGGGATACACCGAGCAGGAACTGGTTGGAAGACCTTTAATGGATATTATAGTAAACCCGGAAGACAGGGAGGTGGTAAAGAAAAAAAATCACCTGCGTACCCAGTTTGTTTCCGATTCGTATGAACTCAGGTTCGTGCATAAAAGCGGGCAGCAGATATGGGTAAAAATATCGGGGCACCATTTACTCGATAAGCAGGGAAATGTAATTGGTTCCATTGGTACCATTACCGATATTTCATCCCTCAAAGAAGCGTATGATGAATTGAAATCAAGCGAAGAAAAATTTCTGGCTTTTATGAATAATATTCCATCCCTCTCGTGGATAAAGGATGATAAGGGCCGGTTTATTTTCATGAATAAAAAATACTGCGAAACATTTAACGTTACCGAGCAGGAAGCGATAGGCAAAACAACGCAGCAGTTATTTCCCCCAAATGCATTGAGTCCGTCACTGGTTGAAAGCGACAGAAAGGTATATGAAGAAGGGCTTAAGGTAGAACTGGTAGAGCGAAATGATACCCCCGATCATTCTGGACACTATTGGCTGGTGAGCCGGTTTCCCATTCCTACCAAAGAGGGGAAACGGTATCTGGGCGGCATTGCATTTGAAGTAACTGCCATGATTGAAACACAGGAAAAACTGGAACAATCGCTCAACGAAAAAAATGTACTGCTTCGTGAAATTCATCATCGTGTTAAAAACAACCTGCAAATTATTACCAGTCTGCTCAATCTGCAGGCAAGACAAATAAAGGATAAGGAGCTGTCAAAGTTTTTTACCGAGAGTCAAAACCGCATTCGCACCATGGCGCTTATTCATGAGAAATTATATCAGTCAACCGATTTGGCTTATATTGATTTCGGAGACTATGCACGCGGCATCTGCAACCATTTATACAAATCGTACATTATCGACCCGTCAAAAATCAAACTAAATTTGCAGGCCGAAAATATGATGATAGATATTGAACATGCCGTTCCGCTCGGATTGATATTAACCGAGCTGGTGGCCAATTCGGTTAAATACGCATTTAAAGACAGAGAAGGGGGCAATATCAATATATCACTTCGCTACGATGGAGAGTGGCTGGTAATGGTGATTCACGATGATGGGGTAGGGTTACCTGCCGGATTTAGCCTGAACGAAAGCAAATCGCTGGGACTTCAATTAGTTGCCTCGCTGGTAGAGCAGGTGCGCGGAGATATAGAATACGAAAGTAAAAACGGAACAAAGTTTATTGTTGTTGTTCCTCAAAAATTGCAACCACGCAATGATTGATACTCCTGAAATTACATTGCACCCGCGTGCCGGAAGTGAACAAAATTTTCGCTTCAGCATTCTTATTCCCACCTGGAATAATCTGGAATTGCTTAAAGTATGTATCGCAGGTATTCAAAAAAATTCAACATTCAGCCACCAGATTATTATTCATGTAAACGAAGGGACTGATGGGACGCTGGAATGGGTGAAACAACAACCGGTTTCATTTACTCATTCCGTTAAAAATGCGGGTGTGTGTTTTGCATTAAATGCGGCTGCTTCGCTGGCTGCAACCGATTATATTGTGTACATGAACGATGATATGTATGCCTGCCCCGGATGGGACAGCGCTTTGTGGAGCGAAATACAGGCAACAGGTCACGAATACTTTTTTTTCTCGGGTACCATGATTGAACCTGCAGGAAATAATCCCGCATCCATCACTCCGCACGATTACGGAACTACAGCTGCTACGTTCAATGAAAAACAGTTGCTGAAGGACTTTGCCTCTTTCGAAAAACCTGATTGGAGCGGAGCAGGATGGCCTCCCAATGTGGTGCACAAAAAATTATGGAATTTAACCGGTGGTTACAGTATTGAGTTTTCGCCCGGCTTTTATTCCGACCCCGATTTTTGCATGAAACTATGGCAATGCGGGGTACGAATTTTTAAAGGAGTAAGCCAAAGCCGGGTGTATCATTTTCAATCAAAAAGCACGGCACGCGTGGTGGCCAATAACGGGCGGCAAATGTTTGCTTCCAAATGGGGGATTCCTTCGTCATTTCTGTACAAAGAAATTTTACGGATGGGAGAGCCATATACCGGTCAGCTTCCTGAATACAATGCCGGAGTTAAAGCCAGAATAAAAGCATTTTGGCAAAGAGTAAAATAGTAATACCTGTTTTATGATGAAAAGAGATTTGGAAAACAAAGCAGATATTGAAAAATTTCTGACAGAATTTTACTCCGTGGCGCTGAAGAATGAAGTATTAAAAGATAAATTCATTCACCTCAATATGGCGCATCATATTCCGCTCATCACCAATTTTTGGAGCAGCATTATTTTTTTCGATCAGAGTTACGATGGCAATCCGTTTATTAAACATAAGGAAATGCAGCTTAACGCAGAACATTTTGCAGTGTGGCTGCAACTGTTTCATCAAACAATGGATAACATGTATGAGGGTACAAATGCCAATGAAATGAAAAAAAGAGCAGATTCCATTGCACAGATTTTTCAGCATAAACTGGGGATTAACCTGAAAAGTTAGCAATTACTGCTCAGATAATCGGAACAGGGTTAATGGAAACATTGAAATCAGGCATCGGTTTTTTTTATTAACAGCTTCATTCACATATACTCCCTTTTCCCCAATAAAAAAATCCGAATAGGCTGTATTAAAGTTTGAAAGAGAGGCTTTCATTGAGCTGGTGTCTCCATTGAGCACATTAAAATTTAATACCTTTATACCGGAACCATCTCTTACTTCAATGGCAATAAAACGGTTAAAGCTCAAACGAGGTTTTGTATCATTGTATATATCCGCCATAAATAAATTATTACCAATAATTTTAAAAATTGCTCCAGGGGCCTGATTACTCCAAGGAGTAAAATCATAGGGGAACTCCTTTCCGGAAAATTTATAATTTTTAACGCTGATGCTTTTTACAATATTCCCCGTTGAATCTATAAGGGTAATCCGGAAATTATTTCTTGATTTGCTCCAAATACAATAGCTCATTGTGGTTTCATTCATTCCTCCTGTGGAAGAATTATGTGAATAGGTGGTCGAGGTTGTCCTGCCATTCGTTTTGGTCTCCTCTTCCGTTACTAAAAGCAATCTGCTGTCTTCAGCTAAAGTAATAGCCAGCAATTTATTATCTATGGCAGGCGATAAACTAAGTGTTTTTTCTTCGAACGGGATTAATTTTAATTGACGAATTTTTATTTCACCTGAATTTAATTTGCAAGTAAATATACCCTTAATCTGGTCATTAGTTCCGTAAGATCCAATGACAGTAAGGTTGCCATTTGAGTCATCCAAAACCTGTAAATCTCCTCTCAGCATATAGCCTTCAAGGTCTAGGTCAATGGGTATTTTATTAAGCTTTCCCGGGAAATAGATTCCTTCGCTCCTTTCAGTTATTACACCCAACTTATATCTGGCATGACGAATAATTACATATCCCGAATTTGTAATACTTGTCTGAAGATTGACCATTATATTTTCCTGATATTTGAAAAAATCATTTTCCGGATCCCAAAAGGAAAATAAATTGTCGGCTTCTGATACCGTTTCAAGATTGGTATTCATGACCATAACTTTATCAAATGAGTTGCCGTCTTTTTGTTTACATCTGTAATGAAAGAGTAATAATTTGCCATCAGGGCTAAACACAATTTTTTCGTAGGGTGCTGTTTTTTTGCCATACATGGGTAGTTCAATTTTTCTTTCTTTAACACAGTTTCCGTTGAGGTCATAAAGGAAAAAGTTGAAAACATATTGGTCATTTATTTCTTTTCGATAGATAAGGATGAGGTTATTTCCTAAAAACAAATTTTCAGTAACGTGCTGTTTGCCTAAAAGCGCTATGGATTCTTTATCAGTATGTTTTAAGGGGGTGACATTTGCTTGTTTTATTTCGTTTGTTTTTTCATTGGAAACGGGGACAGCATTTATGTACATTCCCTTTTCAAACATTTCCCAACTAACCAGAAAATACAGGGTATCGTTTCTTTCAATCAAAAACCTATTGAATATTATAAAGCCTCTGTATTTTTCCTTACTGAATTTACCATTCCAGAAAGTTTGAAGGGTGTCCTGGGCACTGGCGCTTTGACCATAATACTGGAAAAATAGCAGCAGGATGAATAATTTTCTCATAATTTTTATTTTAGTTGTATCATTTGTGTGTTAGGTCGGTTCTCCAACATACCGGATTTTTTCCAGAGGATTTCGACTGTCTCTTTAATGTTGTTTCTTGTGCTCGTAGGTCTGCACCTCGTCATGAAAAAACTCCAAATGCACACCGGCTTCTTTGAGCATTTGTTCGCTCTCGCCACCCGCATGGTACTTACGCTGGCACACCACCCGTTTTATTCCGCAGTTAATGATGAGCATGGCACACACCCGGCAGGGAGTCATGCGGCAATATAAGGTGGCTCCGTTAAGCGCCACTCCGTTTTTGGCTGCCTGGCATATGGCATTCTGCTCGGCATGTACGGTGCGCACACAATGCTCGGTAATGGTATCGTCCTCGTGAATCATTTTTTTCATCTGATGACCCACCTCGTCACAATGTGGCAGCCCGATGGGCGAACCCACATAGCCTGTTACCAGCAATTGGTTGTCTTTGGCAATTACGCAACCGCTGCGCCCGCGTCCGCAGGTGGCCCGCTTGCTTATGGCATCCATTACTTCCATAAAATATTCGTCCCATGACGGACGTATGTACTTTTCTTCGGTTGTGGTAGTTGTTGCCATTATATTTTTTCAATTACTTGGTTAAGCTGCCGGTATAAGTCATCAAAAGTGCCGTTATTGGTAAAGTGCACATCGGCCAGTTGCATGCAGGCAGTCAGGTTTTGTTTGTTGGGGTCGGTGGCAGTAAGTTCACGTTCTTCGTTGGCCGCAAATATGTCAAACGAAATGCGATCGGTTTCGGAGCCCCGAAGCACAATGCGTTCGTATCTTATTTTCCTGTAGGCATCCACCGAAAACAAGGTAAAATTTCCCTTGCTTTTAAGGGCTTGTACCTCGCCCACCGTCCGGATGCTTTCAATGATGCAATTAGTTCCGCTTTTCAATGCTTCGGCATATAATTCTTCGGCAATAAAACTGGGGCTGTGCTGTGCGCGAAGTTCGTTGGCCGTATGTGTTAGTGAATCGCGGTTTACTTCTTTTCCTTGTGCCTTTATCACCTGCATCAGGTATCCGCGCACCGAGAAATGTTTGAATCCGTGGTGAGTGGTGAGGTAGTCAACAATGGTTCCTTTTCCTGCACCCAGTGTTCCGGTAATACCTATTATTTTCAATGGACTATTTTTCTGTGAAATTAATTACCCGAAGGCAATTACACAAACCTGTGAATAATTATTCTGGCTTAGGATGGTTTGTAAGTGGGACTCTAACCAGATGAGCTAATTTATCCAGAGGCACAAAATCGGGATCGATAAGTTTTAGCAGAAGTTTTTTACTTTTTTGCTTCTTGATAAACTTATCTATTTCCATTGCTTCTGCTCGGGTTTTCCCGGCTTCAAACAAAGCCACTATTTCCCAGTCGTCATGTTTTCCGGTATATTTTTCAGTTGAGTTGTTATTGTGCTGAATGATTCTTTCCGAAGGATTTTCAGAATGACCGATATAATGTCGGTTAGCTGTTTTTGAAAATAATATATAGATGTAAAACATGGCTATAAATAAAAAAAGCCACCAGACTTGGTGGCTTTAGCTCCCCGACCTGGGCTCGAACCAGGGACCCCATGATTAACAGTCATGTGCTCTAACCAGCTGAGCTA
>CAZHTC010000008.1:0-143365 GCA_964535575.1 uncultured Bifidobacteriaceae bacterium
CTGAAACATCTGTAATCATTGGGGGAGGGCAAATAGGCAGTCGCCAAGCATCAGGCTCATACATTAGTATTTTTAATTGTAAGGTTTTATAAGTTTTTGTTCTTAAGCGAAGCCCGCCAAAATTACCAAAAAGTATTGGGAGCAATAGAAGCCCAGTATTTATTAAAATTATTTTTTTCTTACTCATAATTCAAACGACAATAATTAAATTATCATATCATGTTTGTTTATAAAAAATCACTGACAGGGCACAAAGTACCGAAAGCAGTGAAAGAAATAAAAAGACGTATTGGCTCATTGGCTGTATATCTTAATTTGGTTTACGATGTATGCACTTTTTTGCGCAGTGACACATCAATTCGTTTATCTATTGGTTCAACCAGTTTATCCTTTCCGAAAATGAAGTTGCTTCGGTCATAATTGGCCGGAGCAAATTCGGGGGTGAGGTAAATGGCCTGTTTGGGGCAGGCTTCTTCACACAGGCCGCAAAAAATACAGCGCAGCATGTTTATCTCATATTTGGCCGCATATTTTTCTTCCCGGTATAAATGCTCTTCTCCTTTTTTACGCTCGGCTGCATCCATGGTAATGGCTTCGGCAGGGCAGGCAACAGCACAAAGTCCGCAGGCGGTGCAATTTTCCCGTCCCTGCTCATCACGTTTTAATACATGTTTACCACGATACACGGTGCTTACCTCGCGTTTTACCTCGGGGTAGCGCACGGTGGCTCCTTTACGGAAAAAATGTCGGATGGTAATCCACATACCTCCCAATATAGCCGGCAGATACATTTTCTCCGCCAGAGTCATCTGTTTATTGGATACTACTTTTGATCTGTTGGTTAATTGCATGCAATTAAATTTCTTAATGGTTAATTTTTAATGCTTAATTGGCCTTACTTAAAAGTTGGTCATTCATCATTCAAAATTTTAAAATCCTAAATACCCTTTAAAAGTCATCCAGGTTCCGGTAGCCAGAATATTAAAAATAGCCAGCGGAATCAATACCTGCCATCCAAGTCTCATCAACTGGTCGTAGCGGAAACGGGGCAAGGTCCAGCGAATCCACATGAAAAAGAAGATGAAGAAAAATATTTTGGCAAAGAAAACGGCTGTGCCCAATATTGCCAGTGTATTGCCGCTGAAAGCATCCATTCCCGGGAAATTATATCCGCCAAAATACAGGGAGGAAATAATAGCCGAGGAGATAAACATATTCGTGTATTCGGCAAAAAGGTAAAAGCCCAGTTTCATGGAGCTGTATTCGGTATGGTATCCACCTACCAGTTCGCTTTCGCACTCAGGTAAGTCAAATGGAGTGCGGTTACATTCGGCAAAAGCACATACGATAAAAATAAGGCAGCTTAGCGGCTGGTAAAGTACATTCCAGTGCCAGCCATGCTGATTTTCTACTATATCCCGTATGCTTAATGAACCTGTTGACATCAGAATTGCGATTAACGCCATGCCCATTGCCAACTCATAACTGATCATTTGTGATGACGCCCGAATAGCGCCAAGCAATGAAAATTTATTATTCGAAGCCCATCCGCCAATCATAATTCCGTACACTCCAAGTGACACAACACCGAAAACATAAAGGATTCCGATATTTATATCTGCTACCTGCAGGGAAATTACATGACCGGCAATGTTCAGATCTTTACCCCATGGAATCACGGCACTGGTCATTAAAGCGGTGCACATGGCTATACCCGGACCAATAATAAATAACCACTTATCAGCTGTATTAGGGATGATTTCTTCCTTCATAAACATTTTCACACCATCGGCCAACGGCTGAAGAATTCCAAACGGACCTGCACGGTCGGGGCCAATCCGATCCTGAAGAAATGCGGCCACCTTTCGTTCAGCATAGGTGCTGTACATGGCTATGAAAAGAGTCACTCCGAACAAAATCAGAATAAGAATCGTTTTATCGAGTAATAATGCTGAGTCCATGTTTTACTTAATCAATTTCTTTTTTGTGTGAGCCGGAATTTCGAGATCCCTTGCGTATTTCCCCTGTGAAATCACTGAATGACGGTCAATAGTGCGTGCACCTTCGATGGTCCAGTCGCTGGTTTTCTTCTTCTCAAAACGGCATTCATTGCAGATAAATTCTTCTACTTCTCCCCACTGGTCTTTTCTTCCTGTCACACGAAGCACTTCGTCACCCTGATACCATAGCACCACTTTGCCGCTGCATTTGGTACAGTTACAATGCGCATCTACCGGCTTGGTAAACCATACGCGGCTTTTAAAGCGGAAGGTTTTATCGGTTAAGGCACCCACAGGGCATACATCAATCACGTTTCCTGAAAAATCGTTATCAATGGCTTGTTCTACGTAGGTTGAAATCTCAGCATGATCCCCACGGTTTATAACACCATGTACGCGTCCGTCAGTAATCTGTTCGGCAGTTTTTACGCAACGGTAGCAGAGAATGCAACGGGTCATGTGCAGTTGCACATAGGGACCGATATCTATTTTATCAAATGTTCTGCGGTCAAATTCATAACGCGATTTAGCACTTCCGTGTTCATAGCTCAAATCTTGTAAGTGGCATTCTCCGGCCTGGTCGCATACCGGGCAATCGAGCGGGTGATTGGCTAATAAAAACTCAACCACACCTTTTCGCGCTTCCACAATTTCGGGTGAGGTTTCGTTTTCCACCACCATGCCATCCATCACCATGGTGCGGCAGGAGGGAACCGGCTTGGGCATGGGACGAGGGTCTTTTTCCGAACCCTGTGATACCTTAACAATGCATGTTCGGCAATAGCCGCCACTGGTTTTTAATTTGGTGTAGTAGCACATGGCCGGAGGGGCCACCTCGGGGCCAATCATGCGGGCTGCCTGCAATATGGTAGTACCTTCTGGTACTTCAATAGTGTGTCCGTCTATAGTAACTTTCGGCATATCTTTATCTCTTGTTGCAGCTTGGGCAGCAACGGTTATTTATTCTTTTTCAAAAACGTACACGTGGTATTTATCGCCTCCGTGTGTTGATACCAAATTGTATCCCTTGGCTGAAATAATATTTACTTCCTGCACCGTGGTAAACTTAGGTCCGTTAGCAATTTTATTAAGCCATTCAGTTTTTTTGTCTTCATATTCCAGGTACAATGTTCCATCAGCAAATGAAGTAAGCGAAGCATACTTTTTGGGAACATTGGTAGCGCTGTTTTTAAAGGCTACTATTGATACAAATCCCAATAGAATGAATGCAATGTAAAAAAGTTGTTTTTTCATATTGAATAAGTATTTAACATGTTATTTATTCTTTTTCGAAAACGTAGGTTGATAATCCACCCGTAGTTGGACTAACATTAACTAATTTATATCCTTTAGTGGCTAATTCATTCAATTTTGCAGTTAATGGTACCTGATACGCAGCCATCCATTCGCTTTTAACAGCCACATTACCATAAGCCAATTCATTTGTTTGACTTGTGCCTTTCTCGTCAACTACCATTATCAATTCATTGGGGATAATTGTAAGTGTAAGGTATTTTCTTGGCGATTGTTCTTGCTTAAAAGCAAATACAGCAGCTAAACCGGCAACCAAAAGTAAGGCGAGTAGAAGTTGTTTTTTCATAAGGGTTTACATTACAGGTTCAGGTAAATTATTTAAACGGTAATAATGTTTCACATCCTTAATACGGGTAGGATTTTTAACGAACTCTTCAAACTCGCTGCGGAAATGGCGTATGGCTGCAGCTACGGGCCAGGCAGCTGCTTCGCCCAGCGGGCAAATGGTTTTTCCTTCTATGTTTTTTTGTAAGTCCCATAGCAGGTCTACATCTTTTAATGTACCATGTCCGTCAAGAATTTTGTGCAGTACTTTTTCCATCCATCCGGTTCCTTCGCGGCAGGGGCTGCACTGGCCGCAACTTTCGTGGTGATAGAACCGGGTAAATGTATAGAGATTTTTTACAATACTGGTGGTATCATCCATGGCAATAAAACCACCTGAGCCCATCATGGTTCCCGTAATAAATCCACCATCAGCCAGCGATTCGTAACTCATCAAACGGGGTTCACCGGCAGCAGTTTTTAGGATTAAATGCTTGGGAAGAATAGGGACAGAAGAACCTCCTGCCACTACAGCTTTCAGGTCACGTCCGTTTCGAATGCCTCCGCAATATTCTTCGGAGTAAATAAACTCTTCAACTGTAATACCCATTTCAATTTCATATACACCGGGTTTATTAATATGACCCGAAGCCGAAATTAATTTGGTACCGGTTGATTTGCCAATGCCAATGGCAGCGTATGCATCTCCGCCATCGTTTACAATCGGCACAACTGCAGCAATGGTTTCCACATTATTTACAACGGTAGGGCAGTCCCACACACCTTTAACGGCAGGGAAAGGGGGTTTTATTCTTGGGTTTCCGCGTTTGCCCTCCAACGATTCGAGCAGGGCAGTTTCTTCTCCGCAAATGTAGGCACCGCCACCTACCTGTACATACAGGTCGAGTGAGTAGCCTGTTCCCAAAATATTTTTTCCAAGCCATCCGTTGGCATATGCTTCGGCAATGGCTTTTTCTAAAATGCGTGTAATATAAAAATATTCCCCTCGTACATATATATAAGAGGTGTTGGCACCAAGAGCGAAACTGGATGTAATCATTCCCTCAATAAGCAGGTGAGGGATGCGTGACATCAGGTAACGGTCTTTAAAAGTACCCGGTTCCGATTCATCGGCATTGCATACCAGATAACGCGGTACTCCGGGAGGTTTGGCTAAAAAACTCCACTTCATTCCGGTAGGGAATCCTGCACCACCACGTCCGCGCAACCCCGATTTTTTAACTTCTTCCACTACTGCTTCGGGAGTCATTGTTCTCAGGGCTTTCTCGACCGAGGCATAACCTCCATGCTGGCGGTATACATCGTACCCCTGAATACCGGGTACGTTATCGTGTTCTAAAAGTAGTTTCTTTCCCATCGCTTTTATTTGCCGCTAATTTCGCTGATTACCGCTGATTTTATTTAGTTAATACGATTCGTTTAAATTTCAATGAGGCTTCTCCAAAATTAACCAGTAATCCCAACTGAAGTTTTGAAACTGCCAAATAGTTAATTACTTGTTTATAGCTTTCGTCAATTATGCCCTCTTGTGCTTTTACTTCAAGTATGATATTGTTATACACAACAAAGTCAGCATAAAACGAGTGAGCAAGTTTTATTTCCTTATATTGAATATCAAATTTCTTTTCCCGTTCGAATGTGATTCCTTTTTTGTTAAATTCATACTCGAGAGCGTCTTTGTAAACAATCTCAAGAAATCCTTTACCCAACTCCCTATGCACTTCCATACATGTTCCTATGATTTGGAAGGCTTCATCCTGTAAAGGATAACTATCTAAAGTTTTATAAATCTCTTTTGCTTCTTCAAGTATCATATAAGCGTAAATCTGCGTAATCAGCGGCTATTATCTTTAATAGTGTTCAACGGTTACATCGTCCAGATACGTTTTGCGTTTGCCTTCTGTTTTGAGGTTGGTCAATAAAGTATCTACTTTTTCAGGTGTCAGGTTTTCGTGAAACTGGGCTCCGCACATAAGCATGGGGGCCGTTCCGCAGGAACCAAGGCACTCTACGGTTTTGAGCGTAAACATTCCATCTTTGGTAGTTTCTCCGTCTTTAATTCCAAGCTTTTTCTCAATATGTCTCACAATATCCTCAGCCCCCATAAGCCAGCAACTACTTGTGCGGCAAACTTCAATTAAACATTTACCCACCGGTTTCAGGTTAAACATGGTGTAGAAAGAAGCCACTTCATACACTTCAATAGGTTTGATGCTTAAGAGGGAAGCCACATAATCCATTACTGGTACACTCAACCATCCGTCAAATTCGGCCTGTGCCAGATGAAGCACCGGCAACAGCGCTGATTTTTGTTTACCTTCGGGGTAACGGCTTATCATCTTTTTCACCAGTTCAAGACTATCGTCATTAAACTTAAAATCCTGATGTTTTTGACCTGTGTTCATGTTCTATACTTTTATTCGAAGTAATTTTATGCATCCAATTCTCCGGCAATTACGTTCATACTGCTCATGGTTATGATAGCATCTGATAACATTCCGCCTTTTACCATTTCGGGGTAAGCCTGGTAATAAATAAAGCATGGTCTGCGAAAGTGCAAACGAAAAGGTGCCCGTCCGCCATCGCTTACCAGATAAAATCCGAGTTCTCCGTTTCCACCCTCTACCGAGTGGTAAACTTCACCTTTAGGAATTTCAGTTTCGCCCATCACAATTTTAAAATGCCAGATTAAACCTTCCATGGTTGAATATACTTCTTCCTTAGGCGGAAGGTAAAAATCGGGAATATCGGCATGATGCTTACCAGCCGGCATTTTTTCTAATGCCTGTTTTATTATGCTCAGACTTTGCCATATCTCTTCATTTCGTACCATGTACCGGTCGTAGGTGTCGCCACTGGTTCCAACAGGTATTATAAAATCAAAATCCTGATACGAACTATAAGGATTCATCACCCGCACATCATAATCTACCCCTGCAGCTCTCAAATTGGGGCCGGTAAAACTATATTCCAGCGCCATGTCGGCCGTGATGGGTCCGCATCCAACGGTACGATCCATAAAAATGCGATTACGACTTACTAGCGATTCAAACTCTTTCCATTTAGCAGGGAATTCATTTAAAAATGCATTGAGCTTAGTATAAAATTTATCTGAGAAATCACGTTCAAAGCCACCAATACGTCCGATATTGGTTGTTAAACGTGCACCGCAAATTTCTTCAAACAGTTCGTAAATTTTTTCTCTCCATTGAAACACATAGGTAAATCCGGTGAGAGCTCCGGTATCAACGGCAATTACTGAGTTACAAATGATATGGTCGGCAATGCGAGATAGTTCCATCACAATTACCCGCATGTAATCCACTTTTTTGGGTAATTGTGCCCCAATCAATTTTTCAACAGTCATGTGCCATCCCATGTTATTTATGGGGGATGAGCAATAATTGAGGCGGTCGGTTAAAGTGGTTATCTGATAAAATGGTCTGCGTTCGGCAATTTTTTCAAAAGCCCGGTGAATGTAACCAATAGTTGGCTCTGCTTCCACAATAATTTCTCCATCCATTTTGAGGACGTTTTGAAAAATACCATGTGTGGCCGGGTGAGTCGGGCCTAGGTTAAGAATATTGTATTCTTTTTCCTGAACGGCTGTGGTGTTGTTATCCGCTGTGCTCATCTGCCAAAATATTTATTGTTCTTATCCTCTCTGGTCTGGTCTTCCATCGGGTATTGTTTCAATAGCGGATGGTAATCCATATCGTCTACATTTAGGATACGTTTCATGTTAGGGTGTCCGCTGAAATGAATACCAAAAAAATCAAACGTTTCACGTTCCATCCAGTTTGCTCCTTTAAATAAAGAGGTGAGCGATTTAATGGAGTGATGTTCTGTAGAGGCAAACGTTTTTATGCGTATTCTGAAATTAGCTGTAAGGTTGTGCAAATGCACCACCACACCCAGTTCTTGATTTATTCTGTTCGGGTCATGTATTCCGGTAAGATCTGTAAGAAACATACAGTTTAAATCAGCATCTTCTTTCAGAAATTTTATCAGGTCAAAGTAAGAATCTTTATTTACTGAAACAGTCAACATTCCGTATGACTCGGAAGCATCGGTGATATGATCTCCAAAAGCTTCCTTTATCTTATTCAGCGCGTATTGGTTGGTTAGCTTTGCCATTATTGAATACCGTATCCGGCCAGTAATTGTTTATATTCTGCAGAGTTTCGTCTTCTCAACGATTCATTTTTTACCAGGTCCTGAATTCTCATTACCCCGTCAATTATTTGTTCGGGGCGAGGAGGGCATCCCGGTACATACACATCAACAGGAATAACCCGGTCTATGCCTTGCAGCACGCTGTAGGTATCAAATATTCCACCGCTCGAGGCACAGGCACCAACAGCAATCACCCAGCGTGGTTCTGCCATTTGCAGGTAAACCTGACGAAGTACGGGCCCCATTTTTTTGGCAATGGTACCCATTACCATCAGCAGATCGGCCTGACGAGGGGAAAAACTTAAGCGTTCGGAACCAAATCGGGCTAAATCGTAATTTGCTCCCATGGTAGCCATAAATTCAATGCCGCAACAAGATGTAGCAAAGGGAAGGGGCCAAATGGAATTGGAGCGTGCTAAGCCAATTACTTTATCCAAACTGGTAGCTACAAAACCGGGGCCTTCAATACCCGGAGGTGCTTCTGTCATTTTAATCTCCGACATAAATTTCTTTATTCAAAATTACTCCCACTTAAGGGCACCTTTTTTAATGATATAAATGAAACCAAGCAACAGTAGTCCCATAAATACAACCATAGAAATAAATCCGGTCATATCTGTTGCAGTGAATTCTTTAAAATTTACAGCCCACGGGTAAAGAAAAATTACTTCCACATCAAACAGCACAAACAAAATGGCTGTTAGAAAATATTTAATAGAGAACGGAAGCCGGGCATTTCCATGCGATTCAATTCCGCATTCAAATGTTTCAAGCTTATCTGATGTTTTTCTTTTTGGACCCAGAAAGTGGGTTACGAAAAGTACTAGGGTGACAAATCCTCCGGCTACGATGAACTGGATAAAGATTAAGAGGTAATCTGTATTACTCATGGCTGTGTGTAGAAACGCAGCAAAAATAATTTAGTTTGTGAAAAATGCACTATAATCTTAGGAAAAAGAAAGATGAAAGAATTCAGCAATTTATTAAACAAAAAAGACGGGTTTCAAGGCCCGTCTTTTTTGTTTAATTTTATGGATAGTCTTATCGAACAATCTCCACCTCAACCCTACGGTTAACTTCATTAATAGTAGGGCTTAGCAATTCTGTTTCACCTTTTGATTCGGTAATAATCCTATCGGCTTTAATTCTAAAGTTCTGTACCAGGTATTGTTTTACAATATTAGCCCTGCGTAAACCTAACTGATAGTTGTATTGAGCTGATGCTGTAGGGTCTGTATGACCTATAATGCGAAGTTTCGCGTCAGGATTTGCTTTTAAGTATAAAGCAATCTGAGCTAAGTTTTCATTGTACTTACTGCTAACTGCTGCATTATTCAGATTAAAGTAAACAGGAACTCTGTTTACTACAGCCATTCCTGAAGATTTATACGAGCCACCGGTGGTATTCACATTTTTATTACCCGGTATCGGAGTTTGGTTATTGAAATCAAACTGGTCATCCTTAGCATTTTTATTTTCAGCTACAATGGTTTTACCCTGGAAGTTAACTAAGCTTCCTTTTGGCGTATTCGGTTCCAGATCCTTGCTATTAGGAATTCCATCTTCGTCATCATCAAGTTCTTTACCCTGAGTATCTACTTTGGCTTCCTTGTTAGAGAATGGTTCTTTGTCTTTATCATCAACAACTCCGTCTTTATCAGTATCTGCAGCAAATGGGGTAGATGCTGTAGCGTCTTTACGTTCGTAAATATCCGGAATTCCGTTTCCATCGCTATCACGGGTAATTGAATCAACTTTATTTTGAAGAGCCTGAAGTTGCTCATACATTTTATTGGTAGGGTCAACCCGTTCGTATGGGATTGAGTTACGTTTTCCTAAATGGTAAGTAACTCCAAACCCGCCAAAAATATAAGAGTCATTATTTCCATCCTGAATTACGGCATCAAGTTTATCTGAGTTTAAGCTACGGTAATAAAGATCTAGGCCTAAATCAAAGTCCTTATTGATAGAGTATTTAACACTTGCCCCTAAGGTTAAGAAACTTTCAGCGGTTCTTTTATTTGGGCCACCAAATTCACCGTAACCATACGAATTAATGGTTTGATTTTTAAATGTACCATCTAATTGTTTAAGTTTTGTTTTGAATTGAGCTAAACCGGCACCTAAGGTAAAAGAATAGGAGAATTTATATTTCTTCTGTACACCCAATGATAAAAGGTTCCTAAGGTTGATAACGGCATTTAAACTGTAATCCCAAATATCTGCATCATAATACTCATTTTTGCTTCTTAATGTTCCGGTTGCATTTCCCCTTAAAATCATTCCCTGTATACCTAAGGCAGGAGAAATTTGTTTGGTTAATTCTCCATGAAATCCGAATCGTCTTTCATTTGCATATGACGAAGCAGGATACCAATCATATTGTTTTACATCGGCTCTTCCTATTAAATAACCTCCTCCAAAACCTATGCTCCAGGTTTTGTAGTTCCTTTGATTCATTAAGGTTTGAGCATTTAAT
The DNA here is from genome assembly GCA_964535575.1 of uncultured Bifidobacteriaceae bacterium. Classification (GTDB taxonomy): domain Bacteria; phylum Bacteroidota; class Bacteroidia; order UKL13-3; family UKL13-3; genus JAGPCK01. Next base: position 10,255 of record CAZHTC010000008.1, read on the forward strand.
GTGGTGGTGATTGAAACCAACATTATTACAGCTGCTAAATAGTTACGGGTCATCGTTGATTGAAGTTTCTGCAAGTTTACACAAAGTTTTTCAATACTTGCACTACATTTTAGATAATCGAAGGTTATGAGTTTATGAATTGCCTAATATGGTACTTAAAAACAGGACTAATTACCCGAAACTGCCCTGTTATTTGCTCGACCTTGGCAGAAATTAACAAAAGTTGCTTTAATTATGTTGAAATATTTTCAGGCTTATTTGATTTTTAGGAAAGCTTCGGATGAATTGAAGATAAAAACTTAATTGATAATTATTATCGCTTTATTTTTGCTTCCTGCCAAAATTCTTCCATCTCATTCAAAGACAAATCTGTGATTCTTTTTCCTTGATTTTCAGCAGACTTTTCAATGTACTGAAATCGCTGAATGAACTTTAGGTTGGTTTTCTCTAAGGCATCATCCGGATTGATATTAAGGTGACGGGCCAGATTAATCAAGGCAAACATGAGGTCGCCAAATTCGGCCTCCGTTTTGGCCTGATTGTGTTCTTTAACAGTTTCCTCCTTTAATTCTGCAATTTCTTCTTCCACTTTATCCCAAACCTGTTTTATCTGAGGCCAGTCAAAACCAACCTGAGCGGCTTTATCCTGAATGCGAAGAGCTTTAATGACAGATGGTAATGATTGAGGAACTCCACCTAAAACCGACTTGTTGCCTTCTTTGAGTTTTAATTTTTCCCAGTTTTGTTTTACCTCTTCCTCATCCTTTACCTCAACATCTCCATAAATATGTGGGTGTCTTGAAATGAGTTTATCGCTCAGGCTGTTTAATACTTCCGTAATGGTGAAGTCATTGGTTTCGGAGGCTATTTTGGCATAAAATACAATATGTAGCAAAACATCACCCAGTTCCTTTTTTATTTCGGCCATATTTCCTGCAAGAATGGCATCGGTGAGTTCGTAGGTTTCTTCAATGGTTAAATGCCTCAGGGATTCCATTGTTTGTTTTTTATCCCACGGACATTTCTCCCGTAAATCATCCATGATGCCGAGCAAACGCTCAAATGCTTTTAATTTTTCCTGCATTAACTTAAGAGGTTGTTTTGTTGAATGATTTTGAAAAACTCTTCCCTGAAGTTTTTACCTATCGGAACTTCATCTTTATTTATATAAATCACGTTTCCAGAAATAGAGTTTATTTTATCTAAAGCAATAATAAAGGAACGGTGTACTCTTACAAATTGCTCGGAAGGCAGTTCGTCTTCCAGATTTTTCATGGTTTGAAGGGTAATAATTCGTTTCTCAGGAGTATGAACTTTTACATAATCGGCTAGCGCTTCTATGTACAAAATATCACTAAAATTTACTTTAATGTATTTCTGTTCCGATTTAATGAAAATGTAATCCAGTTCATCTTTTCCGTGTGATTCTCCCTTTTTAAAGTTCATTAATTCACTCGCTTTGTTCACTGATTTTACAAACCGGTCGAAAGCAATGGGCTTGAGCAGGTAATCTACAATATCAAGTTCATAGCCTTGAACAGCATACTCAGGATGGGCAGTAGTGAAAATAATGAGCGGCTTGGTGTTTAGGGACTTTACCAGTTCAATGCCGTTGAATTCAGGCATCTCAATATCGGTAAAAAGTAAATCAACCTGTTTTTCTTTAAGCATTTGAATGGCCTCCATGGCATTTTCACAACGACCAACCAATTCGAGGTCGGGGGTACGTTTGATGAAATTTTCCAATACATCTAAGGCCAAAGGTTCATCATCTACAATAAGGCATTTTAGTTTCATAACTTGTTTAATTTAAGTTGAACATGATATTCATTTTCCTTGTTTTCAATATTAAGTTCATGCTGCTGCGGATAAAGCAGGTTTAGCCTTCGTTTCACATTTTCTAACCCAATTCCCCCGGTATGTACTTCTTTTCTTATATCAGTTGCGGTTGAATTTTTAATATCAAATGTCAACTGATTTTCGCTGGCCTGCAAATGAATACTTACCCACACTTTCTCCAGTTGATTTCCTACCCCGTGTTTAAAGCTGTTTTCGAGAAACGTGATGAGGAGCATGGGTTCAATAAACTGGGAAGATATAACTCCTTCGGTTATAAATTCAATATTTGCTCTGTTACTAAATCTTACCCTTTGCAATGCAATATAGTTATTTAAAAAATCCACTTCCTTGCTCAGCATTATTTTTTTATCACCGGCTTCGTATAAAATATACCTCAGAAATTCGGATAATCGCAGTACCACATCCGGAGTTTGATCAGATTTTTGCAGGGCAAGGGAATAAATATTATTTAATACATTAAACAAAAAATGAGGCTGAATCTGGGATTTTAGAAACTTAAGTTCGGTCTCAATCTGTTGCTTTTCTAACTGAATAGTGACTTGCTGCTGCTGATACCAATTAATCATTATTTTAGCTACCATGGTAATGGTTACGGTGAAAAGTACTCCAATAAATAACCCGCTGAACGATTCAATCAGGAAATTTTCAGAATCGGGTTCCAACAAAATCATTACCTGCACCAATAAATAACTTACCAGTGTTACGGTAAAAAGCAGCATCAAAAAGTAGACGATATACCTTTTGAGCAGCAGTAATCTCGGAATTAAAAAGTAGAAATTAAAATATACGGCTGTCGCATGAAAGATGTTTACCACCAGAGCATTTAAGAATGCGAGTCCGGTTCCGTCATATCGTTTATAAATAATGGTTTGAAGCCATATATACCCAATCCAAAACAAAATATGCTGCAAGCGGTAGCGGAAGAACTGCTGCAAAAATTTGTTATTGGCATTTGTCATATAATTTCAAAAATGCAGAGAAAAAATGAGGCATCCATCAAAATCTTTTCTCCGGAGCTTAAAATACGATGAACGTAAAAAGAGAACCTTCTAAACTTTTATCTTGAGCCGGATTTTGGTTTACCAAATCCTTTTTTCGCTGAGCGGTTGCCTGAACAGCCTCCCTGCGATGTTCGGGATTGGCCCTGACCGGAACGTGAATGTCCATGCCCACTGCGCGATTGTCCGTTGTTTTTACGTGGCCCTTGCTGCCTGTCGCGTGGCGGAGGTGCGGTTTCTACGTATTTGCTTAGCGGATAGTTATGCTCATCTACTATATCAATCTTTTTCCCAATGAGTTTTTGAATATCATACAGGTATTCTTTTTCTTCTTCATCGCAAAAAGAAATAGCAATTCCGCTGGCACCTGCACGTGCTGTACGGCCAATTCGGTGCACATAAGTTTCAGCAATATTGGGGAGATCAAAATTAAAAACGTGACTCAGATTATCTACGTCAATACCGCGTGCAGCAATATCGGTAGCTACCAATACCCGAATTTTCCCTTCTTTAAAACTATTCAGGGCATTTTGCCTAGCATTTTGCGACTTGTTTCCATGAATGGCAGCCGATTTAATTCCTTTTTTATGTAAATCATAGGCAACTTTATCTGCACCATGTTTGGTTCTGGTAAAAACCAGAGCCGTTTTAATGGTTTTATCCTGAAGAATATCGGCAAGTAAAAGGCGCTTGTCTTTTCGTCCCACAAAATAAAGGGACTGTTCAATTTTATCTACCGTGGAAGAAGGTGGAGTTACTTCTACCTTAACCGGATTTTTAAGAATGGAATTGGCCAGAGAAACGATCTCTTTTGGCATTGTAGCCGAAAAGAATAATGACTGCCTGTGCAGCGGAAGTTTGGCAATAATTTTTTTTACATCGTGTACAAAACCCATATCCAGCATACGATCGGCTTCATCCAGCACAAAATACTCTATATGTTTCAGGTTTATGTATCCCTGATCCATTAAATCCAATAAGCGTCCGGGGGTGGCAACTAAAATATCAACTCCCCTGTGAAGTGCATCGGTTTGCGGATTTTGAGAAACACCACCAAAAACAGTTAAATGCCTGAAACCACAATGACGGCCATAAGCGCTGAAACTTTCCTCAATCTGAATGGCCAGCTCGCGGGTAGGTGTGAGTACAAGAGCACGTATATATCTTTTGTTTTGCTCTTTTCCTTCGAGTCGCTGTTTGTGCATGAGTTGCAGAATAGGAATGGCAAAGGCTGCTGTTTTACCGGTACCGGTTTGGGCGCAACCCAATAAATCTTTTCCTTCAAGCAAAACAGGAATAGCCTGCTGCTGAATAGGAGTGGGAGTAGTGTACCCTTCGGTATGCAAGGCATCCAGAATGGGTTTGATTAAATGTAACTGATCAAATGTCATGAGAACAAAAATGTGTTTTGCCACACGCATAGTTTTGTTTTGCGGGTGGTGTGAATACTAGTAAATTCTTTGCTATAAACCGGCAGAAGAATGGGTTAACGAACTGCTGCACTGATTGTGCCTTTCGGTTTTTATTAATTAACGGTTGGCACGTTAGCGGGGCAAAGGTAAGTGGAATAGTCGGGATTACCTAATATGCTTCAGGCTATCAGTCTTATCTTTCCCCTGAAATGGTTTTATAGATCAACGGTGTGTGCTTTATCATTAGTCTGCGCATAACAATGTTTGCAATTACCGTGACAAGCGGTGCGGCAAAATAATTAAATACACCAGCCAATTGAGCATATCCGGTAAAATTGAATAAGAGTTTTTTAAAGATAGATAGCAGAGGTTCGTGAATGAGGTAAATAAAAAAGGAATATGAAGCCCATTTATAAAAAGGTAAACGGATTTTATCAGGGAAATATTCATAGCCATACCACAAAGTTAACATTCCGGAAAGAATTGACATTTTGTGTATTGACCTCAGTGTAACTATTCCAACTACACCAATCACACTTGTTTTAATAAGTATCAGTACAATCCAGCAGAAGCAAAGGAGGCAGGCGCTTTTCAGGCTTATTTTTTTCTCACTAATAAGTTGTGGCGCTGAAGCCAGATAGCAGCCAACAGCGAAAAACAGTAGGCTTTCGGTTTTCAGTACACCAGATGTTATTGAATCGGTGAACCACAATAAAAGCAAAAAAACAAGCCACAGTCCTTTGGTTTTGGATGTTAGGAAACCAATGAGAGGAGAAAAAAATACCAGTATAATCAGGTCGCGGATATACCACAAATGGTAAACAAAAGGGCGAACAAACAGGGAATACAGAAAGCCTGACAGAGATAAAAAGGCAGCTATGTCTTTATTAAAAAGGGTGAGGGTGGTTTTGTACTTATACAAAAGTAAACCTGTTGCCAACCATAAAATGGAAACAATAAGGTATGGGACAACCAGTGAACGCATTCTTCTCCTAAACTTGCTCACAAATCCTGCGAAGGAAAAATCCAGGGTATAAAAAAACAAAAATCCGGAGAGGGTAAAAAGCAGGGGGACCGCAATACGGGTTATCCCTTCAGTAAAAAATACCTGTACAATCAAGCTTACTGAGTTTAGGATTTGCCGGTGCGGGTCGGACAATTCGTACCAATACGAAAGATTATACGAGTGCAGCAATACCACCATCAGAATGGATGCAAAAGAGATGAATCTTATTTTATTGCTCAATGAGGAATCCATTTGTATTTTCAGGGGTGCTCTATGCGATTTTGTTTAATATCCTTAGTTGCAGACTAAGGATATTAAAGCTACAACTTTTTGCGATGCCATTTGCTGTAACTGACAACCGCCAATCACTTACCCTTAAATTCCGGTTTCCTTTTCTCTACAAAAGCAGCCATACCTTCTTTCTGGTCTTCACTGGCAAAGCACATATAGAAATTTTTGCGTTCAAAATACAGGCTCTCCTGCAGGTTTTGTTCGTAGCTTTTATTCACCGATTCTTTGGCTAACTGTACCGATATGGGAGAAAGTGCAGCAATGTCTTTTGCTAATTTCACTGCTTCTTCCAGGTACACTTCTACCGGAACAATCTTGTTAATCAAACCGGCTTTTAAAGCACGCTCGGCATTAATAAAGTTGCCGGTCAGCACCATTTCCATGGCAAGTGCTTTTCCCACTGCACGGGGCAAACGCTGCGTTCCGCCTGCACCGGGCATTATGCCTATTTTTATTTCGGGCTGACCAAACTGGGCGGTTTCAGAGGCAATGATCATATCGCAGGTCATGGCTAATTCGCAACCTCCACCCAAAGCAAATCCGGATACAGCCGCGATGATGGGTTTTTTGGTGCGTTTAATCTGGTCCCAGGTACTGAACTGGTCAATCTTCAGCACATCAATTACATTTTTATCAGCCATTTGTTTGATATCGGCTCCGGCTGCAAAGGCGCGCTCATTTCCTGTGATGATAATTACACGTACCTCCTCATCGGAATCAAGGGCTTTCAGGGAATCACGCAGTTCGCCCATCAGTTCCAGATTAAGGGCATTCAGTTCATTTGGTCTGTTTAAACGAACCAGAGCAATATGTTTGGCGTATTGAGGCTCAACTATAATAAATTTTGTATCCATCATGCGAATTTAGAAATTTTAGATTGAATGCTTCATTTTTTCTAAGCAGAAAAAGTACCCTACGCTATACCAATAAACTCAATGAAGCAAGTACAGCTCCGCCAATCACAGAGATAATTTTATACCGCGAAAACTGGTGATTGGGGCTGTTCTCAAAAAGGATAATGGTGGAAATATGTAAAAATGTACCGATGATAAAAGCCATGATGTAGCGGAAGGCTTGACTGTGGGCAAGCATTTCTTCACTTAATAATCCGCTTAATACAGCTCCTCCGGGAGCCATACAGGCATAAAGCAATACGAGAAGAAATATTTTAGGGTTCAGTTTTTTACCGGCATACATAATGGAGCTGAGGGCAAAGGCTGCGGGTAATTCATGAAGTATAATTCCTGATAAAAAGGTGTGGCGGGTGGTGATGCTTTCAAACATATTCGTTCCCAGCGGAATTCCTTCCATAAACGAATGCAGGCTAAGACTTACAAAAACCTGTATTTTCATCAGCCTTTCGTTTTTTCCATGGTGAAGGTGCAGGTGGCCGTGTTCAACACCGGCTGTAAATTGCTCCAGAATAATCTGAAAGAAAAAACCCAGCAACACAAATACTCCGCACATGGGGTCGGATACACTGAACACTTCCGGAATGAGGTAAAGGATAGTTACTGAAAACAAAAAGGAGCCGCCAAAAGAAAGCAGTAATTTTAAAACGGTATCGTTGCTTTTTTTACGTAATAAAAATGGTAATATTCCCCCGAGAAAAGTGGTGGCAGCAAGTAGCAAAAATGCACTATTGTTCATTCGTTCATGTCGGGGGTTAAACTGTTTTTAAACAGCATAAGGAAACCATAGGCTATGATTGACCCCAGAATAGCGCCTGCTGTTACATCAGCCGGGAAATGCACCCCCACATACACCTGTGCAAAAGCGACCGAAGCAGCCCATAAAGGAGCAGCCCATTTAACCCATCGGTATTTTGCAGCAAATAAAAATATCATGATTACCGCCAGTGCAAAATGATTGGACGCATGAGCCGATGTGAAACTAAAACCGCTGCCGCAGGGAACGCGTTTTATCACATATTCCTGCATCATTTCGTTGTTGCATGGTCTTATTCGCTGAACTGTTTTCTTGATATAGTTGCCACTCACCTGGTCGCTTACCGTTACGGTAAGTGCTATCATCAGCAGGGGATAAATGCTTTTTTTCTTATACCGGTATATGATGTATGCTATAAGAAAAGCATACAGCGGAAACCAGAAGTACATATACCTGAACCAGGGCATGATTAAATCAAATACCGGATTACCCAATGAACCGTTTATCAGGTAGAATAATTCTTTATCTAGCCGGTAAAGTATCCCTATCATGCTGCTTTCTGTGCCTTAATAATGAGTCGTTCTGATTTCTGTTCGTCAAAGCTATCTAATGCATAGTTGCCAAACAAATTTAAAATAACAAATCCGGCCTCCGAAAGCAATCGTTCAAAATCTTTTCTGCTCATCAACTGAACCATTTCACGGAAATGATGCACTTCCCCGTTGTCGTAAACATCAATGTATTTAATAATGCGGTTATTTTCTATTTGCTTCTTTATCTTAAAAATAATGGCTCCCCGTTTTATTTCATCTGTCGATTTTAACTCATTGCACACCTTGGTTGTGTTAAAAAAATCAATCACCAGGATTCCACTTTTTTTCAGAGCTTTATTAAATGATTTTAACACCTTAAGGTTATCTGTTTCATTCTCAAAATAGCCAAAGCTTGTAAACAGGTTAAAAATGGCATCGAATGTTTTTCCACTATAGGGCATTCGCATATCGTGTTCACAAAAACGAAGGCGTTTGTTGGTGAATGCAGATGCCTGTTTGATTGATTCAGGCGACAAGTCGAGACCGGTTACGTCAAATCCTTTTTTATTCAGGTATAATGCATGACGACCCTTACCGCAGGGAATATCAGCCACACAACTCTCTTCTGGCAAATGCATTTCCTGAAACAAATTGTTCAAAAAAAACTCCGCTTCCTTAGTATCCCTGTTTTGATAAAGCAAGTGATAATAAGGGGTGTCAAACCATGTTTCAAACCAACTTGATGACATAAAACACAATCATACATAATTAAAAATAGGGAATGAAATAAAAAAACAGCTTTTAACTCTTACGTATTACACTCAGCAGGTTAAAAATAGTAGATTTGTGCGCGTATATCATTCCGTATAATGAAAAAATTCCTTTTAAGAGGTTTTCAGTTTTCACTCATACCGCTGGGGTTATGCATTGGGTTGTTGTTTTTGCCATACGACCGCAAGGCTGCCTGCCTTACCATAAAAGACGATTGTTATAACCGGAGCATGTGGATTTTTGAAAAATTGTTTAATCGTCCAACCGGGGCCGATCTGATTTTTTTCGGGACATCGCGCACCACTGCAGCCATAAATGATACCCTGATAGAGCAGCGACTTTATGAAAAACCTGGAAACACCAAGCGGGTGATAAATCTGGGTTATTGCCGTTTTGGACAAAACCTGCAATACGTTTTTTTAAAAGAACTGCTTAAGCACCATACGCCTGAAAAAGTGGTTCTGGAAATCCGTCAGGATCCTGACCAGCCAGCGCATATGCATTTCCCTTATTTTGCCGATGGGGTAGATTTGATTCGTACCGATGCATTTTTTCATCATAACTATTTCGGGGATATTGGAACGGGGTTATATTATCGCTTAAGAAACTTTAATTCCACAACGATAGATAGCGGGTATATTCCGTTAATCTGCGGATATCAGGGGATACCCTTTGCTCTTCCCTTTGACACTATCGATATTGATTATCAGGTAAAAAATAAGGAACCTAACGAGAATATGTCATATTTCTTAAAGGGCGTTGAATTGCTGAAAAAACATAACGTAGAGGTGGTGTTTCTTTTTATCCCGCGTTTTGGCCGTTACCAAACTCATCCGAATTATACCGAGTGGTATAAACAGTACGGGGAAGTACTTGTTCCGCCCGATTCGCTATGCAAAACCCCATGTTTTTGGGCAAATATTGACCATGTGAATACAGATGGGGCCACTTACCTTTCCGAATGGCTTGCTGCTCAATTAAAAGAAGAGTAATTATGCACAATGGCTGATAACTTATTCCAATTTAGGAGTAAGCTTCGCCCGCAATCCTTAAATTTGCCCCCCAATTAAACTTAAATACTACACTTTTGACACTCATTAAATCCATTTCAGGTATTCGCGGTACCATTGGCGGAACCTCGGACGATGCACTTACCCCAACCAATATTGTAAAATTTACAGCCGCCTATGGTACGTGGGTAAAACAACAAAGTAAATCCAACAAAATTATCATCGGACGTGATGCACGTCTGTCGGGAGAAATGGTTAGCAATCTGGTGGCCGGTACCTTAACCGGACTTGGATTAGATGTAATTGACCTTGGATTGTCTACCACCCCAACCGTTGAAATGGCAGTAACCGAAGAAAAGGCCGGAGGCGGAATTATTATTACAGCCAGCCATAATCCAAAACAATGGAATGCATTAAAACTTTTAAACGCATCCGGAGAATTTATTTCTGGAAAAGATGGAGAAGAAGTGCTGGCCATAGCCGAAAAAGATACCATTCAATTTGCCGAGGTTGAAAAATTAGGTAAGATCACCAGAGACGATACTTATATTCAAAAGCATATTGATAGAATTCTGGCTATAGATTTAGTAGATATTAAAGCGATTAAAGCCCGAAAATTTAAAGTGCTGGTAGATGCGGTAAATTCTACAGGAGGAATTGCCGTTCCGCAATTACTTAAAGCGCTGGGGGTAGCAGAAATTATCGAATACAATTGTACACCCGATGGTAAATTTCCGCATAATCCCGAGCCACTTCCCGAACACTTAACGGCTACTTCGCAAGAGGTGAAATTCAAGAAAGCCGATGTGGGGATTGTGGTTGATCCCGATGTTGACCGCTTATGTTTTATAAGCGAAGACGGGAGTTTTTTCGGGGAAGAATATACACTGGTAGCGGTAGCCGATTATGTGCTGAAACACCGAAAAGGCAATACCGTTTCCAACCTTTCTTCCACCCGGGCTTTACGTGATGTTACCGAGAAAGCAGGAGGCGAATACCATGCGGCTGCTGTTGGGGAAGTGAACGTGGTAACCAAAATGAAGCAGGTGAATGCGGTAATAGGAGGAGAGGGGAATGGCGGAGTGATTTTTCCTGAGTTGCATTACGGACGGGACGCCCTTGTGGGGATTGCATTGTTTCTTACTCACCTGGCTAAGGAGAAAAAAATATGCTCCATGCTAAGAGAAAATTACCCCGACTATTTTATAGCCAAGAAAAAGATTGAACTTACTCCTGAGGTGAATATGGATGAGCTCATGAAAAAAATGAAGGATAAATACAAAAAGCAACCTATAAATACCGAAGACGGGGTTAAAATTGAATTTGATAAAGAGTGGGTTCATTTGCGTAAATCAAATACCGAACCGATCATCCGGATTTACTCGGAGAGCACCAGCGAAGCAACAGCTACTCATCTGGCCGAGAAAATCATTCTGGATATGAAAACTATCATTAAAGGGTAGTTTTTTACAAAAATTGTATAAAGTAATTTAAAGTATATGGCCTTAAAGTGCGGAATTGTAGGATTGCCTAATGTAGGGAAGTCAACTTTGTTTAATTGTTTATCGAATGCAAAAGCTCAGGCGGCCAATTTCCCGTTCTGTACCATTGAACCGAATGTAGGCGTAATTACCGTTCCGGATGAGCGTCTGCTGGAGTTGGAAAAATTAGTTAAACCTCAGCGTGTGGTGCCAACAACCATGGAGATTGTGGATATAGCCGGGTTGGTAAAAGGAGCAAGTAAAGGAGAAGGTTTGGGAAATCAGTTTTTAGCTAATATCAGAGAAACGGATGCCATTTTACACGTGTTGCGCTGTTTTGATGACGACAACGTAATCCATGTTGATGGTTCGGTAAATCCAATAAGAGACAAAGAAATTATTGATACCGAACTGCAATTAAAGGACCTTGATTCGGTGGAGAAAAAGTTGCAACGGGTGAGCCGCATGGCTAAAGTAGGGAATGATAAGGATGCCAAAAAAGCGACCGAAGTGTTGGAAGCCATGAAACTGCATCTTGAATCAGGTAAATCGGCAAGAGCGGCTGAATTAAGTGAGGAAGATAAAGAACATGTGGCCGATTTGTTTTTACTCACCATGAAACCCGTGATGTATGTGTGTAATGTGGACGAGAAATCGGTGGTGAACGGAAATAAATATGTGGATCAGGTAAAGCAAAATGTAAAGGACGAAAATGCCGAAGTGCTGGTAATTTGTGCTGCTATTGAAGCCGAGATTACTCAGCTGGATAGTTTTGAAGATCGTCAGTTATTTTTAGCTGATTTAGGACTGAGTGAATCGGGAGTTGCCAAACTGATCAAAGGGGCATATCGCCTCTTGAACCTGATTACTTATTTCACTGCCGGAGTACAGGAGGTGCGAGCCTGGACCATTACAAAGGGAACAAAAGCACCTCAGGCGGCAGCGGTAATTCACACCGACTTTGAGCGGGGGTTTATCAAAGCCGAAGTAATTCACTATGCTGATTATATTTCGCTGGGTTCGGAAGCGGCTTGCCGCGAAGCCGGAAAATTAGCCATGGAAGGGAAAGAATACTTAGTGCAGGATGGCGATGTAATGCACTTTAAATTCAACGTATAATATTTACCTGGTACCGGATTTAAGCTTTTGCTGCCTGGTTACATTTTCTATGGCCTGTTTGCATATACGCCTTGTTTGCCGGTTAAAGCGCTGCACGGTTACTAAATGTTGCCCGACTCCTTTGCGGTAATTATTGAACAACATATTGTACATGTGATACCTCTTTGATTCAAACCAGCTTTCGCAAAACAGGACATAACTTAATTTATCGTTGAGGTGCCGGTTTTTACTGCACCAGCTCAGCTCACCTATTACAAATATTCTTAAACGCTGGTACCTCGAGGCGTAAATATCCAGTGCCTTTTCATAATCAGTCAATGCCTGGGTATAGGCATTGGTGTTATTTGGTGATTGGCCCATTTTAATATTTTCAATCAATTTACGCCTGATCGTTTTGGTATATTCTTTAATATTTTTGAGATATTGCTTCATCAGGGCTTCAGTTCCCTTTTGAATTTTATCGGTTTCCTTTTTACGTTGTAAAATCATATTCATGTGCTGAATAAGTTCATCGCGTTGTTTAATTTTTGAGAGCAAGAGGGGAGATAAACTGCTTTCATAATTTCTGCGGGCATCAGCTATTTTGCAGCTAAGCGAAAACAATTCCTGATTACATAAGGTAAACTCTTTGTTCCATGCTGCGATGGTATCGAACCACAGGGTATCCAATTCTTTAAATAACGTATGCAGTTGAGCCAATTTTACCGAGATGCTGTCCAAATCTTTTTGAATGAGTTTTTTATTGTTTTCCATTACCAGATTCAGCGTATTGGTATCGGTGGCAAGTTTTAGTTTGGAGAAAGGGAAATCGAGGTGGCGGTAATAATTTAATACATCGGTAAGCGCCCGCTGAGTGGCATCTTCATGTTTTCGCAGGTAATTAAATTTTAATGCAGTGACAGAAAAATAGGCGTTCATTTTGTTAATTGTTCCGGTTACCTGTTTTATTTCGGCATGTGCCCGGTTTTTACGATCGCTGTTAAGTAAATGTTTTTCATTACGCTCTTCTTCTAAAAGTGTTTTTGCCAATCCAATTAAACTATCACTTATTGTAGCCAGACTATCAGCCGATTTTATTAGCAACGTGTCTGTTTCTGCATCTTTTGTGTGTTTGTCGCGGGCACCCGATTCATCTGTTTTAATCACGGCCGCCATTGCTAAATACAAACTTTGATTCACCCGGTTTTTGTTGTTTGATGTGTACGATGAATCTGCTGCCCATAACAACTGAGGTATTTGCGTTAATCCCTGATAGGTGGCTAATGGCTGATAGAAGTTAAAATAAGGGGAGGTATTCTTTAAAAAATCTTTGATACTTTGAGTGTCTCTTTCAAAAGTACCGGCATCAACCGGATTGGGCAGCAGTTGATACATTTTTTCAAGCGGAAGGTGATCAAGAACAAAGTTTGCCGGAGGAGTAATGAAGTAGTGGTCGTTTCGTTTCCGTTTATATTTCATTTTAGAATAAGCCAGAGGCAATCGTGGTATCGGACTAATCCACCTCATATAATCTTTGAATCCGGCTTTAAACCGAATATAACCGCTGGCATAGGTGGGGTCAATCAGTTTCCATTCACCACTTAATTTCACCATGCACCATTGGTGGTTTGGTGCATAATACCTTTGGTTTTCGTAGGTTCCAAATCCTTTTGCAAATCCAATAATTCCTGTTGCTTCAATACCTGCATAGTTGCACATAGCTACAAAAAGTTCAGAATATTCGGCACAAAGCGCTTTCCGTTTTCTAAGTGTGGTTTCTATTGAATTGTGACTGGTAACTCCGCGTTTAAACCTGCTTACATCATAGCTGATATTACTGGTAATCCAAACATAAATAGCTCTTACTTTTTCTTCATCGGTGGTGTATCCGGCCGTAAGTTTTTTAGTGAGCTTTTCAGCATCGGGTGATAAGAATAAGAAGATATTTTTCGATTTACGGTCAATTTTTTTAAACGGTAACGTTTGCGAAAAAACACTCCCGCTGCATATAACCAAAAGAAAAAAAAACAGGATTAATTTCCCCGAATTCATTTTTACCATTTAATATGGTTACAAGATAAGCAACCACTATGAAACCTGCTTGGATTACATCCTGTGGAAAACCCTTTATACATTGGTGCAGTGAAGTGGATAAAAGGTTAAACGGGTAACGGACGCATGTAGTGCCCACATATATTCAATGAACTAATTTTTGTAATACCTGAGTGCATCGGGTAAATGTTTTTTGATGTTGGCAATTCGGGTGGCATCACTGGGGTGTGTACTTAAAAACTCATCGGGCTTTGCCTGTCCTTTGCTTGCATCAGCCATTCGCTGCCAAAAGGCAACCGCGTGGTTGGGGTCGTATCCGGCCATGGCCATAAAATCAATTCCCAGAATATCGGCTTCACTTTCATGCGTGCGTGAAAATGGAAGCATTAACCCCACGGTTGTACCAATGCCATAGGCACCCATAAAAATCTGCTGCGTTTCAGACGGTTTATCCGATACAGCTACTGCCAGAGCAATGCCCCCGAGTTGTTGTACCAAACCCTGGCTCATACGCTCGTTTCCATGCCTTGCAATAGCATGAGCAATTTCATGCCCCATTACCACAGCCAGGCCATTTTCATCTTTTACAATGGGCATTATACCGGTATACACCACTACCTTGCCTCCGGGCATGCACCACGCATTTACCTGACGGTCGTCAACCAGATTAAACTCCCAGGCATAGCCATCAAGTAATTTTTCCTGTCCTTTTGAATGCATGTATTCAGTTACTGCTGCTGATATTTTTTGACCCACACGTTTCACCATGTCGGCATCGGGGGTGTAGCGCACAATGCGTGACTGGGAAAGAAAGCTGCTGTATTCTTTAAAACTCATTGCCTGCATTTCTTTTTCTGAAACCAGACTCAGTTGCCTTCTTCCGGTGATAGGAACTTTATGACAGGCCGAAAAGCCTGAGAGGGTGAGCAGAGTAAGAAGGATTAGCTTCAGATTCATAATGCAAAAATAAGGATTGAATACGGTTGTTGATGATTTACTTGTTCAGAACATGGAATTTTTGATGAAATTTGCCCCATGCGATTAGTTTCAAAGTCAAATTTAATCATATCCCTTTTGGGCATTGCACTTTTTATACCATTTCTCGGGGCAGTTCACTTGTTTGACTGGGACGAAATAAACTTTGCCGAGTGTGCCAGAGAAATGCTAGTGCTGGATGATTATAACCGTGTATATATTAATTTCCAACCCTTTTGGGAAAAACCTCCGTTGTTCATCTGGATGCAGGCTTTTTGTATGAATATTTTTGGAGTAAATGAGTTTGCAGCCCGTTTCCCAAATGCTTTGTGCGGAGTAATTACCTTATTAGTGGTTTACAATATTGGCAAAAAAGTTATCTCCCATCAATTCGGGGTGTTTTGGGCAATGGCTTTTGCAGGCTCTATCTTCCCCAATCTGTATTTTAAGTCGGGTATTATTGACCCGTTTTTTAATTTGTTTATTTTCCTTTCACTGTATCACTTCATCCTTTATTCGTGGAAAAATACCGGGGTTAATCCTGACAAAACTCCACGGTCTCCCATATATTATATTAGCTGCTCCGGCCTATTTGCGGGGTTGGCCATAATGATGAAAGGCCCTGCTGCATTATTAATCTTAGGGTTGACTGTCGGCTGTTACTGGATATTTTACAGCAGGCTCCGGGTATTTTGGAAATGGGGACACCTGTTCCTGTTTTTATTTGTTACATTGCTGGTTAGTGGCAGTTGGTACGGCTACGAAGTATGGAAACACGGCACATGGTTCTTGGAAGAATTTATCACCTATCAGATAAGGTTATTTACTACCCACGATGCCGGCCAGAAAGGATTTTTTGGGTACCATTATGTGGTGTTGTTGTTTGGTTGTTTTCCTGCCTCGGTATTAGGTATTGCAGCCTTTTTCCGGAATAAATCAAATTTAGAAGAAGAGAAACACTTTAAAGGATGGATGGTCACTTTATTCTGGGTAGTTACCATTTTGTTTACCATAGTGCAATCACGCATTATTCACTATTCTTCTATGGCTTGGTTTGCGGTTACTTTTATGGCCGCATATACTTTGTATAATTTGTTTACACAAAGCTATTACTGGCAAAAATTCATGCAGGTGATATTAATTGTAACAGGAGTATTAATTGGCAGTGCGCTGGCCATTTTTCCTTTTATTGCCAAAAACGCCTCTATACTTTCTCCGTATATTAAAGATGAATTTGCAAAAGCCAACCTGGCAGCCGAAGTAAACTGGACAGGGTGGGAACCTCTTGTTGGAATTCTTTTTTTAGTGTTCATTTTTGCCGGGTTATTTCAGGTAAACAAAGGGAATATTAAATCAGCAGCTATCGCCTGGTTTGGTGGTACTGCATTTACCGTTTTTCTGGCTTCTTATGTTATTGTCCCACGGGTAGAGCGTTTTTCGCAAGGTGCCGCCATTGATTTTATGACAGAAAAAGCAAATGAAAATTGTTATATTGAAGTGGTTGGATATAAAAGCTATGCTCATTTATTTTACGGCAATCGATTAAAGCCATTAAACGATTCTACTTATTCTACAGATAGATTCCTTGTTGGGGATATTGATAAACCGGTATACCTTATTTCAAAAATTGGCCGGTCAGAATATTATATGCAATTTGCAGGTGTAAAGGAGTTATACCGTAAAAATGGTTTTGTATTTATGCGTAGAGACCCGGTTACTCAGTAGTCCTGTTTTTTTTGAGGTTAGGATAAAAGCTTTTTTTCCAACATGGTGGACTTTGCAGGCATTATCCATTGGTAGCAAATAGTAGCCGAAACGACTCCAATAAAGCTCCCGGCCGTGATGTCGGCCAAAAAATGTTGTCCCAGATAAATGCGGCTGATTCCGGTGAGCAGTGCAATCAATAAAAACACCGCAGCCATTTTTTTATTTGCTACCAATAAACTTAACAGGCATGCAATGGCAAACACAGTGGTGGTATGCCCCGATGGAAAACTGTTGAACGACAAAAGTTCATTTCCGGGAGAAGTGTAAACTTTTACGGTGGTATTTTTGAAATATTCTAATGGCCTGGGCTCTCCTGAAAATATCAACCGTTTTAATCCCTGTGCAATTAATGACGAAAGTGCATAGGTGGCGGCACCCGTAATTGCATAGCGTATCTTAATAAAAGCTGCTAATAAAATGAGGGTCACAAAAAACCAACCATCACCAAAGGCGGTAAGGTAGTAGTAAAACGTATCAGCCGCTGTTGATCTGTTTGCATTAAAAAATTCAAAGAGTTGCGATTTACTCAACATAACCAAGCAAAGCAATGCCGCTAAAAGAATAAATGTATAAAGTGAGTAGAAGAGAATGTTTTTGCGAATGAGTTGCTGCATGCCACAAAAATGAGGTAAGTTCACAACAATTCAGATCTTATTTTATCGGGGATAGGCACATTTTTATCGAATCATTTTATTTATTTTAATTTTAATTAGCTGGTAATCATATATAATTATCTTAAGCCATGTATTATGTATTGCATAGTACTAAAATTTTTCTGAATCTTTGTGCCATGAATTTAGAGAATTCGAAAGCACAGATGCGAAAGGGAATATTGGAGTACTGCATTTTATCCATAGTTTCTAAAGGAGAAATGTATGCTTCCGATATTATTGAGCAATTAAAAAATGCCAAACTGATTGTGGTGGAAGGAACCCTGTATCCGCTACTCACGCGGTTAAAAAATGACGGACTGCTCAGTTACCAGTGGGTAGAATCCAAATCAGGTCCGCCACGAAAATATTTCCGCCTTACCGAGGCAGGGGAACAATGTTTAAAAGAATTGCAAAGTACCTGGGAAGAACTGGTGTATGCCGTTCAACAATCAACCAAACATAATCAATCAACCAAATAAACTTATGAATAA
Organism: uncultured Bifidobacteriaceae bacterium; assembly: GCA_964535575.1. Lineage (GTDB taxonomy): Bacteria > Bacteroidota > Bacteroidia > UKL13-3 > UKL13-3 > JAGPCK01. The sequence continues at coordinate 28,321 of CAZHTC010000008.1, forward strand.
AATAATTCAAATCAATATCAACGGAATGGTGTTCAGCATTGACGAACACGCTTTTGATGAGTTAAAACAATACCTTGATCGTTTGCGCAATCATTTCAGAAATGTAGATGGCGGACATGAAATAATTACAGATATAGAAGCCCGTATTGCCGAGTTGCTTCAAAGCAGGCTTAGTGCTCACAAACAAGTAGTGAGTGATTTAGATATAAAAGAAGTAATTGCCATCATGGGTGATCCTTCGCAAATGGCCACTGACGAAGAACCGCAGGCAGGCAAAGAACAACCCACGGCTGATGAACCGCGAATGAATTACGGCTATTATGAAAAACGACTTTTCAGAGATGAGGACGACCGCGTGGTGGGTGGGGTTTGTTCGGGTTTGGGAGCCTATTTTGGAATTGAACCGGTGTGGATACGGCTTGCTTTTGCTTTTGCTTTTTTTGCGATGGGTACCGGCTTTTTACTTTACCTTATTTTATGGATTGTAATTCCGAAAGCTTCTACCACTGCCGAGAAATTGCAGATGCGCGGAAAGCCTGTTGATATTAACAATATCGAAAAAAAAATTAAAGAAGAACTCAAAGATGTAGAACAAAAGTTCAGTGAGTTTGCCAAAAATTCAAAACCCAAAGCTCAGGATGGTTTCAGGCGGCTTATTGAAGTATTGATAAAAGTTGCGGCCATGTTTGCTATAGCTGTAACTCGTTTTGTAGGTTTTTTTCTGGCAGTAGTAAGCATTCTTCTTTTTGTGGCTCTTATCGGATTATTATTGGGATTAAGCTGGCCTGTATCATTTTCTCCCTTTACCTTTCTTCAAATGCTTTTTGCAAGTACGGGAATGTTTTACATAGGGATAACCGGTTTCCTGTTGCTAAGTATTGTTCCATTAATTTTCCTGGTGTACACAGGCATTAAACTATTGTTCAACCTCAAATTCAAAAACAAATATTTTAACCGGGTAGCAGCTTCTTTTTTCGGTGCCGGAATTATTCTGTTATTAGTAAGCACAACCTATCTGGTAAAAGAGTTTTCGGCCGGAGCAAAAACCAAAACAACTATTCCCATGCTTGCTGCCGCCACCGATACACTTTATGTTGACGTTCGCCAGTTATCTTCCTCTTCGGGGGATGATGATCGCATAACCTTTAACAATGCACACCTCACCTTGTTTGATGATGATACCTTTTTGATGGAAGATATTGACTTAAAAATTGAGCAAACTGATAAACCGGTATTTGAACTGGTGCGTACCGTGAATGCCAGAGGTCGTTCAATAAGTGATGCAAATCTGGCAGCTGCCCAGGCCAATCCGGTGGTGGAGCAAAATGATTCGACATTGCTTTTTGAATCCGGATTTAAATTATCAAAACACAATACCTGGCGCCATCAGCGGGTGTCGTATAAACTAAAAGTGCCTGTGGGCAAAACCGTTATTTTTATGAACGGAGCCGATCAGTTAGCTATCAACAACGGGGAAGTAGTTTCCAATACCACCTGGCATATGACCGATAAAGGATTTACCTGTGTGAATTGCGAACAGCACATCGCAAACCTATCGGCAGGGGCTTTCCAAAAGAATTTTCCCGTTGATTATTTTTCGAAGGTTGATGTAAGCGGAATGTTTGAAGTGTTTATTACCAAAGGTTCTGTTTGTAAAGTAACGGTATATTCAAATAAGGAAAATCAATTAGACTATGTTAGAATAAAACGGAATGGAAATATCCTTGAAGTTGAAATGGATAAAGACCTGTTGAATATTGTAGCTTTAAAAGGCAAAAAAATGCAGGTAATAATTGAAATGCCGGAACTGGAAGAATTAAACGCAAGCGGGGCGAATGAAATCTATCTGAGTGGAATAAATTCAAAAAAGATGATGGCTGATATTTCGGGGGTGTGCAGCGTAAAGGCTACGGGCATGCAAGTATCCGAATTGGTGGTGGATTTAAGCGGAGCATCCAGTATGAATATTGACGGTGGGTGTAGAGAACTCAGGGCTGAAGTTTCGGGAACAGCCGAGTTGCAGGCTTTTGATTTAGAAAGTAAAAATGTAACGATTGATTGCGAAGGGGCTTCTTCGGCTGAGGTGAATGTACTAAGCAGTTTAAAAGCTGATGCCAGCGGCACCTCGGAGGTGAGGTATAAAGGAAAACCAAGTCTTAAATATGTAAATCAGAGCGGAGTGGGAAAAGTAGAAGCTGAGGACTGATAAAAAAACAGATAAAAACTTTGAAATACTCTTGTTTAGGCTATTTTTGTCACGCTGCTTAATCAAAAACAGCAATAAAATTGAAACAGGAGCATGGCTAAGAAAAAAATACGGCTGGAGTTTACCATAAAAGCATCCCCGGCTCTCATATTTAACTATATCAGTACTCCATCCGGTTTATCTCAGTGGTTTTGTAATGATGTGGATGTATATAATGAGATATATAAATTTAAATGGGATGGAGATGAATTACGCGCCAAGTTATTAAAACGCACACCTAATAAATTAATCCGTTTTCATTGGATTGATTCGGAAAACGAAGAATTTCTTGAATTTGAAATTACACAGGATGAATTAACTGAAGATGTAGCTTTAGTGATTACCGATTTTGTTAATGAAAAGGAAGAGAAGGAAGCTTCGGCTCTGTGGGAAAGCCAGATTCATGATTTAAAAGGTTGTTTGGGTGCCTGATTTCATGGCTCCGTTATGCCTTTGTCATCAATAAGATTAAATCCATCCTCTTCTAAAATTATTCTCAAAGCCATTCTTGTAATGGCTGTTTTTTTTGCCCTTTCTTTTTTATGGCACCGGTTGTTTCATATTCAGTTGGCAACGGATTCCTACCGCGGTGATTCCTTTCGTGCTACCATGTATGATTCGTGGGCTCCGTTTTATATCTGGCCTATGCCCTGGAAAGCCCTTAACGGATGGATTTGTTTGTTTGCGTTGGCAATAGCCGTTTTGCTTGCATTTTATTATGAACGTATTACTGACTGGCGCTGGGTGGTACTTGTTCCCTGTATCTTGTGGCTTTTTTTTTCCATGCTGTTCGCAGCCTCCGATCATCCTGACAGAATAGCCGGAGCGTATGCGCATTACCTCACCTTTGCCAACGATTTAATTTATTTCTCATCCCCTTCCGATATATGGAGCCATTACCTCGAGAATCAACCCAAACTGGATGTCCACGGACAGCATTATCCTCCGGGTTATTTATTTTTGCTGATGTTATTTGGAGTAAAAGCCTTCAGGGTAATTACCTATTTAGCCGGAATACTCACCATTGGTATGACCTGGAAATTAGCCAATGAAATATACGACCGAAAGACCGCCACCGCAGCCTCTTTTTTTATTGCATTTGTCCCGGGTTTTTTAATTTATCCTACCCTTGACCCCGTGGTATTAGCCACCTGTTGTGCAGTAAGCGGATTTTATTGCTTGTATCGCCTCACACGCCAGAGTTCTTTTCTTTTTACTGCACTTTTTTCATGCTGCAGTTTTGTGTTTCTACTCTTTAGTTTTGCGGCCTCGCTCTGGGTGTTGTTTAGTGCACTGTTCTTTTATTTCTTCAGGGAAAACGTGAAGTGGAAATTATTTTTAAAGCAGTTGGCAATAGCTTCAGTTATGGTGTTTCTGTTCTTTGCAGGTCTTTATCTCATAACCGAATTTAATATGTACGATTGCTTTATTGGCTCTCTTCACCGCAACAAGGCAATTAACACATTTAATGTGTTCGATACATTCCCCCGTTTTTTATTCCGGATTTCGCAGGCTTATTTCGGAGTTATTCTTTCCTGTTTACCGCTTTTTATTTTTTCGGCATTTTCCGGCAGCAGGTGGTGGATGAGTTTTGGGTTAACTTTGCTTATTGCTTTTCTAACAGGAAACATTTTTGGCGAAACAGAACGTGTATTTGTTTTTCTATTTCCCTTCGCGGCTATCTCTACCGCTTTTTATCTTACCCAAAACAACTTTAAAACAGGGTGGGCACTTGGACTCAGCCTTGTGTTCAGTGCTTTTTTTGAAGTATTATTTCATCATTTTGCCTGATACATTTTAAGGCAGCACGAGTAAAAAGCCACCGCTTTTTCTTCCAGCTTTTCAAAGTCGCTCAAGGGTATAATCATTCCAAGTTTTAAGAAGTTTTTTGCAGAAGCACTCCCTTTAATGGGTTTAAAAAATGAAGAAAGCAGGTTTTGTTCCCAAAGATCTTCACCGGTATAAATTTGCGTATTAAATTCGATTAATTTGTGTAGATAATTATTATCAATAGAAACATTTTCTTTAATTATTATAAACTGACAGCTAAAGTGATGTCCCCACCAGAACAAGGTTCTAAGAGCAACTTTTATTTCACCGCCACCAAGCTGTGGGGTATCAAGTACCACAAACGGAAATCCATGAAAATTTTCGCCTTTTGTTACTTTGGCATGCCTGCCGCCAAAAAGATTTTCACTCCATAAATTTTGCTTTTGCAATTCCTGTGTGAGCGTAGCTGCCAGTTGATGAAACCGATTTACCATATTGGTTATAGCCGCCTGCTTTTGCTCAATAATACTTTTGTTTGATATGAGCTCCAGTTCGTTTAAATTGATATGCATATTGTACCGGCAAAATAAAGCAAAGCAAGAGATAAAACACTTTCCTCGAAAGCGGTATAATTCCTGTATATTTGAGCCGCATCAGTTTACGAGTTGAAAAAATTACACATCCTTGTTCTTAAGTCCTTTATCGGACCGTTTTTCGCTACTTTTTTTGTAGCCCTTTTTGTGCTTCTCATGCAATTTCTGTGGAATTACATTGATTTACTCATTGGTAAAGGGCTGGATAGTTTTGTAATCGGGGAATTACTTTTTTATTCTTCGGCCAGTTTAATACCCATGGCATTGCCACTGGCTATTTTACTTTCCTCTATCATGACCTTCGGGAATCTGGGCGAACATTACGAAATGGTGGCCATTAAAGCGGCCGGGGTTTCAATAAGAAAGGTATTTGCACCCATGATGATCCTGATGATTTTTATAAGCATCGGTGCCTTTTTTATTTCCAATATTCTTATTCCCAAAGCAAATTTAAAAAGCAAGTCGCTGCTGTATGATGTAAAAAATCAAAAACCTTCGTTGCTTATTCAGGAAGGGGTGTTTAACAACGAAATTGAAGGGTACAGCATTCGCATCGGCAAAAAAGAAAGCGATAACGAAACCATTCGGGATATTATCATTTACGATAACGTAACCGATGCCTCATCGGGGCGAAGTGTGCTGGTGGCCGAAAACGGGACCATGAAAATGTCGGAAGACAAGCGATATCTTTTTCTGGATTTATACAAGGGAAAACGCTATGAGGATATGCCTCAACGGGATAATGTGAAGCGAAATTTTCCGCATAATATCGTGCGGTTTGCCGAAGAGCACCTTACGTTTGATTTAAGTTCGTTCAGCTTTAGCCGAACCAATGAAGATTTGTTTAAAGACAGTTACCATATGCTCAATGTGGTTGAACTGGAAAAAGCGGCCGATTCGGTAGTAAAGGCTGAAGCCGATGTATTGGGCAAAATTCCTTCGTATGCCGAGATTTATTACCGGCCCTTAGATTCTAACTACACCAAATACCGCAATGCCGGTTTGCTTGAAAACAAAGAAAATATACTTGCTAATTTTGATAAGGTCGATCAGCAATTGTTGTTCAACAATGCGCTTAATTCGGCACGTACCGTAAAAAGTATTACCGACTATGGGGTGCAGGCACAGTTTAATCTCGAAAAGTTGCGTACCCGCTATTGGGTGGAGTGGCATCGCAAGTTTACCTTGTCGTTTGCCTGCCTTGTTTTGTTCTTTATCGGAGCTCCATTGGGAACTATTATACGAAAAGGCGGATTCGGGATGCCTGTTGTGTTTTCGGTAATTCTGTTTGTAATTTACCACGTTATTTCCATGATTGGAGATAAGTTTGCGCGTCAAATGGTTTTTACTCCGTTTTTTGGCATGTGGCTTTCCAGTTTTATTCTATCGCCCTTAGGAGCATTTCTTACCTACAAAGCATCTATTGATTCAAACCTGTTCAATACCGATGTGTACAGCAACCTGTTTAACCGTATTAAAAAGTTTTTTATAAAACCCAAATCAAATGAAGGTACTGTTTCTGGCAGGTAAAATTCCTTATCCGGCAGTTGATGGCGGCACACTGGCTACGTATCATGCATTAAAAGGACTATATGAAGCAGGAGTGGACGTCACTTTTTTCTCCCTCAATACTCTGAAACATTATTCCGACCCGAAATTGATTCAGGAACGGTTTCCGCGTATGCGTATTTTTCAGTTTGATGCCGATTTATCAGTGAAACCTTTTGATGCGTTCATGAATCTTTTCACAGATGAATCGTACAATATTGTGAGGTTTTACAAGCGGCCTGTAAACCGTGCACTCGAAAAATTGCTCAGTGAAGAGCAGTTTGATGTGGTGCATATCGATAGTTTGTTTATGGTACCTTACCTCAAAACCATCCGCAGGTGTTCATCAGCCAAAGTTATCCTTCGTTCGCACAATATTGAGCACCATATCTGGAAAAATCTGGCGGCTAATACCACACAACCTCTGAAAAAAGCTTACCTCAATTTACTTACCCGAAGATTGCAGGATTACGAAATTAAACACCTCAATGCCTTTGATCATATACTGGCCATTTCCAGTACCGATGCCGAAGAAATGAGACGTTTGGGGTGCATTATTCCCATCACGGTTCATCATTCGGGTTTTGATTTTTCATTGGTAAATAAGTACCTGAATATTGAACCGAAACACAATTTCTTTTATATTGGCTCTATGAACTGGATGCCTAATGTAGAAGGAGTGCAGTGGTTGTTGCAAAAAGTATGGCCTTATGTTCATGAGCATTTTCCGCATGTACGTTTTCATTTAGCCGGACGGGATATGCCTCCTGCCTTTTATCAGGCTGATATTCCCTGTTTAATGGTTGATGGTGAAGTGGATGATGCCTATCACTATATGGCTCATCACGGGGTGATGGTGGTTCCGTTGTTTTCGGGAAGCGGTATCCGAATTAAAATCATTGAAGGAATGGCTATGGGTAAAACCATTATTGCCACTCCACTGGCTGCAGCGGGTATTGGGGCTACCGATGGCGAAAATATTCTGATAGCAGGTAATGAGGAGGATTTTGAACACTGTATGCGCTTGTGTTTAGAAGAACCCGAGCGGGTGAAACAAATAGGGCAGAAGGCGGCAGCATTTGCCCGCGCCAATTTTGATAACGAACAATTAGCAGCCAATCTGCTTCATCTATACCGCAAACTGGCATGATGTGGTCAGTACTTTTTTGGATTTCGCTCTTACTCATGATACACTCGTATATCCTTTATCCTGTGTTGCTCCACTGGCTTGCCCGCGACCGCAAGCCGGAAACGGTAGAAATGAATGAGGCCGATTTACCACACCTGGTTGTTGTACTATCGGTGTACAATGGTGAACGGCTGATTACCCAAAAAATAAAAAGCATTTTTGATTCAGCCTATCCGCTCGAAAAAATACATGCGTTTGTTGGCAGCGATGGTTCTGATGACGGCACCAATGACCTATTGAACCAACTGAGCACCGTTTATTCAAACCTGCATGTATTTAATTATTCCCGGCAGGGAAAAATAGAAACCATTAACCGTTTACATGATGAAGTAATCAAAGCGGGTTTTCCGGATTCAGTTACTATTATGACTGATTTGTCGGCCATGTTTGATCCCTTTTGTTTTAAACACCTTGTTCAGTCGCTTTATGCCAATGAGGTGGCTCTTGCCGGAGCATATATTACCAAGGGCGCTCACCGGGCCGATGGTATTTCGTTTCAGGAAAAAACCTATTACGAAGGAGAACTCCAGATCAAATTCAACGAAGGAGTGTTGTGGGGCGTTTCCATAGGTGCTTTCGGAGCTTGTTATGCCATTCGCACTTCGGACATACAGCCCGTGCCTTCTAATTTTTTAGTGGATGATTTTTTTATGACGATGGCCTTGTTGCAGGAGGGTAAAAAAGCAGTGTACAGCAAAGATGCCATGGTGTTTATGGATATTCCCAATGAATCATCGGTTGAGTTTAAACGAAAAGTGCGGATAGCAGCAGGTAATTTTCAAAACTTCTTTTACTTTTTGCCTGTGTTATATAAGTTCAATGCACTTTCATTTGCCTATTGGTCGCACAAGGTAATACGCTGGTTCGGGCCTTTTTTTATTTTAACGGCCTTAGGCAGCAGTTACAAATTAATGGCACAACATCCCATTTACCAATTGGCGTTTATTGCTCAATGTATTCTGTTAACCACGCCACTACTCAATTATTTGCTCGAAAAGGTGAAAATACACCTGAAATTGCTGAAATTTGTGGCCCATTTTTACCTGATGAACCTCGGTATTTTAACCGGGTTTTTCAAATTTACGAAAGGAATTAATACAAATGTCTGGACACCAACCCAACGATAATCCCATAAAGCTCGATACCATTGAATCGGCTATTGAAGATATTAAAAACGGCAAACTCATTATTGTAGTAGATGATGAAGACCGTGAAAACGAAGGCGATTTTTTAACTGCTGCACGCAATGTGACTCCCGAAATAATCAACTTTATGGCCACCCATGGCCGCGGATTGATTTGCGCACCGCTTATTGAAAGCCGTTGCGAAGAACTGGGGCTCGACCTGATGGTAACTGTTACCGATAATACAGCCACGCACGCTACTCCATTCACGGTGTCGGTTGATTTGCTTGGAAAAGGATGTACCACGGGCATCAGTGCCAGCGACCGTTCTAAAACCGTGCAGGCATTAATTGACCCTGCAACCAAACCCGAAGAATTGGGTAAACCCGGACATATTTTTCCGTTAAAAGCGCGGAAAGAAGGGGTGCTTCGCAGGGCCGGGCATACCGAAGCGGCTATTGACTTTGCCCGTCTGGCCGGATTTGAACCTGCCGGCTGTATTGTGGAGATTATGAACGAAGATGGCAGCATGGCGCGCCTGCCCGATCTGATGCTAATTGCCAAACGTTTCGATTTAAAAATTGTTTCTATCAAAGACCTTATTGAATACCGGCTCAAAAACGAATCCCTCATTCAACGCGAAATTACCGTGCGCATGCCCACGCGTCACGGAGATTTTGATTTATATGCCTACCGGCAAAAAGATACCGGACAGGAACATCTGGCACTGGTAAAAGGAGCATGGCAAAAAGATGAACCCATTCTGGTACGTGTGCATTCCTCGTGTGTAACGGGTGATATTTTTCACTCCATGCGCTGCGATTGCGGAGAACAACTCAGTCAGGCCATGCACATGATTGATGAAGCCGGAAAAGGCGTATTGCTCTACATTAACCAGGAGGGGAGAGGTATTGGCCTGCTCAATAAACTTAAAGCATACAAATTGCAGGAGCAAGGCTTAGATACTGTAGAAGCCAACTTGGAACTGGGCTTTAAAATGGATGAGCGTGATTACGGAGTAGGAGCACAAATACTGCGCGATTTGGGCGTGAGCAAAATGAAACTGATGACCAACAATCCCACCAAGCGGGCCGGATTGATAGGCTACGGATTGGAGATTGTAGAAAACGTAAGCATTCGCATTGAATCCAATAAACACAACCACCTTTACCTCGAAACCAAAAAGGTAAAAATGGGGCATGAATTGGAGTAATATCATTAACTATATCTACTTTGTTTGACCTACATTCTTTGAACCAAGACTCTTAATGCATTGGGATTTGAAAATATAAAAGGCAACCCGAAGGCTGCCTTTTTATTTTACAGAGTGGAAGAAAGAGTTTACTGCATTTTTACCACGGTAGCTTCTTTCTCTTTTTTGTTTACAATCAATTTCATGGGCTTGGCTACTTTTTCATCCAGCAGCGATCGGTCGAGCACCTGCAGCATGTTTTTTACAAAGTGAAATTGCAGGTCGCTTACATAATCGGGGTTAATATCTTCAATGTCCTTACGGTTTTGCTCGCACAAAATAATTTCTTTAATACCGGCCCGCTTGGCTGCCAGTATTTTTTCTTTAATTCCACCCACAGGCAATACTTTTCCGCGCAGGGTAATTTCGCCCGTCATAGCCAGATACGATTTTACTTTGCGTTGTGTGAACAAAGAGGCCAATGAGGTTAGCATGGTAACCCCGGCCGATGGCCCGTCTTTAGGAACGGCCCCTGCAGGCACGTGAATATGGATATCGTAGCTGTCAAAAACCTCCGGGTCTATCTCTAAGTAATCGCAATGCGATTTAAGAAAGGTGAGGGCCGTGATAGCCGATTCTTTCATTACATCGCCCAGTTTGCCGGTAAGAGTTAGTTTGCCGGAGCCTTTGGTAATGGAACTTTCTACAAACAAAATTTCTCCGCCCACGGGTGTCCAGGCTAATCCGGTTACCACTCCGGCCACATCATTATCCTGGTAAATTTCTTTTTCCATCCGCTCCGAGCCAAGTATACGAATCACATCGTCTTCATTCAGCACCTTGTTGGCGGTTTCTTTCATCACAATGGTTTTGGCTACATTGCGGGCCAGTGCCGAGAATTTTTTCTCCATGCCGCGTACACCCGATTCGCGGGTGTAATCTTCAATTACCTTTACAATGGCTTTATCGGTAAGGTTAAAATCTTTTGCCTTTAATCCATGAAAAGTGCGCTGTTTAGGAATCAGGTATTTTTTGGCAATCTCCACTTTCTCTTCCAGAGTGTAGCCGCTTATTTCAATAATTTCCATACGATCCAGCAATGCAGGTTGTATGGTATCCAAACTATTGGCAGTGGCAATAAACATCACATTCGAGAGGTCGTATTCCAGCTCCAGGTAGTTATCGTAAAAATTGCTGTTTTGTTCGGGATCTAATACCTCCAGCAGGGCAGAGGAGGGGTCGCCCCTGAAATCACTTCCCACTTTATCAATTTCATCCAGTACAAAAACGGGATTATCCGATTTTCCCTTTTTAATATTTTGAATAATACGCCCCGGCATAGCACCAATATAGGTTTTGCGGTGTCCGCGTATTTCCGCTTCATCGTGCAATCCCCCCAACGATACACGCACGTATTTGCGGCCTAATGCTTTGGCAATAGATTTTCCGAGGGAGGTTTTGCCCACTCCGGGAGGACCATATAAACACAAAATTGGGCTTTTTAAATCGCCTTTTAATTTTAAAACGGCTAAGTATTCCAGAATGCGTTCTTTTACTTTCTCCATTCCGAAATGATCTTTGTCCAATATTTTCTGGGCACGCTTTAAATCAAAATTATCTTTGGTGCTTTCGCCCCAGGGTAAGTCAATAAGTGTTTGCACATAATTAAGCGAAACTGAATAATCGGGCGACATGGGATTCATGCGCTGCAATTTGTCAAGCTCCTTGTTAAATGCTTCGTGAATATTTTTGGCCCATTTCTTTTTATCGCCACGTTCGCGCAGGTTTTCAAGTTCCTTATCCGGACTTTCGCCACCCAATTCTTCCTGTATGGCTCTGATTTGCTGCTGCAAAAAGAAATCGCGTTGTTGTTTATCCAAATCGGTGCGTACCTTGGTTTGAATTTCGTTTTTCAACTGCAGGTATTGCAGTTCCTTGGTTAAAAATTCAAGTACTTTTCCGGCACGTTCTTTAAAATCCATTACCTCCAGAATACTTTGTTTATCCTTCAGGTCAACATTAAGATTGGAAGAAATAAAGTTCACTAAAAACGTGGGGCTGTCAATATTCTTAAGGGCAAAGGCAGCTTCTGATGGAATATTAGGGGATAGTTCCACAATTTGAAAGGAAAGGTCTTTAATAGACGAAATAAGTGCGGTTACTTCTTCATCTTTTTTCACCTTTGCCTCAGGAAGTGCAGTGATTTGAGCTTTGATATAGGGTTCAATGGCCTGACATTCGCCCAATACAAAACGTTTTTTCCCCTGAATGATAACGGTGGTGTTTCCATCGGGCATTCTAAACATTTTAAGGATTTGCGCAACGGTTCCTATCGAATTCAGGTCGTGAAAGTTAGGATCCTCAATGGTAGAATCTTTTTGTGATACCACCCCGATGATTTTGCTTCCTTTGTTGGCGTCTTTTATCAGGCGTATGGATTTATCGCGCCCTACCGTGATTGGAATGACAACACCGGGAAACAAAACGGTATTTCGCAATGGCAAAATTGGCAGGGTGTCAGGTATGCTCTCGCGGTTCATTTCATCTTCTTCTTCCTGCGAAAGCAACTGAATAAAGTCGTTATTTTCCTTGTCGTCCTGCACTATTCCTGATATAAAAAAATCGTTTTTCTCTTGCATAATACTTAGTTCAATAATGGTCAAAATGGCATACCCGCGAGTATATTTTTTGTCGGGGCACCCTAAGTTCAATAGCTATGCCACAAAAACTAATGAAGAGCGTGGAAGCTTCCGCTTAGTTCGTATGGTTTATCGCTCCAGTCGGTAAAACGAATGACATAGGCAAAAATTTCGTCCCGGGGCAGGTTATCTCCAAAAGTTCCGTCAAACAAAAATTTCTTATCGTTTGATTGAAAAATTTGCTGTCCCCAGCGATTATAAATAAGGATATTAAATTCTTTCACAAACGAAGGCACTACACCCCAATAGTCATTCAAAGAATCACCGTTTGGCGTAAAAGCCGTAGGGGCAAATACCAATGGTTGCTGCACCAGTGCTATGGTGTTGGATGAACTTTCAAAAGGTTTGCTCTTGCCGTTTTGAATGGCAACCACGCGGTAAAAATACAGGCCGCAATCATCATACAGCATGGCATCGGTAAGTTTTAACATATTACCGGGTTTTTGAGCAATTTTTGTTTCGGGTATAAACGGATCGGTGCGCCATACCTGGTAGTTGCTTACTCCGGTTTTCCATGAGGTATAGGGATCCCAGTAAATCTGGTTTTCGAATTGTTTGGCAACACCACGCAACACAATGGTACATGCTTCATCCGATTTTTTTGATTCGAGTCCGCATTCATTGTATTGGGTGATGCTGTAGCAGTATGAAGTATTGCTTACATCAACCAAAGGATCGAGTAATGAGGTATCGTTTTTAGTGATTGTTTGATAGGATTCATACGGTGCCCCGGTTGCATTCAATCTGCGGTAAAGCTGGTATTTCTCCCAAATAGGGTCGGTTGATTTTTTCCAGTTTACTTCAATGGCTTCATTTTTCACTACACTCACATAATTCATGGGCAGAGGAGGCGGCACAAAGGAGCTGTCAATTATTGAACAGGCCCTCAGGGATGAAAGTCCTTTATATCCGCAGTTATTGTAACCAATAAAGAAGTAACAATAGTTATTCTTTAACCAGTTAAGGGCTTTGGTATCAACATACGCAACAGTATCGGTGCGGTAATACTGCTGAAGGGTATTGGTACTTCCATCAGGATTTTGCCGGTAAAGAATAAAATGACTGAAATATTTATCGGTACTGTCAAAGTCCCAGCGTACCCGGAGTGTATTGGCATCAACCCGTTTTACGCAATACATAACGGGAGGTTTGGGCGCGGGAGGTGGTACCACTACAATATGAATGCGGTTGGTGCGCGAGTTAGGTACGGGGCAGGCATTATCCCAGATAAGCATACTGATAGTAAACGTATCTCTGCCTATATCGGCACACTCGGCTTTCCAGGCAATATGTCCTTTGGCTATATCAATTCCCGGAGTGGCATCAAGTATTCCCACATTGGTCGACTTCAGGTTATCGGCTAATATTTCACCGTGATATTCGTATTGAATGGTTAGTTTTTTAGGAGTTTTACTTTTAATGGAAAAGTCATAATAAAAACTATCGGTGGCTACAGCATACAGGATGGTGTCCATAGCCATGTCAAACGGGTTGTAGTTGGCTGTATCGGGATAAAGTTTGGTGCAGGAGTAACGCGTGGTATCGGAGTGCTGATTGCAAATGTTAACTCCATACATGTAGTAGCAATAGTCATTTTGTTTGTGGTAATAGGCAAAAGGGTCAACCAAACTATCGTCTGCATTTATCAGGTAAGTTTGATATGGTGCCACCACATTTAAATCGGGGAGCACTTTATTCATCACCACTTCTTTGAAAAATTTAAGCGGGTTGCTTTTATCAGCCGACCAGGTAACTTTTACCGTGTTCGAGTCGAGACTTTTTACGCAGGTAAGTTCGGGAGGAATTATATCGGGGACAGGTTTTACCAGAATACGGATATATCCAGTTTTCGATTTTTCATCCGGACAACCGTTATCGTGAATATCAACTCTGATCCACATGGTATCTTTTCCTCCGTTGGTACAATTGGTTTTCCAGGTTAAGGTATTGGATAATGGCCTTAGTCCTTTATCGGGTCCGGTAATTACTGCCGGGTTATTATTTGTAGCCGCATTGCTGAGGGCAGGGCCGGAGTAAGTTACATACACTGAGTCGTCCTTATCAGGGTCGGTGATCTGAAAGTTGTAGGTAAGTGTTTCGGTTGCGTAAACGGTTAAAAAAGTATCTTTAAACTGCGGGGCAAATAACGAATTGTTCAGATTTATTTTAAAAGTGGCATTGTTGCAGTTAAAACTTTTATTCGTACGTGACCAGGCACCGGGCGTTGTAGGAAAATCTGAATTGCCCCCGCAGCCCCCACATACCGATTGGTACACAATTCCCTTTTGATCGAAACGACTGGTGCCGCCATCCACGTGTTCTTCGCTTACAGGGCCACCAAAAAAACTACCGTAAACCAATTTATCCAGATTATAGGTGATAATGGCTAAGTAAAAATCAGATCCGTCTGTTGCCTGCTGATAGCCGTTTGAGGTTACCGCCAGTCCGGTTGTTCTGCCGGTTCCCGAATTGAAATTATTATTTACGTGGCCGCCCCATCCGGATAGGCACACATTTCCGCAACGGTCAACCAAAAATGCTGAAGGTGAAATTTCTGTTCTTCCCAATCCGTTGCCTATTACGGTTGAAACAATTAGAGAACTTAAATCACTACCTAATGCGGTAAAGAAAATACGGCCTTTGGGTTTGGCAATGGTACCCGGAGAAACCGGAAACTCATCGCTCAGCGTTTGCCCTGTTACATACACCCTTCCTCCTGCATCCGACTGAACAAAATAAGTCTGGTCATATTGTGTTCCGCCAAGGTACGTAAACTCACTTACCGATGCACTGATACCCGTGCTCATCCGTGCAACATATCCGTCAACATTGCCATTAAGTGCGGGCTGGTATCCACTGGTAATGGCAGGAAACATATCGGCAGCGGTTGTGCCACCACATAAGTACACGTATTGCTGACTTTGATCAAATGTGAGGGAAAACCCTGATACTTGTCCCGTTCCACCCAAAAACCGAACCTTATCTAGTCGGGTAATGTCGGGAACAAATCGTGCATACACTGCATACTGAGGTCCGTTTCGGTTGTAAGTTACCAACCCACCTGCAGTAGCAAGTGCAGTAAAAGTTACCGAGCGGCTCGATATGTAGAGGTGAATATTATCACTTTTATCAACGATTACTTCGCCCCGGTAGTTGTCGCCATAATTGTAAAAAAGCGGAGAATTAACCGCATTGTAATTTCCGTTTGCGGGCCCGTTCATTCCATCTGATCCATCAGAACCAAAATAGGTGGAACCCAACAGCGATGCACCGTTTTCGGAGAGCAACCCCACAACAATATCGTAAGAACCATTGTGTGTAGGGTCGTATGAACCGGCCGTAACCGGAAAATCGGAAGATTGGGTTGTACCTAACAATACCAGTTGATTTTTGCTGTTTACAATAAGGCTGTGGGTTTGTTCGGAAGATGAACCTCCAAGGTAAGTGGCGTAAAGAAGTCCTGTACCGCTTGGAGTATATTTAAGAATGCCCACATCAATATATCCGCCAAAATTTACCTGATAGGCTCCCGAAGTTGAAGGATACCCCACATCAAAAACAGTTCCTCCCGAATAGGCATTTCCATATTGATCGTTGGTGGCCGAACATCCCCAGTTATCGGCTGTTGAGCCCGAAAAGGTGGCAAATATTACTTCGGGGTCAATAATTAATGTTTGAGAAGGATCTATTGGTTCTGTTTTAAATGAAACGCAATTTCCTTTTTGTACAAATTCGCAGGCTAGTGCACGTTTTGAATCTCCGGCATAAAAGGCCACCGGTTTATTTTCGGCTATCTGCTGCAAACTGGTTTTAACAATCAATGAGCCACTGCTCACAAATAAATTCTCCTGCCCCTGATAAGAAAGTTGAATCAAGGAAGCATCGGCTCCGGGTTTTACAATAAAATTATATTTGAGTTTACCCTTGGTGTACAAAAACTCCAGATTGATTCCGGGGTATACATTGGTTAAAGTTATTTTTTGAAAAGTACTTACAAATGATTGCCAGTGTAAGGGATTTTGCCCTTTAAAATAATTGCGGTAAAAGGAGAGAGGCTGTTCTTTTTCGGTTTTAATAAACGGATTGGATCCTTTAAGCGAAACTTTTACTGCGTGCATGTGCAACATGGAATCGGGGATTTCGCCATGCTTCATTTCATGTAATTGTTTGCTGTCGTAAAAAACGTAGGTAAACTGATTGCGTTCAATAAACACCCTGCCTGCCGGAATATCGAGTTCGAAAAGAATATTGGAAGCCCATTGCCCTTTGTTTTCAATAAATCCATTCATTTCCGTTTCAGCTGCCTGAAGCGAAAAACTTATGAACCACATGATCACCGTAGCTATTTTTTTCATAAAAGTATTTTCCCCACTTTACTTCTGAATGATAAAAAATGGCTGTTATGATTCAGGTTTTTAAAATAAGGATTTACCAAAAATGTTTTTACCCGTATTTTAGAATTGAAATAGCCTTTATGTTTTGCCCGCTTAAGGTAGTACATGGCTTTTTTCTGGTTGTTATCCAAAGCACATGCCTCGGCACTTTTCATACTCATTACCGCTTTAAACGACCGTTGAAAGGACTTATGGGCATAAAACGAAAAGAAGGCCAATGCTTCGTTGTATTGCTCCTGATAGAGTAAAATATTTCCGCGCTCAACCAGCGTTGCCTGAATATTGATATGGTCGTTGTACATACACCTGAAAATGTCTTTTTCGGCTAAATCAAATTTACCGGTTTTACTGTACAAAATGGAACGCTGAAAGTAGGCTAAATAATCGGTTGAATCGAGTTGAATGGCGTAGTTAAGTGAGGCCAGTGCTTCATTGTATCGTTTCAGCAGCATTTGCGCCACACCTTTATTTCGCCAGGCTATTTCAAGGGTACTGTCAACAGCCAATGCTTTTTCAAAATCTTTAAGGGCCGATGTGATATCATCAGGATGCACATGCTGCATATACTCGAGCGAAAAATTCACTACGCTGCCACGGTTGTTGTACACCAGTGCCATGGTACTGTCTAACTGAATGGCTTTATTGTAGCATTTGTAAGCATTTGCCAAATCATCCAGTTCCTGATAACATTTTCCAAGGTTATTATAAGTCTCCGGGTCGTAGGGCGAATTTGCCAGCGATTTGTTCAAAAAACGGATGGCCTTTTCGTATTTCCCTTCCGCGCAATAAATGGTTCCGATTAATTTATACAGGTCTTTGTTTTCGGTTCGGTTCATGTTTACGGCACGCTTCAAATCGCGAATGGCAAAGTGCAGGTCGTTGTTCATATACCGGCAAATACCGCGGTAAATTAGTGCCCGGTAGTCGCCCGACATAATACTGAGGTATCTGGTAAAATATTGTTCGGCCTCCCGGTAATTCTCTTTATTCATTTCGGCTACGGCAATATTCATGGTAGCGGTGGCGCGCAGGTTTCCTCCGTATTGCTGTACACCTCCTTTTGATTGTTTACGGTAAGGAATATAATAATAATCGCCTTGGCGGGAGGGTACCTGACTATACAAGAGTTGACAGGAGATCAGATATCCTGCAAAAAAAAGAAAAGCCTTAATGAGCCATGATTTGCTCATATTCGTTTAGTTGATATTCAGCTACTAAATTAAGTAAAAACTACTTCAATTCAGCAGAAAAGACAAAATAAACTTTCAGAAGGTTGCCTCGGTTGTTTGAATCTGCCCGTTTCGTTTAAATTTCACAGTAGTTTTTTGGCCTTTTTCAAACTGCGAGAGGGCTTTCATATAGCTTTGCATATCGGTTATCTCCACCTCACCCAAACCTATCAGAATATCTCCCGCTTTTAATCCGGCTGCAGCGGCAGGTTTGCCTTCACTCACCCCGTCTAACCGTACACCCGGGCCTTCGAACGAGTAATCGGGTATTATGCCTAGCGTTACTTTAAACCTCGGACTGTTGGTTTGCGAATTTTTTGTTTGCAGGTAGGTAAGTTTATCTTCCTTGCAAATTTCGCCCACTACTTTTACAATAAAATCAAGCACCTGTTTCTCTCCGTAAAAGTTGATTTTTTCAATATCATCCGTTGGGCGGTGGTAATCGCCATGCGTGCCGGTAAAAAAATGCAATACCGGAATTCCCTTCAGGTAAAATGAAGCGTGGTCTGATGGTCCCATTCCGGCTGAATCAGTTTTAACTTTAATTACCGATTCTTTGGTAATCGTAGCCAACATGGGTTCAAACTTGGGACTGGTGCCTGTGCCATAGACAATAATTTTTTTGGTGCTGTCATTCAACCGGCCAATCATGTCCATGTTTATCATGCAATTGATTTTGTCGATCGAAAGGGTAGGATTGTTTACAAAAAATTTAGAACCCAGTAAACCTTCTTCCTCACCCGAAAAACAGATGAACAGGAAATTATATTTTTCTTTTTTCTCGTTTTCGGTAAAGTAGCGGGCCAGCTCCAGCACACCGGCCACCCCTGATGCATTATCATCAGCACCATTATGCACTTTGTTTTCAGGATTTGCATCAAGCGAATGACCGCCATGTCCCATTCCCAAATGGTCGTAATGCGCCCCGATTACAATGGTAAATTCGGCATCGTTGTTCAAAAATCCAATTACATTGCGCCCGGTGGTTTTGAGTGCATTTTTTTCGCTGGTGTCGTGCGGATTGGGATTGTATTTAACAGGAAAATCCTGAAAATTATAAACGGTTCCCAATGGTTGGAGTTTGTATTTCTGAAATTGTTTGGTAATATACTGATAAGCTTTTTTCTCTCCCTTGCTTCCGGGAAAACGCCCCTGCAACTTATCATCGGCCAGATAGCTGATATGTTTTTTTATGTCTTCGGTATTGGTTTGTGCCGAAACAAATTTTATACTGAATAATACGCAAACGAGAATTATTATTACTCTTTTCATGTAAATAGTTTATTGCTTGATTTAACACAAACGTAAGAAATCTGCTTCAATCTTCCCAGTCGCAAATAAACAAGTTGGTATCGCGGGTTCCGCCATTGTTGCGGTTGGAGGAAAATACCAGTTTTTTCCCATCAGGCGAAAACATAGGGAAGGCATTGAACATACTTTCAGATGTTATTTGCTCAAGCCCGGTTCCGTCCTCGTTTATCATAAACAATTGAAAATCGTAACCTTTTTGCGAATGATGATTGGATGAGAAAATGATTTTTTTACCTGACGGATGATAAAATGGTGCCCAGTTGGCTTTGCCCAGGTGAGTAACCTGTTTCAGGTCACTGCCGTCAATATTGCATGTATAAATTTCCATGGTGGTAGGTGCCACAAGCCCCTGTGCTAAAAGTTCCTTGTATTCTTTCACTTCCTCTTCCGTTTTAGGTCGGGAGGCGCGGAATACCAGTTTCTTCCCATCGGGCGAGAAAAAGGCGCCACCGTCATAACCCAGTTCGCGGGTAATTTGAACGGGATTGCTACCATCTATATTCATTACCCACAACTCCAGATCGCCTGAGCGGGTGGAGGTAAACACAATTTTATCCCCTTTGGGCGACACCGTTGCTTCGGCATCATATCCGGGAGCATTAGTAAGTTGGCCAGTTATTTTTCCTTTTAAATCGGCAATGTAAATATCAAATTCGGGGTATATGGCCCACAGGTATTTTTTACCCATTTGTGGTGCAGGCGGACAATCTTTTCCGGCATGGTGGGTTGAAGCATAGAGAATATGCTTTTTGTCGGGCATAAAATAGGCACAGGTGGTACGGCCTTCACCGGTAGAAATAAGACCCGGACGCAGGGAAGTATCTTTACTTGATTTGGCAATATCCAAATGAAAAATCTGGTCGCATTTTAATCCCCATTTCGGGTTGTTGCTTTGAAAACTGAGGTGTTTGCTATCGGGGCTGAAATACGCTTCGGCATTATCGCCACCAAATGTTAACTGGCGCAGGTTCTTTAAATGCTTTTCAGGGGCATCGGGGGCAAACGATAAAAGCAATAAAACGCTCAGGGAAAAAAGTAGTGTTCTTATCATACGTAAAATAAATTACGCAAATGTAAAAACACCCATCGTTATGGCATATCTGCAATTGTCATGGTTAAGTAAGAAAACCGGAAATAGAGGGGGAAATGATAAAAATCACAAACTCACGCTTAGGTAAACTCAGGGCAACAAGAGAACTCACAAACTCACAATTTCAATTAATATCCCAGCAGTCGCAAAGAATATCAATGTATTTGTTTTCGTCACGGGTTATTTGAGCATCGGCTTTTACCAAGCTAATGGCGAACTTAAGAAAATCGCTGCGCTCATGTTCGGTTGAGTCACTGAAAAAATCTTCGGCAGCTTTTCTAAAATGCTCTAAGTATTTATCTCTGGGCAAGGTGCTTAATATTTCCACTTCATTATCCATTTCAATATGAAACGGAAAATTATCTTTCAGGTATTTAACAATCACAATTCCTTCAGAACCGGCAAATTCACCGTCTACTTCCGACAGAATCATCAGCATATGATACCCTGCCACCGCTTTATTCATCTTCATGGTACAAGTTTAAATAAAATAGAAATTAAAAGTAATGATAAACACCCTGACATTTAAAAAAATAATATAGGATATGTGGTAAATGCCTGTGGTACTTATCGCTTTTTGGATATTAGTATGTCGGGCTTTCAGGCATTTGTGTACACCTGCATCAGTGCTTCCGATGTATTCCGGACATTAAACCGCTGCACATACTTATATCCTTCCGCTGCCATTTGTTGGGAAAGTTTGGGTGAGTTTAATACCTGTTCTATGTTTTCGGCCAGTTCAAAATTTAATTCGGGGTTAATATAACGCGTAGCAGGCCCTCCGGCTTCTTCAAAGCAGCTTCCGACACCGGTAATAACAGGCACTTTGCTGTACAATGCTTCTATAATGGGAATACCAAAACCCTCAAAGGTGCTGGGGTAAATAAACAGGGAGGCTCCCCGGTAAATGGCCGGCATTTGCTGGAGCGGAATATTTTCGGCAAACAATACCCGGTCCTCAATCCCATGATTTTTTAAATACTGTTGTACCTGCTTTTTATAAGGCGTACTTTTGCCAATAACCAGCAACGGAATTTGCACTTTATTTTTAAGTACTTTAAGTGCTTTGACAATGCTCATTAAATTTTTGCGTGGCTCAATGGTGCCCACATACAGCAGGTATTTTTCGGGCAGCGAAACGGAGGTAACAGGCGCTACCTCATTCCGGGTGTAAACTTCATCACAACTTTGGTACACTACTTTAATTTTTTGTTCAGGTACCTTCAAAAATTCCATCAGGTCGTTTTTTGTTTGGCGGCTGATGGCGATAATGGTATCGGCTGCTTCACATGCCCTGCGTGTTTTCCAGGTGTAAATGGCCCGGTCAATGGGGCGGTACCATTTGGGATAGCGCATAAAAATGACATCATGAATGGTGACAACTTTTTTCACCTTCAGTTTGGCCGAATTCAACGGTAACTCATTACTTAGTCCGTGGTAAATATCAATTTTGCGTGTGTCGAAAAAAGCCGGAGAAGGATACAGGCGGTTGATGATTGAAATTCCGCTGTGTATATGAACATCAGGTTCATGAAAAAGGAAATCGGTTTCGTGGGTAAGTTTAGCATCAGGTGTTAACAGGTGCAGGGATTGACCGCTTTGATACCTGCACAAATTTTTAATCAGGGTACGGGAATAGTTTCCCAATCCGGAGCGATTTAAAAAAGCGCGCTTTGCATCAAAGGCAATATGCATGGGCGCAAGTTAACAATTCGGGCAGACATTTATTCCTTAATGATTTTCCCTTGCATGGTTTCGCCCGTTTCTGAATGCACGCTGTAAAAATAAACACCTGATGGAAGGGAAGACAGTGTAAGTTCATTTTTACCTTCATCTAACGAGGTGGTGAGGACTTCTTTGCCAACCAAATCATACAAGACAAATTGTATAGGGATAGGTTCATTCCACTCAATAGTTAGTATATCCTGTACCGGATTTGGGTAAATAAGTAAGGCGTTTGCCTTTGGTAAATGATCCTGATTAAGAAGGATATTGAAATTGATGGGCGTGCCCCATGTAACATTTCCTTTTTTGTAGTAATACAACTCTTTTATTTGGGCTCTTTCTGACAAAAAATCAGGTGTAACGGAATACACCAACCCAAAGCCCGGTCTGAATAAAAGAGAGGGGGTTACCCCATCAACCGGAGGGTGATAACAGGAGTCGGGATAGGTTGGACCATAGAGATCCTTTTTTGCTTCGAGGCTAAATCCCATGCTGTCGAGCATTATATTCAGATAGGTACCAAATCCTAAATTGAAAAAGGTAGTATTAAATAATTTATGTAAGCACCATGTTTCATCCTCATCGCTATTAGTAATCATTACATCAAGGGTATCGTATTCTATTTTTCTGGGTTGTTGGTTGAGGTAAATGGTACTGATTTCTATTTTATATTTTATGGTATCGTTGTTTGGAGTGGCTTCTTTGGAAATTATCTTTCTGCGCTCATAAGGATTATGATAGTAAAAGCCGGGTATCGGACTATAAGGCACGTTGGTAACACGATATTCAAAAACATCCCCCTGTTCATAGGTGTTGAGTTGTTTAATGGAGGGGTAAGGTTTACCAAAAACACGGTCGCTGCAATGTGCGGGCCGAAGTTCCGTTGAATCTCCGGGATATAACCACTGAATACATCCGAACTGTTTGCTTATTTTTAATTCTTTTCCGTTTGAAGGGGAGGGAATCTGTTGCTTTAATGCATTTACTCTGATTATGGAATAGGTAATAACCGAATCGGTTGCCCCTTCAAATGTTTCAGGTTGTTTGCTTTTTACCACAGCCAGGTAATTTGAATCGGGGTGTTGTACTTCCCTTAAATATACAAAAGTATCATTAAGTTCTACCTGCGTTTTAATCCTAATGGTGTCGTTGTTGGTTACCGAAAACAAATAATCTCCATTGCTTTTTTTAGTCATGCATTTCCCGAAGAAAAACTCCCGGTTTAACTTATAACAAAATCCGTCTGGGGAGGAAAGGTGTTTATAGTTGAGATATACTGAATCATTGTGAAGGGCGTAGAAAGTATCGCAAAAGATGGTGTGAGAAACCGGCTCAATAGTAAAAAAAGGGGGGGCTTGCCATAGTGTTTTGGCAGGGGTTAAGAAAACGTAAAGTACCCCCGGTTTAAAGGGCGTATAATTTTGAGCGGCCGCATTTATTGAAGCAAATACAAAAAGAATGGATACTATTCTTTTCATGGTTTAATAATTTTTCCCTGAATTGTTACTCCTGCCTCCTTTTGTACTGAATAAAAATATACACCCGCAGGAATAGCTAAAAACGGAATTTCATTTTTGCCTTCGTTCAGTGTGGATGAAAATACTTCTCTTCCTACTAAATCAAAGAGCAGAAAAGAAGCCGGTTCATGTTCATTCCATTCGATGGTAAGCATTTGCTGTACGGGAATAGGATATATTTTAATAATCCTGGAACTTTCCGTGTTCTCTGTACCGGATATAAAACTCAGGTAGTGTGATTTCCCCCAGCTTAAATTTCCTTTTTTAAGATATGAAACTTTTGTGTCATAGAGATAACTGTTCCATCCACTCATACACCAACCTGAAGCGTGTCGTTGATACATGCCGGTATGCGTCTTGTACAATTCAAAAAAACCATCTTCAAAAAAAGGCCTCCGCATAAAATGAATGGAGTCAGAGGTATCAAACATGCATCCCTCACAACGTTCCTGATATAATTCATTTTCTGCGGAATTGTATCTTAAGTGATAATTATAATAGAAAGGATATTGTCCGGGAAGATTAAACATATAGTTTTTACGTTCAAAATACTCGGTTATGGTATCGGTTTTTACATGAAAAAATGGGTAAAAACTAAGTTCATTTTTTTTAAATATACAGGTGGTAAGGGTATCTCCGGATTTAACTGTATTAAGTACCTCGAAATGCTTATACGCTAATATTTTGGTGCCACAATCATTATCATCAATTGTTTGCTCAAAAGCATCTCCTATGGAAAAGTCAAATACGTTGTCAAATAAAGGAACAGTAGGGCCTGATTGCAGTTTTTCATGTGCAATTAACCAATATTCAAGAAAAGCATTGTCATAAGAAAATTCAAAATCGATGGTTTGAATTAACCCTGTTGTGCGACCTATTTTCAACTTTTTCCCGTTCACCAAAAGGTTTGGATACTCCTTACATGTTAATGAAAGTGTAACCACCGAGTCAATAAATCCCAATACAGTAGCTGTATCAATAGCGGTCACTTCTGACTGAATGCGTATGGAATCTCTTTCATATAAAGTCCATTTATCAGACAGCGCGTAAGAAGAAGGAAAGAATACGGTATCATTCAGTTCGGTTATCAATAGAGTCTTTCGGTCGGGGGTTTCTATAATTTTTGATCCCAGAATACAGTTTCTATTTGGGGTAAAAAACATTTTACCTAAGGAAATACAATAGACAGATTCAAAGCGGCTATTCAACTTTTTATAATCATAAAACGCGGAATCAGGTCCTTCTGCTGAGGAAGAATCAAGATAAATAACATGAACCCCACCATAAGGACTAAAGTAAATTTGTTTTTTAAGGGGTGTAATAAGCCGATAGTTTTGGGCTTTCACCATAAAGGACAATAGAACCAGAAACAGGATTAAACCTTTTTTCATATTCAGGTCTTTTTTTTCAAAGGTACATAAATTCAAAATATGGTTGCTCAAATGGGAAAAACCCTGTCCGGCTGCTTTCTCTCATCCATTATATTGCCTATGAACCTGTGCTGCTAAACTTTAAACTTTTGAACTTCAAACATTAAACTCGTTGCTGCTTATTTCTTCACACCCTGCTGTACATAAGTTTTAAGGAGCTTTTTAGGCATAGCCGTCCGCAATAGGTAGTTTCGTGAGGTTAGGAGTGAATATACCATGAGTGACGAGTTGGATAATCTGACACATAACGAAGAGCAAAACCACGACAGCCATATACAGGATGTGCAGTCAGTATCGGGCATGTACCAGGACTGGTTTCTGGATTATGCTTCGTACGTAATTTTGGAACGTGCCGTACCCGCAATTGAAGACGGCCTGAAACCCGTGCAACGCAGAATTTTGCACGCCATGCGCGAAATTGATGACGGGCGTTTTAACAAAGTAGCCAACGTTATTGGTCAAACCATGCAGTACCATCCTCACGGAGATGCTGCTATTGGAGAGGCTATGGTGAATCTGGGGCAAAAAGACCTGATGATAGAAACGCAGGGAAACTGGGGCGATATCCGCACCGGTGACTCGGCCGCAGCTCCCCGTTACATTGAAGCACGTTTATCCAAATTTGCTCAGGAAGTAGCCTTTAATCCGCAAACTACCCGCTGGCAAAGTTCGTATGACGGGCGCAAGCGCGAACCTGTAGCCCTTCCAATGAAATTCCCCTTGCTATTGGCACAGGGCGTAGAGGGTATTGCCGTAGGACTGGCCACTAAAATTCTGCCACATAATTTTAATGAGTTGTGCAAAGCATCCATTGATATCCTGAAAGGGAAAAAAGTGAAAATTTACCCTGATTTTCCTACTGGGGGAATGGTGGATGTGAGCAACTACAACGAAGGAATGCGCGGAGGCAAACTGCGTGTAAGGGCAAAAATTGAAGAAGTAGATAAGAAAACCTTAGCAATACGGGATATTCCGTTTGCCACAACCACCACGCAGCTTATTGATTCTATTATCAAAGCCAATGACAGTGGAAAAATTAAGATAAAAAAGGTAGTTGATAATACGGCCCGCGATGTGGAAGTTCAGATTCAGCTGGCTCCTGGAGTATCGCCCGATATCACCATTGATGCACTGTATGCTTTTACCGATTGCGAAGTTTCTATATCGCCCAATGCCTGTGTGATTGTAAATGATAAACCACGCTTTATGAGCGTGAATGAAATTTTACGTATTAATACCGAGCATACCAAAGAGCTTTTGCAGCGCGAGTTACTTATACGCCTCAATGAACTGGAAGACGACTGGCATATGAGTTCCCTCGAAAAAATATTTATCGAGAAACGTATTTACCGGAACATTGAAGAAAGCGAAACATGGGAAGCTGTACTGGAGACCATAGATAAAGGGTTAAAGCCTTACAAAAAATTATTACGAAGAGACATTACCCGCGATGATATTATTGCACTGACCGAGATAAAAATTAAACGCATTTCAAAGTTCGATGCCTTTAAAGCGGACGAGCGTATAAAAGGGCTTGAAAAGGAAATGGAGGAGGTTCACTATCATATTGAATACCTCACTGAGTATACCATTGATTATTTTGAGTCATTAGTAAAAAAATACGGCAAAGGCCGTGAACGCAAAACAGAGATTCGTACGTTTGATACCATTCAGGCCAAAGTAGTAGCTGCCTCCAATGCCAAACTCTACGTAAACCGTGCCGAAGGATTTATCGGAACCAGTCTGAAAAAAGATGAATTTTTATTTGACTGCTCGGATCTGGACGATATCATTACTTTTTGCAAAGACGGAAAGTTTAAAGTTAGTAAGGTATCAGAGAAAACCTTTATCGGAAAAGACATTATCCATGCAGCCGTATTTGATAAAACCGATGACCGGCTTGCCTATAATGTAATTTACGAAGATGGGAAAACCCGTTTTTGTTTTGCCAAACGGTTTAATGTTGGCGGGGTAACACGGGATAAAGAATATGATATTACCCAGGGAAATAAAAACAGTAAGATTGTTTACTTCACCGCCAACCAGAACAGCGAATCGGAGATTGTAACTGTTACCCTGCACCCCAGTAGCAAGGCACGCAAGCAGGTGTTTGATTACGACTTTGGTGCTTTGGCTATTAAAGGTCGTAATACACAGGGAAATATTTTGTGCAAATACATTGTAAAGGGTGTAAAGTTTAAAGAGAAAGGCAGTTCAACTCTTGGCGGACGTAAAATATGGTATGATGATATTACCGGACGGCTCAACACGGATGAGCGCGGAAGATTTCTCGGTTCGTTTGACGGGGAAGATGCCATTCTGATACTGTACAAAGATGGTTCGTACGAAATGACCAATTACGACCTGACCAACCGATACGAACCCAATGAAATTATTCATCTGGAGAAATTCAGGCCGCACCGCCCGATTGCGGCCATTCATTCTGATGGTAAAACACAATATGTAAAACGCTTCCTTATTGAAACCAACACACTTAATAAAAAATTCCCGTACATAGGCGAAGAAAAAGGGTGTAAACTTATTTTTGTTACCACTCTTAAAGATCCTCAGGTAGAAGTTTTGATAGGGAAGAAAAAAGCCGATGCCAAACGCCAGAAAATAAAACTCAATGAGTTTATTGAGGTAAAAGGGTGGAAAGCTATAGGAAATAAAATTGCATCAAACGACTTGCTTGGCGTTACGTTACTTAATACCGAAGATGTGGAAGAGGAAGATGATGAGAGCGGAGTACCACCAACTACTACCACCATGCCTCTACTTGATGTACCAATTGGCAAAGGGAAAAAAACTGCGGTTGAAATTGAAGTAACCAATCCTGAAGCAATAACTCCATCGGGCAAAGGAGGGTTAAAGCAATTTAAGAAACCCAGCAGCAAAGACGATCAGCGTAAGTTGTTCTGATGGCCAAATTACTTTTATTTCATGGGGCATTGGCAAACCGAAGACAGTTTACCCCACTATTACCACTGCTTAAACCGGAACTAAAGGCTACGGCTATTGATTTTAGCGGGCACGGAGAGAAAAAGCTGATCGGGGATTCCTTTTCGCTGGAAATATTTTGTGAGGATATTATAAAGGCTGGTAACCGGGAGCCTGTGCATTTATTCGGCTACAGCATGGGTGGCTATGCCGCATTATATTTTGCCAAAAAATATCCGGAGTTGGTACTATCGGTACTTACCTTAGGCACCAAATACCAATGGAATAAAGAAACCGCTGTATCCGAAACAAAACGGTTGCAGTATGATATACTTGTTGAAAAGGCACCCGGTTTTATAACAGCACTCAACGAGCAACATGCGTGCACCACAGCCGAGGAGTTATTGAATCGCACGGCAGGATTTCTCACCAATCTCGGAGAACATGATTACCTCAGGACTGAAGTGATCACCCAAATGCAACAGCGGGTATGTGTGGCTGTGGGCGACCAGGATAAAATGGTGACGTTAGAAGAAACCGTTGCCTGTTACAAAGCTTTACCCAATGGACAATTAGCAGTTCTACCCGATACACCACATTTGTTTGAGAAAATGGATATGACCAGAGTAGCTGAATTAGCCAACGGATTTTTCAGGTAAGAATATTTCATCTGCATCTCAAAATTAAATTGCAAGAGGTATCTTTACGGCATGATACGCTGGTTGCTTGTCATTTTTTGGTTCCTGTTCGTTTCATTGAATGGCAGGTTATTTTCCCCCGGACTGCAAAGGCCCGTTTCGTTTTATCCAACGTACATAAGCAAAGAGTTAAAACTTAAAACCGGAAAAGGTTTTTTTAGCTGTACCAAGGTAAGTGTGAAAGGAGAGTTATTACCCGATTCGGTTTTACCTGCCATGTTTTACTACGTTTACCTTAGTGAAAAAAATGAAGTGAAGTCGGTAACAGGGCAAGCGTTCAGATCTTTCTGGACCGATAGCTCTGCTGCTTTTAAATATGCCGATAGTTTAAAAACCATGTATGACGTTCTGGTATATCGCACAGCCGGAACTGCTGCCGCCCGGTTCAGTTACCGCATGTTCATGTACGAACCCGCCTCAGTAGTGTTTATTATGCTTCATGAGGCAGTACACCGGCATAAATCTGCAGTGAACTCAAAATTACCTTATGTGTATGAAGAAGCCTTATGCGATGTAATGGCAAATTATTACCTGCAACAACTGGCTGCCGGAACTGCAGATAGCAGTTGGGTAAAAAAATATACCGGAAGACTGGAGACAATTTACGGCATTATTAACCAAACAACATCGGGGCTCCTTTCAAAGCAGCAGGGACATGAAGCCATATTGGCCATTACCTCACAAAGCGATTTGTTTTTGCGCGACCGTTATGAATACGAGGTAAACAATGCTTACCTCATGCGTTATTCCACGTATTGCCGCTACTATTTTTTGCTGAAAGAATTACTCATTCAAACAGGTGATGATGCTGCGTTTCTTAAAAAAGTATTAGCCCTTAAAGGCAACGAAACCATTGTACATGAACAATTGAAAAAGCTGCTTCGCTAGTTTCTTTTACGGGTGATGGAAATAAAACGGAGCGTGTGCATGATGGAGGCAAACAGTAAGGCCGATAAAAGTGCAAACCACATTCCGTAAACATTGTAGCTTGTGTGAAACGCCAGATATACGCCCAATGGCACCCCGATTACCCAATAGGCAATAAGGGTTACCAATGTAGGGATTTTAACATCCGAGGCTCCTCTTAAGATTCCCAGACCAATGGCTTGCGTGCCGTCAAATAATTGAAATAGTCCGGCAATCATTACTAATCCGGTGGCGTAATGAATCACATTCGGGTCAGCAGTGTATAAACGTACCAGCGGATAATCAAGCACCAAAAACAACAAGGCAAATCCACTCATAATTACCAATCCGGTAAGTATGGCAGCAATTCCCGTTTTACGAACCTTATTCATTTTATTTTGTCCCATGGCATCGCCCACTTTAATTGATGCCGCAATAGAAACTCCCGAAATAATCATATAGGTAATTGATGCCAGATTGATGGCAACATTATGTGCAGCCAATTGGTAAACGCCTAATTTCCCAATGTAAATAGCCGCCCCCGAAAATGCCCCGATTTCAAAGAAGTATTGTAATCCGGCTGGTACGCCCTGTTTCAGAATACGTAAAAAAATGGTTTTATCGAACGTACTTTTAGAAGGGAAATTAAGTAACTGTTTAAATTTTGTTTCGTATTTTAGAATAGCCCACATCATGGCCATCATTACCACCCGGGTGATAATAGTGGCCCAGGCAGCACCGTTTAATCCCATGGCAGGTGCGCCCAGTTTTCCAAAAATCAGTATCCAGCATAAAATTAAATTCAGGAGTAACCCGGTAACGGTAACCACCATGGAATACTTTGCTTCAGATGCTCCGTCACTTATTTGTTTCAGAAAGAAAAAAACTGAAAACGGGAGTGAGCTCAAACTTAGCAGCATCAAAAAGTTTGCAGCCTGTGGCCCCACTTCATCTTTTTGCCCAAACAAATGGAAATTGAGTGCAAGCAATGCTACCATGCCAGTGAGCACAATTCCGCTAAGTACACTTATCAGCCATCCGTTGGTGTATATTTTGCTGATTTCTTCCTTGTTCCCTGCACTTTTAGCCTGAGCAATCATTGGAGAAATAACCGACCCAATCCCTATGCTCAATACCATTACGAGAAAAAATACGGCATTGGCCACCCCGGCTGCAGCCAGTGCATCTGCACTCACATGGCCCACCATAATGGTATCGGTAGCGCCCATCAGCACAAAACCTATCTGACCGATAATGAGCGGGCCACTAAGCGACAATACCGATCTGGAATAAGGAAGCAATTGTTTCAGTTTCTTTTTCAAGGGGCGGCAAAGATAAGCTGCAACAGTGAATATTACAGAGGCAAAAACCTGCATATCCGCTCATTTTTTTTATCTTTGTCCGCAAGTATCAGCACTTATGGAAAAAAGAAGAGTATATTTTGATAATGCAGCCACCTCGCCTTTAGACAAAGAAGTAATTGAAGCCATGTTGCCTATGATGCAGGAATACTACGGTAATCCTTCATCTACCCATGCCAATGGCCGCAAGGTGAGAGCAGCCATTGAAGATGCGCGCAAAAAGGTAGCTTCGTTGATGCACGTTACTCCCGGTGAAATATTTTTTACTTCCGGAGGAACCGAGGCCGATAACATGGCCATCCGCTGTTCGGTGGAGGATTTAGGCATAAAACACGCTATTACATCTCCAATTGAACACCATGCTGTGCTGCATACCCTTGAGGAGTTAGCTCACAGAGGAAAAATAAAACTTTCGCTGGTAAAATTGCAGCCGAATGGCCATATTGATTACAATCACCTGGAGGAATTATTACAGAACAATGAGCGTTCACTTGTATCGTTAATGCATGCCAATAACGAAGTGGGTAATTTACTTGATATGGATAGGGTAGGAGCATTGTGTGAAAAGTACCATGCCCTGTTTCATAGTGATACGGTGCAAACGGTAGCGCATTATCCAATGGATTTGAAAAAATCGAAAGTGCATTTTATTGCCTGCGCAGCACATAAATTCAACGGGCCCAAAGGAATCGGGTTTATTTATATCAGCTCTGATGTGAAAATTCACCCGTTTATTACCGGTGGTTCGCAGGAACGTAATATGCGTGGAGGTACCGAAAATGTGTATGGCATTGTTGGATTAGGCAAAGCACTGGAAATAGCCTACCGAGATTTAGAAAATGAACAGAAGAAAATTCTCGCTTTAAAAAACTACATGGCTCAGGAATTAGCCAAAGTAATTCCCGGTGTAAAATTTAACGGAGACTGTATGGGTAATGCCCTTTATACAGTGCTGAATGTATCCTTTCCGCCTGCTTCATTTAATGAAATGCTCTTGTTTAAACTGGATATTGCCGGTATCTCGTGCTCGGGCGGCAGCGCTTGTTCATCGGGTTCCAATGTAGGGTCGCATGTGCTGGGTGCGTTGGGCGTGGAGCAGGGCAGAGCCAATGTGCGTTTTTCCTTTGGGAAACAAAACACCAGAGAGGAAGTAGATTATGTGATAGCTGCTTTAAAAGAACTTTACACCGCTGCTCAGCCTTCATGAGTTAACCGAAATGAATGAGTTCGCTACCGGAAAGAAACTCTCTTTAATTACCATTTGGATTATTTTTTTTTCGTGGCTGCTGTTATCCTTTTTCAATAATAATTATCAGCGACAGCTTATCACCTCGGATGCGGTAAATTACTGGGCCTATTTACCCGCCACCTTTATTGAGGGAGATCCTACTTTTTCATTTTTAACTGAAGATTACCTGAAAAAATATGATTTTCATTACCTGCCCGAATACACCCGGGATGGAAAACCGGTAATGAAAATGAGTATGGGGCTCGCCATGTTGCTCACCCCTTTCTTTTTAATGGCTCATGTACTTTTACTGTTGGCAGGCAAAACGGTCGATGGCTATTCGCAATTTTATCAAACCTGTACCGGAATTATCGGAATGGGTTGTTATCTGTTACTTGGGCTATGGCATTTGCGTAAAGCACTTTTACATTTTTTCAGCGATACTATTGCTGCGTTTGTTTTGGGAATCATTTTTTTTGGCACCAACCTGCTTTATTACACTTACGGAGAGCCTTTACTTACGCATGTTTACCTGTTTTCCCTGCAATCGGTAATCATTTATCAAACCATTTGCTTCTATGAGAAACCGGGTGTAAAACGCGCAGCAGTCATTGGATTTTTAACCGGCCTTTCGGTTTTAATACGTCCCAGCATGATGGTGTTCAGTGTGATTCTGGTTTTGTATGGAGTATATTCTTTTCAAACATTGCGTAAGCGGTTTTTGCTCATACGTACGCATACTGTTGTATTTCTTGCTATGGGTTTCTTTTTTGTGTTGGCCGGTTTACCCCAATTGCTCTACTGGAAATCGGTCACCGGACACTGGCTGGTATTTTCTTACACCCAGGAGCGTTTCTTTTTTAACCGCCCGGCATTGCTCGAGATGTTTTTCAGCTACCGGAAAGGATGGCTGCTGTATACTCCGGTAATGGCATTTGCACTGGCCGGAATTTATAATTTACGCAAATATGCCGCTCCGTTCATCAGTATTTTTCTTATTACACTTCCGGTTATTTTCTATCTTTTAAGTTGCTGGTGGGTGTGGTGGTATGGGGGTTCTTTAGGCCAGCGTACGTTTATTGACTTTTATGCTTTGCTTGCTTTTTCATTAGGGGCATTTCTTACCTCAGTCAACCAGTGGGGCATGCGGTTTATGCGAATATTTATCAAAACCCTTGTTGTGTTACTTTCTCTTTTTTCTGTGCTCAAAGTGTGGCAATATTCCCGACATTTTATTCATCACGATGGTATGAATAAAAAACTTTATTGGGAAACCTTGTTTACCACCGGGGAGGTTGACAGCTATTGGTCTAAATTACATTTTCCCAATTACAGCCGCACCTTAAGGGGATTACCCGAATATACCCTGTTAGAAGGGAAAAAATTATTAATACGGGAGGATTTAGATACCCGTACGGGCAGCATATGTATTTCTGATACCACCAGTAATTACCCGCAATTGACAAATGCATTTGGATACATGCGCATTCCGCATGGAAATAATATATATGCCGTGCTTGATTTTACCAGTGATAAGGCATTGAGCGATTCGTGCTATCTGGTAATGCAACTGATGACGGCAGATAGTGTGTGGCTAAAACAACAAGTTCCGCTCAACAGGTTTAGCAAAAAGGGAAATGGAGGAAGGGCATTTGTTTCTATTCCGTTTCAGCATTTTAAAACCGAACAGGATTTATTAAAGGTTTTATTATCCAACCCGCTTGGGGAGCCATTTTGCGTGAACCAAATGTGGCTATGCGAGGAAGTGTATCAATAAAAAAGGCCACACTTTGGGTATGGCCTTTTTACTATGAGCGACAAGGTAATTAAACCGTAGCCGGAGTGTTTTTAGGCAATTTGCTGAATTGGTCGGCCACCACTAATTCTTTACTTCCAGGAGTGTACTTATAAAACCCTTCTCCGGTTTTTACACCTAAACATCCCGAAGTTACCATGTTTACCAATAAAGGACACGGAGCATATTTAGGATTTCCAAATCCATCATGCAGCACATTCATGATAGCGAGGCAAACATCAAGTCCAATAAAGTCTGCCAATTGAAGCGGCCCCATTGGGTGAGCCATTCCCAAACGCATTACTGTGTCAATTTCTTCCACATCCCCCACACCCTCGTAAAGCGAAATAATAGCTTCATTAATCATAGGCATTAAAATACGGTTGGCTATAAAACCGGGGTAGTCGTTTGACTCGGCCGGAATTTTTCCGATAGCTTTTGATAATGTCATTACACTTTCCGTAACTTCCTTTGATGTTTTGTATCCGTTAATTACTTCCACTAGTTTCATCATTGGAACCGGATTCATAAAGTGCATCCCTATTACTTTATCGGGGCGTTTAGTTACCGAACCTATTTTGGTAATGGAAATTGAAGAAGTGTTTGAAGCCAGAATACAATGTGCAGGGGCCGATGCATCAAGGTCTCTGAAAATATTGAGTTTGATTTCGATGTTTTCGGTAGCTGCTTCTACTACTAAGTCGGCATTTGAAACGCCTTCTGAAACTTTTGTTTTGGTAGTGATGTTGGCCAAAGTGGCAGTTTTTTGTTCTTCGGTTAATGAGCCTTTGCTCACCTGACGATCGAGGTTTTTGCCAATCGTTGCAAGTGCTCTGTCAAGTGCCGCCTGATTGATATCGATTAAGGTAACCTGATAACCGTTTTGGGCAAAAACGTGAGCAATTCCATTTCCCATAGTGCCCGATCCGATAACGCTGATGTACTTCATTTGAGTAATGATTTTCTTTGAATTAAGTGCGGCAAATGTATTGTTTGCCCTTAGATAAATCAAAACAAAATCGAAAATGTTTTACTCTTTTACAAAGCGCGCCAAAAGCTTCCCTTCACCTGTCTGAACAATAATAAGATACATGCCCTTTGAAAGTTGATTTACTTGGATTTTCAGTTGTTTTTCGGTGCTTTTCAACATTGTTTCGTACATCATCTTCCCTGACAAATCGACAATGCTCAGCTTATCGGCAGTAACCGAATGCGGAATTTGTACATGTACCGTTTCGGTAACCGGATTGGGAAATATCTGAAGTTGGTTTGGCGCCTGATGTTTAGTTGCCGTACCCAACGATACATCATACATAGCCAATGTATAATCTCCTTTTTTCAGGTTATTGATGCGGATGGTTCCGTATTTATCGGTTTTGGTTCCGGTGGTTTTAACTATATCAGAATACAACTGCCAAATGGTTTCGCCCACAGGCCGATATACCAGTACCAGACTGTCTTCTGTTTTACGGATAAAAGTATGGTCTAAATATCCGGTGTTTCCTATTTGCGAAGGTTGTCTTCCGTCATAAGTAATGTACGCGGTTGCTTTAAAATCGGCCGGCCACAATCCGTCAACTGTCCAGTACCTATAATTGGAAACATACAATCCGGGTATTTTACAACTTAACTGATCGGCCGGAAACCAATGGTGTTCCACTCTTACCAAAGCCGAATCGGTGCAGGTAGTTGCCTTTATACGCATGAGCGCTTCTTCAAAATCAACTGAATCATTCTGACGCATCACTGCATGTTTATCTGTAATGGCATCGCTTATACGTTCGTCAAAATCCAGGGCCACGTACACCGGCCTGAATGGTAACAAAGCTTCGGCAACCGGATATTGTGTAAACGGAAGAGCCGTTAAGGTAAAATCATATCGTTCCCATTTGGCACCAAAGGCGGTGAGATAAATAAGTGCGGTATCTTTGATAAAACTCACCGCATCCGAAGTTCCCACGGCCCATCGGTCGAGGTACACATTTAAGTGAAATTGATTTGCAACCGGGGTAGTTACTTCAAATGTTTTAATCTTTATGTGCGGGAATCCGGAACTTTTCATCCAGCTTGTACGCTGATTAATTCCACCGCAGTTAAAATACTGATCGTTGCTTTCCCAATAACCATAAACCGGCATCAGCGAATTGTTTACAAACATATCTTTAAGTGCCTGCACACTATTGGCAGGGTATTGCGGACAAAGGTTTCGGAGTGTGTGCGCTACATCGGCTCCTTTTTTATAGGAATGTGTTCCGTAAGTATAGGCATGGGGCACTCCCGAAACCGGCAAATAGCCGCCTTCTTTTAAATGAGCAAATTGCAAAACGTATTTATGATTTGCCCTTACTGATTTTTTAAAAGCAGGAGTTCCGTAAACATATTCGGTAAACAACGATTCGCAGTAGGCAGCCCATCCTTCATTAAGCCACATATCGGCAGAGGTGGCACAATCATATAATCCGCCAAACCAGCTATGCGAAAGTTCGTGTGCCATCATAGTTTCGTAAGCCAGTGTTCCATCAATGGCAAATAGCGGATAAGCAATATTTCCAGTGTGTTCCATAGCACCTCCCGCAAAGGGAACCGCATTGTACCCTATTCTGTCAAACGGATAGGGACCAAGCACTTCTTCAAACAGATAAAGTGCACTATCCAGATTTTTAAAAGAAGCCCTCATCTTGGCAGTATCGGAAGCAAGGGCATTAAGAATAACCGGAATATTTTTACCGGTGAGCCTGCTATGAAAAGTGCGTGTTACGGATGCATAAGGAGCGATGGCTACCGAGGAGAGATAAACCGGAATTAAGTGGTTCTCTTTCCAATGCCAGGTGCGTTCGTTGCTGCCTGTAACCTGGGTTCCCTGCAATAGTCCGTTACAAAAAACTTTGTTAACGGTATCGGTGGTAATGTAATAATCAAATGCCGAACGGGAACGGAAATCGTCTAAACACGGAAACCAAACCCGGCCAAAACTATTGGGATTGGCAGCAAAACCAACTCCCATATTATATGCGTATTGCCCGTTGAAATAAAATCCTCCCCAGGTGGCATCGGAAACGGGAGTGCCATGATAATAAACTGAAATTTTAACTGAATCATTTTGGGGCAGGGCATAGGTGTTTCTTACTTTCAGCAGGGTGTCGTTGTACTGAAAAGAAACTTTAAGGTTGTTGATTTTTACCGAATCAACCGTAAGCTTTAACAAATCCAGCTGAATATCCTGCAACGAGTCAACCTTTGATTTAACTGTTAGTTCCGTATAGCCTGCAATAGTTTTAGATGATTGATTAATTTTTAACCGGATGGTATATTGGGAAATAGCGATCGAGTCGAATCTTGATTGAGCACTCAACTGATTTACGCTGAGGGCGAGTAAGAAAAAAAGTACCTGTTTCATTAAATCAAAGTTAAGCATATAAATCATTTTTGAAAAGCCCGGCTCCAACCTTGAATAAATCAATAACTTCTTTAATTTCGTGCTATAAAAAATCATCAGCGGGATTAGCTCAGTTGGTAGAGCGTCAGTTTCCCAAACTGAAGGCCGCGGGTTCGAGTCCCGTATCCCGCTCTTAACATATACGTGCAGTTACCCGCTTTATTTCGTTCGCGCATTCAAAAACAACAAGGCATTGAAGCCGAAGCGTTTTTTGAATCATTTCAACAACCTGTTCCGGTTTCAGTACGGGTAAATCCTGTCAAACCTATAGCTATTCTTTCATCCTGGCAACAGGTTCCGTGGCACCCGCAGGGATATTACCTGCCGCATCGCCCTGATTTTACTTCCGACCCTTTGTTTCATGCCGGAGCATATTATGTACAGGAGGCTTCTTCCATGTTTTTATATCAGGTGTTAACACAGGTAGCCGATTTAAAACAGCCATTGAAGGTACTTGACATGTGTGCAGCCCCGGGAGGAAAAAGTACCTTATTACTTAGTTTACTCAATGAACAAAGTTTTTTGGTAGCCAATGAAGTGATTCGTTCAAGGGTGCAACCTTTAAAACAAAACCTCATTAAGTGGGGAAAATCCAATTGCATTATCAGCAATAATGACCCGGCCGATTTTGAATTTCTGGAAGGTTATTTTGATATAGTGATAGTGGATGCACCCTGCTCGGGTGAAGGCATGTTCAGAAAGGACGAAAAAGCCAGAAATGAATGGAGTCCTGAACAGGTTTCACTATGCGCTTCACGGCAAAATCGCATTGTGGATAAAGCCGCTGCGCTTGTTAAAAAAGGAGGTTTTTTAATTTACAGTACCTGCACATTTGCAAATGAAGAAAACGAAGACCAGATACAACGGTTACTTGATACAGGCATTTGGGAAAGCATCTCCATCAATGTACAGCCTGAATGGGGAATTACTGCATCGTCTGTAGATCGGGTAAAAGGGTATCGCTTTTATCCGCATAAAGCAAAAGGCGAAGGATTGTTTATGGCCTGTTTGCAAAAAACTGACGGAGATGAAACAGAAGCGGTACCGGGTAAAAAACTCAGTTTCCTGCCACCAAAACAGGTTCCTGTTCTCACTAAATGGCTTACCAATACCGATTCGTTTAGTTTTGTTTTGGGCAAAGAGCAAATTTATGCTATACCCGCTTTTATGACCGATGTATACGGTCGTTTGTCAACCCGTTTAAGTATTGTACAATGTGGTTTTCCAATTGGGAAGCTGGCAGGAGATGATTTGATTCCATCGCATGAACTGGCCTTAAGCAATGCACTCACCAATGAAATTCCTTATGTTGAACTTGATTTGAATAACGCATTGCTTTATTTAAAGAAAGGATCGCTTAAGCCTGATTCAACCTGGCCCAAAGGATGGGTAACGGCAAACTATATGGGAAAACGGTTGGGGTGGATGAAAGTAATGCCAAACCGCATGAATAATTATTTTCCAACCGACTGGAGAATTTTGAAGGATATCGAAATCTGAATTACCTTTGAGGCTATGCGTATCATGCTTTTTTGTTTTGTAACAGTTGCTCTTTTTTCCTGCCGGAAAGAATGTAATACCATCGTCCATCCGGGAGTTATTGATTCGGCTACGGCAGTTTGGTTTACGGATTCGGTAACAAACGATTTTATTTTTAAATCGGCAGATGATACTTCCTTTTCACAACCGCTCACCATTACGGCCTCTCGCACCGGATGGCAATATCCTGAAGGCGGCACGGATTGTAAAGATCTTTTCATGACTTCTTACCAGCTTACCGGCTTTACCATCGGAAGCACTAAATTTACTCATTCTACTGAACAAAACAGCCTGAACGGCCCTCGTGTAAAAATAGATTTCAACAGTAATACACTCGCTTTTTTTACCGATAAAATAACCGACAGTCATCAATATAATGTAAGCGATACCGAAACGGTATGGTACAGTTATCAGCGTTACGATTCGGTACAAATTTCGAATCGCTGGTATAAGCCTGTTTACTGGGTAAATGCGGTAGTGCCGGCTGAACCGGTTGGGGTAAACGTTCAGTTATTTGTAACTCCGCACTGGGGTATAATTAAATATGTGCACGATACACTTACAATGGAATTGGTAAGATGAAAAACAAACTCGCAGTATTGTTGCTTTTACTTTCGGGGTGTTCGCAAAAGGAGCATATGAAACAATGCGAATGGATATTGGGCAACTGGATGTTTACTACTGACAGAGGCACCTTT
Organism: uncultured Bifidobacteriaceae bacterium; assembly: GCA_964535575.1. Lineage (GTDB taxonomy): Bacteria > Bacteroidota > Bacteroidia > UKL13-3 > UKL13-3 > JAGPCK01. Next base: position 67,978 of record CAZHTC010000008.1, read on the forward strand.
TATGAAAGCTGGACAAAACAAGATATCACCCATTTTAAAGGTTCGGGGTGTTTTGTAATAAAGGGTGATACGGTTTTTAAAGAATCGCTGATGCTCGAAAATAAAAACGGGGGAATTTTTTATATACCCACTATCGGAAATCAAAACGATGGAAAACCGGTGGAATTTATGATGATGGCTATGGGCAAAGAGTTAATTTTCGAAAACATGAGTCACGATTTTCCCAAGCGCATTGTGTACAAGTATGCCGATGATGATCATATCAAGGTTACGCTGTCGGGACTTGAAAAAGGGGAACCACGAACAGAAGTCTTAAATTTTATCCGTAAACGCTGATATGGAATTTGGAAAAGCCGAACAGGCGGAATTACACACCATTGATTACTCTTTGCCTAAAGACACCAAACTTACTAAGGATGTTTTAAAAGCTGCCAAAGGAAAACAACCTGTTCAGATTTATATTGGTTGTGCCAAATGGGGCAGGCCCGATTGGGTCGGTAAAATTTATCCTCCAAAAACCAGGGCGGCCGATTTTCTTGAGCATTACGCTACTCATTTTAACAGCATTGAATTAAATGCTACGTTTTATAAAATTCCGGATCGCGCTACCGTGGCAGGCTGGAAAAGTAAAGTTGGAAAAGAATTTAAGTTCGTTCCTAAATTTACAGATGTAATTACGCATATTAAGCGGCTGAAAGAGGTAAACGCTTATGTTGATCAGTTTCTTGAAGGCATTGATGCGTTTGGAAAAAACCTTGGCCCTGTTTTTCTCATGCCGCATCCTCAAATGGGATTAAAACACCTCGAAACGTTTGAGCGTTTTATTCAATCACTGCCCAAAGACCTGGATTTATTTATGGAAGTGCGCCACCCCGAATGGTTTGGCAAAGAAGGAGAGGAGTTGTTTCGTTTACTGAACAAATTAAAAGCTGGCAGCATAATAACCGATGCAGCCGGACGAAGAGATTGTGTACACATGAATCTGACTACCCCCGAATGTTTTATCCGGTTTGTAGGAAACAGCCTGCACCCAACAGATTATTCGCGTATTGACGAATGGGTATTGCGTTTAAAAAGCTGGATGAAACAAGGTATTGAGCGTATTTATTTTTTCATGCATCAGCATGAGGAATTGTATTCTCCTGAGTTGATACGCTACACCATTCAGCAATTAAACAAACAATGTAAACTATCCATTAAAGAACCGGTGTTTTACAACGACCAATCAAAGAATCTTTTTTAGTTATTCGGCTATCGAGGCCGAATCGGGCACCGCAGGAATCTGTTCGGTTGAATCACCAGTGGCTTTTGGGGCAACGCTTCCGCATTGATATTGTCTTTTTATTTTTTCTTTGGGAGTTGGGAATTTTGCAGGTAAAATATCCGTTTCCGGATGCTCGTAAACCAATTCCATAAAACGGCCATAGATAGGCAATGCCGTTTTCGAACCTTCACCCAGTTCCGATACCCTGAAGTGGATACTCGGGTCATCGGCTCCTACCCATACTCCCGTTACCAAATCTTTGGTTAGTCCAAGATACCACCCGTCAGAATGATTACTTGAGGTTCCAGTTTTTCCGCCAACCTCATTTTTTTGCCAGTGCAGTTTGTATTCCCACAAGGCCTGCGAAGTGCCTCCGGGTTCCTGCATTCCGCCTCTCAACATCCACACCATCAGCCAGGCTGTTTCTTCATCCAATACCCGTTTGGATTGCGCTTTAAATTCAACCAGCAATTTTCCTTCGCGATCGTAAATTTTATTTACGAGTACAGGCTCGGCATACATTCCCTCGGCTAAAAAAGTTCCATAGGCATTTACCATTTCCTGCAGGTTCACCACACTTGATCCGAGGCAAATGGATGGCACTTTAGCCAGCGATGATTTAATACCGCAACGGTGGGCGTAATCCACCACATTATCCCAACCTACTTTTTCGGTAAGTTGCGCAGTAACCGAGTTGCACGATTTTGCCATTGCCCAGCGTAAACTCATGTGGTAACCGGTAAATACCCAGTCGCTGTTTTGCGGAGACCACACCTTATTTTTTCCGTTTTCCGTATATTTAATATGCACGGGCTGGTCGTAAAAACGGTCGCACGGACTGTACCCCTTATCAATAGCCGTACAATAGGCAAATGGTTTAAAAGTGGAACCCGGCTGTCGTTTGCTTTGATTTACGTGGTCATATTTAAAATACTTGTGGCTTATGCCACCCACCCAGGCTTTAATATAACGTGTAAAAGGGTCGAGGGTCATTAATCCGGTTTGCATCAGGGTTAGGTAATAGCGCACCGAATCGTAGCTGGAAAAAGTAGTATCCCGTTCACCAAACCAGGTAAATACACGCATCACCTTTTTTATATTCAAACACGAATCAATGCTTAATGAATCTTCACCAAACTGTTTTTTAAGAGATTTATACACCGGGGTGCGCTGCATGTAATTTTGCAAAAAACCCTTTATCTCGTGTTTATCTTCATCTACCCAGGGGTTTCGTCCTTCCCAGTGATTATTAAATCTCCTTTGTATTTCGCGCATCTTTTCATTTACCGCCTGCTCAGCCAGCGATTGCAGTTTCGAGTCAATGGTGGAGTAAATCTTCAATCCATCACGATAAATATCGTATCCGTTTTCTTCGCACCAGTTTTCAATTGATTCTTTGGCAGCAGTTCGAAGGTAAGAGTCCTGTTCTTCTTCCTTAAGTTTTGATGATAAATCAATCAACATCGGAAGTTGTTTGAGCGAATCAACCTGTGCCGGTGAGAATGACTTGTATTTACCCAATTGAGTGATCACCACATTTCTCCGTTCTAATGCTGCCTCGGGTTTTGAGATAGGATTATAGGTTGAAGTGGCTTTGAGCATACCCACAAGTAAGCAGGATTCTTCGGTGGTTAGGTTTATCGGCTCTTTATTGAAATACGTAAGTGAAGCGACTCTGATGCCATAGGCATTGTTTCCAAACCCAACAGTATTCAGGTACATTGCCAGTATTTCGGCCTTGCCATAATTATATTCTAATTTTACGGCAGTTGTCCATTCTTTGGTTTTGTAAATAAGCGTGCGCAACCCGGGTATTTTACTCAGCAATCCTCTTGATTGAGTATGGCGTGTGCGAAAAAGGTTTTTTATCAATTGTTGGGTAATGGTACTTCCCCCGCGCTTGTCACCGGTAGCAGTTGAAAATGCGCCCCCCAGTGTCGATTTCAAATCAATTCCATGGTGGTGGTAAAACCGTATATCCTCAGTAGCAATTAAGGCATCAACAAAAACAGGTGCCACATCGGTTAACCTCACCGGGCTTCGTTTCTCCTTAAAGTATTTACCTATTAAAACCGAATCGGCTGTGTATAATTCAGAAGCAATGGCTATTTGCGGGTTGCGCAATTCGTTAACTGAAGGAGAGGGGCCGAAGAGATAAAAAACATTTAAATCAACCAGTACCAGGTAAAGAAGAAATCCTGAAAAAATATTTCTCAGCAACCTGAACCACCTTTTTTCTAAAACCTTCACCGTGCAAATATGAGCTAAGCTTTGTAAAACTTCACTTTTGATTTGATTTTAATTCCTGTCGTAACTGTTCCGATGTTTTGGTACTGCCATCATGACTCCATCCGGGAGGGGCAAGTACGTATTTCAGTTTTTGGGTAAACCCAACCTGTTTTTTCAAATCAGCCATAATATTCGTCCATTCATGAAAAATGACATGGACCAGATTGTATGATTGAATGTTTTTGGTAAGTCCGTAAACAGGCTTTTCTGTTTCTTTTGCAAATGTTCCAAAAAGTTTGTCCCAGATAATAAGTACCTGCCCCATGTTTTTATCAAGGTAAGTAACGTTGCTTGCATGGTGCACCCGGTGATGCGAAGGGGTTACAAACCATTTCTCCCAAAAACCAAGTTTGCCTACCGTTTCAGTATGCACAAAAAAAGCATAGGTTTGATTAATGGCATACATCAGCATAATATCGAATCCATTGAACCCCAAAAAAGCACACGGAGCAAAAAACACCCAACGGTACAGCGGCTGCAGTGCAGACGACCGGAGTGCTACAGAAAAATTAAATTTCTCTGACGAATGATGATTCACATGAACAGCCCAGAAAAAACGGCTGTAGTGCTCGGTGCGGTGCAACCAGTAAAAACAAAAATCCTGAGCAAAAAATAATCCCACCCAGTAGTATAATCTGTTTTCAATATGGCAAAAGGCAAAATGTCGGGCTACGTAATCTAGAATACCGAAAGTGAAAGCCTTCATCGCCAAGTCAGTTACCACACCGGCCATTCCAAGCCATATACTCACGGCCGAGTCTTTTACATCATATAAATGCCGCTGGTCGAGCTTACTTAAAATGCTCTCCAGTACAATAAAAAAGATATAAACTGCGGTAGTTATCCAAACGTAATATTCCATATCAGGCTATAGAGGCAAAAATAGACTTGAATCTACATATTTTTAATACGTTTTCTTATCCACAAAACACTTTATTTATGTGGGAATTTTCACTCTTAAAATGCCTGTAAACACTGGGGTTTGCAGTAATTTGCGATGTTTTAAGAAGGACTATTCACAAGAAGTATGGCAGAAGATAGAATTATTCCCATCAACATTGAAGATGAAATGAAAACGGCTTACATCGATTATTCGATGTCAGTTATTGTTTCAAGAGCGCTACCTGATGTACGTGACGGTATGAAACCCGTGCATCGCAGGGTGTTGTATGGTATGACCGAACTGGGACTGGCCTCAAACAGGGCCTACAAAAAATCAGCTCGTATTGTTGGAGAAGTGTTAGGAAAGTATCACCCACACGGTGATGCCTCCGTTTATGATACCATGGTTCGTATGGCTCAGGACTGGAGCATGCGCTACACATTGGTTGACGGACAGGGAAATTTTGGATCAGTGGACGGGGACCCACCAGCCGCTATGCGTTACACCGAAGCCCGCCTGCGCAAAATTGCCGAAGAAATGCTGGTGGATATTGACAAAAACACCGTTGATTACCGCCCCAACTTTGACGACTCATTGCAGGAACCAACCGTGCTGCCTGCTAAAATTCCGAATTTGCTGGTAAACGGAGCTTCTGGAATTGCAGTGGGAATGGCTACCAATATGCCGCCTCACAACCTTACCGAAGTAATAAACGGAATTGTTGCTTACATTGACAACAAGGATATTACCGTACAGGAACTGATGAAATTTGTAAAGGCTCCCGATTTCCCTACCGGTGGAATTATTTACGGATACGAAGGGGTGAAGGATGCATTTGAAACCGGTCGTGGCCGGGTAGTGATGCGCGGAAAAGCCATCTTTGAATCCACAGGCCATAAAGACCAGATTATCGTTACCGAAATTCCATTTCAGGTAAATAAAGCCGAAATGATTCGCAAAACGGCCGAACTGGTAAACGAAAAAGTACTGGAAGGTATCAGTGAAATACGTGACGAATCGGATCGTGACGGAATGCGCATTGTTTATGACCTGAGGCGCGATGCCATCCCCAATATTGTATTAAACAAACTCTTTAGATACACTTCGCTACAGACCTCATTTAGTGTAAATAATATTGCACTTGTAAAGGGTCGTCCGGTGATGTTGAACCTGCGCGATCTGATGGTGCATTATGTGGATCACCGGCATGAGGTGGTGGTGCGCAGAACCAAATTTGAACTGGAAGAAGCCCGTCAGCGGGCTCATATTTTACAGGGTTTAATTATTGCCATCGATAACCTCGATGAAGTAATCAACCTCATCCGCTCTTCGCGTACTCCTGATGAAGCGAAAGCAGGTTTGATGGAAAAATTCGCATTATCGGAAATTCAGTCAAAAGCCATTCTCGACCTTCGTTTACAAAAACTTACAGGCCTTGAGCGTGACAAACTGAAAGAAGAATACGAAGAAATAATGAAGTTCATATCCTACCTCGAAAGCATTTTGGCTGATGAAGGGTTGCGGATGAAAATAATTAAAGATGAATTGCTTGAAATAAAAGATAAGTACGGTGACGAACGCAGAACCATTATTGAACATTCTGCTGACGACATGCGTATGGAAGACTTTATTGAGCAGGAAGATGTGGTAATTACCATATCGCATATGGGCTATATCAAACGCACATCCCTTGACGAATACCGCACCCAGAACAGAGGAGGCCGCGGTGGCAAAGGAGTAGCTCACCGGGACGAGGATTTTGTAGAGCATCTGTTTATTGCCAATACCCATAATTACCTGTTATTCTTTACCGAGCAGGGAAGGTGTTTCTGGCTTAAAGCCTATGAAGTGCCTGAAGGAGCTAAAAATACCAAAGGGCGCGCCATTCAAAACCTGATTAATATTCCAGCTGATGATAAAGTACGGGCATACCTGAATGTAAACAACCTTGACGATGCCGACTACCTGAATAACAACTATATCATTATGTGTACACGTAATGGTATCATCAAGAAAACGTCACTCGAAGCTTATTCGCGTCCGCGGGCCAGTGGCATTAATGCCATTACCGTGCGCGATGGCGACCAGCTGCTCGAAGCGCTTTTAACCTCAGGGAAAGACGAAATTATTTTAGCTAAAAAATCGGGGAGGGCCATTCGTTTTAATGAAGAAGAAGTAAGGCCAATGGGGCGTACGGCTTCCGGAGTAAAAGGAGTAACCCTTGAAGGAAAAGGAGATGAAGTAATTGGAATGATTGCCGTTAAAGATAAAGCAACTACCATATTGGTGGTTTCAGAAAAAGGTTATGGCAAACGTTCTTTCTTAGTTGATCCTGAGAGCGGTGAAGATGAATACCGCGTAACCGGAAGGGGAGGAAAAGGCGTAAAAACCCTGAACATTACCGATAAAACCGGAAACCTGGTTGCCATTAAGGATGTGACTGACGAAAACGACCTGATGATTATGACCCGTGGTGGCATCACCATCCGCATTGCCGTTCAGGATTTACGGGTATTGGGACGTGCCACTCAGGGAGTTCGTCTTATTAAACTGGGCGATGACGATGATATTGCTTCGGTAGCCAAGGTGGAACATGAAAAAGAAGAAGAACTGGCCGAAGGTGAAATGGAAGCCGGTACAACTCCTGAAGCCGAAAACGGTACTATTATTGAAAACAGCACGGACGATAATCCGGTAGAATAATTCAAATACGATGAGAAAGGTTTTAGTTAGCATATTCACGGTACTTTCGCTGGCCGTTTATGCACAAAAGTTTAATGTAGAAACGGCTGCCATTGAAGTAAAACATTACGAAGATCAATCGAGCAGTGAAGATGACCGCAAACTGGCCATAGAGCGGGCTAAAGCGGCTATTGACAAAGCATTTAGCAACCCCGAAACCCAGCAGGATGCCAAAATGTGGAGTCTGCGCGGCAAAATCTATATGTACATTGCCATCAACAATAAACTAGGCATTGACGACCCAAAGGCGCTTGATGTATCGAAAGAGGCATTTGCCAATTGCATTAAGTTTGATAACGAAAAGAAAAAATATGCCAATGAAGCCAAAGACCTTATCATAAACGTTGGGGTAAATATGTACAACAAGGCAGTTGGGCATTTTAATTCCCGCCAATATGCCGAGGCCATTCACTGGTATAAATCACTCACCGAAATTTATCCGTACGATACACGTGAATTATTGAAAAGCAATAATATAAGTGAAGGTTCCATTTTCTATTACATGGGTACCACCAGCTATCAGGCGGCTTTGGATTCAAACAGCACCAAGGAGCAGAAAAAGGATTTTTTGAGCCAGGCCATTACTTATTTGCAAACCTCTATTGATAAAAACTACAGCGAGCCTTTTACCTATATCTACCTTTCTAATATTTTAATGGAAACAGGGGATACCGCCAGGGCTTTAACCGTAGTGGAAGCCGGTCGCGACCGCTTTAGCTCAGAACCTAAATTGATTGAAGCCGAAATTAATATCTATATAGCCCAACAACGCGTTGATGTGCTGGTGAAAAAATTAGATGTGGCCATTGAGGCAAACCCTGATAAGGAAATCTATTATCTGGTACGTGCCACTTCATACCAAACCTTAGCCAAAAAAGAATTGGAAAATATTCATAAACAAGACAGTATACTTGGCAACTTAAACAAACAGTTAAAGTCGACAGCTGACCCTAAAAAGAAAGCGACCTTGCAAACTAAAGTGAACGAGTTGAAGGGGAAGGCAGATAAATCAAAAGCATCGTACGATCTTTATTCGGCTAACTGCGAAAAGGATTACAAAAAGGCACTGGAGCTGAATGACGGCTTATTTGATGCGCATTACAACCTGGCAGCTTACTACTTAGATATGGCCGCACCATTTACCATGATTTTAAACGACCCGAACACATCGGCCAAAGCCTATGAAGATGCAGAAAAAGCTCAGGCTGAATTTTATAAAAAGGCGCTTGCCAGTTTTGAAGCCGGATTAGGCGTACTGAAAGGCGAAACAAAACTTCGGATTGATGTGTATTACCAAATGTTTAAACTGTATGCCCGTATAAACGAAGCGGAGAAGGCCAAAGACTATAAGAACAAATACGAAGAGCTTAAAAAGCAATACGAAGCAGGGGAAGTTAAATAACCCATAGCTGCTATAAAGCCCGAATAAAACCGGGCTTTATTTAGCTTTATCATATTTAACATAATATTAATTATAAGGCAAATTTAAAATGCTAAAATACTATTTATAAGGAAATTAATATATATGGAACTTTCCCTATCATAATAATCCAACCGCTCGAAATGGCTTACTTCAATGCATATAAAATCGAATTCCTCAACCACCTTAAGTTGTATCTATTCATACCAAAACACCTTATCGACAGGTAAATCAAAAAAACGGGAAATTTCCCAGGCAAGCTTAAAAGATGGGTTGTACCTTTCGTTCTCAAGATGAACTATTGTTTCCCTTCGGACATTAACAGCTTCTGCTAAATCACCTTGAGTGATATTCCGTGCTAATCTGAGCTCCTTAACACGTGTACGTAACCTCATATTTCTGGTTTCTTTTCATACAAATTAATTGATACAACAAAGGTGATTGTAAAAATTGCAATTACTGCTTGTATAAAAGTAAAAATTTCTTCTTTTACGATGGGGTTATTTGTGATAAAAAAAATAAGCATTACCCAACCTAAAATCGAAACAATGAATGCATTTCTCGAAGCTTTATTCAAATTCTCGCGTAAGCGCTCGTCCGATTTATGTCGCTTAAAAAGTGAAAAAGTGAAAAAAGAAAGGAATGCTAACCAGCTATCTTGGCCGGTGATGGGTGCTAAAATAGCCAAACAAGCCAAAAGGCTTAAATTAGAAAGTATTTTATTTGATTTCATAATTAAAAATGTTATAAATATATCACAAATATAATGTTATTTATTTATAACAAACTAAACTGGTAAAAATTCACGATCTAAATAATCCATGCGGATAAAACGTTCAACTTCAATGCATATAAAATCGAATTCTTCCACCACCTTGCCGCGTATTAAGTAACAGCCTTTGCCTGTGAAAGGATATTTTTTAGCCACATCAGGGAAATGAACGGTATCTATCCAGTCGCCTTGCGTATCCAAAAAAGTCCCGAAAAACATTTTTTCCGATTTAGCCGTACGGGTTTGTTTTAAGGTAACCAGATAGCCCACAATTTCTACCTGTTTGCCAATATGGTGTTTGAGTTCTTCAGCCTTTAACCCGGGCAGCTCTTTGTTTTGCAACAGGTAAAAAGGCAGCCTGAGTGTAAATCCATACAGCTCCATTTCCTTATAGGCATCTTCAATCCAGCTTTCCTGCAACGGAGGTAATTCAAAGGTTTTATTCGCTTTGGGAAAAAGTGCGGCTGTAAGTGGCCGGGTGTGTTTTGTGCCCGATGATAACATATGTGCATCCCAAAACAAAGTCTGTTTCTTTTTACCGGTAAAGGCAAATGCATTGGCCGAAATGAGTAACCGCAATTGGTCTAATGAAACCGGAACACGCTCCATAAAATCGGGCAGACTTTTAAAAGCTCCGTCACGGTTGCGGGCAAGCAGTATATTTTCAATAACGCTTTGCTCCAATTCGGCAATATGGGCAAGACTGAGGTAAATTTGGTTACCCATTAATTCGTATTTACCAGTGCTGTGATTTACGCAAGGCGGGTTAATAACAGCTCCGTGCAAAAAAGCTTCGTGCAGATAGATTTCAGGTCGGTAAAAACCTCCCCCGTTGTTTAAAGTGGCCACCATATACTCTATTGGAAAATATGCTTTGAGGTACAAAGCCTGATAACTTTCTACCGCATAACTGGCCGAGTGTCCTTTGGAAAAAGCAAAATTGGCAAAACTTTCAATCTGATTCCAGATGGCTGTAATTATTTTTAAATCATATCCTTTTGCGCGACAATTATTAAAAAACTGATCTCGTACCAAACCAAATTCGGTACGCTGTTTAAACTTCCAGCTCATGCCCCTGCGCAGGTAATCGGCTTCGGCAAGAGAGAGGCCGGCAAAGCTGTGTGCTACCTTAATTACGTCTTCCTGATAAACCATCACCCCATAGGTTTCCTCCAGAATTTGGTACAGTTCGGGCAGTTCATTCCGCGCTTTTTCCCTTAGTTTTTCGTTTCGGAAACGTAAAATATACTCGCGCATCATTCCGCTTTTTGACACCCCGGGGCGAATAATGGAACTGGCAGCCACCAATCGCAAATAGTCATCAGCCCTCAGTTTGCAAAGCAACATGCGCATGGCCGGAGACTCTACATAAAAACAACCGATGGCTTTACCGGAACGCAACAATTCTTTAATTTTTTCATCCTTCAGCAACTTTGGAATAGCATGGATATCGGCATCCACTCCTTTATTTTCTTTAATCAGGGTTAAGGCATCTTTAATTTTTCCAAGTCCGCGCTGGCTGAGAATATCAAATTTATACAACCCGATATCCTCGGCCTCAATCATACTAAACTGGGTGGTGGGATAACCTTTTGGAGGTATAAACAAACCCGAGTAGGTTGTTAGGGGGTCTTCGGCTATCAGTATGCCGCTGGAGTGAATACTTAAATGACTGGGGAAATCATGCAGGTATTGGCTATAAGTAATTACCAATTGCGCTAATTTATCACCTTTAGGTGCTGCATTGGTGCGTTGCAGGGAATCAATTTCTTCGGGTGGCAAACCAAACACTTTTCCCAGTTCGCGCATCACAGCATCGCGTTGAAAAGTGCTGTAAGTTCCCAAAAGAGCAGCCCTTCCCCCCTCTCCAAAACGGTTAAAAATATGTTCCGTAATATCATCGCGGTCGGTCCAGGAAAAGTCAATATCAAAATCGGGAGGATTGCTTCGAAACGGATTAATAAAACGTTCGAAATACAAGTCAAGTTCAATAGGGTCAACATCTGTAATTCGCAGCAGGTAGGCTACCAGACTATTGGCTCCGCTGCCCCTTCCTACATAATAATATCCCTTGCTTCGGGCATACGAAACAATTTCCCAATTAATTAGAAAATAAGAGGCAAAACCCATCTGCTGAATTATTCCCAGCTCCTTTTCCATTCGTTCCAAAACCACCGGTGATGGATTTGGAAAGCGGTAGGCTATGCCTTTTTCTGCTTCTGCCCGCAGCAACTCAATATCTCCCTGTGCGCTGCCGGTAAAATATTTCAGGTTTTTATTGGCGAATTTACCATAGGCAAATGACACACTGCAGCTATTAAGTATTTGCCGCGTATTTGAAATGATATCCGGATAGTTTTGGAACTGTTTTTTTAATTCGTCCCCGGTAAGCATTACTTCATCGGGGCTTCCCTGTTCGCTTAGCGGAAGTTTACTCAACAGGTTATTGGTGTCAATGGCACGCAGCAACCGATGCGCATTAAAGCTTTTTTTGTCGGTAAAAGAAACCGGTTGAAGGCATACCAATTTTGCCATTGAAACTCCTTTGGAATTGAATTCAAATTTGCTCAGCTCGTTATATTGAATTCCCACATATTCATTTGGGCGTAATGGGTTACCTGTATAAGTTCGAAACGGATAGATGATAACTGTATCGGGTAGTTCGGGGGCAGCATCATCAAAAGGGAGATTGTGCGTGAGGTGGTCCGTTAAGTGCGTGTTTAGGTTTTTAAATCCGTTATTATTTTGCGCAATGCCAATATACTGCTGTTTTATTCCGTTTCTGAAATCAATGCCGGGTATAACCTTTACTCCATATTCAGCGGCAATGCGCAGGGTGTTTAAACAGGCCGAAGTATTATTGATATCGCTGAGTACAATTGCAGGGTGACCATTTTCTTTTGCTCTTGTCAGTAACTCTTCGGGCGCCAGAGTGCCGTAACACAAGCTGTAATAGGTATGGCAATTGAGCAACATATCCCACCGCTTTCAGTTGCTTTGTTTTTTATACGAGATCCAGTCGGGCTCCTCGTTAAAAGTGGTTTTGCACGGCACCGAAAAAGACTGCATGATTGCGATAGGATTTTCTAACTTTTCGGTATAAAAAGATAAAACCAGCGAAGTGCCTGAAAGGGATTGCCCGGCAAAATGGGCTACTCCGTATTGCTTTAAGTGGTAGGCGAGTAATTTGGCAACCAGCATGGGGTCTTCCTCATAAATAGAAGTTACCAGTGAATCGTTCAGGTTTAAGGCAGCGGTAATATGGTACGGACAATAACCGCAGTAAGCATAATTCTGATAAGCGAGGTTTATCCAGCTTTTCCCCTTTACGGTGTCAACCACAATGGAATCGGCAGGATAAGCAAGTCCGGCCTTTTTAATCTCCTCCCAGGTTTTAGGTTGATTGGATGAGCAGGATAAAAAAACAAAAATAACAAGCAGGTGACTGATGCGCATAAACCGAAAAGAGTAACTATTATTTATGCGAATATAACCCTAATGCCAACGGAATTTTATTCGAGCGAATAATTTAATTTTACCTGTGCCTGTTCATCGCGCATACCTATTTTTTCGGCAGTAGTACGGCTTATTTTTATCAGGATGTTTTTGTTTTCATCGGTATCGGGTAAGGTTCCAACCACACGCACAAAAACCGATTTTCCGTTCATTTTATTTGTAATTTTAATAATGGTTCCAACGGGAGCCGTTTTATGCAGTGCCAGTAATTTCCCTCCGCTCATTTCATCGTCAAGAAACCAGCGGGCCATACCGTTCTCTTCCCGTTCTTTTATCCCCATGGAGGTGACCATAGGGTGTGGTTCGGATGACGACTGTGCAGCCACCGGATTTTTTAACGAATCTTTTTTGGCAGGCAACACCGGAGGCGGAAGCGAGGCCGTATTCATGGGTTTTAACCAAAGTACCTGTCCTTCCTTCAGGTTATTATCAGTCATGTTGTTCCATTTTTTCACATCCGCTTCACTCACATTAAACAGGGTGCATATTTTATACAAAGTTTCTCCGGCTTTTACCGTGTACGAGTCGGGTCTTTTTTTAGCATCGGTTGGAATATGCTCGGCTGGTTTATCGGCATCGGCTTCGGCATGAGTTTCATTTACCGAAACCGGTTTAGCTTGTACTTTTTGCGGGTTTGTTTGTGTGGAAGCAGCCGATGGGATTAAAATAACCTGCCCCAGATTTAGTGTTTCTTTCATTCCGGGATTAGCGGCAAGTACATCCTCTTTTTTTACATTGTATTTACGGCAAATGGCATTTAACCCTTCGCCCTTCCCTACTTTATACTGAATAAAAACCTGTCCGTTTATTTTTTTAGTACCAATAGAATCCTGCGCATTTACCGGGTGTACGCTAAAAGCAAAAGGAAGCAATAAGAACATGGCGTAAATATACTTTTTCATAATTCAAAGTTACCGAATGGCACCTGCCATCACGGATGCTATTCATCAACAATCGGGAGGTTTTGTTCAGATAAGTGAACAGCAAAAATTACACGATGGTTTCGTTTACCAAACTCCAGGCCTGTGGTTTATCTTCAAATTTAATTTTGGTTTGACTCCACACCTGCTTAAATAAATCAGAGAAGCGGTATTTGTTTAAATGTGCTTCGCTGTCCCACCAGCTGTAAGTAAAAAATACATTGGGCTGATTTACATCCTTGAGCAACTCCAAACGCTGGCATCCTTCAAAATGGCGAATTTGCTGTTTGGTATCGTGAAACAATTGCAGAAAAGCTTCCACTTCACCGGGCCTGAAAGTCATGCGTACAATACGGATTATCATAAAAATTCAATCATTATTACCGAGCCGGTTCGTAAACCAAGTAAGGGGGCGGCTTCTCCCCTGTTAATGGCAATTTCTAAAAAGCCTGTTTCTCCAAAAATGCATAAACGTTCTCCAGGTTCTACATCGCTGTAATCGGTGCTGATGCGGTCGAGTTCCTCTGTGCGCCTGAAACGAATGCTGAATCTTCGTCCACGGGAAATTTTAGTAAAAAGTTCTTCACTTATATTGGTCAGCACATTTTTGAAATGGTCGATATGCACCACATGCCCTCTGATGCTGTTGGCATCTACCATAGGTTGAAAATTTTCCTTGAAATTTTTAATTCGCGAAGGCTCTCCTACTTCATCCAAATCCCAGTTTTTGCTGAGCGTTGCTGCTGCATTGGCAAATATATTTTTACCCGAAAACGCATCGGTTTTATTTTCAAAAAAACGGGTAATCCGGTACACCTTTTCGGGCTCCTGATCAAAAATGAGGGAGAATATCCCATTATCGGCCCCTATAAAAAACTGCCCGTCTTTTTCAACAGCTAAGTATTGTCCGTAAATATTTACGTCCATATCAATCCCTATAAGGTGAATGGTCTTGGCCGGAAAACTGGGATATGAATTACGGATAAGAAAGGCCGCCTGAGCTACATCAAAAGGAGCAATATGATTGCTTATATCCACTATATGTACATCAGGAACCAACCGGTGCAAACTACCCTTAATAGCTGCTACATAGAAACTTTCACTTCCAAAATCGGTGGTAAGCGTAATTACGGGCACGGATATATTTTTTTACTAACTTTGACGTCACAAAAATAGAAGAATAACACACACAATTTTGAGCGAAAAGAGCTATTTGATAGAAGATGTTGATCCGATGGAGTTACTTGGTGTCAACAATCAGAACCTGAAACTCCTGCAAAGCCAGTTTCCAAAATTAAAAATTGTTTCCCGTGGACAGGAGCTCACCATTTTAGGAGATGAGCAGGAAATAAACCACTTTGAACATAAGCTTGACCAGATGATTGACCATATCCGCAAATTCGGGAAACTGCATGCCAATTATTTTGAGGAACTGGTAAAGAGTGACGACCTGCAGAACGGAAACGAACCGGTAGCGGCCGATAATGATGTTTTGGTATTTGGCCCCAATGGTAAAATAGTAAAGGCCCGTACACCCAATCAGCGTAAAATGCGTGAATACGTGGATGGAAATGATATTGTTTTTGCCATTGGTCCGGCAGGAACCGGTAAAACCTACACCGCTGTTGCGCTGGCAGTAAGGGCGCTGAAGAACAAAGAAATTAAACGCATAATTTTAGCACGTCCCGCTGTGGAGGCAGGTGAAAATCTCGGATTTCTTCCGGGCGATTTAAAAGAAAAAATCGACCCTTACTTACGCCCGCTCTACGATGCATTGGAGGATATGATACCGGCCGAGAAGCTTAAGTATTATATGGAAAACCGCATCATTGAAATTGCCCCTATGGCCTTTATGCGTGGACGAACCTTAGATAATGCATTTGTTATTTTAGACGAGGCGCAAAATGCCACCGATTTACAACTTAAAATGTTTCTTACGCGAATGGGGCCAAACGCCAAGTTTATCATCACCGGTGATTTAACCCAGATTGATTTACCCAGAAAAAGCCAGTCGGGGTTAACCAAAGCAATTAAAATTTTAGAACATGTGGCAGGAATTAAAATTGCTTACCTTAGCTTTGAAGATGTGGTGCGGCACAGACTTGTGAAGGATATTATTAAAGCATACGACAAACTCGAAAAAGATCACCCGCACCAAGATTGATAATAATTATCACTTAATAGAAATTTATATGGATAATTCACTAATAGCCACCAATTATTTTTTCACTAAACAAAAGCACTTTTATCGTGGTAAGGTGCGTGATTATTATAATATTAATGACGAAAAACTTATTCTGATTGCCTGCGACCGTATTTCGGCTTTTGATGTGGTTTTGCCACGCGCCATTCCCTACAAAGGACAGGTGCTGAATCAAATTGCTGCTCGTTTTCTAGATATGACTGCCAGCGAAGTGCCCAATTGGAAAATGGGTACCCCCGACCCGAATGTAACTGTTGGATTACTGTGCCAGCCATTTAAAGTAGAAATGGTGATACGCGGGTATTTATCCGGTCATGCCTGGAGAGAATATAAAGAAGGAAAACGCAGTGTGTGCGGGGTGGCTTTGCCCGATGGATTAAAGGAAAATGATAAACTCCCGGCCCCTATTATCACCCCTACCACTAAAGCCAGCGAAGGACATGATGAAGATATTTCGAGGGAGGATATTATAGCCAAAGGAATTGTGAGCAAAGAGGATTACGAACAGCTTGAAGCTTATACCTATAAACTTTTTGACATTGGAAGTACGTTTGCCGCCAAGCAAAATCTGATTTTGGTGGATACCAAATATGAATTCGGGAAAAGAGACGGAAAAATTTACCTGATTGATGAAGTGCATACCCCCGATTCGTCCCGTTACTTTTATGCCGAGGGTTATGCCGACCGTCAGGCAAAAGGTGAACCTCAAAAACAACTATCAAAAGAGTTTGTGCGGCAGTGGCTGATAGAACACGGATTTCAGGGACAGAAAGGGCAGTTAATTCCCGAAATGACCGATGAGTTTGTACAGATGGTTACCGACCGTTACGTTGAACTATACGAGCAACTTACTGGCGATAAATTTGTGAAAGGCGATTATGCCGGAATTATGCAGCGAATTGAAGATAATATCAACAACTGGCTGGGCATTCCGTTAAATTAACTTGGAAAATTTCCATTTTAGTTTATTTTTGATTCTTTAAAAATCAATTAACAAATAAAATATGACGTTAAAATTTACCAAACTGGCAGTTGCTGCCTTATGTGTAACCTTTTCGGCACAAGCTCAGGTAAAAGGTACTGTTACCACCTTAATGGGGCAAGCGGGGGTTACCACCGATCCGGGAGATGTAATTCAATCACAGGCAGTATTGTTTGCCCCGTGGGGAATGGGATTTGATAATGTAGGAAACCTTTGGTTTACCGAGGCTGCATTTGATAATGGATTTGACCCCGCAGTAAAAGGGAATCGTTTAAGGGTACTTTTAAATTCAGATGGCAAGGTTTACAAAAGAGCAGGAAGCCCGGTGCGCGACCCAGGTTATCAAAATTTTCCCGGTTCGGCTATTTCCATGCTTAATACACCCATGGGATTTGCATTTGACGTAAATGAAAATGTTTACATAGCCGATTATGAAAATAACTGCATTCGTAAGGTAGGTAAATTCACTACCCTTTCAAATGTGCAGGACGTAAGTACATTTGCCGGAGCCAGCACTCAGGCTACTCCGGGTGATGTGGATGCAACAGGAACAGCTGCCCGCTTTAATCACCCGCAGGATATAGTGTATGATGGGGATCAATACCTGTATGTAGCCGATACCGATAATCATAAAATAAAACGTATTGACATTGCTACAGGCGCAGTCGTTACCTATGCCGGAACCGGCACTTCAGGAAGCGCCAACGGGACGCGTTTATCCGCCTCTTTCTCCTATCCTTCAGGGTTGTGTTATTATAGCAACAAACTTTACATTGCTGATGAAGGAAGTTACATGATTCGTGTGATAGACATTGCAACAGGTGCCGTTACAACTTTGGCAGGTGCCGGAACTTTTGGTATGAGCGATGGAGCAGCTGGATCAGCTCAATTCAAATATCCGGAAGACGTAGCCGTTGACATTTCAGGAAATGTTTACGTAGTAGAAGGTAAAAATGCCGGAGGCGTGATTCGTAAAATTTCAAACGGACAGGTTACCACATTTGCCGGTGCCGATGGACAGGTAGGCTCAACAGACGGTGTTGGTACAACAGCACGTTTTAAAGATCCCCGCTCTATCTACTTTAATTTAGGAAACAATAAGCTGTATATTGGTGATGTAGGCAACGGACTTATCCGCACGATTGAAACCGTTGACGGACCAAACTCGGTACCTTCGTTATCAGGAAATGAAATGGTAAGTATTTACCCTAATCCGGCCAATACCCGTTTTATCGTATCCATTCCTGCCTTTAACCAACAGGTAAATGTACAGCTGATTGATTTAAACGGACGCATTATTGAGGAGCAAACCTCTTTTGCCAATAGTTTTTCTTTCAGTACAATGGAATTAAATCCGGGTGTGTATGTAGTACGCGTACTCAGCAACGGCATTAACTCTACTCAAAAAATTGTAATACAGTAATAACAGTATTACCTGCCATAAAAAATCCCGGTTGTTTACGCAATCGGGATTTTTTTTATTTGGATTAAACCTGTTTATACAAAAACCTCTACCGCGCGGTTTACTGACAGATTAAATGCGGCCATATCTATGTTGGGGCTTTCCCCATGCTCATTCAGGTAACTAATGATATGTTCGGTGGGCATATTTCCTGTTAACTCATCAGCGGCCATCGGGCATCCGCCAAAACCTTTAATGGCCCCGTCAAATCGCCTGCATCCGTTGCCGTAAGCGGCATGTATTTTTTCTTTCCAGTTGTGCGGCTGTGTGTGCAAATGCGCTCCGAATTCAATATGCGGAAAAGCAGGAATCAGTCCGTTGAATAAATACGAAATAGAACCGGGATCGGCCACCCCAATGGTATCGGACAGGGAAATAATTTTTACCCCGAGTTTATCCATTTCAGCAGTCCAGTGCTCTACAATCTCCACATTCCATACATCACCATATGGATTGCCAAATGCCATAGAAAGATAAAGTACCAGTTTTTTGTTATGTGTTTCGCACAACTCCTGAATTTGTTTCACCGAATCGAGGGAGTCGCTGATGGTGCTGTTGGTATTGCGTTGCTGAAAGGTTTCGGAAACCGAAAAAGGAAAACCCAGGTAGGCGATTTGCTCTAACTGTACTGCCTGTTGTGCTCCTCTGCTATTCGCAATAATGGCCAATAGTTTGGAAGTGCTTGTACTCAAATCTAAGGAATTAAGCACTTCGGCCGTATCCTGCATTTGCGGAATGGCTTTGGGCGATACAAAACTGCCAAAATCAATGGTATCAAAACCAACTTTAAGCAATTGATTGATGTAAGCTATTTTGGTTTTGGTAGGAATAAAATGCACGAAACCCTGCATGGCATCTCTCGGGCATTCAACTATTTTCACTGTCATATCGGGCTAACAAACATTCAAAAGTAGGAATATTGCCTGAGTTTTTTAGTACCTTTGGCGTCCCATTAGGGATTTGTGCTTTTATGACAACACTTTCAGACAACTTGAATGAGGCTCCTGAAACAGGGCCTTTAACTACTTCGGTTCCGCCTGCCGAGGGTATTGATGCGGAACTGGAAACCAAACTTGATCAACACGATATTGAAAACGAACCTGATCATGAAGAGGATGAAGAGCATTTAGCCGATTACAGCCATTACACCTTGGCTCAACTGGCTGAGGCTGCTATAAAATCTGCCAAATCAGAGGATATACGCAGTGCCCACCTCCAGTTAAAAGCCATGCGTCAGTTTTTTGATAACCTCTACAGCAAGGAATACAACGAGAACCTCCACCACTTTATTGAGGAGGGAAATATTAAAGAGGATTTTGCTTTTAAGGACGACCATTTCCGAAAGGATTTTTACGAAGCCTATAAAGTGGTACAACAAAAGCGTTCTGAATTAAAAGCGGCTCAGGATGCTGAAAAACTGAAAAATTTAGAAGAGAAAAAAGGGGTTCTCGATAAAATCAAGGAACTAATTGAGGGAAACGAAAGTGAACATAGCCTTAAACAGTTAAAAGATTTACAGAATGAGTGGAAACGTATTCGCAATGTTCCGCGCGAAAGTGTGGAAGCGTTATGGAATTCGTATCATGTATTATTGGATAAGTTTTACGACAAACTTTCCATTTACAATGAACTTAAACAATTAGACCGGGAAAAAAACTTAGATGCAAAAATTGAGCTGATAAAAAAAGCGGACGAGTTACTTGGCGAACCTTCACTAAAAAAAGCGCAGATTACGCTGAACAAGTACCACGAAGAATGGAAAAATATTGGTCCGGTTCCTAACGAATCGCGCGAAGATATATGGCAACGGTTTAAAGAAGCTTCGGACAAGGTTTATGAAAAAATTAATACCTACCGGGCCGAAATGGATGCCAAACGCGAGCAGAATCTTCAAACCAAAAAAGCGCTATGCGAAAAGGCAGAAACCTATATAGGTTACGAATCGGAAAAGGCCAAAGAGTGGATTGCTAAAACCAAGGAACTGGAAGCCCTTTTTGAAGAATGGAGAAAAGCCGGTGCCGTACCGCAAAAATTTAATCAATCCATCTGGGAACGATTTAAACAAGCATACAACCAGTTTTACATTAACAAAAACGCGTACTTCAAAAAACTCAATAACGAACGCAACCACAACCTGAAACTGAAAACCGAGTTGTGTGAAAAAGCGGAGGAATTAGCCAATCAAACTGAGTGGAACAAAACCACTAAAGCCATTCTTGATTTACAGGCCAAATGGAAAACCATCGGGCCGGTTCATGATAAACAATCCGACAAAATATGGAAACGATTCCGTGCAGCATGTGATACGTTTTTCAGTCGTAAGTCGGGGCACTTTGAACATACCCACAAAGAGCAAAATGAAAACCTTGCGGCCAAAACTGCTTTGTTAACCCAGTTAAAAGCTCTTATTGGAAAAGAAAATGCCGAAGAGGTATTAACCGAAGTGAAACTGGTACAGGCCGAGTGGAACAAAATTGGGTTTGTACCCATGGCAAGTAAAGAAGATATTCAAAAGCAGTACAACGATGCCCTGAATAGCATTTACGGAACTTTCCGTCAGGAAAAAGAAGAGATGCGTGCCAAAGAACAGGCCTCGCACTACGAACTGATGGCAAGTGCTCCTGACGGGCGCGACCGGCTAAAGAAAGAAGAACGTTTTCTGATGGATAAAATCAGAAAAATTAAAGCCCAGATTGATACTGAACAAAACAATATGGGTTTCTTTGCCAACAGCAAAAACGCCTCCCCATTCTTAAAGCAGATTGAGGAAAATCTCAAAAATGCCAAACAGGAAATAAGCAGGCTTGACGAAAAGTTAAAACTCATTCGCAAAGCCATGACTGGCGGAAATAATTCCTGATGAAAATCGGGCAAAAATTTTTTCAGGCCGCTTCTTTTTGTAAACACCTTTTTTCCCGAACACATGTGCAGGTGCTGCACTCGCCTTTTGTGTATGAATTGTACACCAAATGCATTTTACAAGAGAAACTGATTCCGGAATTTGACCGGATTGAAAAAAGAAGGCACTGGTTAATTAGTATGCCGGTACCACTTACATTTACCGATGCCGGAGCAGGTTCATCTGTTACCAATAAAACCGTAAGATCTATTGCCCGGTACAGTCTTAAACCAGCCCGTCAGGCCCGCTTGCTTTATCGACTCGTAACCTTTCTTAAGCCCCGTGAGGTAGTGGAATTAGGTACCTGCTTTGGAATAACCACCTCTTATCTCACGTTGGGAGGAAAACAAATTCCGGGTTTCAAAATGACCACCTTTGAGGGAATTGAAAAAATTGCTGCCATTGCTCAGGAAACCTTTGAGCAACTTGAACTGGCAGATAAAATACAATTTAAAAAAGGGTTGTTTGATCAGGTGCTTCCCTCCTTTCTGGCGCAATTGAATCAAGTGGATTTTGCATTTATTGACGGCAATCATCAGTACCTGCCAACCATCAATTATTTTGAGTTACTCGCACAAAAAAGCACCAATGAAACTGTTTTAATTTTTGATGATATTCACTGGTCGCCCGAAATGGAAAAAGCCTGGGAGTTTATTAAAAAGGATGCGAGAGTTACCGTTACCATCGACCTGTATTACTTAGGTCTTGTGTTCTTCCGGAAAGAGCAGGCAAAAGAACATTTCTGCCTGAAGTTTTAGTAAAAATTACTTGGTGAATTCGGCCTTAAACGCATGCGGCCCGAACAATACATATAAGGTGTAATTTCCGGATTTCAGTTTTTTGTATCCTTTTAACACGTAACGCTCGGTTTGGCCTTTACGCATGGCATACTTTGCGCTTACTTTTTTCTTTCCGTTTGGCGCGGCAATAATCAATTTCAAATCATTATCGGTTTCGGCATGAAAAGTAACTGTGATAAAAGGAGAATTAACCGGTACCGAGATATCTACCAGCTGATCCTGATTTAATCTGTAGGCCGTGTCTCCTCCCAAAATTTTATTGGCAAGTACCATATCCGGTATTCCATAGCCTAACTGATTATTGGGAACGGGATAATTGCTTCCACTCATTTTAAGGGCATCCATTACCTGTGCCGGTGTTTTTGAGCGGTTGGCCTGAACCAAACAAGCCAGCATACCCGCAAAAACCGGAGTTGAAAAGGATGTTCCGCTTGCTTTCATGTACATGCCATAAGGGGTATACACAGTGGCCAATTCGCCCATTGCTGCTAGTGTAGGTTTTATCCGTTTGTCAGCAGTTGGGCCAATAGAACTGAAATCCGATTTTTCGCCTTTTGCATTTACCGAACCAAGGGTGATAATCGAGTTGGCATCGGCCGGGGCTCCTATATATTTCCATTTATTATCGCCTTCGTTTCCGGCACTGTTGCACACCAAAATGCCTTTAGCTACTGCCAGGTCGGCCCCCAGAGTAATAAAAGTTGTTTTACCATTTAAATCGGTATACACATGCCCCATGCTTTTATCATCAAACTGCGTGTACCCTACTGACGAGGTAATGATATCTGCTCCTGCGCTGTCGGCAAATTCGGCTGCACATACCCAGTTAATTTCTTCAACCGGAAATTCGGTGGCCGCATCTTCCGAACGAAGTAATAGATACGAGGCAAACGGAGCAGTTCCCACCATTTTACCAGGTTCATAGGCAGCCATACACGATAACACTTCAAGGCCGTGGTCATCATCGTCAAACACGGTATCATTTCCTTCTACAAAATCATAGGTGGCAATCAAACCTTTTTTTACCACAATACGCAGGGCTGGCAACTCATCTAAATTGCTAAACCCTGCATCAATGCAGGCTATTCTAACATCCGACCCATTAAAGCCCGCCTTATGTAATTTATCGCCATTGCACATGGCAATCTGGTTAAAGGCAGTTCCATAATAACTTTTGCCAAACTGGTCTTCCAGCACCACAGGCTTTGGTTCGTATTTATAAACCGGAGGCTGGATTAACGAATCGGGGATTATATTCAGTAAATTAAAAATGGCCTGCAGTTTTTCATATCCTACCAGTTTCACTTCCTTCACAAAAGGCAATTTTTTAATTTCAGCAAGAGCTGCCGTGTCTTTTAAATGGATGGTAACTCCGTTAAGCCACCTGCTGTGGTTGCGTACTTCCACCCCCTCAAGTCCGGCAAGTTTATCAATGTAGTTGTAGTTTACAGGAAGGTCGGTTGAGTCAAGAGTAATATTAAATCTGGTTCTTCTGTCAAGTGCCCTGTAGGATAAAAATTCTTTAGGACGTTCGAAACTATAAGGAGAATCTTTTTTGTCAGTAAAACCCACCCAGTATTTATATTCCGAAATTACCTGCCCTTTTGCCCCGGCAAAAAATGCCATACAAGAAAGAAGCAGAATCATTTTTTTTGTCATCAGAAATTATTTAATGTAAGCACTCAGTTTGTATCGCAACCTCAACCCGTTTATTTTCGGTTGGCCTCCACGGTCAAATTGGGTATTCAGCGAATCGTATTGGCTATATACCATTCCAATATAGGGGGCATAGATTCTGTTTTTTTCCATGAGCTCAATCAGATTCGAATCACTTTGCTCCACCACAGTAATGGTATTCACAAAAAGTTCGTTCAACCCCTGATAGGATGAGCCAATATTGTCGTAATAAAATTCAGGCTTATCGGTATGTGTGGTGTAAGCATACCCGTTCCAGCTTGTGGAATTATTTACCGGAAAAATTAACCGGATAATTTTTTCATTTTGCTGGGTAACCTCAGCTGTAAAAGTAGTTAAAGTAGAAAATCCTGCATGATAAAACTCCCAAGCATCGGTGTCGTGCTGCCGGTAATACCATTCAATGCGCTGATTGATTTTACCATCTATTCCGCTGAATGTATCGGCAATAATTTCCTTGCATTGATAGGTAAATGTATCAACGGTTCCATTAAAATCATCATACACAATGGAATCTATTTCGTAAATTAACTGGTGCCCTATGTTAACCGGAAAATATTCATATCCGGCTGCATAATTCCCTTTATCGGGCTCTGTTTTTTTACAGGCCGACAAAAGAAAAAGTACACAAATAAGATAATTTATTTTTCGCATCAATTGGCTTGTATCTGAAAACCCGATTCAATCCATCCGCCTCCAATTAAATCATTTTCTTCGTAAAAAACTGCACTTTGCCCCGGAGCAATAGCTTTTACCTCGCTGTGAAACTCTATTTTCATGCGGTTTCCTTCCTGTGTGATGGTACTTAAACTACCTGCATCCTTATAGCGAATTTTTGTTAAGGCCTCCATGGGCTCGGTAAGGGAAGCATATTTTACCATATTCAACCCGCGCACCCACATGCCGTTTCTGTTCAAATCTTCAATTTTGCCAAGCACCACGGTATTGGTTTCAGGTTTAATCTCTACCACAAACAAGGGCTCTCCCACTGCAATTTCCAATCCTTTACGCTGCCCTACAGTATAAAACGGATATCCTTTGTGTTTGCCAATAATGCGGCCATCAGTGAGTACAAAATTCCCACCGTCAACACGTGCCTCCAGGCCGGGGTCTCTGCGTTTTAAAAAGCCCCGGTAATCATTATCAGGAACAAAACAAATTTCGTAACTCTCACTTTTTTTAGCCAATTCGGTAAAGCCCATATCAATGGCCATTTGTTTAATTTCGGGCTTGCGGTACTGTCCCATAGGGAAACGGGTTTTTGCCAGACTTGCCTGACTAAGCCCCCACAACACATAACTTTGATCCTTGTTTTCGTCCTTGCCTTTTGAAATCACATACCGGTTGTTTTCCTGCCTCACATTGGCATAATGGCCTGTAGCAATAAATTCACAATCCAGCATATTGGCCCGTTTTAAAAGTGCTTCCCATTTGATATGGGTATTGCAGAGCACACATGGATTGGGTGTGCGTCCGGCTATATACTCGTCAACAAAATTGTTTATCACAAAATCGCCAAACTCTTCGCGGATATCAAGAATCATGTGGTGAATGCCATATTGCACGGCAATGGTACGGGCATCGTTAATTGAATCAAGACTGCAGCAACCGGTTTCTTTTTTGCTGCCTCCCGAAGTTTCATAGTCCCATGTTTTCATGGTAATTCCTACCACTTCATACCCCTCTTCGGCCAGCATTACGGCAGTTACCGTGCTGTCGATACCGCCACTCATAGCCACTAATATTTTACCGTGTTTGCTCATGATTAATGGCGCAAAGATAACCCGAAATACCGAGAGTGTAGAATGGTTTTAAATAAGATTAAACTTCAGGGACTTTAAACCTTATAGCGTTTATGATATCCTACCCGCAATAAATTCAGAAGAATATGAAAAATAAAATGCTAAAATGCCTGTTACTGATTTTGATGGGCGGAAGTATGTTGAGTACAAAAGCACAACACGACAGTTTACCTGCCGAAAAAATGGCTTACCGGTTAAAGAATCACCTTAACCTGAGCGATGACCAAACCTTAAAGATTAAAGAAATTTACAAGGTGCAGGGTCAAAAAATGAAGGCTGTAAAACAATCAACCGACAGTGCCGATGTGAAACGGGCTACCATGAAACAATTGCGTGCAGATACCGACAGACAGGTGATGGCAGTACTTACCCCCGAACAGCAAAAACAGTATGCAGCCGTAAAAGAAAAAGTGCGCGACAACCGCAGGCAAAAAATACAACAACACCGAAACGGAAAGGCTCCGGCCAAAACGGCCCCTGACGAAGATGATTTTTAAGAAATACGATTGAACCTTGCAACTGAACCCGCTTTTTGGCGGGTTTAGTTTTTTAATTCCTGTAGGCTCATCAAAAGGTAACAAATTAAACCCATGATGCACGAAAAAATTGCCTGTGCCCCATGAATGATAATGGCTAATGCAAATGCTACGGGCTCTGTTACTCCGTAAAGCATAAAAGCCGGAGTTACCAGCGAATGATACACACCCATTCCGCCTCCCTGCACCGGAATGGAGCGGCCAATGGAACCCGTAACCATCACCACAAATGCAGCCAGCGGCCCGATAAAAGCACTTTGGGGAAATGAAAAGGTCCACAGGTAAGTCATTAAAAAATAACAGGACCATATGCCCAGCGTGTAAAAAACAAAATGCCGAAACGGATTAACCTTTTTAATACTTAACAACCCTTTCAAAAAAGAATAAAGCCAGTGATGTACTTTATCCGATTGAAAAAACCTGCGCACCAACAGCCCGAAAATAAATAGCAGCACCAATACAATGGCTACCATCCACCAGGCTTTTGCCGTTATTCCTGCTCTGCCTGTGAGGGGCAGCCAGATAAAGGTTTGTATGAAATGCCATAACCTGTCAAACTGCAGCAGTAAGGCCGCCATGCAGGCAATAAAAAGCATGATAATATCAACTACTCGCTCGGTAACCACGGCACCCAACGTTAATTCAAAAGGTGTTTTTTCTTTACGCCATATAATTAAACTGCGGGTAACCTCACCAACGCGGGGCAATGCATAATTTACCGTGTAGCCGATACTAAGTGCAATTAATCCGTTTACAAACGAAGATGGATTTCCACCGGCTTTCATTAACATACGCCAGCGTTGCACCCTAAAGAAATAGCTTAGAAAAGAAACTATAATTACCGGAATTATATTCCAATATTCTCCCTGTTTAATGGTTTCAATTGCCTGCGAGATATCAAATTTTTGAGCGACCCAATAAAACAGTCCTCCACCTATTGCAATAAAAAACACCGGACTTGCCCAACCATATTTTTTTTTGCCGTTCATTTCAGTAAAAAATCATTTACCAACTGATTAAAGGTATCTGCTTTTTCCCACTGAACAAAATGCCCGCAGTTTGGTAAAAGGTGTAGTGTACCTTGTTTAAGCTGAGCGGTTCCCAATCTGGCTACTTTTTCGGTAGTGGCGTGATGAATCAGTTTATTGGGTATAAGTTTATCCTTTTCCCCGAATATGACTAATACAGGGCAATCAATTTGAGGAAGAAAATCATATACCTGCTCATTCATCATTCCGTTAATGGAGCCCGTAACCATGGCACGGTAGTAACTTAATTTCCCTGAAAATAATTGCTCCTTAAGGTCGTTAATCATTCCTTCTGCTTCATCCGGAATTACCGAAAATCCATCACGTATAGTTGAGGCCAGATGGTATTCATCGGCATAAACAAAATTTCCCAGCATCATCATCTGATTAAAGAGCAATTTATCGTGAGTGGTAAAAAACTCAAATCCTGCGGGAGCAGCTAAAATCAGTTTCTTTACCAATTGAGGATAACGCAGGGCAATAATCTGGGCAATTTGTCCTCCCATTGAATGGCCACACAGGTAAACTTCGCTGAGTCCGAGTTTTTGAATAAACTGCACCACCGATTCGGCATAAAAAAACATGCTGAATGGAAAATCTCCTTTGGAAGATTTCCCATTACCGGGAAGATCAATAGCTATGCACCTGTAATTCTTACTTAGTACGTCTATATTTTTTCGCCATATACTTCCATAACTCGCAAGCCCATGAATAAAAATAAGAGTATCTCCTTTTCCCGTATCTGTGTAGGCAATGGCTATCTGGTCATTAATGTTCAGGTGTTTCATTAAAAAGTTTTTGAATCATATGGTTGCGGGAAAGGGATGAAATTTAAGTTCAAAACCACACTCCTATTCCGGTAATTATTTCCCAGCGCTGATGACTTGATCTGCCGTTGAGTAAAAAAATATCTTCATCACTAGTGGTTTGTAAATAGCGGCCTTCTATCCTGAAATAAGAATTTATTATGGGTTTTACTTCCATTCCGGCAGTTATTCCAAGCAAATTAATGCCTACCAATTGGTGGTGTCCGTTTTGCACAGGTCCGGTTAAAATTTCATCCGGGTCATAAAAATACTCTACACGGGAATAAACGGCTTGTTTGGGCGTGATTTTTAATTTCACCGCAAGCAACGCACTATACATAATAGCCGATTGCGTTGAATCGCTGAGTTTGGTGTGCTGTTGGGTTCCAAAATTAGCTTCTGCACCCAAGTCAATTCGTTTTGATTTATACACAAGGTAAAGGTTATTATATATTCGGGGCTGTTTAAGCGTAGCATATACAGGCGACTCATCGCAATGAATGGTATTAAAAGTAATACTGAGTTTCGGACTGAACTCATACAAGGCAGCCAGCCCGAATGCCTTGTTTTTATTTGTTTCATGAAAAGTATTAAAACTGTTAAAAACATTTGCCTGAAGCGTAAGTTTTGAGGATGCATTCCAGGTGAGCTTGGCACCGCTCAGAAAATACGGTTCGTAGTACGTGGTGGTAGCAACGCTGTAGGTAATATTTTCACGGGGTTGTATGGACTCAAGGCCTATATGGGTTCTGAAAAGCCCGGCATCAACCCACAGTTTTTTAGCTATACGCATTCCTATATTGGCTTCCTGAATAAGGTTGTATTCATTTGACCAGGCGCAATGCGGAATATCTCCGTAATGAAAAGTAAAAATACCTCGTACATTCCGCGAAGTGTAGGCTGCCGAAAGTTGCACAATATTCAGCGAGAAAGTTTCTGTTTTAGGTGCCGAGGTAGGAAATTTCTGAAATCCGGTTGCGTTAGAGGTATCTGAATATACTCCATAATAGCAACTGATGTATCCGCTTAATGAAATGGTACCGGTGCTGTCGTATTTATCAGAGGGTGGCTGAGCGATGCGGGTTCCGGTGAAGGTGAGGTTTTGCTGATGTTTATGAACTATTTCCCAATCAATGGCTTTTCCGCGATTTATAAAAACGGTGTCCTTATAAAAGATGAGCACACTATCCTTTTGAGCCAATGCATTGCCCCAGATTAAACTTAATAAAATAAAAAGCCCTAAACCTGTCCTCATTTTTATGAAGTGCAAGAAAACATAATAATCAGAATTATAAAACAATTAATTCAATCGGATAATCTGAAAAGAACCATATTATGGTATGTTCAGTATTTAAGTTTCAGATTTTGGATTTCAGTAACCCACTCAGATAGTAAGGCTACTTTTATAAACAAAGAGGTCTCTTTCATTTTCAGAAAGAGACCTCTTTGTTATCATTTTTTATAGTTCTATGATCTGTCCATAATCCATTTGGCAACAGCTGGTCCTAATTCTTTCTGAGATTTAGAACCAACAAATACGCCAATATGCCCGCCTTTAAACGGATAAGAAGTTTTATCCTTCGACCCTATTTTATCCATAATGGGTAAAGTAGATGTATTCGGGATAATATTATCTTCAGTAGCGTACACGTTGAGGTAAGGAACGGTCATATTTTTCAAATCCACTTTTTGACCAGCCAACTCCATCTCTCCTTTAATAAGTTTATTATCTCTGAAAAGGTCCTTAATGTACTTTCTGAACATTTCTCCAGCAATATTCGGAAGATCGGATTTCCATTTTTCCATACGCAAAAAGGAAAGTAGTTTTTCCTCATCCTCTAATGAGTCCATTACACCAAGGTATTTACTAATATTCATGCTTGGTTTTAAGAAACCAAAACCCTGATCGAGCATAGAACCCGGAATGGTTCCGATACTATCCACCATCGCATCTACGTCAATATCTTTTGTCCAGCGGTAAAGCATACACTCATTTCCTTTGAAATCAAACGGAGCCACAAAAGTGGTGAGGGTATTGAATTTTTCAGGTTTCAAAGAAGCGTAAATCATACTAAATGTTCCACCCTGACAAATGGCAAGCATGTTAATTTTAGGTGCCTTATTGGCTTTACGAACGTAATCCACCGCATCATCCAGATACCCCAGAATATAATCTTCCATGGTGAGATAACGATCCTGTTTACCAGGATATCCCCAGTCAAGAATATACACGTCCAGTCCTTCATCAAGCAACTTTTTCATTAAGCTGCGGTCAGGTTGAATATCTAGCACATCCTGCCGGTTAATCATGGCAAATGAAACGAGGCAGGGAATTTTACATTTTGCCGCAGTTTCGCGGTTGTAATGATATACTTTCACGTGGTCACGCTGCCACACCAATGTTTTGGGCGTGGTAGCTACTTCCACATCTTTTATACGCTGTAATGTTTCATACCCTTTCACCAGTTTTTCGCTTGCTTTGGTAAACTCAGTCATTACTTCTTTTACATTTACATTCATATTTTACGGTTTGATTTAATTGAAACGAATTTAAGGAAGTTTGAAAAAAAACAGCCACAAACTCAAAAGAATCTGCGGCTGCTTACTATTAAACCTATTAATTCAACTTATGCGTTCTTTGATTTTTTTGAGGCAGCCTTTGGTTCTTTCACCTCTACTTCAAAATCTCCGTCAATTTGCTTTTCCAGCAAACGAATACGTGACTTCAGGTCGTGAATGGTTTTGTACAACTCATCCATTTCCGAGCGGGGTACCAAAGGTACATTGGCAAACATTTTTTCCATTTGGTCTTCGATATCTTTTTTCATCCGAAGTCCAACTGAACTCAGTTCTGCCTGCATTTTAGAATATTCTTCTGTTTCAAACAGCTCTACATAGGCTTTATCCATGGTGTTCAGCATTTCTGAATACAACTGCATAAAGCTTTTGGTTTCTTCGCCATTCTTCATTTTGTTATACAGGTTCTGCGAAAGGGTTTCCATGGCTTTCATACCGGTGGTGTACACCAAGTATTGCATTTGTGAGTTACGAACCTGGAAAATATTGAAACGATTGCTTAGTTCGGTAAGTTTCTCCATCTGATCTTTTCCTAAACCTGGAGTCATCATCTTAGCAAAAGGATTTGAAGCATTTTGCAGATGATTAAACATATTCTGGTAAGCATTCAGGTAAGAATTAAACGGGTCCTGAATAAATGAAGGCAGACTGCTGTGCAGGCTGTTTTTCATGTTATCAAAATAGCCTTTATTTAAATCCATCATCTTATTCATATTCTCCTGATACGAGCTGTTGAGGTTAGAGAACATGCTTTTCATATAATCCGGAGTAAAACCAAACATTTTATCCATCATATCTTTATAAAGCGCGGTGTTAAACAGTTGTCCGAATTGCTCTGGAGTGTACGTTTTATCACTCATGGCCTTCATTACCGGCATCCACAGCTGAAACATTTTCATGTAGCTATCGGTGTTGTTAAACATGCTGCTGAAATAGTCTTTGGTATTCGGGTTACCAAAATTTTTGGTCATGTCGTTGTAAGCGGAAGTCATTGAATTCATCCATGTAGTATAGGTATTCATGGCTTGCTCCATATTTCTTCTGGCTTCTTCTGGCATCCCGGGGATTGAGTTAATCATGGTGGCCGGATTGTTCAGATTTTTCATCCACTCCTGTGTCATTTCATTCATTTTTTTACCCATGTCAGACTGATTGTTCAGCCAGTTATTAAACCAATCCATCGGATTTGACGAATTTTTGTTTTCGTTATTGTAGAAAAACGACATTTGAGAATCATACCATTTTTTGAAGTAATCGGCTGCTTCACCGGTTTTGTTGTTGTTCAGGATTTCTTTTTGAAACTTTTCGGTGCTTTCAGTAAAAGAATCCATTGCTTTCTTCTGAGCCTCGGCCCAGGTTTCGAACACGTTTTTTACAGTGTTCCCTGTTGTTGTTTCCATTTTTTTGCGTTTTTTGACGAATTCCGGATTTTATTTTAACTAAAAAGGGCACCTGAATTCGGGCGCAAAGGTAAAAACATTTTTCATATTTGCACTATATGTTTGGCCTATTCACCGATATGATACATATATAACACTAATTCAAGTACTTAAACGTATAGATTTATTGATGATCTTCGTCATAAGTTACTTTTTTATCTATTGATATAATTAAAATTCTGCGTAAAATTAAATGAACCCGCCCAAAATCAATTACCTTCGCGGGCGTTCAAAATTTCATTTTTATAACCCCTAAAACTATTTTTATGATTCAAGTCGGAGATGTATTTACCCATGATTTTTCCTACACCCAGGCGCAGGTTGACCTTTACGCGCAAATTTCGGGTGATACCAACCCGCTTCATGTAAATCAGGAAGTTGGTAAAGCAAGTATGTTTGGCCGTTGCATTATTCATGGCCACTACAGCGCAAGTGTATTCACCAAAATATTCGGCACCCTGCTTCACGCTGACGGGCATATTTACATGAAGCAAAATACTACTTTTTTAAAACCTATGTTCGTAGATACGCCTTATAAGGCTGTAATTACAGTAAAGGAGATTTTCCCTGAGAAAAACAGAGTACTGTACGAAACTAAAGTTATTGATACAGCTACAGGTGCTGATACCATAACCGGTGAAGCTCTGCTGATGAATAAAAAGGTTTACGTTTGGTAAATTTCTTATTGCTTTTACTGAATTAAAGAAATCAAACAGGTTGTCATGAGCGGCAACCTGTTTGATTTAGCATTACCGCATTCCCAAACTTAAATATTCAGATACTTGACTTACCTTTGCCATTCATTTTTAAGATATGATAATTGATAATAACAAAGTAGTAACCCTGCATTATGAGCTCACCCTTACCTCGGGCGAAATTGCCGACAAAGCTGACGAAACACGCCCTTTTTCATTTGTGCACGGTGCCGGTAATACTATTCCGGGATTTGACAAAGGATTAGCCGGATTAAAGGCCGGTGATACGTTTGATTTCTCCATTGAAGCCGAAGAAGCATATGGAGCATACAACCCTGATTACCTCGCGGTAATTCCACGCAGTGTTTTTAATGTGGAAGGTGCTCCGGACGATATTTTACAGGTGGGAAACACCCTTCCTATGCAGGACCAGAGCGGAAACTCGCTTTACGGGGTAATCACTGAAATTCATGACGACCACGTGCATATGGACTTTAATCACCCCTTAGCCGGTCAGGTGCTGCGCTTTACCGGAAATATTGTGATGGTTCGTGAGGCGAATGAAAATGAAATCGCTTTGGGAGAGGTTTCCGAATAATAAACCGCAAAAGATTCTTTTTTAAGAAAAAGCTTCCTATTTTTGTAAATCAATGTTAAGGAAGCTTTTTCTTTTTGGATTAACCGTTACTTACCTCATCAGCGCAGGCGGGGTATCTGTTGCTGCTCATTTTTGCGGCAACAATTTAAAATCCATTTCTTTTTACACACACAAAGCCAAGTCGTGTTTGTGCTCTAGCAAATCAAAAAAGAAAAAAGGATGCTGTAACAGCCGTCAAACATTTATTAAAATTACTGCAGCTCACCACCTGATTCCAACCGAAAAACCTGCTGTACCCAAAGTGGTTACCTGTTTGTTTTTTGAACAGGCCTCGGTTACCACTCAGCTTTACAAAGGGACTAAATTTCATGGAGAGTCAAAAGCTCCGCCCCTCTCCCACACCCCCACCTATATTCAAAACAGGCTAATCAGAATTTAGCCCTGCTTTCTCTTGCCGCAATACAGGCTTTTCCCTCTGTTTTATTTACCGATTTATTATTAAAAATTAAAATGAAGAAAGTAGTTTATATTATATTTTCGCTTGGCTGGTATGCAGCAGCTTTGGCACAAACAACCGTACAAAATTTTACCAAAAACGACTGCAGCGGTAATCCACACGATTTATTTACAGAATTAAATTCTGGCAAAGTCATCATTCTGGAATATGTTATGATGAACTGTGCTCCATGCGTAACTGCAGGTAACGGATTAAAAAGCATTAAAGCCGATTATGCAGTAAGTCATCCCGGAAAAGTTGAATTATATGCCATTGGCTTCGATAACAGTTATACCTGTGCCGATATGACTAACTGGAAAAATACCAATAACCTGTCAAGTCACACGGTATTTACCGAAGGCGATAGTGATGTAAATTACTATGGTGGCATGGGGATGCCCACCATTGTAATAGCCGCTGGCTGGGGGCATCAGATTTTTTACAAAAAACTGGGGTACGCCCCGTCTGATAATACTCCTATACGCAATGCGATAAATACAGCATTGCTGGCAGCTTCGGCCCCTCCGGTAGGGTCTTTAAGCCGGATGCTCGTGTTTCCAAATCCGGCAGGTGAAAAAGTTTATTTAAGTTTACCTGTTGAAGCCAATGAAATCTCCATCAGTGATGTTTCAGGAAAAACAGTACTTAAGCAATTCATTCCTGAGGCTGGTGAGCACCTTTTGTGGTTAAATGGATTGCAACAGGGACTTTACTTTATATCTGTACTTAATCAATCGGGGGTTCTGAATCAAAAACTTGTAATAAGGTAAAATATGAATATCCGAAATATTTCCTGCATTACTTTAGGCTGCTTTGTCCTGCTGCTGGCATGCAATAAAAAAGAAGAAGTACCCGTGAAAAACGAGACTCCGGTTTTTAATCCCACTCCGCATACTATCTCCTATCCTTCGTGGGTAAAAATTTATTCGGGGCAAATGCCTGAGCCTGCCGATAACGCCACTACGGTTGAGGGAGTATCTCTTGGCCGCAAGCTGTTTTATGATAAAAAACTTTCGGACGACATGAGTATGTCCTGTGCTTCCTGTCATAAAATAGAGAATGCCTTTTCAGATCCACGCGCCTTTAGTACAGGTACCAACGGGGCATTTGGTGACAGGAATGCAATGGCCGTTATTAATATGGGATGGTCAACTAAGTTTTTCTGGGATGGCAGACGTCCGTCTCTTGAACTTCAGGCACATGATCCCGTTACCAATGCGGTGGAGATGAGAAATACCTGGCCCGTGGTGGTTAGCCGGCTGCAAGCCGACCCTGTATATCCGGGTCTGTTTTTTAAAGCATTTGGCAAAACTATTATTGACAGTAATATGGTCACAAAAGCTATTGCCCAGTTTGAGCGTACGCTGGTTTCATTCAACTCCCGGTTTGATAAATTTTATTTTGAAGGTGATACCTCGGTATTATCCGATCAGGAAAAAAGGGGAAAAGATTTGTTTTTTGGCAAAGCCGATTGCAACCACTGTCATTCAGACGCTATGCTCACTGACCACGCTTTCCGCAATAATGGTTTGGATGCTACATTAACGGATATTGGTTTGGGTAAAGTAACCGGCCAAAGCACCGATAACGGCAAATTTAAAGTACCTACTCTTAGAAATATTGCACTTACATTCCCCTACATGCACGATTCCCGTTTTATTACGCTTGAACAGGTTGTTGACTTTTACGACCATCAGGTAAAAACCGGTTCTCCCAATCTGGATGTTAATATGGATCAGATTAAAAACGGGCTAAATTTAACTGCACAGGAAAAGTTGGATTTGGTGGCTTTTCTAAAAACATTTACCGACAGCAGCTTTATTACCAATGCTGCTTTTATGCAACCTTAAATTAATCCAATTGTGAACCAATTATTTTTTAAAAAATCTGGCTTACTTCTAAGTGTATTTTTCATTGCTAATTTTGTTTTCGGACAAAAAAATGATACCACCATCACTTTTAAAGTATGGGGTAACTGCGATATGTGTAAACATACCATTGAGACTGCGTTGGATGTGAAAGGAGTAAAATTAGCCGAATGGGATAAAAACACCAAGATTATTTCCGTAACCTATAACCCTGAAAAGATAAACGCGGAAAAAATACACGAACTGATAGCCGCTTCAGGTTACGACACCGAACAAAAAAGAGGAGATGATAAAGCATATCAGCGCCTCTCGCCCTGCTGTCACTACGAACGAAAAAGTCAATGAAACGGATCATTGCACTCCTACTGACGGGTATTTCGTTTTATGCTTCGGGCCAGCAGGTTTTAAAGGGAAGAATACTTGAACCGCTGGGAAAAGATTCCCTTACAGGAGCTGCCTATGCCACGGTTCACTGGGTAAATACCACCACTTCGGCTATGGCCGACTCTAACGGCTTTTTTCAAATTGAAAAAGTAGCCGGGCACGCACAACTTTTGATACGGGTGTTAGGGTACGCCAA
Organism: uncultured Bifidobacteriaceae bacterium; assembly: GCA_964535575.1. Classification (GTDB taxonomy): domain Bacteria; phylum Bacteroidota; class Bacteroidia; order UKL13-3; family UKL13-3; genus JAGPCK01. The sequence goes on from CAZHTC010000008.1 coordinate 104,250, forward strand.
TGATACCGTAACTTACAAAGGAGAGCAATTTTTTACCATTACTCTTAAAAACGCCTTTATGTTAAAAGAGTACACCCTGCGCGAAAAACAAACTGGGATAACGATAGATCCGTTGAGTACACAAAAAGTGGAAATTGCCGGAGAAAAAGAATTGCGCAAGGCGGCCTGCTGTAACCTGTCGGAAAGTTTTGAAACAAGTACCACCGTGGATGTTTCCTTTGCCGATGCCGTAACCGGAGTAAAACAAATTCAAATGCTGGGATTAGAGGGGAAATATACTTTACTGACCATCGAGAATCAGCCACGTATGCGCGGATTGGCCACAAATTATGGGCTGGCTTATGTACCCGGCCCCTGGATTGAATCCATTCAACTAAGCAAAGGAACCGGCTCGGTGGTTAACGGATATGAAAGTATTGCCGGGCAAATTAACGTGGAACTTAAAAAGCCATATAATAGCGAGCGGATTTATTTTAATCAGTACGTAAATGAAATGGGGCGTGCCGAAACAAACCTGAATCTGGCGCATCAATTCAGTAAAAAATGGAGTACTATCCTGTTGCTTCATGGAGATTTTTTTGACGGTAAAAACGACCGCAATAAAGACGGATACCTAGACATTCCTCTTAGTTCACAATATGGGTTATCCAATACCTGGAAGTACAATGGTACAAAAGGATTGGAATCACAAATTGGCGTAAAACTGCTTTCAGAAAACCGAACCGGAGGGCAATTGGGGTTTGACCCGGTGAACGAAAAAGGTAAGGCCATTGATTACGGGGTGTTACTTGATACAAAACGTTACGAAGCCTTTGCCAAAACGGGTTATGTATGGAAAGATTTACCTTTTCAAAGTATAGGAATTACCATAAGTGCTATAAATCACAACCAGCAATCGTGGTTTGGTACGCGCTCCTATGAAGGGAAAGAGCAGAGTTTTTACACCAACCTTATTTTTCAGTCCATCATTACACATACCTCGAATAGGTTTACCACAGGTATTAGTTTTTTAAGAGATAATTTTCTCGAGACATACGACTCACTCACTTATAAACGAACCGAGATAGTCCCGGGAGCTTTTTTTGAATTCACCTGGACACCATCCTCTCGTTTTTCATTAGTTGCGGGATTGCGTTACGATATGCATTCCTTATTCGGTAATTTCATAACTCCCCGGCTGCATACCAAATATGCCATAAATGAAAAGCTCACCCTGCGCACTACGTTCGGTCGCGGACTGCGCTCTGCGAATATTTTTGCCGAAAACACTTCGGTATTTGCCAGTTCGCGTCAGTTAACTATTTTAGGAACCGGAGGAAAAGTGTACGGGCTGCAACCTGAAATTGCCTGGGATTACGGAATAAATATGACACAGGATTTTAAATTGTTTCATCGCAAGGGAAGTATCAGTGCCGATGCCTACCGCACCGATTTCGAAAATCAGGTGGTATGCGATCGGGATTTCAGTTCGGATAGAGTTCTTTTTTATAATCTCAAAAATGGTTCGTATGTAAACAGTTTGCAATTAGAACTGAATTATGAACTGATTAAACGCGTAGGATTAAAAACGGCTTATAAATGGCTTGATATGGAAACTAATTACCTCAACGGGAAAAAGCAACAGCCCTTTGTATCAAAGCAGCGTTTTTTTATTAATCTCGATTATACCAGTAAAACCAAATGGAGTTTTGATTATACATTGCAATGGTATGGCAAAAAAAGAATTCCGTTTACTCCTCTTAATTCCGTTACATCGGGCTTCTCTCCTTCGTATTTCGTAATGAATGCACAGGTGAGCAAAGCGTGGAAAAAAATCGATGCCTATATTGGTTGTGAGAATTTACTTGGTTTTCGTCAAACGCAATTAATCATGGATCCTTCCAATCCGTTCGGAGCTTCTTTTGATGCCTCATTGGTGTGGGGACCGGTAATCGGGCGAATGACCTATGCAGGAATTCGCTATAAGCTGAAATAAAAATACGGACTGCATATCCGTTATTTTATTCTTATAATTGAAGTATGAAACCGGCAGTACAATCCTGGATTTCCAAAATTTGGCTGTGGCGACTCCGCTACGTTAATAATAAAAATACGCTGCTTCTTGTAAGCGGACTGGTTGGATTAATTGCAGGGATTACGGCCATTATTCTAAAAACATTAGTCAGGTTAATTGAAGATGTGCTTTTTGAAAGTACCGCTGCCGAACAATACAACTGGTTGTATCTATTTTTCCCTTTATTGGGTATTGTATTAACTGTTTTTTATGTTCAGCACTTTCGCAAAGGCAAACTTGGCCGCGGCATCAGCAATATTATTTATACTATAAACCGTAAGTCGGGAGATGTAGAAAAGGATAAAGTCTATTCCCATGTAATTACCAGCGCGCTCACAGTAGGAAGCGGTGGTTCTTGCGGACTGGAAGCTCCTATTGTGGTAACGGGAGCAGCCATTGGTTCTAATATGGCAAAAGCACTCCGGCTAACTGTTAAAGAGCGAACCTTGTTACTGGCAGCAGGATCAGCTGCAGGAATATCGGCCATTTTTAATGCTCCGCTGGGAGGCGTTATTTTTGCACTCGAAGTTTTACTTCCCCAAATCACTATTCCAGCATTTATCCCTCTCCTTATTGCTTCGGCTACGGCAGCGGTAGTGGCTAATATTGCCGGAAGCGGTCAGCTATTCTACCTCGTAACCGAAAGCTGGGATGTAAAAGCATTACCGTTTTACACCCTGCTTGGCATTTGCTGTGGTTTAATCTCGGTGTACATGATTCGGTTATCCCTGCGCATAGAAGCATACCTTAAAAATCATCCTTCCAAATACCGCAAAGCCATACTGGGAGGTATTGCACTTAGCGTTATGATTTTTTTTATTCCGGTATTGTATGGTGAAGGGTACAGCACCGTGAATAATCTGCTTAACGGACGCTATCAGTTAATGTTTAATAATACCTTTTTGTATGCTTACCGCAACCTGCCTCTAACTCCGGTGTTACTCGGATTGGCGATTATTGCATTAAAGGTGGTGGCTACTTCGGTTACCATTGGTTCGGGAGGAAACGGAGGAATTTTTGCCCCTTCCCTTTTTACCGGAGCTGTATTGGGATTCACATTTGCTACTGCCGTAAATATTTCGCATATCTACGATTTACATACATCAAATTTTACGGTGGCAGGCATGTCGGGGGTGCTTAGCGGTGTGGTGCATGCCCCGCTTACTTCTATATTTTTAATTGCCGAAGCTACCGGAGGATATAAATTGTTTGTGCCGCTTATGATGGTTTCGGCATTTTCATTTTTTATTACACGCTATTTTGAGCCTTACTCCATCTATACCAAAAAATTAGCTGCACGCGGACACCTTTCGACCAAGGACAAAGACGAAAACCTGCTGCGCATGATGAACCTGAAAAAGCTCATTGAAAACGATTTTAAGATGGTGAAAATGGATATGACCTTAGGAAAGCTGATTGATGTGATTGCCCACTGCAAACGCAATATTTTTCCCGTGATTGATGAGGAGCTAAAATTAGTTGGAATAGTGTATTTAGATGGCATCCGCGAAATCATGTTCAATCCCTCGCGTTATGAAAATACCTTAGTACGGGATATTTGTTCACCTGTTACCGGTTTTATTTCTACTGATGACAGCATGCAAACTGTGATGCAGAAATTTGAAACCCTTAGGGCCTGGAATTTACCGGTGCTTGAAGATGGAAAGTATATTGGTTTTCTTTCTAAATCAACCATTTTTAACGAATACCGTAAATTGCTTATTAAGCAGGAAGCAAGTGAAGAGATTGCGATTTAGCCGGATGAACTTTCTTCAGACTGCGCTTTCGATTTCTTCTTATTATTATAGGCATTTACAATAGGAATTGCTGTTACAATCACCATTAATATAATTACATAACTCAGGTAATCTTTTGCATTGGGTACCATTATACCCAGAAAATAACCGGCATTTACCACCACTAAGGGCCATAAAACAGCGCCTATTATATTGATGAGCATAAATCGCTTCATGTCCATATTGATAATTCCGGCAAGTATAGGCGCAAAGGTGCGCACAATAGGTAAAAAGCGGCCTATGATTAATGTTTTTCCTCCGTACTTATCGTAATAGGTACGGGCCACTTCAATATGTTTCTTTTTAAAGAACATACTATCCGGACGGTTGAGCAATGCTTTACCCGTTTTGTGTCCGAAGTAATACCCGAAAGAGTAACCAAGCACTGAGGCAATGCTGATAACCAGCAGCACTACCTCAACCGGATCATGAATAATACCAGTAGCACATAGCAGGCCTGCGGTAAACAGCAAAGAATCGCCCGGAAGGAAGAACCCGAAAAAAACTCCATTCTCGGCAAAAATCACCACAAAAAGCAGCACCATTCCGCCATAATGAAGAATTGATTCAGGATTTACCAGATGTTTTATAAAATCGAATAGCTCGGTCACCTTTTATTTGCTCTGTACAAATATGCATATTTACACCCGCTACTCAAAATAAAAACCCCGTCAAAGGTTAATCTGACGGGGTTTCAGGCTCATTGTTACTATTAAACTTATTCCAATTTGTAATCGATGATTTTGCCAAGGTTAAGGTTAGAAACGGGTTTCTTAATCTTAGCCTTATCTCCCACCACTACCACGATCATTTTTTCAAGCACAAGGTATTTTTTAGCTATTGCCAGCATATTATCGCGGGTAATATTGCTCAAAATCTGATTCTGCTGTGCATTGTAATCTGCCGGAAGGTTATACAATAAAATCTGACTCAAAAATCCTGCTTTCTGGAATGATGTTTCGTAATCTAAAGCTTCTCCCAGAATGATGGAACTTTGAGTATTTTTTACATCATCATTGGTGATGCCGCCTTCACGGTAATTTTTAATCTCTTTAAAAAACTCGGTTAAAGCGCTATCAGTAGCATTGGTGCGCACACTTCCACCGGCCGAAAATGTTCCGTAATATTTATTTGCCTGAAACGAAGAATAACATCCATATGAGTATCCTTTGTCTTCGCGGAGATTAAGATTGATACGGCTGTTAAAGGCACCACCCAGCATGTAATTGGTTAAGCGTCCGCGGTAATAATCTCCGTTGTAATCATAAGCCATAGCCATTATTCCAATGCGTATTTGGGATTGCGGTGCTCCCGGTTTATCCATCATGTAAATCTGAGTGGCTTCATATTGAGGTGTTGCCGGCAAAGCCGGAATAGTATAAGTTTTGCCTGCCCATGATTTAAGGAAACCTAACTGAGTCATTACTTCCTGCTCGGCAATATCACCCACTACGGTTACCGATGCCATGGCTGGTGAATAAAAGCTGCTGTAATAAGCCTGCACATCTTTCAGTTCGATTGCTTTAATTGATTTTTCGGTACCTAAGGCCGGAGTTCCATACACATTATTTCCAAGCATTAACATACGGAAAGCCGTTTGTGCCATATAGCCCGCACTGCTGTTTTGCTGTTTTACCAATTGCTGCATTTGTTTCTTGAGGCGCTTAAAATCATCCTCACTAAATTTAGGATTCATTAATTTTTCCTCTAACAGTTTTAGTGTGGCGGCTGAATTCTTTTTAAGGCAACGCACCACTATGGTAGTCGACATTTGGTCGGCTGAGAAACTAATTGAACTTCCTAATTTATCCAATTCGTCACTCATGGCTTCCGATGTGAAGTTTTTAGTAGCTTCATTCATCATGTCGGCAGTGATTACCGCTGTTCCGTGTTTCCCTTCGGCATCGAGTAAGTGGCCCCCCTCCAAACGTAAAATCATGGTTACAACAGGCTGCTCATTACTTTGAGTTCCTATTAATTTTAATCCGTTATCAAATTTTGAGGTATAATATTTAGGCACCACAGGTAATTTAGCCGGGCCTGCCACAGGTCGTTTGCTGCGATCGAAATTATCTTTTGGCTTATTATATACTAATCCGTTGTATTCGGCAGGCGTGTTCATAGAACCACCGGTAACTTTTGGCTCTTTGTACTCTTCGTTTTCAACACCGGGAATGGCGGGATAAACAGATACAATTAGTTTATTTCTTCCTTTAATGTATTTGTTGTACACGCGCATAATGTCTTCTTTGGTTACCTTGTTATAACGCTTTAGTTCATCACCAATATTCCAGGTGCGGCCTACCAGGTATTCCCATGAAGCAAGTTGCGAGGCACGTCCGGCAATACTTTCAAAACCACCAATCAGTTGTGCTTCCATCATTGCTTTGGCACGCTGCAACTGATCATCGCTTATTCCGGCTTTTTCAAATTGTCCGAATGTTTCGGTAAGCCATACTTTTACACTATCAAGCGGAGTTCCGTAGTTTCCGGCAATCTGAATGGTAAATTCTCCTCCAAGCTCGCCACACGGATTAAATACACTTGCCTGCAGGGCGCGTTCGGTTTTTACCAAATTTTTATAGAAAGGAGAGCTGTTTCCGTTTCCAAGAATACTTGCCAGTAAATCGAGTGCTGGTTCATCGGCATCGTAATTTTTTACCGATGGATACACCACCTGAAACAACGGAATATACACACGGTCAGTGTATGAAGCATAACGGTCATCGGGCAGGTAAAAAGGATCTACACGCAGTTTTTTAACTTCCGGTCCGCGGTTGATGTTTCCAAAGTATTTTTCGATCAGCTTTAATGTTTCCTGCGGATTAATATCACCGGCCACAGTTAATATGGCATTGTTGGGTCCATACCAGCGAAGAAAAAAGTTTTTCAAATCCTGTACCGTTGCCGCATTCAAATCTTCCAGATATCCAATGGTGGTCCAGCTGTATGGATGTCCCTGCGGATAAAGGTTAGAGGCTACCAGTTCTTCTACTCTTCCGTATGGAGCATTAATACCCTGCCCTTTTTCATTTTTAACCGCATCGCGCTGGCTTTCGAATTTCTTTTTGGTAACGGCATCAAGCAAAAACCCCATACGGTCGCTTTCTAGCCAAAGAGCTGTTTCGAGGTAATTGCTTGGCATAGTTTCAAAATAGTTGGTGCGGTCGCGGTCTGTGGTACCGTTCATATCACCTCCTACGCTTTCTACTATTTTAATATGTTCCTCGTCAGCAATATGATCTGATCCCTGAAACATCATGTGCTCAAAGAAGTGAGCAAATCCGGTGCGACCGGCTACCTCGCGGTTTGAGCCAACGCGGTAGGTAACGTTTACATGTACAATCGGATCAGAGTGGTCTTCATGAAGAAACACAATCAGTCCGTTGGGGAGTTTCCACTTTTCGTAAGGGATAACAATTTCGCCATCTTTCTTTTCAATTTTTTCAATTAAAACGGGGCCGGTAGTGGTAGTAGCCACCGGTGCCGATAGTGTGGGAGTAGCCGCTTTTTGCTGGGCAAAAGCCGTGGTACCCATGAAAAGTACCGAGAGCAAAAGCGAGGAAAATTTTCTCATATTATGCATAAATTTATTAGTTTGCAGGGAACGAAATTAGGACAATACACCCCCATAGTCAAGAAAAAGCATGGCGCAGGCCGGGGCATTCATATGAATCACAGACCATATCCGACAAACTTGTTTGTTTTCAGGATTAAAGCAAATTGTGGAAAGCAGGGTGAATTCTTTGTTTGCTCAATTTAGTTCCGTCCCTTACCTTCGCAACACTTGTTTTACACACGTATGAAGAAAGTATACATCCTTATTGCCTTAGTGGTATTGGCCGCATTAAGCCGCCTGTTCCCAGTTCATAACAATTTTACTCCGGTAGCGGCCCTTGCCCTTTTTAGCGGAGCATTTTTAAGCCGCAGATTAGCTTTTGTGGTTCCGGTAATAGCCATGCTTGCAGCCGATATACTAATGGGACTTAAAAACAGCGACCCCATTTATATGGAGTATTTAACTAAAGGGCAGTTTTTGCCAGTGTATGCAGCCATGCTGCTAACAGCCGCCATCGGTTTCGGTCTAAACAATAAATTTTCGGTGCAGCAGGTATTGGGCAGAACGGTAGCCGCTTCACTTGCGTTTTTCCTGCTCACCAATTTTGCCTATCTGTATCAGGATTTATCATTGTATCCGCGCACTTTTAACGGATTAATGCTAAGTTATTATAATGCCATTCCGTTTTATAAATGGACATTAGTGGGTGATTTGTTTTATTCATCCCTGATGTTTGGTGCCTGGTACTTTATAGCATACCGCAAACCAATAGCTGTTAAAGCCTGATTTAATTTAAAACAGAACAAAAAAATCCCCCGCATAGCGGGGGATTTTTTTGTTCTGTAAAAACTTGTTGATTCAGAGATTAATTCATCCTCACCATTTCCTGCACTTTCTTTTTAAGCAACTGCTCAAACTTTTGTGCTTTGGGAATAAGAATTTTTTCTTCGATGAGGCTATGTAGTTTCAGATCCTGTTCAAAATCTTCCAGTTCTTTAATTAGAATGCGGTAAGCAATATGATCGTTGCTGTCGGTTTTAAACTGATTGGTAAGACTGCGTATTAGCAGCATATCATCATCATCGTGCGCATGGCGCAGAATAAATGTATCTAACGTAAACTCTTTCACCTGGAGCAGAAAATTATGAGCAAACTGCATGGTATGGTGTTCCAGTTTTTTGATATACGGAAATACAACTTTGTTTTCATATCCGATGTGAATGAGAAAATCTCTGCGAAAAGTGTCGAAAATATTGCTGAGCAGGTGGAGATGCGGATATTCTTTTCCGTAATGACGGGCGGTGCGCTCAATATGATGTTGTATTATGGGCAGCATCACCTGTGAATAATTGTGATGGCTGCGTTGCAGGTAGGAACATAATCTTCCTGGCGAATAGTGCCTGAAATCTTCTTCCATATGTCTGAACAAAACTTCAGTGCGGGCGAGCTGATCGTAAATTTTATCAATGCTCACCTGCTTGGTGCGGCACACCTCATCTAAAGTTTGATCTAAATGATCAAAAAAATCAATACCATGCTGAAACATCACTGCTGCATAGCGGTGATTTTCCATTAAAAGTTCGCTTACGTATTTTTTTCTATTGCTCATTGCGATGTGCAGAAGTGAACAAATATAGGGAAGGCATTTTGAAAATTAAGTGCATTTTTGGCTTTTTAACTATAAATAAAAGCGAAAACACATGCTTACGTGGAGTTTAGAGTCTTTGCGATTGGAATTAAAGTATACCTGGGTTATCTCACGCAATAGTTCGGAGTATAAACCTAATTTTATTGTAAGGGTTGCTGATAATAAAGGGTATAGCGGAACCGGAGAAATTGCCCCCAATATTCGATACGGAGAAACACCGGAGATGATTGAAGCTTTTTTCAGAGAGTTTAAAAACGGGGTACAGGGAACTTACCCCACACTTTCTAATTTCAGCCGTTTTTTAGATAACCTTCCATTGCCTCACGCACTTCGTTTTGGAATTGAATCGGCATTTGTACATTACCTGTGTGCCGCGCAGGGAAAAAGCATGGATAAACTATTAGGCATCAAAACTCCTTCTGAGGTAAAAACCTGCTACTCCATCCCGATTATGGAACCGCAACAGATAGGAGAATTTTTATTAACAAATAATTTAAGTCGTTTTTCATCCATCAAAATTAAGGTCAATAAGGACACGGGCGAAGAATCGCTGAAAGCATTAGGGGCCGCATACAAGGGCCGTATTTACCTCGACCCCAATGAAGCCTTTGATGATGCCGATGAGTTGCTTTTGTTTCTGGAAAAAGTAAAACACCTGAACATTGCCTTTGTAGAGCAGCCCATGCCCAGTGATTGTGTAACCGATTACCTCTATGCCAAACCTAAAAGCCCGTTTCCGTTTATTGCCGATGAATCGGTAACTGATAATTCGGAAATGGGCGAGATTGCCAAACAGTTTCACGGAGTGAATATGAAACTGATGAAAGCGGGTGGTTACCTGAAAGGGATAGATATATTAACCAAAGCAAGGCAGGCCGGATTAAAAACCATGATTGGGTGCATGATAGAAAGCACACTGGGTATTGCCAGTGCCATGCAATTATGTCACGATGTTGATTTTACCGATTTAGATGGTTTTATGATTGTAAAAAATGAGCCCTTCCATTACCTTAGCGAACAAAACGGAGTATTACATTTAACCCAAAAATTTCCTTTATGAATAAATTAATTTGGATTCCACTGGCTGTTGCTACTGTTATTTTTGCCTGCTCGGGGAAAAAAGATGACCCTTCACCAGCTCCAATTCCTGAAGCAAAAGAACAGGTGGTTGAAATAAGCACCGGATTCGGCAAAATGTATATGTGGCTGTACAAGGAAACACCTCAGCACCGCACCAATTTTTTGAAATTAGCCGACAGTGGTTTTTTTGATAACACTACCTTTCATCGCTGCGTGGATAATTTTGTTATTCAGGGAGGAGATCCCAATTCGAAAGACAGTGACCCAAACAATGATGGCAACGGAGGTCCGGGTTACACTATCCCGGCTGAATTTGTAGATTCAATAAAGCATATACGCGGAGCGGTAGGGGCGGCCCGTAATAATAATCCGGAAAAGGCATCGAATGGTTCGCAGTTTTATGTGGTGCTTAGCGAGCAAACCACACAACAGCTAAATGGCAACTATACCGTGTTTGGGTATATTATGAAAGGAATGAATGTAGCCGATTCTATAGTGAAACAACCCAAAAACGGAGCAGGCAGACCTTATACCAATATTCCAATGACGGTGAAAGTGCTGAACAAAACCAAAAGCGAAATTAAGAGTCTTTACGGTTACGAAGTGAAATAAGCCTGAAAGCTTCGGGCAATGTTTCAATAATATCACTTGCCAGTACGGTTTCCATTCCCATATTTCCTATGCATAGATCGGCTGCCAGTCCATGAACAAATACTCCAACAAGGGCCGCATGAAGCGGAGCATATCCCGAAGCAAGTAAGCCCAGAATAATCCCGCACAAAACATCTCCGGTTCCTCCTTTTGCCAGGGAAGCATTTCCTGATGTATTAAAATAAATATTTCCTTCTGCATCAGCTACCATGGTATTCGCTCCTTTAAGCACAACAATTACCTTATGCGTAACCGCAAATGTCCGCAACAATTTGATGCGTTCTTCACTACCTGACGAAGTGCCTGCCAGCCGTTCAAACTCTTTTGGGTGCGGAGTGAGAATAGTTCCTTCGGGTAATTTAACCGCTTCACCGTTTGCCCACACACCTGCAATCAAATTCAGGGCATCGGCATCAAGTACTAAGGGTTTGGTTGTAGTTTGAAGTAACTTCAGCAATGCCTTTTTAGTGACTTCCCGCGAACCCAATCCGGGTCCTGCACCCATGGCATCCAGCTTTATCATGTTATTTTCATTAAAGGCAGTAAAGCAATCACTGCTCTCCTCCTCGTCCGTCATTGCTTCCGGAATAACCCCATGAAAAAATGAACTTGTTCCAAATGGGATATGCGCAGTGAGTAAACCTGCACCACTACGCAGGCAGGCGCGGGCAGCGAGTAAGGCAGCACCCATTTTCCCTTTGCTTCCGGCAATAAGCCATGCATGTCCGAAATTTCCCTTATGCGATTTTTTTTTTCGTGGCCGGTGTAATAGTTGGGCCGCAATCAGGTCGGTGTAAAAAGTATGAGGTATTCCTTCTGTTTTAAATGCCGGATGCAAACCAATAGGTAATACATGCACAAACCCTGTATAGTTTCCGTTTTCGGGAAATAAAAATGCATACTTGGGCACCTGAAAAGTAAGCGTTGTAGAAGCGCACACAATTTCAGCTCCGTCAGGTTGTTTAATTACATCACAGTTTAACCCCGAAGGTACATCAACCGAAATTACCGGAGCAGCCGATTGATTGAGGTAATTGACCAACTGCAGAGCTACTCCCGAAAACACTCCTTTAAATCCGGTTCCGTACAAGGCGTCCACTACAACATCATCCTTCGTTATTTCAGGAAAATCACTCCCTTTCAGCAAATTTACTTTTTGGCCTGATTGCATTTCCCACGAGCGGAGTTCGTGCTTAAAATCGTGGCTTCGCTGTTTGCCTTCAATTACAAAAACCTCTACCCTATAACGGGCTTTGTCTAAGTGGCGCGCAATGGCTAATCCGTCTCCTCCGTTATTTCCGGTGCCGCAAAAAATTAAAAACCGTACCTGCTCTGTGTAATGCTGCATGAGCCAGTGGCTGATAGTTGACGCTGCACGTTCCATTAATTCAAGCGAGGTAATGGGTTCATTTTTTATCGTGAACTGGTCCCATTGCTGAATTTCTCCTGTATGAAGCAGTTTCATTTTTCTCTGATTAATAAAGCCCGGCTTGTGCCCATTCCATAATAAGGTTTCTCGCCTGCATCGTATAAAGTAACGGGGTTAAACAATTCAATGGTATCGCCCCGTTTGTTCCAGATATAAAGTTCTTCAACAGAATCTTTGTACAAAGCCATTAAGGGATGATCGGCAAAGGAAGCATAATCTCCGTTTATAAATACCTCATACCTGTCGGCTTTATCCCAGCCGTTTATTTTTCCGTTATCTAAGAAAGTAATTTTGCCGCTGCCATTATTCATATCCCTGAAACTTCCCCAGGAAGCAGTATAATTTCCGCTGAGCCAGCAAGAGCGAAGTTGCTTTTTAAAGGCATCCTTTTTTTCAGACCCGCGCACAAATTCAAAATCTGTTTTCGCCATCAGGTCGTGCATAATGAGGCAATCTTTTTCGCGGCTGTATTGCATAATAATGGAATCGGTAAAACCCTGTTCAAACAATAAAATTCGATTCTTTTCATACCTCAGGGCAAAGGGAGTTTGTTCTAAATCGTCATTTACCAGAATGCATATATTAGGTTGATTGCTGTCGATGATGAGCTGAGTGGCACTCCAAAAAAGCGTACTGTCAAAATAAGGGCCTTGCCTGCAGGCGGCATCCAATACGGTTTTATTTAACCAAACCCCCGGCAGGTTCTTTTTATCTTCTTTCTGTGCATCGGGTTGACTTTGCCTGCATGAAACAAACAGCACCAGCGGCAAAAGAAAGGGGTATAAAAAACCGAAAGTTGAATTCACAGAAACAAATGTACTTTGTTTCCCTGCTAAAAGAAATCTTTCAGGTTGATTTTTGCTTTTACTTCCGCCTTAAATTTTTTACTCAGAAAACCGGCTCCTACTTTTACACTTCCGGTCATGGCTAATTCTGTTTTCCCCTGAAACAAACTTCCCAAACCTGTTAACAGCGTTTTAGCCTGATCAATATCGGTTTCCAATAAAATTGGGTAATACGCTTCGGCATGGCGGGCAATTTTTATTTTTCGCACCGAATAAGCTTTTCCAATGGGCTTATTGTTAATACTCAGTTCAAAATCGAACCGTTTTACCTTAAGCGCAAATGCATTTGGATTTTTTATTTTAAATGCTACTTCTATTCCCTTTTTTCCGGTTTCGGTATTTTTAAAATCAACCGATTTTACATCGGTAATCAGCGGGGCCGAAATGGAACACGACTGCATACAAAACAGGAGTGCCACAAAGAGAAAATTAAACCATCCGTTCTTTTTATAAATCATACGCGGCAAAGTACAAAATATACCTGTATAAATTTGAGCATAATTTAAAACAGGACTTCTGCTATATTTGCCCCTCATTTTATGAAGCAGCACCTCACCCATCCCCTTTTTAAAGTAATTGCTGATGAGGCACAAAAACTCAATATCCCTGCCTGGGTAGTGGGTGGCTATGTGCGCGATTTATTTCTGAACCGCCCTTCAAAAGATGTTGATGTAGTGGTTTTGGGCGATGGTATTGAACTGGCTCATGCGGTAAGCAATGCCCTTCCCGGAAAACCTAAGGTAAACTTTTTTAAAAACTTTGGTACGGCTCAGTTTAAAACTGCCGACTGGGATGTGGAATTTGTGGGTGCACGCAAAGAATCCTATGTAAGCCATTCACGTAAACCCGAAGTTCAATCGGGCTCGTTGCAGGACGACCAAAACCGGAGGGATTTTACCATCAATACGCTTGCACTAAGTTTAAATAAAAATGACTTTGGTGTGCTTCTCGACCCATTCAACGGAGAGGCGCATATCGAGCAAAAAATACTTCAAACTCCGCTCGACCCCGATATTACCTTTAGCGATGATCCTTTGCGCATGATGCGGGGCATTCGTTTTGCCGCGCAATTGCAATTCTCCATTCACCCTGATACGCTGGCATCCATTAGGCAAAATGCCGAACGCATTTCAATTGTATCGATGGAGCGGATAACGGATGAATTAAATAAAATAATTCTGTGTCCAAAACCTTCCACGGGATTCAAGCTTCTTTTTGATACCGGATTGCTGCGCCTCATTTTTCCGGAATTAGCCAATATGCAGGGAGTAAAAGTGGTGGATGGCAAAACCCATAAGGATAATTTTTACCACACGCTGCAGGTCCTCGATCAGATTTGTGCCTATACCGATGATTTGTGGCTGAGGTGGGCCGCTATTTTGCACGATATTGCCAAACCGCTTACACAAAAACTTATTCCGGGTGAAGGATGGACTTTTCACGGACATGAAGATCGCGGAGCACGCATGGTGGCTGGCATATTCCGAAAAATGAAATTACCCATGAATGAAAAAATGAAATTCGTGGAGAAAATGGTGTTACTGCATTTACGTCCCAAAGCATTAGCCGAAAGTGAAGTAAGCGACTCGGCCATGCGCAGGTTGTTATTTGAAGCCGGGGATGATTTGGATTCACTCTTTACCCTTTGCCGGGCAGATATTACCTCGAAAAATGCCGAGAAGGTGCAACGTTATCGCGAGAATCTGGCCGAAGTGGAACAAAAAATAAGGGAAGTAGAAGAACGGGATCGCTTAAAAAACTGGCAGCCCCCTATTACCGGACAGGAAATTATGTTTGCATTTGATATTGGTCCCGGAAAAGAAATAGGCCAAATTAAAAACTCACTGAAGGACGCCATACTTGACGGAGTTATAAAAAATGAACGGGCCGAGGCCATATACTGGATGGAAGAAGAAGGTAAAAAACTGGGACTCAACCTTAAAAATAAGCTTTCCATTTCCTGAATTTTACATTTTTAGTTTCGTAACATAAAGCAGAAATTTGCACTCCTAAAACTCTACTACAAACAATGGCCATTTACCGATTTAAAGTTTGGTTTGAAGAATTTGATGATGTACAGCGCATCATTGAAATTAAAAGCACGCAAACCTTTGAGCAGTTACACCTGGCAATTCAGGATGCCATTGGATTTGATAAATCCCAGTTAGCATCGTTCTACATTAGTGACGACCACTGGAAAAAAGGCGAAGAAATTACGCTTGAAAGCATGGGAGATGATGAAGACGACCCCACAGCAACGATGAAAGATTGCCGCCTGTGCGATATGATTAACGACCCGCACCAGAAATTCATATATGTATTTGATTTTTTAGAAATGTGGACGTTTTTCATTGAGCTCACCGGCATTGAAACAAAAGAAAATCCTAAGGTAAAATACCCGGTTTGTGTAAAATCAATGGGAACGGCTCCCAAACAATATGACAAAACCGCCAAGTTTGGAACGGTTGACGATAACGAATTTGACGAAATCACTAAAAACTACCTGATCAAATCCGATGAAGTGCCGGGTGAAATTTCGGACGGAGAAGATGACGAACAAGGCGGAGCTGATGAAGAAGATGAATTTGGCAGTGAAGAATTCGGGGTTGACGAAGACGATACCCGTTATTGAAAATAAATAAATTTCTTATTGTAGTGCTCGGTCCCACCGCAGTGGGAAAAACCGCCACCGCCATTTCGCTGGCCACGCATTACCACACCGAAATCCTCTCAGGCGATTCACGGCAGTTTTACCGGGAACTTTCTATTGGTACCGCCAAACCAGATGCATCCGAACTGGCGCAGGTGCCTCATCATTTTATTAATTCACTTTCGGTTAGTACCGATTACAGCGCAGGCGATTTTGAACGCGATGCCCTGCAAAAAACCAATGAATTATTTGCAAGCAAAGATCAGGTGATCGTATGTGGTGGTTCGGGTCTTTTTATTAAAGCGTTGTGTTACGGATTGGATGATTTGCCCTTAAAAGATGAAAAGCTGAGGCAATGGGTGATTGAACATTACCAGAAAAACGGATTGACATGGCTTCAACAGGAAGTAGCCCGTTTAGACCCCGATTATTTTACCGTAGTGGATACCCAAAATCCCAATCGGTTAATGCGGGCACTGGAGGTGTGCATGAGCAGCGGAAAACCCTACTCCTCCTTTCGTAGAAATGTGATGGCAAAACGGAATTTTACTCCTGTTTATATTGGGTTGAACCGGCCTCGTACCGAATTGTATGAACGCATTAACCAACGAGTGGATAAGATGGTGGCGCAGGGATTGGAACAGGAAGCAAAGGCGGTTTATCCCCACAAGAAACTTGGGGCATTAAAAACAGTAGGCTATACCGAGTGGTTTGATTTTTTTGAAGGAAAAATGAACCGCGAACAAACCATTGAGAAAATTAAACAGCATAGCCGAAACTACGCCAAAAAGCAGCTTACATGGTTTGCCAAACAGCAAGGTGTTGCCTGGTTTCATCCCGATGAGGAAGCTAATATAATAGCTCATATAAACCGTCAAATGAATATTTTTGCAACAGACAATAATAAAATACTAAAATAACGCTGATATGTTAGAACTATTTACCACAGCCGATGCCTGGATAAGTTTACTCACCTTAACCCTGCTCGAAATTGTGCTGGGGATTGATAATGTAATTTTTATTTCCATTGTAACCTCGGTGTTGCCCCGCAAGCAACAACCCCAGGCCCGCAAATTAGGAGTGTTGATAGCATTGGGCATTCGCATCGGGCTACTGTTATGCATCAGTTGGATAATCGGATTGGTTGATCCGGTATTTACCATTTTAGGGAATGAACTCAGCTGGCGGGATTTGATTTTGCTGGCCGGTGGTTTATTTTTATTGGGAAAAAGTACTATGGAAATTAACCACAAATTAGAAGGTGAAACGCATCAGGAAAAAAGCGATAAAAAAGTTTCTTTCGGTTCAGTGGTAATGCAGGTAATTATACTCGACATAGTATTTTCATTCGATTCAATTATCACGGCTGTGGGTTTGGCACAGCATGTAGAGATCATGATTGCTGCTGTAATTATTTCCATGCTTATCATGATGGCCGCTGCTCAGGGAATAAGCCGCTTTATAGAAAAACATCCGAGTATAAAAATGCTGGCCCTTTCCTTTTTAATGATGATAGGAATGATGCTGGTAGCCGAAGCCTTTGAAGTGCACGTACCTAAAGGATATGCCTATTTTGCCATGGCCTTCTCATTAGTGGTTGAATTACTCAATATACGGGTTCGCAAAAAAAGCCGGCCGGTGGTGTTGCGCGATACGCCTAAATCCAGCGAAGCGGAATAAGAGTTGTTTAAAGAAGTTTTTCACTATCACTTTTTTTCAACATTATTTAACTCTGAAAAATTGGATTTTAACAGAGAGAAATAATCGGCTGCTTTTAATAACCTGCTTCCATACCAGCTAAACATTTCTCCATCTGCCAGGCGTACATGTGCACCCGGACAAATCATTTTTAATTCAGCAATATGTTCGTTTTTGAACGGGTAAGGTTCAGAAGATAACAGGATGATATCCGGATCAAGTAAGGCTATTTGCTCAGGTGTTAATTCGGGATAGCGGGTTTTACCAACTACATTCTTCCATCCAATCTGTTCAATCATGTTGCTGATAAAAGTATCAGTTCCGGCTGCCATAAAAGGTTGCCTCCAGATAAGATAAAGCACCTTTTCGGGCGTCACTGAATCCCTTTTATTTAACCCGGTAAAAGCTGTTTGAATGGATTGATTTAATGTAGCAGCCTGCTCCACTCTGTTTGTAATTTCCCCTATACTCGTTATCATCTGCAAAGCATCGTTCAGGTTTTTGATATCACTCATCCACACCGGAAACTCCTGTTGTAATTCGCTTATCTGGTTTTGCTCATTTTCTTCTTTGTTGCCAATAATCAGGTTTGGTTTCAGGTTGCGTATTTTATCAAATTGTATTTTTTTGGTACCTCCCACCCTTGGTTTATTTTCATGCTGCTTTTTGGGATGAATACAAAAAAGGGTTTGGCCAACCACTTCATCTGCGAGGCCCAAATCATACAATAATTCCGTTTGCGAAGGAACCAGTGAAATAATCCGCTTTGGAGTTCCCTTCAAGCGAATGGTATGTCCCATTTGGTCTGTGAATTCGTGCATCAGAAATTACTTAAATGGTTAACTCCGTTTTCATCCCCCTGCCCCCTTCGCTCACGCTCATACCTAACCCTTCAAGGGGGAAGAACAACTTCAAACATTTAAACTTTTAAACTCACGCATCGATAAACTCAGCGGGATGGGAAAGCAATCACAAACTCACTTTTCACTAATCACCACTTATTTTATCGCATCAATAATATCGTACTTGGTAATGATATGTACATTCCCCCCAAGGTCGCGTACCAATACCGCATCGTTATCCCGGTTAATTTTAGCCGATACCTCTTCGATGGTGGCATTCGGGTCAATAAACGGAAACGACTTTTGCATTATATCTTTAACCTGTTTATGTTTTAATTCATTGTTTTTAACTAGTTGAGAAAACAAATGATTATCGTTGAGTGAGCCTACAAATTCACCTTTGGCGTTTGTAACCGGAATTTGGGAAATATCATAGCGGTTCATGGTTATAAATGCTTCTTCTACCTTGTCCTCTTCTTTTACGGTAACTAATTTTTGATTTTTATGTTTCTCAATTAAATCAATGGCCCGTTTCGCCTGAATGTCTTCGATAAATCCACGGTCGCGCATCCAATCGTCATTAAACATTTTACCGAGGTAACGAGTACCATGGTCGTGAAAAATAACCACTACTACATCACCCTTTTTAAACATATCTTTCATTTGCAGCAAACCTGCCATGGCCGAGCCTGCTGAATTACCCACAAAAATTCCTTCCTCGCGCGATATCCTGCGGGTCATTACCGCTGCATCTTTATCAGTAACTTTTTCAAAGTGGTCAATGATACTAAAGTCAACATTGCGGGGCAGAAAGTCTTCTCCAATTCCTTCTGTGATATATGGGTAGATTTCATTTTTATCAAACTCACCCGTTTCTTTATATTTTTTAAATACCGAGCCATAGGTATCAATACCCAACACTTTAATGGAAGGATTTTTTTCCTTCAGGTATTTACCCGTTCCGCAAATGGTACCACCTGTACCCACGCCCACTACCAAATGCGTAACTTTCCCATCAGTTTGCTCCCAGATTTCGGGGCCGGTTTGCTCGTAATGCGCCTTCGAATTGGATAAGTTATCGTATTGGTTGGGTTTCCATGCGTTGGGAATTTCCTTCTCCAAACGCGATGAAACCGAATAATACGAACGGGGATCTTCGGGGTCAACATCGGTGGGGCATACAATCACATCGGCTCCTACCGCTTTCAGGGCATCCACCTTTTCGCGCGATTGCTTATCGGTGGTAGTGAAAATACATTTGTAGCCTTTAATCACTGCCGCAATGGCTAAACCCATTCCTGTATTTCCGGAAGTGCCTTCCACTATTACTCCGCCCGGTTTTAAGCGGCCGTCACGCTCGGCATCCTCAATCATTTTTAAAGCCATGCGGTCTTTAATTGAATTGCCCGGGTTAAACGTTTCAACTTTGGCCAATACCAAAGCCGGAATATCTTTAGTGATTTGATTAATCTTTACAAGTGGCGTATTACCAATGGTTTCAAGAATATTTTGGCATATTTTCATGCAACAAAGATAAGAAAGTTCAATGCTTGGTTAGTTCTTTTTATACTTAGGTCTTATTTTGCGACAAACGCTTGCAGTTCTGAACACTCAACGGACAATTATTTTTCTTTTTATCCTGTCGGTATGGTTTATTCCGGTTGTACAGGATATGACGGGTTTTATTAAAATCCCCGACCTTTCAGGGAAAATAGTAAGCACCCCTGCCCCCGTTTACAGCGACAGCCTTTTTGCCACCGGAAAATATGCCGAAGACTGCGAAAAATATTACAATGAAAAAAGTGGTTTGCGCAAGTGGTTGATACGATTGCGCAATCAGGTACATTTTTCGGTTTTTAAAAAACAGTACACCAACAACCTGGTAGTAGGAAAAGAAAACTATCTGTTTGGAACACGATATATTGAATCGGCTAACGGAATATTCTTTAACGGAACCGACACCATTGAAGAACATGCCCGGTTAACTGCCATTTTAAGAGATACACTGGCCCAAAAAGGCATTCGACTTCTGGTGTTAATTGCACCCGGCAAAGGTTTTTATTACCCCGAGTATATTCCGGATTCATATAAGAAAAAAAGCAACCGTACCAATTACAGTTTTTATACCGAAGCATTTAAAAAATATGAAATCCCCATGATTGATTTTAACCGGTATTTTATCAATGAAAAAAAACATCAGCCTTACCCTTTGTTTACCAAGCTGGGCACCCACTGGAGCAATTACGGCAGTGTGCTTTGTGCCGATTCATTTTTAAAAACAATCAGTACCTGGTGGAATGAACCGATTACTACCTTTACCATTGACCCGCTGGAGCCCACTCATCAGTCAAGAGATATTGATGATGCCGACCTGTACAGTTCAATGAACCTGCTTTGCAAAATTGACGACAAAGAGTTTACCTATGTTTATCCTCAATTGCGCTTTCATCATACCGGTTTTAAACCAAATGCCCTTTTTATAGGCGATAGTTTTTACTGGAACTGGTTTATGATGAAAATTCCGTTTGAAGTATTTAACCCCTGCTCCAACTTCCTGTATTACGGAGAGCAATTGTATGACACTGACCCGTCAGCACCGGTTTCTGTAAATAAGATTGATTTAAAAAAAGAGATAGAAAAAAGGCAGCTGGTGGTATTCCTGTTTTCAGAAACAAATTTCGCTAATTATCCATTTGGATTTATTCAAAAAGCATGTCAAATTTACCAAATTAAATAAGCAATGGTTTTCAGCAGCAGTTTATTCTTAGTTTACTTCTTCCCCATTTTTCTGGTGATTTACTACCTGCTACCTTACAAGCTAAAAAACAGCTTTATAGTATTGGCAAGCATGCTGTTTTATGCCTGGAGCGGTGCTAAATACCTGCCCTTTTTGCTACTTTCCCTTTTGTTTGACTTTTACATTGCCAAAGCCATTGATGTCCGCGAGGGGAAGGCACGTAAGCAGGTACTCGCCTTTTCCATTATCGTAAATGTGGGTTTGCTGCTATACTTTAAATACGCCAACTTTTTTATTGAAAATGTTAATGCAGCCCTTGGTTCCGAAGCCATCTCATGGACAAAAGTGGCATTACCCATTGGCATTTCCTTTTTTACATTTCACAAACTCAGCTACACCATTGATATTTACCGGAAGGTAAAAACACCTTTTACCAATATTATAAATTACACGCTATACATTTTGCTGTTTCCTCAATTAATAGCCGGACCCATTATTCGTTTTAATGAAATAAGCGACCAGATTGAAAACCGGGAGAAAGCCCTCACTATTGATAACCGGTTGGAAGGTTTTTTCAGGTTCATTATTGGTCTTTCTAAAAAAGTACTAATAGCCAATATTATCGGGCAGGAAGCCGACAAGGTATTTGACATGAATCTGAGCGACATGGCTACACAGGATGCCTGGAAAGGTGCACTGGCCTATACATTTCAAATCTATTTTGACTTTTCGGGTTACAGCGATATGGCCATTGGAATTGGCCTGATGATGGGCTTTCGCTTTCCTGAAAACTTTAACAATCCTTACTTAGCCACCAATATAACCGATTTTTGGCGCAGGTGGCATATGACGCTTAGTCGGTGGATGCGCGATTACCTTTACATACCACTTGGTGGAAACAAAGTATCAACGGTGCGCTTGTACTTAAATCTATGGATTGTATTTCTTATCTCGGGGCTATGGCATGGAGCTGAATGGAATTTTATTTTCTGGGGTGCATACCACGGGTTGTTTCTGGTGCTCGACCGGTTATTTTTAAAACGTATCACCGAAAAATTTCCGCATTTTGTTCAGGTTGTACTCACCTTTTTCCTCGTTATTATTGGTTGGATATTTTTCAGAGCCGACTCCATTTCACAGGGATTCGAGATGGTGAAAATTATGTTTAGTACATCAGGCATTTTACCCGAATATGAATTTGGACAGGCTTTTTGGGTGATGCTGGCCATTGGAGCTTTGATGAGCTTTTACGGGATTTTCATCAAAAACCTTGAACAAAAGCAGGCACAATGGTACAATCCGTTTACCACTCCTGTTAAATCAATTGTATTTACGCTGGTGGCCCTAATTTTATTTGTGTTATGCCTTGCCGAAATTACTTCTGCTGGTTTTAATCCTTTTATCTATTTCCGATTTTGAAAAATTCAACCCTATATCAACGCATCAGTTGGGTTATTTTTTTCATAGCCCTGCTGCTTCCCATGTTTCAAACGGCTACGGGAACCTTTAAGGTACGCATGCTTTTTGGCGAACAGCAAATTCCTTCATTACCTGAATTTACCATGCACAAATGGGTTGACGGAAATTTCACTCAACAATTTGAACGATATGTGGAGACCCATGTTGGTTTCAGACGCTTTTTTATACGATTGCGAAATTCGGTTCGTTACACGTTGTTGAACAAATCGAATGAGCAGGTGGTGCTTGGAAAAAACAATGTGCTGTATGAAAAAAATTACATACGTGCCCTTTACGGAGAAGATTCGGCTTATACCGCGATTCAAACTCAGGTAGCCAGATTAAAAACCGTAAGTGATACACTCAATGCAAAAGGAATAAAGTTATTGGTGATACTGGCTCCGGGAAAAGCAACCATGTATCCTGATGAAATACCTTTTGAGTTTCGCAGAGGGAAAAAAATAAATCCGGTAAATTACCTCACATGGAAGAAAGAACTTGAAGAAACCGGAATGCCGTTTATCGATATGCGCTCGTGGTTTAAACAAATGCACGATACTTCGTCTATTCCGGTATTTACACGCCTTGGGGTGCACTGGACAGTTTACGGTTCGTACCTGGCTGCCGATTCTATGCTGGCATACATGGAACAAATGGGTAACTGGAATTTAGGTCGCGTAACCTGGGCCGAATTGGAGCGCACCACCAAATACCGGCAAACAGATGCCGATTTGATGGAAATAATGAACCTGCTCAATGATCTTCCTTCTGATGAACTGGTTTACCCTAAAGTCATCTTTACACAAGGAAAAGATAAACCCAATGTGCTGGCCATTGGCGACAGTTATTACTGGAGTTTAATGTGCGACAGCATACATGATAAAATGTTCTCCGACAGTTCGCACTTCTGGTTTTACAACGACAAGGTTTTTGGGAAGAACAGTCTTTTTCAGCGAATGGTAACCCCTGCCACTATAAAAGAAGAAGTTGAAAAACGAAACATGATAATTTTATTGTGTACTGAACCAAACCTCTACAATTTTCCGTTTAAATTCGGTGACCAGTTGTATGATTTATATGTGAAAGGGAAAAATCAGTAATGGCACTCATCAATCAGTATCAGCAAAAACTCAGTTACCTTTTTACCATGATGCTGGTGGTGGGAATGCTGGTGCTGGAGTATGCCCGTGTGGTTCCGAGTATTGGCATAATCGGATTATTCGCTACCGCTTTGTTTAGCCATCGCCCGGGTGAGTTTATCCGGAATTTTTATTCCAATAAACCATTTTTCATTTTTTCTATCAGTTGTATTTTTCTTTTAGCCGGATATTTTTATTCCTCCAATACCGATTACTTCTGGGAGCGAATGCAAATACAGGCTCCTGCCCTTTTGTTGCCCATGGCATTTGCTAACCTCGGGCCTCTTTCGCGCAGGCAGTATCTTTCCATCATAAGCATATTTGTTTTGTTAATTTGCCTTACTGCTGCGGGCAGTTTATATATCTATATTACCAATTACAAAGCCATCACCGAATCTTACCTTTATTCTAAGGTAATTCCGAATCCGTTAAAAATTAATCATGTCCGTTTAAGCCTTATGACGGCATCGGCCATTTTTATGGGCTGGTACCTCTTCCGCAATAAGGTATGGTTCCGTTTTAGTGCAGAACCAAAACTCTACTTGGCCTGTTCGGTGTTTCTTGTATTATTTCTGCATATTTACTCGGTAAGAAGTGGAATGCTCGGATTTTATGCAGGGTGTTTTGTACTTATCATTTATCAGTTTATCATCAAACAAAAGGCGTATAAAAAAGGATTGG
Organism: uncultured Bifidobacteriaceae bacterium; assembly: GCA_964535575.1. Taxonomy (GTDB): domain Bacteria; phylum Bacteroidota; class Bacteroidia; order UKL13-3; family UKL13-3; genus JAGPCK01. The sequence goes on from CAZHTC010000008.1 coordinate 128,516, forward strand.
TGATATTACTGGCCGCATTGCTTTTACCTCTTGGTGCGGTAATGGTATCCCCTACCCTCAAAAACAAAACACTTAATACCATTGGCGATTTAAAACGGTATCAAACAGGTGCCAGTGCCAATAATTACCCCATGGCAACGCGCTTTGTTTCATATAGCATTGCCTTTCAAATTGCGTCCTACAATCCGGTTTTTGGCTGCGGATTGGGCGATCTGGAAGATGAATTGAAACTTCATTATACCCTTTATCATCCTACCATTTCCCCGGTAAACCGAATTATTCCGCACAATCAGTTTATTTATTATTATGCAGCCACAGGCATTGTAGGATTACTTATTTTCATCTTCGCCTTTTATTATCCGGCATTTGCCATATGGAGAAGAAGAATTTTTATAGCAGCCATGCACCTCATCATTGTTTCGTTATCCTTTCTGGTAGAGCCTACCCTCGAAACACAATTAGGCGTGGCAGTAGCCATTTCGTTTATACTTATTCCGCTGTGGTGCGAATCAAAACCTCAACAAAAAAAAGATGTACGTTAGCGGATTTACTTTTGTTCGTAATGCTGTAAAATTTGATTATCCCATTGTTGAGGCAATAGAATCTATTTTACCTGTTTGCGATGAAGTGGTGGTAGCGGTAGGCCATTCGGATGACGAAACACTTAACCTGATAAAAAGTATTCCATCTGATAAAATACGCATTATTGAAACCATTTGGGACGACAGCCTGCGCGAAGGCGGACAGGTACTTGCCATTGAAACAAATAAAGCATTTGATGCCATTAATCCTGCTGCCGACTGGGCTTTTTATATTCAGGGCGATGAGTGTTTTCACGAGAGCGGAACGGAGGCTGTGAAACAGGCCATGCGTAAGTATAAAGACGACAAACAGGTAGATGGCTTATTATTTAATTACAGGCATTTTTACGGTAGTTATGATTTTTTAGGTGACAGTCGTAAATGGTATCGTAAAGAAATAAGGGTGATTAAAAACAATAAAGAAATCCGATCGTACCGCGATGCACAGGGTTTTAGATTTAATGATAACCGCAAACTAAAAGTAAAAGCTGTTGACGCCTTTATCCATCACTATGGATGGGTAAAACACCCCAAAGACATGATGGCAAAACAACAAAGTTTTCATCGCATGTGGCATGATGATAACTGGGTTGATAAACATGTACCCAAAGGCGAGCAGTTTGACTATTCGGGGATTGATTCGCTGGTAAAATTTACGGGCTCACACCCCAAGGTGATGCAGCCGCGTATAAAACGTATAAACTGGAATTTGGGATTTGATCCGAGCCATAAAAAATATAACCTGAAATTATGGGTACTTTACGCTATCGAAAAACTCACGGGATGGCGAATGGGTGAATACAAAAACTATAAAAAAATTTAGTCCATTTTAATCATCAAAGCCCGGACGTTTAAACTCTTCGCAATGGGGAAAAGCCTCAGAAATATTTCTTCTGAGTTTATCAAGTGAAGCAAGAATATGAAGAATTAAATTTTCGGAAGTAGCTCCGTAAATAGCAGTCCAAGCCTCCATGCTTCGATTTACAGAAAGCAAGGCAATTTTAGCAGAGCCGTTATAATCTTTCTGAAATTCCAACTTATCATCCTCTAACCCGTCAGTCAACCCGGAAATGGCACGACTAAGTTTTAACTGAATAAAAAACTGATACCATAACACCACTTCTACGTAATCGGCAACCGAATGTAAGGACTCCTTTCTTGAAGGAGGTTCAAAAAAATCGTCAACCAAACCCACATATGCCTCGGCTTGTTGAATAAGCGGATTTGATTCGGTAATCAGGTGCTTTATTTCGGATTCCATTCTGTCGTCATCTGTAACAGGTTCCATCTCAATTCCGTGCTTTTCCATAGCTGCCTTCAGCATTTCGGCAGCTTTCGCCATGTTTTCCCCCAGATTATTCCAAAACTCATCAGAACTGATATCGGATGAACCACTGGAAGATAATCCAACCGAGCACCTTTGGGCAAATGCACAGCGCTCGCACCAACGATCACAGTAATTATGAATAAATGGAATGGTATGACCCATTACTGCAACGGAATTAAGTTAAAATTTGCTCCGATAAAACATTTTTTATTCTTATCGTAAAACAGTTGCCACGAAGTTTCTCCGGCATAGGAAAGAAAAATATATTCGGCAGATTCATTTTTCACCACTCCTTTCATTTTCACAATATCTTCCATGCGGGTTCTGTTGTTGATTGGAATTTTATCAAGACTAAGTGTTCCGTGAAGCAACGGAGCATGCCGTGCCGTATCCTCCTGTGGCGAAAGGCTAACCCATACACCAGCCATTGTATCATTTGTAGTGGTTACATCAATACCAAGGTTGTCGTACAAATATTTCATTTTATGAATATCCGGAGAATTTACTTTCCTGTTTCCCGACCCGATAACCGTAAGTAGTTTTGCATAGTGTACCTTTCCTGAAATAATCTGTCCGTTAATTTTAAGTCGTTCTTTAGGCAATTCAAAACGAATATCTACCCTGTCTGCACTTCCGGCTTTCATACATCCCTGAATTGAAAAGGAAGTAACTGCCATAATGAGCGTATAAAAAATAAATCTGCCTAATTTAACCTGATTCAACATTTAATTCAAAGTTACATGATTTAAGGAAAATTCAGCGAGCGAGTTCAATTTGTAATCAGCCAGACTCCAGTACAATTCATTTTGTTTAACTTCCTCAGGTACCACCACACAGGTCATTCTGGCTGCTTTTACGGCTATCATCCCATTCAGTGAATCTTCAAACACCAAACAATCCGAAGGAGCGATTCCAAGCCGGGTTGCGGTGGTAATAAATATTCCGGGATGAGGTTTTCCGTATGGTTCAGTTTCGGCACTCACCAATACATCAAAATAATGCCTAATGTTTAATTTATCCACTACGGTTTCAATTAAACTCATGGCACTTGATGAGGCCACTGCCATTTTCAATCCGGCCTGCCTGCATTGGTTTAAAACTTCATATACCCCCGGCATTGGTCCGGCATATTGTTTAATTAATTCCTTTACACAGGATAAAACTTCAGCTTCTGTTTTTACAAAATCGGGCTCGGGCCATGGTTGATAGCTATACCAGTGAACCACCACTTCACTCAGCCTGAATCCCATTACCTGCCTCAATAATTCATCGGTGAGATTTAATCCGAGTTTCCCAAAAACTTCCTTCTCGGCCATTTTCCAGTAAGGTTCTGAATCAATTAATAATCCGTCCATATCAAATATGGCTGCTTGTAATGTCATGTTGCAAATATCAGATACCGCAGGCACGCATCAAACAACTTATTTGGTTTGCTCAAACACCGTTTATAAATCAGGGTTATAAAATCTTAAAAAAAATAAATACATTGCCTCTTTCCTGATATGTTTAAAATACGGATTATTCTTATTTTAGTGATAGCTCCTTTGTTTTCCCTAAGGGCGCAGCATCCGTATTCCTATTCTTTAAATGAAGAAAACGGCCTTCCTTCAAACGAAACCTATTGCCTCAGACAGGACAGTATGGGGTATATATGGATGGGCTGCAATGCGGGTTTGTACCGCTACAACGGGGTAACTTATAAAAGTTATGCTAACACGGCCATGAACAGCAAGGCTATATCTGGATTGAGGTTTGACAGAACCGGAAGAATCTGGTGTTACAATTTTACAGGACAGATTTTTTTTGTTCGAAACGACTCAATGATTTTATTCAAAGATTACAGCAAGATTTGCAAAACTTATCCGCGTTTTACCTTTGATAAAAATGGGAATGTATGGGTAACAGCTGACGAATTGATAGAAGTGCTCACCAATGATGGAAAAGTGGTACAGTCTTTTAATAAACTCAAAAACAATAAAGGTATTACCATCTCCTGGGGAGAGTTGGAATGTAATGAGCAGGGCGTATTGTTTATTCATGCCTCCAATGGTGGATTGTGGAGAGTAAGAGGTGATAACCCGAAAAATCTTAAGCTCATTAGTGATACCTCACAAAACAAGCTGATAAACAACCGAGGAACCTTTCGTTTTTTAAAAAAGCAACTATACTTTATTAATGAAATCAATCCAGACCGGAAATATATTTTATGGAAGGTGGACGAAGATAAATTACAACTTACCGCTGAATTAAAGCTGCCTGAATCCAATGACATCATCTATTCAATATGCCTTAACCACCGAAATGAAATAGTATTGCTCACAAGTGACGGGGTATTCCCGATGGACAAAGAGTTTAACTTTTCTGAAAAGCAGAAATTTTTTGCAAACGAAAAAATTTCGGATATGCTCATTGACCGTGAAGGCAGTTATTGGTTTAGCAGTTTACAAAACGGAGTCATGGTGATTCCTTCCATAGACCTGAATATTTTTGATAACAAAAACTCAACCATCCCAAATGACAATATCAGTACCCTTAAATTCATTTCCCCCACTCAATTGGTATTAGGTACCTATAAAGGAGAACTATACCTGTATTCAACCGCGAACGGGAATACACAATTATATATGAACAATGGCAATTCTATTTACAGGCATGTACGAAAAATTAAAAAGTACCGGGGTACCACCTATATTGCCCGGGGAGCTTTCTCTTTACTCAATCAAAACAAGGAACGGGATTTCCGTATCTGGAATGCCCGCGATTTTGACTTCATGAACGACAGTATTTACCTGGTGTTAAGCGACCAGGTGGTGCGTGTGTACCGCAATGAACTAAGCGATAATCCGGCTACTACTGTGATTCGCCCTAAAGGAGGTTCTGCCATTTTTTGTGATACGGTTTCACAGACGGTTTATTTCGCCTGCAATGATGGTTTTTTCCGATTTCAATCCGGAAATACTACAGAAATAAAATTTAAGGACAAACCGGTGTATGCATCTTCGCTTCAGGCCGTGGGTCAAAAACTTTGGATTGCCACTATTTCTGACGGAGTTTTCATTTACAACCTCACTACGGGGCAAACCGAACAAAACCTGACTGTACAAAATGGATTATGCAGCAACACTATCCGGAATATTCAGGCAACAGCCGCTGGCGTTTGGTTAATTACCGAAAAATGTCTGGCCTATTACGATAACAATGCAAAACTTCACACCTATGGTTTTGCCGAAGGATTACTTGCCAAACAGATAAACGCTATTGATGTGGTAAACGACACTGCCTGGATTGCTACCAATAAAGGATTAATAAGAATGCCGGTTACCATACAGTCGGAAAACGTCATAAAACCCGGAATCTCCATAACAAGCTTTTTTGTAAACGACAACATTTATCCGCTGCCATTTTCTACCCCGTTAAGTTGGGATCACCATGATATACGAATTAACTTTGAGGGTATAGCCTTACGAAGCCGGGGAAGTTTTCAATACAAGTACCGCTTAATTGGAAACGACACCGTTTGGGCCTTTGCCCTTCCCGGAAACAATAGCGTGCGCTACAATAATCTGGCCCCGGGTAAATACAGGTTCGAGGTAATGTGTATTAACGAAGATGGAATAGCCGGATTGCCGGCTACTTTCAGTTTTGAAATCGCTAAGCCTTTTTGGCAACAATGGTGGTTTGCAGCAATCGTTGTTTTTCTTATTGGCGGAATCACCCTGCTAATTTTTAATCTGAGAATTAAATTATTAAAACGCAGGGCCGATGAACAAAATAAACTCATACTCTCCCAGCTTACAGCCTTAAAAGCTCAAATGAATCCGCATTTTATGTACAACACATTAAATTCTATTCAGGATTTAATTGTACAGCAGGATATCAAAAGCACTAACTATTACCTGAGTCAGTTTGGCTCGCTGATGCGAAAAGTGCTGGATGCTTCGGGCAATGAACAAATTTTACTTTCTGAAGAAATTGAAATCCTGCATTTGTATCTGGCGCTCGAAAAACTTCGATTTGGGGAACAGTTTAATTACCGCGTGGTATTGCAGGATACATTAGACAAAGAACGGGTTTATATCCCGTCAATGATTATACAACCTTTTGTTGAAAATGCTATAAAACACGGATTGCTTCACAAACACGGAGAAAAACAATTAACCATCCGTTTCAGTCTGGAGCACGAAGTACTCATTTGCTCCATTACTGATAATGGCATAGGGCGCGAAAAAGCCGCTGAAATTAAAGCACGCGCACAACGCACTCACCGTTCTTTTGCTACCGAGGCTACAGAAAAACGCCTGGCTTTGATTAATAATACACGAACCAAAAAAATAAAACTCGAAATAAAGGATTTAAATTCAGAGAATCAGGCTACAGGAACCGAAGTAATCATTATCATACCCGTTTAAACCCATTTTACCGAAAATGAATCCGATTGTACCGAACATGAATTCAACTCCTCGGGCTGTGTTTTCTTTAATACATTTGTACCCGATAGATGACTGCACCAATTAAAGCCATTATTATTGATGATGAAGACAGGGCCCGTAACACGTTGGCCAGCTTTATTAAGCAGTTTTGCCCGGAAGTGGAAATTATTGCATCGGTAGCCAACGTTCCTGCTGGCGTGATTGCCATCAATCAACATCGACCTCAACTGGTATTTCTGGACATCGAAATGCCCGAGTACAATGGCTTTGAGTTACTCAACTTTTTTCGAGACGTTGATTTTGAGATTATTTTTGTTACCGCCTACCACGAATATACCTTAAAGGCATTTGAAGTTTCAGCCGTTGATTACCTGCTTAAACCCGTTGATATTGACAAATTGAAAGCGGCTGTTGAAAAAGCGGTATCCCGGTTAAACAAACAGGATATGCAACAGCGCATTGACCTGTTAAAAGACGCCTTTCATCATGACCAGTTTAATAAAATTGCCCTGCCTGTAAGTGACGGGTTGCTGTTTGTAGAGGTGAATGATATTATGTACTTAGAAGCTGACGGCTCCTATACCAATGTACATTTACGAACAGGCGCCCCGCTTTTGGTAAGTAAAAAAATAAAATTTTTTGAAGATGTGCTGGCTGCCCGGGCTAATTTTTTTCGTTCGCACAAATCCTATATTGTTAATATAAACTTCATCAAAAAATATAATCGTGGCGAAAGCAGCCTCCTGCTTGAAAATGGTAAATCCGTTTATGTGGCCCGCGAGCGGAAAGCTGATTTTGAGCAGCAACTCAAAGATAACAAGCTTACCGTAGGATAATTAATTAGTTTAAAGCTTTTGAATGAAAGTTGATCTCCTAAATCATTTAGGGATGAGAAGTATGTCCTCTATCATTGAACTTTAATCTCTCCGCCACTTCCCCGAAAATGAATTCAAACCTACAGGTTATGGGTTTCCAATAGCTAAATAAAGCTGCGATTGGCAATTTTGTACCAACAATTAATAAAACACATACACGTATGAAAACAATGAAGTACATTTTTATTTTCACTTTACTCGCAATGGGGTTGCAGGGAATGGGGCAAACCATTGTGTATGTTAAGAGTTCAGCGGCAGGATCAAATAACGGAACCAGCTGGGCCAATGCTTATACCAACTTGCGCACAGCCCTTACCAATGCTCCTACCGGTGCTCAGGTTTGGGTGGCTGCAGGTACCTATTATCCTGCCTCAGGTTCATCCAGAACTCAATGCAATATTATTGCAGATAAAAACCTAACAGTTTACGGTGGATTTCCAAATTCGGGTAGTCCTGGTTTGGCACAACGAGTTCCTATCGTTTATCAAACCATTGTAAGCGGAGATATAAACCAGGACGATGCTGCATGGGATCCCGTTACACATTATAATGACACTACAAGGGATGATAATTTTTACAACGTTTTTAACATTACTGCCACAGGCACAACTTCCAGAACGGTTACCCTTGATGGGTTAGTTATACAAAGCGGGAACGCTAACAGCACTAGTGCAGGATCGGGGCGTTATGGAGGAGGTATTTATGTAACCAAATCATCCAACGGATCTTCAACCCTGAATGTAAATCTTACTGGTTGTGTATTCAGGTACAATACTGCCGTATATTGTGGAGCCATTGGTGCCTATTACCTTTTTGTAACTAACGGTACAATCAATTACAATATAGTTCGCTGTAAATTTTATGATAACGCTGCAGATGCATGGACTGTTTATGGACATATTTATGCAGCAACCAATGCCGGCATCAATGGGAATGTTTATCTGCTCAACTCGGTTGCCTATAGAAATGCAGCAAGATTAAGTTCAGGAGGTTCAGGATTGGTTTACTTATCCTGTAAGGGTAATACAACCAGCAGTTCGATAGCCTATCACGCTCATTTTAACACATTCGCTGATAATACCATTGTAGGTACAGGTGGCGGAGTTATTTGTGCGGAAGGGCCTGGTAACAGCAATGGTAACAGCGAACTTATGATAAGCAATAATATATTTTGGAATAACAGCAATAAGCCCGCTGTTTTCAAATCAAGTGGTACCGGTACTGCATTTGTGCAACCCTCCGGAATTGACTACAATATGACGAATGCCGCTGATTCATTCATAGTAGCCGGAAAAAACAACATATTTGGCAATCCAAAATTTCAGGGAGGTTCAAGCCCATATCGGTTATCTCCTTGTTCACCGGCCATTAATAGCGGTGGATTAAATATTTATACTACACCAAACAGTTATGTTACAATTACCCCGGGAACAATGGATGTGGAAGAAAATTCAAGAACACAAGGTGGTACTATTGACAGAGGTGCATTTGAATTTTTTGGAACTGCTTCCGGCCCTTCTTCAAGCACCGTTTCTGCTGCTATTTGTCCGGGTAGTACATATAGTTTTGACGGACAGAATTTGTCTGTTGCAGGCACATACAGAGATACCCTTACCAATATCCTTGGTTGTGACTCAATCATTACACTTACTTTAAGTCTAAAAACATCGAGCCAAGATACCTTTTCAGCTACAATCTGCATGAGCGATTCATTTACGTTTAACAATGTAAAATATGGAACTGCCGGTTTTTATACCGTTACATTTACCAATACCAATGGGTGTGATTCCATCCGCACTCTTAACCTTACTGTGACTCCGCTTCCGCAGCCAACTATTACCCGCAACGGAGCTTCACTCACCGCTAATGGTGGTCCATTCAGCTCGTATCAGTGGTACCTTAACGGGAACAGCATATCAGGGGCAACTTCTGCTTCATTCACTCCTGTAACCAATGGAACCTATAAGGTTACCGTAATGCAAAGCAACTGCACAGGAACTTCTTCCGATTTCAGTGTGGGCTTTGTAGGCATGAAGGAGTTTACCTTAATGAGCGGAGTGAATTTTTATCCAAACCCGAGCAATGGTATGGTAACCATAGAGACAAAACAACCAACCACTATTGTCATCATGAATATGCTTGGGGAAACACTGATAAAAGAAACCATTCAATCAAAAGTGATATTGAATGTACAATATCTGCCAAAAGGAATTTACCTTATTGGTGATGCAGAAATGAATGCTGTAAGCAAACTTGTGCTGCAATAAAATACCCCAACCCTAACCCTTGAGAGGCCGTTCCTGAAAAGGGGCGGCTTTTCTTTTTACCGCCAATGTACCCAGATGCACAGGTGGTGGGTTACCTGAACGCACTTCATAAAGTTAGCGGTAGGTTTGAATCAACAAATAAAAAATCAGGTATGAAAAAAACATTACTTATGGCAATCACCGCGTTTATAACCGGTTTTGCACAGGCACAAGTAACCAATGGATTGGTTGCAAAATATTCGTTCAACAGCGGCAATGCGAACGATGAGGTAGGAACAAATCATGGCACGGTGAACGGAGCTACTTTAACAACAGATCGGTTTGGAAATCCAAACAAGGCTTACAATTTTATAAATGGGGATTATATTACACTACCCAATTCCCCTGTCTTAAAATCAGCGAATATGACCATTTCTCTATGGGTAAAGGTGGATAGCTTTTGTACCTCCAATGTAGCCACCAATTACATTTATTCTATTGTAAACAGCACCACCGCAGCTTATTTTGCCACTTTGTGCTTAAGTGTTTATACTTCGGATAGCAAATTTCTAAGTGTAAGTCAAAACGGCCCGTCACAAAGTATTGTAGGTTTTTCGAATAACGCCACAAATATGAACTGGCAACACTATGTAATTGCCATTGACAACGATTCCATGCGCATGTATATAGGAGGTCAAAAACAATACAGCATGTACAAAGGTTTCGCCCTTAACTATACCAGCGATTTAATTTACATCGGACAATCAGGAAACACCACCTATCCCGGTAACCTGAATGGATCGGTAGATGATATACGAGTTTACAATCGTGTGCTCAATGATGCCGAAGTAAATGATTTATTTAATGAGCCAGATCCAATAGCCGCTGGGATAATTGAAAAAAGTAATAAACGGAAGGTAACCGTTTACCCGAACCCAACACAAGGCAGCATCACCTTATCAACTACCTGTAACATCAGCATCATGGATATCACAGGCAAAGTGGTGCTGGAACAACACAACTCCAACAGTATTGATCTGGCTGCTCAGCCTGCAGGAATTTACTTTATTACACTTACCAATGACAAAGGTGAGTTGATTCAACGAAGCAAACTGATTAAAGAATAAACAAATACAAACCAATCCTAACCAAAAAAAAGCCGTTCCCAGTAAGGGAGCGGCTTTTTTTTGCCTTATCTCTTAAAAATGGACGGTTCAGGAACAGCTACGATCTTTGTTTCAACTTTCTATGAGCCTTCCTATATTGTTTTAATTTTTCCTTATCTGATTTTTTTCTCAACTGCTGTTGACGTTTTGTATTCTCAACATCTCTTCTTAAAACCCATTGTTTTTCATTTAATACTGGAATGCATGCCTTCGCGTATTTAAAAGGTTTATCCCAATTCACCATGCCACCTTTTATAACGGGAGCCCCGGTATAAGGAAGTACACATCTGAAACCAACATTGGTTGCTGATGAATCTCCCTTCATAGCCGCCCTATAATAACCCGGCTTGTCCCATGTACCACCCTTCACTACCCTATACCCTGAGCCATTGGTCGGATACCAGGCGATTGGTCTTGGATCCCCTTTATGGTCTAATCCTATAAACCTGAATGGGAGATGCCCAAGACTATCTTTTTCCGAAATATTGCCGTCCGCGTCATACAAAACCGTATTCTCAGTATTAAATCCTCCCCTCTTCATCACATCCTGCCAATGCGCATAAACCGGCTGTTGTGCAAAGGTATCAAGCAACCATTCTTTTACTCCCCCATCAAGATTAATGAGCCCATACGCATTCAAAGGGTAATCATAAATACTTCGAAATACAGAATCCAACCCAAGAGCAACCTGATCCGGGTTGTAATCAATCTTTTCAAAAGACCCTTTTAGTGTTTTGTAATTTATAAAAGTTTTGGCATCATAGAACTGTTCACCTGTATAGTTGTAGCAACAAGTAGCCATGTGTCCTCCGTATAGCCTATGAACGGGATATTTTGAGTAATAGTCTCCCCACATCAGCATAAAATAACCTTCCCCAAAGGGATGTAATGGATATTGTTTAGGATATTTTTTCAAACCAGACGGTGTCTCCAATTGCATTTTCCTTGCATTCTCCCATTCGGTTTCAGTTGGCAACCTGAAACCTGTAAAAGATACCCCTGTATTAAACGAGTTGAACAGATGTTCCTTAGCATTACCAAATACAAACTGGTTTATATAGTACGCTTCTGTATTGAAAATATTTTCATTCACGTATCGCATTGGGTTAAAATCTGCCTGATTTAGTCTGCATAAAATGGCTTCATTTAAACGATCGGTTTTCCAGGCCAGGTAGTTTTGAATTTGGTCCCAGCTAAGGTTTACCACAGGGTAATAAGCATAAGCCGGATTGGTAAGGTACCCGATTATATAGGGCTCATTAATCTTAGTTAAAGACGTATCTCCCGGCTTTTTAGGTAATGCGTGCTCAACCACTGCAGGGTAGTCTACATAAGTATATAAGAGCCATTGAAGGTATATAACATAATTGATGTTGGGCTCCTCGGTAACACTGATGTAATAAGCCGGAATATTATCTTTGGCAGGTACCAATACCATGTCATAAGGAGCCACCTGACCGGGTAATTTCTTATTTCGCCTAGCAATTTCTTTGCTCCATTTCTGGGCAAAAACAGCAGTTGAAAATACCATTATCAGAACACAAAAAACTATTCTTTTCATAACCCATAAATTAAAAAAACAGTCGATTTAAAGCACCAAAATATGTCATAATAGGAGCTTAAACAACTTTATTTGATCTAATTATTAAGTGATTCTTAGCAATGAAGTAGATCAACGGTAATTAATTATTCATATCTGATAAGATTTCTTTCCAAAAAAATGTAACTTGCTCAATGAAAAAGGCGAGTTTGCCTTTTACAATCAGTACAAACGCATGTCAAAAAATATCAGCGACCTCACAGGTAAAAAAGGATTAGAACAGAATCTGTTTGAGCAGATTGGCCGTCTTGCTGCCAAAACCGGAACTCCCTCGGTAGATGAAATGGAAAAACTGGCCGAAAATTTTTTGGTTGGTAAAGCCAATGTTTACGGAAGTGCCTCCTTCTACGATTTTACCCGCGAAGAAAACCGGGGCAAGAAAGTGTATGTATGCAACGGCAGTTCGTGCCTTACCGCTGGTACGCAAGCCAAAGTAACCGAGCAATTAGGTAAGCATTTCAAAGCCGAAGAAATTGGCCATATGTGTTGCCTGGGGCGCTGCCACGAAAACAGTGCTTTTCATTACAATGGGAAAAACTATTCGGGCAATGCTATTGATTCTTTAGCTGAAATTAAAGCAGACAAGAAAAAACCATTAGATACTTATCAGGTTTCTGCTATCGGCACACCGGTGCTCACTGAAGAATTTCCGGGAATCCCCACTTTCTATAAAATTTTAGAAAATGCCTTAAAGCAAACACCAGAAGCTTTGCTTGCTGAACTAAAAACATCCGGTGTACGCGGACGTGGAGGAGCCGGTTTCCCCATGTCATTTAAATTAGAGAGTTGCAAAAACACTCCGGGCAAAACCAAGTTTGTGGTGTGTAATGCCGATGAAGGCGACCCCGGTGCCTACAGCGACCGGTATTTATTGGAACAACGCCCCCACAGTGTGTTGCTCGGTATGATTATTACCGGTTACATTATCGGAGCCAATTGGGGAGTGCTCTATATTCGTGGTGAATATCCTGAAAGTGTTGAAATAATTGAAGAAGAAATTAAAAAGCTGCACGCAGCCAAATACCTCGGAGAAAATATCCTGAACAGCGGTTTCTCTTTTGATTTTAAAGTGATCAAGGCCCAGGGTGCATATATCTGCGGAGAGGAAACCGCCCTGCTCTCCTCCATTGAGGGACAACGGCCCGAAGTGCGGGTGCGTCCACCCTATCCGGCTCAGCAAGGTTTATTCAACAAGCCAACCGTAGTGAACAACGTGGAAACCCTGGCTTGCGTGCCCTGGATTCTGAGGGAAGGAGGAGCAAAATTCGCTTCTATTGGCAGAGGAAAATCCACAGGCACCAAACTTATTTCATTGGATGGATTCTTTAACCGTCCGGGGATTTACGAAGCCGATATGGGTACACCTTTATCAGCGGTTGTAAACGAACTGGGTCAGGGATTCAAATCAAAAGTAAAGGCACTACACATTGGAGGCCCCTTGGGAGGATTGGTTCCCGTTGATAAAATCAATGACCTCACCGTTGACTTTGAAAGTTTTAATCAGAACGGATTTTTACTGGGACATGCCTCGGTGGTATGCCTGCCCGAATCATATCCGGTGATAGATTACCTGGAACATTTATTTGAGTTTACAGCTCACGAAAGTTGCGGTAAATGTTTTCCCTGCCGCCTTGGTTCTACCCGCGGAGCGGAACTCATTCACAAAGCCCGCACCAGTGACTACAGGATTGACAAAACATTAATGACCGACCTGATTGAAACCATGGAAATCGGTTCACTTTGTGCACTTGGAGGTGGTGTTCCCCTCCCGGTAAAAAATGCCTTAAAATATTTTGAAGCAGAACTAAAACCTTATTTTAAAGAATAGCCGCTGATTACGCAGATTACCGCAGATTTTGTTCTGCCTTTATCTGCAGGTGCGGAAGAGAATTAAGGATAAATGAACAAAACGCCAGAGATAAAATTGATTAGCTTTAACCATCAGCGAAAATCAGCGTAATCATCGGCAAAAAAAGAAAATATGACACACGTAAAAGAAACTGACAGTACAACCAAAAAACACCTGAACGGAACAAGTCCCAACGGATTGAACGGCTCACATAAAAATGGTTCCGTTGATGTCAAAGTAGCGTATATTGATAACAAGGCTTATGAAATCAAAGACGGAGAAACCATTCTCTCCTTTGTACGAAGAAACCTGGGACACGATCTTGTACCCACCCTTTGCGATGCACCCAACCTCGATCCGTTTGGTTCGTGCCGCGTGTGCAGCGTGGATGTTGCCCTGGTTGAAAATGGCAATGTAAAAACACAGGCCAGTTGCCACACTCCTGTAATGGCCAATTCTTACATCTACCCTTCCAGCGAACGTGTGCAAAAGCTGAGAAAAAACATCATCGAACTTGTTTTAACCGATCACCCTCTTGACTGCCTTACCTGCGAAGTAAATAATAATTGCGAACTGCAAACCGTAGCCGCCAAAGTAGGCATTCGCGATGTGCGCTACCCTGAAGGGAAAAACCACCTCGACCGCAAAAAGGATTTGAGTCACCCCTATATGACTTCCGACTTCAGCAAGTGCATCAACTGCTTTCGTTGTGTGCGTGCCTGTGATGAAGTACAGGGACAATTTGTACTAAGCATGGCCGGTCGCGGTTTTGATAG
>CAZHTC010000009.1:0-104673 GCA_964535575.1 uncultured Bifidobacteriaceae bacterium
GAAGTATGGCGCTCTGTGTTGCCCGGACTTTCCTCTCCGGTTTCCCGAAGCGACAAGCCATTCTGCGGCACAAAGGTACGAATAACCTCAGGAATTAACCTGCTTTTTAAAATAACCGATATTGTAAATAATTACCGATACCAGCATAAGCAGGTAAGCCAGCAACTGATTGGGAGTTACTTTTTCGTGATAAATCAAAAATGCCACAAAAAAATTCATGAGTGGATTCATGTACATTAAAAATCCGATAGTACCCGATGGAAGTCCCTGTAACCCGAATAAACTTAACAGCAGCGGCACAATAGTAAATACAACAGCCATTATCAATGTCATCCATAGCAGGTAAGCATCGTAGTGCAGGCTTATTCCCGCAGTGTTAAAAACCACTGAAATAAATATCATGGAAATGGTGAGCTGAATCCAAAGGGTGATGAGGCGGTTGAACTGTAAGGTTTTTTTCTGACTGATGAGGAATAAAGCATAGGAGAGGGCAATGGCCAGGCTATACAATGTATGTTCAACCGAGACTGTACTCAGCAGCGCACAGCTCACTACACTAATTCCTATTGCTATCCAATGCTGTACCATCAGTTTTTCTTTTAATACCGCAAAAGCAAGCAATGAGGTGAGCACCGGGCAAATCATATACGCAAAGGAAGCTGTTTGGATGTTGATACTGTTTACCGTGTAGATGTATAAAACCCAATTAATGCTGAGTAAAAATCCTCCGCTAAGAATATTGATTAAGGCACTTGTTTTCTCCTTTTGCGGCAGGGTTAAAAAGGTTTCTTTGTAAGCGGTTAGTTTTTTTCGCAAAAACAAAAGAACATAACCCGTTATGCAAATCAACGCAAAGGCTATTCTGAAAAATAAAATCCGTGGTGCATCGTACCCCGAAAGCAGTTTGATAAACATAGGGAAAATACCCCAGATAAGATAGGCCAGAATAACAGAAGAGAGGTATTTATTTCCCTTCATTTATTCGTTTGCCGAAAGATTTTTTACATAATCCCATATAACATACTGAGACCGGATTTCCGCATCACCTGCACTCCTTTTTACGTACCTGTTGTTTTGCATTTTATCAATAACCCTGGCCTTGGTGTTGTCGAGCAACTGAATATTTATGATATCGCGTATTTGTTTTCGGCAGTCAGTATCCAGTACTGGAAAAGCCACCTCTATACGGTTGTTCAGGTTGCGTTGCATCCAGTCGGCTGACGAAAGGTAAATTTTTTCTTTTCCGCCATTGGCAAAAATGTACACACGTGCGTGCTCCAGATAGCGGTCAATAATGCTTATGACCGAAATGTTTTCGCTGAGTTTTTTTACTCCGGGAACCAGGGCACATACCCCCCGTACAATCATTTGAATTTTAACTCCTGCCTTACTCGCATCATACAGTTTTTTAATAATCATTTCATCTACCAGCGAGTTCATTTTTAAAATCATGTAAGCAGGTTTTCCTTTTTTAGCATTTTTAATTTCCTGCTCTATTAAACGGATAAACTCCGGTTTCATATGATGTGGGGCTACCAGCAAATGCTTAAATTTAAGTGGTTTATCCGGGTGAGATAAAAAGGAGAATACCCGTGCTACTTCTTCGGTTATCTGTTTGTTTTTGGTAAACAATCCGTGGTCGCAATATAAGCGCGCGGTAACCCCGTTGTAGTTTCCGGTTCCTAAATGAGCATACCTTACCACTTTGTTATTTTCTCTGCGGTAAATAAGACATACTTTGGAATGCACTTTTTGTTTTGGCTTCCCAAAAAGAACTTTCGCTCCGGCTTCCTGTAATTTATTCGTCCAGTAAATATTATGTTCTTCATCAAAGCGGGCCTGCAATTCCATAAGCACCGTAACCTTTTTTCCGTTTTTCACAGCATTAATCAATGCGTTGCACACATTTGATTGCTTGGCCACCCGGTAAAGTGTAATTTTTATTTCAGATACGAACGGGTCAATAGCAGCTTCGCGCAAAAACCGGATCATGTAGTCAAACGACTGATAGGGATGGTGCAGGATATAGTCGCGTTTTGAAACAGCATCAAACATAGAACGGGTGGTTTCAAGCGACACTACGGCACTTTGCGCTTTGGGTTCGTAGTACAAATTTTCCTGCCCTGTTTTAGGGAAGTCCATAAAGTCTTTGAAATTATGGTACCGCCCGCCTGGTATTAAACTTTGCTTGTGAATACCTAATTTGGTTGTGATAAAAGCTAATAAATCTCCCGGAATTTCCTCGTCATACACAAACCGTACGGGCAATCCCTTTTTTCGTTCTTTTAAACTGGCCTCTACTTTTTCAATAAAGTTTTCGTTGAAATCCTGCTCTATGGCCAGTTCGGCATCGCGGGTAAGTTTAAGGGTGTATGCCTCGAATTTATCGTATTCAAAAATGGAAAATATTTTATCGAGCGATGTACGTATAATATCATCCAATAGTATGATATGTGTGTTTTTTTTATCGGTGGTGGGAATAATATAAAAACGCGGAAGCACTCCCACCGGAAGTTCAATTAAGGCATATTTAGGGCGAAGGGAACCGTTTTGCTTACTCATTTTTACCGCGAGGTAAATGGATTTATCCCGCAAAAAAGGAAATTCGGTTTTTGAATCGAGTAACAGTGGAAACAAATGCTGTGCAACAATAGTTTTGAAATACTCCCTCACCAATTGCCGCTGCCCCATGCTAAGGGTTTTTTCATCCAGAATATAAATATTTTTTTCTTCCAGTTCCTGTCTTATCCGTGCATATGCATCCTGAAAAGTATCCTGCAATTTTACCGCACGTTCCAGTATCAGTTCTAAAATGGTTTCGGGATGCAGCCGATACGGGCTTATGGAGGTTCTTTTGGCTTTAATTGCTCTACGTATGGAGGCTACGCGCACCCTGAAAAACTCATCCATATTGGATGAGAAAATAGCCAGAAATTTTAACCGCTCCATCAAAGGCACATCGGGATCTTCCGCTTCCTGCAACACCCGCTCATTGAACGAAAGCCAGCTTAGTTCACGGTCTTTAATTAAAATTCCTTTGTACTCTTTTATCATCGCGAAAGGCGTGCAATGTTATTTACCCAGTTTTAGAAAAATGTAAACGGGCAAATGGTCGCTGTAGCCTCCAAGGTATTTGCTTCCCGCATATGTGCGGTAAGGTTGTCCCTTGTATCTTTCCTCTTGTTCAAGCATCCATTCTTCCTTATAAATGGTGGCCGACTCCGATACATAACTTACCTTGCTCTTACCAGCAATCATTACCCTCGACACAATCACCTGATCAAGCATGCTCCACTCTTTTTTATAATTATGCGATCCTTGTCCCAGTGCTTTTAATACCGTCATGCAATTGTATAAGCCGCTTTTAGCCGCCTGCTCCGTATTGCCTTTGGCACCTAGCGAAATACTCATGCTGCTGTCGGTAGGTTCATCATTAAAATCGCCCATGATTACAATATTGGCATTAGCATTCGTATTCAAAACCGAGTCTACACTTTTGCGCAATTGCGAGGCAGCAAACTGGCGTTTGTAGCTCGATTCGGCTGTTCCTTCCCTTCGCGAGGGGAAGTGATTTACATATAAGTGAACTACTTCCTTGTTGGGTAATTCGCCTTTTACATAAAGAATATCACGGGTGCGCTTCCATTCGGTATTGGGTAAATCAAACCGGATAAAATGGCTGCTGAGTACTGTTAGTTTTTCCGGCTTGTATAACAGGGCTACATCAATTCCCCTCGGGTCGGCCGATTCAAAATGCACCACCCGGTAAATTTGTTTTTTGGTGGCCAGCATAGCGGTTAAATCGGTAAGCACTTTATCATTTTCCACTTCGCAAAGCCCGAGTACATCGGGTCCTTTTCCGTTGCCTATGTCCAGAATTACCTTACACAGGTTTTCTAATTTCACCTCGTAGCGGTCGCCCGTCCATTGTGCTTTTGAAGCGGGCAAAAACTCACTGTCTTCCGTTTTGGGGTCGTCAATGGTGTCGAACAGATTTTCTACGTTATAAAATGCTATCTGGTAATTTCCTTTTTGTGCCGAAACCGAAAAGCCCGAGAGCAGCAGCAAAGTGATAAATACGGAGTATTTCATTTGAATATTTTTTTAAAACAAGTTGTTTACCTATAAAAATGGTGCCCGTTTTACACGGCCACATTGTATTCTCTCAATGCATCATTCAAGGAGGTTTTGGTATCGGTTGATGCTTTACGCTGACCTATAATCAATGCACAGGGTACCTGGTAATTTCCGGCTGCAAAGTTTTTGGTGTACGATCCGGGAATCACCACCGAGCGCTCGGGTACATATCCTTTAAATTCTTTTGGTTCGCTGCCGGTAACATCAATAATTTTTGTTGAAAGCGTTAACGTAACACCTGCACCCAACACTGCTTCCTTACCCACACGCACGCCTTCCACCACAATACACCGTGAACCGACAAAGGCTCCGTCTTCAATAATTACGGGAGCGGCCTGCACGGGTTCCAGTACGCCACCAATGCCCACGCCACCACTCAGATGAACATGTTTACCTATTTGCGCACAACTTCCTACCGTTGCCCAGGTATCTACCATCGTTCCTTCATCTACATAGGCCCCGATATTTACATAACTGGGCATTAAAATGACTCCGGGCGACAGGTAGGCTCCGTATCGGGCTACTCCATGTGGCACCACGCGCACACCCAAAGCCTCATAATTGTGCTTCAGTTCCATTTTATCATAAAATTCCATAGGCCCGGCTTCCAGTGTTTTCATGGGTTGAATGGGGAAATATAAAATCACGGCTTTTTTCACCCATTCGTTTACCTGCCAGCCACCTGCAACAGGCTCGGCCACCCGCAAACGGCCTTTATCCAACTCTTCTATTACCGCTCTTATGGCCTGCTGAACAGAGGCATCTTGCAAAAGCTTGCGGTCGTCCCACGTTTTTTCTATTATTTCCTTATAGTTTTGCATGCTGATATTTTTGGCGCAAATTAGCAGAAAGTCTCTTTACCCATGAAGAAAACACAAAGAAGAAAACCACTCATTATCCAGAGAAATGCTACTCCTGATGATTTTGAGGGAATTATAAAGTTATCCGAGATATGTTTTAAAGGCACTGAGCCCTGGAGTATGGATATGCTCCGCAGCCAGTACATGATTTTTCCTGACGGAATGCAGATTATTGAATACGAAGGCGAGATTGTAGGCTCTGCTACCAGCCTTATCATCAATTTTGACGAATACGATGACGACCACACCTGGAAAGAGATTTGTGAAAACGGGTTTATCACCAACCACGACCCCGAGGGCGATACCCTTTATGGTATAGAAGCTATGGTGCACCCCGAATTTCAAGGACTTAAAATTGGGCGAAGGCTGTACGAGATGCGCAGGGATTTATGTGTAAACAGCAACCTTAAACATATTCTTATCGGTGGGCGTATTCCAAACTATCACCTGTACTCCGAAGAATTTGGAGTGAGGGCGTATATAAAAAGGGTGCTCGAGAAAAAAATTAAAGATCCTGTACTTACGTTTCAGTTATCGCACGGTTTCACCATTGAGCGGATTATAAAAGATTATTTGCCCGAGGATAAAGAATCGGAGGGATATGCGGTGTTGCTCGAGTGGAATAACCTCGATTATATTCCCGAAACACGCGAAACGAGTGTGATGATGAAAAAGGTGCGTATTTGCTGCATTCAATACGAATTGCGTAAAATTACCTCGTTCGAGGATTTTGCCCAGCAAAGCGAGTATTTTACCGATGTTGCATCTAACTATAAATCCGATTTTGTGCTGTTCCCCGAGTTATTTACCACGCAGCTCCTTTCACTGGTTGATTACAAAGGGATGAGCCCTGAAGACAGTATCCGTAAATTAGATGAATACACGGATGACTATATCAATCTTTTTTCGCGCCTCTCGGTGGAGTACAATATCAATATCATTGCAGGCACGCATTTACAGGTAGAAAACGATCACCTGTACAATATCAGTTACCTGTTTAAGCGCGATGGTACTTATGAGAAGCAATATAAAATTCATATCACCAGCAACGAGGCCAAATGGTGGGGCGTGAGACCCGGAAACGAAGTAAAAGTATTTAATACCGATTGCGGCAAAGTAGCCATTAATGTGTGTTACGATATCGAGTTTCCTGAGGTAGCCCGCATTGCCTGCAACAAGGGAGCAAAAATTATTTTTGTACCGTTCAGCACCGATGAAAAACATGGGTATTTGAGGGTAAAACTTTGTTCACAGGCGCGCGCTATCGAAAATCAGATTTATGTAGCCACTGCTGGCACCATTGGCAATATTCCTTCGGTAGAAAATATGGATATCAATTACGCTCAGTCGGGTATTTATACGCCCAGCGATTTTGCTTTTCCGCCCGATGCCGTAGCGGGGGAATGTAATACCAATATTGAAACCGTAGTGATTGCCGACCTCGACTTAGCGGCTCTGGAACGTGCCCGAAACACCGGCACCGTACAAAACTGGAAAGACCGCAGATTGGATATGTATGAAGTGAACGAGTTGTAAGAAAATTTTTGGCAAGGAATTTTGCTTACGGAGCCGGAACAAAATGTTTGCTTCGCTCAATGGTATCGCTGCCCGAAATTTCTTTCCAGGTAATTACAAAACGTTCGTCAAATAATTCGTACACGCTGAAGTTGGTTGTACCTAAATGAATAAATCCGGGAGTACTTCCAAAACCCCAATTGCTCATTTCGGTAGCGGGCTCGTTGAGGTAACAATGTTTATTGCCCCAGGTATATTTTAAATCTCCATTGGGGTAAAAAGTAAAGAGGTCATCGGTTTCGCAACTGTCAATAAACTCCACTTGCCCGTTGCGGGTATAAAAAAACGGTTTCCAAGTTTTGGAACTGTTGCTGGTAAGCGATTTAGCAGGGTCGGCTGAAAAAATAGGAACTGCCACAGGTGACGGTAATCTTCCCGGTGCATCGGTGCGGCAGGCTTCACCCAAAAGGGTAAAAATAAAACATGCGGCTAAAATTGATTGAATTCGTGTTGACATTTACTGCGAAATACGTGTACTTGCTTACCCGTTTAGTGAAATTTTAGACAAATATGATGAAATCACAGTTGAAAAAAGCACTCTTTTTTGTTTTAGCCATGTGCAGCCTTGTGGCCACGGCACAAACCAAATTACTTACCATTGAAGAGGCCGTGATGAAAGGACGCACTTCATTAGCTCCTGCACGCCTCAACCAGTTGATGTGGGTTACCGGAGCCGATATGTACTCGTACGTGGTAAAAACAGGAGACCAGGAAAAATTGGTACGCGCAAATGTTGCCTCAACTTCGGTAGATACGCTGCTGAGTGCCGAGGAACTGAGCAAGGCGGTGTACAATGCCGATGCCGTTGCGCCCGCTTTTAAAACGTTTCCGGCTATTACGTGGGTATCTCCCAAATCGTTCAGAATTGTGCATAACCACACCGTTTTTCTATACGATGTGGAAGGGAAAAAATGCTACCTCATTAATAAATTTCTGAAAGATGCCGAGAATACCGATTTTGAAAGCACCAGCAATGCCATGGCATTTACGTTGCAGAATAATTTGTTTGTGTATTTTTCCGATCAATCGGTTTCGCAAACTTCATCCAACGACAATAAAGGCATTGTGAGCGGACAGGCTGTTCACCGAAACGAGTTTGGTATTGTAAAAGGAACTTTTTGGTCGCCAAAGGGGCGCTATATGGCTTTTTACCGCATGGATGAAACCATGGTTGACCAATACCCCATTATGGATCTTTCGAAAAAGCCGGCAGGCGAGGAGCTGATTCGCTACCCGATGGCGGGAAAAACCAGTCATCAGGTAAAAATAGGGATACTCGAATCGTCATCAAAAACGGTGGAGGATTTAAAAACCGGCCTGCCATCCGATCAATACCTAACCAATATTGCCTGGAGCCCCGATGAACGATTTGTGTATGTAGCTGTGCTGAACAGGGAACAAAATTACCTGAAGTTAAATGAATACTCGGCCGAAACGGGAGATTTTGTAAGAACCCTTTTTGAAGAAAAAAGCAGCAAATACGTGGAGCCAGAGCACCCAATGCTATGGGTGAAAAATCACGATGATCAGTTTATATGGCAAAGCGAACAGGACGGTTACAATCATTTATACCTGTATAACAAAAGCGGAAAACTCATTCGTCAGCTTACCAAAGGCCCATGGGTGGTAACCGATATGTATGGTTTTGACGAAAAAGGAGAACATGTATTTATTCAGGCTACCAAAGAGAGCCCCATTGAGCGGCATATTTACAAAGTGAACCTGAGCAATGGTAAAATTACCCGCGTGAGTGCAGCCGTAGCAGGTACCCACACCGCGCTTATAAGCAGCAACGGAAAATACCTGATAGATTCGTACTCGAGTACCACCATTCCGCGCAATATTGATTTGCTTACCACCGATGGAAAACCGGTGAGAAATATACTCACCGCAAAAAATCCGCTGGCCGATTATAAACTTCCCGAATTGACTCTTTTTACCATAAAAGCAGCCGATGGAGTGACCGATTTGCACTGCCGTTTGATTAAACCAATAGATTTTAATCCGCAAAAAAATTACCCTACGCTGGTGTATTTGTACGGAGGGCCGCACCTGCAATTGGTAAACAACACCTTTATGGGCGGGGCTGATTTGTGGCTGGTGTATATGGCGCAGCAGGGCTATGTGGTGTTTACGGTTGACAACCGGGGTTCGCTTAACCGCGGGCGCGATTTTGAACAGGCCACGCACCTGCATTTGGGCACCAACGAAATGGCCGACCAGTTGAAAGGAGTTGATTTTTTAAAGACACAGCCATTTGTTGACACTACCCGCATGGGCGTGTACGGATGGAGTTTTGGCGGATTTTTAACTACCACCCTCATGACCCGCAACCCCGGCACTTTTAAAACAGCCGTGGCCGGTGGACCCGTAATTGACTGGAGCATGTACGAGGTGATGTACACCGAGCGCTACATGAGCACTCCGCAGGAAAATAAAAAAGGATATGACGAGGCCAATCTGCTCAATTATGTAAGTAACCTTAAAGGCAAGCTCCTGTTAATTCACGGCACATCAGACGATGTGGTGGTGTGGCAGCACAGTTTAAAATACCTTGACGAGTGCGTGAAAAAAGGTGTACTGGTAGATTACTTGGTATATCCCGCGCATAAACACAATGTGCTGGGCCCCGACCGTGTGCACCTGATGAAAAAGATTACCCAGTATTTTAATGAGCATTTATAGTTGCGCAATTCAAAAAAAATAGTAATTTCGATAATTAAACAAATTTATACAGCATATGACACTAACTGCTACTGCCATAGAAAAGGAGCAAATAAAGGGGCTTAAGTTTCCAAAGGGAGAGGTGCTTAAAACCCGCGAAGAAGTGCTGCAGCGCAAAACCGATTTGCAGCGAGCCATGGTGCTGGGTAATACCGAGCACGGTAAAATACGCATTACGTTTGATACCGATGACGGAGTAAAAATGGTTGAAACCACGGTGTGGGCCGCTACCGAAACCGAAGTGAGCCTGAAAGGCGGGGTGAATATACCACTGCACGCCATTTACCGGGTAAGCATGTAGTTTGTTATTCTTCCTATATACCCTTCCGTCACTCTGAATCCCGCTAAAAGCGGGAGGAAGAGTCTGTCCGTTTGTAGCACAATGCTCCACCCAAGCTCTCTATTTCAAGTATGCATTTCCTTCTTTTCTATGTTCTTTTAGCTTGACCTAACCGCGAAGCGCTCAGTGATGCCAAAATAAAAAATTGCTTTATCGCTAAAAGAACGAAAAGGTCAAGACTGCTGAGGCGTAGTTGGCGGCTGTAATGCCTTTGCTGCCCCTGCCAAAGAATGAACTCCATCTGCTGCGCAGATGTTCAGACAGCATTCTTCTGCCGCAGGCCATGGCACAGCAAAAACCAACATCCGCTCAACTCCCCCTCAAAGGTCAATCCATTTCAGTCTCTCTTGCATTACCGTCACTCTGAACCCGCCTTATGCGGGTGAAGAGTCTGCCTATGTTTAGTACAATGCTGCACCCACGCTCTCTTTTTCAAGTATGCATTTCCTTCTTTTCTATGTTCTTTTAGCTTGACCTAAAAGAACCAAAAGGTCAAGACTGCTGAGGCGTAGTTGGCGGCTGTAAGGCCTTTGCTGCCCCTGCCAAAGAATGAACTCCATCTGCTGCGCAGATGTTCAGACAGCATTCTTCTGCCGCAGGCCGTGGCGCAGCAAAAACCAACACCCGCTCAACTCCCCCTCAAAGGTCGGTCTGGCACCTTCCTCCAATTGCAGCGCTTGGTCATGCGTTATTCAACTGAGTTTACCGCTGTAGTCCCGCATTGCGGGACAGTTTGGGTTCAGGCGCCAAAACAAATCGCATTTTATTTGGGGCTTTGGTATTTATTTTTTTTAACTTGCCGCTTCATCTGCTCCTGAACCTAACGTACCCATTAAAAATGACCTGTATTGATAAACCAAATTACCCGGAGAATAATTCACGAAACTTGAGCATAATATCCCTTAATGGAACATTATACTCAACTAACGATGGTAAAAGTTGAGTGGATATGATAGTTAGCAGCAATAATATGAGACAACACATTTACATAATTTTATTCGTCTTGACATTGACGTCTTGCTCTAACCAAAAAGACGAGCCAAGTAATTACGTTTACAGACCTGAATTTGATATTTCAACAGACAATAGGAATATTATCTGCTCATACTACGAAAAAGACAAAGCATCCATTTATCAAATTGATATCACAAATAATCAAAAAACAAAGGTATCACCGACAATAGACTACTCTTTAATAAAACCATTATACTCCCCAGACAACAAAAAAATTGCTTGTCTTGCTGAATCCTTAACAGACGACATTAAAAGCAAAATTTGTTTAATTGACATTAACTCGAAAGCCATTATTGACCTGACAAACGACTCATTGCTAATTCTTGAATTTGTCTTTGACCCAAGTGGACAGTCAATTTATTTCACAGCAGCAGGACATTTTGGTAATTATTCTCCAGTTGCTAGAAAAGCACCCCACGAAATCGACATTTACAATATTGACATTGGGACAAAACGGGTTCAAAAAATTACTGACTTTAACTCCTACGACTTACACGGACTATCTATCAACAATGGCGGTGACAGTTTACTCTTTCGGCTAACAGCTAAGAGCAACAACGGCTTGTATTGGATGGACATCAAAAGTAAAGCATTGCTGCAAATAAGTGCTTCTAACGACTTAAGAGCCGAACAAAAAGCTTCTGCATATGAATACTATACTCCGGTTTTATCTAAGGACAATTCCAAAATAGCATTCACTGAACCTTATGAACTTTACATAATGGATAGACAAACAAGAATTTCAAAACTCATATTTAGAAATGAACCAAATCTTGTAAATATTGGTGACGCAAAATTTTTCTATTCTTACAATTACCTTATGATTAGTTTACCGACAAACAGTAAGACACCAAATAGTACTGGTTACAATTTTGGTTTTTATACTTTAAATCCTGAGACAAATGAACTTAAAACGCTTGACTTATGAAAATTACTGCTGCTAACACGGGTTTTGCGTCAGGCGGGCTGACCTGCAAACCTGAAGCATTGTGCTTCTAATGAACTTTAGTAATAAATTGAAACTTTGTGCTTCGAAACCCGCCCGAACGCAAAGCCCGAAAACGTTACCAGCAATTAGACTGAACGACAATGTTGCAATTACAAAATATACCTGACGCAAAAACAAAACTATTAAACTATGACCCGACAACATTTTCGAGTACTGGAAATAGTTTTAGATTCTTCCTTAATAAAATTAAGGTCAATGACTTTCGACATATTAATGGCTTAGAAATTTCATTCGATCATCCTGTTACCGTTATTACTGGAACTAATAAAATTGGAAAGACAAGTTTGTTACTGCTAATAGCTTGTAGTCATTATAATTTCAAAAAATATGATTCCACCAAGCCAAATACTGTACTTAGAAGACATACATGGCGAGATGTCTTGACTTTTACATCTTATGAATCAACAACTAGAAATTATTCTTATGAATTGATTTGGAGAGTTGGAACTGACAATAGAAGTGGCGAGGGTAAGCGTTTAGCTACAAGTCAAGCTTGGACAGGATTGGGCAAGTATAGCTCTGGAACAAGAGTTAATTCACAAATAAAAGACAAAGAAGTAAGGCTCATAGATTTAGAGAGATTACTTCCTGCAAGAAATTTTTCAAATAGCTTAATAAGAAAAATTTCAGGGACTGGAGGTGTAAGAGTTTCACCCAGAATTGAGCAAGCGTTTGCCTATATACTTGATATTCCCGGTGCTGTTGAAATTACAAGAATAGGTTCCCACATAAATAAAATAGCTTACCTAATTTCCTATTCGACCGAGCCCTATTCAAGCTATAACGCTGCAACAGGTGAAGAGTCACTCATTAATATTTTAACCGATATTATTGACACCCCAGTAGACTCATTAATTCTTATTGATGAAATTGAGGCAGGATTTCACCCTTCGATCCAAAGGAAACTTGCTGACATAATCCAATATATTTCATGGCTACATAAAAAGCAATTTATAGTTACGACACACTCACCTTCGATACTTGCCGCCTTTCCTGGCAAGTCAAGAAAATTTATTGACAAGAAGCTAAACGGAAATTACGAAACTATCAGCAAGATTTCGGTAAATGCAGCATTTTCGAAAATGGATTCAAAGGCTTTCCCTTTGCTGCATCTTTATTGTGAGGATACGGAAGCAGAATTCATTATTAGAAACTTACTTGTGAAACTCAACACAGACTATAAGCATTTTGATAGATTAATCAATATTATCAAATCTGGACCAATTAATCAGGTTAAAAATGATTACGAAACTCATAAAAGAAATTTTTCCCAAATGAAACTTAAAATGGGATATGCTTGCGTTTTTGACGGAGACTATAGGACTGACGGACAATACTCACACTATCACAATAACCCAAGTGAATTTTCCTTTTTCCTTTACCCATACGTTGCCCCTGAAAAGTTTTTAATTCAATACTTTCTAATTGCCAATCCACAACATACACAATTAGCTACGGCTTTGAATCACACTGACCATCATTCTTTGTTTCAGGAAATGGCAAACTTGGGAATTTCTGCTGATAAAAATCAAGCAAGACAGATTTGTTGGGACGCATTTGTATTGACTGCAGAATACTCAACTCTATTTAATGAATTTAAATCCTTTATACTTCGGACAACAACATATTTTTCAGAAAGAAGTGATTAAAACTACTGGTAACACGTGTTAAGCAAAATTATAAAACAACAACAGCAACAAGATGAGTATGAAGGTCGTAAAAATATTCTTAATGATTATTGGGTATATATATCTAACCATTAGCCAATTTATGGCGTTGTATTTTTGGTGGCAATGGTCGCATGACCACGGATTTTTGAGTTCAATGATTTTGGGCCTTTTTGTAGGAGAGTTTAAAGGATTACTCTGGGTATTTTTTATTTGATAGCAATGGACGGACTAAAAAGACCACGAACTATTGCTTGCTCCCTTGCTGTCGCAAGTTCTTTGGTCTTTGGCTGCTATTTGCGATAGCATTGGGGTAACAATAAGAATTATTCAAAATTAAATTTTTAAGATATGAGTCCAGAAAGTTGGGGTTTTATAGGAACACTTGTAGGAGCATTCGTAGGAGCTTCTGTAAGTATTTTAACAACGAAACTTAACAGTTCCAACGCCATTCAAATTCAAAAAAATATGGATGAAAGTTTAAGAAAGGAACGGTACAGAGAGTTTCAGAGAAATAACCTACTAGAGCTTCAGGAAAACCTTACCCTAGGAATACGATTGATTACTAGGGTTCATTTAGAGGATTTAAATAATTTTAAAAAAACAAATAGCTGGCGAACTTCATTGTTGCCGGATGAATTAGATCGAGATGTCGGAAATTTTTTTAGGGAATTATCCATCAAGACAGAGCGAGTTGATAATAATGAATTAAGGGCTGAAATTATTAATCTAAGAGGAGTTATGTCTGAATTTATTATGGAAAGAACGTGTGAAAAGATTCATGAAAGACAATCAAAACTTAGTAAGAGCTTCTTTGAATTAATGCCTAAATTGGGAAAAGTTTTGAGAGAAAACTATTAATTAAACTATTTATAATAATTCCCTTGCAGTCCTCTTGTTGTTCCAAGGTTTCAGTCTATAATATTGGGTAAGTCTTTTTATATTTTTACTATGGTACAATTTTATGAGAGAAAGAAAGATTAGTAAACATGGCGCGATAGTCGTTGATAAAATGACTCAATCTCTTGCTCAGTTTAATAATGAAATCGAGCAGACTGAGATGTTAATGTTATTCATTCAAATCGGAGACGACTATATCTCTGAAAATAAAGAAAAAGCACGCCAAACCTTAATCGAAATCTATGACGATCCAGAAAATGAAGTCTCTGTGGAACTGGTAGAGTTTTTTAAAACAGAAGAAGCAGATAAACTATTTGATATGATGTTTTACGAAAGACACTTTACCCAAATGGCTTACAGTCGAGCCATCGACAATTTTATTAGCTACTTCAAAGATATCCTTGCAGAGGTGGTGATTAAGAGACCACAAGTTTTAAAATCAAAAGACCAAGAAAGACTGGATTTCATCCTTAGCCATCATAATATGGCCGATTTGCTAAAATCAATTTCTGAGAGAAAAATAGAGGAACTATTTTATAAAGGCATTAGTGAAATAGAAAAATTCTTTGAAGAAAGGCTTGGAATAAAAATTTTCAAAGACCTCGAAACGAAAAAGACAATCAATATGCTTATAAAACAGCGTAATTTAATAGTTCATAATAGGGGTCGAATTTCAAAAGACTTTGTAGAGGAGTTTCCAGAATTGAATTTTGAAGCCGGCCTATTTTTAGTATTTGACTATGAAGAAATTTCTGGCTCCAATTTATATTTGAGTAATTTTCTTATAGAAATTGATACTGAAATAGCTGACAAGTTTGACTTGGAATTAATTAATGGAAAATAAAACTTGGCCATAGCTACTTTGCTATTCCCCTTACTGTCGCAAGTTCTTTAAGTCCCGACTCATTCGGGGTGGAACTTCAGCAACGAAATCACATGATACCATTGAGGTTTGTGTGGTAAGTAAATAACCCGCCACTTTCTGCTTGCTTTTATCGTTTCTTTTCACAAGTTTTACATTGTGAAATGTACCGGCAGTATTTGTGTCCATACCGGGCTTTAGCGTAGGCTGTAACTTTAACTAAATAACTATACCGCATGAAAACAAATACGGACAAACATTCTTTCGACAGTTCATAGGCAGAATTTGCATATTCGATTAGTAACGGAGACTTGACTCCGATAAAAAACAGGGCGTAACCGAAAAGCCAAACGAGTAAGAAAACTTAAAATTAAAAAATACAATGGATTCACAAAAGGTCGACATGTTTATAATGTCAAACGGAAAGTTCTTTGAAGCTCACCAGATGAACATGATCAGAGACAGATTGCTTGCTATGGATGATTCGAAATGGGCCATGCTTTCCACCACTCAATTCAAAGACCCAACCACCACGCTGATTGTTTCAATTCTGGCAGGTAGTTTAGGTATTGACCGGTTTATGATAGGCGACACCGGACTGGGAGTTGGTAAGCTTTTAACTTGCGGTGGTTTCGGAATCTGGGCAATTGTTGACTGGTTCATGATTCAAAAAGCAACAAGAGAAAAGAATATGCAAAAAATTCAACAATTTTTATATTAATGACACTTCACAGGAACAGGCTGTATTTTATTTTATTTATAGCATGTATAGCAGGATATATTTGGCTTTATCTGAACATAGTAACAAACCTTGCTGAAACAAAATCAGTGGAAGTTTGCCTGATAAAGCACGCAACAAATATATCCTGCCCGTCCTGTGGTTCAACGCGGTCAGTTGTTTCACTTACAAAAGGAAATTTTGCTGACGCATTTAATTTAAATCCAATGGGCTATTTAATTGCGATCATATTGCTTATTGCACCCATTTGGATAATTACCGACCTAATACTTGGAGGCAGTTCATTGTTTAATTGGTATCAAAAAATGGAAAACGGCCTGAAAAAACCAAAGTATGCAATCCCGTTGGTATTACTTGTACTCATCAATTGGATCTGGAACATTACAAAAGGACTATGATACATAAAAAACCATTTAGTTACGTACCCGGAGAACATGAAGCTGAAAGTGCTTCCAACAGTTATCTGATGTCATTAATTGCAATAATAGCCGGACTACCTTTGCCAATAGTAAATCTTATAGCTACTTTGATATTTTACTTAGGCAATCGCAATTCTACTTATTTTGTTCGCTGGCACTGTACCCAGGCGCTATTATCCCAATTATCCATGCTTTTTATAAACAGTACCGGATTTTGGTGGACTGTTTCCATTGTGTTTACCAATGAAACCATCACCGGTAACTACATTGCCTACATTATTGCGGCACTATTATTTAACCTCACCGAATTTATTGCTACCATTTACACCGCCATTCAAACAAGGAAGGGAATACATGTAGAGTGGTGGTTTTATGGTTCGCTCACAAACTTAATCTGTAAAACAAAATGATGAAAAAGACCATCATTCAGGGCGTATTGTCCATTCTTCTGTTTTTCGCGACATGGATTGCCCTAAAGCAAATAGACTGGATGAAAGTATTTAAAGTACAACAGGCCACTGATAAAACAGAACAAAAATTAGGAGAACTTTTTTGGGAGGCAATTGAAAAATCGGAGAAAGAAATAAAAAATGTCCATGTTGTTAATTCCATTGATAGTTTGGTAACTCATATCTGTAAAACGAATAATATTGATAGGGCTAAGTTAAAAATTCACGTATTGCAAAAAGACGACATCAATGCATTTGCTTTGCCAAACGGTCATTTAATTATCTATAGCGGCCTTATCTTAAATTCCGACAATCAGGAAGAATTAACCGGAGTTATTTGTCATGAAATGGCACATATCGAGTTAAATCATGTAATGAAGAAACTGGTGAAAGAAATAGGACTTTCGGTTTTAATATCCATGACAACGGGGAGTGGCAGTGCTGAAGGCATTAAAGAGGCGGCAAAAATACTTTCTTCCTCGGCTTTTGACAGAAGTTTGGAAAAGCAGGCCGACATAAAAGCCGTTGACTATTTGTTAAACGCTAAGGTCAATCCTGAACCATTGGCTGATTTCTTATATAAATTGTCGGACAGGGAACACGATGCTGCAAAATATTTAACGTGGATCAGTACTCATCCCGACTCAAAAGAAAGGGCTGAATATATAATTAAGTATTGCAAAGGTATGCTCATGGATTACAAACCGATTTTGTCTGACGAAACCTGGCGCAAATTAAAAGAATCGGTAAAAGGCTGAATCGAAAAGAGGCTGCTCTTGCTGTCGTAAATTCTGGTCCCGACCCAATTGGGGTATAACTTGTGGCACTACTAATTAAATTTTGTTGCCTGAAATTGGTAGATTTGAATAAACAATTTTAAAAAAACGGATGAAAACAAAGGTAATAGCTGTTGCCTGGCTCATAGGTTTGATTACTCTCAACGGCACCTGCCGCGCTCAGTGCACGAACTGGAACGACTTTCAAAGCCTTGATTCTTTATTTGCCAACCCGGCCTTTGGCCTTTATGCCACTACTAAAATTGACCGGCTTCACAGGCCGGTTACTTACACCGCTACAGTGAATGCAGGCATTAAAATTTACGACCACAGCATTCCGGGTAATCCGGTACTAAAGGCCATTGTGCCCACTACCTCCACCGGAAACCTTGATGCCATAAACCTTTACCAGGACAGCATCTGGTTGTATGTGGCCCTCGGAAATATATGGAATGCAAGCAGCCAATTGGCCGGCATGGCAATTCTGAATGTGAGCAACCCGGCAGCACCCGTGGTTCTCGATACCTACGTGCACACCACCGGTACCACAGGCGGAGCAGGAGCGGTGGTAACCAAAGGTAACTATGCCTATCTGGCCGCTAATCAGAATGGGCTGGTTATTCTGAATATTGCCGATAAAAGCCATATTCAGCTCACGGCCGCACTTCCGCTTAGCTTCTCGTTTCCGCATACAAACACCGGTAGCTCCACCATGTACAATGCCCGCGGCATTGGATTAAAGGACCATTATGCCTTGGTGTGTTTTGACCGCGGAGGCTTGCGCGTGATTGATGTGGCCAATGTGAATGCGCCTGTACAGGTAAGCCAGTATTGTTTTCCATCCCTCATAAATAAAACCACGGCCTACAACAATATTGCCTTGCACCACAACCTGGCCTTTGTGGCCATTGACTATTACGGAGTGGAGGTGCTTGATGTTTCCGACCCGCTGCATATCACACAAGCCGGATGGTGGCATCCTGCTGTTTGGGCCGATACCACCACCGACTTTGGAACCTGGGCCAATTCAAAAGGACATGCCAATGAAATAGTGTACGACTCCTCCTGCCATAAGGTGTATGTAGCAGCAGGCAAATCGGATGTGGTAGCCATTGATGTGAGCAACCCGTCCAATCCCGTTACCTGCCAAACCTACGGCTCCGTTACCGATGCCTATGGCACCTGGGGGCTCGATTTTTTTGATAACACCATTGCCTGTGCATACATCTGGTCACCCCTTGCTCCGCCATATTCCAATTTCACGGGTATAAAATGGCTTCAAACTAGTTGCGTTTTTACCGGGGTACCCAAGGCTCATCTTGCCTTTTCCGGTGTAATGGTTTATCCAAACCCTGCGTCCCACCTGGTGCATATCTGTGTACCCGGTGAGCAGATAAAGGAGGTGCGTATCTTTTCATCCGAGGGGGTATGTGTGCAATTGCATCGGTCGGTTGATTTTTCGGTGGAAACGCTTACTCCCGGATTTTACATGTTGGTGGTGCAAACCAACCACGGATTTCGGCATCAGAAACTGATCAGAGACTAATAACGCTAACTTCTATTTTAAACCTTTTGTCTTCTGCATGCTCAAATACGCCAAATTATAAAACCCATGAAAAAAGTTTTCTACCTCCTTCTTTCCTGGCTTTCCCTAACGATGGCCAAGGCACAGGTTTCCAGCGTAACGGTAAACCTGCAAACAACAGGTGTCACGGATACCCTCATTCAACCCAATATGCTTGGTGTTATTTCCGGGCCCAATCCGTGGAATCCGAACCACCCCAATGCCTCATGGGTCACTAATCAGTTGCAGGATGTGGGGGTGAACACCATCCGCAACAACGATTACCAGGACGACCGTCTTGACATGGAGCAGATTTTTTACTGTGGTTCATATCCTATAAATATCGCCACTCCCAAATACCCCGACTGGTCGTGCAATGCTGCCAATACCTCGAGCTACAACTGGGTATTAAGCGATCAGCAGATGCTCATTTACCAGAACAGCCATTTTATGCCCTTGCTGCGTATAGGAAACGAGTATTCTAATATTTTCAGGGCTCACGACTATAATGGTCCACGCGCAAATGAGGAAAACAACTGGATAAAGGCCGCCACCAAAATGGCCCTGCGCTACAGCTATTTTAATGGTGACAGTAACGCGCTGGGTGGATACCTGAATTTATGGACAGAATGGCCCAATACGACTTTCTGGGATCGCACCGATGCTGAATTTAATTCGTTTTGGCGTAGGTGCTACGACTCATTAAAAACCGCCTGCCCTACATTAAAAATAGGAGGACCGGGCTTTCATCCTGCCATCACCAGCAAACTGGCTCAGGGGCAGGCATCGCCCCGACTGCTCAGTTTTTTAATGGAGCTTAAAAACAATAATATCCGCCCCGATTGGCTCGGCTTTCACGTGTTCAGCAACGACCTGGAAGATTATTACACGGTGGCCACTAACCTGCGTCACTACCTCCATGCCACCGGACCTTACAGTTCACTAAGCTCTAATTTTGGCGGTAGCGGAACGAACAGCTATTTTTATGATGTACCCATTATGTGCGATGCCTGGGACGGATCGGAAGTGGAAAACGGAATTTCCCTTAGCAATGCACAGATTGATTCGGTGTTTAACAAAAAAAAAGGAGGAGCCCTTACCATGGGTGCCTTCATTATTTTTCAGCAAACTGATGTGGTACGCGCTTATAAATACCGGGCAAACGACCCGGAGGCAAACCCAAATGCCGGACCGGCAAACAATTATACAGGCCTTGGTAAAAGCGGTATTTTCTTTGGCGACTCTGCCAATACTTACAAACCTCAGGCCTATGCTTTTAAACTCTGCAAACAAATTCAAAACAACTATACCGGCAAAATCACTTCACCGGTATTTGCTACCACCTCGCTTGGAGGGAAAGTGTGGACTCTGGCCGCAAAAAATGCCAATAATGAAATAGCCATACTGGTTTCGAACTACACACCCGAAACTGTTTCGATGGATTTGAAAATAAATAACACCCCTTTAGTTAGCGGCCAGTATACCTACGTGAACCATTACCAGGTAACTGATACCGACCACGGAGAAGTCCCTCAGGCATGGACAGGAGGAGCCTTTATGCTGCCACCCTATACAGCCCATTTAATAACTCTTAAAAACACCACTACCGGACTCAATGATGCGCTCGCTAAGGCCATTATTCCACTTATGTATCCAAATCCCACCAACGGATTGGTACATTTCTCTGCTCAGATAACAGCCGGGGTATACAATATGGCCGGCCAGAGGATAGCGGGAGTTACCAATGCCGATGCTATCAACCTATCTTGGTTGGGAGCCGGCTTGTATTTTATCCGAATCTGCGATACCGAAGGGAATTATTTGTGTACACAAAAATTGGTGAAGGAGTAATTTTTTCTGTACCATTAAAAGTAGTAAGCTTATGACTGTTTTTTGGATATGCTCCCTTAGGTAAAATAGGGAGGTTTTATTTAATGGATTGCTGCAAAATAAGCCTTTTGTTTTCACCCGTTTTTTACCTTGTGGCAAGAAATAAAGGAAGTTTAACACTTGAGCAATGAAATCACGTGATACCATTGAGGTTTTAGTGGTGAGTAATTACCCCGGCATTTTTCATTTGCTTTTACGGTTTCTTTTTGCAAGTTTTACGCTATGAAAATGGGTTAAGGTTTCTTATAGACTGCCGTTAAGGGCAATATTGAAGTGAATCTTATCTATTGATAACTGAAAAGTAATATATGATTTGGACGCATATCTACGATTTAATCTTGAAACTTGTGACACTGCTTCTGAGTATCATTATTATGATACAGTTTCCCTTCTCACAAAATTATGCGGTAATCTCAATTATAATAGGGGTAATTCTTTTTTTTGTCAGCTACCATTATTTCATCAGGACACTGGCGACTTATTTGTATTGTAAAATGACTCTCAGAATGAATGTAAATTTTTCCGAGGCAAAACAACTTAATAATGCCTTTTCTCCTCTTTTTTCTCTTCATATGCAATGGTTACCAATGACTGAAATTAAATCACTTAATGATAGCAAAAAATATGATGCTGCTTTAGATATATATAAGAGATGGGATGAAGAAAAGAAAAAAGAAAGAGCACAACATATGCAAGACTTTAAAAGTTCAGGTAAGTGGACTAAGATATTAACTATTACCATGTATTGCTTTGTTGTGTATTTTGTGGTTGCTACCTTTATGAACTTACCACCTGCCGATTTTGTAACGGAAGTTTATTGCAGAATCTTCAGCACTGATAATTATTATCCTATTTTAACCGGCTTAGTATTGGTACTTCCGACAATTTTAATTTTTAAACGTATTGATAAGAATATTAAATGAGAGTTCTTTGCTGTCGTAAGTTCTTTTGTCTTGAGGTACTAAAACAACATTTTTTAAAAATATAAATTATGCCCATTATTAACCCACACATTAATTTTAACGGAAATGCCGAAGAAGCATTTCATTTTTACCAATCGGTATTTGGTGGCGAGTTTTCTAAAATCATTCGTTTTAAGGATATAGCCAATGATGAGTTTCCGTTAGCAGCAAATGAGGCTGATAAATTAATGCATATTGCTTTACCCATTGGCAAAAATGTTTTAATTGGCAATGACGTTCCCTCGTTTATGGGAAAGGTGAATGAAAACGAAAACAGGTCGAAAATATCGGTAAGTGCCGCCAGCAGGGAAGAAGCCCACTTATTATTTAACGGTCTTTCAGCAGGCGGGAGCATAGAAGTACCCCTTGATGACAGTGCGGAAGAGGCAGGATTTGGTATGTTCAGAGATAAATTCGGCATTGAATGGATTGTGGAGTTTGAATCAAAGTAGTAGCGTAAAAACATGAGATCAAAATTTTTTATACTAAATGTTATCCTGTTCTTTCTCATAGCAAAGGTGAACGCACAGCATTGCACCGGCAATTCGCGATATACCGAAGTGTCCTATTTCGACTCAACAGAAATTACCATAGGTACAAATATCAGGTATGGCATCGCTCAGGATTTTGCAGGAAACCCCGACACCTTACTAATGGATCTCTACTACCCGAATGTAGCAGTTGATTCATCTCCGAAACGTCCATTTATTTTGTTGTTTCATGGGGGAGGTTTTTCATCGGGCGACAAGCAGTCGGGAGATATCCGGGATTTATGCGTTCATCTTGCGTTGAGGGGTTTTGTATGCGCTTCCGTTAATTACCGGCTCGGTCACGACTTTTCAGAATACGGTCAGTACAAAGCAAGGTACAGAGCCATTCAGGATGGGAATGCTGCTTTAAGATACATAGTGAACAATGCAAATGCGGTAAGAATTGATACGGCCTGGTTGTTTGCAGGGGGGCAAAGTGCAGGTTCGTTGCTTGCATTGGGTATGGTATATGCCGACCAATCTGAGCTTGACAGTATTTCTTTGTTGTATAATGCTACCTCAGTAAGTGTTGAATTAGGAAATCTTCATACGTCAGGAAATAATTTAACCAACACTTTTTCAATAAAAGGCATTTTTAATAACTGGGGCGCTGTGGTTAAAAGCGAAATGGATTTGGATGAAATGATTCCTACCATTGCGTTTCACGGAGCATCGGATACAGTGGTGAGGGTAGACGCTGACAATTCATTCGCGCATTACACCCTCAATGGTTCCAGAGCCATCCATTATGACCTGGCCGCGAAAAATATTTGCAGCGAGCTTACAGTAATTGCCACAAATGAGCACGGAGTTTTTCGCAACGCCTCTGCTTTATTCAGGGCACAAAGAGCCAGCTGCTTTTTTAAGAGTGTTTTTTGTAATAATTGTTCGGGTTTGTACACTACCGACTCGGTTCCGTCAAATTGTTCTATTGCTTTGAGTGTGGGCCGCGATAATTCGGGTTCAACCATTAAAATCTATCCGAATCCGTTTGAGAAATCCTTTACAATGGAAGGTGTTGACGGGGATGCAGAACTTACCATTTATAACTGCCTGGGGCAATTGGTTTACAAACACCAAAAGGGCAACGGAATGGTTGAGATGGATTTAACACCCGGTGTTTATTTTCTGCATATAAAACAACCCGACTCAAACAGATTTTTCACACAGAAACTGATAAAAAATTAGCCGCTTCCGGGTGGGGAAGCTCGTAAATGTAAGAAACGTCAAATGAACAATGCTGCAAGCGCCCATTCATTTTCCTGCTTGCTTTATATTTTTATTTTCATTTTTACACCTGCCGCTTTTGGTGAAAAAAAATAAAACCTTATGAGAAAAATAATTTCCTTTATGCACCTGTCGCTTGACGGTTTTGTAGCTGGCCCCAACGGAGAAATGGACTGGATAAAGATTAATGACGAAATTTTTGATCATGTAGGTAAGCGGATAAGTAAAGGCGATACGGCTTTGTACGGGCGGGTTACTTACGACATGATGGAAAATTACTGGCCCACAGCAGCAAACCAACCTAACCCAACAAAACACGATATAGAACATTCAAAATGGTACAGCAAAGTGCACAAGGTGGTGCTTTCAACAACTATGAAGCCAGGTAATTACAGGGAAGCGAATACAACCATTATTGGCCACAACCTTACAGATAACATTAATAAGCTAAAGCAAGAACGGGCAGGAGGCGGAGAGGAGATTCTGCTTTTTGGAAGTCCTTCGGCCACACATGCGCTTATGCAGCTAAACCTGATTGACGGTTATTGGTTATTTGTGAATCCCGTTATTCTTGGAAAAGGAATTCCGTTGTTTACCGGCATACAAGAAAAAACAAACCTGAATCTGGTATCCACTCACCCATTTGCCTGCGGGGTAACCGAACTGAGTTACGTAGTGTAAAGGTGTTCATATGTTATATACTAAAGGGAAATGTTTAAAATAGCGAAACAAGTTTAATTATATCTTCAATAAATTAAGCTTGTTCATTAAAACCCCCTACGGGTAGTTCTCCAGTTTCTTCTTTATGGTATCAAATCCCTCAGGGGTATCAATGCTTTGGATGGCTTCATTTTTTAAGGGGAGTAAAAATGTGGTGGCAGTTTGCTCCAAAAAAAAGCGCAGTGAGTAATTACCGGCCTGTACTTCTTTTTCAAAACGTGGCAGGCAATGGTTTTCATACACGCCCAATAAAGCTTCAGGAATTCCGGTTTCGGCATTTTTGTAAACTACCGCATCGGTGTGAGGGGAGCGGTGCGCCAGCAGGTGAAGGATATGCCCGGTATCAAATAAGGGGTAATCGCAACCAATAAGTAAAAAAGATGCTTTCGGGTGGAGGTGATATGCAGTAAGCAGGGCAGCAGCCGGACCAATTCCGTTTTGTTCATCGGTTAACACCGGCAGGCCGGGGCTCACCGTTTTTGCCTGTGCAGGTTTGCAGCATATATACACTTTTTCGCAATGAGGCTGCATTAAATCATACAGGTACTCGCGCTGCGGTTTGCCGTGATAATTGAGCTGGCTCTTGTCGGTTTTCATTCGCTGACTTTCGCCACCGGCCAGCACCAATCCGATAAGATTTTGATGATTCATGCCAGCAAGGTACGAACTGTATGATAAAAATCATTCAGCTATTTGATTCTTGTCATTCTACGCTAACTGCAATAGCTGCAATTTTGAATTGTTAATTTAAGAAACCAATGACAACCCAAACCAAAGAGAATTTAAAGTTGGTGCATTTTGAGCACAAAGAGTGGTTAGTAAAGTTAGAATTTTTTAAAAGTGAGTTAGACATTTTTGAAAAAATGCTGGGAGAGATCGCCATGAAAAATAATGCAACTGATATCCGCTCAAAAGTTGAGCATTTTCAAAATCAGTTTTTATTGCAACGCCATCGGTTGACTGAGGTTAAGCAGAACGTAAACAAATCGGAAAGTGCCATTGCAAGCCAGTTAATGGATAATATAATAGCCTGGGACAGGCAAACCGTAAAAAAGGAAGGAGAGTTGCGATCGGCTATTAATACGTTTGATCACTTGTTTGCCGAATTAAAAAAGGAATTTAAATTATTTTTAGAAAAGGTGTTTTAACAGAACAATAACTATCACTGCCATGGAATGCCCATAATCAGCTATTCTGATTCATTTTGGCTAACATGGACATTTCATAAGGTGATATGGCCCCCTTTCATCATTCGTGGTGTGGGGGGCTTCTTTTTTTAACAGGTTTACATACTTGATTTTAACCGGTTGCGGGGGCTTATGCACACGTTGATGGGTTTTATTGTTTTGAAATAAGCCGCGAATGTTTTTGTTTTGCCCATGTATTACGGTTCTGTTTTCAACGTGGTAGTTGAAACGGATGAAAAGGGAATCAGGTGAAAATCCTGAACAGTTCCCGCTGCTGTAAGCCCCATGCGACTTTTAATAAAGTCGGGCCATGCCAGCCAAAGAGTCACTGTTCGCCTCAGGGAGGATGGGAAGACAGGCAGGGTCGGGTAAGTCAGAAGACCTGCCATGATACTATTTTACATTGCAGCTTTCGGGAAAAAAGCGCGGGATGATCGTACAGGTTTTGCTATACCATGGTTGCACTGTTTGATTGTTTTGCCTCCTTTCCGTTGGCTGTTACACAACACGGATATGAGCAGAACAAATAGTAATGTAGTCAAAACCATTTCAGCCACCCTCATCGGGTTGCTGGCGGGTACGTTGCACCTCATCGCTCAGCCTGTTTCAAACGATACCTTGCACACCATTACCCTTACGGATGTGCGGGGACAGCAACCGCAAAACGGTTCACGTTATTTTACTCCGGATTCGCTGGCACGGTTACAATTTTCAGGGACTTCAATCAACGAGTTGCTTTCGTTTACCACCCCCGTTTTTATAAAAAATTATGGCCCGGGCAGTATTTCCACCATGTCTTTTCGCGGAACTTCGGCCTCGCACACTGCCATTGTGTGGAACGGATTTAATTTACAAAACACCATGCGTGGCCAACCCGATTTATCATTGCTTCCCACTATGGCTATTGACGATATTCAGGTGCAGGCAGGAGGCAACAGTTCCATGTATGGTAGTGGAGCCATTGGCGGAAGCATTTACCTGAAAAACAAATTTGCGTATATTGATGATTCGGTGCACTGCGCTGCGCAAATGAGATATGGACAATTTGGCAACCGGCAATACTTAATGCAAGTGGCGTTTCCTTTATTTGCCAAAAGCAGACTTGCGTTAAAAGCTTATACCAACTTAGCAGACAATAACTATTCATTTAAAAATACGGCAATGGCCGGTTCGCCCATTCAAAAATTGACCCATGCCGCCTACTCGCAACAGGGTTTTCTGGCTGATTTTGAACACCGCTCAGGTGCCGGTAAAAAGATCGAATTTCATTATTGGTTTCATCATAATACACGTGATTTACCAGCCACCATGCTTCAATCCTTTTCAATGGCAAATCAGCAGGACGTGTCGCATAAAGCAACCATTGAGTGGAACAAAACAAGTGAGCGAAGTAAACTGCAGTTTCGCACCGGCTATTTTTATGATGAACTGAGGTATGCCGATGCGGTTGCCGCACTTGTTTCATCCAATTACACGCATAATCTCACCAGCGAAATGGAACTGGCCACTCAACTTACCCCCAAAAAATACCTGCGTTCAGGTATTACCAACAATCTCCTTTGGGCCAATGCACGCAACTATGCTGCACCTGTTTTTCAGTGGAGAAATGCCCTTTTTGCCGGGTATCAGTATGCACCATTCAATACTAAACTGCTTTTTAATTTTAATACCCGGGCCGAACGAATTGACCGCTTGATTGCACCATTGGTATTTAGTGCCGGAGCCGAGTGGAATGCGTTGCCATTTGTTACCTGTAAACTACGCGGGTCTAAAAATTTTCGTTACCCCACGTTTAATGATTTGTACTGGAGTCCCGGAGGTAATGCACACCTTAAACCCGAGAATAGCCTGAATGCGGAAGGAGGGTTGGCTTTCAGAAAACAACTTAAAACTGTTTTGTTAACTGCCGAAGCAACAGCCTTCAGCAATTCGGTATCTGACTGGATCACATGGGTGCCCGATTCGGTAAACCCCAATATCTGGTCTCCGCAAAATATTGCTAAAGTGTGGAGCAGGGGTGTGGAGTACAGCCTGCAAACCGTTTGGAGTATCACTTCATCAGTGGCAATAGGAGTATCGGGCTTGTATAGCTGGGTATTATCAACAAACGAAAAATTAATCGGAAACACGGAGGCTCTACACCGGCAACTGATTTATGTGCCGCGGCAAAATGCCTCTTTCAGGCTCTTTGTAAAAGTGAAAAATATTACCTGTTCGTATGCGCATCAATACACCGGATTACGATTTATTACTGTTGACAATTACGATTACCTCAATCCTTTTCAACTGGCTTCGCTACACCTGGGGTTCACTACTAAAGCAAACCGTTTCCCGCTACACTTTTTTATAGATATCAAAAATGTGTGGAATCAATCGTATCAGGTAATGGCCTGGCGGCCCATGCCGGGCAGGTATGCCGAAGCCGGATTAAAAATTCAATTTGCTTATTCAACTCATAAAAAATAATACTCATCACATGAAAAAAACATTACTCACATTTGCTGCATTTTTAATGGTTACCGTAGCCGGTGCTCAAACTGTTTCTGATTTCGAAAGTCTTTCGTTGGCGGCCAGTTCCTACTGGAACGGCAGTGCTGATGTGAATGCCAAAGGTTTTACCGATGGGCACGCTTTTTTTACCAATTCTTATGATACCTCTTTTGGCGGATTCTGGGCAGGAGGCTTTGCTTACACCAATAAGAAAGACAGCAGTAACGGAACTTATGCCAATTTGTATTCGGCCATTACCGCTCAGGGGTATAATGGTTCATCCAATTATGCCATTGGTCAGCAGGATGCGGTAATACGACTCACCGGGAATGCCAAAGGAAGAGTGGCCAATGGAATGTATGTTACCAATGCCACCTATCCATACAAAAGCATGAAAAACGGAGATGCGTTTGCTAAAAAATTCGGGGGTATTAGCGGGTTCGAACCTGATTTTTTTGTGATGCATTTTATTGGATGGCTCAACGGGGTGAAAAAAGCTGATACGGTTAAATTTTACCTGGCCGATTTCCGTTCGGTTATCAGTGCACAGGATTATATCATTAACCAATGGACCTGGGTTGATTTATCTACCTTAGGCAATGTTGACAGCATACAGATTAACCTGAGCTCTTCAGATACGGGTGCGTTCGGAATCAATACACCGTTGTTTTATGCGGTAGATCATTTCACCACCCGCGATGAGTTTGCCACATCGGTTACTTCATTCGCAAACAGCAATTCCATTCAGGCTTTCCCAAATCCGTTTGTCGATGTACTGAGCTTATTCAATGAATCGGATAATGAAACCACAATCAATGTAGTTGGCAGTAACGGACAATTAATTACCACCTGCCGGGTAGCTGCAAAAGAAACTTATGAGTTAACTACTGCCGAATGGGCCAAAGGTATTTACTTTGTGCAGGTTGTTTCGGGAGGTGCTGTCCGTACCCTAAAACTTGTTAAGTAACCATGAAGGCAGTTTTTACTTTTTTTGTTGCACTACTTTCCCTGGAGGCGTTGGCTCAATATCCGGCACAGGCAGGCCAACCCGGAAGCACAGCTTTGCATAAGGACAGTACAGCTATTGTTGCCTGGGCACAGGGATGTGCAATTGAGAGAGGGTTTATGAATGTGGCTAATCCCTCGTTAGGCAAAACAACCGTGGGCGATGAAACCATGTGTACCGGAAAAGCAGGAACTAACGGTGTGGTAAGTTTGGGTGATGGAGGCACAGCTACCCTCACATTTGCAACACCTGTTGTAAATGGTGCCGGACCCGATTTTGCGGTGTTTGAGAATGGATTTTTATATGCCTTTGATTCTTCATTGGCTTACCTTGAGTTGGCTTTTGTAGAAGTAAGTTCAGATGGAGTGCATTTCGTCCGTTTTCCTTCTGCTTCGTTAACCGATACCACTGTACAATTGGATCCATACGGAACACTGGATGCATCAAAAATCAATAACCTGGCAGGTAAATATGTGTTTCCTTACGGAACTCCTTTTGATTTGGAAGAGTTGAAAAATGAACCCACACTTGATGTAAACCATATTACCCATATACGGATTGTAGATGTAACAGGTTCGGTTAATCCGGTATATGCACAACGCGATGTTTCGGGACGAATAATTAATGACCCGTGGCCTACCGATTTTCCAAACGGAGGTTTTGACTTGGATGCGGTGGCCGTAATTAACAGGCAACAACCAAACGGGATCGTTGCTTTTAAGAATCCGGCAATCATGTTTTTTCCTAATCCATGTGTTCAGGGAAATAATGTTGTATTGAAAGGAGATTTTGAAACCAACAACCCGGCTAACATACAGATAATATCTCTGGCAACAGGAGAACTGATTAGTGCTATACAGGTTTTTTCGGCCACAGAAATGGTGTTACCTTCTTTGTCGCGCGGAATCTATTT
This sequence comes from uncultured Bifidobacteriaceae bacterium, assembly GCA_964535575.1. GTDB lineage: Bacteria > Bacteroidota > Bacteroidia > UKL13-3 > UKL13-3 > JAGPCK01. The sequence goes on from CAZHTC010000009.1 coordinate 29,961, forward strand.
GATTGAAGCAGTGCAGAGCGGATTGGTATACAGGTCAAAATTAGTGGTGCAGTGAGGTATTGGATTATTCTGAATTTTGCCCTTTTGTATTTTTCTTCCTGTAAAGAAGAAATTCCGAAACGTCCTGTTGAAAATCCAACACTGATAACCAAAGGTGTTTTTGTAACCAACGAGGGAAATTTTCAGTGGGGAAATGCATCGGTTACCTATTACGATTTTACTGACAGCACAGCAAATGCTACTGATTTATTCAAACAAAAAAACAGTAAACCACTGGGCGATATTTGCCAGTCAATGTATATCCACAACAGCAAGGCGTATCTGGTGTTGAATAATTCTTCTAAAATTGAAGTGGCAGATGCCGGTAGTTTTGTTTCGATTGCCACTATAACAGGCTTGGTTTCGCCAAGGTATTTTCTTCCCGTTTCCGATTCGAAAGCATATGTAACCGATTTATATGCCAATAGTGTGCAGGTGGTGGATTTACAGCAAAACAAGGTCATTAAAAGAATTCCGTTGTACGGATGGACAGAAGAGTTGCTGCTGCATCATGGAAAGTTATATGTAACCAATTTGCGTAGCAATTACCTTTACCAAATAAATCCGCAAACCGATATGGTGGAGGACAGCATCCTGATGGGATTACCTTCGGCTTCGCTGGCCATTGATAAAAATGAACAGGTGTGGGTGCTGTGCAGTCAGGTTTTGGCCCCCTCGGCTCCGTCAAAATTAGTTTGTCTGGGTGCGGATGGAAAAAGTATTGCTAAAACTATAGACCTGGGTACGGGAGCGGGAAAGGTATTACGCAGCAGTAACACGGGCGAATATATGTATTATATCAAGACACATGTGTATCGGATAGGAATTGCTGATCATGCGGCACCCGTCAATCCGTTTATTTATAAATCGGGCAGTCAGACTTTTTATACGCTGGGAGTGGAGCCGCTGAGCGGAGCCGTTTTTGTAAGTGATGCTGCTGATTATATTCAGCAGGGAAAAGTAAGTTGCTACAACAGTAACGGGGTATTTCAATATATGTTTAATGCCGGAATTATTCCGGGTAATTTTTGGTTTAACTGATGGCGACAAAATCGTGCGAACGTTGCGGAAACGAATTTAACTGCGAGGCAGAATCAATAACCAATTGCTGGTGTACGGAGGTGCAAATGACTCCGGCAATACGTACAAAAATAGCTTCGTTATACAATGATTGCTTATGCGCGACCTGTTTGCAACAGCTGGCAGCAGTAGCCGTGGCACCACCCGTGCAGGGTGATGATTATTATTTTAATGAGCAGGGCAGAGTAGTATTTACCGCTGCATTTTTAAAGCGCAGAGGGTATTGTTGTGGCAGCGGATGTCTTCATTGCCCTTACGGAACTTAAAACAATTGCAGCATTTCATTGCGCCATATGAGTACCACTACACCAATGATGGCAATGAGTACGCCCAGCCACATATGCAGGGTAATTTTTGTGCGGTAAATAAACGCCCCCAAAGGCAATACCATTACCGGAGTTAAAGATAAAATAGTTTGTGCAAGGGATACTTCCACATGGCTGGCTGCATATAACGAAAGCGAAACACCAATTACGGGGCCGAATAAAGTTCCCAACAGCGTGTATTTTAATGCCTGTTTATTTTTGAGCAGAGGCAAAACAAAGCGCACATCCTGTTGCCTGATGATATCGATGATAAACAGACTGCCGAAACCAAACAGCATACGTATCCAGGCCGCATCAATGGAGGAGATGGTTTGTACCCCATTCTGCATCATTCCTTTTTTGGCAAGCACCAACCCGAAGCCCTGGCACACAGCAGCGGCAACTCCCATGATAATTCCTTTGGTATAGGTTCCCTGTTTATCCTGTTTTACTTCCTCCTTTTCGCTTTGGTGGTTGAGTATGGCAAAAATGCCGTAGGTGGTGATGAGCATTCCACCAATTCCAATCAGATTAATGGATTCACCAAGAATAAAATATCCGGTGAGTAAAGCGGCTGCCGGGCTGATGGTAGAAAATAAACTACCCCTTCGTGCACCCATAATTCGTAAAGCAACGAAAATAAAATAATCGCCAATGCTTAATCCAACCAAACCCGATAAACCCAACCAAAGCCAGTTTTGCGAAGATGGTGTGGTGATCAATTCAAGCGGATTTTTGGCATCGGCAATCGCAGCAATAACGGTGAGCGAAAGCAACGCGAGCATTAACCTGAATTTATTGAGTAATCCGGCCTCAAGTAAACGGGCTGCATGGGTAAACGCCAAGGTACCGCAGGCCCACGAAAGCACTGTGATAAAGGCAGCCAGTAATCCGGAATGGGCAGCAGTCATCGTTCACCAAAAAGGGAGCTCCCAACCCTTATCATGGTACTTCCTTCCTCAATAGCTGTAAGGTAATCGCCCGACATGCCCATAGATATTTCCTTAAAAGTATCTTGATTGGAAAAGAACGTTTTTTTGACTTCCTCAAACAATTTTTTAAGCGACTTAAATTCCTTGCGCACCTGTTGGGTATTGGAGGTATTGCTGGCCATACCCATTAGTCCGGCAAGGGTAATGTGTTTCATTGCAGCATACTCTGGCGACTGGAGTAACTGAAACAATTCATCTTCAGAAAGTCCGAATTTGGTTTCTTCACTTGCAATGTACACTTGTAACAGGCAGTTGATGGTGCGGCTATTTTTTTCGGCTTGCTTATTTATTTCACTTAGTAATTTAAGGCTGTCCACACTATGAATGAGGTGAACAAACGGGGCAATGTATTTTACTTTATTGGTTTGTAAATGCCCTATCAGGTGCCAGCGGATATCAGACGGAAGAAGTGGTTCTTTTTCGGAAAGTTCCTGTACTTTATTTTCACCAAAATCTCTTTGGCCGTATTGGTAAACTTCCTCTATCATGCTCACAGGCTTGGTTTTGGAAACTGCCACCAACGTAACCGAAGGCGGCAATTGCGCCTGCAGTCTGGCTAAATTGGAATGAATACTGCTCATAGGCGCAATATTACTACACATTTCCTTATCGGATTTATATTATTTTTGAACCGTGAAACGATTATTGATATTTCTGATTCCCGTTGCCGTGCTGGTTGCCTGCATGAGTAAACCACCCAAACCCAAATGGATTATACCCGAGGAGACGATGGTATTAATGCTTACCGAAATTCATTTTCTGGAAGGCGTATTTTTCTCCATTCAGGTGGCTGGTATGGATACAGCAAATTTAGTTACCTACAAAGGATACAATACGGTTTTTGCCAAGTATAAAACCAATTCCGAACAATTTAAGAAAAGCTGGACGTTTTATATGGCGCACCCCGAATACAGCGACCCAATTTATGAGAAAGTGGTAGAGAACATTACCATTTTGCAAACGGAAAGTTTAAAGAAACAAAAGGCCGCTAAAAAATAAGCCATTGATTTTCCCCGAACAGACAGAAGAAAAAATAGGTTTTGCGCAGGTAAGGCAACTGTTGCTGCAGGAAGTATTAAGTCCGCTGGGCGAAAACTACATTCATAAAATTCGTTTCAGCAGCGATTTTGAAACGGTGGAGCGCATGCTGAAACAAACAAAAAATTTTAAAGACCTGTTGCAGTTTGATCAACCTTTTCCGGCCGATCATTATATCGAATTACATGCTTCCCTTTCAAAAATGAAACTGGAAGGAGCCTGGCTCACCGAAGAAGAGTTTTTTAACCTGCTCAGGGTATTGCGTACCATGGAAGCCGTGTATCGTTATTTTGAACAACGACCAGAACATTATGCCGAACTTCAAAAATTATTTACCGGCACGTCATTCAATAGTTCGCTTGGCAAACTTATTTCAGCAAAAATTGATGAAGAGGGAAATATCCGGCCCAATGCTTCCCCCGAATTATCTTCCATTATCAAACAATTGGGAGATAAGGAACGTGATGTGCGCAAGAGGCTAAACGCTATTTACAAAAAGGCACAGGACGCAGGCTGGGTAGCGGATTCGGGCATTACCATCCGCAATGACCGTTTGGTGATTCCGGTATTGGCCGAGCATAAAAAACATTTGAAAGGTTTTGTACATGATGAATCGGCAACTGCTCAAACGTTTTATATTGAACCGGCCGAGGTATTTGAACTGCACAATGAAATAAGGGAATGGCAATTGGCCAAAAAACGGGAAATAGAACGGATACTCACTCAACTTACCAATGAATTCAGACCGCATGTTCCCGAACTTGAATTATATCAGCAAAAATTAGCCATTGTTGATTTTATACGAGCCAAGGCAAAACTCGCAATTAAAATGGAAGCCGAACTACCGCTGTTGCAAAAGCAACCGGGGATTAAATTGCAAAAGGCTTATCATCCGTTGCTGTGGTTGCATCATAAAAAAGTAAATAAACCTATTGTTCCTCTAAATGTAGAACTGGATACCGAACAACGTATTCTGGTTATCTCCGGACCAAATGCAGGTGGAAAATCCGTTTGTATGAAAACCATTGCGCTGTTGCAATACATGTTGCAATGCGGGTTGTTAATTCCTGCACAACCTCATTCGGTATGCGGTATTTTTCAGGATATGCTGGTGAGCATTGGTGACGACCAAAGCATTGAGAATGATTTAAGCACGTATAGTTCGCATTTGCAGCATATGAAATTTTTTATGGATTATGCCGGCAAAAAAACGTTATTCTTTATTGATGAATTCGGAACCGGAACCGATCCGCAGTTTGGAGGTCCCATTGCCGAATCGGTGTTGATGCAATTGGCCAACAAGCAGGCTTTCGGGGTAGTTACAACTCATTACAGCAATATCAAAACTTTTGCAAACAATACCAAAGGTATGCTCAACGCAAGTATGTTGTTTGATAGTGAAAATATGGTTCCGTTATATGTGCTGGAAACCGGAAAACCAGGAAGTTCACATGCTTTTGAAATTGCCCAGCGCACTGGTTTCCCCAAACATATTCTGGATTATGCACGCGCACGCAGCGGCCACAAGCAACTAAACGTGGATGATTTGTTGCTGAATCTTCAGCAGGATCGGATTGAAATAAATCGCCTGAAAGAAGAGAACGAAAAACGGGATAAAGAACTGCACAAACTGCTTCAGGAATACAACAAAAAAAACGAAGAAATACAGCAACAAAAAAAGATTTTAATACAGCAGGCAAAAGAGCAGGCTCTTCAAATTGTAAAAAATGCCAATAGCCTCATTGAGCAAACCATTAAAGAAATAAGAACAAGCGGAGCCGAACAGGTGCATACCAAACAGGTGCGCGAGGAGCTGAAACAGTTTGGGGAAGAGCTGAAAAAAGAAATAGCGGTAGAAACTTCGAAACAACCTGCAAAAGAAATCCGCAAGAAACCGGTTGATGAAAAAATAACTGTAGGAAGTTATGTAAGGATAAAAGAGAATAACGGCACGGGGCAGGTGATTGAAATTTCGAAAAACAAGGCTGTGGTGAGCATTGGCGAATTACGAACTACCATTGATCTGGCACGATTGGAAAGCACCACGGCACCACCTAAAGAAAAAAATATATCTGCCTATGGAGTATCGGGGTTAGATATGACCGAAAAATACCGCGGGTTCAATACCGAGTTGAATATAATAGGAGAGCGGGGAGAAGAGGCAGTGAGGCAATTAAAGGTGTTTATTGATGAAGCCTACCTGCTTGGATTTAAAAATGTACGCATTGTTCATGGTAAAGGTGATGGGATTTTACGTAAGTTGGTAACTGAAGAATTAAAACGCAATGAACTGGTGATTTCCTTTAATGAGGCACATGCCGAAACAGGTGGTGCTGGAGCAACCATGGTTGAAATAAAATGAACATACCTGCCGATAAAATTTTATATGGTTCACTTATAGGAGCGGCTGTTTTACTTACCCGGATTCCTTACGTTGGTAAATTTTTCAGGCTAATTGATACACTCATTCATGAATCGGCACACGCATTAATGGCTTTAATCTTCAGTGGTTCGGTTGACCGGATAGATTTATTTGCCAATACCGAAGGGCAGGCTGTTACACGCAGTAAAGGAAAATTTGCATGGATAATGATTTCCCTGTCGGGTTATATTGGTTCTTCGCTTGTTTCCTTTGTCCTTTTTTTATTGCTCAGTCGGGGGTATTTTAATACGGCATTGTACTTCTTTATCGGGGTATGTGTGGTAAATCTTATTCTATGGGTACGCAATGGATATGGCATATTTTTCCTGTTGCTGTTTGGTTCGCTGTGCGGCCTTACGGCCTATGCCCAGGTACCTTTACTTACTAAATGCGTTACCATTTTATTTTGTGCTTTGCTCTGGATGGATGCACTCATTTCATCGGCTATAGTCTTATACCTCTCCATGGTGCAAACCAAAAACTCGGGCGATGCGTGGAGTTTAAAGCAGACCACTAAAATTCCGGCCTTTCTGTGGGGATTATTGTTTTTTGCGCAGGCCCTGTTTTTTAGTTACCTCACGCTGGCTATTTATTTTCCGGTACCCTTACCTCTGTGGCTGAGTTTTTTAAAGATATGAAAACGGCATTGGTATTTGGTGCAACCGGATTAACAGGAAAGTTTTTACTCAATGAATTGTTGGGCAGACAGGAATATGACAAAGTAAGGGTATTTGTGCGCAAACCGTTAAAATTATCGCATCCCGCATTAGAAATTATTCATTTTGAAACAGAACAGTTGGAAGAGATAAAGGCAATGATAAAGGGAGATGATTTGTATTGCTGTGTAGGGACAACTATTAAGAAAGCCGGTTCTCAGAAAAAATTTCGGGAAGTGGATTATGAACTGCCGGTAAAACTTGCACAAATTGCGGTTGATAACAAGATTGCCTGTATGGCTGTTATTTCCTCGTTAGGTGCCGACACCCGCAAGCATAATTTTTATTTGCGCACCAAAGGAGAAATGGAAGAAAAAATTCTTTCCATGCACATAGGCAGGGTAGTGCTTGCCCGTCCGTCCATGCTTTTGGGGCCACGCGAAGAAAGTCGTCCTGCCGAACGTATGGGTCAGGTAGCTGTAAACTTATTAAAACCCCTGTTGCGCGGAAAATTAGAGAAGTATCAGGGCATTCACGTGGAAGTACTCGCCCGTGCCATGGCTAATCTGGTAAATGCACAGGCATTAACCAAACAGGTATTTGAATCGGATGAGTTGCAAAAGTGGGAAAAACCTAACTTTGCACTTTACCTCCTTATGATTTATGGAATTACAACTTACAACACCCGCATTATTATTTTCTACCATTTCGCTGTTGTTGCTGGCGTTTACAAATAGGTTTCTGGCCACGGCACAGGTAGTTCGAAATTTGTATGAAAAATACCAGGTAAGCAAAGATGAAGTGTATGTGCAACAAATTAATAACCTTCGTTACCGGTTAAGGCTCACACGTAATATGCAATTCTTTCTGGTAATAAGTTTATTACTTAGTGTGGTATGCATGTTTTTATTATTTGCCAATGAACACCTTATTGCCCAATGGGTTTTCGGGTTCAGCCTGATGGCACTGGTTTATTCACTTATCCTCTCCAGCATCGAAATTTTTATGTCGACACAAGCACTCGAGTTTCAATTGCAGAATATTGAAGAGAAAGATATGGAGACTAAAGGAATCAGAGAGAAGATATCTTCCGTTTTTCAGAAACAGCCATAGGAACTATTTACCGAATAAATTTCCCAGACCACCCAAACCACCGGGCAACATATCTTTGGCAATAGCCTGCATCTCGGCTTGCGACACATTGTCGGCTAGCTCCATCGCCCTGTTCACGGCTACCACAATCAAATCCTCTACCTGTTCACGGTCGTTTTCATGCCATAATTGTTCAGTTATTTCAATATGCTTCAGTTTTCTTGATGCCGATACGGTTGCCTTCACTTTACCTCCCTCGGCTTCTCCATTTACAAAAATAGTATCAAGGCGTTGCTTCACTTCATCCATTTTTTGCTTTGCTTCCTGTAATTTCCCAAACATAATGTCAGTGTTTTTTTGATGGCACGAATATAGATAACTGCACGCTTACCATGCAAAATGAGTTTAAAAAATTAAGTCAGGCATCCTCATGGCCAATTATGTTATTAGGCATTCAATGGATAGTGAAAATTATCGAATCTGTTTGGCAGTATAACTGGTTTACCTACGGAATTTATCCGCGCAGTATGGCCGGATTAAAAGGGATTGTTTTAGCTCCATTTTTGCATGGCGACTGGATTCACTTGTTTGATAACAGTATTCCTTTTCTATTTCTTGGTACCATGTTGTTTTATTTTTACCGCCATATTGCTGCTGAAACCATGATATGGATTTGGCTTATGGGCGGCTTGTGGACCTGGATTATGGCTCGCAGTTCATTTCATATCGGGTCAAGCCATATTATTTACGGATTAGCGGCTTTTATTTTTTTCAGCGGACTGTTTCGCAGAAATCTTCAGTTAATGAGTTTGTCGCTACTGATTGTAGCATTGTATGGCGGATTAATCTGGGGGTTACTTCCGGTGGTAGAACATATATCGTGGGAGGGCCACTTAATGGGCGCTATTTCAGGATTGCTTTGTGCTGTTTACTTTAAAAATTACCGCACCGAAACCGAAAACCAAACCATTCAACTGGATGATGATATTGATGAAAGCGACCCTTACTGGATGGAAGGTTATGAACCCAAACCTAAAGAACCGGAGAAACCGGTACAAGTAGTTTACCACTACAAGGAAAACGAGGAGAACTAAACACATCCCGTCTGTACGGGGAAGCGCCCTCTTGTGGGTGCACACTGCAAAATTTGAGGAGATTAACTTCGTTGAGCTAAAGGTTGCTTTGCACTTAGTAGAGGGCGCGCAATGACGGTACTTTTGCAATGATCACTGGTGCTTCTGTAAGAATAAAAATGCTTATCCTCCTAACATTAATGGCCTGCGCATTTTCACACTGAGTTTACCGCTGTAGTCCTGCTATTGCGGGGAGGTAGGGGCGATATCCGAATCCGGAATAGAGCGCAAAAAAAATGCAGGAATCACCTGCATTTTCTATTCTGAGGTAACGAATGTTTTATCTGAGCAAAGTTACTTCTCCGCTAAAGTATTTCTTTTTACCACGCTGGTCTATTACCCGCACCATGTACGGGTAAACTCCGTCCTGCACCCAATTGCCCACTTTGTTATTGTAAGTGCCGAGCCACCCTTCGTTTGGTTTTCCTTCAAAAATAGTTTGACCCCAGCGGTTGTAAATGGTTAATTCAAATGATTTCCATCCTTCGCCCATAGGGTAAAATACTTCATTCGAACCATCTTCGTTTGGAGAGAAAGCGGTAGGAATATAAAAACTGAAAGCCGGAGAAATAATTACACGTCCGAAAGCTGAGTCCATACAACCAAAATCGGAAGTGGCAACTAATTTTATTACAAAACGGCCGGTATCCTGATAATCATGAACAGGATTTGTTTCGGACGAATAAGAGGTATCTCCAAAATCCCAGTCAAATTTTACTGCATTGGTGGGATTGCTGAAAGTAATTTTGGTAAATAAAATATTGGTCGAATCCGGATCGGCAGTAAAGGAAACATTGGGCCTATCGTGAATCACAATGTTTTTATTGATATAGTTAACGTAGGTACATCCCGAAGAGGTGATAAGGGTGAGCTTAACCGGGTAGGTGGCCGGGCTGGCATAGGCCATTCGCGGCATTTTTATGGTGTCCTGTTTACCATTACCAAAATCCCAGCGCCATCCGCTTATCGAGCCATCGGTGGTAGTACTTAAATCTTCAAATTGAACCGTATCGTTTACACACGTATCGCGGAAGGTAAAGTCTCCTACTGGTGGCGGATTTATTAAAATATTATTAGATACGGTAGTACTGCATCCTTTATCACTAGTGGCAGTAAGCTGCACAACATAGGTATTGGATGTGAGGTATTGATGCCTTGGATTTGACCTTGTATCAGAGCCTCCGTCACCAAAATCCCACAGATATGACTGAACGGTTCCGGAAATGATAGAAGAAGAACTTGCAAAAACGGCCGAGTCGGTATAACAAGGTGCGGCCAGATTAAATGCGATATATGGTTTAGGGAAAATATGTACCGTTTTCACTATGGTATCAAAGCAGCCGGTAGTAGCTCCTACAATCAAGCGCACCGCAAAACTATCCGAGGCAGGAGGGGAAGTTGGTAAAGTATATTTATTGGCAGGATTTTGCTGAGTACTGGTATGTAAATCGCCAAAATCCCATGCCCACGAATTGAGGGTACTCACATAAACTTGCGAGAGGTCGGTAAATCTGGCACTATCATATTCGCAAACCGGTGTCATGCTGAAGTCGGCTTTGGGTTTGAAACTTACAGTTACCGATTTATTTAAAGAATCTTTACAGAAGGCGCTATACACAACCAGTTTCACATTATAAGTTCCCTCGGCCGAGTATAAATGTTTTGCATCTTTAATATTGCTTGTTCCTCCATCGCCAAAATTCCACGATTGATTAATGATGGCGTCACTGCTCTGGGTAAGATTAGTAAATACTACCGAATCTTCCGGGCAGGTGGGAGCTGTAAAATCGGCCTTGGGTTTACCATTTACCAAGACAGGAGTAATAACCGTGTCAACACATCCGCTGTCGCTCTGGGCAACCAACATAACCTGATATGTATTTGATTTGGTATACACATGTACCGGATTGGTTGCAGTAGAGGTGGTAGTAGTATCTCCAAAATTCCAGAAGTAGGAAAGGTTACCAGAACTGATGGACGATTTATTGATGAAGAAAGACGTATCAATATTGCAAAGAATGCCAATGGTAAATGCAGCTTTTGGTTTAGGATAAACTTTAACGGTTTTGGTAATGGTATCGCGGCAGCCAAAGTTATTGGTTACAATCATTTTTACCTGATAAGGTCCGGCATTTACATAATAGTGTACCGGTTTATCAACCGTATCCACACTGGTTCCATCTCCATAGTCCCAACTCCAATGCGCAGGAGTTCCGGTACCCCCGCCCAGCGATTGGTCTTCGAAATGGATGGAATCTTTATTACAAACCGTGGTAGGTTTAAATCCGGCAGCAGGCAGAGTATAAACTTGCAACGAAGCCGATGTAGTATCCCAACAAGCCTTATCGGAGGTTACGGTTAACCGATAAGTGTATGTTCCTGGAGAAGCATATTTATGTTTTGGGTTGGCAAGAACCGAACTGTCACCGTCACCAAATTTCCATAACCAGTTGGCAATGGATCCGGCAACAATACTGCTTGAATCAAGGAAAACAGCGCTGTCATTGCGGCAAACACTCTGGCTCCATAATTTAGCATCAGGTGTAGGGTCGATGCTCACTGATTTTTGAACAGAATCTACACAACCAAAATCACTTTGAACAATGAGACTGATATTCCCCGAACCTTCAGCAATAAATTTGTATTTGGGATACTGAGCCATGGCCGAATCGCCTGTACCAAATTTCCATTTCCAGAAATTGATAACGCCACCGGTGGCAATGGTACTCGAATCCATAAAATTAAATGAATCGGTAACGCAATGCTGCGGAGTATAAAAATTGGCTTTTGGACTTGGGTAAATAGTAACTGTTTTAGTAATGGAATCGTCACAACCTCCCTCGTTAAATATTTTCAGTTTTACCTGATAAGTTCCGTGAGTGGCGTATTTATGTTTCGGATTTTTTTGGGTGCTGGTATCTCCATCTCCAAACTGCCAGTACCATTTGTTCACAAAGGAAGTGGCTGTATTCGATGAATCACTGAACCGAATGGTGTCATTCACACAATTCTTTTGCCAGCCAAAGTTAGCTACCGGTTTGGCATTAATGGTAAACTCAGCAGTAGTGGAATCCTGCGAGTCACAATCATTTCCACCCGGAATGGTAGTAACCAAGGAAACAGTATATTTTCCGGGAACGGAATAGGTTTTGGTTGCATTTTGAGTAGTCGCTGTTGTGCCATCCCCAAAATACCATTTCCAGGAAGTAGGGGCATAAATTGCGGTTCCTTTAAAAGTAACGGGATTCCCCACGCATCCACTATCCACACTTGCGGTAATAAACTGATTCAAATTTTTTATATTGGCACCTGAAGAGTATCCATACGATTCATATTGCCCCCAACCATAGGCAACAGCAACAAAACCACTGTCTGAAATAAGTGAATGATTTCCTGTGGCAACAGCTTTATTGGCATAAGAGTAAACCGTATTTGCTGCAACAGTACTAAAAGTAATTTTGCTGCCATCTAATTTAAATCTTGAAGTATCCGTGGTTTTTGTTACAACGGAAATGTAACTCTGAGTAATTGCCGATTTATTTGAAGAGTATAAAGATATATTATTAAGAGTTTGCTCCATGGGACTCCAAACTACCATAGAGGGATCTCCCGTTTGGTTCGATCCTTGGCAACCATTTGCAGAAATATAATACTGTGCTACATTTATGGGTTTGTTAGCTGTAATGTATGCAGCGTTTGCGGTTGTAAACTCATGAAATTGACCTGCGTTTTTTACAATAGGAGCACCTCCATTAACAATAATTGAAGTTGTATCTTTGGAAGCCATAATTCTAATTACGGTATTACTCCCGTTTCCGGCTGGTCGTCCAGAAACAGGTGAAACAATATAATTTTTACCCCATGTTGAGGTTGGATACATGATCTCATACAAATTATCCCCTGATCCGGGGCTAGCACAAACACTTCCTCCAATATTCACTTTGCTGCTTCCAGTATAAACGGCAATCTTCTTACATTGGCCGGGAACGGTGCTTACTGTTTGGATTCGAGTTCCGGTTAAATCCCTGTTTGTTGAATTAACAATCGCAACTAATTGCAATATCTCACCCTGATTTAATGTGACAGGATTAGAAGAAGGAGGATTTTTAAGGGTTACATTCGGAGGTAATGTATAGGAGACTTGAGTTTGCCCTGGCTCAACAGCAATTGCTGTAATAAAATTTAACTCCGTACCTCTGTTCATTTGATTACATGATCCTATATTATCCAATGTAGGGGAGTGTTGTTGGTAATTAAAAGTAAAATAATCCCTGCCCAATGTATTGGTTGGCAAAACCAAAGAAGCATCCGATTGATTTAAGGAGTATATATGGGCATAAACTACAATTGGGGGTAGGGCCCCTGGCACAAAAACTCGTATCGCTTTATTTGTGTAAACACCTGAAGTATTTGTTAGATAAGCACTAGTAGGCACTGTAAACTGAGTGGTAGCATTTGGGTTAATGGCGGCAACTCCGGCTAATGTGGCCCCAACATATATTAAAGCAGAAGATTGTTTATCACTGGTAAGGTAAAGCTGCATTCCTAAGTTATTCGGTGGCGCAGCGGTTAAGCAGGCTTGATCTGTATGCATTGGCCATGCAATCCAAAATTCTTTCCCCTTATTAGAGAAGTTTTGGGCATACAAATTCTTTCCTGTTAAGAGGGCAATAGCAAACAGAAAGATCGAGTTAAAAAGTACCCGTCTTGTCATTTAATTTTCTAATTAGGTTAAAAGCAGTTCAATATTAGGTGAAATAATGGAAATAATTCCTAAAGGGTCAAAATTTATTTTATCCATACATTCGGCTTATCATTGTGTAAAGGTTTATGAGTTTTTACAATTACTATAAAATATTGGATGTACCCCTAAATGCCTCTCAGGATCAGATAAAAAATGCGTATCGGGCCCTGGCTTTCAAGTATCACCCCGATAAAAATCCCGGTAATCCGCAAGCCGAGGAGGTTTTTAAAGTAATTGCTCAGGCTTATGATATTTTGGGCGATGAGCGGAAAAAAGCCGCATACGATCTCCAATTTGTACTTCTTCTTACCGCTATTCAGCAAAAGTTAAAAGAGCAGCCTAAAACAGATCGTAAAAAATATGGTATTTCTAAACGGATTTTTAAAAGTAAAGAGCAAGAGGTGGCCGAACAAATTGCCATGTACGAACATCGGATAAGGCAGTTTTCATTTATGCAGCGGGCGGGTTTCCATACGGTCACTGCTTTGGTAGGTTGGTTACTGATTTTTAAAAACTGGTTTATTGATATTGCAGGTTTTGAATTTGCTTATATTTTTTTGGGAATAGTGGTGTTTATGGTTTCCTGCGGAAATTTATTTACAGCCATTTTTCACGAACTCAATTATCGCTATAACCGGAATCTGATAACCTATGATTTTGAAAAACGGACTATCCGGTGGCTGGTGGCAACGGTAGTTCTGGGTATTTGTGTAGTAATTCCAATCAGTGAATACCGGTTTAATTACCACATGAAATATTATCCGGTTTACACCATGGGTACTATAGAGGATCTGCATTACAACAGCATGGATTACCGGTTCGATTCGCATGAGGGAGTGATTCACAAACGTCAGTCAGTTGATTCGGATGAGCAGTTTGAAAGTGTAATCGGGAGTACCCAAATTCAGGTAATTTATTCTTCTGAAAATCCAAGAATTGCCAAAGCAATTTTTCCTAAGTAAAATATTAAAAATCAATCGTCACTGCGAGGTACCAAGCAGTCTCCCTCTTTTGAGAACGGTGCTGTTTTTTTGGGGGATTGCTTCGTCATGGGTACATGACTCGCAAAGACGGAAAAGGAGTGTGTATCGTTACTGCGGGGTAGGAAGCAGTCTCCCTGTTTTGAGTGCATTGCTAAATTTTTGGGGATCGCTTCGTACCTCGCGATGACGTTTTAAGAAGATTTTTTTTCAATTCCCATCATTGCGCTTGTCCCGACCCTTCGGGTAGGACGGTGGCACATCCCGTCTTTACGGGGAAGTAGTGTCCCTGTGAGGAGCACCTCCGTTTCCTATCGGTTATTTTTCCACACAACTTGGAATACATTCCCGCATCCCGTTACTTAGCCTTTTCATTTTTGTACCATGATTGATTTTTCGCAAGCCATTCTAAATAAAGTAGCCATACATTATGTGGGCAATCCAAAACAAAACGGAGAACTTATTTGCAGTAAAAAACTCCTTCGTTTGTCCGACCCTGTAAGGCCTTTGCTGCAAACTTATTTTCAGCATCCTTTTCGTAACACCGGCATTTGGTATCAGTTTGTAAATACCAACGCAAAAGTAAAAAACATATGTGACGAAATTTTTACTAAAAAAGAAAAATTCTTACTCAATTCAACGCAGTTGGCCAAACATTTATTTGATAAAACGAATCATGCTTCTATTAAAGAAGGGGAGTTGCTAGTGGCTTTTTTTTCGGAGGTAAACATTGATGGGTTTCAAACTGAGGCAGTGGGCATTTTCAAGTCTGAAAACAAAGAAACGTATTTGAAAATTATGCAGCAGCAGGATGAGTTTGAAATGGAACATGACGAAGGAATAAATATTCATAAACTGGATAAGGGTTGTTTTATTCTTAATCTGGAACAGGGGGAAGGATACCGTATTTGCATTGCCGATTCCAATTCGGCCAATGAAGAAGCCCGTTACTGGAAAAATGACTTTTTGGAATTAAAACCCCGAAACGACAATTACCTGAAGACTGAAAGCCTCATGAATCTGTGTAAAGATTTTTGCAAAGACGTATTGATTGAGGATAACAGCGTAAGCCCGGTTGACCGCATGGTGGTGATGAACGACTCGGTTAAATACATGCAGCAAAATCCGTCCTTCACCATGGATGCGTTTGAGAAAGATGTTTTTCAGGAGCCGGCCGTTATTGAAGCGTTTCAGGATTATAAACGATCGTATCAGCCACTAAGAGAAATGCAGGTAGATCTGGACTCGGTTGAAGTGGAACCGGCAGCGTTTAAAAACAATAAGAAATTTTTCAAACATGTCATGAAGTTAGACAAAAACTTTCATGTGTATGTGCACGGCAATCCCGAGCTCATTGAACGCGGATTTGATGAGCAGCGGCAAATGAAATTTTACAAGTTGTATTACACCAACGAAACACATCCGGATTAGGGAATCTGATTTGAAGGCACCAAACATTTTGGGATATTCCATTGGTGAAAATAGTCCTTTAACGAGATGATATTCCCTTCGCAGGTGAGCCAGTTTCCGGCAGCATTCATTTGAATAATATAAAATTCCCCCTCCTTAATATGCTGAACAATCAGATTTACAAACAACTGGTCGGGGGCTTTTTTATTTCGTTTTCCTAACGATGCTCCCAGTGTATTATTCATTAAATCCATAATTGAGCTAACCGAATCGGGCAACTCCCCATCCTCGGTTTTATGCATTTCGAACTGCAACTTGTTTGCCTCTTCATGAGCCTTTCCCAGTTTTAGAGCCCGTTTTTCCCCAATATATTTTGTAAGCAGAGCCATCCAAAGAGCATGACGAAACGCGTCTAATTGTCCGCCACTTTCAGGTCCTTTTAAAATGGAATCTTTTTTTACCTGCTCATATAATACCATCACCTGGGCGGTAATGCGCATGGTCTTTTTGGCAGTAAATGGATGTTGCCTTACCCATTTTCGCTCGGGTTTGGATAAGTTGCGGTATTGTTTGCGTAATCCCTGAGCATAAATGGTTTGGCAAGTAATGTGGAGAAAAAATAGCAGAAAAATGAGTTGTTTTTGTGGCCAAACCATGTGCAATAATACAATTTCAATTATTTTCGGGACAATGATTGAACCCGGACTTTACGAACATTATAAAGGAAAAGCCTATGAAGTGGTAGGAGTGGCGCATCATAGCGAGTCTTTGGAATCAATGGTAGTTTACCGGGCGTTGTATCATTCTCCCGATTTTGGTTTTGGAGCGTTGTGGGTGCGACCTTTGGCCATGTTTAAGGAAGAAATTAATGTAGAAGGAAAGATGGTTCCGAGGTTCAAAAAAATAGAGAAACTATAGTTCATGTTATTTTCAGATCGTAATTAAATACTTGAATTATACGTTTTTTAATGAAGTTTAATATTTAGTTAGGTGCATTTAGTTATTAGGAATTATTCCTCTTTGTGACTATTTTTGTGTACTTGGAATGTTAGTTGTGAATAAACTAAAAAGAGTTAAGATTCGTTTATAGAAGAGATTTGTGAACATGAATAAGCAAATGAAAAAATTAGTGGTAGGGTCAGTTGCATTAATAATGTGCTCTGCAACCAATCATACAAGTTCGGAGTTGCACAAGTATGTGCCGCCCTCGTATGAAGACCAAAAGCATAAGCTTACCATTGGAATTGATATTTCCAAATTCCAGCGTTACATCGACTGGAGCGAGGTAGACAGCAACCTCCATTTTATAGTAGTAAAAGCAACTGAAGGCGTTACCCTTAAAGATGCCCGTTTTGACGAATACTGGAAACGGATTCACCCGAATACAGTAAAAGGAGCTTATCACTTTTTTAATCCCGTTCGCAGCGGAAAAGAACAGGCCAATTTCTTTCTAAGTACCGTAAGGTTTTCAAAAGGGCAAATGGCACCGGTAATTGATGTGGAATACACCAAGAATTTTCGCAGAACTTCTAAAAAAACAATGGCGGCCAATTTGCGCAGCATGATTTTAACCATTGAGAAAAGATTAAAAGTAAAGCCCATCATCTATACCAATGCCGGTAACTGGGATAAATACATCTCTCCTTATTTTGCAGGAATGGAAAAACACTATACTTTGTGGATTGCTGATTATCGGGGACTGGCCGAACCTAAAATTCCCCGCAAATTCGGGAAATGGACCATTTGGCAACATACCAACAAAGCTAAAGTGCGTGGTATTGCCGGATTTGTGGATGTAAATATTTGTAAAGTAGATATGGATAAGCTTATCATAAAGTAAGCTTAAAACAGGTATAACAAAAAAGGCTTCTGATTTTTCAGAAGCTTTTTTTGTTTAAGGCGGGTATGGACCCCTATAATCCATGCAGGGACCGTTTATCGGATCGGTAAAACATGGAAAATGTATATTAAAAGAAAGGTCATTATTTTTACTTTGTATAGTTATTACCTGCCACCCTTTGCTCCACCATGCATTCAGGCATTCAGTTCCCATAAACTCATAACTGTTATTGTTTTTGAATTTAGAAGTATCGGGCTTATTCACCATAGAAGTAAACAGCAGTACATAGGTTCCGGGTTTTAACCTGGTACGAATAGTTCCGGTGCTGTCGGTTTTTACTTTTATCAGGCTTTTAAAATTCAAACTGTTTTTACTTCCGGGGCGCAGGTAAAAAGTCTGGTATGCGTAGGCCTTCGGGGTATTTAATTCCTGAATCATTTCCTGCGAGGGAGCCGCACCACCACAATAGCCAGATGTTTGGGTAACTCTAATTTTTACGGGATAAGTTTTAACCGGTTTGTGCGGTTTGGCTTTTTGGCTCACAAATGCGAGTAAGAAGGGTAAAAGGAGTAAAACAACAATAATCCGTTTCATAAATCACTATTTTGTGGTTGCTAAGGTATAAAATAATGCCAAAGCTTGTGCATTACCTTTATTTTCGCGGTTTATGATTGTACTGCGTGCCGAAAATATTGCCCGCCATTATGGTGAGCGTACCTTGTTTGAAAACATTTCTTTTACGCTGGCCGAAGGTCAGAAAATAGCTTTAGTAGCCCGCAACGGGAGTGGTAAAAGTACCTTATTGCGTATTTTGGCTGGCATCGATGAGTCGGACGGAGGTACGGTTGTACGGAATCAGAATTACCGTACGGTTTTTTTAGATCAGGAGCCCGATTTAGATTCGGAAGCAACCGTTTGGGAAACTCTTTTTAACAGCGATAATGAACTGCTTGCCTGTATTAAAAACTATGAAGAGGTGCTTATTCAGCATGAGCAAGATCATGAACAATTTGCAGGCAGACTGCAAACATGTATGGAGGAAATGGACCGGTTGCAGGCATGGGACTATGAAGCAAGAATTAAACTTATTCTGGGAAAACTGAATATTCTCAAAACCGAGCAATTGGTAAAAACCTTATCGGGCGGACAACAAAAAAGGGTGGCACTTGCACGGGTACTTATTCAGCAGCCCGATTGCATTATAATGGATGAACCCACCAATCATCTGGATGTTTCAATGATTGAATGGCTGGAGGATTATCTGGCAGTGCAGCAGGTAACTATTTTAATGGTAACTCACGACCGTTATTTTCTGGACAGGGTAAGCAATGAAATTCTGGAATTAGACAATGGTAAGTTATATAGCTACAAAGGGAATTACGCGTATTTTTTAGAGAAAAAAGCCGAAAGGGAATTTATTACTGCCAAAGAAATAGAGAAGGCAAAAAACCTTTATCGCAAAGAGCTGGAATGGATGCGCAGGCAACCCAAAGCACGTGGTACAAAATCTAAATCACGCATAGATGCTTTTTATGATACGAAGGAAAAGGCTCATCAGAAAATTGAGGATAAACAGGTTACTTTAAAACTGAATATGCAGCGGCTGGGAGGTAAGGTAATGGAGTTGCATAAACTCACCAAAAGTTTTGGAGACCATAAAATTCTTACTGATTTCAGCTACATTTTTAAACCGGGTGAACGGGTAGGTATTGTTGGCAAAAACGGAGTGGGGAAAAGTACTTTCCTAAACATGTTATTGCAATTGGAACAACCCGACAGCGGACGAATTGTTTATGGCGATACTGTATCAATCGGATATTACTCGCAAGCCGGTATGAATCTTAAAGAGGATAAACGGGTAATAGAAGTAGTAAAGGATATTGCCGAATTTGTTGATTATGGTAAGGGCGGACAACTTTCGGCCACGCAATTATTAAAGTTGTTTTTATTTGACGATAAGCAGCAATATACCTACGTATCGCAGTTAAGCGGAGGAGAAAAAAGGAGGCTTTATTTATTGACGGTTCTGATTAAAAATCCCAATTTTCTAATTCTGGATGAACCAACCAACGATTTGGATATTGCCACCCTTAATGTGCTGGAAGATTTCCTGGATGATTACCGCGGGTGTTTACTTATAGTGACCCACGACAGGTATTTTATGGATAAGCTAAGCGACCATTTATTCATTTTTGAAGGAGAGGGAAAGGTGCGTGATTTTAATGGAAACTATCAGGATTTTTTAGATGAAGAAGAACAGCGCAAAGGGGAGGCTAAAGCAGAGAGTAAAGAAGCTAAAACGATTGGGGGCAAATCCGGATCAAAAAAGAAAGCCGGATTTAAAGAGCAGCGCGAGTACGATTTGCTAACAAAAGAAATAGAACAATTGGAACAGCAGAAACAATTATTGCAGGAGCAAATAAACGACTCAGGCAGTAGGCATGAAGAATTAATTGCCCGGTCAAAAGAACTGGAAAAGGTGCAGGAGGATTTGGACGATAAATCGATGCGTTGGTTAGAATTATCCGAGTTGATAGGTTAATCAGAAGGACTGTTTAACTCAATCAGTATTTTTTTACCTCTGCTTTTGATACCCGCACTTCCGTAAGGCATCATGTCTTCAATAAGCGGAATCAGTTCCTGTTTCAACTCCGGATAAGTCAGACATAAGTTGGCTAGAACCTGCATGGCAAAAACCCGTATGGCTACCGGTTCTGCTTCCGATTTCAGGTAGGCAAAACAATAATCAGCAATTTTTCCGATTAAAGAGTTAGGGATTTTAATATACTGCAATAGCCTCAGTACATTTCGCTTAATTGCGTCATGAGGGGAGTTTTCAAGTAGGCGGATGATGAATCTTAGATGAGGTTTTACGAGGGCTGGATGTAATTCGGCAATGTAACTTAGCGGCCAGGCTGCCCGTTTACTTAACCGTTTATCTCCCTCCGAAAAGATTTTTAATAACTCTTTCAGCCGGTAGCTGTTATTGCCTACATAGGCAACAATGAGTTGGGTGTTTCGTTTTGAATGTTCTTTTAAAAGCCATTCCTTTATCATGAAACCATTAGCTTTGATTACCGGGTTTGGTTTTGAAAGGAGCCAAAAGTTCATCCACCTTTTCAATAATATGTTTGGCCTGAGAAACGATTTTTGATCCTTGAGGAGTAACTTTTACGGGTAAAGTATTTCGATCGAAAATAACTACGCCTATTTTTTCTTCCATACTTTTTACCTGTTGGCTCACGGTACTTTGTTCGGCAAAGCAAATATCTGCTGCTTTCGAAAAACTTCCGGTATCAGCTACTGCTATTACATACTGCAGTTGTCTTAATGTTATAAGCATAGATGTAAACCAAATTTATGATACAAGTTTAGCTCTTTATAACTGGTTTTAAAAGAACCGGCTGAAGATGATTAGGCCTAATGGCTTTTTCATGTGATTAAATAAACAACAAAAGCCCTTTAGGGCTCTTTGTTAATTGTTCATAGAGAGCGAACTTAGAGGTCTTCAACTTATCGCATCCAATGATGATGCGCATATATTCTTTTTTAAATCGTCAGTCTCTAACTTTTTTTGGGCAGCCATCAAATAAAAAATCCCTGTTCTTTCGAACCGGGATTCACTGTTGGCGGAGAGAGAGGGATTCGAACCCCCGGACCTGTTACAGTCAACAGTTTTCAAGACTGCCGCAATCGACCACTCTGCCATCTCTCCGGGGGCAAAAGTAGTAAAATGCGGTTTTTATACCAATAGAAATTTTATAGAAACGCGGATTGATTCGTTAGGGTTAGTAACCAAGAATTTGCATCATAGAATCGGCCTTTTGCTCACCTGAAAAGAGTGTATAGGTGAATTCACCCTTGTCGTTTTTGTCAATTAAAATATGTTTTGGAGCCGGAATAAGGCAGTGTTGAATACCTCCGTACCCGCCCAGTGATTCCTGATACGCTCCTGTATGAAAGAAGCCCATATAGAGTTTTTCGCCTGGCTTAATTTTAGGCATAAATACCTGATTGGTATTGGTATCGCTATTATAAAAATCCTGACTATCGCAGGTAATGCCACCAAGGTTGATTCGTTGAAATTCGCGGTCCCATTTGTTAATCGCCAAAAGAATAAATTTCTGACCTATTCCCCAGGTATCAGGTAGGGTAGTAATGAATGAACTGTCAATCATATACCATAGTTCTTTATCGTTCTGGTGTTTTTGACCAATGATGGAATAGAGCATTCCACCACTTTCGCCTACGGTAAATGAACCAAACTCGGTAAAAATATTTGGGACCGGCACGTTGCGCGAACTGCAAATAGTTTTGATATAGAACACAATCTGGTCAATCATGTATTCGTAATCGTATTCAATTCCCAGTGAGGTGTAAATAGGCATTCCTCCACCAATATCAAGGCATTCTAAATCGGGGCAAACTTCCTTCACATCGCAATACACATTCACCAGCCTGGTGAGTTCGCTCCAGAAATAAGTGGTATCCCGAATGCCGGTATTCACAAAAAAGTGGAGCATTTTAAGGCGATAGCGCGGCTCGTCTTTAATTTTATCCTGATAAAAGGAAAGTATATTTTTATAACTCATTCCCAGGCGCGAGGTATACACCATGCTGTTGGGTTCTTCTTCGGTGGCAATGCGAATGCCCAGGTTTAATCGTTCAAATTGATGTTCGCTGTATTGGTCTAATTCGGGTCGGTTATCAATTACAGCAATTATGTTTTCAAATCCCCTTTTATTTAGGTTAATGATTTTCTCTATGTACGAAGGAGTTTTAAATCCGTTGCATACAATGTATTTGTCAGTAGGGTAAAGGCCTTGTTCATGTAGTCTACTTATTAAGTCCAAATCGAAAGCCGAGGAAGTTTCCAAATCACCTCCATTTTGTAATACACGGTTAATTACAAATGAAAAATGCGAACTCTTAGTACAATAAAAATATTTGTAATTGCCTTCATACTCATGTTTGGTGATGGCTTTTTGAAACAGACTTCTCGCTTTTTCTATCTGACTGTCAATTTTAGGAAGATAGCTGAATTTTAATGGTGTACCGTAGGTTTCAATTAGGTTTACCAGATCAATGCCATGAAAACTTAATTCGTGGGAGTTTTTATTAACCTCAAAGCCATGACGTGGAAAATAAAACGTCTGCTCAATTAGGTCAATATATTTGTTCTTCAGCATGTTAAGTTCAGTCTAAAAAATCCCCTTATCTTTGCACAATTGTAATAGATAATCGCAATTAATGGAAGTAAATAAATTAAAAATTGTTAAGGTCAAGTCGGAGCTTGGTGCAGGAAGGCGAGGCGCGAGCTTAGGACCCGATGCCTTATTGATTGCCGATGTGGCTCAGGCAAGCAGTGATTTGTGGCAACTACCCATAGTTGAGGTGGAGGTTTACAATAAATTTCTTACAGGAAAACTCATGTTCAGCTATGCCAAGCATATCAATACCATTTCTAAAATTTACGAAAATGTGGCCGCAACCGTTGAACAAACCTTGCTTGATGGGCATCATCCGTTTATCCTGTCGGGAGATCATTCAAATGCGGGTGGTACCATTGCCGGACTACGAAATGCCTACCCCGATAAAAAGATTGGAGTAATATGGATAGATGCCCATGCTGACCTTCATACACCCTTTACTACTCCTTCAGGTAACATGCATGGAATGCCTCTTGCTGTGTCACTTGGCATAAACAACGATGAGGATAAAATTAATAACCCAAGTCAATTTGAACTGGATGCCTGGGAGCAATTAAAACGGGCTGGAAGCAAAAAAATATGCCCTAAGATTAACCCCGAAGATTTGTTATTTATTGATTTACGCGACCTTGAAAAGCAGGAATGGGACGTAATACAGCGCCTGGGGATTAAATATTTTACCCCACCCAAACGAAAGGAATTGGGTATAGCCAGTGTAGTGGAAGAGGCCATGCAGTATTTTGCCCATCATGATCTGGTTTACGTGAGTTTTGATGTGGATTCGATGGATGTGAATGTGTCGAAAGGAACAGGGACTCCGGTGCCGGGAGGATTAAGTGTGGATGATGCCATGTATATCTGGAAACACTTGTTTGCCTGGGAAAAAACGGTAGCTTTTGAAGTTACAGAAATTAATCCACTGCTCGACAGGGAGAATCAAATGGCTGAGTCGGTTCTAGAAATAATAAGGCAGGCTATTCTTTAAACAGCCAGAAGAAATTCGATAGTATCTACTCCATCAGCATAGTCCCACAAGGCTGGCTCCTGGGTGGTTCCAAACGGAATTTCTCCGGCAATCTTGCCAGTTTGCCCAACAATGCATTGAAGATCATTTCGAATCTGATTAATTTGGATGTCAACTTCTTCCAAATGCTCATACTCCTGATAGTAAACTATACTAATTGGTGAATGAAGTTGTTTTTCCTCCTTTAAAATTACAAAATTATTTTCCAGAAAGGGCTCTTGATTCAACAGATAAATGGCCCGGTAATAATCGTGGTTGTTCATGTACTTGTTATGCTCAATCAGATACCCATAATCAAAAACGGCTTCAAAAAAGGTTGCAGGATTATAGCCTTTGGGAACAAAAAGTTTAGCCACATTTCTGCAGCCTAAACCATAATACCTGAAAATATCTTCGCCCAAACCTGTAAGTTGTTCCTTGGTTTCGTTCCCTGTAAGTACGGCCACACTTGTTCTGTTTTTTCGGAGCAGGTGAGGCACCTTTGAAAAATAGTATTCAAAATAGCGGTTGGAATTATTACTTCCGGTAGCTATTACAGCATCAAAATTTTCAAGACGGTTCACCACCTCTATTTTGTTTTCGGGAAAGCCGCTTTTTAACAAAAAATCGATACAAAATTGCATCAGCACTGAATCATTTGTTGAAAGCTTTACCAAAGCCTTATGTCCTGAAAGTAAGATTGAAATAAGATCATGAAGCCCTACCAAAGGGATATTGCCCGCCATAATGAGTCCAATTCTTTTTGGATCGATATTTTTACCTGAATAAGAATATTTATCCATCCATTTGGTTAAATTTTCTTCCGATAAAAGACGGCTCCATGTGCTGAGTGCATACCTTATTTGATCCTGAGAAAACCATTGGTTCTCTCGTTCGGCTTTAAGGCAAGCGGTTTCCAATTCGGGTGTTGGGTTCTTAAATACCTTACCGAGGGAAATAAGCGGAAATTGTAGTTGTTTAGAAAGCATATAAATAATGTGCGAAGTTCTGAAAAGATTGCATATTGCAAAAGGGAGAATAATTTTGCAGAACTTTTTTAAACAAATATAGTTTTATGGCAATCAAGATTACAGATGAGTGCATCAATTGCGGTGCATGCGAACCAGAGTGTCCGAATAATGCAATTTATGAAGCCGGTGCTGAATGGGCCTGGGCTGATGGCAATTCACTTTCAGGAACGATCAATATTGACGGGGAGTCGGTAGATGCTGGACAGCGTCATGCTCCGGTATCAAACGATGTGTATTATATTGTAACCGAAAAATGCACCGAGTGTGTAGGTTTTCATGAAGAGCCGCAGTGTGCTGCTGTTTGCCCTGTTGACTGCTGTGTTCCGGATCCTGACCATGTTGAAACGAAAGAACGTTTAACAGAGAAAAAGGACAGAATGCATGGTTAATTAATAAGTCAATTCACAAAAGTTGTTCATAAACCCTTTTTGCCCATAGCAAAAAGGGTTTATATTTTTACACCATCATGAATCATTATGGCATTTGTAATCTGAGTTCGGTGGCTTTAAGGGCTGAACCGAGCAGTAAAAGTGAATTAATTTCGATGCTTTTATTTGGGGAAACATTTCAGATTCTGGATGCAAAAGACGGATGGCTGCGTATTAATACCACCTTCGATGAGTATGAAGCCTGGCTTGAAGGAAAACAGTACGACTCCCTTTATGAAGCTCAGTTCAAGGCTATTTTGCATTCACCATTATATGTGTCAAATAGTATTGCACAAGAAATAGGAGAGCAGCAGTATAAAACACATATATTACTTGGCTCATCGCTGCCTATGTATAAGGACGGATATTTTGAAATAGGGCACCGTACCTATCACTCAAAATCCGCATTGCAGGCTGTTTTTACAAGCGTAACTTCCATAACTGATACGGCTCTCAGGTACCTCAATGCTCCTTATTTGTGGGGTGGAAGGTCGCCATTTGGTATTGATTGTTCGGGATTAACCCAAATGGTATTTAAAATAAACGGAATCAAACTCAGGCGCGATGCATGGATGCAGGCTGAACAGGGTGCCACCATCGATTTTTTTGAGGCCATAGAGCCTGGAGATCTGGCTTTTTTTGATAACGAAAACGGTAAAATTACGCACGTGGGCATTGTTCTACCCGACAATCGCATTATACATGCTTCCGGTCAGGTGCGGATTGATAAACTCGACCGCAGCGGTATTTATAATGAAGCGGCAGGAAAATACACACACAAACTGCGCATTATTAAAAGAGTTATTGCTGAGGCAAACTAAATTGGCTCAAATTGGTTAATATTATTTAACCATCATCATTTACCTTTGCTTAATTATTAAAAACATGACAACACAACCCATTTCAGTTGCCCTTAAAGTTGGCGACAAAGCACCTTCATTCCGTTTGTACAATACAGATAAAAAAGTGGTTACTTTGGAAGACTACAAAGGGAAAAATCTGATTATTCATTTTTTCCCGCTTGCCTTTACCGGCACCTGTACTACTCAACTCTGTACAGTAAGAGACGCCATTTCTTTGTATTCAAATGATACAACCGATGTTGTTGCTATTTCGGTAGATACTCCGCATACCCTGGCAAAATTTAAGGAGTTGCAAAACTTAAATTTTACCCTTCTCTCTGATTTTAACAAAGAAGTTGCCCCGGAATACGGTGCCCAATACGAAGTTTTTGCCTGCGAAATGCGGGGTATTGCCAAACGGGCTGCCTTTGTGGTGGATAAAGAAGGTACAATCCGTTATGCCGAGGTATTGGAAAATGCCGGAGAACTTCCGAACTTCGACAAAATCAATGAAACATTGAAAGGAATCTGATATTAATGACCATTGCTATCATCGTACTTTTACTTGCTATTGGAATCGCTTTAGTATTTGCCGAAATACTGGTAATACCGGGTACTTCCATTGCAGGTTTTCTGGGATTCCTTTTTTATATCATAGGGATTTTGTTTACGTACGATAATTTCGGGCGTACATCAGGGCATATTACGCTTGTAACAACACTGGTATTTTCCTATCTTTTCATTTACCTCTCGCTAAAAAACGGGTACTGGAAAAAATTTCAGACGGAGCATCAAATGGATGGTTCGGCCAATGATCTGGATATCGGAGATATTGAGATTGGAGATATAGGTGAAGCACTCACGGAGTTAAATCCTTTAGGAAATGCATTGATACACGGAGAAATATTTGAGGTTACTACCAGAGGAGAATCAATTGATTCGGGTACCGAGATCACTGTAACCGCTATTGATGACAATGTAGTTGTGGTTTCAAAAGTTTCGTGAGTGTAAAAAATCTGATAATTCTCTTATCTTTGCCCCACTTTTTAAAGGTCTCGTAGCTCAATTGGATAGAGCATCTGACTACGGATCAGAAGGTTTGGGGTTCGAATCCCTACGAGACCGCGAAACCCGGCAATAAGCCGGGTTTTTTTGCTTTTATGGGTTACCGTTATTAACGAGTTGTAAAACGATGCTTTAGGAAAAGAATAAATAATCCGTCCTCTTTTTGCTGGAGGATAAGAAAAATCATGGAAGCAACCCATCGCATTGTTTTTATTACCCTAAATTTTTTTCAGCTTAACACTATGAGATTTCCAACTAAATGCGGCTATATCTACAAGTCATCATGCAGCAAGGGTAATGCTGAAGAAGAAGTTGTCTGTTGGGTATTACAGCTTTTGTGAAATTATTCCAAAGTAAAACCTGTCAACATCAATTTGGAATTTCACCTTAAAGTCGCATGGAAAACAATTAGTTATGCAATAAAGGATATTAACCTTTTTAGATTCCCTGTAAACCGAATAACAGGATTCATGAATTGGGTAGTGATAGAATTTCTGCCAGTACTTATCTTCACATTTAAGAAGGTCAAAAAATATTTTTAAATAACGTACCTTAATCAAATACCTCAACCTAAATCCTTTAAACCCTGCCCCAAAGGCGGGGTTTATTTTTAAACAAAACCTCTGCAATCTGTTACTTTTGTATGTATGCAAATAGGTTTTTACGGTGCGGCCGGTGAGGTAACCGGAAGCAAACACTTAATAACAACGGATAAGGGCAAACAACTGCTGCTGGACTGTGGCCTTTTTCAGGGTAAAACAGCAAACGGAGGAGATGTAAACCGTCATTTTGGATTTAGTCCGGCCGGGGTAAACTTTTTATTTCTTTCCCATGCGCATATCGATCACTCGGGTTTAATCCCGCGGTTGTTTAAAGAGGGTTTCAGAGGGAAAATTTTTTGCACAAAAGGAACTTATGCCCTGTGTAAGCTTATGCTGGCAGATAGTGCCCATATACAGGAAGGGGATCTGGAAATAGTGAATAAACGTAGAAAAAAAAGAGGAGATCCACCACTTGACCCGCTGTATAATATGGATGATGTAGCGGGATGTCTTGCGCTTTTTCAAACGTTCGACTATAATCAGGAGGTGCCGGTTGACGAAGACATTACATGTGTGTTTACCGATGCCGGGCATATGATAGGAAGTGCAGCTGTTAACCTCACCATAAATACTAAAAAGGGAAAGCCGGTGCATATAACTTTTACCGGAGATATAGGTAGGCAAAGTGATAAAATACTTAACTCGCCTCAACCCTATAAAGCATGTGACGTGCTTATATGCGAGTCTACCTATGGCGACAGACTTCATGAAAAAGTTACCAATGCCGATGAACGCCTGCTCTCTATTGTAAAACAAACCTGTGTGGAGCAACAGGGCAAGTTAATTATTCCGGCTTTTAGTGTGGATCGTACTCAGGAGTTGATTTATCAATTGGAGCAAATGGAAAATGCCGGGCGGTTGCCTAAAATAAATATTTATGTAGATAGTCCGCTTTCGGTAAATGCTACCAATATTATGAGGGAATTTACCGCTGACTACAATCAGGAATTTAAAGACTACATGAAACAGGATCCGGTACCTTTTTGTTTTCGAAACCTGCATTTCATTACCAAAGTAGAAGAATCAAAAGCACTAAATTCCATCATCGAACCCTGTATCATTATCTCGGCTTCGGGAATGGCCGAAGCGGGACGGATTAAACATCATATTAAAAATAATGTAACCGATAGCCGAAATACCATTCTGATTGTGGGTTATTGCACGCCTGAGAGTTTAGGAGGCCGCCTGCGCAACGGGAATAAAGCAGTTCGTATTTTCGGAGAGGAGTATGCCGTAAAGGCGAAAATAGAAGTACTGGATGCCTACAGTGCGCATGCCGATTATGAAGAAATTCTTCAATACTTATCCGGCCATGCACCCGATACGGTTAAAAAACTTTTTTTGGTACACGGAGAAGCAAACACCATCAGCAGTTTCAAACAAAAATGTGAAGAGAAGGGTTATACCAATATTACTATACCCCAAAAAGGGGAGGTATTTACTATTACAAATTAACTGAAGCCATGAAAATAAGGGAGAGCAAACGAAACATACTTTTTTTGTCATTAGGCGCTTTTTTTATAGCCAATGCCATTATAGCCGAGTTTATCGGGGTCAAAATTTTTTCGCTTGAACAAACCTTTGGAATGGAACCCCTTAATTTGATGATGATGGGAGAACCGCGTTCATTTGATATGACTGCCGGTGTTTTATTGTGGCCTATGGTTTTTATAATGACCGATATTATAAATGAGTACTTCGGGAGGCACGGGGTAAGATTGTTTACCTATATAGCTGTAGTTTTAATCAGTTATGCATTCCTGGCTGTATTTCTTTCCATGCATACCACGCCCAGTGGTTTTTGGATAACCAAACAACTCGAAGATGGTTCTACCATTGATATGAATGCTGCTTTTAACAATGTATTCGGTCAGGGATTATGGATTATTATCGGGTCACTCACGGCTTTTCTCATTGGTCAAATGGTTGATGTGTATGTTTTTCATTTTATTCGTAAAAGTACCGGTGAAAAACATATATGGTTGCGTGCCACCGGAAGCACACTCATCTCTCAGTTTATTGATAGCTTTGTGGTACTTTTTATCGCCTTTTATTTCAGTAAACTCAATACCCCCGATCAGTGGCCTTTTACGCGGGTTCTTACCATTGGTATGGTAAATTATGCCTATAAATTTACTGTAGCCATTTTACTTACACCCGTATTATACCTGGTGCATTATCTAATTGACAGGTATCTTGGGAAAGAGTTATCCGATAAAATGCTTTCTGAAGCTGCCGAAGAATGGTAGCGTTTATTGAACTACCAGTTTGCGTGTGCCTGCTGGAATTCCATTTAATGTTAGAGAATAAAAATACATTCCTTTACTCCAGTTACTCACATCTACTGTTTGTTCATTCAGTCCCTGATCCAGCCGGGTAATTTCTTTTTCAAACATGAGTTTTCCGGTAATATCATACACGCTTATAACCGCCTTGTTGCTTCCGGCTATTTTAAATGGAATGGTAACTGTGGCATTGGCCGGATTAGGATAGGCACCAAACAAATACTCTGTTTCTGAAATTTTTTCGGCCGATGTTACCGCAGTTGTGCGAATGGTATAAAAACCATCGGGTGCAGTAATTGGCTTAACGGCTGTTTTGCCATTATTGGTTAATGCAGTGAGGTAATAATCTATATAATCGGTTGCGCTCATTCCGCCACTCACAATATCACCTGTTTTACATCCGGCACTATCGGTAAGTACAATTTGCTGCCAAGCTCCTCCGTTTTTGCGATACCGGCAAACGGCTTTGTTAATTCCGCTCTTGTTCGAGATTTTGGCAATAATATGATACTTTGCCCTTGCAGGTTGCACTCCGTCAACCGATGGGTGCCAGAAAACAACCGGATTCTCGGCAGGAATTTGCATGGTGATGCAATGAATGGCGCCACCTAACGGAGATATCGCCCGGCTGTCAATGGGAACAATTTTATATCCCGGCATATTTTGCTGAAGAAAAGACATGATGCGATTGTGCTGTGCAATATTTCCGGTTACTCCGTCAGAATAGGAAGGAAAAATAAACGTTTTGTTCACCGTGAGTCCGTTAATAAAATTACGTGCATCGGCATCAATTTGAGTACAATTTAAACGTGTGTGGGTTCCGTTATCATTGGTAGGGTGTTCCACCCGTATAACTCTAAACGGGCGGCCATAGGTGCTTAGCTTGGTACTCATAAGTTGCACGTTATCCTCAATTGTTTTTTTATCAATAGCGGTTATAACTGATGGGTATTGGGCAATAAGCAATGTTTGTTCATCAATCAACTTTATGTATAAATCAATATGACCGGTTCCACCGTCACATACCAGTTTTTGCAAATCATACAGCACCGGTGTCGCAAATACACTTCGTAAGGTATCGTAGGTTTGGGTGGTAGTCCAACCCGGAAAATGAATGGTATTATCAGCATTTACTTCTTTCACCACAGTACTCAGAAACAGACGGCCAAATCCATCCGTCATGAGGTTACCACCCTCTGAGTTGAGTTTGGTCACAAAATTAGCATAACCCATTTTTTGAGCCAGTTGTTGCGGGAAAATATTATCGTTATCACGTCCGTCATAATATTTCATATCAGTAAAACCAATATTGTCGGAAGCTCCGTAATAAAAAGCCATCGGACCAAAATCACGTGTCCACCAGTCGTCACCGGTGGCTACCATAAATTTGTAGTTATACAACGCTTTGCCCCGGTTCTGCATAAATTTTTTAATGACTGTTGAATCACCGGCTGCATTTATACGAATCCATATGGTACATTCGGGCTGTACGGCATCACAAATCTGGGCTGAAATTAACCCGTACTCGCTGGAGGTATCCACCCCGATAATATTAAAATCAGTATCGTATTCAAAAGCCCAGGAAATAGCTACAGCCTGCGATTCTTCAAACTCACCAGGAAGTCGCATACCGGCCGGGAAAACAGTAACCGCTTCGGTTTTAAAATGATTTTGTTGTTTGGATCGCTCAACGCTCAACTGGTATTCGGCTGGTGTTTTGGCAACGGGTTTATGCCCGCCATAAGGAAGTTGAGCCCAAAGAGTGCTGCTTGCTATAGTAAATACAGTAGTGAATGAAAAAATGTGTTTCAGCATAAAAAAGTTTATGTTTGACCAAATATACAACTTTTATCCAGACAAAATGACGAGAGCATTCGTTGCACCGGCTGTTTACTCTTCAGGCACCGTGCATTTTAAAACAGAGGATTTAGAGCCACGTACTGAGCCATTAAAGGTATTATTATGCCATCCGCAGTACTTTGATATTGTAGATGTGAAAAATGCGTACATGGAAGGACAGCAGGGGTTGCTTGATAAAAACCTTGCACTTGACCAGTGGGAAAAGCTAAAATCTATTTATATCAGCCTGAAAGAAGAGGGTGTTGTGGAGGAAGTGTTTGAAATACCCGGTGCAGCCGGCTGTGAGGATATGGTGTTTTGTGCCAACCAGACTTTTCCATGGAAAACAGGGGATAAAAAACTGGTGGTGATGAGTAAAATGCGTCATGAGTCGCGCAGGCGCGAGGTGCCTTTCTTTGAAACATATTTTACAGATAAAGGATATTTAGCCTTGCATCTTACAAATGCTTCCATGTTTGAAGGCATGGGAGATACTATTCCGCATCCGCAATTAAAATTACTTTATGGAGGTTACGGCCACCGAAGTGATATAGTTGCCTATGAAGAATTGGCGAACCTGTTGCAGGTTCCGGTTATAACGCTTGAATTAATTCATCCAAATTTCTACCATCTTGATACGTGTTTTGTACCACTCTCTTCAACTGAAGTAATGTTGTGCAAAGATGCATTTACCGCTGAGGGGATGAAGGTAATCGGGAATATGTTTTCAAAAATTTACGAAATTCCCATCAACGAGGCCATTACTACATTTTGCCTTAATGCACATGTAATTCATAATACCAATAACGGTAAGAAAGCAGCCATTATTCAAAAAGGGAGCACCGTTGCTTTAAAGGCACTTTCAGAAACCGGATATACCATTTATGAAACCGAAACCTCTGAATTTATGAAATCGGGGGGAAGTGTTTTTTGTATGAAAATGATGTGTTACTAAAATCAGGAGCAATGCAGGCGGATGAGGCTCCATCCGTTTACTTTTTTTTCATAAAGCAGGCTCATTACTTTTCGGGTCTTCATTTTTCCATTCCGGCATTCTTCCCAGTAAATCACTACTGTGGCTGTATTATCTATGATCTGTATACTTTCAATCACTAATTTTAATTCCGGTTTGCGCGGGTAGTACTTCGCAAGGAAATTGCCTGAAGATTGAGCCGAATAACAAATGGTATTTCCCCATACGCAGCTCATATTGGAATCGGCAAAAATCATGGCATTAAACGATGAAATGCCTTTTTCGTTCCAGGCAGTTTCCAGTGCTTTCACCTGCCTTTGAAGAGCTGCTTTTTCGGGCGAATGAAACTGCTGGGCTGATGCCCCTTGGCGGGTAAACAATAAAAAAATGACTGAAAGTAAAAGAATTTTAATTTTCATGGCTCTCAAACTTCAAATGTACTGCCAAACCTGTGTATTATTGCAGCATGGAGTTGAAAAACGGGAACTACTGCATTGATGATATCCGGTTGGTTGATATTGCAGAAGAATTTGGTACCCCTGTATACGTGTACCATGGTGAAAAGATTGTTGCTCAGTTTGAGCGTTTAAAAAATGCCTTTGGCGGCACTCAGGTAAAAATTAAGTATGCCTGTAAGTCGTTAAATAATATCAATATTCTGAAACTGCTTAAGAAAGCAGGGTCGGGGTTAGATGCTGTTTCCATTCAGGAAGTATGGCTGGGGCTTAAGGCAGGATTTAAACCCGAAGAAATTTTGTTTACACCCAATTGTGTTTCTATTGATGAAATAAAAATGGGAGTAGCCGAAGGAGTACAAATTAATATCGATAATATCTCAATTCTGGAGCAATTCGGGCATGAGTACGGCAACTCGGTTCCGGTATGTATTCGCCTGAATCCGCATATTATGGCGGGGGGAAATACCAAAATTTCTACCGGTCATATCGATTCTAAATTTGGTATTTCTATTTACCAGTTGCGGCATGTGCTGCGCGTGGTTAAGTCAAACAATATTCGGGTTAACGGATTGCACATGCACACCGGTTCGGATATTCTTGATCCCGGAGTGTTTTTGCAAGGGGCAGATATTTTGTTTGAGTGTGCCAAGGATTTTCCAGATTTGGAATTTATTGATTTTGGCAGCGGATTTAAAGTAGCCTATAAGGAAGGTGATATTACCACCAATGTAGAGGAGCTGGGTAAGGCCATTTCGTCAAGCTTCAATCAGTTTTGTAAAGAGTATGGCCGCAACCTGGAACTGTGGTTTGAACCCGGTAAGTTTTTAGTGAGCGAAGCAGGTTATTTTCTGGTAAAAACCAATGTAATTAAACAAACAACCGCCACTGTATTTGTAGGAGTTGATTCGGGACAAAATCACCTTATACGACCTATGTTTTACGATGCATATCACCATATCGTAAATATTTCCAATCCAGCGGGGGTAAACCGGGTGTATACCGTGGTAGGATATATTTGCGAAACCGATACTTTTGGTTGGGACAGAAAACTGAACGAAGTAAGGGAAGGCGATGTTTTGTGTTTTAAAAATGCAGGTGCCTACGGATTTACCATGTCATCTAATTACAATGCCCGCTACCGACCGGCCGAGGTACTCATTTATCAGGGTAAACCACACCTTATCCGCAAGCGCGAAACAATGGACGATATTCTGAAAAATCAGGTAGAAGTTATTTAAAACTCCACTTCAGTGGCGCCTTTTCCGTATTTAAACTCATCGGCATCTCCGGCTTTTTTAATTTTCGGATAACCGTGCAGATACTCTCTTATTTTTCGCTTTAAAATTCCATCTCCTATACCATGAATAAATATCATTTTTTCTATTCCGGCAGCTAATCCTTTTTCAAGCGAACGCCTGAAGTATCCAAATTGTACCTGTATGGCTTCGCTGGGTTTTAAGTTTGCGGGAATATCGGGGATGGCTTGCAGATGTAAGTCCACTACGTCATTTACCGTGGCCTGGTCATCGTTGGCCCAAATGGTTTTACTTTCTGTTTTCGGCTCGTTAAAATCGCGCGAACGCAGTTTTTGTAAATCAATCAGGTTTATTTCTTCATCCAGTCTGAATACATAAGCCTGCTTGTTCAGCGCTTTGCTGAATTTGAAACTTCCGTGAAATTCCTTGCTTTTAAAACGAATGCTTTTATGTATGGGCTTTTCAATTTGCCCCGATTGTCCAGGGCAGGGAATAAAATTAAACACAAACTCCGGCCACTCATTAAATTCATTGAGATTCACTGTTTCAAGCGTAATGATTTCGTCTATCGAAAAACTCCCTTTTCGATGTGTGGTATATGTTTTTTTATCAAATGAACCGTAGGTATAAACTAACTCGGGCGACAGTAAATTTAGTAGTTTCATATGCAGCAGTCCGTCAGGCTTTGGTTCGAAAAGTAAAAACACGCCCAGCTCGGTTCGTACTTTTGCCTCCGAAATGGTTTTGGGTTCTTTTTTTACCGTATCACCAACCGAACTTTCGGCAAATGTAATTTTCACCAATTCTGTTTTTAAAACCGGAATTTCAAAATCATCATCGGTAGTTACACCCACGGTGCGTCCGTCAATAATCCGGGTTACGGTTCCCTCTAGCGGCTCGTTTAAAAAACGAACCCGATCTCCTGCATTGATTGGTGCCATCAGAAATAGAAATAATGAAATTTAAGACCGTGTTTATTTTTTTCCAGAGCAGGTAATGGAAGTTTAAGACAGTTAAGTAGAAAGAACACGCGCTTTAATGTTTTTGATTTGGTTGGTATTCGTGTAAAATCGATGTCCGGTGCAAGATACCATTGCCTGAAGCGGGGGATATACGAATAGTTAACAGGTATCGAACTTCCTTTAGGTAAAAACGAATTGCCTTCAGCACCAATCATTCCCTGTGCGCCATACCCAACAGCCAGATTAAGCCATGCGGGAAACCTATTTTCTCTGGGAAAACAAAGGCTTTTCAGATTGGCCGAAAGCCAATAGGTTTGTCCGTTGTAGTCTTTAAACATTTGCTGGGGGTAATTTCCGCCTAACACATTTGGACGCAAATGATGGTAGGGTGATTGACTAAAGGAAAATTTAAAATTAATTTTTTGCTCCTTCCAAAAAAGTTCTTGCACCACACATAATCCCGTACCAAAGGTATTAGCTGCCAGATCGCCCCATGAGGCTCCCCAATTGGAGGAGAATCCATCTAATATTTCTATGGTAGTGAGGTAACTGTACCCAATGATTCCCCCTGTAAGAATTGCTTTATTGCCTTTGAGCCCAGCCCAGCGATATAGTTCTATACCTGTGCGACTCAGTTGGTAAGCACTATAGGAATGGCCGGTCTTATCCAGTTGCATCCACTCGTTGTTATCGTTAAAAAAATGAAACTTACCCATGGGATAGCCTTTGTACCAAAGTGAGTAAAGCCCCGTCATGGTGAGCCCATAGGTAACGGGTACCCCAATATTCACTATCTGGAGCCGGTGATTGGTGCTGTCTCGCTGACTGAAACCCA
This sequence comes from uncultured Bifidobacteriaceae bacterium, assembly GCA_964535575.1. Taxonomy (GTDB): domain Bacteria; phylum Bacteroidota; class Bacteroidia; order UKL13-3; family UKL13-3; genus JAGPCK01. Next base: position 66,481 of record CAZHTC010000009.1, read on the forward strand.
ATTGAAGAGTTAGCAGCCAAACTATTACCCAAAGAAATATTTTTTTGCAAATCAACTTGCTGCGAAATTACATTTTATTGAGCAGCAAAACAGGGTGCAACTTTTAAAGGTGCACTTCCGTCATATTCCGGGCAGTGGAACAATTTTTGTTAAATTCGCGTGTCCGGAAAAATTAACAGGATAATTGAATAAAAGCATGAGAACGTTTTTCGCAGGTTTATTAATTGTATTTTCATTAGGGACAGTAGCGCAAACCACTACCGTTCAGTTTGAAAAAAAAGAAATTGATTTAGGAACCATTAAAGAGGTTGACGGTACTAAAACCGTGGTGTTTGTGTTTAAAAATACCGGCAAATACCCAATGTCGCTCCGCAATGTGGTAAGCCCGTGTAATTGTACGGTACCTAAGTGGAGCAAGGATACCATTTACCCAGGTAAAACGGGAAGCATTGAAGCACGGTTTGACCCTGCCGGCAGAGCGGGTTCATTTGCAAAAGCCATAACTGTGTTAATGAACAATACCACCGAAGAATTTGATGCCCTAACCATCAAAGGGGTGGTAGAACCTAAAGAAATGCCCGTAGCCATGAAATATCCGAGCCAGATTGGTAACCTGCGGATGGAAACCGATCACCTCACATTTGGGAATATCCGGAACAACTCAAAAGATACCGTTGAAATGAAAATTTATAATGATGGTTTTTCTACCATCACTTTTTTACGTATTGACGGACCTGATTATGTAACGTATGAATATCCGGCTGAACTGAGACCAAAAACAGAGGGAATTTTACGAGCCGTGTTTGACGGAACCAAAACCAAGGACCTGGGCCAGCAGTTTTTTAAAGTTACCATTACCACCAACGACAAGGATAATCCATACAAATACTTATACAATACCGCAAATATTCTTGACTACTTTCCGCCTATGAGCAAAAAAGACTCGCTCTCGGCTCCGCGGGCCAAATATGATAAAACACATCATAACTGGGGCACCATTAAGCAAGGCGAAATGATGACTGTAAATTTTATGATTACCAACGTTGGTAAAAGTGATTTGGAAATCAAACAAACTAAGGCAAGTTGCGGGTGCACGGCTTCTAATCCAATGAAAACTCTACTGAAAAAGGGAGAAACCACCCGCATTGAAGTGCGCTACGATTCAAAAGGAAAAAGCGGGCACGAAAACAAAGCCATTTATATTTACACAAACGACCCTTTTAATCCTGTTGTAACCCTCACCATTGCGGGTGAGGTGGAGGTTCCGGCAACTAAATAAATTTACGATTAATAATATGAATACGAAACGATTTTTATTGTTAACCACAGGTATTGGTTTTTTAAGTGGAGTGCTTGGTGCATTTACATTTCAGCAACTTAAACCCACTGACGCGACTGCTTTTCTTCAGCACAATAATCCCGGAGTTTCTCCGGTAAGCAGGGTAAATTATAATCACACCTCGTTAGAAGGGACAAGTTTTGTGAAGGCATCGCAAATTTCAACTCCGTGTGTGGTGTTTATAAAAACACTTTCAAATGCGCGCATGCAGCAACAAGATCCGTTTTTCAATTGGTTTGGAGATTTTGATTTTTTTGGTCAGCGCGGGCCCGTAAGTTCATCCGGTTCGGGAGTTATTCTCTCGGCCGATGGGTATATTGTTACCAATTTTCATGTGGTAAAAGGAGCTGATGTGATTGAAGTTGTGCTGAACAACAATAAGCACAATTATAAAGCAAAGGTGATTGGCACCGACCCATCCACCGATTTGGCTCTGTTGAAAATTGAAGCGAAAAACCTGCCTCATATTGCAATGGGCAATTCAGATAATGTAACGGTGGGAGATTGGGTAGTGGCTGTAGGAAATCCGTTTAACCTTACCTCAACCGTTACCGCAGGTATTGTAAGTGCAAAAGGAAGAAATATCAATATTGTCAATAACCAGTTTCCCATTGAGTCGTTTATTCAGACAGATGCAGCCATTAATCCAGGTAACAGCGGTGGTGCATTGGTTGACTTAAACGGACAGTTGGTGGGCATTAACACCGCCATTGCAAGTAATACCGGATCATACAATGGGTATGGGTTTGCCATTCCGGCCAATATTGTAGCGAAAATTGTGAAAGACCTGATTGAATTTGGCGAAGTACAACGAGGCTTTACTGGATTAAACATCAGAGATATTGATGGCGAACTTTCGGATAAACTCCATTTGGAAGGGGATAAGGGCGTGTATGTGGAGTTTGCCGTAGAAGATGCTCCCGGATACAATGCCGGCATTAAAGAAGGCGATGTAATTATTAAAGTTGATAATAAGGATATTGACAGCAAAGCCATTTTTGATGAGCAGATAAGTTACCATCGCCCGGGCGAAAAAATTCCTATGGTGCTGCTACGCTCCGGAAAACCGATGGCCGTTACCGTAACCCTTATTAACCGGAAGGATAATGATGCCATTATGAAAAAAGGATCGGTAAGTTCAACCGTGCTGGGAGCCGATTTTCAGTTTATTTCCAAGGCCGAGAAAGAAAAGCTGGGTGTGAGCAGCGGCATTCGTATAAGCAATGTACGAGGAGGGCGCATGCGCAGTATGAATTTGCCCGAAGGATTTGTAATTACCGCACTCAATAAAAAAACATATACCAACCTCGATGAGTTTATACGGGATATGGAAAACGTACGCGGACAAATTCTGATTGAAGGCGTGTACCCCAATGGTGGAAGGGGAGTTTTCTCGTTTTATTCCTACTAACATTAACAGGGTGTAGCTGATTTAAAAATCAGGTTGTACCTTCGCAGCATGCTTACATCATTAAAAGCGGGTAATACCGAATTGCTCACCGATAATTTCTTTTTGCTTGCCGGCCCATGTGTGGTGGAAAGTGAAGAGGTTTGTTTTACCGTAGCATCGCATATGAAAGAACTTTGCGCACGGTTAAACATTCCATATGTGTTTAAAGCTTCTTATCGTAAGGCCAATCGTTCGCGCCTCGATTCATTCACCGGAATTGGGGATGAAGCGGCTTTAAAAATCATCAAAAAGGTGTGTGCCGAGCTGGATTTGCCTTCGGTTACCGATATTCACGAAAGCGATGAAGCCGCCATGGCTGCGGAATATGTGGATGTATTGCAGATACCCGCCTTTTTGTGTCGCCAAACCGATTTGCTGGTTGCTGCTGCCAAAACAGGTAAAGTGGTAAACATCAAAAAAGGACAATTTTTGTCGCCTGAGTCTATGAAATTTGCCACCGATAAAGTGAAAGAATCGGGGAATAACCAGATTGCCCTTACCGAGCGCGGCACCATGCTTGGGTACACCGATCTGGTGGTGGATTACCGGGGTATTCCCACTATGCAAAAATTAGGGTACCCCGTTATACTTGATATTACCCATTCCCTGCAGCAGCCCAACCAAAGCAGCGGTGTAACGGGTGGCTTGCCTCAGCTCATAGAAACCATTGCCAAAGCCGGCATTGCCACTGGCGCGAATGGTATTTTTATGGAAACCCATCCCGACCCCAAAAATGCCAAATCTGACGGTGCCAATATGCTGCCTCTGGCACAAACCGAAGCCCTGCTAACTAAATTGGTGGCCATTAAAAAAACCATTAATACGTTTTAGTTTTTACTGCTTTGTCCTTTAAATCCTCGTTTGTTTAATGGGGTAGGAGTATTTTCTTTTTTAATAGCAGTATAAATCAAATCTTCCTTCAGATACTTTTACCGAAGAAGTACCAAATGCATTAAAAAGTGAAAAACTAAACGTGCCTGAAACAATCCGGTTGATGCTGTCAAGCCGAGTAATGTTATAGTAAAAATAATTTTCGGGGTTTTGGTTTGTTTGAGTGTCTGATGTATATCCACCAGATTTATTAGTTATAACGCACCAATCGTCAGGAAAATTTTTGTAGCTGATAAAATACACCCCGGGTTTGTGTATTTTGTTGGTGCATAATGTTATGTTGTCATACGTATATGGATCGTTTGGGTCCTTCGGATTAAGAAAACACCTAATGAACAAAACCCCATCGTGGTAATTAGATTCTATCCAGGGTGTTTCTGTTGGCCAGGCTTTGCCATTTATTAAGCAGCCAAATGTGCCTGCACCATAGGAGGTGGCTGGAGGGAGCTTATTTATCTCGGCTTCCTCTTTTTTACAATGCAGCCCAAGGCTTGCAAAAGCAACAAGTACCAATACGATTTTGCCCGGGTACATGCAACAGGTTATTCGGTATCCATTACACAGCGCACGGGCAGGGCCGTGTTCTTTTTGCTGTTAATAATCATCACATCATTATTGCGGCTGTCGAGGTAGGTGTTCCAGGCATATCCGGTATTAAAATTTGAACAACTCCAAAACATGGTTTCGGTCATGTAAAAATCGTACACCCCGTTTTTGTCTTTCCATCCTGTTAGTTGTACTGCCATGCTGTTGCTTTGCGATGTGGTAAGGGCTGTGTAGGCTTCGTCAAATGTACCTTTGTGCCCTCCTAAGTTATTCAGCAGTTCTTCCCATTCGTCAATGGTAGGTAAATGCCATCCTTCGGGGCACACTTCGGTAGATATATTCCATTCATACAATCGTCCATAGTTTCTGCAATTGGTATTGGTGTCCTCGTAGCAATAGCTTCCTTCTTCGGTTACAAAATTCAGGTTTTGTGCCATCCAGGTTTGGTTCTCTATTTTTACAATTCGGTAACGTTGTTTATCGCGCGGGTCGGTAAAATAATTTTTTGCATCGGCAGCCGCAGCCTTCAATTTGCTTTTAGCACTTAATTTCACCGTTTGATCTTTTATCACATTGGTATTATAGGCCCAGTATTCCTGTCCGCGTATTTCTATGCTGTGCGAGCCAATGGCAATATTGTTTACCGGGGTGGTGGTACCTCCGTTTATCGGCCCCAGTTTTTGCCCGTCAATATATAAATCACCGGTAATTTCCGAATTAATTTCAATTGTGCCATAGCCAGCAATTTCCTGCGCGCGCCCCATTTGTACCTGTTTTACCGGAACGGCAGCTACAGCCTGCTGCTGATTTACCATACGGCCTCCACCGGCATTGGGTACGTTGCCGGTAAGCACAAAAACCACATCGCCTTTATCTAATGAAGGATGACGTATTTTGCCATATTGCGGATGCTGGTTGTTATAGCTGTAGTTAACCACATTGTTTTGTAAAAACTCGCCCATCTCGGTTCCGGTAAGGTAGCCATCGCCATTGGCATCGCTAAAAGGAGTGGTGAGTGCCTGTACAAACTGCTCTCTGAAAATACTTTTATCGGGCACGGTTTCATTCTCGTCTCCACTGGTAATAAATTGCCTTACGGGCATCGAAATTTTGTAGGAAATAGCTTCGGGCACGGCACGGGTCATGGCAAATAAGGCACCCGAAAAACAGGCATCAAAAATAAAAATGGCATGTTTAGATTGTATGCGTTTGGCATAAATTTCAATCTGTCCCATTTCCATAGCCGTTTTTTGAAACAGCGGTAAGTTGTTGTTGGGGTTGGGTGCATTTGAAGGGACAATATATCCGAGTTTGTCGCCATATGAGGTTTTAACCGTGTGCCCATGCCCCGCAAAGTAAATAACCAGACGGGCATTTTCTTCCTGACCATACTGGCTTATAAATTCCGAGAAGGCATCATCCATCATTTCTTTGGTAAGGTTAATTTTGGTTACCACGTTAAATCCGTGTTTTTCCAAAGCGCCCTGCACAGCCACCACATCGTTTTGTACTCCGGGCAAATCAGGCCAACCATTGGTGTAATCGCTAATGCCAATAATTAAGGCATGGCTTTGCTGGTACAATGTGGTGGGTTGATTTCCGATATTCATCATTACGGGGGCTATGCCTCGTTGCTGTGCAAACATCAGAGCCGGACAAAACAAAAGAAGTAGAAGTTTTCGCATGTATCCCGGTTTAAGTTTAACCAAAGTTACAAACTTTTAGCAATTAGAAAAATTTTTTCCGAACCATGGACTTAGGAACAAAGAGTTGAAATCGGTTAAAAGCAGCTTAAAGGCACTGCTTTTACTATGAACTCAATACATTTTCTGCATGAGGGTAACATCAAGCAGATGCCCGAATTTTTTGCCCACCTGTTTAAGGATACCTACCGTTTCAAACCCCATTTGGGTGTGTAAATGAATGCTTATTTCATTGCCCTGCGTAATGCGTGAAATTACCGTATGCAGTCCGCCTTGTTTGCCGTGTTCAAGCACTTGCTGCATTAACTGCCGGCCAATTCCCCGGCCTCTGAAATCCTTGTGAATATACACCGATATTTCGGCCGTATCATCGTAAGCAGCCCGATCACTCCAGCGGGAAAGGGAGGCCCAGCCAACTACTGTTTCATTTATGAGGGCAACTACCACCGGATATTTTTGCGAATGCTGTGCCAGCCATAACCTGCGGTTTTCGGACGTTTTTTCTTCGGTATCAAACGTGGCAGTGCCATGCCTTATGGCATCGTTGTAAATATCCGTAATGGCGGGTAAATCGGTTTCCTGTGCTTTTCTGATTCGTAACTGATCAGAAGAGACCATTGATTTCGGTTTCAATTTTATTGATTACAATTCCTAAATCTTCCGGTTTATCGGCATAATTCAGGTTATCAATATCAATAATAAGAAGCTTTCCTTTTTTATACGTAGAAATCCATGCTTCGTAGCGTTCATTCAATCTGCGCAGGTAATCCAGTCGTATGGAATCTTCGTAGTCGCGACCACGTTTTTGAATATTATTTACAAGAGTAGGAATGGAAGCGCGCAGGTAAATTAATAAATCGGGGCCTTTAATAAATTTATTGAGCAACTCAAACAGGCGCGAGTAATTATCAAAGTCACGGGTGCTCATTAATCCCATGGCATGCAGGTTGGGGGCAAAAATAAAAGCGTCTTCGTAAATGGTACGATCCTGAATAACTGTTTTTTTTCCTTCACGAATTTTCATGATGGTATTGAAACGGCTGTTTAGAAAATAAATCTGCAGGTTGAACGACCAACGCTGCATTTCTTCGTAAAAGTCGCTGATGTACGGATTGTCTTCTACATCTTCATAATGTGGCTCCCATCCGTAATGTTTGGCTAAAAGGGAGGTTAAGGTGGTCTTTCCCGACCCTATATTACCGGCTATGGCTATGTGCATGTAACAAATAAAATTGATTGAACTGAAATTTTAAAATTTTCAAATCGAATTGTGTATAAATACCTGTTAAAACTTAGGGAATCCAATGGCTTCTCTCACTTCTTTCATGGTAGCTGCAGCGCTTACATGCGCTTTCTCAGCACCTTCACGGACAATTTTGGCCAAATAGGCTTCATCTGCTCTGATGGCGGCAATTTTTTCCCTTACGGGTGTTAAAAAGTTCACCATATCCTCGGCCAGTTGTTTTTTCATATCTCCATATCTTATGGTGCAATCGGCATGGGCCTGCGTGAACTTTTGTAACGTGTCGGGCTCCGAAACCATTTTCATCAGGTGAAAAAGATTTTGTACCGATGGGGCAGGAGTGCTGTTGGGTACAGCGGGGCCGGCATCGGTTACGGCACGCGCTATTTTTTTACGGATGATTTCAGGGGTATCTATCAGGTTAATTACATTGGCATCCCCATCGCTCTTGCTCATTTTCCCTTCGCTTTGCAGTCCGGGTACTTTTATCAGTTGATTTCCGTAATTAAAAGCAAATGGTTCGGGAAAAATTTCTTTTCCGTATATGCGGTTAAACCGGTTGCCAAAGGTACGTGCCATTTCAAGGTGCTGCTCCTGATCTTTTCCCACAGGAACTTTAAGTGCTTTATGAATGATGATATCGGCTGCCATCAGTACCGGATAGGTAAGCAGTCCGGCATTCACATTATCTGGCTGCGTACGCACTTTTTCCTTAAACGAAGCCACACGCTCCAGCTCGCCTTTGTAGGCATGCATATTCAGCAGCATGTAAAGTTCGGGTATTTCTTTCAAATCGCTTTGAACGTAGAGCGTGCACAAATCCGGATTAATACCGCAGGCAAGGTATTCGGCCAGCACTTGCTTTACAGTGTTCTGTAAATCGGCCGGCTTGGGGTGGGTGGTTAACGAATGGTAATCGGCAATAAAAAAATAGCACTGATACTCGTGCTGCATTTGCACAAAATTTTTAACGGCACCCAGATAATTACCTAAATGTAAATTTCCGGTGGGTCGTATGCCGCTTACTACTATTTCTTTTGATGAATTCATGCAGGCGCGAAGATAAGAGAAGTTACTCAATTATGCTTGTCGAATATACCCGGTTTTTTATATCCTAGCCACCTTTTTCCTTATTGGCTCATCCAATAGCCATTTACCTGCCAGTTGGCAATTTTAAAGGTAACTGCCGAATCGGAATGCGCTTGTAAATTGTATCCTATTGCTGCAAATGCCCCGGCTGATTCTCCTTCATCGGTTTCGGTTAAAATGAGCTGCACCTTGGGCTTCAAAAGTAATTCCTGCTGATTGGCATAATCCTTTACACAATAGCGACTGTACACTTTACTGTCCCAGCAACACACCGATGCCCAGTTTCCTACTGCCGAAGTATGGTTTTGTTTAAGAGTTTGTTTAAAGTAAGCATTGGCTTCCTTAATTTGAAAAGTCCTGTTAGAATACGATAAGGTTATCATGGTAAATCCGATGCCGAAAAGAAGCAGCGATGCTGCCTGCAGTACACGAGGAAGTTTAAATTCGTAAAGCAGTATAAAAAATACAAGCATATTAACCACCGCGGTACTTATAAGGTAGCGGCTGGGTAAATACACATTGATAAATTTTACCAATTCCAGTGCGAGCCATACCACACAAAAGAGTAACAATGGATGTTCGGTAATTTTTTTTCTTTTCCAAAGCAGCACTGCCAGCAAAAAAACGGTAAAGTAAAACAGGTAAACACTATAGCCCATAAACACATCTTCTCTATACAGTTTATGCGTAAATTTTATCCGTTCCCATAAATCGTGCAGGTTATTGTCAAATTTCAATTCGCTTTGTATGGAGGCAATTTTAGCTAAATAAATTTTATTGGGAAGGTACCACACCGCATAAAATAATAAGGCAATGCCAATTAAGCTGCATACCGAAATGAACACTTGTTTTTTGAAAAAGTTTTTTTCTGTACCGGTGGTTGTCAGGAAAAGAATAGAAGTGGCAACCGGTAAAATAGCCGCAGCGTAAACAAAAGAAATTTTCATGAATACAGCCACTACCAGCAGTGCATTCGCCAACAGCAGGTGTATTGTTTTTTTTGTTTCAATACTGTGATTGAAAACGGCAAGTGCAAGAAGCAAAAAGCAGATGGCCGGAATTTCGGTCATAGCCAAATGGCTGTAATGAAACACTACCGGGTTAAACAACAAGGCAGGTAAAATAATTCGGGTAAGGTGTTTAAATGTATCTAATCTGATAAGCACCATGAGCGTAATCATTACCAATAACAGAATGGTGAGGCGGGCTACTAACCAACCGGTGCCTGCAATGAGAAAGGAGGGAAGAAGGAGTGCATTGAACAGAGGTGCGCGCAAAAAGGCATCGGTTTCGTGCAGGTTCCAGATACCCTGATTAAGCCAATTACGCAATTGCAGGGTGTACAAGCCTTCATCGGTCCATGCTCCACGACTATGGGACAGGTTCAGGTCAGCATCTGCCTGCAGAAACGGAATTTGCGTGATAAAGAAAAACAGAATAATGAAGTAAGGAAACCACTTATGCGCAATAAAGGAACGCATACACTTATCCTTGTGCTGCCAGCAGGTATAATACGGCCATGCGAATGGCTACTCCGTTTTCTACCTGTTGTAAAATGATGGATTGATCGGAGTCGGCTACTTCACTGGTAATTTCTACCCCGCGGTTAATAGGGCCCGGGTGCATAATGGTAATTTTTTTACCAAGCGAATCAAGCAGGGGTTTATCTAATCCGTAGAGCATGGAATATTCCCTGAGGCTTGGGAAATATTTAATTTCCTGTCGCTCCAGCTGAATGCGGAGCATATTCGCCACATCGCACCATTCAAGCGCTTTGCGCAGGTTGTGTTCAACCTGTACTCCAAGTTCGCTGATATGTTTTGGGATTAGGGTTGTTGGGCCGCATACCATTACTTTGGCCCCCAGTTTTTGCAGGCAAAGTATATTGGATAAGGCAACGCGTGAGTGCAGAATATCTCCCACAATCACTACTTTTTTCCCCTTTACATCTCCAAGTTTTTCGCGTATCGAATAAGCATCGAGCAGAGCCTGTGTTGGGTGTTCATGTGTACCGTCACCTGCGTTTACAATCTGGGCGTCTATATGTTTGGCTAAAAATTTACTTGCACCTGCCGATGGATGCCGCATCACCACCATATCTACTTTCATGCTCAGTATATTGTTTACCGTATCAATAAGTGTTTCTCCTTTTGAAACGGAAGAGGAAGAGGATGCAAAGTTGATGGTATCGGCCGAGAGTCGTTTTTCGGCAAGTTCAAATGAAATGCGGGTACGGGTGGAGTTTTCAAAAAATATATTAGCAATGGTGATATCCCGTAGTGAAGGTACTTTTTTAATGGGGCGGTTAATTACAGCTTTAAAATTATCAGCGGTTTCAAAAATCTGCTGAATATCTTCAACGGTTAAATCTTTGATTCCAATCAGGTGTCGTGTGCTTAATTTACTCATTTGTTTTCGATATTCGTTATTAACCAAACTGCATCCTTAGTTCCGGTTTGTTTGAGGTCAACCACCACTTTATCATTATTGCGCGAGTCAACCACATGCCCCACGTAGGTGGCTTCAATAGGTAATTCCCTGCTGTATCTGCGGTCAATAAGCACCATTAGTTCTACTGACGAGGGGCGGCCAAAAGCCGTGAGCGCATCCATGGCTGCCCGAATGGTGCGCCCGGTGAAGAGCACATCATCAATTAAAATCACATTTTTGTTTTCTATTATGAAATCAATTTTCTGCTCACTTGGTATCAGCACCGATTCTCTTCTCCTGAAATCATCCCGGTAAAAGGTAATATCCAGCTCCCCGTAAAGGAGATTTTGGTTGCCGGTTATTTCTTTCATGCGCTGGTGAATTCTGCGCGAAAGCAGTACCCCCCGGGGTTGCAGCCCTACAATGGCTGAATCATTAAATCCGTTGTGATTTTCGATTAACTGATGGCAAAGCCTGTCGATGATTATCGAAAGCCTTTTTTGGTCAAGAAGCAGTTTTTCTTTCATATTATTTCCTTTCCGAGTGTGCCAGAAGAATGTCAAACTCTTCCGGTTTTATAGGTATCACCGATAGCCGTCCCTGCTTTACCAAAGCAATATTTTGTAACCGTTTATCTTCCTTTATCTGTGCTAATGTAACTGGTTTTTTTAATTTCTTAAACGGGGCAAAGTCTACCGCCACCCAGTTGGGGTCGGTGGTGGTGGGATCCTGGTAATGTTCTTTTACCACTTTAGCAATGCCTACTATTTCTTTTCCTTCATTGCTGTGATACCACAAAACCAAATCGCCCTTTTTCATTTCTCTCAGGTTGTTTCGTGCCTGGTAGTTGCGTACTCCATCCCAGAAAGTTTTTTTATCTTTCTCAAACATCTCCCACGAGTATTTAAAAGGTTCCGATTTAACAAGCCAATAATTCATACTTCAAATATTTAAATAACCCCTTAAACGGCAAAAAAAAATCCCACCGAAGCGGGATTTTTTTTGTGATATGAAGAGGAAGTTCCTCATTTATTGATTTTCTCCTTCTTGGTTTTCAGTCACTGAATTGCCTTCCATTTTTGATTTCAACTCGCTAAGCGCGTCAATTTCAGCGAAGGTTGATTTTTCGTTGGAAGAAGAGATTTTCTTAGCGGCTTTTGAAGCTTTTTTCTCCTCGTTTTTACGGGCAGTTTCGGCTTCAGCCATCTTTGTTTTTTCTGCTTCTTTCCAAAGGGCAGTGTGTGAAAGTACAATTCTGCGGTTTTCCTTGTTGAACTCAGTTACCACCAGATCAATGTTCTCATCTTCTTTTGCGGTGGTTCCATCTGCTTTCTGCAATTGTTTTACAGGAGCGTAACCTTCCACACCGTATTGAAGTGCGATGGTGGCTGATTTATCTTCAATTTTCAATACTGTTCCGGGATGTACCGATCCGGTAGTGAAAATGGTTTCAAAAGTATCCCAAGGATTTTCGTCCATTTGTTTGTGGCCAAGGCTCAACCGTCTGTTTTCGGTATCCACCTCAAGTACCACCACATCCAGCTCCTGATCTTTCTTCACAAACTCGGCAGGGTGTTTTATTTTCTTGGTCCAGCTAAGGTCTGATACGTGTACCAGTCCGTCAACTCCGGCTTCAAGTTCTACAAATAAACCGTAGTTGGTAAGGTTGCGAACTACGCCTTTGTGCTTGGTACCTACGGCATATTTATCGGCAATGCTGCCCCATGGATCAGGAGTGAGTTGCTTAATGCCCAGAGACATTTTGCGCTCATCTTTATCCAATGTTAAAATAACCGCTTCAATTTCGTCACCTACTTTAAGGAAGTCCTGAGGATTGCGCAGGTGTTGGCTCCAGCTCATTTCTGAAACGTGAATCAACCCTTCAATACCAGGGGCTATTTCCAAGAATGCACCGTAATCGGCTACCGTTACAATTTTGCCTTTTACTTTTTCACCTACTTTAATGGTTTCGGCTAAGGTATCCCACGGATGGGCGGTGAGTTGTTTTAAGCCAAGGGAGATACGTTTTTTCTCATCATCGAAATCGAGCACCACCACGTTGATTTTCTGATCAAGTTTAAGCACTTCCTCCGGATGGTTGATACGTCCCCAGCTGATATCGGTGATGTGAAGCAATCCGTCCAGTCCACCCAGGTCGATGAACACACCAAAAGAGGTCATGTTTTTCACTGTACCTTCCAGTACCTGACCTTTTTCGAGTTTCGACAGAATGTCTGACTTTTGCGCTTCCAGATCCTCTTCAATTAATACTTTATGAGAGATCACCACATTTTTGAATACGTGGTTAATTTTAACCACTTTAAACTGCATGTTCTGTCCTACAAAAATGTCGTAATCGCGAATAGGTTTGGTGTCGATTTGTGATCCGGGCAAGAATGCATCAATACCCATTACATCTACAACCAATCCGCCTTTTGTTCTTGATTTAACGAAACCGGTAACGATTTCATCATTTTCCTGTGCTTTCACAATGTTTTCCCACGCTCTTTCGCCAATGGCTTTTTTGCGTGAAAGAACCAACTGACCGTTTTTGTCTTCAGTTGTTTCGATAAGCACTTCCACTTCCATTCCCGGTTTTACTTCCGAAATATCGCGGAATTCTGAGAGGGGAATTAATCCATCTGATTTAAACCCGATGTTTAATACCACTTCTTTGTCGGTTTTACCAACTACTACACCCTTAACGATTTCTCGTTCTACGATGGTGTTCAAGGTTTTTTCGTAGAGATTGGAGAGCTTTTCACGCTCATCACTTGAGTAAGTAGAGAAGCCTTCTTTGTCCATGCTCCAATCGAAATCCGAATCGGGAGCTGTTGTTTGTGTGTTTTGTTTTTGTGTCAAATTTTTATCCTCCTTTGCTTAAAAAAGCCCGCGAATATACGTTAAATCATGTTGATGTCAAGCGTATTCTGGAATAAAAAGGCAGAAAAAATAGCTATTAATCGGCTTTTGCCGACCCCTGATGAATGGTTTGAAGTGCGTAATGAAGTGCTAAATTAAACTGTTCTTCTCTGGTAATATGCGAGTTGTCAATCTCAATGGCATTGGCTGCTTTCACCAGAGGCCCTACTTTGCGGGTGGTATCTATCAGGTCGCGGCTCAATACATTCTGATATACTTCTTCAAAGCTCGATCCGTCTCCTTTAGCCATTAATTCTTCAAACCTGCGCTGGGCGCGAATACGCGGTTCGGCTGTCATAAACAGTTTCAGCTCGGCATCCGGAAATACTACCGTACCAATATCACGTCCGTCCATTACTACCCCTTTGTCTTTTCCAAGGTATTGTTGTTGCGCCACCATGGCCTGCCTTACTTCGGCAATACTACTCATGGGGCTAACCAAATTGGAGATTTGCATGGTGCGTATTTCCCGCTCTACGTTTCCTTCATTAAGGTAAGTCTCCTGCAGTCCATTTACCGGATTAATTCTGAATTCTATTTTTATATGTCTTAGTGCATCAACTACGGCTGGTATATTCTCAGGACTTATGTCATTTTCCAGCATGTACAGGGTAGCCGCCCTGTACATGGCTCCACTGTCAATATAAGTATAGCCCAACTCCAAAGCCAGCTGTTTGGCTAAAGTACTTTTTCCACAACTGGAGTACCCGTCAATAGCAATTGTAATTCGTTTCATTATTCCATTTTTGGGTTTGGCTGTATCTTTCTCTTTTTTCTGAAATCATTCAGATTGGCCGAGAAACTGAAATGATTGGTGTTTTGACCCACATAAAAAGAAGAACTGCCATAACTGATTAAAAACCGATTGATGCGAATGCCAAACCCCCAGGCAAAACCCACCATCCCGCGTTTGCCTTCAATGGTCATCTCTTTTCTGCGCATATGATTGTACCCAAATCTGAAATGAAAATTCTTAGATAATAATAATTCCGACCCTATTATGATATGACGCATGGCTTTATCGGCTATGGTAACTTTTTCAACCACAGGCTCACCGGTAGCCAGGTCAGTTTGTTGTCCGGGTTTATTGGGATTGTAATAGGTTAAATCAAATTTCTGCAGGTTGTGGGCAGTTACCGATAGGCGCAGGGGCATATGTTTTAACTTTTTTGAGAAGCCTGCCTGTATTTCAAAAGGGAGTTTTTCCCGGTTTCCTTTGGTGTAGGTGGTGAGTTGGTATCCTATATTTTTTACAACCAACCCGGCTGTAAAAAGCGAATCGGTACTTTGGTAAGCTCCACCCCAATCGGTGGCCACACCGATTGATTTAGCCACATTCATATTGGAGTAAATCATTTTAAGGGATGCCCCATAAGCAAAATGTTTAAACTGCCGGCCATAGCTCAATTGCAGGTTGTATTCTCCTGCTGTAAAAGTTCCGGTAGGCACGCCCGTAGCCGTGGCTCCCTGAAATTTTCCATAATTGATGTACTGCAACCCAACACTGCAGGTGCCGGGGCCATAGCCAAAAGCATAAGCTACATACCCCAGATTGATATCGCTGATGAAATTAACGGTGTTAAAGGCAACCTGTCCGTGCATTTTATCGCTGAGTAAGGCCGGGTTTTGCAAGGCGAGGTTCAGGTCTTTATCCCATATACTCACATTTACCCCACCCAAAGCAGCTACCCGGGCCGAGGGATGCAAATTCATAAATTTATAAATACCCGATGCCGCCACCTGAGCCCGGCATTGGCCAATGGTATACATAAACACGAGTAGAAAAGTGGTAAGGCGCATCAGTTTTCAAAAATATGGAATATAACGCAACCTTTTCAGGAAAATTGCCAAAGCGCCTGAAACCAACTCACCTGCGTAGATGATGCGTTAAGCGGCAGTGCCTGCACCGATGATAATAGGCGACCAGTCATCCGTAAATTCTAGGAGTACGATGGTGCTAAGTTATACCGAGCACCAATATTTCATTTGCAGTTTAATAAGTCAAATCAATTCAAATGCTTTACTTTTGTTTTACGAGTAATAAATTTCTGAATTAATGAAAGAGAGCGTTGAACTTGTCTGCCTTTGGTAGAAACGCAAAACAAAAAGGTACTCGTTGCACCTGTCCGCCCACTGGTGGAAACGAGTACCAGTTGGGGGGGGCTGATAACGAAAAACTTACAGAAGAATTTGAAAATAAGGTTAGGCAGTTTTATATGATTTCACCTAAAAAAGCAATAAAAGGCAAAGCGGTTTCACATCAATAATAATGATAATGAAAGAAGTCTTAATTATTACCTTAATATCAATTTTATTCATTACGTCATGTAAAATGAAGCAAACTGATATCAATAAAACTAAAACTATCAATGTGCAAAAAAGAGTTGATGAGTATGTTGAATATCTAAAATCCCAACACGTGGACACTATCTTAATTTATGGGAATTATTGCATTAACTGCATCAATGGTTTTGACGAAAATGCAATTGTAATTTATCGAATGAAAAATGAATCTTATTCTAAAGCATTTGATAATTATCGAGGAGTATCTGATTCATCTACTCATTATAGTGATGCTTTATTCTTTTATCTTGATTATAAGGCCGAAATTGATAGTCTTGTTAAGATTAAGCCTGAGAAAATGGGTAGCGGCCATGGGCAATATACTTATTTTAAAACAATTGTTAACAACGAGGTTTTAGTGAAAGATTTCTTTTTTACTAAAACGCCAGCTATATATGAAACCAAACTATGGTTTTTATTCAAAATATTGGATAGTGAGCATTTTTACCTTTACAGAATGAGTAAATATCAGAGGTAGGGTGGTAGTGTTCGATATTGGTAGTGTACGATACACCCCTAGCTGTCGCAAGTTTATAACTTGTGACAAGAAATAACTAAAGTTTTTAACTTCAGCAACCGAAGATTATATTGGTAAAAGTGGGCTACTAAAAATTGAATTGTTGTTTTAAATTTGAATCATGAGATTGAACAGGCATCCGCTTCAAGATGCAATCTTGATTTATTATGTCTCACAGGTTACATCCCGAATGTGTCGGGACTTAAAGAACTTGCGAGAGCAAGGGGAAAGATTATTTACAGATCGATAATCACCGCCAACAAAATTTCATATTTAAAAGGTAAAAAAAATGCCAAAGTTATCTTATTTAGTAATTTTAAGTACACTATTAGTAGTGTATTCATGTCATTCTAATAGTCGTTTAAAGAATGTTAAGACATCTAAATCAGCTGAAACTAAAGATACCCTTTACGTACATGTAAAAGGAAGTGATACGCTGCAACTTATTCTTAAAGAAGGATTAAAAAGAATTCGATTGGATTCAAATGATACAAAGGGTTACTACTTAACTGCGGCTGCATATAATGCATTGGGAGATACGGTACAAGCCTTAAAATACTATGATTACTTATTAAAAATTAATCCAAATGACTTTGAGGGACGAATGGGAAGAGGCATATTGTTTAACAATAATAACAAAGAAGATCTGGCCATTGATGATTTGAAGGCAGCAATTCGTTTAGGGAAGCCAAATGTTTATGTTCAATTCGAGTTAGGGTATGCATTATATAAGTTAAACAGACTTACTGAGGCAGAAGTACATTTTAGTGAAGTTATTGCGATAGATAAAGCTTGCCACTATGAGAATAGTTCGTGGGCTTATTACTATAGAGGAATAATTAGGATTCAAAATAAAAATGATACTGCAGGAGGATGTGAAGATTTAAATAAGGCCTTTTTTATTGACCCATCATTTAAAAATATGATCGATAAAAATTTCGATTGTTTGAAGTGGTAGTGTTCGGAAGGGTACTATATTGCACCTGGGCAATAAATTAAAATGCCTGTTGTGTTTCAACTAAATAAAATATAGCTTGCCTTAAAATTTAAGCAAATGAAAAAGATAAATTTCCTGAATACCCTACTGGTGTTGATTGGATTGGCAACCCTTATTTCAGGTTGCAAAAAAGATAACGGCACATCAAATCCCACAAACCCTAATCCCAATAACAATGTGTATACCCAGGCAAAAATCTCAAGTTTGCCCGGAAATTCAAGAGATATAGCAGTGGCTTTTGCCATAAACGGTGTAGGTTATGTGGGACTTGGACAAAAGAATAATTCCGTATTCGGTGATTTTTATAAATATGATGTCACCTCCAATTCATGGTCTAATGTCCCAACCTTTGGCGGAGTAGCGCGCAGGGGTGCTATTCAGTTTGTTTTAAATGGAGAGGCTTATGTTGGTTTGGGATATGGCAATAACGGTTCGTGGAATGATTTGGGAGATATATGGCGATTTACTCCTTCAACTTCCACCTGGACAAAAATGAATGATGCTCCGGTAATGTTTAAGGGAGAAGAACTGACTGCATTTGTAGTAAACGGGGAAGCCTTTATACTTAATAGTTATGGTTCGCTTATAAAGTATAATGCTTCTAATGATTCCTGGACACCCAAAGCTTCTATGCCATCGGGTGCTGAGCGGTCAAGTGCAGCTTGTTTTGTGGTGGGTTCAAAAGCCTATATTTCTACCGGATATGTAAGCACTTCGGTAAGATTAAAAGATACCTGGGAATATAATCCCGCTACCGATACCTGGACCCAGAAGGCTGACCTGCCGGGCGGAGGCCGCAGCGGAGCTATTGGTTTTTCATTGGGAAACTATGGCTTTGTTGGAACAGGAACTACATTCACCAGTCAGTATTCGGATATGTACCGTTATGACCCATCGGCCAACACCTGGACAGCGGTTGACAATTTTATGGGAGGGGCAGTACATGGAATGTGTGGTTTTGTAATTAACTCTACATTTTATATGGGTACCGGTTACAGCAACTCAAAATCTTACCTTTCCGATTTTTATTCTTTTAAATAAGCTGTGAATGGAACTTGCGCGCAGGTGGTGCGCTTGTTTTGTTTTAATCAGCCAAATATTTTTTTCAGCTGCTCTTTGCGGTATGTAAAAATACCTGCTACTTTTTTCTTTACAAAAAGGTGATGAATCAACGGCTCCAGAAGTCCTCCGGGCGACAGGTAGTGCACCGTATCGGTCATTTCAGTAAGGTTGGTATGGATAGCCCTGAAACGATGTTCGTGCCTCCACAAAACGTAAGGGCCTTTCAGCTGTTGGTCAACAAACAGGTGAGGCGGTTCCCATTCCGTTATTTCCGTTTTCCAGTTAAAAGGTATTCCGTTTAGTTTAATGCGGTAATCAATGCGTGAACCTTTTTTCATTTCAATGGGAAGGGGTGTAATGATATTGAAATTTAATTCGGGTGGAGTTAACAGGTTCAGGTTTTCGGCCTTGCTGAAAAAATCGAATACTTCATTCAATGGTTTTGAAATAAGGGTTACCTCTGATAAAATATGTGGTTTCATTTACAGATTAAACAAACGTAAACCTTTCTGGGTTTTAAAATCTGAAAATTTTTCAGGCTTTTTTGCTGAAATCAGAAAGTTTGGCTGTGTAAAAGGAAACGGATACCATTTTACACGTCAAAATGGCTTGTAAATTCAATTGGTTCAACCTTTGAAAACCCGTTGCCATCAACAGCAAATTAAAAATTTTAAAAATATGACACTTGTACGTTTTAAAAACAGCGAATTATTGAGGGATTCAATGATTCCTAAATTTTTTAACAATTCTTTTTTCAACGAGTTTTTTCCTGAGGCAACCAGCGACAGCCGTTTCTTTTCGCCCAAGGTGGATATTGTAGAAAAAGAAAATCAATTTGAGGTGCATGCTTCACTTCCGGGAATGACCAAAGAAGATATTAAAATTGATTTGAAAAACGAGTTGCTCACCATTAGCGGAGAGCGTAAGTTTCAGAACGAACAAAAAGAGGCTAAATACCATTTGGTAGAAAGCCACTACGGTTCTTTCTCACGAAGCTTTACTTTACCGGAAACAGTTAACAAAGAGCAAATTCAGGCTGAGTTTACTAATGGTATTCTTACATTGGTACTTCCTAAAAGTGAGCCAAAAGATAACAGCGTTAAAATCGCGATTAAATAAGAGAGGTAGTTTGGTTTTTTCATAGCAGAAATAAGCCGTTAGTCTTCAGACTGGCGGCTTTTCTGTTTTATGGTAAGCAGTACCTCATTCGATACCGGAATCGTTTTTTTGCTTTTTTTGCCCGGTGTTGCTGAAATTGTCATGACCACAATGCGGTGTTCGGCAATACCGTTCTCCGTCATAAAATGAACAAAGAAAGAAATAAACGAATCTTTTGCCATGGTACGAATGCCGCAATCAAGTTCAAATATTCCATCGGGGTAATTTTGAAACAGAGGCATCAACTTTTCGAGTCGTTGAAAAAACTGAGGATTATTTCGAAAGGTAGAAACTACGCTGTCGTCAAACAGAATCCGGGCCACATGGTCGGGTGGCTCGGGTGAAAGCCTGCGGGGAGATAAAATGATGATTTGTTCTTTTTGCCGTTTTCCCTTTTTAGAATCGGTTGTTTGCACAGGAGTTCCGGTACTTTTAAACGTGCCGTATTCTATAAAAACACCTGAGTCGTAGTTCCGGTCTTTTACATCGGCAATGGCAATTTTCAGGTGGTAAGTTTCACCGGGTATTACCACTGCTCTGGCTTCAAGCACCTGTGTAAATCCGTCAAACTGTATCTCGTTCGAGTCGGGTTCCATGATGAATGGGTCATACACTTTAAACTCGTTGTTGATATAATACTGTTTATGTTTAAGGTGGTTAATATTATTGATGGTAACAGGTTTGTTGGTTCCGGGAACAACCGCCATATTTTTAAATCCCTTAATGCCCGGCCCACTGATAAAAAAGGCAAATACATCATTGAATTTTGAACCTACGTATTCGGGGTATTCTTCAGAGGCAAACAGGTACTGAAACGAAACAGAAGTACCCGAAGGAATAAAGTCAAACTCGAGGATGGCCGCATCACAGGTACTGTAACCGGCCAGTTCGGTGAGCTGACGATCGCCATCGGTTTTAGAGGAGTAGCTTGTGCTGGCCGAAAAGTTTGGCCCTTTGCCCACATGGTAATGTCCGGTGGCCAGAAAAATGCCGGCCGGAATGGGCATATTATTATGGCTGTTGTGAAATACTCGGATGGCTTTGGAATAACCGTTAAAACAGATATTTTTTATGACTACCCCATCACTTTGAAACACCGAACGAACCATTTGTTCCACACTGCTTGTGGTGTCAAATACCAATTGAGCCCTTACCAGGGGCGAACTTAACAGCAGAAAAATGGTGAGCAGTAACTTGTTCAATAAAACTATTTTTTAATCACAAACACTACCCGCCTGTTTGCGGCTTTTTCTTTTTCATTCCTGTTGCCGTTGAGCGGCTGCGAGCTGCCGTAGCCAGTTGCCGAAATACGAGCACCATCAATTCCTTTTTTTACGAGATAGGATTTTACCGCCAGCGCCCGTTTTTCTGAAAGCAGTTGGTTGTATTCTGCTGTTCCTGCATTATCGGTGTGACCATTCACTTCCATTATAAATTCGGGATGCTCTTTTAATTGAGCAAAAATGCTGTCAAGGTCTTTATAATACTGTTGAGGAATTACTGACGAGTTAAACGGAAATTCCAAATGCAGGGTATAGGTGGCCACTACCGAGTCTTTTTTACTTTGCAGCGGAGGTAATGTTTGCCCCAGGCAGGTAAATGAATTGGTCTCCAGAAACACACCTGAATCGTAGCCCATATCATTTACATCGGCAATGGCAATTTTAATGGTATAGGTTTGCCCAGGAATAACATGCGCTTTAGCAGTAAGTTTTCGGGTGAATCCGTCAAACTGCAAACTGCTTTTCAGTTCTTCGGGCGTAGTGGGTTTATTGTAAATATAATATTGATTGTTGTAAAGCATATTCACCGAGTTAATGGTGATAGGAGTGGAGTCGTCAGGCAAAAGAGCCATATTTTGGGTTCCTTTAATACCGGGACCTTTGATAAAAAAGCCGAACACATCATTGAATTTTTTCTGTACATATTCGGGATATTCTTCAGAGCCAAAAACAAACTGAAAAGAAATGGTGTCGCAACGAGGGATGAAGGTAAACTGCAAAATAACCTGATCGAATAATTTTCCCGAAGCAATTTTCATCAGGTCGGGGTCATCGGCCAATTGAATTCCGTCACGCGATTGAGGCGTACTGCTTCCTCCGGTAATATTGGGTCCAACAGGAGCATTTAGGTTTCCGGTACCCAGGTAAATACCGCTCTTCATATTGAGTATGGGGCTGCTGTTGGTAAATTTACCAATGGCATTGAATGAGCCGTAATAGTCAATAGTCTCCACCTGAATTGTTCCGCCCGAAAGTAATTCAAGCGCCTGTTTTCCGCTGGTTACGGGTTCCATGGTAAGTTGGGCTTTCAGGGAGAGCGAGCCTAATAGAAAAAATAAAATAAACCTGTATTTCATCAAACGTTCAATGATAAGGAATATGCGGCAAAAGTTTGCAATAACCCTGCCCTATGTTAAGTTTGCCGCATGAAACCCTCCGCCACCACATACCCATCGTATTACGAAAAATACGTTCAGTTATTGCCCGATGAGCCCATCAATGTTTTATTGGAAAGGCAATTAAGAGAAATGGATGAAGTATTTTCTCTGGTGCCCGATACCAAAGCCGATTACCGTTATGCCGAGGGGAAATGGAGTGTGAAAGAAGTGTTGGGACATATGTTGGACGCTGAGCGCATTTTTGCCTACCGCGCTTTGTGCATTGCGCGTGGTGAGCAACAATCATTACCCGGTTTTGAGGAGGATGACTATGTGCGAAACGGATTTTTTGCAGAACGAAACCTGGATGATTTATTAGTTGAGTTTATGTACCAGCGCAAATCGAATATGCAATTGTATTACGGACTGAGTGAAGAAGCCCTTAACCGCAATGGAAGGGCTAATAATTTGCCGGTAAATTGCCGGGCTGTTTTCTGGATAATGGCCGGACATGTGCAGCATCATTTACAGGTGTTGCGCGAAAGGTATCTATAGTTTACTTATTGGTAACCGGCAGGCCCGCTTTCGACCACGCGTTGAATCCGCCCTGCATATTGTACACGTTTTTGAATCCCATTTTCACCATCATTTCGCAGGCCTCGGCCGAACGGCCTCCAACGGCACAGTACACATAATACACTTTGTTTTTGTCGAGCTTTTTCAACTCTGATTCAAAATTATCATTAAATAAATCGAGGTGAAGAGCCCCCTGGATATGGCCTTTATTCCACTCTTGCGGGGTGCGCACATCTAAAAAAGAAGCTTTTACTTTTTTTGCATCCGTATTCATTTGTTCAGGAGTAACCGTTTTTACCTGGCCCATTGTTGAAACCGAAAAGAAGGAAAGCCCTAAAAAAGTTAAGAACTGAATTAATTTCATACCTTGTTAACTTTAAAATAAATTTGCCTCAAATTTAATCTTAAATCCATCAGATTATGCGAAAAATATTCATATTATCCCAGCTAATAATGGCCATGTCTGCATTGGCACAGGACGCTGTAAAACGCGATACCTCTTACTGGAAATCGAAATTCAGTATTGGTATGGGGGTTAATCAGGCGTCATTCAGTCAGAACTGGAAAGCAGGCGGGGTGAATTCATTGGCAATCTCCTCTGTATTCAGCGGAAAAGTAGAATACAATCGGGAGAAGGTGTCGTTTCTGAACGATATTCAATTGCAATACGGCAGGTTGTACAACCAGAATGAAGCGGCTTATTTACCCGATTACCGAAAAACGCAGGACCGCATTTTTATTGACTCCAAGCTGGGTTACAATATATCCCCGCACTGGTTGATATTTGCTTCCCTCAATTTTCAGAGTCAGTTTGACAAAGGTTATAAGTATGACAAAGACACGGCAAACCGTGAAGTGGCCGTACTTACGTCAAGGTTTTTTGCACCGGCATTTATTACCGAATCAATGGGTTTTGAATATAAGCCCGTATCGTATTTTAGTGTAAGGGCCGGTATTGGAACCCTGCGGCAAACTATTGTGAATGATAAAACGCTTTACCTCACCGAGCCCAAAAATTACGGGGTAAAACCGGGAGAAGCATTCAGGAATGAATTAGCATTTATGCTCATCATGAATTTTGATAAAGACGTAGCCAAAAATATGAACCTGAAACTGCGTTATCAAGGTTTTGCCAATTATGAACAAATACAGGCAATTGACAGCAGGGTTGATGCCACATTAACAGCCCGGATTAATAAGCTCTTTAACGTAACATTAACCGGAGTGGCTCTTTATGATCAGGATCAGGATTACAAAATGCAATTCAGTCAGGCCATGTCACTCGGCTTTTTGTATAACTTTTAATACTACTTTATTTAAATGTTGATAGGCTGCTTCAGGGCAGCCTTTTTTATTTTCACAGGCATTGTATTTTTACCGCAATGAATAAACGTGTTTTTTCCATTCTTTCGGGCCCCTTATTATTTGCCCTTGTATTGCTTATACCTGCTCCCGAATCCATTGGAGCACAAGGGTGGAAGGTGTTGGCCGTGGCCCTGTGGATGATTACCTGGTGGGTGCTTGAAACCCTTGCCTCTGCAGTTACTGCCCTTTTACCAATTGTATTGTTTCCGGTGCTTGGGGTGTTTAGTGTACAGGAAGTTTGTACTCCATATGCAAGTTCCCCCATCTTTTTGTTTATGGGAGGTTTTATGATTGCCATGGCTATGGAAAAATGGAATTTGCATAAACGCATAGCGTTAAATATGATCCGGCTAACGGGAACAGATGCCCGGGGAATCATTCTCGGATTTATGCTTGCCACCGCTTTGTTAAGTATGTGGATCAGCAATACTGCCACGGCTGTGATGATGCTGGCCATTGTGCAGCCAACGGTTAAACTGTTATTTGAACAGTCGGCTGAATCGGAAAAAGAAAAAAACAAATTTGCTCTGTGCCTTATGCTCGGTATTGGGTATGCTGCCAGTATTGGTGGTATTGCTACCATTATTGGTACTCCGCCCAATGTGGTAATGGTGGGTATTCTTCAAAAAATGACCGGACAGGAGGTGAGTTTTTTTAACTGGATGCTGGCCTGCACACCTTTGATGTTTTTGTTGCTTCTGTTTTGTTACCTTATGCTCACCCGCTGGCTTTTCCCTTTTAAAATTAAACGTTTCAGTCACTCCAATGAATTAATTATGGGAGAACTGAAATCCCTGGGGCAAATAAACGGGCAGGAGCGGATGGTGGCTGTTATTTTTACGCTAACGGCTTTGTTATGGATATTCAACCAACCGCTCAAAAATATTCCGGGACTACAATTTCTGGATGATACCTCCATTGCCATGATGGGTGGTTTGTTGTTGTTTATTATTCCGGTTAAAGGAAAATCCCTGCTGCAATGGGAAGACACAAAAAATCTGCATTGGGGTATTTTATTGCTGTTTGGCGGTGGGCTGGCTATGGCCAAAGGACTTGAACAAACCGGAGTGATTAATTTACTTGCCACCATTGCTAATTCGTTTAAAGGAATAAATGTTTACCTGTTAATTATTATTCTTACTGCGGTGAGTTTATTCCTTACAGAAATTATGAGCAATGTAGCTTTAGCCACTATTATGATACCGGTGGTAATTGGAATTGCCAATGGCGTAGGAGCCAACCCTGTTTTGTTTGCCCTGCCTGTTACTATTGCCACCAGCTATGGTTTTATGATGCCTATCTCTACGCCACCCAATGCTATTGTTTATTCAACAGGTTATATCCGTATGAGGGATATGGTAAAAGCCGGTTTTTGGCTTGATTTAGCCGGATTGGTATTGGTAAGTCTGTTTACGGTTACATTATTCGAATGGGTTTTTTAATAAAATAACTGAATATTTGATTAAGATTGTACATCCATTGTCGCAATGAAAATTACGTTTTTAGGAACCGGAACTTCACAGGGTGTGCCCTTAATTGCATGTCCATGCATGGTGTGCCGGTCAAACGACCCAAGGGATAAACGCCTGCGCAGTGCCGTGATGATAACCGAAAATGGAAAAAACTTTGTGATTGATACCGGACCCGATTTCAGGCAGCAAATGTTGCGCGAACAGGTTTCGGGTATTGAAGCGGTTTTATTTACCCACGCACATAAAGACCATATCGCAGGTTTTGATGATATCAGAGCGTTCAATTTTATTCAGCGAAAAAAAATAGATGTGTATGCCGATGAGTGGGTGCAAAAACAAATGAAGCGGGAGTTCTATTACATTTTTGAAGAAACCAAATACCCCGGAATTCCTGAAATTGATTTACACACCATTCACCACCAGGCCAATTTTGAAGTGAGCGGAGTGAAATTTATTCCTATTCAGGTGTACCATTATAAGTTGCCGGTACTTGGCTTCAGAGTGGGCGATTTTACCTATATCACCGATGCCAATTTTATTGCTGAGGAAGAGAAGGAAAAAATTAAGGGTTCAAAAGTATTAGTGCTCAATGCGCTCAGGCGGGAGCATCATATTTCTCATTTTACCTTAGACGAAGCTGTTAAATTGGCCGAAGAACTTGGATGTGAACAGACGTATTTCACGCATATCAGTCACCAGCTTGGTTTACACAGCGAGGTTGAAAAAGAACTGAAGCAGGGCATTCATTTAGCCTACGATGGTCTTCAGTTGGATATTTAAGTATGAAATTTACGGCAGGTTTAGTTACCCGATTAACAGGTGCGCTTAAAGAAAAGCTGCACCATCATCGTTTTTACGAGGCCTACAGTACCGGAAATGATGAATTGTTTCTGGTGTTTTGTTCCACTGCCGCAGAAACTTTTTTTTCAATACGAATATTATGGGAAGCCCGCTTATGTTTTCTGTTTTTCAACGATGAGCCGGTTTCAAAACCAACTCCCCATTATTATTTCTTTAATGAACTGAAAGGGTTGGAAGTGCTTCGTGTTTTTCAGCATCCCGGTAATCGGTCGTTTCAAATTGATTTCGAAAATGATTTTCAACTGGTATGCAAACTATATGACGGATTAAGCAACGTGCTGCTTTTACAAAGCAGTAAATTATTGTACCATTTCCGAAAAAATATCTCAACTGATTATTCATTTTCTCTCACCCAATTAGTTAATGAAGTTCAACCCGTAGCCACAGAAGAATCATCTGTTGACAGCAGCTCATTTTTCGGACAGTTGAATGAGAGCAACCGTACTTTTCTCAGCCATTTTGCATTTGAGGAGGAAAAACGAAAACTGCTTTCGTATTATACTGCTGAAATAAAAAAAACAACCGCTTATCTGGTAAAAACCGAACAGGCTTTAGTACAGTTTAACCATGCTGTTCCGTTGGAAGAAATAGGTCATATACTGATGGCTAATCTGCATGTGATTCCTCAGGGAGTTTCGGAATATGAATTGGTTGATTTTTATCGCAACCGACCGATTACCATAAAGCTCAAGAAAGATTTAAGTGCCCAGCAAAATGCCGAAGTCTATTACCGGAAAGCAAAGAATAAGAAAAACGAAGAACAACAGTTGCACAATCAACTGACAAGGGCCAAGAGTAAACTGGAATTACTTACGCAAAACCTCACGTTTACCGATCAGGCCCAAACGCTGAAGCAATTAAAACCACTCCGCCCAGGAAGTACTACTGACACCGGTCATAAAACCGAACGGTTTAAACAATTTCAATATGAAGGGTTCTCCATTTTAGTAGGAAAAAATGCGGCTAATAACGATGAACTTACTTTTAAGTACAGCCATAAAAATGATTTGTGGTTGCATGCACGGGATGTGAGCGGCTCGCATGTAATTATTCGTTGCAGGCAGGGTATTATTTTTCCGAAACAAGTAATTGAGTATGCCGCATCGCTGGCAGCGTATTACTCCAAAGCCAAAGGAAACAGTTTGGTTCCTGTGGTATATTGCGAACGTAAATTTGTACGCAAGCCTAAGGGAGCTGCCCCGGGTGAGGTGTTGCATCAAAAATCGGAGATGATAATGGCCGAACCTGTAAAACCGAAAGGTTAATTCTGATGTACGTAGAACAGTGGGGAGCGTTTGATGAATAACTAAGAGCGGTTGTTCGCAGCACAAGTCGTTCTGGTTCCAGATACACATAGGTTACGGTTTTATCATGCACATTCAGGTAAATTCCATCGGTTATTTTTTGATGATGCATCAGTAATAAACTGCATAACTCAAAATAATCAATGGGGTCAAGCATCAGGAGGTATTCAATGCAGGTATTGGTGCTATCGAATTTCCAAATGGCGGTATCGGTTGGTTCATCGGCTACTATCATTATTCCTTCCTCCGAGATATTGATATGATAAGCCACCTCTTCCGATTTAAGCTCTTGCTCTACCAATGCCATTGATTTGCCAATGAAGCTTTGAACCGATGCGAATGGTACAATTCTAAGCTGAAAAATTAAGCTTATTAAATTCTTCATCTCCATACCACCGCACTTTGTTACTTTCAAAGTGCTTTTTGGGCTTCAATGGTTGTATGGAAAACAAAAAAAGGGGCACAAGGCCCCAATTTTTATTGTAACGCAAACCCAAAACTATTCTGCTGAAGTCATCAGCACCGGTGGTGTTGATGAGGAGGCATCAAAAGGTTTGGTATTTACAACAAGCGCATTGTCCTGAAAGGTGAGGTAAGTAATGGTATTGTCGCGTCTGTTTACATACGCATTTTTCATTACCATCTGGCCCACCGACTCCAGGTGTTTCTTTAATTGAAAGTAGGACGCTTTGTCAATGGTAAGTGAGTACTCATAACAAATGTTGTTCGCGTCAAATTTCCATACCGAAGTATCCGTTCCTTCAATAAGAACAATGTTACTTCCTTCGGTAAGTGCAATTAAATTGTACTTGGCCTTTTCCGATTTTAATTCCTGTTCAACCGTGGCCAACGATTGTCTAAGGAAATCCTGTGCTTTGGCTTTTTCAAGAAAGCCGGTTACCCACATTAATATAAGGCAGGTAACATGTTTTAATTTTATCATATGTTTTTGGGTTGATGTTTCATACTGCTAAATAACCGTAGCGCGCAAGGGTAAAAACTGCGGCATTAAACATTCGCATTGTGAATAGTCCGATTTTTTGGACTCGGTTATCATACAAATCAAATTTCAGTTAATCAGGTACTTGCGAATTATTTGTCATCGCATGTTTTTGAAATCTGATCATAATTGTTAGTTTTACCCTTAAAAGTAATCTTATGAAAATTTTAAAGTACCTCGGGATAGGCCTATTGGTCATCCTGGTGATCGTTTTAATTCTTGGTTTAATAGCCCCTAACGATATTCGTTTTGAGCGCTCCATTTCTATCAAAGCACCGGCACCGGTTATTCTTGGTCAGATAAAGAGTTTAAAAAATATGCAAAAGTGGAGCCCGTGGGTGGAACTGGATCCAAACATGAAAAACATATTTGAAGGAACCGATGGCGAAGTAGGTTCAAAAAACTCCTGGTCGGGGAATGATGATGTGGGCGAAGGTTCGCAAACGATAACCTCGATTAGCGACACAAAGGTGGAAGCGGATTTACATTTTATACGGCCATTTGAGTCAAAGTCCAAAGTGGATTATACGTTGACAGCTGATGGAGAGCAAACAAAAGTTACCTGGGGTTTTTCTACTACCAAATCTTTTCCGATGAACGGGCTTTTGATGGTGATGATAAAAATGGGTGGCATGAACAAAGATTTTGATAAAGGCCTCGGTAAACTGAAGGCGTTGTGCGAAGCAATGCCACCTCAAACTGAAGTTCCTGCTGCAGCTACCTATAAAATTGAGGAAACAGAAAGACCGGAAAAATATTATGCCGGAATAAGAAAGGTAGTTGGATGGGCAGAAATGGATCAGTTTTTTGCCACTACTTACGGTCAGATTGGTATGGCATTAGGCATGGCCAATATTAAACCCGTGGGATATGCATCGGCATTGTATTATAAATGGGATGAACCAAACAAACAGGCTGATGTGGCGCCTGTGATGGAACTTGATAATAACAAAACCAAGTTAAAGGGGTTGAACAGTTTTACGGTGCCTGCTGGTAAAGCAGTGGAGGTTACATTTACCGGAAGTTATGACCAAATGAAGGCGGTACACGAAGCTATAGATAAATACATACAGGAGAAAAATATGCAAATGACAGGCAACGTAATTGAAGAGTATGTAACCGATCCAATGACTGAGAAAGATACCACCAAGTGGCAAACCAACGTGATTTACATGGTGAAATAACAAATACAACAACCTTACTTGCAAAAGGCCGGATTTCCGGCCTTTTCTTTTTATTAATCTTACCTTCGCATAAAAATACTTCAGATGATTTCTACCTCAGAAGCCAGACAAATAATCTTGGACAAGTGCAAGCCGCTATCGGTTACAGAACTTTTTTTGTCTGAACTTAGCAATGAGGTATTGGCAGCAGGCGTAAAAACTAAAATCCATTCACCACCGTTTCATCAATCGGCTATGGACGGATATGCCATCCGGTTTGATGATGCGAAAAGTTTTACTCATTTAAAACCTGAAGGAAAGGTAATGGCCGGAGAATTCAATACTCAAAAACTGAGGAAGGGAACTGCCATGCGCATTTTTACAGGGGCAGGGGTTCCGGCAGGAGCCGACACAGTGGTGATGCAGGAACATACCCGCATGGATAAAACAGGATTGGTTCTTACTCAATTACCCTTGCTTCAAAAAGGAGCTAATATCAGACTGCAGGGTTCGCAAATTAAACGGGGGCAAACAGCTTTACCCAAAGGACATATATTAAATGCGGCAAGTATAGGGTATTTAGCTATGCTGGGCATTGATAAGGTAAAGGTTTACAAACGTCCTTCGGTAGGCATTATTGCCACCGGAAACGAATTGCAATTACCCGGTAAAGCATTAGTCGGTTCACAAATTTATGAATCCAATACATTTACACTTCAGGCATTACTTTCCGAAATGCATTTTAGCAAAGTTACGGGCAAAAGAGTACGGGATAAGGAATCCTTAATTTTAGCAGGTTTTAAAAAGGCTCTTACGGCTCACGATGTATTATTGATTACCGGTGGTATTTCGGTGGGCGATTACGATTTGGTGGCTCCTGCATTAACGAAACTTGGAGTGAAAACCATTTTTCATAAAGTGGCTCAAAAGCCGGGCAAACCGTTTTTCTTTGGTACAAAAGGCAAAAAACTCGTTTTCGCACTGCCCGGAAATCCTGCTGCCGTAATCACCTGTTTTTTGCAATATGTAAAACCCGCACTGCAAAACATGATGGGTTATCCTTCGGTTACTCATTCTCCAATTATGGCAGTGAGTAAAAATGATTTCAGTAAAAAAACAGGGCTTACTCATTTTTTGAAAGCACGGATTGATGTGAATGGTGAGGTGGAAGTGCTAACAGGTCAGGAATCGTATTTGCTAAATACCTACGCCCTGGCCAATTGCTTAATTGAAGTTCCGGCAGCTTCCACAGGATTTTTAAAGGGAGAAACGGTTATGGTGCACCGCTTTAATTTGTCTTTTTAACAGAAGAAAATACTTTTGAAAATATTCTAAGGACAAACCAAACAAACAACTGAATGCATGTTAGTATTAACACATAAATAACAAACAATACCCAGTTCCCGAAATTCAGCATCCATTCAAAATTAAAGGCTCTTTCATCAATAAAAAATAAAAATCCGGTAATCACCGATGATACAATCAGCATATTGATTACGGCTTTATCGCTCAGGTAAAAATGATGTGTCGGGTTCATATTATTTGAATTTTATATCAAACGAAAAGAAAACGCCTATAGTATTATTACTCGTCTTCTTGTTCACTGTGATATTTTTTAACATCTATCAGAACTAAAGTGAGAAAAGAAATGCACAGGAACAAAATCTGTATAATTCCGTTAATGGCAAGTGATACAGGAAGCTCGGAGTAAAAAGTCCGGAGAAATTGCACCGATGAAAATGCGGCAACCAAAAATGCAGCTCCTGTTTCGTACAACAAATACTTATTGGGATTATTTAAATCATAGTATTTAATTTCCTGACCAATGTAAAAACACACGATTAAGATGGGAAGGGTGAACAAGATTGAATAAAAAAATACAATTTCGTGTTTAGTGTAATGAATCAGTTTGGATTGGGTTAAAAGCAACTCAACCAAAAAACTCAAAAAAAGAATAAGCACAAATCTTCTCTGAAACGAAATCAATAATTTCACCTCACGAAATTATTAAAATTCCTGACTATTTTTTGGTACTTTTTCCCTTGGCTACAGCAGGGGCCGTCCACGGGTCATCAGGCCATGCATGTTTCGGGTATCTGCGTTTTAATTCCTTTTTTACTTCAAAATAGGTATTGTTCCAAAAACTACGCAAATCAGAAGTTACCTGTACAGGTTTATATCCGGGTGAAAGCAAATGCATCACAACGCTGTTTCTCCCGTTATTAATGGAAGGGGTATCACTTAATCCGAATACTTCCTGCAGGCGAACGGATAATACCGGGGTACCTCCATTTGGCTGATAAATGACAGGAATAGCCGAACCGCTGGGAACTTCTATTTTTTGCGGGGCCAGTTTGTTTAATTCCTGTTGTTTTTCCCATTCAAGTGATTGAAGAAGTGTGTTGGCCAGATTGATTTTTTTGAGGTCTTCCGGCTTCTTTACATGCGTTAAGCTGGTAGCAAGCCATTCGCTGTTGGTGAGCAAAAGGGTGGTGGTGCTCACATCGGGCCATCCGTCCTGGGGGGTCCATTTTCTAAGAGACGAAATTCTGTTTTGCAACTGAATCATTGGTTCGTCAAAATTAAGCAACGTTTCGCCCTCTGTCTTGATAGCATTTGAAATAGCTTGCTGCAAATGGGTCTCATCGGGGTCGGGGAGTGGTTTTGATTGCAACACAATACTTCCTATTCGTAAATCTTTGGTTGCAATTAATCCTCCCTTGCGCGTGTCCCAGGTAATTACTTCCTGTTCTTTCACCATTTGGCGAAGGTCTTTCGGATTAAGCGGAGCAGCCATAAATATTTTTCCCAGTCCATCCCGGGTATCCATATGTGCCACGGCCAGCCAGGGCTCGTGTGCCAAATCATCTTTATGTCCGGCAGCAGCATATTTGCCATTTGCCAGCTGAAACTGCGCATTATTTCCGGGTCTTGCAAAGGCTATGCGCTCGGGGTAGGCATACGCCAGCAGCAATCCGGTTTCAAAAGGGTCGAAAGGTTCGTTTGAGACATCTGCATTTAGCATTCTCCGGTACGTTTCGGCAACTTTTTCAATTCGGCCAAGGCGTCCGCCCGTGTTTCCGTTTTTACGTGACCTGCGCAATGCTTCTACGCGTAAATTAATATCTATGCCTGCCTCTTTTGGTAACGGGTCTCGTTCTTCTAAAATAGCAGCTATATCGGCACCCAATGCCACGGCATCATCTTCCTGCGCTTTAATAAGCATATGTGCTAAACGGGGATGGCAGGCCAACTGATGAATTTGTTTTCCGTGTTCGGTAATCCGTCCGTTTTCCAATGCATTTAACTGATGCAACAGCTCGGTGGCTTGTGCTACTGATGCTTTGGGCGGAGGTGTGAGCCAGGTAAGTGATTGCACATCGGTTACTCCCCATTGTGCCATATCCAAAACTAAATTGGCCAGGTCGGCTTCCATTATTTCCGGAATACGGTGTTCGGCCATTCGCTCGTGCGTGGCTTTGGTCCACATACGGTAGCACACGCCTGCACTCAAACGTCCGGCACGCCCTGCCCGCTGGTCGGCCGAGTCTTTCGAAATTTGTACCGTTTCTAATTTTGAAAGACCTGACTTGGGGTCGAAACGTGATATTCTTCCAAGGCCGGTATCCACCACTATTTTTACTCCCTCAATAGTTAAACTGGTTTCGGCAATGGAGGTAGCCAGTACAATTTTTCGTTTACCGTATTTATTCGGAACAATTGCTAGAAATTGTTCCTGCGGTGGTAGCTGTCCGTATAGCGGATGAATGGCAAAATCGGAAAGTTCTTTTTTGAGCAGGTCAGCACATTTTTTTATTTCGCCTTCACCGGGCAAAAACACCAGTGCATCCCCTTCGTTTTCTCTCACAGCCGTAAGTACCGTGCGGGCGGTGAGTTCAGGCAACATCAGTTGATCTTGCCCGCCATTGTATTTTATTTCTACCGGATATTGTTTGCCCTCGCTTTGTGCCACAGGAGCCTTTAGCAGCGTAGTGAGTTGAGGCATATTCAATGTAGCCGACATGACCATGATACGCAAATCGGGCCGCAATATTTGCTGGGCTTCGCGACACAGGGCCATGGCTACATCGGCAAATAAACTACGCTCATGAAATTCATCAAAAATTACAAGGCCCACACTTTCCAGCGAATTATCCTGCTGCAAC
Organism: uncultured Bifidobacteriaceae bacterium; assembly: GCA_964535575.1. Classification (GTDB taxonomy): domain Bacteria; phylum Bacteroidota; class Bacteroidia; order UKL13-3; family UKL13-3; genus JAGPCK01. The sequence goes on from CAZHTC010000009.1 coordinate 100,458, forward strand.
ATCCGGGTGAGAATTCCTTCGGTCACTACTTCAATGCGGGTGTGTGTACTAATTCTGTTTTCAAACCGTATCCGGTAACCAATGGTTTTTCCTACTTCATCACCCCATAAATCACTCATGCGGGCGGCAATGGTTTTAGCTGCCAGCCTGCGCGGTTCCAGCATCAGTATTTTTTTACCCTGCAACCAATCTTCGTCAATTAACGTTAAAGGAAGCAGGGTGCTTTTCCCGGCTCCCGGTGGTGCATGAACAATAAGAGTGTTTTGTGTACTCAGGTATTTTTTTACCTGAGGAATAATGTCGGTAACGGGTAAACCGGTTTTATAAGGATCGAATAACAAAATACAGAATGAAAAATGAACGGCAAAAGTAGTGAATAGCTTACAGTAGGGAAAAGGAAAAGTTACACTATCTTTTTACTACATAGATTACATAGAAAATCGAGCCTGCAAATAAGGCTATTTACCTATGTGAAGCCTGTGTGTGCTATGTGGTAAAGTGATTCATGTAGCTATAAGCTACATAAAAAATAAAGCTCAGACACAGCCTGCGCTTAGTACAGGGGTTCATGGAAATAATTAGAATTCGTTCATTGCGAACCCGGTACTCCGGGTGTGGCAATCTCCCTGTGATTGGCACTGTGTTTCCGATTGGGGGACTGCTTCGATCCTCGCAGTGACGTTAGTTGTTGAATTTGATTCTGTCACGCGCAATATGCCCGCGCCAGCTATATATCACATTTCACTTAAGTAGTGGCTGAAACCGGATACTGCTTTTGAACCATGCTTTGATAAGTGGTAGCGTGGTGCTGAAATAAAGCTTCGGTATCCCAAAACCAGTTGCCGGTATTAAATGTTCCGGTTAATGGAATATCTCCGGTTGGCTGTGTATAGTTTTTACCTTCTGCATCCTTAAATAAATGGTATAACAGATCTTTGGTGAGCAGTACCGGATATTTTTTCTCTGATGCATAAATACCTTCTACATCGCTGGTTGAACCAAATAGTAAGGGCGCAATATCTAATGAATTGTATACCCTCCATGCACTGTTTCCCACTAATTGATTAATGTATCCGGCAAAATTATCATCACCGGATGTGAGTCCGGCAAAGGAAACAGGAGTGCAACTTACCCCCGGTAAATTGCTATTTAAGTAGGCAAATAGAGGAGGAGTGAGGGTGCCACCCAAACTATGCCCGGTGATATATAGTGAGGTAATGGTTTGGCTCTTTAAAAAATCGAGCATACCTACTTTACTTGTGGGATCAACGAGTTTAAGAAGGGCGTTCATGCCGTTCCACGCTCCGGTTGAAATATTGGCATTTTTCGGAGCCGATGACACGAAATCGGTAAAGGGTTTGGTGGTGCTGATATCAAAGTCTTGTTTGAGCCATGCGGTTAAACTTTCAGGGTCGGTACCTCTTATTACCACATAATAATCACTTGTTCCCGGTGATTTCGCAACAAAAGCGAGGCTGTAAGGAACAAAAATAGTACTTAATTCGGCCGGCCCCCATACCACTTCAAGGCCCATACCTGTCACTTTTTCTACAATTTCGGAGGGTTTAGAATACGAATAAACGCAAAGATCAATCAGTCCGTTGAGCATTAGATTTTGTTGTGCTTGTGTTAAGTTTGGGTTGTTCATGTGAGTTAATTATTAATGGTTGAATAAATAATTGGAGTGACCAATCAAAGATGGTATTTTATTTTATAAATCTGATCACGGAAAACAAGGTAAATACAAAATCACTGAATACAGCGACATTACCTTAATGTTGCCCGAATGGCAGTGACGGTAATTTTGAGAGTTTGATTTGGTCACGCGCGACACCCCGATAGTTATCGGGGCGCCAGCAGCAGGTTGGATGTGGAGGATTGGCGGGGACGCCAACCTCGGACAAAGGGAAAGCAAGGAACCAAATTAGAAACCATCATTACGATCCCGCACGTGCGGGTGCGGTAATCTCCTTGTGATTAGGATAGTGCTTCCAATGAGGAGACTGCTTCGTTCCTCGCAGTGACGATAGATTTTGAAAGTTTGGTGACGCGTTGCAAACGCGCAGAAATATTTGTTCCAACTAAACTTTTTAGGACATCCTCGTTACAAACAAGGACGAGTTAGGACGCCAACCACGGACAAAAAGTTGCCCGAATGGCAGTGACGGTTATTTTTTAGTTTGATTTGGTCACGCGCAATGCCCCGATAGTTATCGGGGCGCCAGCAGCAGGTTGGATGTGGAGGATTGGCGTGGACGCCAACCACGGACAAAAGATTCATCTTTTTGACATCTCTAAATATACCTCAAGTTCACGAGCATATTTTAGTTTAAACTTTTGTTTTGCTTCATCCGAAAGGTCACTTTTTACCTCAACTAAAAAAGCAAGAAGTCCCATTGAAAAGTCAATCCATTTTTGTGAACAGATATTAATATGTTTTAAAAATAAATACATCCTGTCATATTCATGAGGGCTAATTTCTGTAATATCTCTTTGGTGAAAATGATTCCTATAAAAATCATGAATAAATGTATTTCTATTTTCAACAAATGATTCAATATCCTTATCAATATCTTCTCTGAAAAAATCAACTGCTTGCAAAAAATCTTTAATTTGCCCAAGAGTCTGTTTCCGTAAACTTTTGTTCTTAACATCATCGGAAAGGAATGCCGATATTGTAAGGTGCTTGAATCTACTTTTTGCTTTACTATGTTTGTTAGCCAAAGCAACAATCCCATGCAAAGCCCATTCTGCAGTCTGAACTTTTATGAGTGTTTCACCAGTAATTTCATACAAGAAACTTGGAGTGTATTTTTCCTCAATAGGTGTCATGTTTTACCTTCTACTATCCTGAGTTTGCAACTCAGGATACTTTCTCCACTTTATACTTCCCCTTACTCTTTCTAATATTCACCGCTACCACCTTGTATTCTGGGCAGAGGGCTTCGCTATCGGCTACGCTGCTGGTGAGGTCGTTCATGCGTATTTCAGGGAAATGGAAGGTAGAGGAGAGGATGCCGGGCAACACTTCATCGGTGATGCGCGCTTTCACATCAATCTTGCCACGAGCACTTATCACACATACCATGTCACCATCCTTGATAAGGTGCTTTTCGGCATCTTCGGGGTGTATCATCAGCACATCTTCGGTAAGGATTTCGTTGTTGCCGGTTCTGCGGGTCATGGCGCCACAGTTGTAGTGCTCCAGCTCGCGGTTGGTGGTGAGAATATATGGAAACTCTTCGCCATGGTTCAGAATCTCTTCGCTCTCGCGCCAGGCGTTGTAAGCAAATTTTCCTTTGCCGCGTTTAAAAGTTTCGGTATGTAATATTTCGGTGTCTTGTCCATCAGGTGCTACCGGCCATTGCTTGCCATTCTCACCCAACTCATCCCATTTTACACCGGCAAAGAAGGGCACAATCTTCGACACTTCTTCCAATACTGTTTTCGGATGGTAATCGGGTTGCGGGTAGCCCATGCGGTTCATCATGTCCACAATAATCTGCCCATCGGGTTTGGTACCTTCCACAGGTTTTACTACGGCATTCACCCGTTGTATCCTGCGCTCGCCATTGGTAAAGGTTCCGCTCTTTTCAAGGAAAGAAGAGGCAGGCAACACCACGTGGGCCATCTTGGCTGTTTCGGTAAGGAACAGTTCCTGCACCACCAGCAGGTCGAGTTTGTTCATTGCGGCTTTTACGTGGTTGGTATTGGGGTCGGTTTGTACATTGTCTTCACCCATCAGCCAAAGTGCTTTCAGTTTGCCATTGAGTGCCGCATCATACATCTGCGGAATTTTATAACCCACATAGTCGGGCAGTTTGGCGTTGTAAAATTTCTCATACAACTGGTGGTATTCAGGATTGGTAACGTCTAAATAACCTGCACCCTGGTGTGGCTGGCAGCCCATGTCGGCTGTACCTTGTACGTTGTTTTGTCCGCGTAATGGATTTACACCCACGCCACGTCTGCCGATATTGCCCGTAATCATGGCCAGGTCGGCAATGAGCATTACAGTAAAGGTGCCCTGTGAGTGTTCGGTAACACCGAGCCCGTGGAAACTCATGGCATTTTTGGCAGTGGCATAGGTGATGGCGGCTTTGCGCACCAGTTCTCTGTCAACACCGGTAATGCGCTCCATTTCGTCCACATTCAGTTTCAGTATTTCCTGTTTGAATTCTTCGTAGCCTTCGGTGCGCGATTCAATAAATTGTTT
>CAZHTC010000010.1:0-74076 GCA_964535575.1 uncultured Bifidobacteriaceae bacterium
CGGAGTATTAACAACAGGACAACGACAGAAAATTGGAGCGTAATAATACAGCACACAACAGCACCTACCCAAAAGTGGCGGTTCAGTGGTTAAATCCCTTGATAGCCTTAGTCTGCGACTAAGGATTCTTTTCCCTTGCTATTATCAGTTCTTTTTACAAGTTTTACAGTATGAAATTGAACAAGGTTTTTTCACACCTGTCCCGCCTTTGCGGGGCTCTGACGTTATGTGCAATAAAAACGAAACAATGAATGGAAATAACAAAAAATCAAAATGACGCAGTTAACGACATTGTAGAAATGGTAGTTGATGTAATCGGAAACGGATCGAGAGAACTAGATACAACTGAAGCAATTTCAAGTACAGCAAGACTAGCTGGAAACTTTTTATTTAGGTCATTTGATTTTAAGATAGCTAATGCAAAACCAGGCACAGTTATGCTTTCTGAAGAAGCAAACATTAAAGGACCACAACTTGTTAATATTACACATGCAGTTCTACAAAATTTTGGAATCCAAATTGACAATAATAAAATGTCCAATGCAAGTCAAAAACATGCAGGAAGTAATTTTGTTGAAGTTATTGGTAAAATTCAAACCCCTGCATTAGCAATTATGAAAAAAAGGGAATTGAGTTTCGAACAAATGGCACAATCAGCAGCAATTGCAACAGCATTTATTATTCAACAAAGCGGGAACATTTCTCCCGAAGAAGGGTTTGGAATTGCCATTTACCATTATATTGAGGGTTCAAAAACTAATCCACCTGATTTTATTTCAGCGGCCAAAAACGAATCAAAGAAACAAGAAAGCAACAGCAGTGACGTACAAACAAAACCTTGGTGGAAAATATGGTGAAGTTTACTGCACATAACAGCACCTACCCCCGCCCAATGCGGGGCTCTGACGTTAGCAGTAAGTTTAAAAACGACAAATTAAACTTTAATAGAAATTTAAAGTCTAATAAAACATGTTTCAAATTAAGACAATCATGAAAAAACAACTTTTACCCACTATTGTTTTGTTACTATCCTTAGGAAGTAGTAAGGCACAGCTATCGAAAGCTGCTCAGACTATATATGATTCCTGCAATGTTCATAATCCCGGAAATGTAAGTTACGCATTAACAAATGGAGTCCAGGTATTATCAACTCCTGACAGCAGTACCTTTTACCTTCAATGGTTCCCAACAGGTGCTACTCCTAACACTACTCCACTGCTTGTTACTTTGCATGGTTCAAAAGGGAATGCATTTAATGAATTTAAAAACTGGCATACCACTCTACAACTCCATAACTGCGGAATAATTGCTTTACAATACAACAAATACACGGACATTTATGATTACAGCAATGGCTATTTTCATGATGACTCAATTTACAGCTACATTGACTCAGCTTTAACAAAAATAAATTACCCATCCAATAAGGCTCTATTACATGGTTTTAGCCTTGGTTCTGCTCGAACTTATGCTGTTATTTATAACGACATTCAAAGCGGTAAAAATTATTTTTGCACAACCATTTCTAATGCCGGAAAAATGGACTTGACTTACCCCTTATATAATTCTATAAATTCTATTCCTAATGTATTTTTGGGCAAGCATTGGAATTTGTTTTGTGGTCCACCTGAGCCGCCTTATACTGGTGGAGCTTGTGACGGATTGGATTTTACACGGACCTGGTTACAAAGCAAAGGTGCAATCGTTGATATATATATTCAAGATTCTTTATTGGGGCATAACGGGTTTAACATTCCTTCAAGTGCCGCATACAGAGACACAATGGTAAGTAAGTATCTTGAGTGTTATAATGGAATAAGTAGCGTAAATGAAAATGCTTTACAAAAGCAAATAAGCATTTACCCCAATCCCTTTTCTACGAACACCATTTTACAATCTGGCATTTATTTAACCAATGCTACGTTGACACTTTATAATGTACACGGACAAGCGGTAAAACAAATAAACAACATTTCGGGGCAAACAATTAATTTATTACGTGACGACTTGCGAATTGGTATTTATTTTTTGCACTTGACACAAAACGAGAAAACGATAGCCAAAGAAAAACTAATAATTACAGACTGAAAAAAGCACTGGCTATAACAGCACATTTGTGTTATGGCGGGGGTAGTGCCAATAAGAACAGTGGTGCAACCTGCCTTCGCTCGGGTGTCGCGCTTGAAAGTATTTCCATAGCCTCTTGCTTTTTCTCTTGCTTTTATCAGTTCTTTTCATAAGTTTTACACTGTGAAATTAAACAAAGGTTTTTCACATCTGTCCCTCTTTAAGGGACGCTGCCGTTAGTGGCAATTATATGGGGACTACAGAAATGACAAATACTAAAAGAAAATTATTGGCAATTACAGTTATATTGACAGTTTTAATTGTTAAACTATTTAGCGAACAAGTAAATCAATTTTTATGGAACGACAAAGCTGCCCTTCATTTCTATTTAAGTATCGTTGGACAAATTCTGTATTACATAATCCCAACCTTGACTGTTCTTTTTTTATTTCATAAACCTGGGGATGTTTTTAGTGAAATAGGAATTAGCAGAGCTTTCGGCAAGGGAGTTTTATTTGCTTTTATTTTTACTTTACCAATGTTAATTGGCTATTACATAATCGGACATTACAATGACGAGTATTCACTTTTAAAAAATATTTCTTTCGCATTTAAGGACGGTTTTAGAGAGGAGATTTTTTATCGTGCATTTCTGTTTGGTCAGCTCTTTAGACAAGCAAAGTGGGGTTTTATTCCAGCCGTTGCCTTGAATGGACTAATATTTGGGATTTCACATTTATATCAAGCACATAATTTTGCAGACAGTATAACGGTTTTTGCCGTGACATTTGCAGGCGCAATTTGGTTTGCTTGGATCTTTACTGAATGGGATGACAACTTATGGATTCCAATTTTTATGCATTTTCTTATGAATTTTTATTGGGACTTATTCAGTTCAGAAAACACAGCAGTAGGCGGACTCCTTTTAAATCTTCCGAGAATTTTGACTATAGCTATTTCGATCTACATAACAATCAAATTGACTAGGAGGAAATCAAGACAATTAAAAGTAAATAAGACTAATCTATTTAGACAGACAAATTAACTGCCACTAACAGCACCTCCTCAATTGTGGCGGTTCAATGGTTAAATCAAGTTTTATGCTTTTATCAAAGTTTCCCTTGCTATCCTTAGTCTGTGACCAAGGATTCTTTTCCCTTGCTTTTATCAGTTCTTTTCACAACTTTTACATTATGAAATTTAGTTCATGTCTATACTCTATACAAAGGGATGCTGCTATAAATAAATCTATGACACGATACATTTATATCGTATTCGCAGTTATTATCACGGCTTGCGGCACCACACCGCCCGGCAATAACGGAACGGAAGTAAAAGCGGGCAAAACAGATACCTTAACCAGTTTACCTGTAACTGTTTCAACCGGGGATACTATGGACGAAGGCATGGCCGACCCGGATAAGGCTACCTATTTTGTAGTAGTTGCCGACACAAGCCCTGATTATTATTTTCTACACCAAAAAATGGCTGCTATAAACCGGCAACTGAAAATTCCTATTGACACTATGGGCCGTTTTTACAACAAGGCCAAAAATCTGATAGCATTACCCGATAATGATGAAGATGAAATGTATGCCGGCAGTTATTATCCTAGACGTTTCCCGTCCGATAATTTAAGTTTAGAATATTTAGACTTTTACCAAAAGCAGGCGGGAGAAAAAACAATTGCACTGGTAACCGGTATTTACGAAACAGAAACCGATGCAGACAGTGCATTAAGGGTTTTAAAAAACACAGAAGAAAAAGTATTTAAAATTAAAGCAGACATTTATGTGGGCTGTATGCATTGACCGGTAATGAAAATAGATGCAAACCCGACAACTAAACGGCCAAAAGCCGGCATTACAAGGCATACATGAGTTGCCATCTGTTTTTCTCTAATCTATTTCAACAGGTATAAAAGGCCTTAACCAACACCGCTAACTTAAATTTTCTTCAAAATAGAGGGTTTTCCCTCTTGCGCGCTCCGGTTTATAATGGTAGGTTTGGGCTTTGATACTCCATACACAAACAAACTGAATCAATTGGTAACTGATTAACAAATAAAAAGTGGAGCAGAACCCACTACAAAAAACGAACTGGCTGCAACAGTAAAAAAGCAGGGCGAAGTCGAAAAGCCTTACGAGTAGAATTAAACTAATTCCTCATGAAAAAAAGTACAGTCTTTTTAGCCATACTTGGTATGGCAACGTTGTTTTTTGCCACGCGGTGCAACTCGCCCATTGTGGTGGGCAACACAGTAATTATTCCACAGTCGTTTCCGGGCGACAGCATTACCGGTATTACTTTCCCAACCGATTCGCATACCATTAACGGATGGGTAAACAATCCGGCTTTTGCAGGGTATTATGATTCGGCCAGTATTTACAAACATGCCTGGGGCATTTGGGCCGGTTTAACTGCCACCACTACCCAATCGGTAACCAAAGCTGATGGAAATTTACTTGTATTCGAAACATGGATGGGTTTAAATGAAGTAAGAGACTATATAGTGGCAGGTTTGCCCTGCAGCAGCGGTGAGTTAAAGAAAACAAACCGCCCCATGCTTACCCGCCCCACTCAGTTTGGCCATGCAGGTAATCTGGCTACTACTATCAACCAACTACCAAAATTAAACAGTAAGGATACCGTATTACCTACCGATTTATGGGTAACTGTATCCTACAATCCGGAGCAGGCCTGCCATGCCATCAATAATAAATTGTTTAAACAATCGGTGCTCAACAGCTATTACAATGCGAGTGCTGTGGGCAGTGTTCCGCAGTTCCCGGCTGCCTCTATTTCTATAAAACCTACGTATTTAGAATTTCCGGCAAGTGCCACTATTTTAAAAATGCCGGTATGGTTAAATCCTCCAAATCCTCCGGGGGCATTGAGCGTGTTTCAACCTGCTCAGTTTCCGTTGTGCGTGTTTGTGGATGTAAAAAACCGTCAGCAGGCAGGAAGAAATTTAGTGCCTGTAACGGTAAACTGTACAAACCCGGATTCAATTGCCAATGCTACCTGCAACCTGAGCGATTTTATCAATTTTGCCATTGACTCAACCATGGCTGCATTTATGAATGCACAGGACAGTGTGCAGGGCATGAACAATACTACCAACGGATATGGTAAGGCCGAACCGGGTAACAGGGTATTGCTGGTGGCCATGCACGTGACCACTAAAGAAACCACCAACTGGACCTGGCAAACGTATTACTGGACGCCTACGCCTGCTACTCCGGGTGCACCAAGTTCAAATTTAGCAGCAAGCCTTATTACACCTCAGGTAAAAGGAGCGGCCAGGCATTATGCCCTGAATGCTGCTTATGTAATGACTACCCCTAATAACAGCAGCGCAGCTAATGCAGGTCCAATGTTTGGATACAATCCATATCTGGAAGGTGGTTTTGGCCCATCTACGTTTAATATTTCAAATACCACTTTCCCGGATTTTAAATATGGTATGCAAACCAATTGCATGAGTTGCCACGCCCTGGCCGTTCCATCCAACGCTACCGGCTATAATACCGATATGTATGTAGATATGAATAGCCCAACATTCTTTAATGGTCAGGTTAAACTGGATTTTGCCTGGTCAATACAAACAGCACTGATAAACGATACCATACCTTACTGGAGTTTTAAATAAGTACATTTAACAAATTGTTTTGAGCACGGGGATCCGAAATGGTGGTGATTCCCGTGCTTTTTATTTTATGCCAATCGATTCATCGTAAACCCACCATAAAATTTTATTTACTCAAAATAAGGCATTTAAGTATATTTATTGTTTTTTATTCAAAATTTATTGTTTATCGATAAATAATTATCGAAGTTTGTTAAAAATTTATTGAATATGGAAACAAATAAATCAAAAACCTCCTTAGCGGAGAAGCTGAACGGGATGAATGGTATCTTCAACCTGAAGCATGAAAAATCTATCGACTCTTTAATTGCCATTTCGAGAGTAGTATTTGCTTTTACGCTCCTGTTTCTGGGGGCATTTTTTTATAAGCTTTTCACCATTAACCCCGATACCAATCATTTCAGGCAGGTATTGTCGGGGGTAAATATACTGCCGTTGTACAAAGAGCATTTTACAGCCTTTATGTGCATGTGTGTGCATGATGTATTGCGTTTGTTACTTATAGGAATGGTGATGTTCTATTTCACCGCTTTTCTGAAAAGTTTAGACAGAAAAGATCCGTTCAGAAATTTAAAATCAAAGGAGCATATTACGCTGGTAGCATTTTTTGCCTTACTGTTTTTTGTTGCTGATGGATTGGGCAGCATTCATCTGAGTTATTACGAAGAGTTGCTTACACCGGGGGCCACCATTCGTATATTTCATTTTGAATACCTTATGCTGGCGTATTTCCTCAATGTATTTGCCTTTATATTTAAGAAAGGGGTTGATTTAAACAATGAGATTGATTTAGTCATATAAATTATGCCGGTAATTGTAAATTTAGATATCATGATGGCCAAACGAAAGATCAGCCTGAATGAGCTTTCGGCCAAAGTAGGAATAACGGTAGCCAATCTTTCGGTTCTTAAAACAGGTAAAGGCAAAGCCATCCGTTTTTCTACGCTCGAAACCCTGTGCGAAGTGCTCGAATGCCAGCCCGGAGATATACTGGAATACCAAAAGTGAGATTTGGGTGAGCCGGAATATCAAAAACAACAGGGGAGCCTGTAAAGTGCAATTTTCAGAGAGAAAGAATTTTAATTTCCACTCTGCGGTTTTTAGTCCGTTCGGTTTCGTCACTATCCGCGGCAATAGGTTTGGAATTGCTGTAACCTTTGTAAGTTAAACGGGAAGCTTCAATTCCGTTACTTAGCAGAATATCGTAGATGCGTTTGGCGCGCATTACCGAAAGCGGCATATCGTTGTAGCAGCACACATGTCCGCCAATTTCAATTTTAACGGAAGGGTTTTTCTGCAACAGATAAATCAATTCATCCAGGGCCGGTTTTGATTGCGGCAACAGATTGGCCGTTCCTCCTTCAAAATTGATATTTTTTAACACGATGGTTTTACCTACTTCAAGTATGGTATCACTTAACGATGTATCGGGTTTTACAGGAGCCGAAGGTTTGGCAACGGGTGCAGGCCGTGGGGCCGCATAAGTTACCTGCCAGACCACTTTGCGGCTGAGGCTGTCGGTTCTGCTTCCTTTCAGTTCGCCATGTGCGGTGCTTTCCATGCGGGTGGTATCGATTCCGTGAGTTGCAAGGAATTGTTTTACGCGCCATGCCCGTTTTTGCGACAGCTGTAAGTTGAGCTCGCTGCTACCGCTCTCGTTGCACCAGGCATCAAGGGTAGAGGCGATGATGTTTTTTGTTTTTACTGATTGAATAAATGAATCGAGCCGGTGTTGCTGTAAAGGAGTGAGCTGCGAAGAATTGTGTTCAAAATAAACGATGCCGGAAAACGAGAGGGTTTGGCTGATGGCAGCTAATGAAAAAAACAAGATACATACAAAAAACAGAAGCCACTTTGTCATCAGGCGTAGGGATAACAGATCATGTTGTACAGTACTTCCACCTTTTGTATTAAACTATCTCGTTCATCATTGGAAATAATGAAGTCGGCTGCTTTTTTACGCTGGGCATCGGTCCATTGTTTTTTTAAACGGGCCATTATTTCCTTTCGGGTAGCATGGTCGCGTTTCATGGCACGCTCAATACGCAATGGCAGGGGGGCAGTAATTGTGATAATAAGGTCGAGTTTTTTGTAAGAGCCGCTTTCAAACAACAGGGCCGCTTCTTTAATGGTAAACGGGCAGTTTTTTTGTTTCCGGTGCCATTGTTCATGGTCTTTTTGCACCACCGGGTGAACCAGGCTATTGAGCAGATTCAGTTTTTTTTTGTCGTTAAAAACAATGGACCCAAGTAACTTTCGGTTAAGGTTTCCGTCATTATCGTAAACCTCGGCTCCAAAATATTTTTTCACTGATTTAACAAGGGAAGCGTTGGTAGTCATTAAGGCCTTTGCTCTGGAGTCGGCATCGTAAACCGGAATGCCCATTAATGCAAACAGGCGGCATACGGTGCTTTTTCCGCTCCCGATACCGCCTGTTATACCTACTTTAAGCATGAGCTTATTTTTTGGCTTCTTTTTCTTTGTCTTTGTTCAAAGGTTGCGAAGCTTCCATAGATACGGCTGTTTTGTCAATACGTAAACGGGTTCCTTCGCTGTCAATGATAAAATGTGTTTCGCCTACATCGGTAATGCGGGCATGAATACCGCCAATGGTAATAATTTTATCACCTTTGCCAAGTGCTTCTCTGAATTTTTTTTGTTGTTTACTTTTACGTACCTGAGGTAAAATCATGAATACATAAAACACAACCAATACCAGAACCAACATGATGTTGAATCCCATTCCGCCTCCGCCTTGTCCGGCAGGTGCTGCTAATAAAATATGGAGCATAGTGTTCAATTTAATTAATTTGTTTTTTTAGGGTTTACAATGCCTCGAAGGCTAAGGATAATACTCGATTTTTCGCAATTGGTGGAAAGGGTAATCATTTTATCCTGTTGTCCGCTTTTGCCGGCACTGTTAAATTCAATTTTGATGGCTTCGCTTTCGCCCGGCTTCACCGGGTGGCGGGGCCAGTCGGAAGCGGTACAGCCGCAACTGGTGGTGGCATTTGAAATGACCAGATCACTTTTGCCGGTGTTGGTAAATCTAAAACTGTAGGCCACTTTTGCTCCTTCATCAATGGTACCGAAATCGTACACTGTTTTTTCGAATTTCATTTCCGGAAATTCAGTGGTACCGGTAGCCGGATTTTTTACAATATCAGTTGATACACCACCATCTTTCGAGCCACATGAAGTAAACAGGGCTAACGCAATTGCTGAAGCTAAAAATGTTTTTTTCATATACATCTCTAAATTTTCGAATTCAAATGTAAGAAATTCATTACTCAATCAAACCCCGGCCTTCTTTTACCACTTTGTTTGAAGCTTTCAGTTCTTTCTGAATAGCGTCAAGAATTCCATTGATAAAGTTTTTGCTGTTGGGGGTACTGTATAATTTAGCGATCTCGAGGTATTCGTTAATGGTAACTTTTACCGGAATAGAAGGGAAATAAAGGATTTCGCAAAGGGCCATTTTTAATAAGATAGTATCGGTAACGGCAATGCGTTCCACATCCCAGTTTTTGGTTTTTTCTTCAATCAGGGTGCTCAGTTCCGTTTCGTGAATCAGTACTTTGGTGTACAGGTCGCGTGCCATTTCCTCCAGTTCGGTTGTTTCCGAATCGGGGATGTAAAGAAAATCGCTGCCGGCATCTTTCACCTGCCTCAGGCTTTTATTCACGGCATTCATCACCACTTCTTTATCGTCCTGCCAGTTGAGGTGTGTTTCTTCCAGTTGAAAATTAAACAATTCATTTTTATCGGCCAGTTCATTGAGTACCCATTGGATGATTTTGCGTTGATCTGACGATTTTTTTTCTGAAGTGAGCGCATAGGTGCGAAAATGCTCATCCTTTTTCAGTTCGATAAACAGGTTGCGGATGATATCCATATGGTTTTCCCATTTGTACGGGCATTTTTTGGTTCGCTCCTGCAAGGTAATATTGCTTTCGAGCAAGCCAATAAATGAATTCTCAACAATGGACCGGTGTAGCTTTATTTCCTCGTCAGACGGGAAATGTTTTGCCTGTTCGGTTTCCATTTCAAGTTCGGCCAGATGTTTAAGAAATGAGGGAAATGCGAGTATAAAGTAGTAAACATCAAAAATACCCGCGAGGGATTTGAGTAATTGTTTTTCGTAAAAGGAACGGTTAGCCTGCTCATCCTGCGTAAAGGAATACAGTGTTTGAAATACTTTGATACGAACGAGCCTGCGATTGAGCATATATGATTTTAAAGAACAAAAAATCAGGCCATCCGTTGTTGTTATTCCCGAATGGCCTGACGTATTTTTATTAGTACGTAGAGTGAACTTTTAAGATATCGTTAATACGTTTCTCGGCAAGTTTAATCGCAGCTTCCTGAGTAGGTATTTTGTCTTCGTAAGCTTTTTTGAATATGCTTAAGGTAAGGTCATAAATTTTTTCAGCTTGTCCGTAGGCGCGGTCACGGTTGTATCCAATATGTTCGCTGTATACATTAATCAATCCACCGGCATTAATCAGAAAATCGGGGGCATACACCATTCCTTTGTCAAGCAACAGTTGTCCGTGTACTTTTTCATCAGCCAGCTGATTGTTTGCTGCACCGGCAATTATTACACATTTCAACCGGTTAATGGTTTCGGTATTTACGCTTGCGCCCAAGGCACATGGAGCATAAATATCCACTGCCTGATCGTAGATTTCGTCCATTCCTACAACGGTAGCACCCAATTTATCGGCATAGTGTTTTAGGGCACCCTGATTGATATCGGTAATTACCAGTTTGGCTCCTTCTTTATGGAGGTGCTCAAGCAGGTGTCCGCCCACTTTACCTACACCCTGTACAGCTACTTTTTTGCCGCTTAAGGAATCAGAACCCCAAACCTGTTTGGCCGAAGCTTTGATACCCATGTACACTCCGTAAGCAGTAACGGGCGAAGGATCTCCGCCACCGCCCATGCTTTCAGGTAAACCTACCACATGGCTGGTTTCCATGTTTATGTATTCCATATCGAGGGTGGTGGTTCCCACATCCTCGGCAGTAATGTATTTTCCGTTCAGGTTTTCTACAAAACGACCGAATTTGCGCATGAGGGCTTCGCTTTTTTGCGTAGCGGCATCGCCAATAATTACGGCTTTGGCACCACCCAGGTTAAGACCTGAAATGGCTGCTTTGTAGGTCATTCCCCTCGAAAGGCGGAGCACATCGGTAATGGCTTCCACATCATTTTTGTAGGCCCACATTCTTGTTCCGCCCAATCCGGGACCCAACACCGTATTGTGAATGGCTATGATGGCACGCAGGCCTGTATGTTTATCCTGACAGAACACAAGATTCTCGTGATCATAGGTGCTTAATTGGTCGAAGAACTTTACATCTTTCAACTCCATGGCTTCTTTTAATTCAGACATTCTATTAATTGGGCTAAATTTGCGGCAAAAGTAAGGCTTATTTTTATTTCTGCATAGCTAAAAATCATTTGAAACCACTAAGGCACTTAAGTAAATATTTCCGTAAGTATCAGGCTTATCTGTGGTGGGGTTTTGTATTTGTAACCCTTTCCAACCTGTTCGGCATTTTTCCGGCTCAGGCTGTAAGGGTGGCTTTTGATATGGTGCAGGACAACATTTTACTTTACAAATGCCTCAACGGATTCGTGATTCAGGAGGCTATGTATGATATTTTTATCGGGGTATTATTCTTTTTTGCTGTTCTTATTTTAGGGTTCAATTTAATCAAAGGGGTGTTTATGTATTTTATGCGGCAAACCCTGGTGGTGATGTCGCGGCATATTGAATTTGACTTAAAGAATGAAATTTTCACCAAATACCAAACCCTTCCGCTGGCATTTTACCGCAGAAACAATACCGGTGACCTGATGGCCAGAATAAGTGAAGATGTGAGCAGGGTTCGCATGTATTCGGGTCCGGCTATAATGTACACCATGAACCTGATTACAACTGCCATTTTAATCATCTGGATGATGCTTTCAGTTGATGCGGTTTTCACCTTGTATGTACTCATTCCACTGCCATTTTTATCAGTTTCCATCTATTACGTAAACAGCATTATCAATAAAAGGAGCGATGCAATTCAGTCGCAGTTATCCTCTCTCACCTCGTATGTGCAGGAAAGTTTCTCGGGCATACGGGTAATTAAGGCTTATGGGGTGGAGCAGGCCATGCTCAGGGATTTTGAGGCTGAAACTGAAAGGTACAAACAACGAAGCATGTCGCTGGCAAAAGTAGATTCCCTGTTTTTTCCTTTAATGATGCTGCTCATTGGGTTGAGTACGCTTATTACCGTTTATGCCGGTGGGGTAGCCGTTATTAAAGGAAGTATTTCTATGGGAAATATTGCCGAGTTTATAATTTATGTGAATATGCTCACCTGGCCGTTTACCGCCTTGGGATGGGTTACTTCTATTGTACAAAGGGCATCGGCTTCGCAAAACAGAATTAATGAATTTTTACAGGAACAGGAAAGTACAGATACCGGAGGGAAAAAGCCATTTGAATTTCACCGCGAAATTGCTTTCAGTGGAGTAAAATTTGCCTATTCGGCCAACGGACGAACGGTGTTAAACGGACTTGATTTTACGTTGAAAAAAGGGGAAACATTGGCCATTATAGGTTCGACCGGAAGCGGGAAAAGTACCGTGGCATCTTTACTCACCCGCTTATACAGTGTGCGCGATGGAGCTATTCTTGTTGACGGGGAGAACATAGATGCTTTTGCTCTTGATTCCTACAGGCAGCATATGGCTTTTGTGCCGCAGGATGTGTTTCTGTTTTCGGATACAATTTTCAATAATATTGCTTTTGGATTAAGCAACGAAGAAATCCCTGATGTGAAGGAACGGGTGGTAGAGGCAGCCCGTATGGCAGCGGTTCACAACGCCATTGACGATTTTCCGGAGGGGTATGAAACCGAAATTGGCGAGCGTGGTATTTCTCTTTCCGGTGGGCAAAAGCAACGCATTTCCCTGGCCAGGGCTTTGGTGCGTAACCCCGAAATTCTGATACTGGATGATTGCCTTTCGGCAGTAGATACGGTGACCGAATCACAAATTCTGTCAAACTTTAAAACCGTGTTTAAAGGGCGTACAGTATTGATTATCAGTCATAGGGTTTCTGCCGTGCAGGGAGCCGACCAGATACTGATGATGGAAGACGGTGCCATTGCCGAGCGGGGTACACATGCCCAATTAATGGCTATGAACGGAGCCTATGCAGCCCTTTACCAAAAGCAGCTGAGCGAAGCACACAGGACGGCATAAGCGGTGCAAAAACAGAAATGTTTGGAAATAACCTTCATCTTATTCTATCTTTACAAATGTAAAAACAAACCAACAGTGAAGTTGTAAATAATTTTAGAAACGATGGAGGATTTTAACAAGAACGAGAGGCAAGAGATCTACTCTAAAAAAATCAGGGCGGGGAAACGCACGTATTTTTTTGATGTGAAGTCGACCAGGGGCAATGATTATTTTATTACCATCACCGAAAGCACCAAGAAGCTGGAAGATGGATCTTATGTAAAGCACAAAATTTTTCTGTACAAGGAAGATTTCAACAAGTTTATTGAGGCACTGAATGAAACCGTAAATCATGTGAAGAGCGATTTGCTCCCTGAATATGATTTTGAGGAATTCAGCAGGCGCAATGCCAATGGTACTTCCCAGTCTTCGGCAGGCGATGACGAAATCTGATTTATAATTAAAATAAATTATTGGAAGCCGGTTGACCGATACAGCCGGCTTTTTTATTATTGAACCAAGTTATATGAATAAAAATCAATCGGCACTTTATACATTAATCACCGTTTTTTTCTTTTGGGGTTTTATTGCTGCATCAAACGGAATATTTATCCCGTTTTGCAAAGTGCATTTTCAGCTTTCGCAATTTCAGTCGCAGCTTATCGACCTCACTTTTTACGGAGGTTATTTTATAGGGTCGCTTATTTTATTTTTATTCTACCGCCTGGCCGGAATGGATTTTTTAAATAAAATTGGGTACAAGCGCGGCATTATTTACGGACTTTTAATTTCAACAGCCGGGGCACTTTCTATCATTCCTGCAGTTAATTCGGGTTCGTTTTATTTTATTCTGTGTTCGTTTTTTTTGGTAGCACTGGGTTTTTCGTTGCAACAAACGGCTTCGCAACCTTACGTAATCGCATTAGGTACACCCGAAACTGGAGCACAGCGGTTAAACTTAGCCGGTGGAGTGAATTCATTAGGTACTACCTTAGGTCCAATTTTGGTAAGTTACTTTTTATTCGGGTCTATTTCTAATCCCAATCCGGGCGATACTTCTATAGGGGCCATAAAAGAACTATATCTTATTGTTGCATCGGTTTTTATTTTGATGGCTGTTTTTTTCTCGCTTTCCAAATTACCGGCTGTACAAAATAATGAAGCCATTGAACCCGGTGCAGGAGCCTTAAAATTTCCGCAGCTTACTTTGGGTATGCTGGCTATTTTTATTTACGTAGGTGTGGAGGTTACCATTCAAAGCAATATGGGCGCCTTACTCAGGTTACCTGAATTTGGCGGATATGACGAGAAAAGTATCTCCCCGTTTATCTCGCTTTATTGGGGAAGTTTAATGATTGGACGCTGGACAGGTGCCGTAAGTGTTTTTAACCTGAAAGGTATTTCAAAAACATTGGCTTTGGTAATTGTTCCGTTTGTGGCATTCGCAGTGGTTTTGTATGTAAATTACCTTCACGGTTCGGACGCAGCTAAATTATTTCCCTACGCAATTTCTATTTTGGTGATGATAGCCACTATGTTTTTTGCAGGTGATAACCAAGAAAAGGCTCTTATTGCATTTTCGTTATTGGGTTTGGTTGCCATGACTATTGGGTTATTAACTACCGGTGAAACGGCTCTTTTCGCATTTATCAGCGGAGGCTTGGCCTGTTCGGTATTATGGCCTTGTATTTTTAGTGTGGCATTAATGGGACTGGGTAAATATGCTTCGCAGGGTTCGGCATTTTTAATTATGATGATTTTAGGAGGAGCCGTTATTCCGCCATTGCAGGGATTACTGGCCGATGCTACGGATATTCATTCTTCGTACATCATTACGATACTTTGTTTTGCCTATCTGGCGTTTTACGGGTACCGTGTAAAAGGTATTTTGAGAAAGCAGGGGATTGAAGGCGTAACATCACAGGGAGGAGCACATTGATGAGGTTTCTGGCAGGAATTATTTTTCTACTTGCTATAGTTGGTTGCGGTAAAAAGGTTGAACTTACTCCGCACGAGCCTACCGTAACTTTTAACGGGCCGGCTTCAGCTGCGGTATTCAGAGGAGGAATAGTTTATTTAAATCTCCATACTCAGGCCAATGCGGGTCTTTTCAGTCTGCAGGTTTTGCATTCATTAAATGGAGCGGCCGAGGTTTCGGATACTGTTTTAATCCTTTCGGGTACCACTTTTAGCTGGCCATTTGAATACACCGTTCCTGATATAACTACTTTGCCTGCTACCATGCGTCTCTTTTTTGTGGTAACCGATTTGAACGGCAGGCAGACATCTGCATCGTTTGTTATTTCGGTTACCGATGATCCAATTGACCTGGGAACCCTGCATAACGGAGTTGTATATAACGTACATGCAACATCAAAAAATGCGCAATGGGATTTGGTAAACAATGCAGCCAGGCAATTAGCCGATTCACTAAATTATGATTTGATGAATACCACTGCTTCCTCTGCTTCCAACATAGAAAAAGCGTGGCGGTCGCCTTTCACTTCATCTTACACAGAGTTTATCCGAACATCGGCAATCAGTTTTGATAATACCACTTCAAAGGAGTTGATTAATATGTGGAACAATCCGTTTTACACGCATGTTACACAGGTAAAAGAGTTGGCAGTAGGTGATTTGCTGGTGGTGTGGCTGCGAAACGGAGCATTTGGGATAATTAAAATTACGCAAATAGATGATACCACCCCGGGAGCCGATAATCAGTTTATACGATTTGTATATAAAAAACAGGAATAAAAAATGAAAAGGATAGGAGTGTTGACCTCTGGTGGAGATGCACCGGGAATGAATGCCTGCATAAGGGCAGTGGTGAGGGCCGGGCTGCATTATAATCTGGAAGTTTACGGAATAATGAATGGGTACAACGGAATGATAAACGGAGAAATGGTGAAGATGGAGTTTTCGAGTGTGGCCAATATTATTCAACGGGGTGGAACTATATTAAAAACCTCGCGCAGCGAAGAATTTAAAACCGTTGAAGGAAGGGCTAAAGCTTATGAACATTTAAAAAGAAATAGCATTGACGGCCTGGTTGCAATTGGCGGGAATGGAACTTTTACCGGGGCCGAGATTTTTACCAAAGAACACAATATTCCTGTTATTGGTGTACCGGGTACTATCGATAATGATTTGTATGGAACTGATTATACCATAGGATTCGATACCGCGGTAAATACCGCATTGGATGCCATTGATAAAATACGGGATACAGCAGTTTCGCACGGGCGCACTTTTTTTATCGAAGTAATGGGGCGCGATACCGGATTTATTGCATTAAGTTCGGCAGTAGCAGGAGGAGCCGAGGCAGTGCTTATACCTGAAACAGAAACCAAGTTGCATGATTTGGGTGAAATGTTTAAAGCATTTGAACAAAGCAAAAGATCGTTTTCCATTATTGTGGTGGCCGAAGGTGATGAAGAGGGCGGAGCTTTTGAGATTCAGAAAAAGATGCTCAAGTTACATCCCGGGTTACAATCACGGGTAACCATTTTAGGTCATATTCAACGCGGGGGTTCGCCTACTGCTTTCGACCGGATTAATGCCTCGATGATGGGGACAGGGGCGGTAGATGCACTACTTGCCGGAGAACGCGATAAAATGGTAGGTGTTGAAAATAATAAGGTAGTGCTTACTCCATTTCATGAGGCTATTTTCAAGAGGAAGCCGGTGAATGAGTATTTCCTTCATCTGGCCGAGGTGCTGAGTTAATCAGGTAATTTTTTACAAAAGTCATAATTTCTTTCGTGCGGTCTCCCGCTACGGCAACTTCATTTCCGTTACTCATAATTAATGAATGGCTTCCTGTGCGCGATTGCATGGTTATATGCCTCACATTTATCAAATACGACCGGTGTATGCGCAAAAAGCCCATTTGCTCAGTGAGCATGTCTTCAAAATATTTTAACTTCTTCCCTACGTAAATTCTTCCTTTGGAGGTAGTGAAAATTTCGCTGTAAGCTCCATCGGCTTTGAAATAGATTAATTCATTTATGTCAAAAAAGTATTTTCCTTCGGACGATGGAATACAAATGCGCACCGGCTGATGCTGGGTGAGGTTGTTTTTAAGTACTTCCAGTTGCGAAGCGGTTGACTGGTAGTTTTTGGCTTTTTTAAATTTGTTAATAGCCTCTTCCAAATAGGTTATCTGAATAGGTTTGAGTAAATAATCTAAAGCCGAAAGTCTGAATGCCTGTAACGCATAATCGCTGTAGGCCGTTACGAAAATAATTTCAAAGTTGAGTTCGTCAGGTTGTAAAAAATCCATTAATTCAAGACCGCTGTTGCCCGGCATTTCAATATCCAGGAAAACTAAATCTGGTTTATGTTTTCGTATGGCGGCTACACAGGAAGTCATGTCATCGCATAATTCAACTATTTCAATATTGCTGAAATAATCTTTTATAATAGCATGAAGAATTTCGCGTGCTCCTCTTTCGTCATCAACAATCAGGGCTTTAATGGTGGGCTCGGTCATTTTATTCAATTTTGGCCTGTAATATAATCAAAATGGAATTCTAAGGTTAACAATTGTTCCGGAGGCAATATTTTTTTCATCCGTTTTGTCGATTACTTCAAGAGCTATTTTTTCGGTTTCATTGTTTCCGTTAAGTAATTCCAGCCGCTTTTTATTGGCTTCGGATGAGTAAGAATTATGATGTATGTTTTTCCTTTTATTTTTTTCTGCCGAAGCTTTACGCCCAACGCCATTGTCTTCAATGGTTACCAATAGCAAACTAGGGCTTTCCTCTTTAAAAGTAATAGATAGTTTTTTATTTTTCTTAAGGGGCATTAATCCGTGTTTTAATGCATTTTCAACAAAGGGCTGTATAATCATGGCCGGGATAAACACCGAGCCTAAATCTAGTTTTTCGTCAATGGTAAGGGTAACTTCCAGCGAATCCTGGAAGCGCATTTTTTCAAGATCGAGGTATAAACCAAGTGTTTCAATTTCTTCTTCAAGGGTAATTTTTTCCTGAGAACTGAGGCGGAGGATTTTGCGCATCAGGTCGCTGAATTTGCCTAAAAAATAATTTGCCTGTTTACGTTCGTCTTTATAAATATAATTTTGAATGGTATTGAGCGAATTGAATAAAAAATGAGGATTCATTTGCGATTTAATGGAAGCAAGGGTACTGGCTTTAAGTTCTTTTTCTAATCGCTCTTTGTCGAGTAATAACTGGTTACCTTGGTTAATCGCCTTTACCCGTAGCCTGAAAATTAAACTGATGATTCCTATTATCCCGACCACTGCTAAAATAATGAACCAGGTTTTGCGCCAGAATGGGGGAGCAATGGTAATATTTAATTTAATCAAATTGGATGAAACCAATCCATCCTGATTGGATGCGCGCGCTTCAAAACCATAAGTTCCGGGTGGCAATGTGGTAAGTTCGATAACGGTATTGCTTTCTTCCATTGGTGCATACCATTCGTTGTTCCATCCTACAATGCGGTATTGAATTTTGAAATGACCTTTATTTCTAAAACTTACCGCACCTAATTTTATTTTCAGGTTGTATTTGCCATAGGGTAGGTCGATGGTGTTTTTACTGTTAGTCAGCAGTAACTGGTCGGCAGCATATGCTCCTTTTAAAAATAAAATAGGGGGATTGGGTTTGAGCACTGGTAAATTAATTGGTAAATCTATTAACCCTTTTGAAGTACCCAACCAAATGCGATTCTCAAAAATTGCAAAATCATTAATCAGTTTAGGTATGATGCCGTCATTTTCATTCAGCATTTCCCATTTTCCGGTGAGTAAATCGTAACTCTGCAAAGCGCGGTCGGATAAAATAAATGCTTTGTTCCGGTAGATGGAAACTTTAGCTGTGCGGTTTCCCGCAAGTCCATCCTTTTCTCCTATTTGTGTGATGGAATCGTTTTTTATTCTAAGAATACCATTATTGATTGTGGCAATCCATACTTCATCCTTGTAAATGGTGGCATTCATTCCATGTATCACGTTTCCTTCGAACAGAGGCTGATGAATGCCTTTGGAATCGATATGGTAAACACCATCCTTAGTACCCACCCAAAGGGAATTCAGTTGTCGGTCGCCCAATACAAACACAATTCGTTTGTTGAGCAGGATATAGGTTTTGGTATATATTTCAGAGCCAAAACTCAGGTTGGTTTCTCTTATCAAAGGCAATATCCAGCGGGGAACTGATTTTTCAATGGTGGTGTTGTTGGGCACATGAATGTATAATGCGTTTCCAACTCCCTGTACTATTAAGTTATTAGAGGTAACAAGCAGTCCTTTTACACCACCATTTGAAAGAAGTTTTTGTGAATGCTCATTATTTGTTCCTTTAGCTTCATAGATTAAATCAGCGGCATAATACAACCTGTTTAGAGCAGTATCAACATATATGCTGATGACCGGTTGTTTATTTGGAGGGTTGTTTATTTTCTCCAATTGGTTTTGCCGCATCCGGTAGAGATTACCGTTGGCTAACCCAAAAAACAGGTATTTGCTGGAGGTGGCCATTCGCAAAATACGTTTCCCGATGAGGTTGCTGTTTTGGTTGGATGTCCATTGTACCTGCAATGACGGAATCATATAAAGTCCTTCGTTGAGTGTAGAAACCCAGTAATTCCCTTCATGGTCTGTGATTACATCTGCTACCTGACAACTATTAAAATAATTTCCTTTTTTAGTAATCGTATTTCCGGAAATCCGGTAATGCTCTATTCCGTCAAACGTACAAATCCATAAATTGCTATCAACAAATGCGGCATTAATAAGTACAGATGTTTTTGGGAGTTCTCCATTTAACTGGAAGGAGTAGTTTCTCAAATTTAATTTATACCATTTGTAGGTTCCAGATATAAAATAATATTCTGTTCCGTTTTTTAAAAAGATAAGTCTTCCGTCAATATCCGGAAATGAGCTTTCCCCGTTATTGTCTTTAAAATAGTGTATATTAAGGTTTTTATCAACCGTGGCTATTCCTTTTTCGGAGTAGAGAAATAACCCAATGCCGGGTTTACCGTAAGTGAGAATATTTTTAAATTGAATAGTTTTTACCGGCAGGTAATCTTTTAACTTAAAATCCGGTTTGTAAAGTGTAATTTCATTATTGGTGAGGATGTATAGCGAGTATTCCTCGTCAAAATAGATGCGTGGAAATGTAGTTGATTTTTCCGGATCCCAATGTTTAAAAAGGGATAAAGTATCGTTTTGAAGAATAAAAATACGTCCGCTGAAATCATGGCACCAGATGCGGTGAAAAGCATCTTCGGTGATGCCCGAAATGGACCCCGATACCTGTGCCGGTGACTGGTAGGTGGTAAATTTACTTCCATCAAATTTTACTAATCCTTTGGCCGAGCCTGTCCATAAAAATTTATCCCGGCTTTGGTACAGGTTATAGAGTTCCATATCGGGCAAACCCTCTTCAATGGTATAGTGGTAATAGAATGGCTCACCTCCATAACAAATCAGTTGGATAATGGTAAAAAGAAATAGAAAATATTTCCGCATGGATATAACCTTTCAGGACGCTTATTGAGCAAATATAACATTTGGAAGGTTCGCTTTTGAAGCAAAATGCGGCAAATATCCGGGAGCTGAATTTTATACGGGCAATTGCTCCCTTCGGGGAGCAATTGCCCGTATTGGATTAATGAGTAATAATAAGTTTTTTATTTGTCTCCTGTTCATTCACAAGGATTCTGATAAAATAAATTCCGGGTCTCAAATCAGCGGTTGATATTTCGGTTTTACCGTTAAAAGAAGCCGACAGGATATTTCTACCGGAGGCATCGGAAATTTGCCATTTCCCGTTAACCGGTTGAGTTGATTTACACTCTATAAACAAGGCTTTGTCTGCAGGAACGGGATATAACTGAACACTGTTATCATTCGTCACATCACCTGTTCCCACATTAAACATAACCGATGTGTCAGAGGTGTTCCCACACATATGCATGTCTGTTACCTTTAATGTTATTTTGAATATTCCGTTGGTAAGGAAACTGTAAACCGGACTTATCTGATTACTTACCATTCCGTCTCCCATTTGCCATTCGTACCCATAATAAGTGGTATTACCCGGTGTAAGAGAAATCTGCCTTTTTTGAGGGCTTAAAACCGCCATGCTAAAGGAGGCATCGGGTGTAGGTTGGATATTCACATTTTGAGTGAACGAGTCAACACAGTTTTTGTTACTGGTGGCAGTCAGTTTTATTTTATTTATTCCGGCTGTTAAAAAATTCACTACCGGATGTGTTTGGGTACTGTTTCCTCCCGATTTAAAATCCCACTGGTAAGTAAGCATCCCGTTTTGTAACGAAGACGTATTTTGAAAAACCACATCATTCTTTTCGCACAGCGGAGAAGCAGTGTTAAAAGAAGCTTTTGGCGTTTCGTTTACGATAATGTTTTTTGATATTTGTGAAGTACAGTTATCTCCCGAAGTAACCTGAAGCGTAATATCGAAACTGCCTTCCTCATAGTATTGCTTGAACGAGGCTGCATTGTTTGCAGAAGAATCTCCGTTTCCTAAAAGCCATTTATAGGTGAGTTGACCGCCACCCGAAACGGTGGAGGTATTAATCAAGGTTACACTATCGTTGCTGCAAAACGAAGAAGAAGCGGTAAAAGTAGCAACCGGTGTGGGATAGACCGAAATATTTGAAATCAATGAATCAGCACACCCGAAATCGGAAATAGCAAACAGTTTTACCGAATAAGTTCCGGGTGTTGTGTACGCCTTAAACGGAGACTTGGTCTGTGAATAGGTATTATCTCCAAAATCCCACGAATAACCTGTCAGTCCGGCACCTATGGAGGTGGTGTTATTAAATTGAGTTGATTGTCCGGCACAGCTGTTCATTGCTGTAAAATGGATATCTGGACGTTCATTAACCCTAACCGTTTTGGTAATGCTATCACTGCATCCATATTGGGAAATTGCTTTTAGCAGTACCTGATAATTTCCAAATGTGGCATATGTTTTAGTTGGATTGGTAGCTACGGAGAAGCTTCCGTCATCTAAATTCCAGTAATAACTGAGTGGAGTTGTCTGGGAACCACCAATGGTTGATTGGTTGGTAAAAACTACTGCTTCTCCATCACAGGCAGAAGTGAAGTTAAAAACAGTAAATGGTTTTGGCATTACCGTAATTGTTTTGGTATAAGTTACTGAGTATCCTCGAGAGGAAGTAGCAGTAAGGGTTACATTAAAATTGCCCGCATTGGTGTATGTGTATAGCGGATGAGTCTGATTAGACGTATCTGCATTTCCGGCATCACCAAAATCCCACCGGAATAAAGGTGTTTCATGCAGCATAGTAGTAGAATTCTGAAAATCGGACGGAAATCCAAAACATACAGTGTCGCAGGTAAAGTTTGCTACAGGAACCGGAGCCATATAAATCCATCGTTGTTTGGTAGAGTCGCAACCCGTTGCCGCCACATGGTAGGTAATTTCAATTTTGTAAAGCGAGTCAGTTTCAGATTGCTGCGGTTTTAAAACCAGCAATTGGTTGCCCGAACCGGATACAGTTTGATAAAAGTTGCCGAGGTTAGTAAGCCCTGCGGTACGAATGCTTATCAATGAAATATCCCAGTCTGTTCCATATTGTCCCGGGGTAAATCCTGAAGGAGGAAGTAACTCATACACCAGACTGTCGGCTGCTTTCACATAGTCGGGGTCAGCAAATGTTCCGGATTTAAATGTTCCTTTTGACGATGTATGCTGATTGATAACCATTCCGGATGGCACTGCGTTAATAATCCGGCTGATGTTTAAGGTATCATTGCTGTGGTTGGGATCATTGCCGTAATCGGTATAAATACTAAACTGAAGATTTGCACCTGAAAGCGTATTGAAGGTGGTGGCTAAAGCAATGGTATCCTCGGTTCCGGCATATAATTTCCGGCTAAGGATTCCGGAAAGTGATGCATTAAATGTTCCCGTAATATTGCAAACAACTTTTAGCCCGGTAACACTGTCAGAAGCTGAGTTGTTTTTTACACGTACAATAATATTTGTGGTTGGATTACCACAAGTGTTACCTACAGGACTAACCAAAGCAGTAACACTCGCATCAATAATAGCGTCAAGGTAGGTAATACTTAAATAAGGACGATAAGTGCCATTCCATCCGTAATGATACATAAAGGTGGTGGAGCCCGATGAGTAAGCAAAACCTAAAGCAGTCCATCCTTGACTACGTCTGGCCATAACATCAGAATTGGCTGATGCGCCCAATGTACCCGAACGCCATCCGTAAGTTGATCCGCCATACGGGTAATTGGTGATGTATGAATCATTGGCTGCAATAGCTGATGAAATGGCAGAAGCAGCGGCTGATACCGGATCTGTTGCATTCATGTCATTAATCCGTGCATCTTTTGTACCCGTTGTAGAGTAATGGTATGAATGCAGAACGGTTTGCGTTACTATAGCGGCTGCCGGCAGCGATGAAATATTAAACCTACTCCAACCTACATTTAAGCTACTGGTAACCCTCATCATTCCGTTTGACTTGCTTGAGGCTGATGTTTGATAACCGGTCCAATACGTGGTATTGTTAGGATAATAAGAAGCTGTTGGATCAATAATAACCGGAAATATTCGGTCTTTCGATCTTAACCATGAAAGGTCAACAATGGTTTCGATGTACCATTCATGGTTAATGGAGACCAAACGGTAGGTTCCGAAAATGCGGAAATCATCTTCGGCTCTCTCCGGTGAAGGTGAAGCCGATTCATATATCATCGGCTTTTCGTATTGAATCATATGTTGTCCGCTGGCATCATACACATGCATTTCATCGCCCTTTGCCGATATGGTCCATCCCGCGGGCAGGTTAATGCTTTCGTAAATCACCAGCCATTTAGCTTGGGAAGATGCTTTAGCAATCAGGTTACGATTGTTCAGTACCCAGTCTAGTTTTCGCTGGTCGGCCTGCACCGTGTAGCGAATATCAGCTTCTCCGTTTACCGAGGGAAATAACAAGGTGTTCCCATTAACCAAAGCTCCTCCGGTATTAAAATCATACCTGTTACTTTTGCCTTCGTCCGATTCGAAGTAATATCCCGATTTTTCCCCTTCCCAAATCTTATTGTTTCCCATTTGGGTCAACACACCTTTGCCCGAAAGCGCGTACGGAAAATAACTTCTAAATGAATTTTCAGTATTCGCATATCCGTAGTCGACTTTATCCGACTCCTTATTTGCTTTAATATCGGTGTTAATATCCAGCCATTGCCCGTTTACGGAAAGGTAATGTAATGAACCTGCACTGGTAATCATGGTACACGAGCCATCCGGGTTTTTAAAATGTTTGGTGTTACGGTCTCTGCGTTCAGTGAGTTCGGTGGTTGTTGATTTGTTTGTTAAATCGGGTAATCCTCCGGCAATAGCAAGACCGGTGCACCAGACTACCGAAATGCAGCAAAAGAATAATTGTTTTTTCAGTTCCATAATAATCCTGTTAATTTTCGTTAAATGAAATTTAATAATAATTTGTAAGCAGAATGCAGTACAGAGAATAGGGAAAAAATAGGAATGGAACCTCCTAAGTTCTTTGAACAGACAAATAAGCAACGCAGTCTAAAGGCTGCATTATTTTATATCCGAGTTGAAGATAAAATGAGATTTTTTGGTTGAAATGCGGGTTAGGGTTTGTTTCCGAAAACGATTTGACGAATTTTGAAAAAATTCGTACCCTGTTATTTTTTTCGGAAAGTAATCCTTTACGATTATGTTTTTTCAGAAGCCTGCTTTTAATAACAGTTTTCCACTTGGTAAAATTATGGCTTACTTCGGTACAGTATACCGAGGGATTACTGAGCTTGTATTCCAGAAGCAGGTATTTGGTGGTGAGATGGGTTGATATTCTGCGACATTTTTTAAAGGCTAATACGTTAGGATTATTTCTAATTGCACTTGATTCATAGATGCAGGATGTTGCGCAAAATAAACCACTCTCTATGCCATTGCTTTTACCGCTTGCGCTTATGGCACACAGTAAAAAAATGGTAGCATAAAAACAGTTTTGTACAAATCTCATCCTAACTCAAAGTTACTTTATTTCTGGGTTATATGAAAATAAAAAGTGACTAGCCGCTCGAAAGGTCAGTCCCAAGCGTACCTGCCCCCACGTGGTAAAATTAAGGAAATTCATTCAAAAACAAGCTTGAATTTTGATGTTCAGGCTTAAGAATCATTCATTAACCTCTTTTTCCCCATCCTTTCAACACCCCGTTTTTCTAAACACATAGTATGTACTTTTGATAGCTTTTCATCAACATTTCGTATCATATGCAATTCTCTCACCTCCACGTACACACCCAATATTCCCTGCTTGACGGAGCTTCAGATATTTCGAAAATGCTCAAAAAGGCCAAGGCCGATAATATGCCTGCCTGTGCCATTACCGATCATGGAAATATGTTCGGGGTTTTCAGTTTTGTGGCCGAAGCCAACAAGCAAGGTATAAAACCTATAGTGGGTTGTGAGTTTTACGTGGTGGAAGACCGACACAAGCGACAGTTTACCAAAGAGGATAAAGACAAACGTTACCATCAGTTGTTATTGGCAAAAAATGCGGAGGGATACCGCAACCTGGTTAAACTTTGTTCCCTCGGATACATGGATGGTCTTTACGGTAAATATCCGCGCGTTGATAAGGAACTTATCCTGAAATACCACTCCGGTTTAATTGCTACTACCTGCTGCCTTGGTGCTATGGTGCCGCAAACTATCATGCGCAAAGGAGAGGTGGAAGCCGAGAAAGAATTTAAATGGTGGCTCGATTTATTTGGTGAAGATTATTACATCGAATTGCAACGCCACGATTTAAAAGAGCAGGATCAGGTAAATGAAGTGTTACTCAAATTTGCGGTAAAGTATAATGTAAAAGTAATTGCATCCAACGATTCGCATTATATCAATGAAGAAGATGCCAATGCGCACGATATTTTACTTTGCATAAACACCGGTGAAAAACAAAGTACGCCCACGTTGAAAGAGTTTGCCGATGATGATGTATCAGCTAAGGGCAAACGGTTTGCTTTTCCCAACAATCAGTTTTATTTTAAAACTACCGAAGAAATGAAGGCTCTTTTTCATGATGTACCGCAGGCCATTGATAATACCAATGAAATTGTGGGCAAGATTGAAAGCCTGAAACTGAAACAAGATATCCTGTTGCCTCATTTTCCGGTTCCGCCTGAATTTGCCTCCCAGGATGATTACCTGGAAAGTATTACCTGGCAGGGGGCACGTGAACGTTATCGTGATATTACTCCTGAAATTGAAGAACGCATTAAATTTGAGTTGCACACCATTCGTACGATGGGATTTGCCGGATACTTTCTTATTGTATCCGATTTTATCAAGGCCGGAAGAAACCTTGGGGTTTTTGTAGGGCCGGGTCGCGGTTCGGCTGCCGGAAGTGTGGTGGCTTACTGTATTGGCATTACCAATATCGACCCGATTAAATACAATTTGCTTTTTGAGCGTTTTCTTAATCCCGACCGCAAAAGCATGCCCGATATTGATACCGATTTTGATGATGAAGGTAGGCAAAAGGTGATTGATTATGTAGTGGAGAAATATGGAAAAAATCAGGTGGCGCAAATTGTTACCTATGGAACTATGGCTGCCAAATCAAGTATCAAAGATGTGGCGCGGGTAATGGATTTGCCTCTTCAGGAATCAAACATGCTGGCTAAACTGGTGCCTGATAAACCCGGTACCGAACTCGATAGGGTGATGAATGCGCCTATTGACGGAGAGAAAGGACTTAGAGAAAAAGAAGCTTATCAGAACGAAGATATCGAGAACATAAAAAAGCTCAGGGAAATTGCCAAAGGAAACGATTTGCAGGCTCGTGTGCTCAAAGAAGCATTGATACTGGAAGGGTCGGTGCGCGGAACAGGCTTGCATGCAGCAGGAATTATTATTGCACCAAAAGATTTAAGTGAAATAATTCCGGTAGCTACTTCAAAAGAAACGGAATTGCTCATTACCCAATATGAAGGCAGTATAATTGAAGATGCGGGTGTAATAAAAATGGATTTTCTGGGCTTAAAAACCCTTACCATTATTCGCGATGCGCTTAATCTCATTAAGCAAAATCATAACCTGGAAATAGATATTGATACCATTCCGCTGGATGATTCAAAAACACTTGAGTTGTATCAGCGCGGTGAAACCAACGGTACGTTTCAGTTTGAAAGTCCGGGTATGCAAAAATACCTCAAAGAATTAAAGCCCGACCGCTTTGAAGATTTAATTGCCATGAATGCGTTGTACCGTCCGGGCCCCATTGCTTATATTCCTAATTTTATTGCGCGTAAACACGGAAGGGAAGCCATTACTTATGACTTGCCCGATATGAAGGAATACCTGGAAGATACCTATGGCATTACCGTTTATCAGGAACAGGTGATGTTGCTCTCGCAAAAATTAGGTGGTTTTTCAAAAGGAGATGCCGATGTACTGCGCAAGGCTATGGGGAAAAAGGACAGGGCCACTCTTGATAAAATGAAGAGCAAGTTTATGGATGGGGCGCAGGAAAAAGGGCACCCTGCTGATAAACTTGAAAAAATATGGACAGACTGGGAAGCATTTGCCCAATATGCATTTAATAAATCGCACTCTACCTGTTATGCTTTTGTAGCCTATCAAACGGCTTACCTCAAGGCACATTATCCGGGAGAATACATGTCGGCAGTATTAACCAATAATCTGGGGAATATTGATAAAATTACCTTCTTCATGGAGGAGTGCAAGCGATCGGGAATTCCTGTTTTAGGTCCGGATATCAATGAAAGTTACGTGCAGTTTGCAGTCAATAAAAAAGGTGAAATCCGTTTTGGTCTGGGAGCCGTGAAAGGAGTAGGGGAGGCTGCCGTGCAGGCAATTATTGAGGAACGTGATAAAAATGGTCCCTTCAAAAGTATTTTTGATTTAACCAAACGGGTAAATCTGCGTGCAGTTAATAAAAAAACCATTGAGGCTTTAACCTTTGCCGGTGGTTTTGATTGTTTTCACGGGGTTCACAGGGCACAATACATAAAGGTACCGGAAAACGAAGAAATGAATATTATAGAGAAAGCTATCCGATATGGCAACGCGGTGCAAAACCATGAGGCCGACAGTCAGCAATCTTTATTTGGAGGCGGAGGAAGCGGTGCATCCGATATCCCTGAACCAGCTATTCCAATAACGGAAGAGTGGGATAAAATGAAGCAATTGAATTACGAAAAGGAAGTAGTGGGGATGTTTATTACGGGTCATCCGCTCGATGATTTCAGAATGGAAATTCAGCAGTTTTGCCGCCATTCACTCAGTGAGTTAAAAGAATTGAAACAACTTCGAAACAAGGATATTACCATTGCCGGTATCGTTACCAACGTAATTGAGGGAATCTCTAAAAACGGAAAACCTTACGGGAGGTTTATGCTTGAAGATTATACCGATACTTTTGAATTTGCCCTTTTCGGGGAAGATTTTGCCAAGTATAAACCATTTATGACTCAGGGTTGGTTTTTATTCATAAAGGGCAAAGTACAAACCCGCTGGAACAATGAAAATGAATTAGAATTCAGAATAAACAACATACAACTTTTGTCAGAGTTAAAGGACAAAATGGTAAAATCTGTCACCTTAAATATTGATGTGAAAAAAGTTGACAGTACATTGGTAGATAATTTACAGAAACTTTTCGACAGCCATAAAGGGAATTGTACACTGCGTATGAATCTGTTGGATAGCGATAAAAAGTGGATGGTGAACGGTTTATCTAAGAAATACCGGATAAATCTGGATAATGAGGTGATAAAAACTTTTGAGCAAATGGAAATAAGATACCAATTTAGTCAGGCACAATAATTGAAAACAAGGCACAGCATTTAAAAATTAATCATTTAAAAAAATATAAAACAAATGGCAATAGAAATAACCGACAGCAACTTCGAGGAAGTGGTGCTGAAATCAGACAAACCGGTACTCATTGATTTTTGGGCAGAGTGGTGTGGCCCATGTCGTATGATTGGCCCTATAGTAGAAGAGCTGGCTAATGAATACGATGGCAAAGCCGTAATAGGAAAACTAAATGTTGACCATAACCCCAAAGTGGCCACCGAGTATGGTATCATGAGCATTCCCGCTTTATTGTTTTTTAAAGGCGGACAGGTGGTAGACAAACAAGTGGGTGCCGTACCTAAACATATTCTTGCCAATAAACTGCAGGCACAGGTAGGATAATCTGAAAAATATTTTTTCTGAAAGGCTGTTAAGAAATTAACGGCCTTTTTTATTTTCTCCCAAACCACTTTCTAACGGTACCTAAAGGCAGACGTGCCCAGGCTCGTTCGTGCAGGTAGTAGAGCACAATTTTGGTGAGCAGTTCGGTACCGCCAATTTTTAAACCGGTTAACGGATTTCCGGTGATGAGGGTGGCCAGCACGATGGTATCCATAGTTCCTACAATCCGCCAGCTAATGGCTTTAATCACTGATACACGTGGTGTTTGGCTCCATTGGTATTTACGCAGCAGCCATACCCAAAACCTTTCGTGGCCATAATAAAGGGCCATTTTGGTAAGCAGTTCGCTGAAACCAATAGACAATGCTTTAAATTGCCCGCCCTCGCCAATAATCAACCACGAAACAATAATGGTATCAATGGTTCCGATAATGCGCCAGGAGATGCTTTTAAGAATGCTGCGGTAATGAGATTCGTGCAAAGAGTAAAATTTGGGCAAAGATAGTAAAATAGAAACCGGGATAGAAGAGTTGCCAAAGACAAACTCACAATTTCGCAAACTCACCACTTACAATTTCACCACCTTTTCCCCAAATCCCTTAGTTTTGTACAGATGGCCGATATAAAATTGGATACCGAGCATTTATTGCAGACAGGCAACCTGGAGTTACTGGCACAACAGGTAATTGAAGGATTTATCACCGGTTTGCATAAAAGTCCTTATCACGGTTTCTCGGTTGAGTTTGCAGAGCACAGGTTGTACAATACCGGAGAATCTACCCGGCATATCGATTGGAAACTTTTTGCCCGTACTGAGAGACTTTTTACCAAACGTTACGAAGAAGAAACCAACCTGCGCTGTTACATGGCTATTGATAGCAGCTCATCCATGTTTTTTCCAAAGGAAGGATTGAGTAAAATAGGATTCAGTGTATATGCAGCGGCCTCCCTCATTCAGTTATTGAGTAAACAGCGGGACGCTTCGGGAATTTGCTTATTCGATGAGCAAATCAACTACCTTTCGGAGGCACGTGCCACCGGTGTACACCGCAGACTATTATTTAGCCGCATGGAGGAGCTTTTGCAAAAAGCACCGGAAAACAAACAAAGCAATATTGCCAAAGTATTGCATGAACTGTCGGAGAGTATTCATAAGCGCAGCATGGTAATGGTGTTTACAGATATGCTGGATAGTGCAGTGGACATCGATGAATTATTTTCGGCACTGCAACACCTCCGTTTTAATAAGCATGAAGTTATTTTATTTCATGTATCAGATAAAAAGCTGGAGAGTGAATTTAATTTTTCCAATCGTCCGCACATTTTTGTGGATATGGAAACGGGAGAGCGAATGAAATTGCAGCCGCAGGCCCTGCGCGAACAATACCTGAAAGCATGGGCAGCCTACAGGCAGGAGTTAATGACCCGCTGCCTGCAGTATAAAATTGATTTTGTAGAAGCCGAAGTAGGAACAGATTTTTCGCAGGTGCTATTGCCATTTGTAGTTAAAAGAGCCAAATTGTTTTAGTATGCTCACATTTCCTAATTGTAAAATAAATCTTGGGCTTCATGTAATCAATAAAAGGCCCGATGGTTTTCATAATATTGAAACGGTATTTTATCCGGTGCAGTGGCAGGATGCGCTTGAGGTGATTGAAAACAAATACCCAAAAAAAACGAAGGTGGTTTTTACGCCTTCGGGATTAACAATTGACGGAAGGACCGAGGATAACTTATGCGTGCGTGCTTATAATTTGCTCGATGCTGATTTTGATTTACCCCCGGTAAAAATTTACCTGCGAAAAAATATTCCTATGGGTGCCGGATTGGGAGGAGGCTCGGCCGATGCCGCATGTACCATCAAACTGTTGAATGAAAAATTTGAGTTAAAATTAACAGGTGCCCAAATGCGAAACTATGCTGTAAAGTTGGGCAGCGACTGTGCTGTATTCATAGATAATAAACCTGTATTTGCCTATGGCAGGGGCGAAAAATTTAAACCGGTAGCGGTTGATTTAAAGGGATGGTTTATTGCTGTGGTACATCCCGGCATTCATGTAAGTACTGCCGATGCCTATGCCGGTGTACAAAAGCGGGGAAAAACAGAAGGAGCCGGACAATTGCAACAGCAAATACTGCTTCCGGTGAGTAAATGGAAAAGGGTACTTGAAAATGATTTTGAACATTCGGTATTTCAAAAACATAAATCCATTGGCCACCTTAAACAAAAAATGTACGATGCGGGTGCAGTTTATGCAGCTATGAGCGGGAGTGGTTCAGCGGTATTCGGATTGTTTAAAGAAGAACCAAGGCTCACGACTGCCATGAAGAAAATGAGGTTTTATACAGGTAAATTATAAATTATGGGGGGTAATGAATCGTTGCGAAAATTTCACGCAAAGGCGCAAAGCCCGCAAAGTTTCGGACTATGACAGAAAATGAAGTATCGAAGGTTTTAGTAGACATTTTTCTTAATGTTCATCGGGAATTAGGACCCGGACTTCTTGAATCAGTTTATGAGGAAGTAATAGCATTTGAATTATTGGAGCGTAATTTAAGTTTCACCCGGCAACAAGGGATTCAGGCGAGGTATAAAGGACGCGAATTGGATTTAGGTTTCAGAGCTGATATCATTGTTGAAGATAAAGTAATCATAGAGGTTAAATCTGTTGAAGTTTTAGCTCCAGTGCATCATAAACAATTGTTAACCTACTTGAGACTTGCAGATAAAAGGCTGGGATTACTGGTGAATTTTAATGTGGAATTGATTAAAAATGGGATATTCAGAATTGTCAATAAATTGTGAATCTTTGTGTTTTAGAATGAGGTATTTCAGGCATGGGAGCAAAGCCAGCGAAGAGCAGAATAAAAATGAAGGAATAAACAATCTTTGCGCCTTAGCGAGCTTTGCGTGAAACCATTTCATCAAAGGTTAGATATTATTAAATTTACGAAATCATGAACATACTCATTAAACATATAAAACAACTGATTGCAATAGATAATTTCCCCATTGACAGAAGAGCGGGAAGGCAAATGTCGGAAATGAACGTGCTGGTAGATGCCTTTTTGTATATAGAGCACGGAAAAATTGCGGCCTTCGGGAGTATGCGCGATTTTAAACCGGAAATCATTAGGGAACACGGAGCCATTAAAGAAATAGATGCCACGGGGCGTGTGGTGATGCCAACATTTGTAGATGCACATACGCATATTGTTTTTGCAGCCACCCGCGAAGAAGAATTTGTGATGCGTATAAAAGGGATGAGTTACGAAGAAATTGCTCAAAAGGGCGGAGGTATCCTCAATTCCTCCCGAAGGTTACAGGCTATGGGCGAAGATGAATTGTACCATTCGGCACTGGAACGTCTTTGGGAAGTGATAAAGCAGGGTACAGGTGCCATTGAGATTAAAAGCGGTTACGGACTTACCCTGAAAGATGAACTCAAGATGTTGCGGGTAATTAAACGACTGAAAGAGGTTTCTCCCATTCCGGTGCGGGCCAATTTTTTGGGCGCACACGCCATTCCATTAGAGTACAAAGAAAACCGGCAGGGGTATATTGATTTAATCATTAAGGAGATGCTGCCACGTATTGCCGAACACCAACTGGCAGATTACTGTGATGTGTTTTGCGATCAGGGCTTTTTTACTCCAGTGGAAACAGATACCATTTTAAAAGCGGCAGCCAAACATGGCCTCAAAGCAAAAATTCACGGAAACGAGCTTGGTTATTCGGGAGGGGTGCAGGTAGCAGTAAAAAATCATGCGCTTAGTGTGGATCATTTGGAGTATTGCGGAAACGAAGAAATAGAATGCCTGCGAAATTCAACCACTATGCCTATGGCATTGCCCGGCTGTTCCTTTTTTCTGGGGATTCCTTTTGCCCCGGTACGCAAAATGATTGATGCAGGTTTGCCTGTTGCATTGGCTTCTGATTATAATCCTGGCAGTTCGCCCAGCGGACGTATGAGTTTTGTGTTGTCATTAGCCTGCGCCCGCATGAAACTTACTCCTGAAGAAGCCATTCACGCCACTACCATCAATGCTGCGGCAGCCATTCAAATGAGCGATACCCACGGTAGCATTGCAATTGGAAAGGCCGGAAGTGTAATTATCACCAAGCCTATTCCTTCTTTCCATTTTATTCCTTACAATTTCGGGAGCGACTGTATTGAAGA
Organism: uncultured Bifidobacteriaceae bacterium; assembly: GCA_964535575.1. Taxonomy (GTDB): domain Bacteria; phylum Bacteroidota; class Bacteroidia; order UKL13-3; family UKL13-3; genus JAGPCK01. Next base: position 33,397 of record CAZHTC010000010.1, read on the forward strand.
AGTGATTATAAATGGAGCAGTGGCTAAAAGGAGGGAGTAAATTTTGTAGTCGCTAATCCTTCTTTATACACCTTCAGGCAGCGGTCTCTGGCCATGCTGTGTTCTACCACAGGTTTAATATATGAAGGGGTGTTGTATTCGGTTACCCATTTTTTTATGTACAGATAATCCTTATCAAACTTCTCTGTTTGCAAGGCCGGATTAAATACCCGGAAATAAGGTGCTGCATCGGTTCCGCATCCTGCCGCCCATTGCCAGCCTCCGTTGTTGGCAGCCAAATCAAAATCCAATAATTTATGGGCAAAGTAAGCTTCGCCCCATCGCCAGTCTATCAATAAATGTTTGGTGAGAAAACTGGCAGTAATCATTCGTACCCGGTTATGCATAAAACCGGTTGTATTCAATTCCCGCATGCCGGCATCTACTATGGGGTAGCCTGTTTGCCCTTGGCACCAGCGTTCAAATTCTTCCGGGTTGTTTCTCCATTCAATTCGGTTGTATGCCGGTTTGAAAGCCCCTGTGGTTACATATGGGAAGTGCCACAAAATTTGCATATAAAATTCGCGCCATATCAATTCGTTCAGCCATGTTTCACTTAGCTGCTGCGCTTTATTCACCTTTTCTCTTATGCTTATTGTCCCAAACCTGAAATGTACACTGAGTTTGCTGGTACCTGCTACCCATGGAAAATCCCGTTGTTCTTTATAGTGTTTTATAATTCCGGCAGTTGTTTGAGGCGGGGGAACCTGAATCGTGCTTTTTGAAAAATTCATTTCCCTAAGTGAAATGCCGGGAAGCGCTTTGGTTTGATAAAAATTTGAAAAATATTTTTCAGTCGGGTAACTTTTAAGGTAAAAGGGAGAAAGTTTTGCTTTCCATTTTTTACTGTAAGGCGTATAAACCGTGTAGGGTTTTCCATCGTCTTTTACTACTTCATCTTTTTCAAAAATACACTGGTCTTTGTAGGTATAAAACGGAATCTGGCGTGAGGCAAGCAGGTTGTTTATTTCCTTATCGCGCTCATTGGCGTAAGGTTCGTAATCATGGTTGGTGTGCACTTCCTGAATATCGTATTCATTCAGCAATTGCTCCCATGCCGGCTTAGGGGTGTTGTATTTTATAATAAGCGATGAACCGAGTTGCTCTAATTTCTGTTGTATCTGTTGGAGGGTTTGATGAATAAAACTTACCCGGGCATCTGCTCTGTCTTCAAGTTTATCGAGAATGTTTTTATCAAAAATAAATAAGGGTAAAACCGGAAATCCTCCTTTTAAGGCATGGAATAAAGCTGCCTGATCGTGCAACCGCAAATCTCTTCTTAGCCAAACAATACTTATTTTATCCTTTCCCATAACAATAGCATCATCACAAATTCACCACCTCACAAACTCACGCTTCGGTAAACTCACGCTTCGGTAAACTCAGCGGGACAACCTAACAAATTCACCACTTCACAAACTCACTTCTTCCTCAAAAGGTATAACTACTCAAGGATTAAATTGTTCAGCGAACTGTTTAAATCGGGGTATTTAAATTTAAATCCAGCTTCCCTTATCTTTTCGTTATTTACATATTGACTGGCTGTAAGGATATCGGCCATTTCGCCAAACAGAAGTTTTAGTGTCCATAAAGGAATAGGAGGCAGGAAGTGAGGTTTTTGAAGGCGCTGGGCAATATTGGCTACTATATCCCCGGCCGTGGCAGGTTCACTGGCTACCGCATTAAATGTACCTTCTGTTTGTTCATTTTCTATCAGGTAAATAATCATGTTGCAAAGGTCTTCCATGTGTATCCAGCTTTGATACTGATTTCCGGGAGAAGCAGGTGCACCCATCCACCATTTAATAAACTTTTTTATTCGCTTAAAATATCCTCCGCGCTGGCTTAGCACCAGTCCTATTCGAAGGATGGCCAGTTGTACGGTGTTTGATGTTGTCGATTTTATTTTTTCGGCCTCCTTTTCCCAATCGCTGCAAATGCGGGCCAGAAAATCATCACCCGGAGTGGAATCTTCAAATAAAATTTCATCGCTGCGTTCACCGTATATGCCTATGGCAGAAGCCGAGATAAGCTTTTTTACCTTATGCCCGTGCTTTTTTATTTGGTCCACCAAAAGTTTTGTGCCGTTTATGCGGCTGTCATATATCTCCTTTTTTCGTTTTTCATTCCACCTTTTATCGGTAATTCCGGCACCCGAGAGATTAACCACCACCTGTGCATTTTCAAAAGCTTTGCCTTCAATATAGGATCGTTTTATATCCCATTCATAAATGTCAACACCGGTATGTTTACGTGCACCTTTACGGCTCAAAAAGGATACTTTATACCCTCTTGCTTTTAACCTTTTGGCCAAAGAAGAGCCAATTAATCCGGATCCACCTGCAATTAAAATTTGTTTCAAAATATTTTTCGATTACCCCTAACCTAAAACAAAAAACAGCCTAAACTGTTTAAGTTTGTAAAATAAGTTGTTTTGTCGAAGTTTTCAATAAAAGATATCGAATCCGTTACCGGAATAAAAAGCCATACCCTTAGGGTATGGGAGCAGCGCTATGCGATTATTAAACCAAAGCGCACCGAAACCAATATACGGTATTATGATGATGAAGACCTTCGTCTTATTCTGAATATCAGTACACTTAACAATAGTGGAGTTAAAATTTCTGGCATTGCCAAAATGACTTCGGAGCAAATTGAAAAGGCAGTTTCTGAGGCAAACGGGAAGAATATGGAACATTCCCATCAGGTAAAATTGCTTGTATCAAGTATGCTCACCCTTAACGAGGCCGGCTTCAACAACGTACTTTCTACAAATATTCTGCAATTGGGGCTGGAAAGTACCATGACACAGGTTATTTTTCCCTTTATGTGTGAGGTGGGGTTATTGTGGCAAATAGGTTCTATTCATGTGGCCCATGAACATTTTATTACCAACCTTATCAAACAAAAACTTTATGTGGCAATTGATGGCCAGGTTTTGAAGGAAGCGCAGGGGAAGAAGAAATTTTTATTGTTTTTGCGCGAGGGTGAACCTCATGAACTCGGTTTGCTGTTTGCCAATTATATGCTTAGGGCACGAGGCCATCAGGTAATTTATCTGGGACAAAGTTTACCACACAGCGAGCTCAAAGAAGTGTTTGACTTTTATAGTCCGGAATATGTGATTACTTCGCTCACCAGCGCCATTCATTCAAAGGATTTGGATTCATTTGTTACTGAACTTTCTGATTCATGGCCACGTGCAACCATTTTAGTATTTGGGAAACAAATAGAGAATGTGAAATTAAAAACCCCTAAAAATGTGAAATTAATGCCCGAGCTGCAACATTTCACTGCATTTATAAATGAAGTATCAGAGAAAAGGTAGCTCTGCTATTTAATCAATGATAATCCTTCTAAGGCCGATTTATCACCGGGCGACATCAATAATACTTTATTAAAAATGATTTTCGCTTCTCTTAGTTTCCCCAATTGAAAGTTGGTCCATGCAAACATTAATTCACTATCATAGTCAAACGGATAAAGGTTTACTACTTTTTCGAAATAGCCATAAGCCGATTTATAATCCTTTTTATTGTAACAGTATAATCCCATCCGGTAATTAACCGTGGTATTTTGCGGATCAATAACCAGAATTTTATGATACTGGTCAATTACTTTTTCCCATAGCCCGGTTGCGGCTGCCGGATTTACATACCCCAGTTTAGCTTCTATTGAATAAGGCATCAGATTAATGGCTTTGGTATAATACCCCATTGACTCGGTGTACATGCCTGCTTTATACGTTAACCAGCCCATTCTTAAATTTACATCGTAGTTTGTTTCTTCGTAGGCCTCCTTTATTGCATTGATGGCACTTTTGTAATCGGCATTGGTTTCGTACTGGTAACTTTTGCTGAAGGCTGCCTGTAATTTAGCTTCGTTTTGTGCAAATGCATACTGCATGTAAACTGCACAGATAATGGTTAAAGTGATGATGCGTTTCATACCTACGGTTTGTATTTAAATCCTAAAATGAAATTGTTGAACTGATAATTATTTCCGTTAAAATATTCGGTTTTTTGCTCGTTCTGAATCAATGCATAAATATCCAGATGACGGTTAAAGTTATATGTTGCCATCAGGGAACTCCGGTTTCGCAATAAATCATACGAACTGTTGACTATATACCCGTTGCTCTCATTGAATAAATATGTATTGCCATGATAGAATGAACCGTTAAACATCCATTTTAATGTTGGGGAGTAGCTTATAGTATGCTGGAAATAGAGAGCTGTATTTCCGCTGGCAGGCATAGTTAAATTGGTGGAGGTTCCAATCCATAATTTATTGCTGCCCGAAGGGTAATATTTTAATCCCGCTCCGGTTTGAATTTGCGATGTTCCCAATAGATTAGACCAGGAAGCATTCAAAACGGGTTGAAATAATTTCATTTGTTTTACAGCCGCCACCGACATTAAAAAATAGGTACTGTTGGAGTAAGGGGATGCATTAAGATTGGTGATATGAAATGCAGGGGCAATACACCAGCCTTTGGATAGCGGCATATTCAGTTTTGCATAATATTCTATTTGTTTATAGCTACCCCAGTATGTATTTTGACTTAAGAAAGTAGCACCATGAAAAAAGTAGCTCTGTTTTTTTATCATATGTCCTGTTCCCCCCTGTATATACCATAAGGGATCAAACAGGCTTGACTTATCTGTTGTTTTTATCCCACTTTCAAGTAGTACAAACGCCAGTGATTTTAACTTATCGGTACCTGTACTTTTAGCCGTTTCTGCTGAAAATGTTTTGCTCAGTCGGCCGGCATCTTCAAACCTTTCGGAGTAAATATAACACCAGTATAAATATTCTTTGGCCGCTTCTTCCAGTTGGTTCATTTCGTTGGCTTTTTCAAAGTGAGGAATAGCCTGCCGGTATTTTCCCAATTCAAAAAATGCAATACCCATACGCATGCGCAGGTAGTAATAATCAATATCTTCTTTTAATGCCGCTTCACCGTATGATATAACACTCCACCAGTCTCCGTCTAAATAAAACCGATAGGTAGAATCTTCTACCATTTTTGAATCAAAAACAGGTTCTTCCTGAGCTTTCGAAAAAAATGGATTCAGCACAAAAATGAAGGAAAGGTAGAGGACTAATTTATCCATTTGGCTGTTCGTGTTTTTCCTTTTTCGGTTACGGTAAACTCGGCAATATGATTTTCATGCACGGTTATTTTAAACTGCATGTTGCGACTCAGCGTTTTTCCGGCACTTGCAGTGGCGCTGCTTTCTATAATAATGGTGCGGGGTTGAATCTGCTCATCAGCAAAAGTAAATTTCATGGCGAAATCCCCACGCAAGAAAAGATAAAACGGAGCAAAAATATCCTGCAGGTATTTTACTGGCCCTTTAAAAAAGCCTTCTACCGGAAGCAGGTCAGTTAGCTCCATTTGATGGTAATAACCCATTAAAATTTTATGTGCTCCCAGATAAAATGCATAGAGCATAGAATTTTTGTCTCCTTCAAAATCGGTGAAGTAATGAAGTGTTTCGTTGTTTACAAACCATGCAGTTGATTTGCTGGCATGGCAATACAGGTATGAATTATTCCACGCATCGGTAAATACTTCCCATTTAATGGTTTCTTTCTTCCCGTTTTCGCCAGTACATTCAAACATGAATTCCTCACCGGGAATAAACTGAAAAGCATTTTTGAGTAATGGAGTGGTTGCAACCCGGGTAATGTATTCTCCCTGCTTTGGATAATCAAATGCATGAAACGTTGAAATATTGTTTTTTTGACTCACATAATAACTAATGGGGTAACGCAATGTTTTTGACCCGATATAGGGAGTTGCCTGTAATTGAAAATGGATATGCGGCTCAGGCGAACGTCCCGAGTTTCCGCAGGAGGCGATCACTTCTCCCTTTTTCACATAATCTCCTGCTTTTACTTTTAAACTGCCGGCCTTAAGGTGGGTGAGTTTGCTAAACATAAACTCTCCATGTTTTATCACAATGGCATTACCCCAGTTTTGCTCCCTGTTAACGTCTCCTATATTATTATCTGCTACCTCATCCAGCACTTCTGCCACATAGCCCGCAGCGGGTGCAAGTACCGGAAGGTTATAACAATAAAAATCGGTAACATCGGTTCCCGGTAGTTTAAACGTTTTCTGATTATCATCTGTTACTACAAAATCCCACGCATATTTCCAGTCTTCCAAATGCGTAATAGTGCCCTCATGTCCTTGTGAAATATACCATGTTCCAAAAAACGGAAGGTGGATATGGAAATAGGTTTCATTCTGAAAGCGCTCTTTCCGGTACAAATGTTTATACAGATTTTTTTCGGGAGCGTATTGCTGCATGAGTACTAATTGAGGCTTGCTTCCTTCGTAACGCAATCTTAGTACAAATAATAAAAGCATTACCATTAAGGTGAATGGAAGTGAATACAACGGCAATTGATAAACCGATACCAGCGAACCAAGCGCACTGATAAGAATAGCAATAAGCGGGGTGCAAATGATTACGAGTAGAAATGAACGGCCGGAAGGAATAAGGAAAAAACCTCCGATAGCAATGGCTGAGAGAATAAAATTAAAGCCGATGTAACTGTACATCATCTCTGAATAACCACCCTCTAAAAAATGGTAAAACAGGTAGCCGGTTGTAAATCCAACCAGCGACAAAATGAACGAAATGCGGGAGTGGAGCAATAAACCGGCAGCAATCAATATTCCGGCTATGATATTGTATTGAAAATAAATTGCACCCAACGATTTCAGATATACATCAAAAAACGCAGGTATTGGAAGATGATTCAGCTTTTGATAAAAATCAACCAGTGTTTGCCCTCCGTAGCTCCACATTTCATTAATGGTATAAATGCCTCTTTCACTTAAACCAATGGCTGCATAATTTCGGGTACTTAAAATTACCACCCACACTCCGGCAATAAAAGGAAGGCTTAAGAAAGGAGTATTTGATTTGAGGGTAATATTTGCCATCCACACAGTAATAAGCAGCGTAAATACCGACATGAGCAGCAGTATAACCAATAACTGAATATTAAAGGTGTAATAAACCCCTACAGCAAGTCCCACCATTAAGCTGTTGTAGGTATAGGCCCCGCTGCGGCTTAGTGTGGTATCGAATTTAAACCAATGAGTGGCTGCTACCGAAATAAGGAGCGCAATTAACCCGCTTAAACCGGTGAATGGGTCAACAAACGAAGCAAGAAGCAGCAGCAAGGCAAACCAGCGGTTGTTTGAAAAAAACATCTGTGCATAGCTGTTTACCGTAGCATCGCGGTAGTACTGCAACCAAAACTTCAATTGCTCACCCATTCTTTTTTGTTACAGTTTAAAAGTTTTAAGGTAATCGGGCATCAGTTCTTCTTTCACAATGCTGTCAACCGTTTCTCTTTTACGAATCTGATGAACTTTGTCGTCAAGGTCAATCATTACAATTGCCGGGCGAAGCGCAATAAACTGCATCCATTGGGTCATATTATAAGCGCCAACGGTATGTACCACCACATGATCATCTCTTTTCATCGGGGGCAAAGTTACGTGTTCGCGCACAACATCTATATTCATACACAGCGGGCCATACAATACGGCATCTTCGGTGTACTGACTAAACTCCTGTGCCGGACTTATTTTATGATCGTACCAAAAGGAGGTGAATAAAATATTTACACCAAAATCCATAATGGTGGCACGTCTTCCGTCAGACAGGCGCTTGTTTGAAACCACTGTTCCCAGCAGGTATCCGGCTTCATCTACCATGGCCCTTCCTGTTTCAAGAATTAAAAGAGGCAATTCATCTTCAGTAAATCCGGCATTCAAAATAGCGGTACTAATGGCTTCGGCAAACTGGTCAAAGCCAGGGGAGGCATCGGCACCCTGCAGGTAAGAACCTTTCAACGTGTTTTTTGAAGCAAATCCTCCGCCTAAATCCAGATACTGAATATTTTTATTGTATTTCTTTTTAATTCCCATTGCCAAGTCGCACAACTTAGCTGCCGCCACTCCATAAGCACTTGGTGCCAGCATAAAGGTTCCAATATGGCAATGCAGCCCTATTAAGTCCATGGTATTGGAGAGCATAATTTTGTTAATGGCATCCCATGCCTGACCGTTTTCGTAGTTAAAACCAAAACGATCCCACATAGGATAAATACCTGTATCCATATTTACACGAATGGCCACTCTGGGGCGTTTTTTCATCTCACCCGATAATTCCTTTATCAGGTACAATTCATCCAAATGATCGATATGAATCGGTGACCCGTTTTCGATGGCAGTGCGTAATTCGGCTTCAGTTTTATCGGGACCGTTAAAAATTATTTTATTTCCCGGAACCCCGTTTCTGATGGCTTTTTCATATTCAAAACCCGAAACCACCTCGGCCCACGAACCTTCCTGATGAAATACGTTGCACACAGCACTCAGGTAGTTGGTTTTGTAGCTCCATGCAAACTGCACTTTGGGATACCGTGTATTAAAGGCGCGGTTGGCTTCGCGGTAGGTGTTGCGAATGGTTTTTTCGGAAATAACAAAAAGCGGGGAGCCATATTTATCAATAAGTTCTTTTACTGAATTCCCGTCAATATGGGTTACGGGTGCATACTCGGTACGTGTTCCGAATTTATTCATTATGCCGGTATTCAATCGTTGAATTACCGGACGTTCATATTGCAATTTTTTCATGTTCTTGTTTCGGTTTAAGTTTATAATTCACCAAGGGTTGAGATTTTTTCAAACTCTTCCAGTTCTACAATCAAATCGTAAGAGTACCGGATAAACATTTTTCCGATATCATACTTTTTCCAGGGTTTTACTTTTTCACCCAGTGCCATTTTTATTAATGCTTCAGGATGATTTTGCCCGCATCCTACAGCCAGGTAAACCCAAGCCGGAAAACGCGGATTGATCTCGATAAGGTAATATTCGTCATCGCGCGTTTTAATCATCTCCATCTCCATACCCCCGCGCCATTTCGAACCTTTAATTACCTTCTCTGTTACCTCTATCAGCTTTTCGTCTTCCAGCGAAATACCGGCCCATGCTTTTCCTTTATCGGTAATGTATTGCTTGCGCATAGGTACTGCCCCCACGGTGTTTCCTGCACCATCTCCAATGGCAGTTACGTTTACTTCCTGTCCGTACACAAATTCCTGAATGATGATTGGCAACCCCCATTTGGTGCTTATTTTATTAAAGTAGGTAACAGCCTGCTCGGGCGTGTAAGCTACCGATGCATCGTAATATTTTCCTTTTACCACCAATGGAAATGTAAATTCATTTCGCAGGGAAGGTATTTCGGAAATATTGAAAATCATTTTGCTGTGCGGTACTTTAATGCCGTATTTTTTACCGAATTCATCAAGGTTTGATTTATGCCTTTCTTCAAACTGTTCAATGGTGGGCAAAAACATTTTAATGCCCATTTCTTTTTCCAGCCTTTCGGTAAGTTTTATAAAGTTGAATAACTCCGCATCAAAGTTTGGAATCAAAACATCAATTTTTTCAATGGCGTTGATGTATTCCAATCGGGTAAGTAAACTTTCGATACCAGCCGATGGAAAAGGAATCTGGTAAGTTTTATCTACCAGATGGTGCATGTAAATGCCCGGTTCAAGGGTTTCGTACGAAAGCCCGATGATGTGTACATCAAACTCGGTACTTTCTTTAAGGGCACGTATCACGGGTACTCCCGGCCCCGGACTATCAATGGCGTTGAGTCCGGTAACGGCTACATTAATTTTTCGCTTCGCTTTCATCACCTTCGGCCAATTGAAGTTTCAGCAACATATTTACAAAATCGTAGTAGTCTTTTTCAAGTGTCACCTCATCGGTCATGTAGGTTTTAATCAGGTGTTTTTTTACCTCATCTTCATTTTTACCTTCTTTCAGCAGTTTAATAATCTCTATACCTATGGGGTTGGTAGAGAAAGAGTCGCCTGTTGAGGGGTTAAATACAAACCCTGAGTCACTTAGGGCAATGTTTCGTTTAATTTTCATGGCGTGTTACTTTTAAATGGTGATACACTTATTGAAATTTGCTGATACAAAGGTGGGCATTAGATATGGCCCGGATGTTATAGTTTAATGGCAAAGTGTTATAAAATTCCAAGCACGAATTGTCACGGACAGGTTAATCTGCTTTGAAAATCAGTTATTAATGATTTGATGCAATGCCGTGCGGGGTTTGTTCACCAGATTTTTATAATCGGTTACCGAGTAGCCCGTAAATTGTTTGAACTGATTGCTCAGGTATTGAACGCTGCTGTAACCCATCTGAAAAGCAATTTCACTCAGGGTCATTTCCTCATAGCTTATCAGCTCTTTTATTTTTTCAATCTTTATCAGAATGATGTATTTCTCCAGTGTAGTTCCGGTTTTCTCCGAGAATAATTTGCTTAAGTAAGCATAAGGGTATCCGATACGTTCACTCAGGTAATCGGAATTTCGGATAAGGGAGTTGGTGTTTCCTCCGTAATAAATCAGTTGAATGACCGATGTTTTAATCAGCTCAATAAGTTTGGTGTCTTTATCCGTAATTAATTCAAAGCCATTATTGCGCAGCAACGCATCCAGAAAACCTTCACTTATTATTTGCGGATCGTAACTAATCTCAGCTTCACCCAGTGCTACATAATGTACCCGTATAAAACCGGTACGTTCCAGATCTTCGCGTATAATACGTACGCAACTGTTGCTGGTCATATTTTTAATATGAATCAGGGAACGTTTGGTGTTTAGGTCGCCCGGTTGCATGGGGCCGTAAATGTACTAAAAGAGCGGAATGAATGAAAAGAATTTTCGGTGATATTTTTGGCTTACTTTTTCTTCTTTTCAGCTTTTCCCTTGAGCGCTATGGAATTTAGTGTGATACTTTCCTTTATCCACTTTTTTAATTGCGCAACGGGAATGTCTTTCTCTGTTGTTATTTTAATATGACGCATACTTCCGCCCGTTCCCTCAAATCTGTTTTTAGGATCCGTAAGTTGTACTGCTTTAAAAAAGCCTACGTTGATATAAGCCACCTGCTTGAAAGTGTAAATAAAGGCTATATCACCGTTACACGAAAAGGTGAGGTTATTCCATTTAATGCTTTCGGTAATATTCGGGCTGCACGAAAGAAAAATTTCTCTGAGCAACAGTGCATTTTGTTGTTTCGTTTCGGGGAGAGCCAACAGGAACTTTTCAACTTTCGCATTCATGGGGTAAATTTAATTTAAAAGATTTCATTTTTCACGGTAAAAAGAGTGAATCAAATTTTAACTTGCCACTCTTGAAAAGGGTATTACTTGTGGTAAGTGAATTTCCTCCCGTTACCGGAGGGGTGGCTGCCCATGCCTTTCAACTGGCAGAAGGGTTGAACTGTATTGGTCATTCACTACAGGTAGTCACTTTTCAGCAAGAGGTAAAACAAGGGAGTTTTTATCAAGTTGTGTGTGCGGGACACAAAGGTTTATTCCGTTACGTAAAGCGGTTTTTTACCTGCTTCCGGCAAGTACGTTCCTTTAAACCCGATGTGATTATAGTATCCAATAAATTTCCTGTTTGGGTGGGGTATTGCCTCAAATTGTTTTTCCCGGGCAAACAATTTATTGCCGTGCTACACGGAAACGAATTGTTGCAACAAAATTATTTCACAAAGCAGATTACGGAAGCTTCGCTTAAAAAAATGGATGAACTGGTTGCTGTTTCTACCTATACAAGCTCTCTTCTTAAGCCCGGTTTGCGTGAACGTAGCCATATTATTTTAAATGCATTAGATGCGCAATGGCTGAAAGGGAAGCATGAGGTGAAAACTTTTTCCGGCAACCTCAATCTGCTCACGGTAGGTACTGTAAGGCCCCGCAAAGGACATGCAAATATTATCCGCGCCCTTCCGGTATTAGCTAAGCAATTTCCGGGAGTAAATTACACCATTTGCGGGGTACAGGAGTTTCCTGAGTATGCCGATGAATTGAAAGCACTGGCCACTTCTCTTCAAGTGGCGCAACGGATTCGTTTTGTGCAAATTCCCTATGGTGATTTTGCAGCGTTACATACACTTTACAAAGAGTGTGATATTTACCTGTTGCTTTCCGAAACGCAGCCCGATGGCGACACGGAAGGATTCGGGATTAGTATTTTGGAAGCCAATTCCTGTGGCACACCGGCTGTCGGGGCCACTCAGTGCGGGACCGCTGAAGCAGTAGATGAAGGAATGAGCGGTAAACTTATTCATCCGCGCAACGCCTCTGAACTTCTGCATGCAGTGGAAGAAATTGTTGCGCATTACAAATCTTATTCGTTGGGTGCACAAACCCGGGCAGCCCAATTTACCTCTGAAAAAATGGCCCGCAGTTTTGAGTCGTTGTTTAAGTAAGAAACGAATTTTATCAGGTTATTTAGCCAGTTTGTCGAATGTGCTTGTAATGCCTGATACAATAATTAGTTTTGAGTTAAAATTTGTCAGATGCATTCACTTCAAATAACAAATGTTTCCAAACAATACGCCCACCACAAGGCGCTGGACAACATAAATCTTACAGTACCCAAAGGCTCGGTTTACGGGTTATTGGGGCCAAACGGAGCAGGAAAAACCTCTCTCATCCGCATTATTACTCAAATAACCGGAGCCGATGAGGGGGTAGTGTTGTTTAACGGAGAAAAACTAAACCCTTCACATATTTACCGGATGGGGTATTTGCCCGAAGAACGCGGCCTCTATAAAAAAATGGAAGTGGGGGAGCAGCTACTGTTTTTTGCCCGCTTAAAGGGATTAAGCCGATCCGATGCCCAGCATAAACTGAAAGACTGGGTAGAGCGTTTTGAAATTAAAAACTGGTGGACAAAAAAGGTAGAAGAGCTCAGCAAAGGCATGCAGCAAAAGGTGCAATTTATTGCCACGGTGCTTCACCAACCCGAATTGATTATTCTTGATGAACCTTTTACCGGATTCGACCCGATTAATGCCAACCTGATCCGGGATGAGATTATTCGTTTGAATAAAGAAGGTTCTACATTTATTTTTTCTACCCACCGCATGGAAACCGTGGAACAGCTGTGTGATCATATTGCGCTTATCAATAAATCAAAAGTGGTGCTTGAGGGTGAAATGAAACAAATCAAAAACCAGTTTCGCACCCAAACCTATGCGGTGGAACACTCCATCGGCAATGTACCATTAAGCCCTTCTTTCGAATTGCAAAAATCAACTCCGGTAGATGGCAACATGGTCTTATCGGAGATAAAAATACTTAACGGAACTCCCAACGATTTACTGAAAGAGCTTATGACTGTAAGTCATATTCACAGTTTAAGGGAAATTGTGCCCGATATGAATGATATTTTTATACAGGCTGTAAATAAAAATGTAACCACTCAATCTGCTGTAAAGTCATGAATAAAATATTTTTAATTGCCGGAAGAGAATTTTTATCGCGGGTGCGAAAAAAATCGTTTATCGTGATGACATTGCTGGGGCCATTGCTTATTGCAGGCTTTTATGCACTTATTATTTACCTGTCGGTAAATGAACAATTGTCAAATGATTTAAAACGGATCATTGTAATTGACGAGAGCGGAGTGTTTAAAAATAAACTAAAGGAAAACGATTTTTATAAATTCAATTATAAAGATGAACCGTTAGATGCTGCCCGTCTTCAGTTACGCAACGAGGATTACTTTGCCGTTTTGTATATTCCCAAAACTGCTGCCGACAGCCTCACCGGATTTAAACTGATAGCCGCTACCCAAACCAGTTGGAAAGACGAATCATACATAGAAGATAAACTCAATAAGGTGGTGAGTGATATAAAGTTTTCAAATCACGGTATGGATCAAAAACTGATTGACGAAATAAACAATACTTCTGTGTCACTTGAGTCAGTACGTGATACCAAAGAAGGTTTGGAAAAGGGGAGTACGGCCGTCTCTACCGGGTTGGGTTTTGTGGGGGCTATTTTTATTTACATGTTCATTTTTATTTACGGAGTGCAAATAATGCGCGGAGTGATGGAAGAGAAAACCAATCGCATTGTGGAGGTAATTATTTCTTCGGTAAAACCCTTTGAACTGATGATGGGTAAAATTACCGGTATTGCCATGGTGGCTTTATTGCAGTTTTTAATTTGGGTGGTGTTAAGTACCGTGCTGGGTGGTGGTGTTACCGGAGTACTTTCAGCAAAAATGGGCATGATGCAGGATGCAGGAGCTGCCGTGAGCCAGTCAGGAAAAGCAGCACTATTAAGCGATATTATGAGTCAGGCTTCTCAAATTAATGTGTGGCTGGTGGGAGGCATGTTTTTATTTTTCTTTATTACAGGCTATCTGTTTTACGGGGCTTTATTTGCGGCAGTGGGGGCTGCTGTTGACAGCGAAACCGATACGCAGCAGTTTATGTTACCCATCACCATTCCGTTGATTCTTGCCTTTTTTCTTGCACAAACCGTGGTGGTGTCTAATCCCAATGGTTCATTAGCCACCTGGCTTTCTATGGTTCCGTTTACCTCACCCATAATTATGATGGTGCGTGTTCCGTTTTTTACCGGAGCATGGGACTGGTCGTGGGGGTGGCAAATAATTGTTTCCATGTGTTGCATGTTGCTGGGAATATTAGTTACCACCTGGATGGCAGGTCGTATTTATCGTACCGGAATTTTGCTTTATGGCAAAAAGGTTACCTACAAAGAGCTGGGTAAATGGCTTTTTTATAAAACGTGAGCGGTAGCACATTGCTTTTACCTCCAATTTTCTATATTTGGAAAAAATGGGGTATATGAAAAAACAATTTTTTGCTTTTGCTTCCCTTATTATGGGGTGTCAGGTTTTTGCACAAACCGTTATAACTAAACCTAAATTTATTTATCCGGGGCATAGTGATTTGGTAGAGGGTGTGGCTTTTTCTCCCGATGGCAAATACCTTTTCTCCTCCTCCTGGGACAAAAACATCAATATGTACAGTGCCGATTCGGTGTGGCTGATTAAAAAAATTGGCGGACACAATGCGGCTGTTACCCAAATTGCTTTTACCCGTCCGCGCAATAAGCCCATGCTCATTGCTACCGCTTCAAAAGATTTTAGTGTGAAAGGTTGGGATTCACTGGGTGTTTTAAAAAATGATTTTGTAGGATATAATACCGCAGTTACCGCTATTGCCTTTGATTTTGCTGCCAAAAACCTGTACACAGGTTCGGCAGAGCAGGGATTGAATATGTATGATCTTGCTACGGGGGAGAAAAAGCGAAATATGGTTATCCCGAATATTAATGCCATTGCCTGCGCAAAAGACGGACAGGTTTTTATCGGCACCAACGATGCGGCTATCACCATCATTAAATTTCCTGCCGCAGCACCCACGGGTACATTGGCTGGTCACAGCGGTCCGGTAAATGCACTTGAAGTGAGCTATACCGGAAAGTATATGGTAAGTGGTTCGAGTGATAAAACAGCTATTGTGTGGGAGGTGGCCACTAAAAAGCAGATAGCCGTTTTGAAAGGTCATACCTGGAAGGTGACCTGCATTGCCATAAGCAAAGATGAAAAATATGTGGTAACCGGCTCTAACGATGGAACAGCTAAAGTTTGGGAACTAACCACCGGTAAACTTTTGTACAGCTATGAAGGATATGGATACAATGTGCGATCGGTTGCCATTAGCCCCGATAATTCAAAAATAGCCGTAGCTTCTTATGAGCGGAATACAACCAGTCACGGAGTGCGGGTGTACGATAGCGGGTTGGTGGCCCCAACAGCATTGCCTGTAGTGCCTGCCAATGGGAAATATGAACCGGATACCATTCATATCGCTAACGATTCAATGTTGACCAAGCCTGTAAAACCGGTTCCCGCCAAACCAATTAAAATCAAATAAATTTTTAGGGTTACCGCTACCTGTTTTTTGTGGTTCTGAAAATAGCGAAATTGTTTACTTTAGCTCTGTACTAAAAGGGGGATGCTTACAACACAGCTACCTGTGTTATGTGCCGTATTTTTTTAATACATTTCTCTTCTGTACCAGATTGTTGTGTCGTACTTTATAAAATTAGTTTTTAAAATTGTCGATATTAGTTCCTCTTTGTTTACTCGGCTCCATACGATTTTATCTAGGTCTCTATTATTGTTTCTTTGAAAGCGAGATTCAATAAATTCCTCAACTTTTGATTTGTCAAGATTTTTATAATAAAAGAAACTGTTTAATAGACCCACAGTTTTTGATAATGCAATTTTGTCTTCTTGAGTTTTATCCGATAGTTGCTCTATTAATTTTACTAAATATTTATTAAGTTCTGAATTTTTAAGTATAAAAAGTGCATTGGATGAGTTTATCGCAATTTGATTAATTGATTTATCAATTTCTAAATCTAGTAATTGTATAAAGCATCGAGAAGAACTTCCTCTTGAATATTCATCCTCTGAAATTGTAATTTCCTCCCATATCTTTTCTTTAGACAAAGACCATCTCAAGTCCAGTCGCCTTTGTTCGGGAATAAGTTTAATTGAATCTACTTGAAAGTTATCTCCAATGATTTTATCAATGATTTTATCTGATTGTTGATTACAGAGCAGGTAGTCAATATGATCAGTATTCGAGTCTTCATTTCCAAAAATTGTTTTTAGAAGTGCTAAAGCCGAAGTGTTAGATGATTTTACTTCTTTTATCAAAGAATCTGCTGAAGAATATGATGCACAATCAATAGACCAGAAATGATTTAATTCTTTCAACTCGTTTACACTTATAATTTCTCTATTTGCGTTTTTTTCAATTAACACACATTGAATTTTTGATAGGGCTTTTTCAAAAGAATTCAAATCTTCGATTTTTACTTCTCGACTATTTGTGATTCTAGAATTGCGAGTAAATGAATTCAAAAGCCAATTGGCTTCGTTGGCGGCCCAAGTAATAGAAAAACCTTCTTTTCTTAAATTTTGAAGTTCACTTGTTATATGTTCAAAGTATAATTGATATATTGAAAATAGAAGCGCTTCCCTCTCTGGCGTTATTTCAATATTAGATCTTGCAACATTTGTTTTTGGTGCATTTTTGCCAGATGTATTAACCAAAGCATATAAATTTCTCCCGTTAAATCCAGGAGTATTAAAGTCAACACGTATACCTTCTATACAAGTGCCAATAGGCGGAACATTATTCCGATCTATTTCTCTATATTCAAGAAAGTCCCATTCTTTCCAATGTTCGATATAACGTAATGCAAAAGCCAATGTCAACCCATCTTTTTCAACTTCTTTTATTTTTAGGTATTTATCGTCCACATCATATCCAATTTCCTTTAGGTGACTTTTTAAAAGCTCACCCGGGCTGGTATAACCAATAGTTGACAGTTTATCATTTACTTCTAATTGTAACTTGCAATTTGGAATAAGTATCCATTTTTTTAATTCCTTTTCTATATTGGAAAGGTTTACATCTGCTCGTACATAAAGTTTTATTTCTGTCCCATGTTTTTTTAGTTCTGTACAAACTTTATCTACAGACAAATATTTCAAAAGATATTTCCCATGCACTTTTTTTATTTTAAGTAAAATGGCTTTTTCTGATTCGCTAGATTTCGTTAATATGTCAATATCGTCCGCTATTAGAAAACAAGTTAATAAACCAATTCCAAAGCGGCTTATTGGCGAGAAATTGGGAAATTTCTTTTTAAATGATTCATCTTGATATCTTGAAGAGCCAACTTTTAATAGATGGTTTTGGATTATATCTAAAGTCATTCCTGTACCATTATCAAGGAACGACAATTCTCTTGTTTTTTCTTCCCATTTGATTTTAATTTCAGGATTATAGCCCGCGCCTTTCCCTTCAAAATCTAATTCATACTTTTTAAGTTTAGAAGCGTCAATGCCATTTTGAGTTAACTCTCTTAATACTACTGTTGAATCATTGTAGAGGGTATGTCCAACAAGAAGGTCTAGAATTTTTGTTTGATCGAGAACAAATTCAAATTGTCTCTTTTCAAAATCTTTAGTTTCAATATTTGAATCATCAATATTTCTCCAAGGATAGTTAAAAGGATTACCAAATAGTTTATTTGCGGCTTCATTATATTTGAAATTTTCTTTTAATTGCTTATTCGCATAGTTAATATAAGAAACCAAGCCAAAAAATCCCTTTTCTTCTTCAAAAAGAGCAATAATTTCTAAAGTGTCTTTTGGAATTGTATCATCTGCAAATCCCTCTTTATTTTTCTTTATTTGAGGTCTAATTGTTTTGACTGCTCTCTGTTTTGCCCATTCCTCCTGACTAATTGGGTCAGTTGGATTTATAAGGTTATATTCAATTGAAGGTGTTCGGTCGGAAGTAATATGAAGTAAGTCCGCTGTCCTTAGAATTAATGCAGAGTAATGTAAATTAACAATTTCTTCTTTTGAAGGTCCGTATTGTTGATTTGGTTTGTACTTATCAAAATCATCTAAATCTGATAAGTGATGGCTTTCACAAATAAGAGCTAAATCTCGTCTAAACATATAATCTACGGCAGACATTAGTTTTTTTATTTCCACTACAACTTGTAATTCAAGCTGGAAATTTGGGTTTGGTTCATCGAGTATCCAATATTTTATTCTTTCAGCATGAGTTCTCCTAACAAGCTCTTGATAGATAAATCTGTCTTGTGCATCTTCATTTATAAGACCTAAAATTTTGTCTCTATAATCTAATCCGAATTGACCGTCAAGTATTGATTGTTTGTAAGCAGGGAAAGATGATTTTCTTCTTTCTTTAAATTCTTCCTTTGTTACTAGCATTCCCAAATCATGAAAATATATTGAAAGGGTCAGCATTAACCAATTTGCAGGGGTTAATTTTTCTTGGGTTTCTAATGGAATTATCCATTCTAGAGAATCAAGCATAAAGTCTATGTGGCTTATGTCATGTTTAGTATATTCATCAAAAATCCCATCTCTACCAATTTGACCAAGTATGTGAGCCACTTGTCTTTTTACATGTAGCAATTTAAGTCCGCTAAAGGATTTTAAACTTTCAGCTTTTTCGGCTAGTTTTTCTGCTTTACTTGTCAATAGAATTTCATTCATAATTTTGTTGTTGTCTGGTTTGTTGTCTTAATATGGCACATAACTATCCTATATAAGCACAATTTGCATCCTTTACGTCCAAAATATGGAGCAAAAGGATGCAAAAGTGCATCCTTTATATTCAAATGTATCGGTTTTCATTTAATTATTCAAATTGCTCCGGGGGGTCGTTTCCGGGTGTGTGTTTACATGCAAATGAAAAGCCATCCGTTTACATCTTCCGTGTTCCTAACCTCAATGAATTGCCAATCACCACCACATCTGAAAAAGCCATGCTCAAGGCTCCCAGCATAGGGCTTAAAAACCCCAGCGCGGCTAATGGAATGGCCACCACATTATATCCCAAAGCCCAGAATAAATTTTGTTTAATGGTGGTATAAGTAAGCAAGGCCACCCGGTGTGCTTTTACAACCTCCTCCAGATTTTTTCCAAGTAAAATCACTTGTGCCGACTGGCGGGCAATATCGGTAGCCCCCGAGAGTGAAATGCCAATATGGGCTTTGGAGAGGGCAGGTGCATCATTAATACCATCCCCAATCATGGCTACCACATGGTCTTTTCGTTGCCTTTCAATAAAGGATAACTTTTGAGCAGGATTTTGTCGCGCATAAACTTCATCAATGCCCAATTGCTGCGCAACCTGTGCGCATTTACGTTTGCTGTCGCCACTCAGCAATATGGTTTTAATACCTTGTTGTTTTAAATACGCAATCGCCTTATCAGCTCCCGGTTTTATTTCATCATTCACCCGCAAAGCAGCCACCAGTACTTCGTTTTTGGTAAGATATAAATCAAATGTTTCATCTGCCGGTGGGGTTAAAAGTAGCTGCAGTGAACCAAATGCATACGAATTTCCGTGTGCATCATTGGCAAATAGTCCCAGTCCTTTTTCTTCTTTTACATCGAAAAGGGTAAGGGAATTATTTTTCCATTCCGCATGTTTGAGTATTGATTGAGCAATGGGATGAGCCGAAAACTCTTCGAGGCGGTAGATGATATTCCTGATATCGGGTTCAGTACCATTGTATATTTTCAGTTCACCCATTTCAAATGCTCCCGTAGTAAGTGTTCCGGTTTTATCAAAAATGGCTACCTGTGTTTTGGCTAATTCTTCAACAGTGGCGCCCCCCTTTATCAATAGCCCGTTTTTGGCAGCTTTGCCCAATCCCACCATTACTGCAGTGGGCGTAGCCAAACCCATGGCACAAGGGCACGAAATCACCAGAACGGCAATAGACCTCATCAGGGCATCGGCCGGTTTTATATCGAGCACAAAAAAGGAAATGATAAAAGTGAGTATTGCTATAATTACTACTGCCTGCACAAATACCGCGCTCACCCGATCTCCTATTTTTTGTATGGAAGGCTTGCTGGCCTGAGCGTTTTTTACCATTTCTATAATATGCGAAAGGGTGGAGTTTTTGCCTACGGCTGTTGCTTTAAATCGAATAGCTCCATCTGTTAAAATGGTTCCGCTGAATACTTGTTGATTTTTGGTTTTAAATACGGGCATACTCTCTCCGGTGAGCATACTTTCATCAAGTGAGCCTTTGCCGGCAGTTATAAGGCCATCCACCGGAATTTTTTCTCCGCTTCGCACAAAAAGAATATCTCCTTCTGCAATCAGTTTTATCTCTATCTCCTCGCTTGTTTCAAAACCGGTTGAGGGATCTTTACCAATGCGTGTAGCTTTAAACGGAAGCAATGCCGTTAATTCATGGATAGAACCGGTTGTTCTTTTTACCGATTTTAATTCTATCAGATTTCCCAACAATACAAGGGTGATGATAGTGGCTCCTGTCTCATAAAACAAATACTGATGTACCTCGTGCGTTCCCCAATACTCAATAGTACCGATTAAACTATATACCAGTGATGAAAAGGCTCCTGTAAAAATGAGCACATCCATATTGGGCAAACCATTTCGAACGGATTGAAACGCACTTTTGCCAAAGAAGGGAAGGCCAATGGCATATACAGGAACTGATAATAAAATTTGTACCATGGGCAAGTGAAGCCATTCAAACGGCAATACCATATGAAGCAATAATGGAATGGTAAACACAGCACAAAACCAGAATTTCCCTTCCAGCGTTTCTAAGGCAAACCTGCTTTTTTCGCCCGAGGGAATACTTCCTTCTTTTACCACTTTATATCCAAGCATTTCAATGCCGTTACTCAACTGACTGATATCGGCCGAAGGAGTGTTGGTAAAACGTACTTCTCCCGTAGCAAAGTTTACGCTCACATCTTCCATTTTTTGATTCTCAAGGTATTTCCGTACCGTAAGTGAACAGTTGGTACAGGTCATTCCCTCTACCTGCATTTCAATATGGCTTGATTCGTGACTCATGGGGCATTGCTGAAAACTAATTCAAAAATGAGGTATTTTTAAGTGTTATCAGCAGTTTTATTCCGTTAATTTTGTTCAGCTAATTTTCAAAGTCATGCACACTACACGAAGAAATTTTTTAAAAGCTGGCGGATTGCTGGCTGCCGGTGCGGCCACAGGCCTATCTGTAATCCCCGGTGAATTATTTGCCGGGACACCTGCCGAAACTGCTGCACCTGCAGGCGAGGGCGCCTTTTCATTACCACCTTTAGGGTATGCTTATGCTGCCTTAGAGCCGCATATCGATGCGCGCACCATGGAAATTCACCATACCAAACACCATCAGGCCTATATTACCAAATTAAACGCAGCGGTTGAAAAAGAACCTTCTTTAAAAGGAAAAACGCTCGAGCAACTGTTGGGCAATATTAAAGGCACCCCCGATGCGGTTCGTTCTGATATCCGCAATCATGGTGGCGGTCACTGGAATCATAGCTTTTTCTGGACCATCATTGGCCCGGTGCACGGAGCTATGTCTGATAAATTAACGGCTGCCATTACCCGCGATTTTGGTTCGATGGAAACATTTAAAGAGCAGTTTGAGAAAAAATCAGTTGGTGTGTTCGGGTCGGGATGGGGATGGCTGGTAAAAGATGCCAAAGGAAAACTCAGTATTCTTTCTACCCCAAATCAGGATAATCCGTTGATGGATATTGCCGAAACTGCAGGCAAACCCATTTTAGGGGTTGATGTGTGGGAACATGCTTATTACCTGAATTACCAGAATAAACGGGCTGATTACCTCAAAGCGTTCTGGAATGTGGTAAACTGGCAAAAAGTAAGCGAACTCTACGAAAGCTAAAAAAAATTGCCCTGTAACGGGATTTTAAATATCTTTGCGCCTCACAAAACACGGTGGTTGTAGTTCAGTTGGTTAGAACACCAGATTGTGGTTCTGGGGGTCGTGGGTTCGAGTCCCATCATCCACCCCAAGTTTTAAATCCCGCGAAAGCGGGATTTTTTTTGCCCCTTCAAATGGCGAGAAACCATACAAAGCCCCGTTAAACCATTAAGATGAATCCTTATCTTAGTGCAAATTATTTTTCATGAAAAAATTATTATTTACGTTAGGAGCACTTATTACCTTGTGCTGTAAAAGCCATGCGCAATTATATTTTCCGCCTATTATAGGAAGCACCTGGGATACCGTGAGCCCGCAGCAATTGGGCTGGTGCACCAATCGCATTGATTCTTTATATGATTTGCTTCAAAGCAATAACACCAAGGCCTTTATCATTTTAAAAGACGGCAAAATTGTTATCGAAAAATACTTTGATAATTTTACTTCCGATTCGGTTTGGTACTGGGCCTCGGCCGGCAAAACCATCACCTCTTTTTTGGTGGGCGTAGCTCAGCAAGAAGGAAAACTCTCCATTTACGATTCTACTTCAAAATACCTGGGAAGCGGATGGACCACCTGCCCTCCGGCCAAAGAAGGATTGATTACCATTCGCCATCAGCTTACCATGACCACAGGGCTGGATTATACCGTTTTGGATGATAACTGCAAATTACCGGCTTGCCTTAAGTACAAAGCCGATGCAGGCAATCAATGGTATTACCATAATGCTGCTTACCTGCTTTTACAGGACGTAATTGAATCGGCTACAGGAGGTACCTACCAGCAATACACGAACTCAAAACTATCTCTAAAAACAGGGATATCCGGTTTGTGGTATGACGGGGTATTTTATTCCAAACCCCGCAGCATGGCCCGTTTTGGATTGCTCATGTTAAATCATGGAATATGGAAAACAGATACACTTTTAAAAGATACTGCCTATTACCGGCAAATGATGAATACTTCGCAAAATCTTAATCCATCCTATGGTTACCTGTGGTGGCTCAACGGCAAAGGAAGTTACAAATTGCCCGGGTCTACCATTACATTCCCCGGAGATTTATGCCCTCCTGCTCCCGATGAAATGGTTGCAGGCCTGGGAAAAAACGACCAGAAATTATACTTGTGGCCTTCGCAGAATATGGTCATCATCCGTATGGGAAATCCTGCTTCGGATAGCAGTTTGGTTCCCGTTGTATTTGATCGCGATTTATGGACCGAGCTGAACAAACTTATTTGCAATACAGGAACAGGAGTGAAAGAGGTGATGCGGCAGGAGCCGTTTCAATTATATCCCAATCCGGTAACGAACACACTCCATATACGCACCACACACCCAAATAGTACCTGGCAGGTATTTTCGGCACAGGGTGTTTGTGTGGCCTCTGGCAAAACTAACGGAAATACCTGGCAGCTTAACACCACTGATTGGGCCAACGGATTGTATATCTTCAGTACGGTGAATGCGCAGGGAGAGAAAACAAGCAGCAGGTTTGTGATAGCACATTGATGCAAACGTGCGTGAGACATGGAGAGCAAAGGACTTGCAAAAGGAATTAGAATTATTAAATGGATGAACGGCTAAAACTTTTTTGGGACGAATTATTGGCGCAATGCGAAACGAACAAAAGCTATGAATTTATTTTCAAAGTTGAATATTGGGGCATTTTATGGATGCCTTGGTTCATTTATTCAGGCGGCAAATCTTTAAAATTCAGTATAAATAACATTTCAGAAGATGACCTGAAAGCACTGATTGGTTTCGGGCTTATTGAATTTATAGAGGAAATTCCACCAAACGATACGATAGAAATTTACACAAAAAAATATAGAATAAGAAGCCACGGCTGACAGCAGTGGTTTGCAAAGGCGCGTTCGTTCGGTGGTGGTGCAAGTGGAGGATGGCGATGATACATTTTAAAGCTTATGAAAAAGACATTTTTTTTACTGTTTTTGTTTGCATGGCAGCTGGCAGGAGCACAATCAGCCTGGAAGGATTCCATGGTGGTGGTACTTGACAGGATTCGAAGCGATGATCAGTTCTACCGCATTCAACTGGATTCCGTTCAGGCTCGCTACGGAGGAAGATCACCCGAGCTTCAAAACCTGCTGAAACAAATGCACCGCACTGACAGCATAAATACATTAAAGATAACAACTATTATTGACCGGTACGGATGGCTGGGACCGGACAGCATTGGTGTGAATGGAAACAGAACCTTGTTTCTGGTGATTCAACATGCCGAAGATTGCGTGCAGGAAAAATACCTGCCTGTGATGCGTGAGGCTGTAAAGGCGGGCAGGGCAAAAGCCGCAAGCCTTGCTTTGCTGGAAGACAGAGTGGCCTTGCAGCAGGGTAAAAAACAGATTTACGGAAGTCAGGTAAGCTGGAACATGGAAACGAATGAATACTATGTGCTGCCCTTAGAAGATCCCGACCACGTGGACGAGCGCAGGGCAAAGGTAGGCCTGCCGCCTATGGCCGCTTACTTAGCCGAATGGAATATGAAATGGGATGTGGAGCAGTATAAAAAAGATTTGCCGAGGTTGGAGAAGGAAATGAAAGAGGGGAGGTAAAAGAGTTTATATACCGCGGATTTGGGGGGATAGAGGAACTTTTGTAATTTAGTTGCGCGTATATGCGAGTTAGTTGCAATTAAATCGACATGACAAATATCGTAAGACTGTTATTGACATTTTACAGAACTTGTTTCATTGCGACCTTTTTAATAACCTGTTGCTGTGTTAACATTTATCGACTTTATGGTGTAGAGACTTTTGTGTTTTTATTTTGGTTCAAAATTATAACTCTCGGACTGACATGTTACTTCATTAATATCTATAAAAAAAAAGAATTTTATTACTACCAGAACTTAGGTATATCAAAGTTATTACTGTGGATTACGACCTTAACTTTTGACTTGGTTATTTTTGTTTCTCTTTTAATTTTGGTGCATAAACTAAGATGATTCACAAACTAGAAGTCGATAGCATTCATTTAGAATTTGGGCAAAGACGCATTCTGACTGATATTTATTTTAACTGTGAAACTGGTTCCATAACAGGTTTATTGGGAAGAAATGGACAAGGAAAGACCTGTTTAATGAATATAGTATACGGAAGTATGCAAGTCCCTGACAAATCCGTACGCTTTGACAACATATCAGTTTATGAAGCATTTAAGCGAGCTGACCTTTTGACTTATTTACCTCAATTTAATTTTATACCAAGCCACCTTTCATTAAACAGAATATTTTTAGATTTCAACATTCAGTTTATAGAATTTGAAAATTATTTTCCAGAATTTGAAAATATGGGCAAAACAAAAATTAAAAAATTATCTGGCGGACAAAGACGTTTAATTGAAGTGTATGTTATTGTAAAATCAAAAGCACAATTTTCAATGCTTGACGAACCTTTTTCACAGATCATGCCATTGCAAGTGGAAAAAATAAAAGAATTATTAAATATTGAAAAAGTGAATAAGGGTTTTCTTATAACAGACCATCTGTATCGCCAATTCATTGACATTTGTGATAATTTATATATTCTGGCTGACGGTAAAACGCATTTAACAAAGACAATTGAAGACATCGAAAGACATGGATATGCAAAAATTTAACTGCAACTAACAGCAAGCAAGCGCAAGCGGGCTGATCTGCAAGGGCTTCGGCATAAATCAAGGTCTGCTCCTCACTTGTCCTCGTTTATTCACTTCGTTCATGAGATCGCTGGCGCTAAGTTGTAACGAGCACCAATTTGGGAGCGTTTATTTCTTCATCACTTTGAAAACCGCTCTTTTTCCGTTACTGCTTACCTCTACGAAATAAATACCTCTCATTCCATTTAGTTCCATGTAAATTCTTTCAGTTAAAGGATAGAATCTGCGATCTATTTCCTGTCCCATTGCATTTCGCAATACGGCAGTCACCCCTGAATAATGCGCACCAAGATCAATGGTAATTTCTTTATCGGTAGGAGAAGGGAATATAGTGATGAATGATTCAAAATTGTTTTCTGTTACACTCAGATTATTGACCTGTATACAGATTGAGGTGTCGGTGCATCCGTTTTTACTTACTTCAACAGCATAACTTCCGTTTGCAATTGCAGTAAAACTTTTTCCTTTCTCATTGGTAATGGCAGAAAAATTATTATTGCAGTTAAGCCACTGATAAATGGCCCCGGTTTCGTTTGCCGTAAGTAGAGGAGATGAATCTGTAACGGTAACATCAACCTTATTAATGGTCAGAGTAATTGAAATAACACTGTCACAGCCGACCTTATTGGGTATAGTGTCAAGGTAGGTGCCACTGCTGGTCCAGGTGTATTTCCCACTGGGTGCTGTAAAGTTTTTACATGAAGTGAAATTTGTGCTACCTGTGGTAGATTTAAGAATTGAAAGGTTGATGACAATAATACTATCGCAACCAGCCGTATTTGGTATCGTGTCACGATATATTCCAGTTGATGTCCACATATATTTGCCACTCGGAGATATGTAGCTATTGCAGTTGGACAGGCTCATAAATTTAAACGTATTCTTAATGGTAAGATTTATGGTAATGATACTGTCGCATCCTAATGCGTTGGGTAGGGTGTCTTTGTAAATACCGGTACTTGTCCACACATATTTTCCACTTGGAGATGTATACGATGAGCATGCAGAAGAGCTCACGCTGTTGCTTGAATTTTTTATAACAAGATTTATCGTGATCACACTGTCGCAACCAACTGCATTTACTATCGTATCATAATAAGTTCCGCTGGAAGTCCAGACGTATTTACCACTAGGGGAGGTGTATTTACTTAAACAATTGCCGGGGGTAATTGTACTGTAGGTGGGGTTTCGAATGGTTAGATTAACAGTAATAATGCTATCACAACCGGCCTGATTTGGAATGGTGTCTTTGTAAATGCCACTGGTGGTCCAAATATACTTACCACTGGGGGAAGTATATTGACCTGCGCAACTTGTATGACCGATGGTTTTAGTATTATTACACACAATGTAAACCCGAACGTGTCCCGAGCTGATTCCGTTTCCATCGTTAAGTAATGCACCAATAGCAAGGGTCGATGCATCAGGCATGCTCACTGCACATCCGGATTGATCTCCGCCAGATTCCCCATCTATGTCAGCACCCCTTTTAATCCAATTATTCCCATTCCAAGCGTACACTCTCACATGGCCTGAACTGGTGCCATTGCCACTATTTGTCCAGGCTCCTATGGCAACAGTATTGGCATTGGGCATACTTACTGAATGGCCTGATGCATCGGAGTCTGCTTCCCCATCAATATCGTACCCTTTTTGCACCCAGGCGCTGCCATTCCAGCTATAAACCCTCACATGTCCACTATTTACCTTGGTCCAGTTTTCATCATTAGCAGGTGCCCCTATGGCCACGGTATTTGAATCGGGCATGCTGACCGCATGCCCAGATAGGTCGCCAACTGCCTCTCCATCCAGATCATTTCCTTTTTGTACCCATGAACTTCCGTTCCACCTGTATATCCGCACATGTCCGGAAGCGTTTCCATTTCCACTATTGTATCTGGCTCCTATAGCAATCGTGTTCACATTTGCCATACTTACCGAGGAACCGAAATTATCATTGGCTGCTTCGCCATCCAGATCATTTCCTTTTTGCACCCAGGCGCTGCCATTCCAGGTGTATACCCTTACATGTCCTGCATTGGTACCATTTCCATCGTTGTAAATGGAACCAATGGCCAGGGTATTTGAATCGGGCATACTTACCGAATGACCCGATTGATCACCTGCAGCTTCTCCATCTATTTCGCTCCCTTTTTGCACCCATGCACTTCCGCTCCATTTATATATCCGCACATGCCCAGAACTAATGCCATTCCCATTATTGTATCTTGCTCCAACAGCCAGAGTATTGGCATCGGGCATGCAAACAGAGAAGCCTGATTGATCATAAACCGACTCGCCATTTATATCAGCTCCTTTTTGCACCCATGCGTTTCCATTCCAAACGTAAACTCTTACATGCCCTGCATCGGTATTGGTGCCATCATTCCCTGTTGCACCTATGGCAACGGTAAATTTATCAGGCATACTAACAGAAGTTCCGGAGTTGTCATTTGAGGCTTCGCCATCAATGTCACCTCCTTTTTGAGTTTGTGCGCTGACAGATTTTACTCCGATAATTAAGCAAACGATAATAAGCAGGAATAGTAGCTTTTTTTCTTTCTTCATCCTCACGAATACATTGTAGGTGATGTTATAAAATTTTAAAATTGCATTTTGAACTCGATAAACAAAAATAAAGGAAGTTTTGCGTTTTGATTGATTTTTATCCGTCTCAAGCACAATTTAAATATCTTCTTACAAATCCGCCAGCTTCACCACTTCCCCTTTGCGAATTCCCTTTTCAGTAACTGTAACCGTGCAGGCTTCATTAAAGGCATCGTGTTCAAAAAAGAGAATGTATTCTTTTGTAGCAGCTTCTTTTAGAAAGGCCGTTTTTTCATTCATGGTATCTAATGGCCGCACATCGTATCCCATTACATAAGGTATAGGAATATGGCTCATGGTTGGAATCATATCGGCCATAAACACCACGGTTTTGTCGCGCCACTTTATATGCGGGTGCATCATGCTACGGGTATGACCATTGCTGGTGATAAGGGAAATATCCGGATGAATCTGTTGATTGCTTTGAATTAATTTGAGCTGACCGCTTTCCTGTATTGGTAAAATATTCTCTTTGAGAAAAGAGGCTTTTTCCCTTTGGTTTGGGTTATTGGCCTCGTTCCAGTGATCCTGATGTATCCAATAGGTGGCATTGGGAAAAGTGGTTTTGTATTTGGTTCGGTCGCTGTTCCATTCAATGCTTCCTCCACAGTGGTCAAAGTGAAGATGAGAAAGCACCATATCGGTAATATCGGATACATCAAAACCAAGTTTGTGGAGCGAAGTTTTGAGGGAGGCATCACCATGCAGGTAATAATGCCCTAAAAATTTATCGTCTTGTTTGTTTCCAATTCCGTTATCAATTAAAATCAACCGGTTTCCATCTTCAATAAGCAGGCATCGCATGGCCAGTTCAATCATATTGTTCTCGTCAGCAGGATTGGTTTTGTTCCAGATGCTCTTGGGTACTACCCCAAACATGGCTCCTCCATCAAGTTTAAAAAGTCCGGTATCAATACTGTATAAATGCATAGGGTGAATTTTGTAGGGCGAAGTTATATGATTCGATTTAATGTAGGCTAATGTAGCATGGGCAAAGTTCAAATTTAACGTCATTGCGAATGAAATGACCAATCTCCTCCCATTTAGGAGATTGCTACGCCCCGGGTACTGGGCTCGCAATGACGGTCCAAAAAAGAATACGTCATCGTGAGGAACGTAGCACATCCCGTCTATATATGGAGGTGATCTACTTGGTTGAAGTACTTAGATTTAATTCAGGAGATAGTCGCGCTGGTGCCTAGCTAGCCTGTCTGCCGAAGCAAAAGCCTTGCTACGCAGGCAGGCAATGACGTTCCTAATGTGAATAAATCTTTATGGAGAGGTAATAGTTTATCCCTTTTTTTGTTACTCTTAACAACTGAACATGAAGGTACATTTTATATCTATTGGCGGTGCAGTAATGCATAATATGGCCATTGCACTTAAAAACAAAGGCTATCACGTAACCGGTACGGATGACGAAATTTTTGAACCGGCTAAATCGAGACTGGCTGCTCACGGATTATTGCCTCAAGCCATTGGATGGAACGTAAATCAGATAACTTCTGACCTGGATGCTATTATTCTGGGAATGCATGCCCGCAAAGACAATCCGGAACTTATTAAAGCGCAGGAAATGGGATTGAAAATTTATTCGTTCCCCGAGTATATGTACGAGCAGACCAAAAATAAAAAGCGGGTAGTGGTAGGAGGCAGCCATGGCAAAACCACCACTACAGCCATGATATTGCATGTGCTCAGATTTTATAACCGCAAGTTTGATTACCTGGTAGGTTCGCAACTGGAGGGATTTGATACCATGGTTGGATTAAGTGACGACAGTGATATAGCCGTTTTTGAAGGGGATGAGTACCTTACTTCGCCCATCGATCTTCGTCCAAAATTTCATGTTTACCATGCCGATATAGGAATTGTTACAGGTGTTGCCTGGGACCATATCAATGTATTTCCTACGTTTGAAGGATATGTGGAGCAGTTTGCTATTTTCATGCGCCAGATTCCTTCCTCAGGCAAATTAATCTGCTTTGATGAAGATGAACACCTTCGCCACATTGCGAAAAAAGAGAAACTACCTGCCGATGTATTATGGTACAATGCACCGGAGTGGAAAATAAGCAACGGCCTCACCAGTATTAAAACCAATGAAGGATGGATTGAACTGAATGTTTTTGGTAAACACAATTTGCAAAACATGCAGGCAGCGCGTTTGGCATTGAATGAGCTGGGCATTTCAGATTCGGAGTTTTATAAAGCCATTGCTTCCTTTAAAGGCACTGCACGCAGACTTGAGTTGCTTGCCAAAAATGAACATTGCGTAGTGTATCGCGATTTTGCTCATTCACCATCCAAGGTAACTGCCACGGTTGATGCGGTGAAAGACCAATTCCCCGATAGAAAACTGGTAGCGGTTTTTGAGTTACATACCTTCAGCAGCCTCAATAAAAAATTTCTGGCCGAGTACAAAGGAGCATTAGATAAAGCCGATGTAAAGCTGGTGTACTTTAACCCGCATACCATTGAAATGAAAAAGATGGACATGCTTACGGAAGCAGATATAACGGATAGCTTCGGAAGCGATGTAAAAGCTTATAACAATTCGGCCAAATTAAAAGCCGACCTGCAGCAGATGAACTGGAGGCAAACCAATCTTTTATTAATGAGCTCGGGTACTTTTGATAATACCGATATGAATGTGTTGTAAGATTACAGGTTCCCGCAGAACCCGCAGAAAGGCGCAGAAAAACATCGGGAATCAGATAACTGATTAGCGGTTATATTTGCACCATGCAACTCAACTTAAAACGCCCTTTGGTGGTTTTTGATTTAGAAACTACCGGCATCAATATCTCTAATGATCGTATTGTAGAAATATGCACCATCAAGGTTTTTCCTGATGGTACCGAAGTTGTGAAAACCCAGCGTTTTAATCCTACTATTCCCATACCCAAAGAGGTAACTGCCATACATGGAATTACCAATGAGGATGTAAAAGACGAGCCCACTTTTGCCGATAAAGCCAAAGAACTGTGTGAGTATTTAAAAGGATGTGATTTTGCCGGCTTTAACTCCAATAAATTTGATTTCCCTATGCTGGTCGAGGAGTTTTTGCGGGCTAAGGTTGACTTTGACCCGGAGAACAGAAAGTTTATTGATGTGCAGCGCATTTTTCATGTCATGGAACAGCGCAATCTGGTAGCAGCCTATAAATTTTATTGCGACAAAATGCTGGAGAAAGCCCATTCGGCCGAAGCCGATACAAGTGCTACTCTTGAGGTACTCAAGGCCCAGCTGCAACGCTACGACAACCTGAAAAACGATATTGAATTTTTGCATAGCTTCTCGGGGCAAACCAATTTTGTTGATTTAGCTGGAAGAATGATATACGATAGCAAGGGGAGAGAAGTATTTAACTTTGGCAAACACAAAGGAAAACCGGTTTCGGAAGTATTAAAAACAGAACCCGCCTACTACGAGTGGATGATGCAAAATGAATTCCCGTTAGACACCAAACGAAGACTTACTCAAATCAGATTGAAACAGTTCGGGAAGTAAAATGCTTTTCTCTTTACATTCCTGCCGGGTAAGCGCATAAAAAAAGCCCCTCGTTTCCGAAGGGCTTTATAAAAAGTCTTTTTTATTGGATTATACACCTACATCGTGCAGGGCACTTTCCATAATGTAAGGGTGCTTGGTAGGGTAAAGGTTGGCTTTGCTTAGTGAGGTTAGCAATACATAAATAAAGCCACCGGCAAACAAGGCTAAGAAACCAAATTCCATCAATCCCCAGCCCGGTGCGTGTGATATACCATGGTGGTCTTTCATGGCGCCTGCAAAGGTCATCAGGTATACATCGTTCCAATGTCCGAACAGAATGATACATCCTACAAAACTCAACCACCAGGTATTGCGTTTACCGGTGCGTGCCATCAATCCGAAGAACGGAATAAGGAAATTGAGAGCAATATTCAGGTAAAAATGGAAACCCCATCCGTTTTTGGTGCGGTCAAGGTAATAGGTTACCTCTTCAGGTAAGTTGGCGTACCAAATCAATAACATTTGAGCCACCCACATGTATGTCCAGAAAATACTGAAGGCAAACATCATTTTACCAAGGTCATGAATTACGTCTTCATTCACAATGCTCAGGTATCCTCTTTTCTTAAGCTGAATAGCAGTTAAAGCCATAATGGTAATGGCGCTTACCCATCCGGTTGCAAAGTTGTAAATAGAGAAGATCGTAGAGAACCAATGGGTGTCAATACTCATCATCATATCCCAGCTGAACATAGAGAAGGTAAAGGCGAAGAAGAAAGTAAAGAATGCAGCGGTTTTGTACGTTTTATCAAAGAAGCTTAAACCTCCTTCAATATCTTCCTGTAATGACCATTTACGGAAATTGCGGGTAATAAGAATCCAAACGGAGAAGAATACAATTAAACGTCCCCAGAAGAATCCCTGATTCAGGTACCAGCTTTTACCGGCAATTACTTTATCGTAATTTGGCGAGTTAGGGTCGGTAATACCATGGTGCATCCAGTGGTAAACTTCGCTTCCGCCACCAATGATTACAATAATCAATACTGCTGCGGCAAAGGGTAAAAAGGTTCCCATTGCTTCAGGAATACGTTTAATACTGGTGTGCCAGCCTGCATTGGCAATAGCTTTGATAGCGATGAATGCCGTAGCGCAAATGCTGATGATAAAGAAGAAATATCCGTCAGCAAGTAAATTTGCCCAGATACGCTTCATCAGCATTTCATGCTCGCTGTGATTGGTAAAAATACCAATAAGCGCAAGTAACAACCCGCCACCCATAAGGATCATGGAGACCCTTTTGTCTTTGGCGGTCATTACAAATTTTTCTTCTTTTATTACTACTTCGTGTTCGTGTCCGTGTGCCATGTTCGAATCTCTTTATTAGTTTAAGTAGTTTATTGTTTAGGAGCCGTTGTTGTGTCAGCAGGTGCGGCAGCCGGAGCAGCAGCAGTTCCTGACAGAGTGCGGATATAGTGAATCACCTGCCATCTTTCGGTTGGCGAAAGAGAAGATGCATAAGAGCCCATAAGGTTTTTACCGTAGGTAATTGAGAAATACATTTTTCCCTCGGCAGTAGTTTTAATGCGGTCCGAATCGTAAGATGGAGGAGGTGGGTATTTGCCATCCTGAACGATGGTTCCGTCACCTTTACCATTTGCTCCGTGGCATGGGGTACAATTTATTTCGTATAAACGTTTTCCCTCTGCAAGATTTTCTTCGCTTGCAGCCAATGGATTTTTCAATTCAGCACCGGCACGCTCATAATCTTCAGGAGTTTTTGCGTAAGGGAAAACATAATCCAGTTGTCCGCGGGCAATGGTTCCTTTTACGGGTTCGCGCATGTTTTTACCATCGGGATTCATTACCCATGTTTTACCGTTTTCATCGGTAATGGAACGGGTTACATCGGCTAACTGGCTGTATGGTTCATATCCTTTGGACACATACATATCGGGGGCGTATTCAATACCCGGGTCATTGGCATCTCTTCCGCAGGAAGAAACGGCTACAACAGCTAAACCTGACAGGAATAATTTAATGGTATGTTTCATATAGATAAATCCCTTTCTCTAACTTCTAAAGCACCATTGGATTGAAATATTTTGCTGATG
This sequence comes from uncultured Bifidobacteriaceae bacterium, assembly GCA_964535575.1. Taxonomy (GTDB): domain Bacteria; phylum Bacteroidota; class Bacteroidia; order UKL13-3; family UKL13-3; genus JAGPCK01. The sequence continues at coordinate 67,558 of CAZHTC010000010.1, forward strand.
GCATCACTATCTCCGGTGTTGTTCAGATTTACTGCAATCACAATGCGGTCGTCTGTTTGACGAATATCCATAAGTGTTGGGTTTTTGCCGTGAGCCATTTTACTTACAATAAAAAAGGTGGCTACCATTCCAAAAGCAGTGAATAAAATAGATAACTCAAAAGTTACCGGAATATAGGTAGGAATATGGAGGTTGGGCTTACCACCAATATTAATGGCCCAATCATCGCCCCACGACATATAAACCATCATGACCACGGCAGTAAGTAAACCTGTCATGGCAAACATAAATGCCGCAATGCCTAAACGTGAACGTTGAATACCCATTGCTTTGTCAATTCCGTGAATAGGGAAAGGGGTATACACATCTTTAATATCAAAACCTGCTTTACGAACATTACGTGTGGCCGCAAGCACTTTGTCAGGGTCATCGTAAATGCCTAGAATCAGTTTGTGGTTGTTATTTTTCATTGACATCAGTTCCTTTTTTAATGTTGAGCTTGTTTTTTAGGAAGAATGGCCTTTATCTCTGACATATTGATGGTAGGCAGGTATCTTACAAACAAGAAATATAAAGTGAAGAATAATCCGAATGATCCGATGAGGATGCTGAATTCAACCCAGGTAGGTGTGTACATGGCCCAGCTTGAAGTAATGTAATCACGGTGCAGTGAGGTTACGATAATTACGAAACGTTCAAACCACATTCCGATATTTACGATAATGGAAAGAACAAAAATAAACCAAGGAGTTGAACGGGCCCATTTGGTCCAGAATACCTGAGGGGCAATCAGGTTACAACTCATCATAATCCAGTAAGCCCAGGCATATGGTCCTGTAGCACGGTTAATAAATGCGTATTGCTCATATTCAACCCCTGAATAGGCTGCTATAAAAAACTCGGTGATATAAGCCAATCCTACCATTGAACCGGTAAGCATTACTACTTTACACATGGCATCCAAGTGGCCCATGGTAATATATTCTTCCTGCTTCAACACCACACGACCTATTACCAGAAGCGTTAATACCATTCCGAATCCGGAGAAGATAGCACCTGCAACAAAGTAAGGAGGGAAGATGGTGGTGTGCCAACCCGGAATTACCGAGGTAGCAAAGTCCATAGATACAATAGAGTGTACAGAGAGTACGAGTGGGGTAGAAATACCTGCAAGAATTAATGAGACCAATTCGTAACGATTCCATGTTCTGGCCGATCCGTCCCATCCCATTGCAAAAAAGTTGTACATGAATTTGCGCATTCGGGTATTGGCACGGTCGCGAATGGTGGCGATATCCGGAATTAATCCAAGATACCAGAACACAAGTGAAACCGAGAAGTAGGTAGAGATCGCAAATACGTCCCAAACAAGTGGTGAGTTAAAGTTTACCCATAGTGAACCAAAAGCATTTGGCAATGGAATTGGCCAATAAGCTACCCACGGACGTCCCATGTGTGAAACAATAAAGGAAGCCGCGCAAATTACCGCGAAAATGGTCATCGCTTCAGCCGAACGGTTAATTGACATCCTCCACTTTTGGCGGAACAATAACAAGATGGCAGAGATTAACGTTCCTGCGTGACCAATACCCACCCAAAACACGAAGTTGGTAATGTCAAAAGCCCAACCTACTGTTTTATTCAAACCCCAGGTACCAATACCGGTCATCAGGGTGTAGGTGGTGGCGCCAATCCATAATGCCAGCACCAAAGCCGACACAATGAAACCAATCCACCAGCCTTTTGTGGCTTTGTTCTCTAACGGGCGGCAAATATCGTTCGATACATCGGTGTAAGTTTTGCCACCTTCTACGAGCACTTCTCTTATTGGAGATTCGTACATATCCGTAATGTTAATTTTTTACTATTAGTGATGTTCAGTATGAGTTTCTTCAGCTTTATGCTCTTGGTGTTTGGCCGTTGCATGACCATCTTCTTCAAGCAGGGTGCCTTCAACATTTCTTATTTTGGTGAGGTAATTTACTGATGGCTGAACATTCAGTTCTTCCAGCAGATGGTAACCTCTTTCGTTCTTTAATAATTTGGCTACTTCGCTGTTGGCATCAAACATATCTCCGAATACAATCGCATTGGCCGGACATGATTGCTGACAGGCAGTTTTGATATCGCCATCTTTAATTTCGCGGTTTTCAGTCTTGGCTTTCAGCTTGCCTGCCTGAATACGCTGCACGCAGAAAGTACATTTTTCCATTACACCGCGGGTACGAACAGTTACATCAGGATTAATAACCATTTTACCCAAATCGTTGTTGAAGTGGAAATCGAACTTCTCGTTATCGTTATAACGGAACCAGTTAAAGCGTCTTACTTTGTATGGGCAGTTATTGGCGCAATAGCGGGTACCCACACAACGGTTATAAGTCATTTGGTTTAATCCCTCAGAACTGTGCACGGTAGCAAGTACCGGACAAACCGACTCACAAGGGGCATGACCGCACTGCTGACACATTACCGGTTGGAATGTTACTGATACCTTTTCAAAGTCGGTATCTTTTCCAATCAATCCTTCATAATCTTCTTTCTGAACTCTTCCAGCCAATCCTTCTTCACGGGTAGACCTTTTTCCGTCTTTATCTTTAAAACTGTAGTAACGGTCAATACGCATCCAGTGCATTTCTCTGCGCACCAAAACTTCCTGACGACCCACAACAGGTACGTTATTTTCGGCTGAGCAACTTACCACGCATGAACCGCATCCGGTACATGCATTTAAGTCAACCACCATTCCCCATTTGTGGCCTTTGGCATCGCGTTCTTCCCAAAGGGTAATCAGTTTTCCGTCTTTATCACGCAGGTTACCGTGATGGTCGTGATTGGCTGCTAACGGATCTTTAATGTAATCGCTTAAGGAAGCTTCTTTGATAATAGCACGTCCTTCAATATAGTGGTGCGTTTGGGTACGGGCTAATTCACGATTTCCTCCGGCTTTTTCAATGGTCACATCACCCAGTGTGTATGAAATCTGACCATTTACCAGCGAAGTAAGTCCGAAGGCATTTTTTCCAACCATTTCTTTACCGGTGTTTCCCTTTACCATTCGACCGTAGCCTAAAGCTACAGAAGCCGTGTTATTAGGTTGTCCTGGCTGGATAAGTGCAGGTAAACCGTCAATGCTTCCTTTTTTGGTTTTGACATTAACCAGATCATTATCCTCAATGCCTAATTTATCGGCAAGGTTTTTAGAAATGGCTACATAGTTATCCCATACCACACTTGAGATAGGATCGGGCAACTCCTGCAACCATGGATTGTTTGCATCAGCACCATCGCGAAGAGCTACGCTGCTGTATAAAGTTACTTCAACCTTATCTTTATTAGAGGTATAGTTTTGATAAGCAGCATTGGTTACGTTTGCCAGACTTGCGCTATTGGTATATGTCTGTGCAGCTTTTTCAGCAACCATAAAATATCCGTCATGCAAACTCTTGTTCCATTCTCCGTTTCCAAGAGGAAGGATGCTGGATTTCCAGTTGTTTTGGATATAGGTATAGGCATCGGTGTTGTTGTCGCTCCATTTCAGGAAACTCTCCAGCGCCATACGCGTTTTAAACACAGTAGAAATAGTTGGCTGAATTAAACCAAAATATCCGGCTTTAGGTTCCATGTCACCCCACGACTCAAGGTAATGGGAATCGGGAGCAGCATATTTAACCATTTTGCTGGTTTCATCCCAGGCAGACGAGGTAGAAACACTTAATTGCACTTTTTTCAATCCGCTTTCAAATGCTTTTGAATCGGCATAGCTGTAGGCAGGGTTGCTGTTGTAGAAAATAACTGCATCAACCGCACCGCTGTTCATTTCAGAAACAAAAGTGGCAAACTCGGCATCGCTTCCTGCTTTTTGATTTGAATAATTATCAAAATCAACGGTAGTACCAATATTTCCCAAAAGGGTATTGATGGCATTAACTATAAGTTGATTGTCGAGGTTATTTGTACCGCACACCACCAATGAAGCACCTTTGGCAGCCCACAATTCTTTGGCTGTGGTTTCAATCATGTTGCCGGCTTTTTCTATATTCTGGGCACCTGAAATAGCAGGGGCTCCGGCCATAGCTGCAACTTTGTTGTATAAGCTAATCAAAATTGCTCCTTCTTCCGAAGGTTTAACAGGCATACGGATATCAGCACTTGAACCGGTAATGGTTAAGAGTGATTCATACTGGATATGACGGGACATTACCGGATTTTCTTTGGTAAGTCTGCGGTTGCTGCTATATTGCTTGGTATACTCTACCGGAGAAATCCAGGTTCCGAGGAAATCACAGTTAAACCCTACAATTACTTTAGCTTTATCAAAACGATATCCGGGAACGGCAGCTTTTCCGAAAGCTTGTTTGTTAGCTTCAATCAGTGCAGAGATAGAGATTGGCTCATATACCACATGCTTGGTTGAAGGATATTTTGTAGTGAAATCAGCAATAGCTTTTTTAATGGAAGGGCTATTAACTGTTCCGCTCACAATTCGAATATTTTTAGCAGATGCAAGACCGGCTTTTACTTCCTTATCAAGCGTGTCCCATGATGATTCTTTTCCGGCTACGAACGCATTCTTTAAACGTTCAATATCGTATAAATTCAATAAGCTGGCATGACCAGAGGCACAAACACCGCCTTTGAAAACAGGAGAATCTTCGTTGCCTTCAATTTTTACCGGACGGCCTTCGCGGGTTTTTACCAGAATGCTGCAACCGGCAGAGCAGGCTCCGCAACTTGAAGCATAGTAGTTTGGAATACCGGGAGTAATTTCTTCAGGTTTTACAACGTAAGGAATAGCATTTTTAATTGGCGCATTATTACAGGCAGCCAAAGCAACGGCCGATACGCTGAAACCAAAGAATTTTAAGAAATCTCTTCTGTTGGAAGAAAGTTCAAAATCTTTCTCGTTAATTACTTCATCAAGCGGAAGTCCTTCCGAAAACTCGTTTCTTTTTGTTTGAACGAATTCAGGAGAGTTGTTCAGCTGTTCTAAACCTTTCCAGTATTTATTTTTGTTATCCATGTATATGGCTCTTAAAGTGGAAATTTCAATTAATTAATAGTGGCATTTTGAACATTCCATACCGCCATTTTTGGCCACGGTAATGTCTGATTTACCTTCTTTTTTCAACTCGGCATGCAGTTTCTCATAGTATTTGTTGCCTTGCAAATCAATATTGGTTTGACGATGGCAATCAATACACCAGCCCATTTGAAGGGTAGCATTTTGAGCAACTACTTTCATGGTTTGAATTTCACCATGACATTTCTGGCACTCAATTTTACCAACTTTTACGTGCTGAGAGTGGTTGAAATAAACGTGATCAGGCAAATTGTGAATGCGAATCCATTTGATCGGTTTTTTCTCGTAGTTGGGAATGTATTCTCTTTTTTCTGCATCCCATCCAATAGCAGTGTAAATTTTCTGTATTTCGGGAGATACCTGTCCGTTATATTTATCCTTTGCAGTTACATGCATATGGCAGTTCATACAGGTATTGGCACCGGGTATTGAAGCCTGTTTACTTTTGCTGGCTGTGCTGTGGCAATACTGACAGTTGATTTGATATTTCCCTGCATGCAATTCGTGTGAATAGGCGATTGGTTGGGTAGGGGCGTATCCTTTTTGAACACCTACTTCGGTATTACCATAATTAAAACCATATCCTGCCAATACCACCATTACAATAGTAAGAACAGTTAAAACACCTACCACAGGGTGCTTTTTGAAAAGCTTGTAGCTAATTGTTGTGCGCGGGTCTACTTCATTGGCAGCAGCCTCTTCTGGGAATTTAGTTTTATACAGATTTTCTACGATTCCTTTAATTCTGTTTAATACAATAACAACAACAAGTAGAATTACGGCCATTAATAATAAGGCCATAAAAGTATAGTTATTGTAGAATGAATCCTGTGGTGCTGCAGTACCCGGTGTGGTAGCATCCGAACCAGAAGCGGGAGTGCTGGCAGAAGCAGAGGCTGCCGGAGCTTCGCTTTCCTTTTTTACATAGGCCAACACCGACTTAATATCGCCATCGGTTAAGCTGGCAAAGGGAGGCATAGGAGACTTGTTGTACTTATTAAAAAGTTCAACGGCATAAGCATCACCGCTTGAAATCACTTCCTGCGAATTTTTAATCCACTTAATAAGCCAGGCTTCGTCTCTGCGTTTCTCCACGTCTTTTAAAGCCGGTCCAACTACTTTATCATTGATAGCATGACAAGCTATACAATTGGCTTTAAATACTTTCTCTCCTGCTGCAACATCCTGAGCTTTGATAAACCCGAATGAGGAGAGGATCAGCGTGAGGGATAAGGCTAATCTCTTTATTCTCATTTTTACAACTGATTTTACTTTTTAAAAAACTGCGTAAAACTTCTTAGCGGCAAGCATATTAAATCAACCTTCATGAGTTTTAAAATGCTCAAGGTTAATTTATTAAATCACTAAAGCCGTGTCAGATTTTTGTCATTTTTTTGCGCTCAAATATATATACAAAGAGCAAAAATGCTTAGGGG
>CAZHTC010000011.1:0-66313 GCA_964535575.1 uncultured Bifidobacteriaceae bacterium
CGAGCCGCAAAGGAAGATACCTGGTGCCCTGCTCGTACAAAGATTACGAAACGGCCTGCAACGATGAAGTGCCCGACCGGTGGTTGAAAACGTATTATAAATTAATTTAATTTCACTCATTATGCGACTTGCTTTTCTATTCACACTTTTCATCGGTTTACTTACCGGTGTTAGCTTTAAACCCGCTGACGGTGGTTTGAATTGCCTGGGTTTTCATGAAGGGACATTTACCTATAAATCGCCCGAAGGAACGGTGAAAGTGGTGATAGAAGGAAACCACCATACCGAGTTTCACCACAAGGGAAAATACACCATTGAATCAACCATTGAGTGGTTGAGCGATTGTGAATACAAAGCCACGCTGGTAAAAACCAATCTCCCCGATTTTCCTTTTAAGCCAGGAGTTAACCTGTTTGTGCGGGTGTATAAAATTGAAGGGAAAAAGTACTTTTATAAGTCTACCCTCAATGGTGAAAGTATTGATGGGGTGTTGACGAAAGTAAAATAACCGGCAGGCCCCCGAAGGTGCTTGTATTCATGGCCCCTTCCCTCTGACAAGCCTTAGTACTTTCTTACGCCTTCAAATTTATGGTCTATATAAAGCGAGTCGTTTGATATATAAAAATGCCGTCTGTAAATAGTCGGATCATATGTAGGTACGCCATTATTTAAAACAATCTTATCAGAAACGTGGTATAAGCTATCCTGAACAACCATATACCTTCCATTAATTGTACTGTTTACAGTAAACATATTTGCATAATACAGCCAGGTAACATCAAAATAGGAAATGATGTATCCCTGATTTACTCCGGATGGAGATTTATACTCCCATGTGGTGTTAGCCAATGGGTTTGTGTTCGTTGTTTTGTTTATTTCTTTTGAACAGGCTCCGGCTATTGTCAAAAGGATTAAAAATGATATTACTTGCTGTTTCATATTTGTGCTTTTAAAAGTTCGTTCCCACAAAGAATGTTTTGGGGACATCCGAATGAAGTTTCGCCATCCGAAGAACAAACAAGTTGCCCTTTTTATACACTTTTCCATTCTCTGTATTTACCAACTGTAGGTTTCGATTTTAAAGATAATTCCTTTTTGGTTAATAAAAAAGTCCTTGGTATAGGTATTAGGAGGTATGTCAGGGGTAAAGTCGTGGTGCTTGTAAATATAAATTTCGTTTCCTGGCGAATCTTCGGTATTAATTTGAAAGGGGGTACCATACCTTTCGATTAACTCCTGTTTGGTTTTACCAAGCCACTCTTCTTCCAGTTCTCTTCTCCATTGCCGGGTTGAACTACAACCGGAAATTGTTAGCCATACCAGTAGCAGAAAAAAATTTAGCGGCCCCGGGAGCTTTTTTGTGTTGAATTTTCCGTTAAGGATTGCAAAATTCATATAACAAAAATATTAAAATTGGTTGGCCAAATGGGCGGGCAACGCGAAGAATTTTTTCCTGACATAGCAGATACCGTTACCTGGGGGACTTGGGCCTGCGGGGGTGTTCTTCATTTGCTAATTTGTATCGTCCTGAAACCAGGGGTAAATAAATTTATTGGCCGGTATTAATGTTTTTTCAAGGCTGTCTCTGTTCAATATAATGTCTTGATACCTGTAACACTCAAAAAGTAGATTATAAGCAGATTGGTGAAAGCCAAGTCTTCTTAGTGATTCAAAGTCTTGCTGTGCTTGCTGCTTAGTCAAACGGTCTTTCCTGTATTCAATACGAAGAAGATTAGCCAGGGTGTCATTAACCAGCTTAGGATTTGCGTTTGAGGATAGTTTATCCGAACCCGTTTCCCCCTTAATGGCAAAATTGATTTCCTTGATGATAATATAAACAACGCTGTCATTTTTTTCGGACTTTCTTCTCTTCCAAAACTCTCTGTAATATTTTTCCTTTATTTCGGGCGAATGATACGTCAACTCTAAACTGTCAAGTAGATTGCAGCCTTGATTGTTGATATAGATTCCCTGAATAATGAGCGGATTGTCAAACAGCAGGTTGTCTGTGATTAGTTTTCTATATCCCACTTTTTTAAAGGTTTCGTGAACCGTCAAAAGGTTTTCAGGTTTTCTAATCCACTTGTTTGTGATCCAACTTCCGTGGCGTAATTCAAAGAAAGTCGGCTCGCTTTCAACATAGTTTTTTCTGTGGCTGGGTGTCGGGTTGTTACAACATGTAAGTAGTAAAATGAATCCCTTCAATATATTGAGTGTTTTTCTCATAACATTATTGATAACCCCATTCTTCCTTGCCTCGTGTTGGGTAAAAGGAAAAAGACATTGTTATTGGTCATGTAGTTTATGCTTTGATGGACTATAGATTTATCAATTCTACTGTTCCATCACTTAAACTCATAGCAGCCAATATCCGGTTGGGCATCGCGGGCATCTCCATCAAAATCTAAAAGCACTCCCAATGAAAAACCTTTGTTTATACAGGGTGAGGAAGCCGAGAGGTGAAAATCGTTTTTGCTGAAATCTTTGTACAGCGGTTCCTGATTAAGTATATTGTTTTGCCCCGCAGGTACCACTCCGTCTTTTTTCTGTTTGATTAAACAATAACGTAGCGATGCTGCAATGGCCCCCGTTCCGCTTGTGTTTAATTCCACCTCATCGTCTTCGCTTCCGTCAATAATGCAGTTCACCACATCATAGGTGAGAGGACAGGCTGTTTTGGGTCCTCCCTCGGGTTCATAATCGGCATTGCTCAGGTAAAACGAGGGGTCGGTGCGTCCCATAAAATTGTTGTAGCCCGAAAAGGTGCAATGATGCAGTGTATAGTTGCCCCCCAGCTCGCCCACAAACGAATATTTACCCATATTGTACACAAGGCAGTTTATGGCTTTAATGGTAGCCGTATAACCCACCAGTCCTGCTCCCGACATGTTTCGGATAATGGTATTTTGAATGTTTAAGTTTTCAGTCCCGTTCACCGGGATTGAGTCGGCCTCTACTCCCACAATTCCGTTTTTAATTACGGCATAGGTAATTTTATTGTTGATGCTTTGAGGCAAAAACCTCACCCCTACCCATTGCGAGGGTAATTCTTTGTAGTCGTCCTCGAGGCGATCGCCCTGAAAAACCACCGGGTTGGCTTTTGTTCCCTTTACCTCCAGGGTTCCGGCTACATAAAAAGTAGAGTTTACATGCGAGTAAATCTGCACGCCTTCTTCAATGGTGAGTTTGCATCCTTGTGGCACTATCACCGAGTTGTAAATTACATAAGGTTTGTCATTTGTCCAGGTGCTGTTGCAGGCAATTTCTTCCCCGTTAAAATAATGGGCATTTTGTCCCCACCCTACCAATTGTACATCCTGTACGTTGCCGTTGGTTTCAAACACCAGAGAGTCATTTACTATAAAAGGAACAAGGCCGGTAGTTGGATCAATATAAATCTGCACGAAAATAAAAATGCTGTCTTTACCCCGAATCTCATAGTCTTTCACCATGGGGCCCGGAATTCCGTCAATATTTATTTTAAAAAACGAAGAATAGCTTTTGGCCACGCGAATGGTGGTGCGTACCGCCCGTTTGTTGGGGTTGTACACTCGCAGTTGTTTGGTAATAGAAGCGGGCTTGCCACCGCCCCCACCGGTAAAAACGGTGTCGAACAAAACGGTATCGAGCGAAAACGAGAGCCTGGCCGAGGGGTCAGAGGTAAACAGCTCCTCTCTGCGGCATGAGCCCGATAACAAAGCCGATAACAGCAAAACAATACCTGCAAGGTGTAGCTTACTCATTGATTGCAATAATACGCTAAAACGCAGAAATGGGAGGAATATGATAGGCGTGTCGGTAAGCCCACTTTATTGCTTTTCAAACTTTATCCCTAACTTTGCCTCGTTTTTATGCATATACAGCTACTTAAATCAAAGATTCACAGAGCCAAAATAACTCAAGCCGAGTTACATTATGTGGGAAGCATTACCATTGATGAGGCGCTGATGGAAGCCGCCAACCTGATTGAAAACGAAAAGGTACAGGTGGTAAATATTAATAATGGCGAACGCCTGGAAACTTACGTGATTAAAGGCGAACGCAACTCAGGAGTTATTTGTATGAATGGCCCTGCAGCCCGCAAAGCGCAGGTAGGCGATTTGGTGATTGTCATTTCTTACTGCAGCATGGAGTTTGAAGAGGCCAAAAAATACAAACCCATCAGCATCTATCCTGATGAAAACAACCGTTTAGTTTAAGATTTGAAAAATCTTAAAACCATTGTTCAATACCTTCTTATCACAGCCATTGGCGCTTATTTTCTCTACTTCGTTTTTAAGGGCACCAACTGGAGCGAACAGTTTGAAAAAATAAAACAATCCGATTTTTCGTGGTTAGCCCTTGGAATGGGTATTGCGCTGCTTAGTCATTACCTGCGCGGACTGCGTGCCGTTATGTTTTACGAAGCGCTTGGCTACAAAGTATCGGTAAAAAACAGTGTGCTGGCTGTGTTGGTGGGCTATATGATGAATTATGTGATTCCACGGGCGGGTGAAGTTTCGCGCTGCGCGGCTTTGAACAAAACAGATGATTTGCCTGTTGACAAATCGCTTGGAACGGTAGTAACTGAGCGGGCTTTTGATTTGCTCATTCTGCTTATTTTGCTGGTAGCCGTTTTTTTCTTGCAGGCCGAAATGATGCAAACCTATTTTAACGCGAGCTTTGGCTCATCCACCGCTTCGGCTCCGTATTGGCAAAACCCCAAGATGATTTCCGCTGTACTGGCTTTGTCAATGTTGATTTTCATTTTCGCCTTTCGCAAAAAACTGGTGCAGCTTTCTTTGGTTCAAAAAATAATTTTAGTGTTAAAGGGGTTTAGCGAGGGATTGCTCAGCATCCGTAAGGTGAAATCTCCGCTGCTTTTTGTGCTGTATTCTTTTGCCATTTGGATATGTTATGTGCTTATGATGTATTTCTGCCTGTTTGCCATGCAGCCCACCGCACATATTAATTTTGCAGGATGCCTCACGGTATTTGCCATTGGTACCATTGGAATGGTTATTCCGGCTCCGGGAGCAGGCGCGGGTCCTTACCACGCGGCCATTATTTTTTCTCTTGGCCTCTTTGGTGTGGAGGCCGAAGATGCCAAGGCATACGCCATTCTGGTACACGGGGCACAAATGGTTATTTTACTTACCTTGGGGGGCGTGGCATCGCTTATGGTATTATCTTCACACCGTAAAAAACAATATGGGATATCACAGCCGTAATCTTTCAAAAATTCATACCGCTTTGTCGTTACCTGCTTTGTTAAAGGTATGGAGAAGCGCCAATGAAAAAATTGTGTTTACCAACGGCTGTTTTGATTTGCTGCACCGAGGCCACACCGACTATCTGGCTAAGGCAGCCGATTGTGGAACCAAGCTGATTATAGGGGTAAATACCGATGCTTCGGTAAGCCGGATCAAGGGTCCTTCGCGCCCGATACAGGATGAACAATCGCGCCTGCAAATTCTGGCTTCGCTGGCCTGCGTAGATGCGGTAATTTTATTTGACGAAGAAACACCATATGAATTGATAAAAATGGTGCAGCCCGATGTGCTGGTGAAGGGCGGTGACTACAAGCCCGAAGATATTGTGGGCTACGATATAGTTACCGCTAAAGGTGGAAGTGTAACCACCATTGATTTTGTTCCGGGGTTTTCTACCTCGGCCATTGAGCAAAAAATTAAAACCAGCTGATTACTTTTTAAAGAGCCACTCCTCAGGGTCGAGTCGTACTTTGCCCTTGTAAATTTCTATGTGCAGCTCGGTTTTGTCTTCCACCTCATTTACCATCACTGTTCCTATCTCCTGCTTGGTGCTTACCTTATCCCCGGGCTTCACATACACCTCGGCCAGATTGGTGTAAACGGTGTAATAATCTCCGTGAGAAATAATAACCGCATAGCCCATGCCCGGTACAAAAAATTTCATCTTCACCTCTCCCCTGAAAACAGCACGCGCTTTAGCGTCTTTTCCGGTGGCAATATCTACTCCGGTATTGTTTACCGTTATGTTTTTGAGCGTAGGGTGCGGATGAACCCCAAATGATTTGGAGATAAAGCCCTGTTCAACCGGCCACGGCAGACTACCTTTGTTGCGGCTGAAATCGTTGGCTAATTGTGCGGCCTCGGGAGTAAGGGCCAGCTCGGCTGCGGTGGCTCCTTTTTTAGTTTCGTTGCCATTGGTAATTGCCGGGGTGCCTGCGGCTTTTTTGCGTGCTTCTTCTTCGGCTCGCCTGCGGGCAGCGGCTATTTCCTTTTCTATTAAATCTTCAATGGCCTTTTTCAATCGTTTGGCGGCTGCCTCTTTTGCTTGCAACTGCTTGCGCAGTTCTTTCTCCTTTGCTTTTAGCGCCACCAGTACTTTCGATTCTTCTTTTTTGTCTTCTTCCAGCTCTCTTTTTTCCTCCTCCTTGCTTACCAGCAGCACTTCCTTTTCCTGCTTGGTATGGTTTAGCTCGGCCAGGTTTTCTTTCAGCGTATTTTGGGTTACCAGAATTAATTGCGCCTGTTTTTCTCGGTAAGCGGTTATTTGCTGCAGGTATTTTACCCGTTTCATGGCCTGATCAAAACTTTCAGATGCCAGAATATACATGACGCGGTCGTAAGTGTTGCGGTGTTTGTAAGATACAAGAATAAGTTTTGCATATTGGTCCTTCAGGTTTTGAAGATCGTTCTGCAGGGTTTGTATTGTTTGCCCCAGCTCAACAATATATTGTTCGGTTAAATCAATTTCTTCGCCAATGGTGTTGATGAGTTTGTTTCGGGTAGAAATTTGTTTGCCTATTATCTCCAGTTGATTCAGGGTGGCTTTTTGTTTTTTCTGTGTTTCCTGCAACAGCTTTTTGGTGAGTTTTATCTCCTGCTCATGTTGTTTGCGTTTTTTTTCAAGCTCGGCTCTCGACTGCCCGAAAAGCGAACAGGAAAGAACTAGCAATACCAGAAAACTACTCCATCGGAGAATAGCTGGCCGGAATGGAAAAAACGACTTGGTCAATGGGATTAAGGGAAACATTCTGGAAGTCAAAGGTAGCCATCAAAACATCCTTAGCCTCGGTTTTAATGCTCATTTTATTCGCATAACGCACATTGTTGGCATGGTGAAATTCGGAATACTGGACACTTAGCCGGCTCGTTTGTATACTATCGGAACGTACAAACTCTTGCAGAAAAATATCGTGATTCGTTTTATTTACATACACCTGATAAAGGGTTTTGTTAAGAAAACGCCTGAGCAAATACCCACTTGTTACCGAATCGGTTTTAGAGGTATCATCCAACTCCAGTATTTGGTTACCCACAAATAAATTTTGCAATGCCTCAAGGGTTAGGGGCACGTCTGAAAACCTGTTAAAGTATGAATAGCTTTGAGCAAGGTAACGCTTGTTGAGTTTGTCCAGAATTTTGATGGAATCACGGGTAATGTAAACCCGGGCAGCCTCTACCCCCAATACTACAGTAGCCGACATCCAGATATATTTTCCGCTTTCCATCTTCAGATGAAGAGTAAAGCTTACGTCTTTGCCCCGCTCCTGTTCAAAATCGGTTTTTATTTTGGCGCTAAAAAACTCAAACTGGGTTTGTTGTTTGCGTAGTGCCTGAACCAACCCGTTCTTTTGGAATATTTCACTGCCGGGTTTGTTTATGGGCGTGGTTTTTACTGCGGATTTATGGATTTTACAGGCGCCCAAAACGGTTGCTGCCAGCAGGCATAAAATGAGTTTTTTAAATTGGTTAGTCACTTATTTTCTGTTCTCTTATTTTTTTCTCCAGCCACAATCTTCTGCTGCTGTCCTGTTCAAGTGCTTTGTTCCAGTATACAAGCGCCTGTTTAATATTTCCCAAACGATATTGAAGATCTCCGTAGTGTTCATTTACCTCGGCACTTTCTTTTATAAGGCCAACGGCTTTTTCAAGATAAGGCAACGCCTCGGTATATTTTCCCTGCTGGTATAATATCCACCCATAGGTATCGAGGTAGGTGGGATTGTCAGGCTCTTTGGTAATTGTAACTTTCGACATTTCGGCCGCTCTTTCCAGCTTGTCTTTTCGCAGCGATAAAAAGTAAGCGTAATTGTTAAGCGCAAAGGTATTTTCCGCATCAAGTTCAAGGGCTTTTTCGAAGAGGGAGTCTGATTGTTTGTAGTTTTTAAGGTGGTTGGCCGCATCGGCCCAGCTGGCTAATAATCTCATTTGTGTTTCCCTATCGGCTCCCCCTGATTCCAATCCGGCTTTTGCCTTTTCGATTGCCAGCTTATATTGGTTTTGCTCTATATAAGACAAGCATCCCAGCAGGTAAAAGTCGTACACTTCGGGAAAGGTTTCAATGGCCTTTTCGCAGTCTCCTGCTGCACGGCCATATTCTTTCAGCTCTAGGCTGCAAGATATAGTCTGATGCCAGGCAACCGGATTGTTGGGCTCCAGCAGCAATGCTTGTTGCCACCTGTTTCTGGCCTCGCTGTATTGTTTGTATCTGTACAACAACATCGCATATGCAATATGTGCCACGGCTTCGTTGGGGTGCTTTTTACAGAGTATTTCGGCCAGCTCCATCGCCTCTTGTTTGTTTGTTTCGTTCTCGCTTTTGTCGTGGTAAGGTCTCAGGGCATTTATTTTCTCTTTTGCCTCAACGCGCTCATCGCTGAAGGCCCTTTTAAGGGCATCAAATGCCTTTTGATGATCCCCTTTCTCACTCCAGTATTTACTTAGGGCAAGGTGGGCCCAGCCGGCCGAAGGTTCCATTTCCAACACCCCCAAATACACTTGAACCGCTTTTTCTTTCTCGTTGGTGTAAAGATAAAACTCAGCAAGAATACCGCGGTATTTCATTTCGGCAGGATAGGCGGCAATTAGTTTTTGAATTTCGGCCTCGGCTTTGGTTTGTTTTTTCAGCAGCTGATAAAGTTTTACTTTTTGAAGGGAGTTTGTTTCCTTAATTCCGTGCTGCTTCTCTGCTTTGTCATAAACTCTGATAGCCTCTTCAAACTTTCCGGCCATTGAATACAGGTTGGCCGCCTGTTCAAAGTTTGAATAGTCTTCCGGGGTCAGTTCGGCAATGCGTTCGTATCCGGCAGCAGCCAACTCATATTCACGAGTTGCCTCATAAATTTGTGCCTGTTGCAGAACTATCCACTTATTTTCTTCGTCCAACTTAAGGGCTTGCATGTTATATTCAAGGGCGTCTTTCCATGCTCTTTTTTTCATAGAAAGCTGGGCCAATTTATAGTAGGGTGTAGCTTGTTTGGGGTCGATATTGGTGCATTTTTTAAACAGATCGAACGCTTTTTCTTCGTTTCCGGTCATTTGCTCTTTTTGTGCATTCATAAATGCATTTTCAAAATCGAGCATTTTTTTCTCATCCGGCTTTTTCTTTTGAGCTAAACCCGAAAGCGAAAAAATCATTAACAGAAAATAAAGCGAAATGCGACTCACCGCTATTTTTCAAAGGTTGAATAATCGCCCACACTCAGGTCATCGGCCTTCCCTTTGTAAGAAACATAGCTTCCCAACATAGAGTTTGAAATATTTGACTGAACAATCCTGGTGTTTTGCTGTACAATGCTGTTGCTTATTACCGAATTGGTAATGCAGCTTCCTTTTCCAACAGAAACGTGCGGCCCCACTACCGAGTTATTTAAAACAACCCCTTCGCCAATAAAGCAGGGGTCAATAATTACCGAGTTGTTGCTCACAACAGTGGGGTGAATTAGCTGAGTTGAGTTTTTTATTTCAAGCATTCGCTGATTGGTGTAAACCGTTGAGTTTTTATTTCCGCAATCAAGCCACTCATCCACTTTACCCGGCACAAACCGATAGCCTTTGTTTTTCATGTTTTCCATGGCGTTGGTCAACTGGTATTCGCCCTTTTCTTTGATGTCGTTATCCAGCAGGTATTGCAGTTCCTGCTTCAGGTATTCTCCGTCTTTAAAATAGTAAATGCCTATAATGGCCAAGTCTGAAACAAACTCCTGTGGTTTTTCTATAAACTCGGTGATAATGCCTTCGGGGTTTACTTTTACTACACCAAATTGCCTTGGGTCGTCAATTTGCTGCACCCAAATAATGGCGTCTTTTGTGCGGTCGAGGGTGAAGTTTGCTTTAAAAAGGGTATCGGCAAAAACAACCGACACATTTCCCATCAGCGATTCTTTTGCACAAAGAATGGCATGGGCCGTACCCAGTGGCTCGTCCTGATAATAGATCTTACCTTTTGCTCCTACACTTTTGGCTATATCCATCAGGTTTTTTTCAACCTCTTCGCCAAAATGGCCCACCACAAAAGCTACCTCCTGAACACCCTCTCCGCAAACAGTCACAATGTCTTCGATGAGCCATTGAACGATAGGTTTGCCGGCAACTGGAATAAGTGGCTTGGGAACAGTTAATGTGTGCGGCCTCATTCGCTTACCCATACCGGCCATTGGTACAATTATATTCATGTTTTTATATCTATTTTTTTCCTGTATGTCCATATCCTCCGGCACCGCGTTCCGTTTCTCCCAGCTCATCTGTTGGCTGCCAGAAAATTTGGGAACAGGAACTTACTATCATTTGTGCAATACGATCTCCGTTTTGAACTTCGAAAGTGTCAGATCCCAGATTAATAAGCAACACCTTTACCTCTCCTCGGTAGTCGGCATCAACAGTGCCCGGTGAATTAAGAACAGTTATCCCGTGCTTGTAGGCCAGCCCGCTTCTGGGCCGTATTTGCGCCTCATATCCGGTTGGAAGTTCTATAAAAATTCCGGTAGGTATCAGTTTTCGTTCGCCTGAAGCTATAAATTCTGGTTGCGCCAAACTGGCTCTAAGGTCCATTCCGGCCGAGTGGGTTGTTTCATATGCCGGCAGGGGGTTGCCCGAATGGTTAATTATTTTTACCTGAATCACCTGAAAATTGCTTAGTGCCGCGAAGTTACTGTTTTATTCTTTCTTTCAAACAGCAGGGCTGCCCCCGCAAAAACCAGCAGCATACCCCCGCTTAACAAATGGCCTGCCGAATCTGAAATCCTGTTTTGCAACTGCCCATGCAGAAAAAACAGGAGAAGAGCCAGGATGGTATAGGCGGCAACCCGTCCGGTTTGATAGGGAATGGGGTATGCTTTTTGCCCCCATACATAGGAAATCAACATCATGGTGAAGTAACAAATAAAGGTCGCCCACGCTGAGCCAACATATCCATAAAGCGGAATCCACCATATGTTTAACACAATGGTAATAATTGCTCCCAAAATTGAAATAATGGCGCCTTTATTCGTCTGATCCGAAAGTTTATACCATATTGAAAGATTAAAGTAAACCCCAAGACACACATTGGCCAGCAGCAGCACCGGAACCACTTTTAACCCCTCCCAAAAGTCGGGGCCGATAAAATATTTAAACACATCTACAAACAGGGTAACCAACAGAAAGATAAACAGGCAAATAATAATAAAATAGTTCATGACCCGCGCGTACACTTTTCTGCTATCTTCGCTTGCCGCATGCGAGAAGAAAAACGGTTCGGCAGCGTACCGGTAAGCCTGAATAAACAGGGTTATCAGTATGGAAAGTTTATAATTGGCCCCATAAATCCCCACCTGCCTTAAGCCTTCATTCATATCCGGGAGCAGGTACTTCATTATGGCGCGGTCAAGGGTTTCGTTTATCATTCCTCCAAGACCTACAATAAGTAACGGTACCCCATAAGCCAGCATTTGTTTCCATGTTGTCGCGTCAAAACCATTGCTAACCAACTTTATTTCTTTAAACAACAGTGGGAGGGTAAGTGCGCTTGCAACTAAATTTGAAATGAAAACATACCCTACGCCTATCTGCCCGGAATAAAAGGGAAGTGACAGGTTTTGGGTTTGTTGCACATAAGGGCATAACAGCAAAAAGTACAGGTTTAACAAAATGTTGATGAGGATATTGGTGTTTTTTACAAGTGCAAATCGCATCGGTTTGCTTTGTTGCCTCAGATATGCAAACGGTACACTCGCCAACGCATCAAGCGAGAGAATAGAGGCAAAATAGATTACATATTCCGGGTGGTGTTCGTAATGAATTGCTTTGGCAACAGGCTGCGCAAATAAATTAATCAGCCCTAGGAATAACAACGATGAGCCAATCAGCGAGATAAGTGCGGTAGAATACACTTTGGGGTTATTGGGTTCCTTGCTGGCAAATCGGAAAAATGCCGTTTCCATTCCATAAGTAAGCAACACAATAAAAAATGTTACATAGCTGTAAAACTCATTGATGGTTCCGTATTCGTTAGGGTTGAACACCCTTGTTTGTAAGGGAACTAATAAATAATTAACCAGCCTCCCAAGAATATGGGATGCCCCGTAAACAACGGTTTGGGAAGCTAGCTTTTTTAATGCGCTCATTTTAATTCAGAACAAATGTATTGGCCAATGGGGAAACCACCCGTTTAAGTTATAAACGTTTGACCGCTTTTTCGTACACGCTGCTTTAGGGCTTTATTCACACACCCCTCCCTTTCAGCCTGTTTACTGCGACCAACTAGGTATTCTTTTCACCAGCAACCCGCATTCCTAAACGTTGTATATTTGTAATTCATATGTTCCAGAAACTTTTTGTTTTTATTTCAGTGATTCTTTTTTCGCTTGCAGCTTTGGCACAAGAGCAGGACGAAAGACTGGCTGCCCAGTATTTTGCCAATGGAGAATACGAAAAGGCCGCAGTGTTATATGAAAAACTACTCAGTAAAAAACCGGCTGATGTCTTAGTTTACGACAACCTGCTGAAGTGCTATATAAACCTAAAATCCTTTGATCAGGCTGAGCGGGTTATAAAGCATTTGCAAAAGCGAAACAACATCAACCCTTCTTTTGCGGTGGATATGGCTTATATCGCCAAGTTAAGGGGCAAAACCGACATGTTTAAATCAAAGTGCGAGGTCCTTATTAAAAACATGAAACCCGATGAGGCATATACCGAACAACTTTCAAAAGCCTTTCAAAAACGGGGAGAGTATGCGTATGCCGCAGAAGTTTATCTGAAGTTCAGGAAATTATCAAAGGCCGAATTGACTTTTAGTTTGGAGCTGGCCGAGCTTTTTGCCCAACAGGGGCTGGAGGAGCAAATGATTTCCGAGTTTTTAAACCTTCTTTCTTACGATGATAGCCAACTGGATGATGTACAGTCGTTTTTAGGCGAACACTTTGAAACAAAAAAAGAAGGAGTTGATTTGATGAAAAAGCTATTGATCAAAAAAATGGCTGATGACCCCGGTAAAATGGTTTTTCCCGAATTATTAATTTGGCTGTACAGCCAGCAACAGCAATACGAGGCAGCATTTGTACAGTGCAAAGCGGTTGACCGCAGGTTTAAATTAAACGGACGAAGAATCTATCAGTTTGCCGAACTTACCCGTGATATTGACCTGCTGGATTTATCTGCCAGGGCCTTTCAGGCGGTTATTGAGCTTGGTAATGATAAGCCGTTCGCCCTTTCGGCCAGATATGGCCTGCTGGAGGTAAGAAACAAAAAGTTATTATCGGGTAACTATACCACAAATGATTTGTTGGGTCTGGAAGCAGATTATATAGAGAATATCAGAGATCTTGGTGTTAATCACTTAAGTGCGAACTTTATTAAAGACCTTGCACACCTGCAGGCCTTTTACCTGAATAAGGCAGATACAGCTATTATTCTTTTGAAGCAATTGGCATATCTACCAGGAATAAACCCTCAGGTAAACGCCCGGGCAAAATTAGAGTTAGGAGATATCTATCTTTTTAAGGGTGAAGTGTGGGAAGCCACCTTGTTATACGAACAGGTTGATTATGATTTTAAAGAGGAGCCATTGGGACAGGAAGCAAAGTTTAAAAACGCACAACTGAGTTATTTCAGAGGAGATTTTGATTGGGCAAAAGCACAGCTTGATGTATTAAAAACCGCCACCTCACAACTTATTTCCAATAATTCGATAGAGTTGCTGATGATAATTTTAGATAATACCGGATTAGATACTACAGAAAAGCCTCTGGAGTTATATGCCGCAGCCGACCTATTGATTTACAGAAACAAACCAGATAGTGCGCTCCTTGTGTTAGAGCGGTTGGAAAAACAGTTTCCCGATCATGAATTAACAGACGATATTCTTTTTCAGAAAGGGAAAATTGCACTTATGAAAGGAAACTATGAGACAGCTTTATTGTATTTTGAGAGAGTATGGAAAAATTACCCTGATGGAGTGTTGGCCGACAATGCGTTAGTTTCCTGTGCCAGGATTTATGAAAAACAACTAAGGCAAAATGAAAAAGCGCTTGAGATGTATGATCAATTTATTGCAAAATACCCAGGCAGTTTTTTTATTTCAGAAGTCAGAACACATTACCGTTTACTAAGAGGGGATAATATTCCCCAATAAAATTAACTTATATTTTTAAACTGGTTGAGAAACCGTAAATCGTTATCAAAATAGATTCGTAAATCCTTTACATCATATTTAAGCATAGCCACACGCTCCACTCCTAAACCAAAAGCATACCCTGTATATTTTTCCGTGTCTATTCCGCAGTTACTTAAAACCTGCGGATCAACCATGCCGCAACCTAATATTTCTACCCAACCGCTGTGCTTACATACATTACACCCCTCTCCTTCACATATTCTACAGTTAATATCCATCTCGGCACTTGGTTCGGTAAACGGAAAATAACTTGGTCTGAACCTGATCTTCACATTTTCGCCAAATAACTCCTTCACAAAATAATATAATGTTTGCTTCAGGTCAGCAAATGATACATTTTCATCAATATACAATCCTTCAATTTGATGAAAAAAACAATTTGCTCTTGCCGAAATTGCCTCGTTTCGGTAAACCCTACCCGGCATAATTACCCGCATAGGTGGCTTATTTTTTTCCATATATCTTACCTGCACAGACGAAGTGTGGGTTCTTAAAGCAATTTCTTTATCAATAAAAAATGTGTCCTGCATATCTCTGGCCGGATGATTATCCGGAAAATTGAGTGCTGAGAAATTATGCCAGTCGTCTTCTATCTCTGGTCCGTCAGTAATAGCAAACCCAAGTTTTCTGAATATACCCGTTAATTCTTCCTGAATCAAAGAGAGTGGATGTTTAGTGCCGGTATTAATTGAGTTTCCGGGTAATGTTAAATCAAGTTCGTTGGTTAATCCGCTATCTGCCGAATCAAATTGTGCTTTATATTGGTCGTAGGTGTTTTGTAATATATTTTTTAATTCATTTATTGGTTTTCCATACTCCTTTTTTTGGTCGGGTTGTGCTGTTTTTAACCATTCAAAAAAATCAGATAACTTTCCTTTTTTACTCAGGTATTTTATTCTGAAATTCTCCAACTCATCAGCACTGGTAATTTCTATTTTTTTTAATTCTTCCTTTATGTTCTGTATTTCCTCAATCATGATAAAACTTTAGCTTTCAAAAATAAGCATTAAAGAATTTAACTTTCAAATAATCTGCCCTTAGCTAAATAATAAAAAGATTTTAAAATTATATTAGTATTATATAGGGATGTGTTTTTCGGGGATAATAAATTAAATTTTCGTTGTGTATTTCGTTGTTTCAATTTAATCAACAGAATTCACACAATCGTAAGAAATGATTATCAATAGTAAAGCGATTTAATACACAACGTTTATAAGTAAATTAACAGTTTAATGTTTAATAATAAGAAAACAATTTTTTGTTTAGTAACTGTTAAAAAGTGACGACCTATTAAAAGTTATCATTTTCTGAATGGGTTGTAGGTTGCGGGTTTAACAAAAACCAATGATTACTCACACGAAATACACATACTGAAGTAAATATAGGTTGACTCACTTAAAACTTTCTATATCAACAGTATTGTTATCTAAATCCCAATCAGGCCTTACCTGAAAGGATGTTGACAAAAAAACCACACGTTCTGGTTGTTGTGTAGTGTTTATATCACCCCCATCCCAAATTCCATTTTTATTAGTATCAAAAACAATTTTCAACCGGTAAGTACCCGGTAAAACATCTTTTAGTTTTATTATTCCCTCTACCGGAGATATTATTCCTCTGAACACCTCATTCTTTTCATCTACCAATAATAATACAACAGGTGTATTCTTAGGATTAATTAAATTTAATCCAATAGTACCAAAATCCTCAGGCTTCTTAATAACCAAATATGTAACATTTTTTGGCGAAGCGGTTTGAAACACATCAGAAACAGCCTCAATTCCTAAACTTAATATATAAGTTCCGGGAAGAAGTTTTTTTTCGGGTAAAAGCGCAATGGAAAAGCTATCCTTTTTAAATAATTTAAAAGAGAGTAGTGTAGAGTCTTTTTTTAAATTGATGGAGTCTTTATTTATAAAAGCAATCGGAGTTGAGCAGGATAATAAAACAGTATCTTCTTTCTGAGACACACTTACCCATTGGTATGGAGTCACTTTTTCATTGTTAATAAACGAAGGTATAATAATGTTTTTCTGAGGGTATATAATCTCAACCGGCTGATTAAATGTGTTGGTATTGGAGTATAAAAAAAGAGTATCAAAATCCGATCTGTTCGTCCACCGGTATGGGTATGTGGTTTTTATTAGGGGAACAAATGTGTTTTTGTAAAAGACTAAGCCGGTCTCTCCCTTTGCCCTGTAGACAGTATCTATTATTGAGCCGGGTGCGTAGAGTGGTTTCGTATACGCGAAAAGACTTACGATGCGATTGCTGTCTGTAACCTCAATCGGATTACTTGTAAAGGTAAATAACTCTCCTTTGTCTGCCACACCATTACTGTTTTCATCTTTAAATCCAGCTACATAGTACTTGCCGGGTTTAACGCGATTTATTTTAAAAACTCCGCCTGTAATTGATTTCGTGTAAAAAAGAGGCTTTTCCTTTTCAACACAAGAATCACAAATATGGCTGTACAGGCCAACAGTAAAATCTGAAATCTTCTGTCTTGTAAACGAATTTGTTACCAAGCCTCCCACAAACAATGTATCAATAAAATCTCCCGTCGAAAAAGCATAATTATACTCAAACGCTTTGTTTGATTCATTCAGGTCGGCAATAGAACCACCAAAATTAATGGTGTAGGTGGTATTTGCTAAAAGGGTTTCATTTCTATCTAAATCGATATGAAGACATTTGCCCGACACGGTAATGGAGGGTTTTGTTTTAAGTGGCGGAGAGATGGAAACATTTTTTTCTACTTCGGATATAGATATGAATTCATCAAAGCAGATTTCGATATGTTTTTGAGAGAAATTAACAGTACCAGACGGAGGAGACTCTTTTTGAACAGAAGGGGGAAGCTTATCAACCAGTCCGCCAGAAGGGGGAACAATATTAGCACAAGAATACAGGAGAAAAAACCAGGGTAAAACAAACAATAAGGGGGTTAATTGCCTATTTATCTGCATGTTTTATAATATATAATACACTGGAGTAGTTTCTTCTTTTTCGCGCACTCCAGTTTGATAGTTGACCAATCGCCATTGCTTTAAAAAAACCAAAGAGCGACTTTTTGTGTATTTCACTTCTCCATGAGATATAATAGGCATCATAGATCATAGGTAACCTATCTACCACCGTTAATCCATTTTTATTAAATAACGTCTCAATTGATTTATGGTTGAAGTGATACAGGTGGCGAGGAACATCATAACCATCCCAAAACGACTGATAATGACGGGCATCATAACTATCGGAGTTGGGAACGGCTACAAACATAAGCCCATTGGGCTTTAACACTCTCCTCATATCGACCACCCATTCCTGTAGGTTATGAAAATGCTCCAGAACATGCCAAAGGGTTATGGCCTCAAACGAGGCATCAGGAAAATCTTTAATTCCCTCCTCTTTGTGCACAAGAATTCCAAAGTGGTCTTTCACATGTTTCCTTGCCTCCTCCGAAACATCTAATCCCTCTACCTTCCACCCATCATTTTTGGCTGTGTTCAGGAAATAGCCCAGGCCACAACCAACATCAAGGAGAGAGGCCCGGGTTTTCAGCCGTTCGTTTATTTTCTTAAGTTTATTCTTTTGGCTAATAAGCCTAACAATATCATACAGGAAATAGATGGCCCCCCTTTTGGAGCTTGTATGAGAAATATAGTTGTCAGATTGATAATAAGGAGAAATATGACTGCTATTTGGTCTGGGGTTGGTAAAAAGGAGGGTGCAACCAGCGCATCGCTGCAATGAAAACTGCTGCCCGGTAGCAACAAAATCTTTACATGTTCTTTCTGTAACAAAAGTGTTTTCGCCACATACCGGACATATGGTTAGAGCCTCGTTCATTTCACCACAAAAGTAATAAATCTATCGTCCGAATTTCACCAATAAAATAGAGATGTCGGCCGGAGATACCCCACTTATTCTTGAAGCCTGTCCGATGGTAGAAGGTTTCACCTTGGTAAGCTTCTCTCTTGCCTCAGCAGAAAGAGATGTTATTTTATGGAAATCAAAGTCGGCAGAGATTCGTACACTCTCTAAACGATTGATTTTATCTGCCAGTTCTTTTTCTCTTGCAATGTAACCATCGTACTTAACCAGAATTTCAGCACCAAGCACCTCTTCCCTGCTGTATTTAGCCAATTCCTGCGAAATGAAGCCAACTTTTTGAATGAGGTAATCAAGACTAATCATTGGCCTCACAAGAAGCGAGGATAATTTGACTTGCTGGTTAATCGCAGAACTATTTGCTTCAGAAAGCATGGGGTTGGCGCTATCGGGGCTAATCCCGGTTTTTTGCAGAAACCTAATAATGGAGGCGATGTTTGACTCTTTTTTTTCAACCTCTGCAAGCCTATCGCCATCCGCCAGGCCCATTTTGTGAGACAGTCGCGTGAGGCGGATGTCAGCATTATCCTGACGAAGCAAGATTCTATATTCTG
Source organism: uncultured Bifidobacteriaceae bacterium (assembly GCA_964535575.1). Taxonomy (GTDB): domain Bacteria; phylum Bacteroidota; class Bacteroidia; order UKL13-3; family UKL13-3; genus JAGPCK01. Next base: position 18,849 of record CAZHTC010000011.1, read on the forward strand.
CTCTTGAGGTAAACATTCTATAAGGCTCCTCAGTTCCTTTGTTGATTAAATCGTCAATCAAAACACCTATATAGGCCTCCGAGCGGTTAAGAATAAAGGGATTCTCATCTTTTAATTTTAAATGAGCATTAATTCCAGCTATTAAGCCTTGACAGGCAGCCTCTTCATAACCAGTGGTGCCATTAATCTGCCCTGCAAAGTATAGGTTTTCAAAGAGGTGTGTTTCCAGTGTGTTTTTTAGTTGTGTGGGAGGAAAGTAATCATATTCTATTGCATAGCCGGGCCTGAACATTTTGGCATTTTCAAATCCGGGAACAAGCCTGAGGGCCTTTAACTGTATGTTGTCTGGAAGCGAGGTTGAGAACCCGTTTACATATGTTTCGCATGTATTCCAGCCCTCCGGCTCTACAAAAATCTGGTGCCTGTCCCGTTCAGCAAAGCGGTTTATTTTGTCTTCGATCGATGGGCAATAACGTGGCCCTAAACCTTGTATTCTTCCTGAGTACATAGGAGATTCATCGAAACCTGTTTTCAAAACCTCATGCACCTTTTCATTTGTATAGGTTATCCAGCAGGAAAGCTGTTTTTTTGGAAGAATGGTATTTTTGAATGAGAATCTGGAAGGCGGATCATCCCCTCTTTGTTCTTCCATCTTTGTGTAATCAATTGTTCTTCCGTCAATTCTTGGCGGGGTGCCCGTTTTCATTCTCCCCGATTGAAACCCCAACGAAACAAGCTGTTCGGTTATTCCTGACGAAGCCTGATCCCCCATCCTTCCTCCACCAAACTGTTTTTGGCCGATATGGATAATGCCATTTAGAAAAGTTCCATTGGTTAATACTACAGCACGAGACCTAAAGGTCATTCCTAGGCCTGTAATAACCCCGGAAAGGTTATTGTTTTCTATAATTATTTGTTTTACAGAGTCTTGCCAAAAATCAAGGTTCGGACAACCCTCCAGACTTTGCCTCCAAAACAACGAGAACAACGACCGGTCGTTTTGGCTTCTTGGACTCCACATTGCGGCACCCTTTGAACGGTTGAGCATTCTAAACTGAACCATACTTCTGTCTGATATAACCCCTGATAATCCGCCAATTGCGTCTATTTCTCTGATGATCTGACCCTTAGCTACACCTCCCATAGCCGGGTTACACGACATCTGGGCAATTTTACCCATGTCCATGGTTATAAGCAAAACGCGTGAGCCAAGTGTAGCTGCAGCATGGGCGGCTTCGCAACCTGCGTGTCCTGCACCCACAACAATGATATCATAAAAGCTATGCATGTCTTTATGTTTCACGTGAAACACCGCAAAGGTAGGAAATTTTTTCGCTGGGTTTGGGCCAAATAAAAAGGGCGTTCCACGTGGAACGCCCTTTTTATTTGGGAATACTTTTCTTGTTGACTTATTCCGAATTAAAGAGATAAACCTCTCCAGAATACATTTTTGTGGATCCATTAAGCGTGCCGTATAGCGTGGCCATGTAGAAATAGATTCCTTCAGGAAGAATCTTACCCCCTTTTTTACCGTCCCAACCTTGATTTAGGTCTGTAATCCGAGCTACCTCTTCCCCCCATCTATTATAAACAACCATAAACGATATTTTAAGGTCAACAAATGAACACACTGGTTTAAATATGGGGTTTTCGCCTGTCGGCACAAACGCATTTGCGAAAAAGGCAATAATTGGTTGTCGTGCACAAGATGTATTTGAGTGACAAGAATCGGAAAACCCAAATGTGTTTATGCCTTGTTCAAAAGCAATAGATCGGTAACAGATTCCATCTTCTCCAACATCATCCGGTAGGTTGTTGTCGAAGACGAGGGTGTCTTTTGTTTCTATTAGGTCCCCCCAGGTTACCGTTCCATCTGTGCTTGTAACTCCTCGCTGAACCTTGTACGACTCGATTGGGTTTAAAAATCCCCCATAAGAAGACCAAGAGGCCTTAATAGTAGAAACACCAATGGTGGTGGCTTGTATAAATATGGACCTGACTGTGTTTGAACCCAAAACCACAGAATCACATAGGTCATAACAAAGCACTTTATAATAATAATAACCCGAGCTGCCGCTCACCTTACTGTCGGTATAGCTTTTTTCGGAGGTCAGATCATTGTTTGTTGAATCAATAATTGAAAAATCGATACCGTTGGTTGATCTTAGGATATTGAACTTTTTGATTTCTCCGGTCAAGTCAGGGTGCCAGGTTAGCTTAATGGAGCCATCATCCAACACATCGGCACACCTTACATAACAAAATTGAGGGATGGGCTTTGTAGCGCTACGATGGCCAAAGGTGTTTGAAGAAGATGTGAAGCCCGAACCCGATCCAATTGCCCGGACAAAAAAGGTTAGGCTGTCTCCTGGTATTTGTCCAAAGTGGGTATACGTGGTGGTGGTTGAATTGGTTTCTCCCACTTTGATAAAAGCGCCAAAATTGGTAGCAGCGTAAATTTCATATTTAGACACAGGCCAGCCAATAGCCCCAAGCGCCCACGATCCGTCATATCTGTTCCAGGAAAGCGATACCGACTTGTAACATTCGTTGGTGGTAGCGGTGAGAAAAATGGTATGATGCGGGTCGCTAATGGTAGATTCAAGCGTACAGCTGTCAACAGTTGCAATGCCATATCCGTATGATTTAGTTTGTGGATTTGCAATACCCGAGCCGACCAAAAAATAACTAGAAGAGGTAAATGATAAATCTGCAAAACCAGACCCATCAAAATCCTTTACCGTGTAGCCAGCAACGTCCTTGGCATTAACCTTTGACCAGCCAATAACAATTTCACCGGTGTAAATATTAACACTGACCGAGTCAATTTTGGCTGCCGGAGGTGTTTTGTTTACGGAGATTGTATCTGAATACAGTGGAGTGCTAAAGTCACAATCATAATTAACCTTTATGAAATATTGGCCATTAACCTTAAAGTTTAAAGCGTTTGTATGTATGTACTGGTTGGTTGGATAAAAAGTGACCACATCAATTAAGGTCCAGCCAAGGGAGCTGTTTTCTCTGCCGTAAATATAGTACCCAGAAAAGGAGCCACATGGGTCAGGAGGAATATTCCAGGAAATGGTAATGTTATTGTCAAACTTACCAGGACACGCCCGGATCATTTTTATTGGCCCAGTTACAGCGTAGGACGACACTAATTGACACAATATCAACACAATTGTGTATAAAAATCTATAAATCAGCTTATTACAACCCACAAATAATCTCATAAAAATCATTTACACATAAATGTTTGTTAGCCAAGCAAATAAGCTTTTCAGAATCCGTTTCTTTAATAATATTGAAAAGCTCATTGTAGTATTCTCGCTTCAGATTGTAGTCAATTAGAGTTTTAGTTTTTTCCGACTGTAAAAAAGCCCCGTCAAGCCCTCTTAAGAATGCCCCTAAATAGTAATTTTTGGCAATCTCCAGTTCTTTCGGGGGTATAGGTTCGTTTTTTAACCTTTTTATTTCATTATATATTTCAGTAACGGCATAGGAGCTGGAATCATTGTTCACATCAGTAGAAATATAAAAGACACCACCCCCCCGAAAAGATTCAAGGGATGAGTAAATTCCATAAGTGAGGCCTTTTTCTTCACGAATATTCTTCATTAATCGGGAGCCGAAATAGCCACCTAAAATCAGATTTAGCAATTGCATTGACCGGTAGTCCTCGTGGGTTCGGTCAAACATTCTTTTGCCAATACGAATTGAAGATTGAACCGAATTGTTATGGCTGATAAATTGCTTTTTATTTGAATCGGGTTTTATGCTGAAATCGGGCAGTTTTGTTTGAGGTTTGTTGTTTTTAAACGCTAATTGATGAATGAGTAAACGAATATCATCGGTTATTTTGCCGGAACAAATGATTTTTAGTCCGCAAGTAGTATAGTTTTCGGAAAAAAAAGAAGCAAGCTCTTCTCTTTGAAGGCTAAGAAAATCTTCCGGGTTGGCACTACGCCCATAAGGATGTTCGGCTCCCCAAAGGGCGGCATTAAATGCCCTTCTGCAAAGATGGTCAGTCTTTTTTTGGCTAATTCTTAATCGGCCCGCCTGTGTGTTGGCGTAAGTGTGTAACTCTTTTTCAGGGAAAGAAGCCTCGTTGAAAATCTCATTAATAATTTCGAGACATTGACCAATGTTCCTGTTTAAACTATATACGGAAATGGTGGCATCGTCTGCAGAACAGCTGTTTTGTATAAAGGCACCCAAAGAGTCTAATTTGTCGGCAAGCTCTAATGAACCATGTTTCCGGGTTCCTTCCATTAAAAGACTGTTTGTGGCTGCGGCCAAACAGGTTTTGTGTTGTCTTTTGCTTCCCGCATCAAAAATGAAATCAATTTTAACAACATCTTCACTTCCCCCGTTAATGAAATAACAAGGAACACCCCCTCCTGTTTTAGAAGTAACTACCGGCAAAAATGAGAATGCCGTTATATGGCCGAATTCGGGAGCGATTTTTCTGCTTAGGGTCATGCTTTTTCCGAGAGGTAATAAAGGGTTGAACAATTGGATTTACCTAAAAAATCGAGAGCAGCCTGCTTTATATCGGCCGAGGAAACATTTTGATAAAACGCCAACTCCTCGTTAACAAGATTGGTATTTCCTAAAAAGGTTGCATAACAAAGGCCCATTCCTTTGTTTAAAACCCCCATCTCTCCAAAAACAATGGTTGACTCTGCTTTCGTTTTTACTTTACTTAACTCGTTTTCCGAAACAAGATCATTCATTACTTTATTTAACTCTTCGCAAACACCCATCTCTGCTTTTTCGGGTGATATGCCCTGATTTATCTTTCCTTCGATAACAATTAATCCCGGGTCGGCATCTCCGGTCATATAAGCCCCTATTTCACTAAACAACTTTTGTTTTTTCACTAATGAATTAAGCAGACGCGAAGAACGGCCGCGCGAAAGAATATCGGTTAAAAGATCGGCTGCATAATAACGGGGGTCGCGCCTGCCAGGGCAATGAAATGCCATGTAGATGGCATCGGCCGGAACTTTGGCTGTTACCGTTTCCCTTCTTTCTTTTTGTTGTAGAGGCTCGGCTGGTAGCTCAATTGTTTCTAAGGGTTGTGGAGGAATTGGCCCAAACCATTTTTCGGATAATTCTTTAACCCGTTCCAGAGTGATATTGCCTGCCACGCACATAATTGCGTTGTTAGGACAATAATGACTCTTAAAGAAAGCCTTTACATCGTCTAAAGTCGCGTTTTCAATATGTTTTATTTCCTTCCCTATAGTGGGCCATCGGTAGGGGTGAACTTTATAGGCAAGCGGCCTAAGCTTTAGCCACACATCTCCATAGGGTTGATTCAGGTAACGTTGCTTAAACTCTTCAATTACCACACTTCGCTGTATTTCGAGCGATTCAGGACTAAAGGCCAAACTCAGCATACGGTCTGATTCAAGCCAAAACCCTGTTTCAATATTTTGAGACGGAAGGGTGAGGTAGTAATTGGTAATATCATTGTTGGTAAATGCGTTGTTTTCTCCACTTGCCAATTGGAGGGGCGTGTCGTATTCAGGAATGTTTACCGACCCCCCAAACATCAGGTGCTCAAACAGGTGGGCGAAGCCGGTTTTGTCCGGGTCTTCATTTCGGGCACCCACTTTATACAAAATATTCATTACAACCAAGGGGGTACTTTCGTCCTGGTGATGAATAATCTTTAGCCCATTGCTCAGCGTAAACTCGGAAAAATGAATCATAAACCTGTTCAAAAGTACTCAAAAAAGAATGGTTTTAATAATCTTAAAGCCCTATAAACAAATGAATCAGAAAATAAAGGGGGCCAAAGCAATAAAGAGGTTACCTTTGCCAGTATAAAAGCGAAAGTATGAGAAGAAAAAATTTTTCATCAGGGAAAAGAGAAAACAAAGAAAGAGGAGAGGCAAATAGCGAAAAACCAAAAGGAAGCAGAGCGACTGGCAGAAAAACAAGTAGCCGGCCGGATAAAAAGGAAACATTTAGAAGAGGTAGTCAGGACGGAGAGGGTTTTGAGAGAAAAAGTTCTAATTACAGTGGCAGAAAAACTATGGGAGAAAAAACAAATACCCGACCCGATAAAAGGGGCGCATTTGGCAGAGGTGGTTATAAAACAAGAGAGGGCCAAAGCGAGGAGGGTTTTGAAAGAAAAAACTCAACCCCGAGAGGTAGAAAAACGGCTTATGAAAAACCATCTTTTAGCGGTGCTTCAAAAAGAACCGACAGGAGAGGCAATAGCAGGCCTCCCATGGAAAAACAAAACCGAAATTACCGCACTTCACAATCGGATGATGTGGAAACAGGAGGGGCACCACGCAGAACGTACAAGCGCACAGGAGAGCAGCATGCACCAAGCAGGGGCAACCGATTTGATAAACCCGCATCGGACAGAGGCCGAAAAAGACCGGATGGGGAACGAAATAAACGAAACAAGGAAGAGAAAGGGGGGTTTGGTCGCAATACAACCGACTCTCATTTTATAGTTAACAAGGAGCGGAAAGCCAATAGTCGTGGAGAAAGGAGAGAAGGGGGTAGGTCGGAAGAAAGATTTAACAAGGGCCGCCCTTCCGATACAAGAAGAGGGTTTGCAAAAGAAAAAAGAGAGAATGTGGGCGAAGGGGGAGCCAGACAGGGAGAAAACAGGTATCGCAAACCCAAGGCAGACAATTTTAGCAAATCACCCCGAAAAGTATCATCAAAAACAAACCAAAGTGAGCAGGATTCGGGAGAAGGAATAAGACTGAATAAGTACATTGCCAATTCGGGCATTTCATCGAGACGCGATGCTGACAAGTTTATAAAAACCGGAGTGGTAACGGTAAACGGAAAGGTGGTTACCGAAATGGGCTACCGGGTTTCGGAAGGAGATATAGTAAAGTTTGGAGACCGCTCCATCAGACCGGAAAAGCCGGTGTACGTAGTGTTGAACAAGCCTAAAGATTTTATCACCACCACCGATGATCCGCGGGGAAGAAATATTGTAACTAACCTTATAAAAATTAAGGAAAGAGTTTTTCCGATTGGTCGTTTAGACCGTAACACAACGGGGGTTTTAATTTTAACCAATGACGGGGATTTGGGCGAAAGGCTTATGCACCCCAGATTTAATATTACCAAAATATACCTTGCTGTTTTAGATAAAAACCTAAAACCGGAACATGCGCAGCAGCTTAAAGAAGGGGTGGAGCTGGAGGATGGAATAATAGCCTTTGATGATATAGCCTATGTGGCTGACGATAAAAAAACAATTGGTGTTCAGATTCACAGCGGAAGAAACCGTATTATTCACCGAACTTTTGAGCACCTGGGTTATAAGGTTGACAAGCTTGATCGCACCAGCTATGCAGGAATCACCAAAAAAGACCTGAAGCGGGGCGATTGGCGTTACCTTACCCCACTTGAGCTGATAGAACTGAAAAAGCTTACTAAACTAAAGGGGAAATATTAACCAAAGGCACTCAAAACGCTTGAGTAAAAATTTTCGTATTGAGGCAAAACGGTATCAATGCTGAACTCACGTGCCCGTGCAAGAGCATTACTTTTAAAGCGCTTTAGTGTTTCGGTATCCTCCAAAATGAGCAGGGCATCGTTTGCCATTTTTTCAACATCTCCCACGTTGCTCATAAAGCCCGTTACTCCGTCAATCATCAGCTCCGGAATACCCCCGGTGTTAGAAGAAATAACCGGAAGTTCGCACGCCATCGCTTCCAGTGCTGCCAGCCCGAAACTTTCGTGTTCTGAAGGCAAAATAAAGAGGTCGCAAATAGACAGAATTTCTTCAACAGCTTCTTGTTTCCCCAAAAAAGTAATGAGTGAAGCAATATTCAACTCGCGGCAAAGCATCTCAATGTTGATTCGTTCGGGCCCATCACCAATTAGCAACAGGCGCGAAGGCGTTTTCTCATTAATTTTTTGAAAAACCCTAACCACATCTCCCACCCGCTTTACTTTGCGAAAATTGGATGTGTGTATAATCATTTTTTCACCATTGGGAGCTATAACCTTGCGAAAATGATCTTTGGGTTTTTTACTGAAGCGGGAAAAATCAACAAAATTCGGGATAACCAATATTTCCTTTTTCACATCAAAAAGTTCTAATGTTTCCCTTTTTAATGATTCGGAAACCGTAGTAACACCATCACTTTCATTAATGGAATATGAAATGACAGGGGTATAGGTTTTATCCCTTCCTACTAAGGTAATGTCTGTTCCGTGAAGCGTGGTGATTACCGGAATGCGAATTCCTTCAGAGGCGAGAATGTGTTTGGCAAAAACGGCTGCCGAAGCGTGAGGAATGGCATAGTGCACATGAAGAATATCGAGTTTTTCAAATTTCACCACATCCACCAAGCGACTCGCCAGAGAGGTTTCATATGGTGGATAATCGAACAGCGGATAGGTAGAGACGTTTACCTCGTGATAAAAGAGGTTTTCGTTAAAAAAATCTAACCGTGCCGGCTGACTGTAGGTTATAAAATGCACCTTATGACCTCTGGAGGCTAATGCCTTTCCCAGTTCGGTTGCTACCACCCCGCTTCCCCCGAAAGTGGGGTAACATACTATTCCAATATTCATTTCTGGGACGAAGGTATAACAAAACCGATAAAACCGCGGGACACCATAACCGAAAAGAAACCGGCTAAGGCTTAATAATTTGGTAGATGATATCCTGAATGTCGGTGCGCAAATTCATTTGAATGAGTTTGTTGTTCTCGGCACTTGGATTGACCCGGTTGCTTAAAAAAACAAATACAATCCCGCTTTGCGGATCGGCCCAGGCGCAGGTACCCGTAAAACCTGTGTGCCCGAAAGTGAAGGGCGAAACCCGTTTACTACACGGACTACCCTTTTGTGTATTGGTTTCGGGCTTATCAAAGCCAAGCCCCCTGCGGCTTATTTTAGAACCTTTTGCTGTAAACTCATCTACAGTGCCTGGCTTAAAAAAACGAATGCCTCCGTATTCGCCCCTATTAACCAACATCTGCATGATAACAGCCACATCATTTGCGTTACTAAAAATTCCGGCATGGCCGGCCACGCCTCCCATTAAGGCAGCTCCGGGGTCGTGAACATACCCTTGCAGCAACTGCTTACGAAAGAGGCTGTCGTTTTCGGTAGGGGCAATAAATTCGGCAGGAAATCGCTCGAGGGGCTTATATCCCATAGTGGCTAAACCAAGTGGCTTGTAAAAAACCGAATCAACAAATTTATCCAGCGAAACTCCGGTTATGTTTTCAACAACTTTTTTCAGTAGGATCATATTGAGGTCAGAGTAAACGTACCCCTGTTCTTTTTTTATGTCGCACCATAAAATTTCGTCCCAAATTACCTCAGCATAATCTTTGTGCAGCCAAAGATTTTTGGCAACGGGTATGCAGAAAACGCTATCCTGTGTTTCACTATAAAGTAACGGATTCAACTTTTCGTCAACAAGCGTTTTTTTGTAAAAAGGAATAAAAGCCGGAAGCCCCGATTCGTGTAAAAGCAATTGCCTTATGGTAATATTTTTTTTATTGGTTTCGCGCAATTCGGGAATGTAGTGTCCCACCCGCCTGTCCAGATCCAGCAGGTGCTTTTCTTGCAATTTCATTGCGGCCAGGGTGGTAGATAAAATTTTGGTGAGCGAGGCCACATCGTATAAGTGGTTTTCTTTAACCGGGGCGGTTTTATCATAGGTTTGATACCCGAATGCCTTATGGTAAATAACCTGACCGTTTTTGGTTACCAGCAACTGGCAACCCGGCATGGCACCGGCACCAATAGCTCTGTTTACAAGCGTATCGATGGCCGACATGGTTTTGGAATCGTAACCCAATTGGTCCGACAAAACATAAGAAAGCCGGTTAAGGAGCTCCCCCGTATCGGTTGAGTTAATTGCATACTCTCCTACACTCACTGGCAGTTTTCCGGTTGCATTTCTGGCACCAAATAAAATTTGTGCGGCAATTTCATTGTTCCAAGGTAAATCCTCGTAGGAAACAATCAACGACTTGATGTTGGGCATAAATTGCATGCTGTATGGGTTTCCGTTATTTACCAGAACAATTTTTTTGTACAGGTTGAGTTTGTTTATAAAGCGAATTTCCTGATCGGACAAGCCAAAGTTTTTATTTACGAAACGGCTGGTGTTGTGCAACGAAACAATAATCAAATCATAGGTTTTTAATGATTCGAAAAGATTATCATACAGATTTTGGGGGTCGTTTTTATCAATAAAAAACCGATCCATGCGCGCATAGTTAAGCGCAATTTCCTCAAAGGTGCGGTATTCTCTTGCACCTACACCTACCAATGCGATTTTTTGTTTTTCTATATCTCTAACAGGTATAAGGCCATCCTGGTTTTTGGCTATTACAACTGACTTTTCTATCACCTTCCGAATGAGTAAATCGGTAGAGCAACAATTTAGGTCTTCCACAAGGTGTTCGGTGTCAACAAAAGCCGGCTTGTCCAGCCCGGCCCACTGTTTACAAAGCAGCACCTTTTTAATACTTGCATAAACGGCCTGCCTGTCGAGCCAGCCGCTATCCATTGCCTCTTTTATTTTCACAATACTTAGCGGCACTTGCTCGGCAAATAAAAGCACATCGTTTCCAGCCTGCAGCGCTTTGATATTGATGTCCCAGGGGGTATTAAATTTACTTACGCCCTGCATATTCAGCGCATCGGTAAGCACAAGCCCCTGAAAGCCCATTCGTTTTTTAAGAAGGCTGTCCACCACCCTTGGGGAGATAGATGAAGCGAGGTTTGGGGTAGAGTCGAGGGAAGGAATAAAGAGATGCGCATTCATTACGCTCATCACTCCGTTTTTAAACAACTCTTTAAATGGATAAAGCTCAAGCGTGTCGAGTTGCTCAAGGGTCTTTTTTATGACGGGCAGGCTATAGTGCGAGTCGCTGTCGGTATCACCATGTCCGGGAAAATGTTTAGCGCAAGCCATTACCTGTTCGCTTTGCATCCCGCGCGAGTAAGCGGTTCCCATTCGGGCAACCTTATATTTGTCTTCGCCAAAAGAGCGATCGTTGATTACCGGATTTCGGGGGTTGTTATTTACATCTACCACGGGGGCAAAATTCATGTGAATACCCAACCTGCGGCAGTGCTTGCCAATTTCTTTACCCATTAAGAAAACAAGGGTGTCTTCATCGGCCGAACCCAAAACCATTTGTCGGGGGAAAGTAGGCGTGCTGTCGAGTCGCATGGAAAGACCCCACTCGCCATCAATGCCAATAAGTAAAGGAACTTTTGCCAGCGACTGATAGTAGTTTGTAAGAAGAGCCTGACGCACGGGTCCGCCTTTGAAAAAAATTAGTCCGCCAATTTTAAGTTCCTGCACCAGGCAACTGATTTCTTTGATATGTGCAGAGTCTTTGCCTGACCAGGCCGCAATCATAAAAAGCTGGGCAATACGTTCCTCTTCGGTAAGCGAATTGAATACCGAATCGACCCACGCGTTTGGTGCTGCCCAGGCCGGGCACAGGGCAAAATTATCCTGAGCAAAAGATAATGATCTGCAGCTAAGGGAAAGAAGAATGAGGAGAAGAACTTTGTATTTCATTCTGTTTGTGCAAAAGTGGGGAATAAATCTGTATTTTTGTTTCGCGAATATTAACACTTCAAACAATAGTTGTTGATAGCTGCAAACGCAATTCCTGAATCAATAGTCTTCATGTCAGATATTATTCGATTGTTGCCCGAACACGTAGCAAATCAAATTGCTGCCGGAGAGGTTGTGCAAAGGCCCGCTTCGGTGGTAAAAGAATTGCTCGACAACAGCATTGATTCGGGGGCTACTAAAATTGATTTGTACCTTAAGGAGGCCGGAAAGCTTTTAATTCAGGTGCGCGACAACGGAAAGGGGATGAGCCCCACCGATGCACGCATGTGCTGGGAGCGCCACGCCACCTCAAAAATAAAGCAGGTAGAGGATTTATTTAAGTTACGCACCATGGGCTTCAGAGGAGAGGCCCTTGCCTCCATTGCAGCTGTGGCTCAGGTAGAGCTAAAAACGAAACGCGAAGAGGACGAACTCGGCACACAAATCAATATAGAAGCTTCGGAGGTAACCAATCAGGAGTATGCAGCGTGTGCAAAGGGCACATCCATTCTTGTAAAAAATCTGTTTTATAATGTTCCGGCCAGACGAAATTTTCTCAAATCGAATCCTGTTGAAACCCGCCATATTCTAAATGAATGTATTCGTATTGCTCTTGCCAATCCGCAGGTTCATTTTACGGTGCAGCACAATGATACCGCCATATACGACCTTATGGCAACCGATTTAAGGGGAAGAATAATGCAATTGTTTGAAGGGCGCAAAAGCGAAGACCTCATTCCTTTTGAGGAGGAAACTTCGATGATAAAAATTTCAGGTTTTGTAAGCACCCCCGCTTCGGCAAAAAAAACAAGAGACGAGCAGTTTTTTTTCGTAAACAACCGGTTTATAAAAGACCCTTATTTGCTTCATGCGGTAATGGGGTGTTATGAGCAGCTGATTGAAAGGGACCAGTTTCCGTTTTACCTTGTAAATATTGAAATAGACCCAAAGGAAATAGACGTAAATATTCACCCTACCAAAACCGAAATAAAATTTCAGGACGAGCGCTCAGTTTATCTTGTTTTAAAAACGGTAATCAAAAAGGCGCTTGGCGATTTTTTTACTGTTCCCATGTATGAGTCAAGTGCGGCAAGTAGTTTTTTGCCTCCGGCCCCCCTTCCAGAAGGGTATGTTCCACGGGCACCAGAACCCAAAAAACAAGCAGTTCTTAATCCTCTTTTTGTTCAGCCCTCTCTGTATAAAAGAGATACAACCAAAGGCTGGGAAAAGATGTTTGAGTCGCACCCCTCGGAGATAGAGGCCCGGTCGGTTATTACACCTCAGGAAGAAAAAATTGCTAGAGAAGAACTTGGCTCGGCAGCCATGCTACAGCTAAATGCAAAGTATATTTTAACCATCACCGATAACGGAATCCTTATCATCAACCAGCAGGCGGCACACCAGCGGGTATTGTTTGAAAAATACCTTTCATCAGCCGAATACAACCCCATTGCGAGTCAGCAAAAACTTTTTCCCAGAGTAATAGAATTGAGTAAAACCGATTTTGAACTGGCCGGAGAATTAATCCCCGAGCTACGTTTAATGGGGTTTGATGTAACTGAATTCGGGCAGCACAACCTCATCGTTCATGGAATGCCGGCCGATATGTCACAACACAACGAAGAGCAGCTTATTATGGACATACTGGCGGATTACAGGCAAAGCGCATTGGAGGGAGATGAAAAACGGAAAGAAAACCTAGCGTTGTTATTGTCAAAAAGGGCGGGAATAAAAAACGGAACCAAACTTGAGGAACACGATATGAGGCAACTGGCCGAGCAGCTATTTTACTGTGATCAGCCTACTTATACTCCTGGCGGCAAAAGAACATATATAAAATTGGCAGCCGACCAAATAGAAACATTATTTAAATAGAAAAAGATGAATGATTATCGGCCCGGGGGGTTTCAGATATTACCACCGGTTGTAAAAAACCTGCTTATTGTGAACGGATTGTTTTTTCTGGCCACCGTTGTTTTGGAGGAAAAATTCAGAATAGATCTGACCGAGACGCTTGGCTTGTATTTTTATAAATCGGATAGTTTTAAACCGCTTCAACTTTTTTCACACCTGTTTATGCATGGCAATATCATGCACCTTTTTTCAAACATGTTTGCCCTGTGGATGTTTGGAAGCATGATGGAAAACGTGTGGGGCAGCAAGCGTTTTTTTATTTACTATCTGGTTACCGGCATAGGGGCAGCACTTCTTCACACGGGCGTTTTAGCATATACCTACTACGATATGACAGCCGGGGTTGACCCTTTGGCTATGCATGAAATATTGACTCGGGGAGGAGATTTACTAGCCCAGCATATGAATTACGCCAACCCTCAGTTTGCAGCTATAAACAACCTGCTCAACACCCCAACAGTTGGCGCATCGGGGGCTGTGTTTGGCGTGCTACTGGCTTATGGTATGTATTTTCCCAATGCAGTGGTGTATGTTTATTTTGCCATACCCCTAAAAGCAAAATATTTTGTGGCCATTTATGGGTTGTTTGAATTGTATGCAGGTTTTGCAAATAATCCGGGGGACAATGTGGCACATTTTGCTCATCTTGGCGGAATGCTGTTTGGCTTTTTCCTTATTCGCTACTGGCAAAAAAACAGCCGAATATATTTTTAAAATGAGGCTGAAAAGCAATAACAGAAACAAAATTAATCATCAGGTATCGCCATTGCAGGCCTTAATTCTTATGAATGCCGGTTTGTTTGTTTTGTTTGAATTGTTTCACGTGTTGTTTTGGCTATCAAAAGCCGACAACATGGTTTTGGCCGAAATAAAAAGCTGGCTTGAGTTTGCCTTAGATCCGAAACAACTACTCAAACAACCCTGGTCAATTATTACCTATGCTTTTATGCACGACAACTTCATGCATATACTTTTTAATATGCTGGTTTTATTTTGGTTTGGCAGTATTTTTTCTGATTTTAATCGCAACAACCACCGACTGTGGTTTTTTTATTTTGCAGGAGCAATAGGCGGAGCCTTTCTGACTTTGGTTGCATATAATTTTATTTTGGCTGTTCATCAGGCAATTCCAATTCCTTATCTCTTAGGAGCATCGGCTGCCGTTATGTGTATTGTAGTGGCTACCGCCACGCTGGTGCCGGAGTACGAGGTGATGTTACTGCTTTTGGGTTCGGTAAAAATAAAATACCTTGCCGCAGTCTATGTGCTAATTGATTTTTTATCAATGCCTGCGGGTAATGCCGGAGGAAAAATTTCACATCTGGGCGGAGCGGTTATCGGCTTTGTTTTGATGTGGCAAATTAAACGTGGGAACGACATTGGCATTAAAATCTTAGAATTTTTTGGTAGTTTCGCATCTTTGTTCAGGCAAAAGAGGGCGCTGAAAGTAGTTCACAGGGCAGAGCAGAAGAAAAGAAGTGAAGGACCAACTCAGGAACAGGTAGACGCAATTCTTGATAAAATATCCCAATCGGGGTATGAAAGCCTGACACCAAATGAAAAGGAAATTTTGTTTAAAGCAAGCAAGCACGAATAATGTATATACTAAACAGGATATTTTTCCCGCTAAACATTCTTGGGATACTTGTTTTATTGTGTTCTTATCTGGCACCATATGTTAGTCCCTCAGAGTATTGGTATTTTTCTTTTGCGGGTATGGCGTACCCGGTTTTGCTTCTGGTAAACGTTTTCTTTTTTCTTTACTGGGGCTTTCAGGTTAGAATGACGTGCCTGTATTCGCTGGTAGCTATGCTTATCGGATATAATCACCTCACCGCCTATTTTCAAACCGATCCTAAAAAAGCAAAAGTAATTACCCGCACCATAAAGGTTATTAGCCTTAACACGCACAATTTTGGCGCTCCCGAAAATAAAGCCTCGGCCAACTACTCGCTAAGTGAAATATTTAAAGACGACATGCCCGATATCTTATGTTTGCAGGAGTCGTATGAATCAAACGCGTTTAAAGGATTTGTTCTTAAGAAGGAGTTGAAAAAGTACAACCTTGCCTATGTAAAAATTGAAGACAACAAACTGCTTGGAAAAGGCCTGCCAATGATGAGTGTTTTTCCGATTATTGACAAGGGGCTTATTATTTACGACTCCACATCAACCAACTTTAGCGCATTTATTGATATTGTCATTAACAAAAAGGACACCGTAAGGGTTATTAATACCCACCTGCAATCCATTCACTTTGAAAAGTACGACTATCAGTTTGTAAACAAAGCACAGATAGGCGATGATACCGATGTAGTGTCAACAAAAAACATTTTGCGCAAACTAAAAACCGGCTTTATTAAACGCTCGGCACAGGTAGATCATCTGGTTGAATTTATAGAGCAAACCAAGTATCCGATTATCCTTTGCGGGGATTTTAACGATACGCCCGTTTCATATGCCTACAACAAACTTTCTGTTGGAATGAAGGACGCGTTTAAAGAAAGCGGAAGCGGCATAGGAACCACCTACACCGGACCTTTTCCCTCTTATAGGATAGATTATATTTTATTCAATGAACACTTTGACGGATTCAATTTTAAAACGGTGACTACAACGTTTTCCGACCATAAAATTATTAAAACCCTTATTGATTTGAACTCACAATAGGGAGCCCTATTGACCAAAATATTTCTGATCAAACTTTTTGTACAGCTGAAGCTGTGGGTTATCTGCCAGATAAGCTTCAACGCCACTTATAAAAACACGTTCTATTTTACTTTCGGCCATATTTAATAAATCCCCCGAACAGATTACCATTGTAGCTAAGCGGCCGTTTTGTAACGATCCTACCAACGAATCAACGCCCAAAATCTGTGCGGCATTTTGCGTTATCATCATTAGCGCTTCTTCTTTGTTTAATCCATAAGCTGCGGCCGTACCGGCATTAAAAGGGAGGTTTCTGACTTCCCACGATCCGCGATTGGAAATGCAGCAAACTATTCCCGCTTTGGCAAGGGATGCCGCCTCGGTAAACGGCTCATTTATTTCAGCCTGTCCGCTGGTGGGTAAACGATGCAGGGTTTGCAATACCACAGCCACCCTATTTTCTTTTAGAAAAGGAATAATGGCTAAAGCGTTTTTTGCGCCCACCCACACAACAGAAACGCCCAATGATTTAAAAAACAAAACAGCCTCTATGATAGATGAGCCCAGTGAAGCAGAAACGAATACTTTTTGTTTGCCCGAAAAAACACGATGTACGGCATCAAATTTATTTTCTCCGGTTTGTTTGCTGTCGGAATAAACTTTTGCTTCAGAAAAAAAAGTTTTGAGCTTGTTCAATTGTGCATCAATATGCTTTTTTGCTTCAGCCATATCAGTTTCACTCCATCGTGCCTGTGGTATAAATTCGGGCCAGTTAATATGCAGCCCGATATCTGAACACACCACTCCGTCCTGCCAGTTACTGCAAGAGGTAGTCATTAACGAAGAGCTTCCGCTAACAACGCCCCCCTGAGGAGTTGGCTGGGTGTAGACAACACCATTACACAAAAGAGTAGGCAAAATCCGCGAGTCGCAGTTGTAGGCAATTAATGACCTTACGTTGGGGTTCAGTTCCCCGGTTTCGGCAAAATCGTGTGTGGGTTTAGCGGCATCAATTTCATTTAAACCGGCATAGTTGCAAAGGGCAATTAATCCCGGGTAAACGTGTTTTCCGTTAAGTTCAATTACTTCGGCAGTTTTAAAAAAAGCAGAACCTACCTTGCCCACGTGAATTATTTTTCCTCCCTGTATGGCAACCATTCCGTTTTCAATCACCTCTCCGTTTCCGGTGTGAATAACGGCTCCGGTAAATAAGATGGTTTTGCCACTGCTTTGTGCAACAAGCCTGTTGGTTAAAAGGGCCAGAAGACAAATTAATAAAGCGGTTTGGAATAAATGTTTTAACAAATGCATTTGCGTATTACCTTTGCTGCCTCTCAAAAGTAGTACAATCTTATCAAAATAAATCATATGAAAAGGAAAACAATTTTTACCATGTTGTTTGCGCTGGTTGGATTTGCCAACGTGTATGCGCAATTGCAATTACCCCAACCCAGCCCCAAGGCTCAGGTGATGCAAACCGTAGGGCTTACTGACATTACCATTGACTACAGCAGTCCGGCAGTAAAGGGCCGAACCGTTTGGGGAGACCTTGTTCCATACGATCAATTATGGCGTGCCGGAGCCAACGCGGCTACCAAAATTACTTTTAGCAAAGATGTAACCATTGAAAACGTTGCTGTGGCCAAAGGAAGTTATTCGTTGTTTATTATCCCAAGCCAAAGCGGATGGACCATTATCCTAAACAAAGACGCAAGCGCATCAACCGATCAATACAAACAGGAAAACGATGTGGTTCGCATGAAAACATTTCCGTCTACCATTCCCAAGCGTGAGCGTATGGCTTTTATTTTCAGCAATACCACCGATGACCAAACCAGCGTTGATCTGGAATGGGAAATGGTAAAAGTTTCTTTTGTTGTA
Organism: uncultured Bifidobacteriaceae bacterium; assembly: GCA_964535575.1. Classification (GTDB taxonomy): domain Bacteria; phylum Bacteroidota; class Bacteroidia; order UKL13-3; family UKL13-3; genus JAGPCK01. The sequence goes on from CAZHTC010000011.1 coordinate 36,886, forward strand.
AAAGCTGCTACCGACAAACAGGCTGAAGACAATATTAAATCGGCCACCTCGGGTACCTGGAGAATTCATGCCAACGCAGCCCGTTACTTTTTAGAAAAGAAAAACCTTGCCGATGCCACCAAACAAATTGATTTGGCTTTGTCATTAGCACCAAACGAGTGGTACGCCATCTGGATCAAAGCCCAAATTCAGGCTGAGCTGAAAGAGTACAAAAACGCTTATGCCAACGCAGTGAAAGCAAAAACCGAAGGAGACAAAAACCCGCAGGGCTTTTTCTTTAAAACACAGGTTGAAAAAGCAATTGCCGACTGGAAATCAAAGGCAGATACCGAACCGGCAAAAAAGAAAAAATAAGTAAAAGATAAATGCTCATACAAAGCCGTATCAAACAGATACGGCTTTCTTTTTGTGTTGCAGCCAATGAAAGACTACAGCAAACAGCAACACCAATATGCACCCGATAACATTCAGCCACAAAAAGGAAACAACATCGGTGAGGTAAATGAAAATAACGAGCACCTCGGTAATAAGGGCCGCATAAAAAACCGCATTGCCTTTTACCTTTTTAAAATAAAACGCCACTACAAAAATTCCCAGAATGGTTCCGTAAAACAGGGAACCCAATATATTCACAGCCTCAATGAGACTGCCCTGTTTGGTGGCAAACATAGCCACTACAATGCAAAATAATCCCCAGGCCAGCGTAATCCATTTCGACATGTTGTAATAATGTATCCCCGGTTTTTCAGATGCATGATTTCGCTTGTACAAATCAATAATGGTGGTTGATGACAGGGAGTTTAAAGCAGCTGCAATACTTCCCCATGCAGCCAGAAAAATCATGGCAATAAGCAAACCCACCAAACCTTTTGGTAAATGATGCACCACAAAATACAGAAAAATATAGTTGGTGTCGTTGGTATCGGCAGCGGGCGAAGCTTTTTTAATTACCGCAATAGCTTCTTTGCGCGTTTTTTGTGCAGCCTCTTCGGTGGCGTTCAGCAATTGTTGCGTTTCGGCCGTTTCTCGCTGTTGCCGCAAGGCACTCATCAACTCTGTTGAGTAATATTGTTTTTGCTCATTAAGCGAATCATAGGTTTTTGATAAAGAACTAAACTCCCCCGCATAGGGTGAGGCGAGTACCTTTTCGGTTTGTGCCTGATTAAAAAAAACGGGAGCCTTGTAAAACGAATAAAACGAAAACAGCAACGCGCCCACCAGTAAAATTAAAAACTGCATAGGCACTTTTACCAACCCATTCATCAATAAACCCGTCCGGCTTTCGCTGATATTTTTTGCGGTTAAATAACGCCCTACCTGACTTTGGTCGGTGCCAAAGTAGGAGAGGGCCAGAAAAAAACCGCCAATCAATCCGCTCCAGATATTGTATTTATCCTTCCACCAGCCTGAGTCTGTAATATCAATTTTTGTTTCAATAACATTGAGCTTTCCGGTTTTGCCGGCTACATGCAGTGCATCAAGAAAACCAATTCCATCGGGCAACAGGTACACCATCATATAACCTGCTACAAACATACCGGCAAACACAATGGCCAGTTGTTGCATTTGAGTATGGGCAATGGCTTTGGCTCCTCCGCTCACTGTGTAAATAATCAGGAGTCCGCCCATCACCAGATTTGTAAGATAAATATTCCATCCCAGCAGTGAAGAGAGAATAATAGAAGGGGCATAAATACTGATGCCGGTTGAAAGGCCACGCTGAACGAGAAACAACAGTGAGGTAAGTATGCGGGTTTTTTTATCGAAGCGTTTTTCGAGAAACTCGTAGGCGGTAAACACTTTTAATTTGTGAAACAGCGGCACGAACGTAATACACAGAACCACCATAGCAAGTGGCAGACCAAAATAGTATTGCACAAAGCGCATCCCATCGGTATAAGCCTGACCCGGGGCGGAGAGAAATGTGATGGCACTGGCCTGTGTACCCATAATGGAGAGCAGGATTAAAAACCAGCTCATGGAGTTGTTGCTTTTAAAATAGCTGTCTAAACTTTTTTCATGTTTGCTTTTGTAAATGCCGTAAGCAATTACCGAAAGCAGCGTAAGTGACAATACCAGCCAATCGAGCGCACTCATGAGAAGTAATGCGTAAAAAAGTAAAACAAAATAATCTCAAGCAGCAAAAAGCCGATGACAAGGATGTAGCGATATGTCCAGTTTTTGTTTTGCATTGTTGTCTCGCAAAGGCGCAGAGAACGCAAAGAAAAAACAGCCTTAGCGTCTTTGCGTGCTTTGCGTGAAATTATTTACCAAGCTCCAGTATATTTACAAATAACCGATACGCCCCCGGAACACCGGCAGGCAGTTCGCGGAAAAACACCAACCCGGTATACACAAAATGACCCTTACCATATCCGGCAATGATGAGCGCGCCATTATTTGGTTTTTCATCGGGGTCGGCCATGCTTATGGGCGCTACGTAATTGCTGTCCCACTCGCCAGCGTGGTAAATGCTGCGCTCCTGTATCCAGCCTTCAAAATCTTTTTCGGTAATCTTATTCGGGTAGTTGAACACCGGATGCTGTGGCAGTAAAAACTTCACTGCTGCATTTTCATCGGTAATACGGTCGCGGGTAATTTTAAATTTGTAGGGGCCAATATCGCTGCTCAGCGGCCCCGCCCAGCTGTTGGTGTTGTACTGCACAATGAGGTTGCCGCCTGCGGCTACATAATCCATCAGCTTTTGTTTAAACTGTGGCAGTTTCTCGTTGGTGTTGTAAGCACGCACTCCGGTAATAATGGCTTCAAACTGGTTTAAGTTTTCATTGGCCAGCATGGCATCGGTAATGGTTACCACTTCATAACCCAATTGGGTTAAACAAGGCGCTACCTCATCACCGGCACCTGGGATATAGCCAATGCGTTTTAGTTTTTTCTTTACATCGAGGCGAATAAGTTTAGTTTCAGCAGGAACAATTAATGTTTGTGCAGGAAAATGATCATATTTTAGTTTTTTGATCGACCAAGCATAGTCAATCAATAAAGTATCTATAGGCTCATAAGCTTTTGCAAAAAAGACCACATTCTTTTCTTCTCCCTTTTTTCTGAAGGAAACATGATAGTCTTCCCACCGCCATGCAACATCTTGAGTGATCTGAAAATCCAAGTTAATACTGTCTTTTAAAGCCCTTAATTTTACTGTCACGGGGATTGCGTTTGTGTCTGTTGCCACATAGGTGCTATTCATAAACTCAAAAGATGCAGAAGGAGTAAATATTGCAGGTTCATAAACCTCCCCTTTGTCAGGCTTAACTTCTTTATATAAGAGGGAATTTGAAAAAGAAAAAAAATCAGAATCCAGGGAACAGCCAATAATTATCCAAGGATCTACAAGATATCCATCAGGATTTAATGAAAGTGGGCTTTTCTTTGCTTTGGCAGCAAAGAGGTTGTTTTTTACCCCCCCTTCAAGCCAAAAGTTTTGTGAGAAAACCTCATCACAGGAGTTATATAGTGGCCAATAATTAATAAATGAGCTATCAGGGGGGATATTAACCCCTACAGCCGTATAAATATCTACCTTACACGGAGAGTAAAACGGAACATCCGGGTTATTAAGGAAGCGTATATATTTAATTCTGATGTTTTTTTTGCTGCGGTTAACTAGGGTTGTCTTTACCACAAACGAATCAAAAGAGGAAACTAAAGGCGATCTTTCAATAACGCTTTCTGTGTAGACGCCCATGCATAACTGTATTAACGACCAAACGGATTCTTTGTAAAACGGGTTTTTTTGAAGTTTAATTAGGTTGGGGACAGATTTTTCTGGCATTGAGGGGTCAAAATTTTTAATAGTAGAGCTTAATAGTTGTTTTATTTCCTTACCTCCTTTCACCCTTCCCCAACTAAAATCCATTCCCTGAAAAATATCCTTCAATCCTGCCGTATCACCTTTTATGGGTTTAAAATATTCAAAGTATTCACCCCGTTGTTTGGCGCTGCCAAAGCCCTGGCTTTTGTGCATGCTGCGGCTTTCGGCTGCTATTTCTCCATAACTTTTTCCAAGTAAAGGGTTGTAACCGCCCACATCGAGTTTAATAAATGCACTCATGTCTGCATTAGGGTCGCGGAAGCGGTTGGTGGCGTTGTAAAATAACCTGCGCGGTTGCCACACTTCTACGTATTGCAATTGCTCGGGAAAACGTTTGGGGTCTCCGGCTGCATCAAAAGCTTCTTCGGCTAAGATGGCTGATGCGGTATGATGCCCGTGCCCTCCGCTGCCATCGGTGGCAAAACGGGTAATGATGATATCGGGGCGGAAATTACGGATAACCCAAACCACATCGCTTAGCACCGAGTCGTGGTTCCATTTCTGAAAAGTTTCTTTGGGTGTTTTGCTGTAACCAAAATCATAGGCGCGGGTAAAAAATTGTTCGCCTCCGTCAATTCTGCGGGCGGCTAATAATTCCTGTGTGCGTATCACCCCAAGCTCTACACCCTGTTCGGGACCGATGAGGTTTTGTCCGCCATCGCCACGTGTTAAGCTTAGGTAGCCGGTGCGCAAACATTTTTCGTTGGCCAGATAGGCAATGAGCCGGGTGTTTTCATCATCGGGATGTGCGGCAATGTATAACACAGAGCCTACCGTGTTCAGCTTTTTTAGTTGCAACAAAATCTCTGACGAAGTATAGCTGCGTGGTGCCTGGGCCTGCGAGGAATTGATGGAAAACAACAATAGCCAGGTGGCAGAAAACAGGGAGAATGGTAAATATTTCATTGGGCGATATTAAAGTGCACTCAAAATAAAGGGTAAAAACACCCAAAAGCAATCTTCCAACAGGTTGTTTTTACAAAATAAACCATAACTTGCCGAGTAATTACAGAAGCACAAACTTAAATACAGTAAACATGAGCAACACAGCATTGCGCATTCATTCCATACAAACACTAATCCTTTTTGCGTTTTTATTTTTGTATCCGCTCTTTTCTTCTGCTCAGGGGTCAAATTATGTTTATTATATGAACCCGAAAGCAGGAAGTGTTTACAACAGCATTTACACAAACATTTATTTAAACCTTTCTGTATCGGTGGTGGATGAAAATGTGCAGGGGAAATTTAAAATTACCACAGAACAAAATGAGCAACTATTTTTTAAGTCTTATCTGTTTTATAACGGAAAGTTTCTTGTGCTCGACCCGCTGGGCAAGCTCCCCAATCACGAGAAGATAAAAATTGAATTGACCGAAAGATTACAGTTAAAAGGAGGTTTGTGGGTTGAACCTTTTTCCTACACCTTTACAACAAATTCCTCCGACAGTATTGAAAACCTAAAGATGAAGGCGATGGCCGGGGACAGAACAGCAGCAGCCAACTTGCTCCCGATAGCTATTGAAACCAAAAAGGCAATCTATACCACCACCTCTGTCACCCCCGATGAAACACCGCAGGTAATGGTAGGCAAAAAAACAAACCCCTCGCCCGGACAGGTGATGCTTACCACACTTACCATAAGCGGGGCACAGCAAACCAACTACCTGCTTATTGTTGACAATGACGGACGAAAACTTTACAGCAAGACCTTACCTGATGGAGCACTCGATTTCAAAAAACTAAGCGACAGCACCTACTCATATTTTCATAATTATGATTTGTGTTATTATATTCTGGATAAGCACCTGAACCCGATTGATACGGTGAGGGCGCAAAACGGATATATAACCGATGCGCACGATTTGGTAATTGATCGCTTCGGCAATTATTATATCATGGCCAACCAATACGTGGTAGTAGACATGACCAATCAGGTAACAGGGGGCAATCCGCAGGCGCTGGTAATGGGAATTGTGGTTCAAAAACTTGATCGCGCCAAAAACGTGTTGTTCGAGTGGAAATCGTTGGATTATTTACCCATTCTGCAAGCCGTTGGAGTAAGTTTTACAGCCAATTTTATTGATTATCTTCACAGCAACTCTATAGAACTCGATGGCGATTCGGCCATTTTGCTTTCTTCCCGACATTTTAATGAGATTGAAAAAATAAATACCTACACCGGTCAGGTGATATGGAGAATGGGAAGAAATGCAGGTAATCAGTTTGCGTTTCCCAACGACTTAGGAGCCTTTTCCTATCAACACGATGCGCGCAGGTTACCCAACGGAAACATCCTAATGTTTGATAATGGTAATTACCGACCAACAACACGATACTCACGGGTGGTGGAATACAAGGTTGACGAGGTAAACAAAATTGCCACCAAAGTATGGGAATATCGTCACTCGCCCGATATAACAAGCAACTTCATGGGCAACGCTCAGCGCCTGCCCAATGGGAATACCATGATTGGGTGGGGCGGAACCCTGCCAACTCTTTCAGAAATTGATACTGCAGGAAACGTAGTGCTGGAGATGCAACTACCGGGCGGATATTATTCTTACCGTGCGTTTAAGTTTGACCTGAGTAAGCTGCTTGCCGATAACCAGTCGAAGTCATCATTAAAAGACACTTCCTATTTTTGTAATCAAAACGAATCAACCATTACCGCAAACCTTCCGTTTTTCCTGAGCAACGGAGCCCCCTTTGACTCCATAACTGAAATAAACCTTAAGCCCAATAACAAAGTGTTCATGTCGTTCGTAACCCCGGCAAACTTTTTCAGCTACGACTCTTCGCAGTTGTTGTTTAACACCTCGCGCCTTATGCAAAAAGATACGCTTTTGTGTAATCCTGCCGGAGGAGTTGCGCTTGCTGTTTCCAACGGATGCCCCGAGGCAAAATACCGCTGGTCAACCAATGATTCTGTTCCGCAGGTTCATGTAAGCCCGGCAAAAGATTCCTACTACTGGGTAGATATTCGAAGTGGATCTTTTGTAACCCGCGACAGTGTAAAAGTGAATGTGGCCGATAATAAACCGTTTGATATTTACGGAGTGTCGGCCTTAAAAGTGCCATACGAAATTCACACCTACTCGGTACCGTTTGTTCCGTTGTACAGCTATGATTGGGAAGTAGTAAACGGGAATATTATTTCAGGATTTGGCACCAACGCGATAGAGATACAGTGGGGAAACAAAGACACCGGATTTATTAACATCAGCATGCACAGGCAGGCTTGCGAAAAAACAAATAATACTATGGTATTGCTGAACAGTGCCAATACCGGAATTTCTAAAACTACCGCAGCTCAGGTAAAAGTATATCCTAATCCGGCTCAGCAACAACTAATGGTTGAGGCTAAAGGAGGTTTTATAGCCGAAGTGTACGACATGACCGGCAGAAAGGTGGCCTTTACACAGGGAGCCGATAGCGGATTAGTTGACTTGGCCGGATTGCCTAAAGGAGTGTATTCAGTACTTGTAAAGAGCGGAGAACGTACAGACTCCGTTCGTATTACAAAGCTGTAATAAATAGTTAATCTTCGCAGTGATATTCTACCTCGGGAGCCGAAACTCCGTCCTGAGCCTCTTCGCCAAGCTTAATGGCTTCCATCATTTTTGTGAGTAGCAATTCACGCTCTTTTTTCAGTGCTTCGTTCGCAGTTGTTTCGATTGCTGAGTCAAAGTAACAAATGCCGTCAACATACGTCTTTTCAACACGGGCATAAATACTCAGAGGCTCACTGCTCCAGATTACCACATCGGCATCTTTTCCTGCTTTAAGGCTTCCAACCCTATGATCGATATGGAGCATTTTGGCAGGGTTGAGGGTAACCATTTTCCAGGCGTCCTCTTTGCTCATGTTTCCGTATTTTACGCTCTTGGCAGCCTCCTGATTTAATCTCCGGCCCATTTCAGCATCATCCGAGTTGATAGCGGTTACAACACCCATTTTATTCAGGATAGCGGCATTGTACGGGATAGCATCAATTACTTCATATTTGTAAGCCCACCAATCGGCAAATGTGCTGGCAGCCGCCCCGTGCGCTTTTATTTTATCTGCCACCTTATATCCTTCAAGCACGTGAGTAAAAGTGTTTACCTTAAATCCAACCGAGTCGGCTAGGTTAATAAGCATGTTTATTTCTGATTGTACATACGAGTGGCAGGTAATAAACCGCTGCCGGTTCAATATTTCAAGCAGAGCCTCCATCTCAAGGTCAATCCGGAAAAGACTTTTATTTTTTTTCGCCACCTCTTTTTCTTTACCGTATTGTTTTGCGCGTGTAAATGCATCGAGAATGGTTTGCTCCACGCCCATGCGCGTTTGCGGAAACCTGCGCGAGGGGTCGTCCCAGTTGCCCCGCTTTACGTTCTCTCCCAAAGCAAATTTGATAAAGCCGCCCCACCCCTCAAATTTCATTTCTTCGGGAGTATTTCCCCAGCGAAGTTTAATAAGCTGGGTTTGTCCGCCTATCGGATTACACGAGCCATGCAGCAGGTGAGCACTCGTTACCCCTCCGGCCAGTTGCCTGAAAATATTTACATCTTCGTTGTTTATCACATCGCCAATGCGCACTTCCGCGGTTACCGACTGTGTGCATTCGTTCACCCCGTTTTCGATGGCAATATGCGAGTGTTCGTCAATAATGCCGGCAGTTATATGTTTTCCGGTGGCATCAATGGTGGTGAAGGTCGATTTACCAAAAACTTTTGTTCCGTCAAGGTTTTTTCCAATGGCTAAAATTTTACCATCTCCAATGGCCATATCGGTGGCATATAAAACACCTTCGGCCTCTCCCGTCCAGATGGTAGCATTTTTAAACAGCACAAATTCCTTTGTCGGCTTAGCGTTTGCTGAACCGTAGTCGGCAAACGGATACCAGGTGGTTACTGTTTTCTCTGCGGGTGCCTCGGAATTTTCGGGTGATTTTATTTTTTCGGGACGGGCTTCTTCGCGGGTTACTTTTACGGTTTTCCCATCCACCATCAGGTTTAATGCCATTGCCTGTTGCGGGTAGTTGCCTCCATATGAGCCTACCCAAAGATAGGCGGGCTTAAGGGTTGTTTTGTTACACAACAGCACAAATTCTGCTGCCGATTTTCCTTTAATGGCCACCCAGGGAGCGGAGCAGGTGTCGCCATTTGAAATGAACGTAAGCTCATTTTTGGTAATCGTTATTTTTCCTCCGGTAAAAGTATACGACCCCTCAAATGTTTTTTGCGAGGCCCCCTTTAAAATGTTTCTTTTCCCTTTTACCCAATTTTCGAGCAGTACAAAATGTTCATTGCTAAGCGGGCCGCTGCAAATTATAAAATTAGCCATGCGCCCGGGTTTAAGGCTGCCAATAAGATCTCCGGCTTTGAGAAAGAGCGAGGGGTTGGTACACATGGCCTGTACCAGAGTTTTTTCGTCCATGCCGCACTTCATCATCTGCCGGATATTTTTCCAGAAAGTATTCGGGTCGCTTACGTCTTCGGCAGTAAACGAAAAGGGGACTCCTGCTTTAGCCAGGAGTTGTGCGTTACACGGAGCATTACTCCAGTGACGTAAGTCGCGGGTGCTGATGAGTTCTTTATTCTGATTGGTGATGCGATAGGGTTTAGGAAGGGCAACCGGAATAATTACCCTTGTGCCAAGTGCTTTGAGCTGTGCGGCAATCAGGTATTCATCTCCCGCCCCTTTTATGATATATGACTGCCCGAATTCGGACGCAATTTTTTGTGCACGCAAAAGGGAAAGTTTGTTTTCTGCTTCGAATACCTGAGGCAAATTCCGGAGCAGGTTCATTCGCTCCAGTGCATAATTATACTCCAGTTTATTTCCACCCTTTACATACCAGTCGGCATCGTAATAGGTTTGCCGCAAAAGGGCAATGCTGCCCATAAGCGACCCGGGATATACATCGGGAGAACTTCCTTTGTTAAACGAAAAGTGAGCTGCGCTTTGTTTGGATAAAATCAGTTCATTTTCCAATCCGCTTCCAAGCAGTACCAAAGCCGAAGAACCGCGGGCTATGCCATCTTTTACCAATGAAGAAGTACAACCATATCCCATTTCGAGCATGGCGGCTGAACGTTTTTCGTCAGGAGAAAAAAACTCAAAAGCATCACAGGCACTGCGTATGGCAGGATTCCACCCGGTAACGCTTGTGACGGGTTTTTTATGCCGTGCATCTTTCGCAGGCAGTATTCCGTAAGTACTGAAGGGATCGATGAAAGACGGATAAATATATGCGCCTTTTACATCAATCACCACGGCCTGTGCCGGAATGGAAATATTGTTTCCGCAGGCAGCCACCACTCCGTCTTTAATCAATAGCGTTGCGTCATTGTAGCGCAGGTTTTCGTCCACCCAAATGGTTGCGTGGGTTATGGCAGTGATGGTAAGCCGCGGGTCTTTTACCTGCGTGTTGGGGAAGGTAACCTGTGCCGCAACAAGGGCCGGAAACAGGAAAACAATCCAGAGTAATTTATTTGCGGTCGCCATGTTTTTCTCTCCAGAGTTCGTTAAATGATTTGGCAGCAAACTCAGGAAAGGTTCTTCGTTCGCCCCAGGGTTTTTTAAAAACGGTTTTCAGGAAAAAGTTTTTCATTCCTGCACCACGATTCATTTTTTTGCGGTCGAGCACGCCTTTTTTCCAGGCGTACCACAGCATTTTTTCCTGACCTTTCGCCATTCCCTCTTCGTTAAAATCCCTGCGGTTGGCCAGCAAGTTCATGTGAAGGGGTATTTGCACCGGACACACATCGGTACATGCACCGCACAGGGTAGAAGCATGGCTCAGGTGTTTGTATTCTTTGCTGCTAACCTGTATAGGGGTTATTACTGCGCCAATGGGTCCGTTGTAGGTGGTGCCGTAAGCCTGTCCACCTATGGTTTTAAAGATAGGGCATACATTAAGGCAGGCACCACACCTGATGCATTTAAGGGCCTGCCGTTGTTCCTGTTTTTCCAAAAGATTACTGCGCCCGTTGTCCAGTAAAATCACAATCATTTCTTTGGGGCCGTCTGTTTCATCACTCATGCGGGGGCCAAGCAACAGCGAATTATAAGCAGTAATGCGCTGCCCCGTTCCATACGTTGCCAATAAGGGAAGCAACACCTCTAGATCGCCCACTGCCGGAATTACCTTTTCAATACCGGCAATTACCACATGTACATCGGGCCATGAAGTTCCCATGCGTGCGTTGCCTTCGTTTTCGGTAATGCTTATGGCTCCGATATCGGCTACCAGAAAATTGGCCCCGGTTATTCCGAGCGATGAAGCGGTGAAATGAGATCTTATTTTTTCAGTGGTTTCAGCGGATATTTTTTCGGCCGAGTTGTTTTCAGGATCCATATGCAACAGAGCCGCTATGTCTTCAACCGATTGGTGCATGGCCGGAACCACCGGGTGAAAGGGTTTTTCTTTTGCCTGCTGCTGAATGTATTCGCCAAGGTCGGTTTCGGTAACGGTAATTTTCTTTTTTTCAAGAAAAGAGGCCAGCCCTATTTCTTCGGTAGCCATCGATTTGCTCATCACTACCTCATCGGGCTTAAGGGCGGAGATAATGCTTTCCAGTTCCTGCAGTGCACTTTCGGCATCGGGAGCCCATATTACTTTTCCTCCTCTGCGGGCAAAGTTGTTTTCAAACTCAAGTAAAAACTTATCAAGGCTTTCAATGGCTCTCCAGCGCGAGTAGGATGCGCGCTCTTTGGCCAGAGCCAGATTTTCGAATTGAGTTAAACCCAGCGCATGGTTTTTCTGATAGTTGTTGAGGCTGGTTTCAATTTTCTGCCGCATGGCTTTATCAAAAGCCTTTTTCTCCGATTCTTCGAAAAAACGTTCCTGTTGCGACATTACTTCAGAATAATATTATCAATAAGGCGAACTGCACCCAGTTTAACTGTAATGCAAGCTACAATATTTCGGGCATCGTTCCAACTTTCAACCGGAAGCAGGTTTTCTGTTTCCGAAATTTCAATGTATTCGGGCAAAAGTCCGGGGTAGGATTTAAGCTCGTTTAACACCTGTTTTTTTACTTCGGCAGGACTAAGCTGAGGCACTTGTTCTTTGGCATGCAGCAGCGCCTTATAGATAGCCGGAGCAATTGCCCGTTCGGCAGGCGACAGTCTTACATTGCGCGAGCTCATAGCCAGACCATCCTCTTCACGGGCTATCGGGCATATTTGAAGTTGAACAGGTAATTTGTAGTGGCGGATAAGTTCATTTACCACCAAACATTGCTGAAAATCCTTCTGCCCGAAAAAAGTTATATCGGGAGTAACAATATCAAACAAACGTTTAACGACATTCATTACTCCGTTAAAATGACCCGGTCTGAAGGATGCCTCCATTACCATCCCGATATTGCCCAGCTCAATGGCAAAATCTTCATCTGTTTTATATACATCGTTTACCTCATCGGGTGCGTAAACAAGAATGTTCTTAAATCCGGTCAGTAACTCCAGATCACTAGCCAACGTGCGTGGATAATGCTTCAGGTCCTCGGGGTTGTTAAACTGAGAAGGATTCACAAAAATGCTGCACACGGTTACATCGCACGTTGATGTCGATGCCTGAATTAAAGAGACATGCCCCTGATGAAGGGCCCCCATAGTGGGAACAAAGCCAATTCGCTTACCGGAGGCACGTAAATGCTTTATTTCGTCTCGTAAATCTTCAGATAATTTATAGAATATCAAATCCTTATTGGTAATAACGCGGCCATATTATAAAAAGAATCTGACAAATTTATACCTAAAGTCTCCAGAATTTTCTATATTTTTGCACACTGTTTTCAAAATTAACTACATTCATATGGTAAAAAGTTCTAATCGTAAACGAGTTCTTTTCGTTTCATCAGAAATGAGTCCTTTTCTAAAAGTTTCCAGTGTTTCAGAGTTAGCCCGCAGATTGCCGCAGGCCATTCAGGAAAAAGACAATGAAATCCGGGTGCTGATGCCCCGCTTCGGATGTATTAATGAACGAAGAAACCGCCTGCACGAGGTGGTAAGATTATCGGGAATCAATATTACAATTGACGATAATGACAACCCGCTAACTATCAAAGTAGCGTCCATTCCCGAGGCAAAAATGCAGGTTTATTTTCTTGACAACGAAGACTACTTCCACCGCAAGTTTGTGTTTTCAAACGAGAAGGAAGAATTTTATGCCGATAATGATGAGCGCACCATTTTCTTTTGCAAAGGCGCTTTGGAAACGGTGAAAAAACTTGGCTGGGCTCCTGATATTATCCATTGTCAGGGATGGATGACCAGCCTTATTCCATTGTACATTAAAACCATTTATAAAAACGAACCGGTTTTCCGTAATGCCAAAGTTGTATTCTCGGTATTCGACAACGAATTTGAAGAAAACCTGGGAAAAGACTTTGCCCGCAAAGCAAGCCTCAATAATATTGACGAAGGCCAGATGGGTACATTTAAAGACGGAAACTGCTCCAGTTTGTATATGGGAGCCATTGAGCATTCGGATGCCGTGGTTAAATGCAGCGAAAATATTGACCCTAAAGTAGCCAAGCAGTTAACTGCACAAACCAAAAAAGGAACTGTGGTGGTAGATCATGCCGAAGACGGGTTTGCAGAAAAATACGCTGAGTTATATGATTCGCTGCTTGTCCGCCAAAACTAAGCTACTCCTTTATCTTATTGTTTTTTTCTCCCTCGCTTCGGCCTGTAAAAAGGTTGACAGCGAAGTGATAGGAAAGGACATCCTGCCTAACGGAGACAATATTGTGCTCACCGAAACCGATACCTTTGAGCTGGTAACCTATACCCAAAAGGACGATTCGGTAAGAACAGACGAGCGTCCGGTGAGTCCGCTTGGAAAAATGAACGATCCGGTTTTTGGGGTTACTACCACCAGCATCTTTGCACAGTTTCGTTTACCCGAAAACAACCTCGACTTTTCAGCGGTTACCATTGACTCGGTGGTACTCTCCCTCAGGTATCAAAACAAAACGTCCTATTGCGGAAACCTTAGCAGCACACAAACCATAAAAGTGTATGAGCTCTCGGAAAGCCTTCGTACCGATAGCCTGTATTATTCTACCTCGTGGGCAAATTTTGACCCGCAGGAATTGGGTAGCTGGACCGGACAAATGAACCTGACCGATAGCGTTACGGTATTGCAGGGCTCGGCAGTTAAAAAACAACCGGCACAATTGCGCGTTCATATTACCAATCCGGCATTTATTACCAAGCTTAAAAATGCCGGGGCAAACTTTGCGACCACCGAAGCCTTTTTACAATACCTCAAAGGGGTGGCCGTTGTTCCTGTATCCCCCGTTCCTTCTCCCGGAAACGGAGCCATTGCAAGCATCGATTTTTTAAACGGCTATTCGGGACTTACTATTTATTATAGCGATTCCCTGTCCAAGTTTTTCCCGATTAACGAAAACTCAGCCCGCTTTAACAACCATACCCACGACTACAGCGGAACTGTTTTGGCCGGGCAGCTTAATCTGAAACAAAACAGAGATACCTGTTATGCCCAGTCAATGGCGGGAGTAAAAACACTCATCAAATTTCCTACTGTTTTCGATTTGGTAAAAAACAATAATAACAAGGCCGTTTCCGTTCTTAGTGCCGAGTTAATTTTACCCACCTATGCCATTAACAGCACCACCGATTATCCATTTCCGCTGCAAACCATGTTTATTGAGTCCGATTCATTGGGAAAAAACAAACAAACATCGGGGGTAGTGCCGTTTGGAACGTATAATTCCGATAAGTCTCAGGTTAAAACATCGCTTACCTACTCGCTGCTTCCTAAAAACTATTTTCAAACCCTTTTGGATAATTACCGTAAAACCGGGGTAGCTACCGACAACGGAATTTTCTTTGTTACTTCATATAATTATGCCGGAATGGAGCGAATCATTTTAAATACGGCAAAAACTGGCTTAATTCGCCCCAAACTAAAACTCATTTACACTGTTGTTCCATAAGTAGCTGTGATTATAGTATTAGAAAAAGATATTACCCCGGAAGCCGCCTCGCATATAATTGGCAAACTCCATGAACTTGGATTAAAAAACCATGCAGTTCATTTAAACGGCCAATCCATTATTACAGTGTCCAATGCTCCGGTTGATTTTGATACCCGTGTGTTAAAACTGTTGCCCGGAATAAAAGATATGTTTGAAGTAAGCGAGCCTTACAAACTTGCCAGTAAAAGCTGGAAAAAAGAGCCGACTACATTTGAAGTAAACGGAACCCCGGTGGGCACATCGGTTATAAACCTGATGGCCGGCCCCTGCGCAGTTGAGTCGGAAGAGCAGATATTTAAAATGGCCGAGTTTCTTCACAGCCGCAATGTTAAATTTATCAGAGGCGGGGCTTATAAGCCCCGGTCTTCTCCGTATTCTTTTCAGGGATTAGGCAAAGAGGGACTTAAAATGCTGCGTGCTGCAGCCGACAAATACGAGTTGAATGTGGTAACTGAGGTAGTGGATTTGAGTCTGCTTGACGAAGTGTACCAATATGCCGATGTGCTGCAAATAGGAACCCGCAATATGCAAAACTTTTACCTGCTGGCCGAAATGGGCAAACAGGATAAGCCGGTTTTACTTAAACGGGGAATGCAGGCACGCATACAGGAGTGGCTTATGGCGGCCGAGTATATCTTATCCGGAGGAAATGAACGGGTAATTTTATGCGAGCGCGGAATACGCACTTTCGACACCATTGGCCGCAACACGCTTGATGTTTCGGCTATTCCTATTGTAAAAGAACTAAGCCACCTGCCTGTATTTTCCGACCCCAGTCATGGGACAGGAATAAGAAACCGCGTGGCCCCCATGTCTCTGGCCTCGGTGGCAGCCGGTGCGGATGGTTTGCTGATAGAAGTTCACCATACCCCCGACAAAGCCCTTTCAGACGGGCCGCAATCTATTTTACCTTCTCAACTAGACGAGCTGATGAGTCAGCTGAGCCCACTGGCAAACGTAATAGGCAGAAAGTTAGACTATCAATTGCAAAATAGTTATCTTCGGGCCGAGTCTTAATCCTAAAACGCTAATTACTAAAAGAAATTAAACTACTATGTGTGGAATTGTTGCTTATATAGGTAAGCAGGAAGCTTATCCCATCCTGATAAAAGGTCTTAAACGATTAGAATACCGCGGCTACGACAGTGCCGGAGTGGCGCTGATTGATGGCGGAATTAAAACCTATAAAAAAGCGGGGAAGGTTTCGGAACTCGAAAACTTTGTTCAGGATAAAGACACCAAAGGAAATATAGGCATTGGCCACACACGATGGGCCACACACGGAGAACCCAACGACCGGAATGCACACCCGCACCTGTCGCAGGACGGAGGATTAGCTATTATTCACAACGGAATTATTGAAAACTATGCTTCACTCAAAGAGGAGTTGATTAAACGCGGCCACTCGTTTAAAAGCGATACCGATACCGAAGTACTCATTCACCTGATTGAAGATGTGCGAAAAAAGGCAAGTGTATCGCTTGAAGAGGCGGTGCGTATTGCCTTGTCTGAGGTGGTGGGTGCATATGCCATAGTAATTGTTTCAAAAGACGACCACAATATGCTCATTGGTGCTCGCAAAGGAAGTCCGATGGTGGTAGGCATAGGAAAAGACGGAGAATATTTTATTGCTTCCGATGCTTCGCCCATAATTGAATTTACCAAAAACGTGTATTACCTCGAGGACGGAGAGGTAGTGTATATTCAGGACGGGGAAATGGTGGTAAAAACCATCGACAACAAGGTGCGCAACCCGTATATTCAGGAACTTGAAATGAATCTGGAAGCTTTGGAAAAAGGCGGCTACGAACATTTTATGCTGAAAGAAATTTTTGAGCAGCCCCGCTCTATTATTGATAATTTCAGAGGTAGAATCCGCACCAACTCGTCACAAATTGTGATGGCGGGTATTGATCAGTTTGATCACAAGTTTAAGAACCTTAACCGCATTCTTATTGTTGGGTGTGGTACTTCGTGGCATGCCGGCTTGGTAGGCGAATACCTGCTGGAAGAGTTTACCCGAATTCCGGTGGAGATTGAATACGCCTCGGAGTTTCGCTACCGAAATCCGGTGATTAACGAAAATGATTTTGTGATTGCAATTTCCCAATCGGGCGAAACCGCGGATACGTTAGCGGCCATTCAACTGGCTAAAGAAAAAGGAGCGACCATTTTTGGCATCTGCAATGTGGTGGGCTCATCCATTCCGCGCGCTACCCATGCCGGAGCCTACACCCATGCGGGCCCCGAAATAGGAGTGGCATCCACAAAGGCGTTTACCGCCCAGGTAACGGTGCTCACCTTAATGGCACTGAGCATTGCGCAAAAGCTTGGACATATTAACCAAACGCGCATGCAGGAATTGCTTACCGAACTGGAATCAATTCCCGAAAAAATTGAAAGAGTACTGCGCTCCAACGACTACATTAAAGGAGTAGCCGAAAAATATAAAGACGCCAAAAACTTTTTATACCTGGGACGCGGATACAATTTTCCGGTGGCTCTTGAAGGCGCATTGAAGCTGAAAGAAATTTCCTATATACATGCCGAAGGATATCCGGCTGCCGAAATGAAACACGGCCCCATTGCGCTGATTGACGAAGAAATGCCGGTGGTGGTAGTGGCTACCAAAGACAGCATTTACGAAAAAGTAATCAGCAATATTCAGGAGGTAAAAGCACGTAAGGGAAAAATTATTGCTATTGTAACCGAAGGCGATGACAAGGTGCGTAGCATGGCCGATTTTGTAATAGAAATTCCGGAAGTGGAAGAAGCCCTTGCCCCATTGGTGGCCACCATTCCGTTGCAATTGCTGGCCTACCATATTGCGGTGATGCGCGGGTGTAATGTTGATCAGCCGCGCAACCTGGCCAAATCGGTTACGGTAGAGTAGGCACTAAGCACAACCCGGGAAGCGTGATTTCAACCAAATACCGCTGTATTTTTGTGGCTGTTCCCAAAACGGGCTCCACCAGCATACGCAAAGTGGTGGGGTGGCCATTAAGGCACCATCAAAACCTGATGGAACTGAAGGAAGAAATACCGGTGTACACACGCCCGAACCAATCTATACTGAGGCGAATGGAATTGCTGCTGCTGCCCGGAGCAGAAAAAAAGTATATCGAAAAAATTTTTAGCTCTTATTTTAAGTTTGGCTTTGTACGCAATCCGTGGGACAGGGTAGTATCGCCGTACAACCGAAACGAAGGCATTAAAATGCGGGAGCAAATGAGTTTTGAAGAGTTTGCCGAATGGATTCAGTTAAGCAGCGATACCTGCGTGCACCCTACACCTCACAAATCTCAGCTCGATTGGTTTAAAGACCACAGCGGCCGGGTGGTGGCCGATTATATCGGAAAATTTGAAACCATTGAAAAAGACTGGGAGTTTATCTGCAACCGGCTTCATATTTCACAACCGCTGCCTCACGAAAACCGCAACGATAAAAACCAAAGGCACTACACCGAATATTACACCAACAAAACGCAACGCCTGATAGCCGAAAAATTCAAAGAAGATATTGACTACTTTGGGTATTCGTTTGGGAGGTGAGACACCCTGTCGAGGAAACTCGGTAGGGCAGTCTACACGATTAGGGGAAGCGGCATCAAATACTTTGAGAAAAATTTTCGATGTCTGCAGATAATTTGTCAATGTCCTTTTGAACTATTGTCCACACAATTTTATAGTCGACACCCATGTAGTCATGCACGATACGGTTACGAAACCCAATGATTCGAAACCAGTCGATAGCAGTATGTTTGTCTTTGAACTCTTCCGGAAGTCTGTTTGCTGCTTCACCAATAATTTCAAAATTGCGGATAACAGCGTCTAATGTTTTCGAGTCCTTAATAAATGTGTCGTAAGTGAGTTCAGACGTATAGTCTTTGATTTTGCCAATAGCGTCTAAAATGTCAGCAAGTAAGAGTTTAGGATCACGTCTAGACATAATTAAGGTCTTGCTCTATTTGTTTTAAATATTGAGGTCTTATGCCATTTTTGGAAACAAGGTCAACTTTGATTTTAAGAAGTCGTTCCAGTTCATTAGCCAGATCAATAAATTCGACTCCAATTGGTTTTTGAAAGTCAACCAAAATGTCGATGTCACTGTTTTCGTTTTGTTGTCCACGCCCATAAGATCCAAAGATTGCCAGAAGACTTAAGCCGTACTTGTCAGTCAGTCGTTGCTTATTATTTTTAAGAGTGTCTTGTATGTCTGTCAAACTTGTCATAGTACAAATATATAAAAGTATAACGAAACGCTGAAATGCCATTTCCCCAACGTTAGAACCCCGTATTGGGCGGGATGGATGTGAAACACCTGTTATAAATTTCAAAGGTAAAACTTGTGAAAGGAAACCAAAAAAGCAAAGAAAAAGAATCCTTAGTCACAGACTATGGATAGCTGGGGAAAAGTAGTGCAACAGCTACCCGTGTTAGTAGCATTCTTTAAATTACCAAAAATGATATACAATTCTCAAGTTTTCGGGATCATCCGTCAGTTGTTTTAGTTTAGGGACAAACTCATTTAAAAACTCTTTGCACTTCTCCCGGTAACTAATTTTGACACCCTTGTCATTAGAAGTTTCTTTCCATAAAACTTGTTTATCCCAATGCGGATAATCAAGTATTTCCTTCAAGGTAACCCAACTGGGATACCACCATCCATAAGGGTCTTTTTTATAGGGAATGGTCGCATATTGTTGGCTCTTGTCTGCATCGTTTGGAATTCCTCTCGGTTCGACAATTGAAATAAAGCTAGCTGTAGTCGTGTCGTCCAAAATATCATAGTCCTCTTTCGAATTAGCAAGAATACAATACAGGACGTAGTTTCTTTTCAATCCTTCTTCGTTCCCCATAATGTCATTATCCCAACCAATAAACTCCCAACCTTTTTCCTCAGAAAATTTTTCTACTGCTATACTAACATCTACCCCCATAGGATTGTTATCGTTTCATATTAGCGCTGACTTTATTTTGTCCAAGTCAACATAGTTTCTTTGTTCTTGTTTTATTCGTTCTGTAAAGATACTAAAAAACGTTACCCGCCTTACTGCTATTTCCTTTCCTGACACAACTCAACCAACACTCCATTAGTGCTTTTGGGGTGTAAAAAAACAATCAGTTTATTATCGGCACCGGTTTTGGGTGTTTCGTTTATAAACAGAAACCCTTCTGCTTTTAATCGGGCTATCTCGGCATCAATATCGGCCACATCAAAAGCCACATGGTGCAGGCCTTCTCCTTTTTTCTCAATGAACCTGGCAATGGCGCTATCGGGAGAGGTGGCCTGCAGCAGCTCTACCTTGCTTTCTCCTGTGCTAAAAAAGGCGGTTTTAACGTGTTCTGAAGCGACTTCTTCTTCTTTGTAACACGGGGCACCCAGCAGGGTGGCAAACAGTTTTTTAGAAGCCTCAAGGTCTTTTACGGCTATGCCCAAATGTTCAATTTTACGCAGGTTCATAGAGCAAAGTAACGTTAAATTGATAAAATGAAACAGAAACCCGCATGTTATTTAGAATTATTCTATCTTTGTGCCCACGTTTGGTAGCGATACACCATGATTACAGTAACAGAAAAAGCAAAACACCGGTTAATAGATCTTCGCAGAGAGTCGAATTACGATGAGCAGTATTTTTTACGGGTTTCGGTGAAAAGCGGAGGCTGCTCGGGATTGTCGTACGATTTGAATTTTGACAAGGAGCTGAAAGCCGGTGATCAGGAGTTTAACCCCGAGGGGGTAAAAGTGGTGGTGGATATGCGCAGCATGTTATACCTTTTCGGTTCGGAACTCGATTTTTCTGACGGACTCAACGGAAAGGGTTTTGCTTTTTCCAATCCCAATGCCAGCCGCACGTGCAGTTGCGGAGAAAGTTTTTCGGTTTAAAAACCGCTTACGCAGGCAACCTGCGGCTCAATACTTCTTTTACTTTCAGATAAAATTGCTGGGGGGCTAATTTCCGCCAGTGCAAATCGTCAAGCTCCCCGCCAAAGTTGAGGTAATAATCGAGGTTGTGGTGTTTAAACTCTTCCAGCACGTGCTCCTGAAAATTGATGGCGGCTATCCATCCGTCCTCCACGTCCTGAAACCATTCTTCGTAGTAGCTGTCGTCTGAGCTGTGAAAGTTGAGTACGTTTTCGCCAATCAGAATAAATTTATTTATCCCTTCGTCCATCAGCAGTTCGGCCACATCGCGTTTAAGCATCATCACATCATTGTTAATGGCATCATTCCATTCGCCTATCAACTCAAAAATGGTGTATCCTTCTTCGTAATCGGTAAATAAAATTTTAAGGTAAAGCGTGTTCGATCCTATGTCGTCCCACTGTGGATGTAGCAGGTAATTGTACACCTGATTGGTGTATTCAAATTCGCTGTATTCGCGTTCGAAAAAAGGCGAATCGGGGTCTTCCTCGGCCCGGTACAAATGCCTCCAGTTAAAATGCGGTTCAATATTGTGCACCGTCAAAATTAACAGAATTTCCACAGTAAATAAAGTTATGACCCGCTAAACATATCTCTTTGTTTTAGTATTATTGCTTACTCGTTACCACCCATGCTTCGCAAATTTTTCAGAAAGCTGTTTCATTTTTTACCGGCACCGGTTCAGTTCATTCTGCTGGTTTATGTGCGCGGACTTATTATTTTCTCTCTGTTCAGAGTAGTGTTTTTTGTGACCTCTCTGAGCCTGATGGAAGACATGATATTGAAAGCAAAAATTTTATTTAACTGGTGGGGTTTTGAAAAAGGCGTATTGTTCGACTCGGTGGTGAGTTGCTATTTGCTTGCACTTCCGGCTCTTGTTTTAACCGTGGCGTGGGTGGCAGGGTATAGTAACACAGCTAAGCTTTACCGCGTTTCGTGGTATTACCTGGTGGTGATGTATTCGCTGGCGTTTTTTACCTGTGCAGCCGATATACCGTATTTTCATTACAACTTTTCGCGCCTCACGGCAGCCGTATTTAACTGGATGGGCACACCCGGTTTTGTGGTGAGCATGATTGTGCAGGAGCCAAGTTACTTTATTTACTTTTTTCTTTTTGTGGCCCTGTTGTGGGTATTTGTGCGGGTTACCAAAAAAAGAATTCAGCCCTTTTTTCATCACGAATCAGGCAAAGTTGCGCTAGCCCGCACGCCTTTGTTTTATGCCAAGCGCATATCGGTGGCCTTGTTGTTTTTGTTTGTGGTGTTTATGGGGATACGTGGTCGCAAGCAGGCCCCCATTCGCATTGAAAATGCATTTGTGTGCAACTATGCTTTTCCCAACCAGCTTGGATTAAATCCGGTGTTTACCTTAATGGTAAGCTACTTTGATAAAATTGTTTTGATAAACGAACAGGAAGCCATCGCCAATGTGCGCACTTTTTTTGGTACGCAGCATTCGGGTTATGAATCGCCTGTGGCGCGCAAAATGATGTACGAAGGAGAGCCCGTAAAAAAGAACGTGGTGCTGGTGCTTATGGAAAGCATGTCGGCCAACAAAATGGGGCGCTACGGAAACAAACTTAACCTTACACCTACCCTGGATAGTCTGGCAAAAATATCCCTGTGTTTTGACCAGATTTTCTCGGCAGGCAAACATACCTACAATGGCATTTATGGAACCCTGTTTTCATATCCGGCATTTATGCGCGAACATTCCATGAGTGTGTTAAAGGTTCCGTACTACAGCGGATTTCCGTGGGTGATGAAACAATACGGATACACCAATACGTATTTTACCACACACTTCGAAATGTTTGACAATGCCGGAGGGTTTCTTTCCAAAAATTATTTCGACCGCATCATTGCGCAAAAAGATTATCCCAAAAGCAAAGCACATTCTATTTTCGGGGTGCCCGATCATTATATGTTTGAGTTTTCTATACCTAAAATAAGGGAGGTATCGCAACAGGGAAAACCATTTTTTGTAACCATGCTTACCACCAGCGACCACGGCCCGTATGTATTGCCTAAGAACATAAAGTTTACTCCTAAGCCCGGAGCCATTCAAACCCAAATTGTAGAATATGCCGATTGGTCCATAAGGCATTTTTTGGAACTGGCCCAAAAAGAAGCATGGTACAGCAACACGGTATTTATTTTTATTGCCGATCATGGCGGAGTAGTGGGCACTTCTCCTTACGATATGCCGCTGAGTTACCACCACGTTCCGCTGATTATTTTTTCTCCAGACACTTCGTTTATAAAACCACAGGCTTATGATATGACGGGCGGACAAATTGATGTTTTCCCGACTGTGATGGGATTGCTAAAACTAAGTTATGTAAACAATACCTTCGGCATTGATTTGCTCAGGGAAAAACGGCCATACATTATGTTTTCGGCCGATGATAAAATTGGTTGCATAAACCACCATCGTTTTTATGAATGGAGGCAGCATGGCGAAGAATCGTTTTATGACTATACAACCAACAACCCCGAAAACTATTTCACTGCCGAACGGGCAAAAGCCGACAGCATGAAAACCTATGCCATGAGCATGATACAATGCAGCAAGTGGATGGTGGAGCATAACCTGTGCGGACCATTACGGTAAAGAAGTCGGTGCCCGAACATAAAGTTGATAACAAAACATTTATATTTGTATAAATTAAAACATTGTTGCCATGAAAGTATGCTTGCAAAAAAAGATTTGTGCCCTAGCTTTCTCTATGTTGTTATTTATCTTTTCCGGATGTTCGCAGACCGGAGAAAATCAAGTAACAGTGGATGATACCGAAGTCCCAACAAACAGCATGAAAAATCATGTGTGCAGTCCTGCTGAAGTACAGGACCAAACCAAACAAACTGCCGGAAGCGGGTTTAAAATTCTCATTCTGATGTACCATAACATCGTTACCGGGATTCCAACGAGTGAATACGACCGCAAAAAAAGTGATTTTGAAAATGATTTAAAATTTCTAAAAAGCAAAAATTACCAGTTTATCAGCTTCGAAGACTTATTAAAAATAAAAGCCGGGCAAATGCAGCTCACTTCCAACGCCATTATCTTGTCATTTGACGATGGATATGCTTCATGGTACACCAAGGCTTTTCCTTTGTTAAAAAAGCACAACTTACCCGCCACTTTCTTTATTGTACCGGAGTGGATTGGCACACCTAATTATATGAAATGGCCTGAAGTGTGGAATATAAGAAGTTACAAAAACACACAAAATCAGAGTTTGTTCTCTATCCATTCACATACCGCCTCTCATCCCTTCCTGAAAAAATGGGGAGAAGGAAAAGATCCTGCTATTTGGCAAAATTTCTTAAACCTGCAACTGGGAGAATCGCGTGATTGGATAGTGGACATTACCCAACAACCTTCCCTGTTTCTTGCGCTTCCGTATGGTGATGGCGCTGGCGATAGCACCATTATTGCCACAGCCAAAAGTAAAGGCTACGATGGTATCAGAACCTCGGTGCGTGCTTCTTTTACAGAAGATAATATTGATTTGTTTAACCTGCCGAGTGTAGTGATTCTCTCTACAGCCAAGATAAATACGGTTGAGAACTATTTTTAATTCCGGTATCGCCAATTACCGAACCACCAATCGCTGAGTTTCGTTAACGCGATTGCTTTGGATGTTGAGGTAATAGACCCCACGAGGCAATAAGCTCAAGTCAATGGCAAGTTGTTTGTTTGCGTTGGTGGCACTAAAAACTTTCTTTCCAGATATATCATAAAGGGTGCACTCCGCATTGTTTACCTCATTGCCTAATATTATGGTAACCATGTTGTGAGCCGGATTTGGATACAAACGCATGGCATTGTCCGCGGGGATTTGTTTGGTTCCTGCTGCAAACTGAGGAACAAAGCGGTAAACGCTTCCATCCTTGGGCGTATCATCGAGCGTTTTAGGAGAAGAAATATCTGCTGCCGATACATCAGGGTTGTCAGATTGGCCGGAAAGTTCGAGCGAATAGGTAAAACCCGTTAGGTCTGTTTTAGGTAGAAACAGGCCAATAATGGGGCCGCTTTTAGTATCATAGGCCAATGAATCATTTACAATATTACTGCTACCCATATGTACTTCAATGGCATTATCCAACTCATACAGCCATACCTGAAAATTGACAAAAGCAGAAGGAGCATCATTAAAAAACCCGGCATTTTTGAACTCAATCTTTAATATACGGAAAAGGCTGGTGTTCTCTACCTGATAAGATACCGGAGAAAGCGAAACCGTGGTTCCTTTGCTTACCAAATCTGCTCCAAATGCACGCAGGTAAAGCCCCGGGGTGTCGTTGTTAAAGTTAATAAATCCGCTGCCATCAGCAAATACGTTGCTGCATGTATAGCCCATAAATTTAAAAGCAAAAGGAACCGGAATCTGGAAGACCTCTTCGTCCCATATCACGGTTGTGTCAGAAACTACAACCGGACTTGTTAGATTGGCATAAGATGCAGTACTTTTGCTAAAGTTATAAGAAACCTGTGCCTCAGCATCGATCAAGCAAAGCAGGCATAAGGTGGAAATCAGAAAAAAACGTTTCATATCCGGACTATAATCTTAGGCAAAAGTAATTACAACGTACAATAAAATACGTAAAATATTTAAATAGGGTCCTCTATAGAAGAATTAAACTTAACTTAATAAATAAGTAATTACTTTGAAGTAACACAAACATACCCAGAAAAAATGAATCGCATACTCCTTCTGCTGGCAATTGTCTGGCTCCCTTTTAAACAATTACAGGCACAATGCAACCCAAATGACTCGGTGCCATTTAGTGTTGACTCAACTCACCTTACCGTGTGGAACGGAACCCGATACGTACCCTTTTTTGTAAAAGGCATTAATCTGGGTGCTGCAATACCGGGTAAGTTCCCGGGAGAACTGGAAGTTACCAAACAGCAATATGCAAACTGGATTGTAGAAATGAAGGAAGGAGGATTTAACTGTATCCGACTTTACACTCTTCATTTTCCCCACTTTTACCAGGTGCTCGATTCCATTAACGATGCTAACCCGCAAAACCCGATGTATATTTTTCAGGGAGTATGGCTGGATGAAGATGTTCCCAATTACCATCAGGATGTGTATGAACTTACTTCTGTGTTTGATCAGGAGATAAATAATAATATTGATTGCATGCACGGCAATAAATTTATACCCCAACGCGTGGGAAAAGCGTGGGGAACCTATGCCACTGATGTATCAAAATGGGTGATGGGTTATGTAATAGGCCGTGAAGTTTTTCAGGACGAAGTGTTAAACGCCAATCTTAACCATGCAGGCACCAATTCGTTTACGGGGCCGCGTATTTCCATCAGCGCAGCTACACCCACCGAAGCGTGGGTTGCCGAGCGGCTGAATCATCTGGTTACTTACGAATATCAGTTTTATCAAACCATGAGGCCGGTAAGTTTTTCGAGCTGGCCCACCCTCGACCCGCTGGCCCACCCCGAAGAGCCCAACCGCGTAGAAGACACAGCTTGGGTAAATCTTTCCAACCTTGATATCAGCAAAGCGCCTGCAGGATATTTTGCCAGCTACCACGCCTACCCGTATTACCCCGATTTTATGAGCAACGACCCGAAGTATGCAAATTTTACGGATGATGCTGGGCAAAACAGCTACCTGGGATATCTTACTTTTTTAAAACAGGCCTACAATAAATTTCCACTCATCATTGCCGAGTACGGAGTTCCCTCCAGCTGGGTGTCGGCTCACTTTGCCCAAAGCGGCATGCACCACGGGGGCTTTGACGAAAGGCAGCAGGGAGAAAACAATATGCGTATTTTGCGCAATATGGAAGCTGCAGGCTGCGGGGGCGGGATGACCTTTGCGTGGATTGACGAATGGTTTAAACGCACCTGGATTGCCGACCCGCTGGATTACGATGCCGACAGCCGCATTTTGTGGCATAACCTTACTTCGGCCGAGCAAAACTTCGGACTGGTAAGTTTTCAAAAACAAAATGCCCTGCAAAACTGGCAAAGTTTTTCTCCCGGCTCATCGGTTACCACTATTAAAGCCTCGGCCAATTATGATTTTTTTAAACTGCGACTTGATTTGGCAAATGCCCTTGGCCTCCCCGATACGCTTTGGATTGCATTCGATACCTATGCCGGTTCGCTGGGCGAATCTACACTTCCCGAAGGGCAAACCGTGAGCAACCGGGCAGAGTTTGCCCTGCGCATCACCAACTATTCGGCCGAGCTGTTTGTAACCGAAGCATATGATTTATTTGGCATATGGCATGGCACCACCACAGCCTCGCAGGTATTTCACTCGGTGGTGAGCAACGGAGGTAAATGGAATCTGGTGCGTATACGCAACAACAGTGTGTACTCCGATGTGCAGTATGTAGGAAACCTTCAGGTAAACAAAGGCGGATTACTGGCTTCATCAAAAGATGCGGTAACCATTTACGATGATCATATTGATATTAAACTTCCGTGGAGCTACCTGCAGTTTACCGCTCCCGATAAAATGAAAGTGTTTCATGATTATAAAAACATTGCCGGACCCAAAGACACTACCTCTGACGGAATTTCGGTAACCGTTTTTCACAACGGATTTTCCTTAACTCCTTCCACCCGTTTCAGCTGGCCATTGTGGAATACAGCCCTTGATGTGCAGGAGCAATTAAAAACTTCGTACTACGTAATGAAAAATCAATTGCCGTTGTTCAACAGCAAAGCCAACGCCCTGTGCGACCAATACACGCTGCTCAATACACAAACACCCGCAGCAGTAAATGCAGCTAACGGAGTAATGAAAAACGATTTTGATATGGACGGCAACCTGCTCGAGGCAACCCTGGTTACTGCACCGGCTCACGGAAATCTTACCCTGAACAAAAACGGATCGTTTACCTATACAGCCGATGCCGGATATGCCGGGCCCGATTATTTTCAGTATTGCGTGTACGATGGAGTAAGCTTATCAGAGCCGGCCGATGTGTACCTTCAGGTTTCGTTTGCTGCCGGAGTGGCCACATGGCCTGCCGCCACGCAAAAAACGTTGCAGATCTATCCCAACCCCGCAGTTACCCTGTTTACGGTAGAATGCCCGGAGACCATTACACGCGTTACTTTGTTTAACCTGAACGGAGAACAGGTAGCGGACAAACAAACCAACGAAAAGAAAACCACAATGAGTTTGGAGGGTTTGCCTTCGGGAATTTATTTTGTTAAAGCCGATACAGAAGGACAATCCTATATAAGGCGTTTGGTGGTGAGGTAAAAATAGTTTTAAACCGGAGCTGTTGAGGTTGTGCAACAGCAACTCATCTCATAAGGCTTTTTTATTCTTCTTTTATAACTTCTACACTTCTTCCGAGTGTTTTAAACCTAACCCCATTCTTTTGCAAAACCGTTATAGTAATGTGTCCTGTTTTGCTTGTCTTTATGTCTTGAACAAAGCCCGACTTACCCTTATGTGTGCCTGTAACTACTTTACAGAAGCTACCGTCCTTTAAATTTGTTGTGGTCATATTCTCTAGGTTATGTTATACACTAAGTCTGTCAGCATATTCCACGAATTCGCCAAATTCAAGATTTCGTTTTAGTATTCGTAAATACATTGCCCAACAAAAATTTGAAATCCTGAAATGTTCGTTGTCTTCTTTCCAATTCGTGTGGTAAAATTGAACTTCGGTAATATGTTGCTTACTTGTTAAACGAAAGCCGACTTTACTACCTTTCCAGTCATCATCAGAATTTTGCATGGTCAGTTCAAATTCTTTATCCAAAATGCATTTTGAAACAACCGCTGTCCAATTATAGTCTGGCTCAAAATGAAAATGGAATATTTCACCAATTGCAACTTTGCCCGAAGATGTCTTTGTCCACCATTTGTCAAGCCCATGTGGAGTTGAAATAGCATCAAATACTTTGTCTATAGAAGCGTTTATTGGAAAGTAATGAAATATGTCTGCCATTGTCTTTGTTATTTGCAGAGTCGTTTTAAAATGTTCTATAAGTCAGAGTCCCGCATTGGGCGGGGCAGGTGTGAAAAAACTTTGCTCAATTTCATAGTGTAAAACTTGTGAAAAGAAACAGAAAAAGCAAGCAGAAAGTGGAGGGTTGCAGTGCCAAATACAAAACCATGGGCAGTTGGTTGGCAGCATACATTAAATACATTCGGTTATTGAAGTTACATCCCGAATGAGTCGGGACAAAAGAACTTCATTTATTTCCTGTCACAAGTTAAGAACTTGTAACGGCCGGGGTTATAGCCAGTTTTTCTATCCGTCTATTTTGAACAATCTGTAAAACGTCAGTCCTTTGCGAGATTTGGCTACTTGTCCATTTTCTGAAAATGTCCAAACGTTATGAAACTTCTTCTTGGAGCTATTTTCCTTTAAGAATACTTTTTTACCTTTTAATGTCCAATTACCTTTAATAATAATTTTTTTGTCAGCAATAGAAAAGTCTTGGTAATAAAAAGTGTTGTCTGAATTAATAGTCAACTTTATTTGTGAAGGATCTGATGCGGAAACACCATATGTCCCGATAAACTCATTTGAGTTATTGCCAGCAAATGAAGACAAAAAGATAATTGTCATCAATGTTGTCAGAAATTTAATTGATTTTGTCATGTTGTTTTTGATTGGTTGTTATTTGTCTCAAAATTGGTTACAACGCCAGAGTCCTAC
>CAZHTC010000011.1:66413-73806 GCA_964535575.1 uncultured Bifidobacteriaceae bacterium
TGTTTTTGATTGGTTGTTATTTGTCTCAAAATTGGTTACAACGCCAGAGTCCTACATTGGGCGGGGCAGGTGTGAAAAAACCATTGTTCAATTTCATAGTGTAAAGCTTGTGAAAAGAAACGGAAAATGCAAGCAGAAAGTGGCGGGTTGCTGAGGTTACAACCCGAATGACTCGGGACTTAAAGAACTTGCGACAGCCGGGCGTTTTTATTTCTGTCCACCGAGCCATATGTCGCCACGTTTAAATGAATAAGATTCTGTCGCCTCGCCAATTGGTTCTTTAAACTTGTGTGTCCTGTGTGGCTTCTTTAAAAGTTTGTCAAACCATTTTTTCGTTTCTTCATAATCCTGTATTGAAGCATAAATTTCAGGTTCGCCAACTTCAGTATTGGCATAGTGGTCTTCGTCAAAACGATAGTCCCAATTCAATTTTGATAGTTTTGTTTTTAGGTTTCCATAATTATCGAGTTGAATGGTTTTATTTGTGTCTGGTTTGTGAAATGTGTTTTCATAGAAGTCAACATTGTCACCAATTGCACACACAACTTGTGATCGTGAAAAACGTGGTTCAAAAAGCCAAACTTTTAAATAATATGGTTGCCCCAGTTTGTCGAGTTGTTTTTGCCAGTCCTCATAAATGTCAAGCAATCCATTGAGCATTTTTTGTTTGGTCTTTCCTGTCGGTTCTGGTGTTACACTATTTGTCAATGAGAGTCCGCTCCACGGATGCACTCTGATTTTTGCATAATATCTGTCACGCTGATTTAATAAATAGTCTGTCAAGTCCAGCGATAAATTGTCAAGTCGCCAATTGTCGATTTGCTTTTGTCTTCTGTTATGTCCTCGTATTTTTTTCTGTCTCACGGTTGTTTTTTAAAATGCCCTATAACGTTTTCGGGCTTGGCGAAGGTGGCGATTTTCAGAACAAATGTTGATGCGGAGAACTGAACTTTCTTTAACCACAAATGTGTCTGCGGAGCACTGAACCGCTTTTTTGCCAAACACCTGTTAGCGGTTCGGCTTTGTTTTCTGCCTTTAAACTGAAAGGTCGTTTTAATAATTTATAAATTTATTTAGTTTCTTAATGATTGTGAGTGTTGAAATGCGATATTTTTCACCTTGTATCCAAAAGTCAATATAACTTACTGTCGAGCTACCTGATGATTTTCTATAACTAATAAATAAATCCTTTGAAACTGTGAAGTCGTGGTAAATTTCTTCACTCATCTTTGGTTTTTCAGCTTTAATCTTTTCTTGTAAAATTTTGTAATTGGTAATGATGTCCTTGCACTGAGTGAGGCTTAGTTCTATATATGTGATATCAGCAATAATTGTTTGGTCGCCTTTAAACTTCTGTCTTGCCATATAATATTTGTCCGCCCCTAAAACTAATGCTTTGCTGTTTGCATATTTATAACCAGTTAATTCTAAATATGCTCCACCACCAGAAGATGTCCCTTTAAAAATAGTGTAAGTTTTTATGGTGCTAAATTCACCTTCATTGTGGTTTTCGATTTTTGTCTTAATGTACTTTTCAGTAATGTACCTTGTCTGCATACAACTTGAAAGCATAAGTGCAAGTAAAACTGTTGATAATAGAATTGTCCTTTTCATTTTATTTTGTTTTAAATTATTTGCTTACTCTGTTCGGTTTTCAGCTTCCCCGTCTGCGGTTTTTTAAGCTGACCGCTAACGTTTGGGCGCTTGGCGCAGTGGCGGGGGGACTTAAAGAACTTGCGACAACCGTGGTTGTGCAACGGCTACCCTTGTTAGCGGCTGGTTTTCTGTCCATCAAGTTAGCAACCACATTCTCCATAAAATGTCTTTGTAATTGTTTTACCCTTTTTGTCTGTTAGTTTAATTACCCCCGTTTTAAGCCAAGTTTCGTCACCATTTTGTATTCCGTCTTTAGATTCAATTGTCATTTCATAGTTGTCGCTTTTGTATTTTGCTATTACGTTTAAAGAATCAATTTCTTTAAAGTCGGTCTGAGCAAACTTTGTGAGAACACCATTTACTTTTAAAAAGGAAGTCTGTGCGTAGTCATTCATATAAATGTATTCGCCTTTTTTAAATTCTGTCGAGTCGTTGGAAAAGTAGCAAGAACAGCCGTCAATTTCAGGAGGAAAAGTCGAAAAAGTATCAATAGTAAACTCATTCTCTGCTCTTGTAAAAGTGTCAACCGTCTTATTACTGTCCAATTCGCAGACTTGTCTTTCATAGTTCCAACGTCCGCCTTTGTCTAAGCAGGAATCTATTTCAAAAAAATGAGTCATTTTTAGATAAGCAAATCCAGTCAACGCCAATAGCGTTAACGTGATGAGTAATTTAACTGTCTTGGGTGTCATTTTAAGCTTGGCCATAACGTTTGGCAGCTACAAGAAGTTGGCGATTTCGGAGACGAAAACTGTCAGCCCAGCACAAAAGCTGATGCGAGGTAGAATGTTCAATTAAGCACATCACCCGCCATTGTGCCAAACGACTGTTAGCGGTTCGTTGTTTTTTCTCCGTCATACCTCACGAGTCAATAATTGTCTTTCTACTGCTCTTTTACCTGTCGAATACAACTGCCGAAATGCTTTAATTTTTGTTTTTTAATTTTATAAGAATTTGAGTTAATAACACTCCTGCCAAGGCTCCTATGGCTAAGATTGATAGAAACTCAACGGTCCTAATGCTTCCATCAGAAATAATTCTAAAATAATTTCCTATTGAAACTATTAAAAGAATTGCGGTAATTACGATTACTCTATTTTTCATTTTTGTTTAGTTTTATTTCCCTACTCGTTTGGCTTTTCGGTGTCGCCTCTTTTTTTTTAAGTTGTCGTTAATCTCCACTGTGCTTTTTTTTGTAACCCCAATCGTTGTCTGCTACGTTAAAAAATTGCCTGTATGATAATTGTTATGCTGTTTGTTAATAAAAAACGTAAGTTGCTTGTTGTTTTGTCATTCTTTTTGATTAATATATTCATCATATAATTTAGAAAATAAAACCGAATCTTCGAATTTGTCGGTTACATAAAAATGTTGCCTTAGTAAACCTTCTTTAATGAAATGATTCTTCTCCATTATTTTCAAAGATGGAATATTATTACTTCCTACAAGAGCTTCAATTCTATGCAACTTTAATTTAGTAAAACCATAATCAATAATTGAACTTACGGCTTCAGTCATTAAGCCTTTTCGTTTAAAATTTTCATCAGATATATTGTAGCCTATTTCTGCCCGGTGATGTTCTTTATTCCAATTATGAAGCCCACACCGCCCGATTATAGTATTTGTTATTTTATCAGTTAGTAAAAAAAGAATGAAAGCTCTATTATAGGATGCATATCCATTTTTGTACTTAAATTCTTCCTTTTGAAAATCTTCATCTGTTCGGTGTCCTAATAGTTTCTTTATTTCATTTCTGCTAAAATTTTCAAAGATAAAATTCATGTCCTGAGATGAATATCCTGTCAGTGTTAGCCTTTGAGTTTCAATTATTATAGGTTCCATTTTCATTTTATGGTTACGCTTTTATATTCTGCATCCTTTACAATGACCGCTAACGTTTATGTATGCGAGGTTGGTGGTCTTTGAAAGACTAAATTGTCCCACACAACAAAACGTTATTTCAAAACTAAACTACAAATTTAAACTGCACCCACCAATCTTGCATACATTTTGTTGGCGGTAGTTTGCTTTGGCACCATCTAATTCATGCTCTTGTCGTAGTTCAACAGAATGATTCTATAAAAAGTGTCATTAATACCTTTGGGGTCACCCACAATTGTTGAGGACCTAATTGTCATACTTGTTGAATTTATTGTCACGAAAGAAATTATCTCCGATGAAAACGTCACCGACTTGAGTGTCTCCTTGTCAAGGTACTTAAGGACATTTTTGTCTTTGATCAATACTTTTGGTTTGTCATATGCCAGATTTATGACTGCATTACCTCCTTCGTGCACAGTCCATTTTCCCTCAAGTTTTTCGTCAGCATATATTGATACGAACGTTCCATCCCGTTTAAACTCGTAACTGTTCGTATTACCTGATTTAAAATTCCTTCCGTTTGTCCGTTGAGCCGATGTGAATGTCCATTTCCCAACTAGCCGATTCAATACCTCCAATGAGTCAAGTCTCATCAGATACATTTCCTCTACTTCCGAGAATAGCATTGAGTCAACTGAGTCAGGATCCGTTGACAAATCACTTTTGTTGATTATTTCCTTGCTGCCGTCTGAATTGTATTTAATAATAATGTCTTCGGGATTTGCCTGTCCAAACGAGCAAGTGATTACAAACAGATAAATAAATACTAAAAATAATTGTCTCATATCCGATTAAGCAAATTACCGCCAACGTTCCGCGGGTTGGCGCAGTGGCGGATTTGGAACCACTGCGCTGTCTGCCATTACAAATATACTTAATTGCAGTTACATTATTTCATAGAGGAAACCGCCATTGAGCCAAACCGCTGTTATGCACAGGTTTGCTTCTCATTTGTTTGCGAGTCGGTTACTAAAATAGTCGGGTAGTGTCGCAACTGCTTTTGCCAACTTTTCGTTATTCTCTTTTTTAATTGTTTCGTCTTTGATATAATAGTTGTAATTTTTAAATAGGAAGTAAAACAACAGTCTATTGTAATAATCTAATTCGCTGTCAGAAATGATAGATAGCATGGCTTGTTCAATTTCATTACGGTTTTTGGTTTCTGATAAAGCTCGTCCAACCCGCCCAATACTGCCGTAGTAATGATTTGAAGCAGGGTTTTCAATTCTAAATGATATACCCAAAATAAGATCGGTAACATTTATGTTTAGCTCTTCAAGCTCTTTTATATAGGTATTTCTTTGTCCCCAAGCGTAACTTCCGTCTGACATCCTATCAAAACGGTCATTCATAATGTCTAAATGTGATTTCAAAAACACTTCCCAATTATATGTTTCCGCAGACAATAATGCAATGTGTATAGCGTGTTCTCTTGGTCTGCTGTCCATACTGCAACCACCAACTACTCTTGTGCTTCTCATTTTGTCAAGAAGTTTTACTTTTTCATTTTCAGATAACGAAGTCCAATTTTCGGGAAGCTCAACCCAGCCTCTTTCTATATTATCCTTAAACTTTGTCGTTGTGGTGTCTATTAAGCAATCTGAATATCCAATCACTTGAGAATATTTTTGCGGAATAGGAACTGAACCAAAATTTGTAGGAAAATAGAACGCGGACAAATACTCGTCCGAATAATTTGACTTTTCACTGTATTTCAAAAGCCATTTGTTAGAAAAGTCCTTCTGATAAAGTGAAACGTCTTCTGATGTGATGCTGAAACCATAATCACTTTTTAAGTCAAATTCTTCAAATTCTACAACGTCTTGTTTTTCGTAGTTTTTGTATTTGCTTTTTATGATTAAAACATTTCGTTCAACAGTCGCTTTTGGATATTTTTTGAGAAAGTCATTTAAAGAAATTTGGTTTTCCATATCTTTCTTCGCTTCCTTAATGTTGCCTTTGTCAACTTTTACAATGTGTCCAATAGTTTGACTTTTGGAATAAAAAACCGTATTGAAATTGCAAGTCTTGAATTTCAAATTCAATGAGTCTACAATGTGGCTCAATTTGCCCATTGTTTGTTCGCTATAAATTAAGCCGTTCTGATAAACTTTAAATTCTCCGTCTTGGCAGTAAGCTGAGATTGTGAAGAACAATCCAATTATTAATGTTGTTACATTTTTCATTGTCGCTGTCTTTTTAAACTTGTGCATAACGTTTTGCAGCTACCCGAAGGGCGGGATTTTTACCACTAAAATTCATTCGGAGCACTGAATTTTCTGCTACCACAAAACTGTCTGCGAAGCACGAAACCCCGCCTTTTAGGTAGGTGCTGTTATAGCCAGTTATTCTTTTGTCAATGCGCATTTTAGTCCTATTGTTAAAGCCATTCCATTATATCTGATTTTACTGTTTGCAAAATAGTTGGAGTTTGTAATTGTCGTAAAGCTATATTGATAAGCAAATGATGTAAAGAGCCAATATCTGTCCTTGAACTTATAGCCACCACCAATTTCGGCAAGACCAGCGAAGTCAAATTTTGTAACTCGACTGGTCACATCAAATGTTTCATTTCCTGTCAACTTTCCGTCTGTGTCGAAAGTTGGGGTTGTTGTCTTTGCGTCAACGAGCAATGATGGAATTACTCCAATATTTGTAAATCCATAAAGCTTAGTTCCAAAATTAAATCCAGTCTTTATAGGAAGTGAAATGTAGTCATAGTTGAATTTCGTTGTATATTTTTCTCCTGTTGGGTTTCCTAAATTGTCGGTGAATACAATGTCGTTTGTGAAACCACGCTGATTGTAAATTAAGTCCGACCCAATTGAAAAATGCTTGTTAATTAAAAATTCGTAGGTCAGTCCAGCAGCCAGTCCTGTCCTAGAGTCAGTTTGACTTAAAAAATTACTTGAAGTAATATTTGTCGAGTTAGCTCCCCCTTTCACTCCAATAAAGTGATTTTGTCCAGCAACTTTTAAAGTTGAGATTGTCAAAATGAATAAGAATATATTTTTCATTGTCTGTCGTTATGTGGTGTCGTTTTATAATTGGCTATAACGGTTTGCAGATTTGCGATGGGCGGGCTTTTCACCACAAATGTTCATTCGGAGAACTGAACTTTCTGTAACCACAAAACTGTCTGCGGAGAACGAAACCCCGCCTATTGCAAATGTGCTGTTATGTGCCCGTGCTTCTTTTTCTGTCGTCATAATTATGTCTTGTGTTCCTTATATTTATTGTCTGTATACTTACATTGCTGCACTAACATAATAAACCATTTTCTCTGTCGGGTTGACAAAAATTAGTTGAGCTGATGTTGGAGATATCCCATGACAATATATGCTCCAAGGATAAACATAAAAGTCTTTGGTTCTTAAGCTATCCTCGGTCGGAAACCAAGGTGTCTCATGTTGC
This sequence comes from uncultured Bifidobacteriaceae bacterium, assembly GCA_964535575.1. GTDB lineage: Bacteria > Bacteroidota > Bacteroidia > UKL13-3 > UKL13-3 > JAGPCK01. Next base: position 73,365 of record CAZHTC010000011.1, read on the forward strand.
CAACCCCCGACAAAGGCTACAGCTTCGTCCAAAACATTCGGAAGACTGTCCATACGATACCATCGTCCAGTTCTGTTGGCTGTATTATTTGCAATTTCGTCAATTGTTACGTTTGTTATTTTTATTGCATATGCGTCAAGATGGTCACCTGTCAATGAACGTGCCGATTTATAGCTTTTTAAAACCTTGTCAATTCTTTGGTCGCCAAGTTCGCACCAATTTAAAACAAATCTCACGTCTGATTTGCTTGCTTTACCTTCAACTGTCGTATTCCCTATTGTCATAGAGTAGAGCAAATAGCCACCAATAGCAATTACTCCAAGAAGCGAAATTCCTCCCCAAATTGTCAGTAGTTGTCTACTTACTTTGAATATTTTTTCTTTTAAACTCATGTCTGTCTTTTGTTGTTGGTTGTGTCGTCATAGCATGGCACATAACGGTT
>CAZHTC010000012.1:0-72131 GCA_964535575.1 uncultured Bifidobacteriaceae bacterium
AATGGTTTTCGTGAGTTCTTTGCCCAGCGAACCTGTTCCACCGGTAATGAGAATGTTTTTATTGTTTAAATCTAAAGCCATATGTTGAGGGTTTAATCAACCAAAGCCATTTTTCTGAATGACTCGTTTTTATTTATCAATTCCTGATAGCTACCGCTATCAACTATTAGTCCTTTATCCATGAAATAGATATTATCGCAGTTCAATACAGTGGTTAAGCGGTGTGCAATTACAATAATTGTGCGGTTGCCTTTGAGGGTTTCAATTTCTTGCACAATACTTTTCTCTGTAATATTGTCAAGTGCCGAGGTGGCTTCGTCCATTACGAGTATTTTCGGGTCGTGATACAAGGCACGGGCAATGCCTATGCGTTGCCTTTGCCCACCGGAAAATCGGACACCTCTTTCACCGATGTTGGTTTCAAGTCCCTCTGGTAGTTCTTTAATCAGAGCTTCTAATTGTGCCAATTTAATAGCCTGCCACACTTTTTCGTCATCTATTTCCGATTCGGGAATTCCAAAAGCAATGTTGTTTCGTATGGTATTATCGGCCAGAAATATTTGCTGAGGTATATAGCCAATTTGTTTTTGCCATGCAGGAGTGTTTTCATGAATATTTGTGCCGTCAACATATATGGCTCCCTGTGTAGGATATAGCAATCCTAAGATCAGATCAACCATTGTTGTTTTGCCTGCTCCTGATGAACCTACAAATGCAACTGCTTTACCTGCCGGTATGGTTATGCTAACTTGGTGTAGCGAAGCCACAGGAGCTTCCGGATACCGGTAACTTACATCCTCAAACGTAATCGCATGTTGTAACTTAATTTTTTGATCAGGATTGTGGTTTTGGAATTCAATAATTTTTTGAGTTTTCAGATAATGCAAATCTTTCCATACTGGATTTATGGCAGGAAAACTAAACCGAAGGCTGGAGATTGATCCCAATATTTGACTAATGGATGGCATAAGCCTGATGCTGGCAAAACCAAACAAAGCTAATGAAGGCAGAATACCTGCTAGATCATTGCTTCGAAGAACTAAAGCAATAGTGATTGACAACATTACAATCATAGCAATCGTTTCAAGAATGGGTTTAGTAAGCCCACTGATAAACGTTTGGTGCATGAGGCCATTGGCGTTTTTTTGTGAGCTGGTATAAAAATTTTTAATAAAGAAGTTTTCCCTGTTTAAGATGCGCGCATCTTTAAAACCAATAAGTCCTTCTGTTACTACCTTGTACACTACATCGCGCAATTGTTGTAGTTCTTTTCCTACGTTAACTGAACGTGCTTTTGTAGTTTTCAGGTAGGTAAATCCTGCCAACCCAAATACCAATACCGTTACCAATGTAATTAGAGGTTCAACTGTGACTAAAAGTACAACAATAGAAATGAGTAAAAGCATTTCCATAATGATTGTTATCATAGGAATGATAACACCGGAAATTACAATTTTAACAGAATCGTATACGTTCCCTAAGAGCTCCGATGAATTTCGATTCAAATGAAACGTATAGGGGGCTTTTAGGTATGCGCTGAACAAATCGTAGCTTAATCTTAACTGGATATCGTAAACCACTTTTGATTTATAGTAACCTAAATACGTGATGTACGTATTTTTAAGAATGAAAATAATGATGAGTGTAATTGCACCATAGGTAAGTAGTTTTTCAGGTGTTGTGATTCCGGCATTCACTATTGCTTCATTGAGCAGAGGAAACTTTTGCAGGAGTTCAGGTTTGGTAACTACTGCAATAAATGCAGGTAGAGTTCCAATGCCCACAAGTTCGGCAAATGCGCCTAAAATCATCAGAAGCAGCACTGTTATCAACTGCTTTTTTTCCCTTTTGGTGAGTATCGAAAAAAGTTTTTTGAGATAATTAATGATCAAAGCAATTTTATTTAAATGGCCGTCCAGCCGCCATCAACCATCAGGTTGTGTCCGGTAATATAAGATGCTTCATCTGACAGTAAGAAGGCAACAGAAGGGGCAATGTCTTCTGGTTTTCCCATTCTGCGCATAGGAACTTTGGCCTCATATTGTTTTACGAAAAGTTCCATCTGGTTGTCAAAAATTCCTCCTGGTGAAACACAGTTTACGCGGATGTTATGTTTACCATAGTAGGAAGCGAGGTATCGTGAAAAATTTACTAAGCCCCCCTTAATGGCAGCATATGCAGCAGGCATGGTCATGGGTGTACCTTCATAAACACCAAAATCAGGGCCTACTGTGCCGTAAATTGAAGATATATTAACGATTGATCCTTGTTGTTGAAGTTGCATTACAGGTAGCATTTTCTGACAAAACATAAATGCCGAATTCAGTTGCATATCAACATTTTGTTTCCATGATTCTTCAGGGATGTCTTCAAATCGTACTCCCCAGTCTTTGGTGCGTGGGTAGGCATTGTTAACCAATCCATCAATACGATTGTAATGTTGCAGTATACTATCAATGGTATGTTGAATGGAGGAGGCATTGGTAATATCGCATTGAATAGTTCCCTGTTCAAGGTTGGTCTCAGCCTTAATCTCTGCATTGATGCATATTCCACCTTCTTCTCTGATTTTTCTCACGATGTGGCTTCCGATGAGTCCGCTGCCGCCCGTTACAATGATAACTTTATTAGTAAGTTTTGCCATGTTGTAATGCAATTGATAGCACTTCAAGTGCCTCGTGATAGGAATTCATGGGTTTCTTATTTTCGTTGATGCACTCAATAAAATATTTCATCTGTTCAAAATAAGTATCAGCTATTTTGTATTGCGGACTACTAAAAATCACCTTCCCGGTACTTGATATAATTTCACATTTCACCAGGTCTGCATTCCAGGTTTCATTATCAAATACGATTTCGATATTCCGTTTTAGGTCTTTGCGGTAATAGTTCAGTGTTATGTTGGCAGTAAATTGTTCGTAAAACAGGTGATAGGCGGCAAAATCTATCGCTTTTATCTGAAGTGAAGAGGTGTTGCGCTTCAGGCCGATGGTTTCGTGGGGCTTACCCCAAAGCCAGAATACATAATCTATTTCGTGAATCAGATCAATGTGAACACCGCCTCCCATTTCAGGATTTGCACTGTACAATGTTCTGAAGTCTTTGCCAGGCCTCCAATCGGGCAGATAGGATCCACAATACACATTCACTTCGTTGATTCGCATTTTTTGTTCACTCAAAAATGACTTCAAAAAGGCAATCATTGGATGAAACCGCAAGTTACAGGCTACATATGTTATCAGATTTTTGTCTGCCAGCTCTTCCTCAAAATCGAGCGCAGGTTGGAGTTCATGCAGCAAGGGCTTTTCAATCATCATGGGGATGCCTAGTTTCAAACATTGCTTTATACTTTCCAAATGCAAGCAGGTGGGGGTAGCTATGATGGCAAAATCAGGCCGTTGTTCAATTTGATTCAGGGTGAAAATATTTTCTACCCCCTCCACCATATTTGCTGATGTAGCTGACCTGAGCGCAAATATTTTTGCATCAGGAACTATCTGTTTCAGGGCATGTATGTGCTTGTGGGCAATGGAACCCAGGCCTATAATTAAAATATTCAAATGGTAAATCCGAGTTTGTTGTTTTCCAGCAGATACGACATAAAATCGAAGTCTATCGGATGGTCTAAGTCAAAACACATATGGGGCATTACATATATAAGGGAGCGTTCTGTAATGGTTTTCTTTAGTGCCTGTTCAAAAAAGGTTCTTCTGTAAAAATAGAAAGAAGCATTCATATCATATACAGGGGGGGCTGATTGCCGGGTAACAAAGTTTCCTGTTTTAATGAGTCCGTAATAACCGTTTGGCTGTTGCTCAACCATATTGAAGTAAGGATTTCTTGCGGCATAATTTACCGAGAACAGGTTAAGTGCCTGCGGGTCGTTGGTAATACTCTTAAACGCTTCCTGCAGATCTTCAACTGTGCGTAGGGGTGAGGTTACATCGAGGTCGAGGATATAATCGTATTTTTTATTTCTTGTTTGTTCTTCATGAAGAACAAGGTCTTCTATGGTTTCAATTTTACCAGCGGCATCGGTAGCGAGGTGGGCTGGCCGTTGGTATGGGCTGTGAATACCAAAAGCGGATGCAGCTTCCTTTATTTGCTCATCATCGGTTGAAAGGGCTATGTCGGCATTCAATGGTTTACCGAAACGTTGGGCTGTTTCTATGGAGTACCCGATCAGTGGCTTCCCATTGAGGGGGCGAATATTTTTGCCTGGTATTCCTTTTGAACCGCCCCTGGCGCACAACGTTATCAGGATGTTCATTACAGTTTAATGTGTTTAAAATCTTCCTGCGCTTTTTTGAAATCTTCCGGTTTCCCAATATCGAGCCAATAACCCAGCAAAGGGAAAGAGGTTACTTTTTCACCCTGATTGATTAGTAATTCTATTAGGTCGGTAGCATTAAAGAACTGGTTTTTCGGAATTAACTCGATGACCTCTTTTTTTAACAGGTATATACCGCCATTGGAGTAATAGGTGTAATTGGGCTTTTCGCGTAAGGAGGTAACGTCATCATTGTTCAGTTCCAATACAGCATACGGTATACTTACTGTATAAGGAATCGTGGCAATGGACATGGATGCGTTTGATTTTTCAAACTCCCTATAAAACTCTTCCAGGTCAATATTGGTCAATAAATCGGAGTTCATGACCAAAACACTATCGTGTTGGAACTCTGGCATAAGTGCAAGTGCACCGATTGTGCCCAAAGGTTCATCTTCGTTCAGGTACCTGATATCAATGTTTTTACTACTTCCATCATTAAAATGGTTGATAATGTTTTCAGCTTTGTATTTAACCGAGATATAGATATGGTGAACACCAAAGTCAATAAATCGGTCGATGTTGTGTTCTATGATGGGCTTATCTCCAACCACCAACATCGGTTTGGGGGTTTCATCTGTTAGTGGTTTTAGTCTTTCACCCCTTCCTCCGGCCATAAGTACAGCATCTATTGGCAGAAATGATTTTTTTTGAGCGAAATCTGCGATACGTAACAACCTGAAATCATCATCTACAACAGGCAACATTTTGATAGCTCTTTTCCTGAATTCATCCAAATCGGCTACACTGTATTGATTTTTCTTCAGATAGATGAAGTCTGTATTCATGAAACTTGAGATATTGTCTGAAAGCGTGAGCCCCTTCAGAAAGCCTCTTCTGATATCACCATCTGTTAGTACCCCTTTAACCTGGTTTTTGTCGTTGAGCACAAACAGCAACATCACCCCTTCACCGCTCAACGCATTCAGCTGTTCAAGCGCAACAGTAATTTTCAGGTTTTCGCGCACAATGTGCTTGTCGTAATTATGCATGAGCCGATTTGATGATTTCTACAATACGTTTGCCTGTATTTCCCTCGCCATAAGTTGTTATGCTGGCGGGGAGTTGTATGTGATTAAAGCGTTGAATGGCTTCTTTAATCTGCACTTTGTTTATAGGACAGTTGGCAATGTTTGGCGTAATGATTCGTCCTTCCTGACGTTTCCCCAGGTTGATAACATATTTAGGGAAGAAGGCCGCTTCTACAAACCCACTGGAAGTATTGCCCAGCATAAAAGCGCAATGTTTCATACAGCTGAGGTAGCCTATTGCCCCAAAAGATTCTATGCCTATTGCTTGCGGATGATTCGCAATAAAAACATTCAATTTTTCTCTGATCATGTTCCCCATGGTATCGGCATTAGGCATGGTAATCACCAATTGGTATCCGGTAATTTCTTTCAGTGCTGCAATCAGTTCATCGGTATAGCCTGTATTTTTTTCAAACGATACCGTTTCAGGATGAAAGGTGATGAGGATGGTAGGAATACTGAGGTCAATGCCCCAGCGTGCTTTAAAAGTTTCTATGTTGAGCAGCGGAAGTTCTTTCAGGTTATCAATGCTCAAAGCGCCTACATTAAAAACCTGGTGATTATCTCCTTTTAAGGCAATCACCCTGTTTTTGTAAATATCCGTTGTAGTAAAATGCCAGTGTGCCATGTGTGTAATGCTGTGCCTGAAGGCTTCGTCTATGGCTCCCAATGTTTGTTCGCCTCCGTGGATATGCGCCAGGTTTACATTAAAGGGTATCGATGCCGCACAGGCTGCAAACATCTCGTACCGGTCACCCAGACAAAAAACAAGGTCATATGTGTGTTGCTGCCACACTTTTGAAAAGGCTGATATCGTTTTTCCCATTGCTTCACTGATGTGTTGTGGGGTATCACCACTTGGCATGGTGTCAACCTGTACAGGTACATCAAAACCATCTTGTTCAATTTGCTTCAGGGTATATCCATTTGCTTGTGATAAGTGCGTGCCAAATGCAATCACCTCTGTTTTAAAAAAGGAATCTTTTTTCAATTCCTTTAATAAGGGCAGGTAAATGCCGTAGTCGGCTCTTGAACTGGTGAGTATACCTATTTTCATTGCAAGTCAGTTGTTTGTAGTTGGTGCTCTGCCTGCAAAGGCTTGCAAAGCTTTTTGCCTATTACCTCATACATACGCATTGGTGATATGCCATTGCCCGGGCGTTTCATTGCGAGGTCTCTAGCTTGTAAGATGTGTCCTGCGGGCAGGTCTGTTTTCAGGTGAATGCTTTTACGGGCAATGTCTTTGTTTTTGATTTCGGAGGATGAAGGTGCTTTTGAACCATTTCCCAAAGCGTGTTCAATATTTCTGATGGCTGAAACCATTTGTTTCAGTTCATATGGTTCAAGCGATGCTTTATGGTCAGGCCCTTCCATTTCTTTGCTTAAGGTAAAGTGCTTCTCAATAACTGTAGCACCAAGGGCAACTGCGGCAACAGGGACTTCAATACCTTCGGTATGGTCGGAATACCCAATTTTAACCCCCAATTCCTTTTCCATTTCAACCATGGCTTTCAGGTTTACATCAACCATAGGCGTGGGGTACTCCGTGTTGCAATGCAGCACGGTAATATTCTTCTTATCGGTTCCCTTTTCTACCAATACGTCCAATGCCTCTTTTATTTCCTGCATGGTACACATACCTGTTGAAAGAATCACTTTTTTGTTGAACGACCCAATCTTTTCAAGGTAGGGCAGGTTGGTTATTTCTCCTGAAGGAACTTTCCAAAGTTCAGGAGAGAAGCTGTTGAGTAGTTCAACACTTTCCATATCAAATGCAGTTGAAAAGAACTTCACATGGTGTTTGTTGCAATGTTCAATCAGCAAAAGATGATCATTGTATGAAAGTTCCAGTTTTTGCAGCATGCCAAGTTGCGAGTTATCGCTATCCTGCGTCATGTTTTGCTTCTGGTAAGTAGCTTTTTCAGCTTTCTTGCTTACTAAGTTGCTGGCTTTGAAAGTCTGAAATTTAATATAATCAACGCCCGCTTCTGCTGCCAGTTCAATTAATTTTTTTGCTGTTTCAACCGATCCGTTATGATTTACACCGGCCTCGGCTATTATCATTACATGGTTCATGAGGCAAGTTGTTTTTTTGCCTGGGCCGGAACACCGGCATATAAATAGCCTGGTTGGGTTGAGGTGGTAACTACAGCGCCTGCAGCGATGATGTTGCTGGCGGCAATGGTTGTTCCCTGCACTACCACGGATGAACTGCCAATGAATGTTTTTTCATGCACGGTGCATCCTCCGTTTAAATATGCTCCCGTTGATACATGACAATGGTTGCCAATGGTGGTATCGTGCTCCAATACAGCCCCTGTATTAATGATGCAATTTTTTCCAATGGTAGCATCTGCGTTTACAAAGGCTTTGTGCATAACAATACTACCTGCACCAATTTTAGCTCTTTTGCTTACGGTGGCTGTTGATGCAATAATTACTGGCAATTGCCCACCTGCCCTTGTAATTCGTTCATAAATACTTTCCCTAGCAAGCGCACTTTTAATGTGCCCAACGGTAATGTGAAATACAAATCCAGCCTCAATAAGTTTGGGTATATCGTTGTCGGTCCCCGTAATGGCGTAGCCACTCACATATTGGCCAACTGAGGTCTGTTCATCAAGAATTCCTGCAATATGATACATTGAAGTACTTTCAATAACTTCTATCACAGATTTGCAATGTCCTCCGCCTCCAATAAGAATGATTTCTTTGTTCAAGACTGTGTTTTTGCGCTGCTGGGTAAATTCACCAGCCTGTTTTCTATATCAATAGCATTATCGATGTTCTCACAGATGCAATGTTTGAACATCTCCAGTTTATTCATTAATGTCCAAACTGGTCGGGTCATAACCTGATGGTCGTTGGTATAAGTGAGGAAAGCATCCCTTTCTTGGCGGTTCTGAAGCAGAATGCTGTTAAGCCAATAATTGGAGAAAGTGTTTTGTGGCTCGGAGTTGAAGTGAATTCCGGTGTTCCCGAAAAAGGCAGTATATGATTTTGCCAGATTTCGTTTGCGTTCAATTAGTTCATCCAATTTTTCCATTTGGGCACAAGCAAGTGCGGCATTAAGGTTGGGCAAGCGATAGTTGTAACCGATATGATCGTGCACAAAATCCCAGCGGTGTGGCACTTTGGCCTGCGTAGTAAGATGCTTGGCCAGTTTGCCTAATTTTTCGTTGTTGGTCACAATTATTCCACCACCGCCACAGGTAATGGTTTTGTTGCCATTAAAACTAAAGGCTCCTAATAATCCCAGGGTGCCTGTATGCTGCCCGCGGTATTTGCTGCCAATTGATTCAGCGGCATCTTCAATTAATTGGACATGATATTGTTCACACAATAAAATAATTTTGTCCAGATCAACCGGATGTCCGAAGGTATGCATTGGTACACAAGCTGCAATACGCTTGCCGGTAGCTTTATGATAACAGCTACCCTGCTTTATTTCTGTTTTCTCTTTAAGAAATTCTTCCAGTTTATGGGCTGAAAGACCCAGTGTATGTTTGTCTATATCAACAAAAACTGGTTCAGCTCCGATATAGCTGATGCAGTTGCAGGTAGCAATAAAGGAGAGGGGTTGTGTAATAACCAGTTCATCTCTTTTAACGCCTGCAAGCAGCAGGCACATGTGCAAAGCTGCACTGCCATTTACAGTTGCTACAGCATAACTGGCTCCTGTGTACTGGCGCATCATTTCTTCAAAGCGATCCACGTATTTACCAACCGATGATACAAATGTGGAGTCAATAGCATCGGCTACATATTTTTTATCATTTCCTTCAAAGCGTGGCTCATGAAGCGGAATGAAAGCTTCAGGAATCTGGTAATACTCCCTGATGAAAGAAACTACTTTTTCAAACATTGTAAATATCGGCTTTGTAGTTTTTACGATTATCGGGGTTACGAAACCAATCAATGGTTATTTTCAACCCTTCATCAAGCGTGGTGTGTTGTTTCCATGAGGTTAGTTGCTTAATTTTTTCATTGCTTCCAAACAGCCGCTCCACCTCACTTTTTTCTGGTCTAAGTCGTATTTCATCCGTAATAATGCGTGCTTCGGGATTAATTTGTTCGATAATTTTCTGTGCCAGATTACCAACAGTTATTTCAGAGGCGGTGGCGATGTTTACTTCCTGACCAATGGTTTTTTCCGACCTGGCAATTTCTATAAATCCTTGGGCGGTGTCTTTTACAAAAAGTAAGTCGCGGGTAGGGTGAATCGCACCCAGTTTTATCTCTGTTTTTCCGGCCAAGAGTTGAGTGATGATGGTGGGTATCACAGCTCTTGCCGATTGTCGCGGGCCATAGGTGTTAAATGGTCGTACAATAGTTACAGGTACATTAAAGCTTCGGTAAAATGATTCAGCAATGTGGTCGGCACCGATTTTGGTTGCTGAGTATGGCGATTGTCCTTGTCGAGGATGTTTCTCATCAATGGGCACGTACAAGGCGGTACCATATACTTCAGATGTAGATGTTACCAATACGCGCTCAATGCCTAGGTCTTTGGCTGCCTGCACAATGTTAAGTGTACCTTTGATATTGGTGTCAACATAACTATCAGGAGAGTGATAGCTGTATGGAATGGCAATAAGCGCGGCAAGGTGAAAAACTATATCGCAACCTTTCATGGCTTCGCGTACCCCGTTGGGATCGCGCACATCACCGGTGAAAATGGTGAGTCGTTCTATTTTTTCTTTGGGGAAGGTGTCAATCCAGCCCCATGAGTTAAAAGAATTGTAGTAACAAAAAGCCTTCACCTCACAACCGGTATTTAAAAGTGCTTCGGTGAGATGACTGCCAATAAATCCATCGGCTCCGGTTATCAATACTTTTTTATTGGTAAGTTCCATGGGGTTCGTTGTTAGTGTTACCAGGTATTTTCCAGGTCTGCTGCGCTATAGGTATGGTTTCGCGTTTTATAAACAGAGGTATTTGTTTTCTTCAGTTGCAGCAAATTCCGCATGCGGATGCGTGTAAGCAGTGCCATTGGAAATAGAAATACAAAAAAAACAAGCGCCAGAATAATACGCGTATTAATCCACCCAAGCACCAATGCTATTTTATCCCACACCCACAAAATGCCATCTTTGATGGTGGATGAAAGGAGCGACAAGGCACCCACTCCAAACGAAATATAGAGTAGGGTGGTGTGTTGCTTTTTAGTGAGAAACCATAACCCTAAAAAACCCAGGGTTATCACCAGAATGCTGGTTATTTTTTCGGCTTCAGTTTTTTTGTGTGCTTTTGACATAATATGGGATTAAAAAATCATTATGCTGTTTGTTGGGGTCATTCATTTGCACCAATAGCCTGTTGCAAAAAAGTTGCAAAAACCTCGTGTCCATAGTCATTGAGGTGGCCATCTTTTTTCAGGTAAACGGACGCATGGCGTTGGGTTTTGGTTTGCAGCAGGTAGTCGTAGAAATTGAGAAACCCAATGCCCAGTCGGGAAGCATGCTGCCGGTAAACCTCGTTTAAATCCTGCGCATCAATCCACGCATTGTTCAGATTCCAGGTTGAATAATCAGTTTCGCTGGGGTGGATGTTGAGCGCGGAGGGCATGCTGCAGCACAAAACTTTGCATTGAGGGTTTGCCACTTTTGCCAGTGAGTCAAGCTTACGCAGGTAGTCAAAGGTTTTGGCAATGCGCTCCTGTTGCTCCACCGACCAATATTTTACTGGTTTGTGAAGATGCAAAAAATTGCCAACTTCTATTTTGGATGCTTTATCCGGAATGCTATTTACCACCTTGGCAATAGCTGCGGCTACTTGTTGAGAATCGGTGCCGGCAGTGGCATAAAAATCTGTTGCTTTTACTGGTTGGGTAGTGGTCGTGCCGGTGTTTGGTGTGGTAGGCGATTGCTTTAGTTTCTGAATGGTGTTTTTCAGCAGCCTGAACAAACGCATTTGGTGATACCACGATGCGGCCATCTGGTCTTCGGTAATGTTGAATTCGGAGGGCAATCCGTTGGCATCAAAACGCGCCTCAGCTGTGTAGGTGGCATCGGCATAGGGTGATGTGGTGTCGTAAAAGTCGTTGGCAAAAAGCACCACCACAATTATATCGGGCTTGAGTTCTTTACCTTTTTTGTTGAACCAGTTCAGTTCGAGCAGTGGGGCCCAACTGCTGATGCCTTTGCCATAAATATCTATCGTTGGCAACATCGTTCTGAGCCTGCTTACAAAGGTTTTATCTTCGGCAATTTCATCGGCTTCCACAAACGAATCGCCCAGGAATAGTACCCTTTTTTTCTGTCCGATTACAGGTTCGGTTCCCCGCATGCCAAATGAATTTATCTGGTTCAGCACAGGTTCGTCCTCGGCCGGTCCGCCTTTGTAAACATAAAATGTTTGGGTGGGCTGGTAGTCGTGGTGAAAAGCCTTTGATTTCACATAAATAAGGGTTCCTTGTTCGTTGAAAACTCTCACCGTTTGTTTGGGGTAGTCAATGAGACGAAGTATGAGTTCGGCCAAGCCCAGCGGCACCAATACCACAAGCAAAACTCCTGTTATGGATATGAGTATTTTACGCACGGTGTGTGGCTGGTTTAGAACAAGGTGTAAATGAAGGGGGCTAATGCACTACCGCCACCTAACACAATAAGTACTCCCAGCAATAGGAGCACTAGAATGAGGGGAATCAGGAAAAATTTTTTGCGCTGCTTGAGGAACTTAAAAAGGTCTTTTATGAAGTCCATAAATGTAGGTGGTTAGTGATATATAAAAACTTAATCCAGAACAAATTCTTCTTGCCAGTTGTCAGTCTTTTTCCATTCGGGCTGCTCTGTTTTGGTAAACAGGTAGTCGCCCACAACTAGGTAATCCATTTCGGTTCGCATAAAACACCTGTAGGCATCTTCGGGGGTCATCACTATGGGCTCACCCCGCACATTGAAGGAGGTGTTCACGATGACGCCATACCCTGTAAGTTGTTTAAAGGCACTTATCAGTTGGTGATACCTGGGGTTTGTTTCGCGGTGCACGGTTTGTATGCGGGCCGAAAAGTCGATATGGGTGATGGAGGGCAGGTCAGAGCGCAGGTGATACAGTTTATCGCGCAGGGGTAGTGAACTGTAGTTGCCGGGCAATGGTTTCCTGCGATCTTGTTTTACAGGCTGCACCAACAGCATGTAGGGCGAGGTGCCATTGTGTTCGAAATAGTTAGTGCATTCTTCAGCTAACACCGAAGGCGCAAATGGCCTGAATGACTCACGGTACTTGATTTTGAGGTTTAGCTTTTTTTGCATTTCCTCGTTGCGGGGGTCGCCAATGATGCTCCGCGCGCCCAAAGCCCTGGGCCCAAACTCCATGCGCCCTTGCACCCAGCCAATCACATTTCCTTTGTCAATCAGTTGGGCCACATCCTTGCACAGGTCGGCAAACTGATCATACTTTTTATAAGGAGCGTTGTATTTGCCTGCGGTAAGCCGAACATCAAGGTCGGTAAACTCAGGTCCCAGGTACGAGCCTTCCAGTTCGTCCATTTTGCCCGAAGGCTTGCGCTCCTGCCCAAAACTGATATGCCATGCGGCAAGGGCGGCCCCAAGGGCTCCGCCCGCATCGCCCGAGGCAGGGGTAATAAATACATTTTTGAAAATACCGGCATTCACCAGTTTGCCATTGGCTACGCAGTTGAGCGCCACACCACCGGCCAGGCAAATATTATCAGAACCTGTGAGGCGCTTGGCTTCAGCAGCCATTTTAAGCACCACTTCTTCGGTTATTTTTTGAATGGCCAGACCCAGGTTGCAATGTTTTTGTTCAAGTTCCGATTCCGATTTGCGGGCAGGGAATCCAAAAAGTTTTTCCCATTTGTCTTCGTGCACCATGCGCAATCCAGTAGCATAGTTAAAATACGTTTGGTTGAGCCAAATGGAGCCATCGTCTTTGATGTCTACCAGTTCTTTTTTAATGCGCTGCACATATTCTTCTACTTCTTGGGCATGCGGATCGCCATAGGGAGCCAGTCCCATTAGTTTATATTCGCCCGAATTGACTCTGAATCCGAGGAAATAGGTGAAAGCGGAATACAACAACCCCAGCGAGTGCGGAAATTGTAGTTCGTTCAAAATGGTGATGTCTTTGCCTTTGCCGTGGCAAATAGAGGCTGTGGCCCATTCGCCCACACCATCAATGGTAAGAATGGCTGAGTCGGCATAGGGCGACACATAGTAGGTGCTTGCCGCGTGCGACAGGTGGTGTTCAGGAAAAAGGAACTGAATTTTCTTTTTGTCGTAAGTACCTACTTCTTTCAGCTTATCCAGCATCAGCTTTTTTAGGAACATTTTTTCCTTGAGCCACACAGGCATGGCGGTGATGAATGATTGCAGTCCCTTGGGTGAAAAGGCATAGTATGTTTCGAGCAACCGCTCAAATTTGAGCAAGGGTTTATCGTAAAAAGCAATGGCGTCCAGATCGTCAATGGAGGCACCTGCATATTGCAGGCAGTATTTTACAGCATTAACCGGAAATTCGGGGTCGTGTTTTTTACGGGTAAACCGCTCTTCCTGTGCAGCGGCTACTATTTTACCATCAACAACGATGGCGGCTGCAGAGTCATGGTAAAAGGCAGAGATGCCCAGTATTTTTTTAGTCATGCAGTTTTGATTTAAACCAGTTAAATGTGCGCGTCAGACCTTCTTCAATTTTAATTTCAGGTGCATATCCCAGCAGGCGTGCTGCTTTCGAAATATCGGCCAAGCTATCACGAATATCACCTTCCCGTTCGTGGCCATAAATAGGTTTTATCAATTTTCCGTTCAACTCGTTCAACTTTTGGTACATGCTGTTGAGCGAGGTGGTTTCTCCACAGGCAATATTGTAAATCTGGTTATCTGCTTCACTCGTTTCGTTAAATAATGCTCGTATGTTGGCTTCCACAGCATTTTTTACATAAGTAAAATCACGGCTCTGGGTACCGTCCCCATTGATGGTGGGTTGTTCATTGTTGAGAAGTTTGGTAATAAAAAGTGGTATTACAGCTGCGTAGGGTCCTTTGATGTTCTGCTTTGGACCGAAGATGTTGAAATACCTTAGTCCGATATAACGCATTCCGTAAGTTTTTGCAAAAACATCCGCATAAAGTTCACCGATTTGTTTGGTAGCGGCATATGGAGAGAGTGGCTTACCAAAAATATGCTCTTTTTTGGGTAGCGCTTCGTTGTCCCCGTATACAGAGGATGAGGAGGCAAAAACGATTTTTTTTATATTGGCTTCTACGCAAGCTCTGAACATATTTAGCGTACCTGTGGCGTTGGCTGCATGGCTGGCTAAAGGGTTATTGATGGATCGGGGAACAGATCCTAAAGCGGCTTGGTGGCAAACAAGGTCTATCCCTTTGCAGGCATTCAAACAATCATCAAAATTTCTAATATCTCCATTAATAAATTCGAACTTTGGGTTTCCGTAAAATTCTTTTATATTCTCCTCATAGCCGGTTTCCAGATTGTCCAGTATTCGGACAGTTCCAACCCTACTGTCACTTAGTAAGGCTTCTGTAAGATTGGATCCAATAAAGCCTGCTCCGCCTGTTATGAGAATATGCCGTTTTAAACTAGTCATTTAGTGATGGAATTAAAGGTTTTTGTTTGTCCAAAGGAGCAGATGATTGTGATCATTAGTACCCAACTCATTTGAAAGGACTTCTTGTTGCGAATAAATGATATACCTGATTTTTTTGTGCACCATTTCTTCTGCCTTTTCAATCAACCTGAGTAAATATTCTTTGTTCAGTTCCCCTACAAAAATAAGATCAACAATTGGGCTGTCATTTCCTTTACTCAGTTCGCCTGCAAGATATACTTCTTTGATGTCTCCCAGTTTTTCTACTACTTCATCAATAATCTGATCCAACCCAACATATTTTATAAGAATACGCTGTATGTCGGAGAACAAAGGGTGACGGGTGTTGGCTCTGAACAACTTTTTATTACCACTTATATTAGATGTTAAAAGACCTGCCTCTTCAAACCGATTGAGTTCTCCCCGGATTGCATTGGTACTTTCACCAAATTCAGACTCCAGATTTCTCAGATAAGCAGAGTTTTTACTATTAAGAAAAAACTTCAGTAGCAGCTTAATCCTGGTCTTGGAAGTAATTAAAGTATCAAGCATAAAATGAATTGAATGACAGGTAAAGCTTCGCCCCGTGAGTCACATCACAAAGCATTAGATTGAGTAGAAAAAGTACTCAATATTTGTTTTTTTTGGTCAAAAAAACAAATCTAATTAAGCTTTTTCAAGTAATTAGCTGGTAATGATAATGCTAAGCTGAATCCAATTTGTTCTACTTCAATTACGAACAGCTTATTCCCTTTATGTTCTGATATAATTCCTTTGGTACCTTTAAGCGGACCTGCCACAACTTCCACAGGCATTTTTGCCTCAAAGAGTTCATTTAAAACTTCATAATTCTCAAAGTTAGAAAGGAAAAGCCTGATTTCCTGAATTTGCTGTTCACGGATAGATACAATATCCTTTCCCAACCTAATAAATTTAACTACCCCCTGAGTATTTAGAATATCAAAGTAATTCCGTTCGAGGTCTACACAAATAAATATATAAGATGGGAAGAGAGGTACGGTTACTTTTTTCTTCCGGTCACTCCATTGTTTTAAAGTAGTTCGCTGAGGGAGAAATACCTCGTAATTATGCTTTAATAATTCCTGTTCTACTTTTTTTTCTGCGCGCGGATTTGTGTACAAAGCGTACCATTTTTTATTTTCTTTGGTAGGATTTACGGATTGCAACTTGTTGTCAGATAAGTTCATCTACAATATAAGCAGGCCTTTTACGCGAGGCTTCCAGATTACGCCAAAGGTATTCTCCTATAATGCCAATAGAAATCATTTGAAAGGCGGCAACCAGCAAAAAAACCACCATCATAGTTGTCCATCCTTCAAGTTGTATAAGTCCGGTAAGCCGGGCAAAAAGCACATATAATGCGTAAACAAACGACAGGATACCCATGATAAGGCCTGATACAGTAATTAGCCTCAGGGGGGCGTATGAAAATGAAACAAATGAATCAATAAAGAGTTTAATTTTCTTTTTCAGGGTCCAACGTGATTTACCAACTTCACGTGCCGTTCGTGTATACGGTATGGCTACATAATCATATTTGAGCCACATAAGCAGATATAATGAATTGGTATTATTCTCATTCAGGGCAATTACTTCCTCTCTCAGCTGTTTATCGAACAGGCAATAATCAAATCCTCCCTTGGGTAGATTTGGGAGCGCATATTTACGGATGAGTTTTTGGTACTGCTGCGAAAATATTCTTGCGGTGAATGAGTCCTCTCTATTGTTGCGGTTGGCAACTACCAGTTTAACACCTTTCGACCAGTATTCATACATTTTTACCATGAGCTCAGGTGGATCTTGTAAATCGGCTGCAATCACAACCGTACAGTCTCCGGTAGCATATTTCATTCCTGCCTGAATTGCATTATACGAACCAAAGTTTCCGGATAGTTTTATGATTTTTACTTTTTCAGGATATTGTTCTTTGAATTTTTTAAGAGCATTCAGTGTATTGTCTTTTGATCCATCATCAACCATCATGTATTCAAATTCAACTTCCGTAGGAAACCTGCGTTCGTTGTTCAATAACTCGGCAGTGGTTGCCGGGATATTTAATTCGTTGTAATAACAGGGAATAATAACGGATACTTTAGGCATTAAAAAACGCTTTTATGTTTTTAGCAATATAATCCACTTCTTTTTCCGATAATCCCGGATAAACGGGTAAACTTAAGCAAGTATCGGCAATTTCTTCTGCAATGGGAAAGTCGCCTTTATGATAATTTAATTCGGAGTATGCTTTTTGTAAATGCGGAGGAACCGGATAATGAATAAGGGTACCGATACCTTTGCCGGTTAAAAACTGCTGAAGTTCGTTTCTTTTTTTTGTTCGGATAACATATAAATGAAATACCGAATCAGCTCCTGGTGCAGTTTGAGGTAAAATTAAGTCTCCGGTGTTTGCAAGCAAATGCTGATAGCCGGCAGCAATTGTTTTCCGTTGGTTGTTCCAATGGAGGAGGTGTTGAAGTTTCAGGTTTAAAAAACCTGCCTGCAATTCATCCAAACGGGAATTCATCCCTTTGATTTCATTGCGGTATTTAATTGCCGAGCCATAATTTCGGATCGTACTGGCTTTTTTATATAATTCGGGTGAATCGGTAGTAATAGCTCCTGCATCGCCAAAAGCTCCCAGATTTTTACCCGGGTAAAAACTGGTGGCATTTATATCGCCAAAACTTCCGCTAAGTTTGCCATGGTAGCCTGCTCCCTGAGCCTGTGCGTTATCTTCAACTACTGCCAGATTATTTTCATTGGCAATTTTTAAGATTGCTTCCATTTCACAACACTGTCCGTAAAGATGCACCGGAAGAATAGCTTTTGTACGCGAAGAGATCAGTTCTTTAATCAGGATCGGGTTAATATTATATGTTTCTGAGTTTGGCTCAACCGGAACCGGAATGGCACCCACGGCACTCACTGCAAGCCAGGTAGCAATGTATGTATTGGATGGAACAATTACTTCATCGCCACGGCCAATATTCAGTGTTTTTAAAGCGATAATCAGGGCATCTAATCCATTGGCTACTCCTGCACAATATTGTACTCCGTTGAAGGAAGCATAATTTTTTTCAAATTCGTTTAGGCGCTCCCCCAAAATATACCAACCCGAATGAATGAAATTATCAAATGAGGTTTTTAATTCATCCGAGATATCGGCATTCATTTGTTTAAAGGAAAGAAACGGGACCTCCATTTTTTGCGCGTATGTAATTAATGCTACTGATTTGCCGGATTTATTTCCACCTGGTAAGAAATTCTTCTTTATCACGAATATAATCGCTTGCCTGATACTTGGTGGAGGCAAGTGCTAACTGAACTGCATTGTGAGAATATTCCATTGTATGCCACACGTTTGGAGGAATATAAACTCCTTGTTGAGGAGATTGTAGGGTAAATTGTTTTTTTTCTCCTTGTGCACTTTCAGTTGTTACAATAATTTTTCCTGAAACAGCAATAAGAATCTGTTCAGTGTGGTGATGAGCATGCCGTCCTCTAGTAATACTTTCAGGGGTATAATAGGTCCAAAATATGCGTTGAACAATAAACGGAAGTTGATTGTTTTCTGCAACGGTGATATAACCGATAGCCGATTCACCGATTTTCCCAAACTCTATTATGTAGGGAGATTGATAGTCCATTTTGTGAATGTGTTGTTGTTTTCAATCTCCATTAGGATATTATCTATAGCTAATTCAGAGTTGAGTAAATCTGATATGGGTGATTTTTTTACCTTAAAATATGCCAGAAATGAATCTAATAACTTTGCTTTTGGCCGGTTAGTCACAAGTAAATTATTGAATCAGGAACTTTCTGATTTGGGTAGATTCTTTTGATATAATTCTAATCAGATACGAACCCTTAGCTAAACCTGACGTATTCAATTTGAACAACGAATTACCTGTATTATCAAACTGGCTTATGCTAAAAGTTCTTCCTGATAAATCAGTAATTTCAACGGTAACTTTACCCTTAACCGATCCGGCAGAAATAGTAACTTCCGACTGTGCGGGGTTTGGGAAAATAGTTATCCCGGTTGTTTCATTTGAAACTTTTACCATTCTAACTTCTGAATAGCTTACATCGCCATTAAAATCCTGTTGCTTTATACGGTAAAATATAACTGCTTTGCCTGTCAGTTCATCATCACTATCAACAAACCGATAGGTTGAAACGGTACTGGTGTTTTCGTTGCCTTTAATGAAGTTTACGGAAACAAAGTGAATGCCGTCAAATGAACGTTCTACTTCAAATCCTTTATTATTTACTTCACTTGCTGTTGACCATTCCAGTAAGTTTGCGTTTTTATCAATAGATTTTGCATCAAATGATAGCCAGGTAACAGGTAATGGATTTGTACCTCCGGTTGCATTCGCTAAAACAAAATCGCTGAAGCTGGTAAAATTCGTTGTTGATTCGATTGTACCGCTTGTAACAGCACTCCCGGTTCCTCCCAAATCAACCCAATTTGCGCCACTTTCCTTAAGTATTCTAAGGGAGGAAGTTTGGTTTACACCATCATCAGCTTCGTAGGTAATGGTAACTTTTGCTGCGGTAACGGCAGAAGGGCCACCATTACTGATGGTAAAATATCTCATGGGTGAAACGTGTGTAATTCCACCGGGTAAAGTTCTGGATGGAGGCGCTGTGTTAAACATTTCAGCCGTATAGGTAGTAGCCGAACCACTACTTTGAGTTACCTTTAAGATAACCGGCCTGTAATCAGTTCCTTTACCAATTGGGAAGGTAAGGGGAGTTAATGAACCGGTGTTGGTATTTTGAATAGACAGTGGACCATTAATAAATGCTGATGCAGAGGCCCCGGAAATTGAACTTCCGGCACCCATAATCAGGATGTTTGTACTTGATGTAGTTAAAATGTCATTTAAAGTAAGGGTGGAGTTAACGGTAATTGGTTGGTTTAATGTAGTTGGTATATTTACAGTAAAGTTGCCATAGGTAGCAGTTGAGGCAGCACTTGCAATACCACCATTTCCAAGGGTACTTCCGTTATTTGAAATAACGGTTCCATTAATTGTAACTGTGTTAGCGGCAATTTTGCAGGCAGTTCCAGATGGCATGTTTACAATTCCACCTGAATTCACTGTAAAAGTACCGAATCTTTCAGATGCAGTTCTGGCAATAGTAACACTATTCATATTTAATGTAGCCCCGGAGTTTATAGTTAATGAGCCTGTTCCAACACTTCCGTTATCTGGTCTTATTGCACCGCCCGCTGTAATATCCATAGTCACCTGTCCCGAAGCAATGGTAATACTTCCGGCCCTTAGGTTTGTTTTGATCGTAGCAACATCAGAAGCGGAGTTCATGGCAAATTCAAGCGTCCATCCATTAAAATTGCTTGGAACCCCCCATTCACCGGTTGAAGTCACATCCCTTGATGTTCCTGTAATTTGAATTTTGCCTGTACCTGTTTTAATAAAATCAGCATGATTGTTTAATCCGGTGGAATTAGCACCGGGAACATTTCCTTTAGAACCGGTGTATGTTCTTAATTTACCGGAAACGGCAAGGGTGAACGATTGGCAATTTAATCGACCTACATCTGTGCTAAGGTCTGCATTTAGATGCAAGTCTTTACATGCCGAGTTGGCAGAAAGTACCACCGAGTCCCCATCCTGAATATACACATTTGTGCTGGAAGTAGGTGTGGAAGCAGCGGCTACCCAGGCCGAACCATTCCATGTTTCCCATGTTGCGGCAGTACTCCAGTCCCCATCGGTGGCGGTTCTGAAATCACCGGAATTGATTTGCGTAATATTTGCGAGGACAAAATCGCCAAACGTGGTAAAGTTAGTAGTAGAGGTGATGGTTCCTGCCAATGAGGTAGCGCCCGAAGCACCAATATCGTCCCATGCGGTTGAGTTTTCGTGTGCAATTTTAAGAGCAGTATGATTGCTTATTCCATCATCGGCACCATAATCCAAAGCAATGGTATTTGTACCGGTAACGGTAGAACCGGATCCTTTCACCACATTCCAATACCTCATGGACGATACGTTGGTAAGTGTTCCCAGAGTTCTTGAAGTAGGGGCTGTGTTAAAAAGTTCAGCTGTATACACCGTTGGGGTGGCATCGGTATGATTTAGATTAAGGACTAATTTTCTGTAATAGGCGCCTTTCCCGATTTGAAAGGTAAGGGTAGGAGTGGTAGAGGCAGCGGTAAGAGCCAGCGGGCCATCAATATAATTGGAAGAAGAAGCACCAGAAATAGAACCGGAAGCTCCCATGGTCAGCAGGTTGGATGATGAAGTTGTGAGTTTACCTCCAAGTGTAAGTGTTCCACTTACGGAAATGGCAGAACTCAAAGTAATAGAGGTGCCGGTTGTCAGGTTTGCGTAGGTGTTTGTAGTAGCTGCGCTGGAAATGCTACCATTTCCTAGCATGGTGGTGCTATTACAAATTACAGTACCGTTTAACGTTACTGTACTGGCAGCAATTTTACCTGCTACACCAGATGGAATGGTTAACGTAGCACCAGAATTTAAGGTAAAAGTACCGAATCTTTCAGATGCAGTTCTGGCAATAGTAACACTATTCATATTTAATGTAGCCCCGGAGTTTATAGTTAATGAGCCTGTTCCAACACTTCCGTTATCTGGTCTTATTGCACCGCCCGCTGTAATATCCATAGTCACCTGTCCCGAAGCAATGGTAATACTTCCGGCCCTTAGGTTTGTTTTGATCGTAGCAACATCAGAAGCGGAGTTCATGGCAAATTCAAGCGTCCATCCATTAAAATTGCTTGGAACCCCCCATTCACCGGTTGAAGTCACATCCCTTGATGTTCCTGTAATTTGAATTTTGCCTGTACCTGTTTTAATAAAATCAGCATGATTGTTTAATCCGGTGGAATTAGCACCGGGAACATTTCCTTTAGAACCGGTGTATGTTCTTAATTTACCGGAAACGGCAAGGGTGAACGATTGGCAATTTAATCGACCTACATCTGTGCTAAGGTCTGCATTTAGATGCAAGTCTTTACATGCCGAGTTGGCAGAAAGTACCACCGAGTCCCCATCCTGAATATACACATTTGTGCTGGAAGTAGGTGTGGAAGCAGCGGCTACCCAGGCCGAACCATTCCATGTTTCCCATGTTGCGGCAGTACTCCAGTCCCCATCGGTGGCGGTTCTGAAATCACCGGAATTGATTTGCGTAATATTTGCGAGGACAAAATCGCCAAACGTGGTAAAGTTAGTAGTAGAGGTGATGGTTCCTGCCAATGAGGTAGCGCCCGAAGCACCAATATCGTCCCATGCGGTTGAGTTTTCGTGTGCAATTTTAAGAGCAGTATGATTGCTTATTCCATCATCGGCACCATAATCCAAAGCAATGGTATTTGTACCGGTAACGGTAGAACCGGATCCTTTCACCACATTCCAATACCTCATGGACGATACGTTGGTAAGTGTTCCCAGAGTTCTTGAAGTAGGGGCTGTGTTAAAAAGTTCAGCTGTATACACCGTTGGGGTGGCATCGGTATGATTTAGATTAAGGACTAATTTTCTGTAATAGGCGCCTTTCCCGATTTGAAAGGTAAGGGTAGGAGTGGTAGAGGCAGCGGTAAGAGCCAGCGGGCCATCAATATAATTGGAAGAAGAAGCACCAGAAATAGAACCGGAAGCTCCCATGGTCAGCAGGTTGGATGATGAAGTTGTGAGTTTACCTCCAAGTGTAAGTGTTCCACTTACGGAAATGGCAGAACTCAAAGTAATAGAGGTGCCGGTTGTCAGGTTTGCGTAGGTGTTTGTAGTAGCTGCGCTGGAAATGCTACCATTTCCTAGCATGGTGGTGCTATTACAAATTACAGTACCGTTTAACGTTACTGTACTGGCAGCAATTTTACCTGCTACACCAGATGGAATGGTTAACGTAGCACCAGAATTTAACGTAAAAAGTGAAAACCTCTCCGAGGCAGTTCGCGCTACGGTTGTACTGTTTAGATTTAGAGTAGCACCTGAATTAACAGTGAGTGTACCAGTTCCAACGCTTCCATTATCCGGTCTCAATGCGCCTCCTACACCAATATCCATGGTAACAGTACCGGCAGCAATGATAATACTTCCTGCCCGGATGTTTGTTTTGATGGTAGCCACATCTGAAGAAGAATTCATGGCAAATTCAAGTGTCCATCCATTAAAATTGGTTGGAATCCCCCATTCACCGGCTAAGGTAACGTCCCTAGTAGTACCAGTAATTTGGATTTTACCGGTACCGGTTTTAATAAAATCTGCATGATTATTTGTACCGACTACGCTTGTACCCGGAATGGTTCCATGGCTACCGGTATAGGTTCTAAGTTTACCAAATACTGACAAAGTGAATGATTGACAATTCAAGCGACCTACATCTGTACTTAAGTCCGCATTTAAGTGTAAATCTTTACAAGAAGAATTTCCAGTAAGAACTACAGAATCGCCATCCTGAATAAAAACGGCAGTACTTGAGGTTGGGGTTCCGGAAGCAGCATTCCAAGTTGACCCATTAAATGTTTCCCAGGTTGAGGTTGAACTCCAGTCGCCATCAGTTGCAGTTCTGAAATCACCTGCTACCTGAGCTCTGGAAACGTTACAAAAAAGGAATAAAAATATTAGTAGAGTATGGAAAACTTTCATACGGTTTTTGGTTTATTAAAATGTCGTAACAAAATTAACCGTAATTCTCAGAAAAATCCAAATTCTATCGGTTTTTTAATCCCCAAAATGTTATCAAATCATTTCCGGTGAATGCACTTAATTGAATTAAGTCATCTTTAAGTAAATCAGTTAGTTTTGATTTAAACGAATCTCTCAACGGTTGAAATCTGTTCATTTTAATTTCGAACAATGACCTGAACTGCCATTTTACTGACCGGGGGAGAGAATATATTATAGGAAGTCGCGCTATTATAGTTCCTAATTTAGTTAGGTTTCTTACTTCCTCTGTTTTGTTTTTATGGGTTTCTAATAAAACACTTTCATGGTCGCCAAGATGTCGAATGTTAAGAAAATCAAAGATACTGTTCAATGTTTGTTGTCTGTTTGAAATGAAATCTTCAAACAAGCAAATATGGACCTGATTTGCACCAAATTTTTTGAGGTAACGATTTATTTGCATAAAATATCTGGATCGATTCAGGTACATTGGATTTTCCAGAATTTCCTTTTCCATTTGAGATAAAGGGTATTTCAACTTGTTAAAAGCATGTACGAATTTGTAATTGGAATAAATCCGGTCAATGGGATTGCGAATGATATAAATAAATTTAGTATCCGGGTTGTATTTGAAAATTCTATCTTCAGTGCCAATAAATTCAGGGTAAAGGGTATAATAGGGGGACCCCTCACCTAATAGCTGATCTGGTTTAGGGCTGAATAGTTTGTGATATTCATCTAGTCGGCTTTGCCAATCAGCATAGCGACTAAAAAAATGAGGTTCTTTTTCCTTTGAGAAACAAATTTGAGGGTGTTTGCTTAAAATGTAGGCAAGGCTGGTGGTTCCGCATTTTGCTGCACCTATCAGCATAAAGTCAACTTTCATCTTGTTCAGCAAAAATAAGCCATGAATAGCGTCCGAAATAATCAAAAGTTATAGGACAAAGGTCTTGAAAACGAAAGTTATTTTCATGAATGAACTGTAAAGCCGCAGCCCTAACCGATGGCTTATGGATATCGTCAAGGAATAATACAGCCCCATTTCTCACATAGTTGCTTATCAAAGCAAGACTTGACTCCCTAAGTGCTAAATTGTCCGGATCCCCGATGTCATTAATTATTAAACTTCCTGCAGGTAAATCCGGAGGGTTGTCGTTAAACGTTCGATAATTAATTATTTTTGAGTCTATGTTGTGTTTCCTGAGAAATTCTTCATTTTTTACAATCCATTCCCAGCTGGAATCAACCGAAATGATAGAAGTGTTTTCTGAATTCATGGCAGCATAATAGCTTAACCATGTAGTAAAGCCGGAGCCAAGATCAAGTATAGTTTGCGGTTTGAGAAAACAAATAAGGTTGTAAATTACAATGGAAGCTTTGTCTGAAATGGAAAATACCTCATCTGAATAATTGTTACAATATTCCCTGTGTACAGACTCTATTGCAATCTGATCTTCCACTTTTATACGACTGAGGTGTATGTTAGGCCGAAAGGTTTTTAGAAAGGGATAATGCACTAAAAAAGTTTCTGTGACTTTTTTAATCATCCTGAGTTTATTGACAATTTTATTTTGAGTTATTTTTTTCAAGGGTTGTCCGGCAAAAAATATATACATACGGCCAGACTAAAATAGTCAATATTGCCTCAATAAAACAGGCTGGGTAGTATATTTTTCGAAAAAGGGAGGAAAGAGTATTTAAAAAGCGGTTGTTGACTACCATCAAAATGGTACTATGAGGGAGCAGATCAATATACAATTTCAGAACTTTTCTTTTGGTTAATGTGATTATCTCTATTAAATATTTTAGAGCAAATAGACTATTTCTGCTTCCTCCATAGGGTAGCTTTTTGTGATAAATTGGAGCACGGAAATTACAAGTAACCAGTGTACCCGCTTTTAATAAACGAAGGTAATATTCTAAATCTTCATATGGCACTTTATTGTATTCAGGGTTAAATACTCCAATACGGTTTATCATTTCTTTTGAAATCATAAAATTCCCTCCCGGCAAATGCCAGGCAAGCATCTCTTTGTTTTGCCGGTGATTGGAAAGTATTCCGTTAAGTTGCTCTATTACCGGACCTGTGGAGACCATGAATTCACTTTTGAAAAAACTCACATGTTGCTCAATAAAATCGGGAAGAATTTCACAGTCGTCATCAACAAAGAGCAAGAGCAAACCTTTGGCTTTTGATATACCAAGATTACGGCCGGTAACAAACCCAATTTCAGTACATGGTATTTGTTTAACAGTTACAGTATTGGCATAAACCGGTTGAATTGCTTTTTCAGACTGATCAATTACCAGAATTTCTAAAGGGAGCATTGTTTGATTTTCCAGTTGATGAAGCAGTTTACCCAATGAATCATGTCTGTTTCTGGTATTGATAATTACTGAAACATCCCGTCCAGGAATTTCATTGAATGTCTTTCGTTCTTTTTCAGACTGTACATTCAATTTTTGACGTGTTGAATGTTTAGCCGCAAACAAAAATGCAGCGATATTTTTAACAGGATTTTTAAGAGAAAGCATACGCCTTATGAGAATAAGGAGCGCTTGTTTAATACCAAATTCAAAGGTTATAAATAGGTAATTGTCTTCTAAATCCGGAGGAATTAGCTCCTCATGGGCGCAAATTATTTTGTTGAGGGGCAAAACACCGTTTTGCCATAGTTTATATGCTTTATACAGTCTGGCAGAATGAAGATGATTAAAAGGAGGAATCGGGAAATTTTCTTCTATTTCCTGGGAATAATTATTCCAAAACATTCCTTTTGTTGATGGAGAATAAAGTAAAAAAAAGTCAGGGCGGATGTAGTTAAAAAAGTCAAAAAATAAATATTCTTTTTTGAAACTCACCCGATTCACTTGCAATTAAAGTGACCAGTATTGAAGTGAAGGGAATTTGTTTCTGTAAATGCCTTTCACGTCCGCTATAAGGGCATTTGGTGTGGTAATTTCTTTAAAATACCCTTCAGTTAAATTGCAATATTCAGTATGATTTACCGCAACAATAACCGCATCATATTTTTTATCAGGGGAAGAAATGAGGCCAAACCCGTATTCGTGTTCAAGTTCTTCAGAGGAAGCTTTAGGGTCAACTACATCCACGTTAATGGAAAAAGACTTCAATTCCTTGATTATATCTGCAACTTTTGAGTTTCTGATATCAGTCACATTTTCTTTAAAGGTGGCACCCATCACCAATACATTCGATTGTTTTAACGACTTATCAAGGCTGATGATATGCTTAATTGTTTCTTTTGCAATGTAAGCACCCATTGAATCATTCACCTGACGACCAGCTAAAATTACTTTTGAATGATAACCTATCTCCTGAGCCTTGTAAGTAAGGTAATATGGATCAACCCCAATGCAATGTCCGCCAACTAGCCCAGGATAAAACTTCAAAAAGTTCCATTTTGTTCCTGAAGCTTCAAGTACATCATAGGTGTTAATATTCATTTTATTGAAGATTAACGAGAGTTCATTCATTAGGGCAATATTTATATCACGTTGTGTGTTTTCAATAATCTTAGCCGCTTCTGCCACTTTTATGGATGATGCCTGATGAATGCCTGCTGTGATGATAGAGCCGTATACTTCGGCAATTACTTTAAGCGCAGTGGGTATAGAGCCTGAAACTACTTTTTTAATTTTTGTTAAAGTATGTTCTTTGTCACCAGGGTTGATTCGTTCAGGGGAATAACCTAAAAAAAAGTCAGTGTTCAGTTTTAATCCGGAAAGGTTTTCTAATACAGGGAGGCAGTCTTCTTCGGTGCAGCCCGGATATACTGTAGATTCAAAAACGACATAATCTCCCTTTTTTAACACCTTACCAACCGAGTTGCTGGCACCAAGTAATGGTTTTAAATCTGGTGTATTATGTTCATCAATGGGAGTTGGCACTGCCACAATATAAAAGCTTGCCTTTCCAAGTTCATCCAAAGAGTCTGTGAAAACAATATCGGTATTGTCAAATTCTTCTGTTGTTAGTTCGTTACTGGGGTCAATTTTATTTTTGAGCATGTCAACCCTTTTCGAATTGATATCAAATCCAATAACACTGAACTTTCGGGCAAACTCAAGGGCAATAGGAAGCCCAACATAACCTAAACCAATAACAGCAATTTTCTTTTTCTTATTTAGTAATTCAGTTATCATTTTCGTTTAAATATTCTTGATAAAAAAGGTGTTTTGGTTTGGCTGGCATCATCCGAATAGTATCCATACCCATACCCATACCCGTAACCATACCCATATCCGTATCCATATCCATACCCGTATCCGTACCCATATTTTTTGCTGTAAATTTTTGTATCATTTAAAACGAGATACAAATTTTTTATCTGTTTGTCTTCATACAGGTCGTTGATAGCATTTGTAAAATCAGTCATTGAGTATCCTTCTCTTACCACATAAATAGCCGCATCTGCATACTTTAAAAGTATTTGTGCATCTGTTACAAGGCCTATTGGAGGTGTATCTAAGATAATATAATCATATTCTTTTTTTAGTGTATCAATCATCAATTTCATCCTTTCATCAAGAATAAGTTCGGCAGGGTTAGGCGGAATAGGGCCTGCCGGAATAATATCTAAATGCGGGATATTGGTTTTATGAATAATATCTTTTAATTCCGCCTTACCAATAAGATAATTGGTGATTCCCTTATCATTTGAGATATTAAAATCGTTGAAAATTTTAGGTTTTCGTAAATCAAGTCCAAGTAAAATTGTTTTTTTTTCGGAAAGGGCAATAACTGAAGCCAGGTTAATTCCAAAAAAGGTTTTGCCTTCAAAACTCACAGTTGATGTGACAAGTAAAACATTTTCTTCTGATTTACTCAAAATATAGTCCACATTTGTTCGAATATTCCTAAAAGCTTCTGCAATTAATGAATTCGGTTTCTCATATACGGCCAAATTAGTTTGATATTTGTTATGTCCAATATAACCAATTAATGGTACGTTGGTGAGTGCTTCTAGTTGGGAACGACTTCTTATTTTGTTATCAAGCATTTTTTTGATATATATAATTGAAGCTGGGAAAAGCAAACACACCATAAGTGTTGTTGATAGTATTCTGCTGCGGTTTGGGTAAATAATCCCTTCGTTAAAAGCTTTTTCAAGGGTTATGTGATCGGCAACGTTTGCAGCTTTTGAAATACCCAATTCAGCTCTTCTTTCTAGCAAATAATTGAAAAGACTTTCTCGAACTGAATATTTCCTTTTAAGAGTTATAAATTCTCTTTCCTTTACGGGTATTTTTAACATTTTGTTTTCCAGTTCTCCAATCCTTCTTTTGAAGTCATTGATTCTATTTTGAGTAGACTTATCAATGTTATCTAAATTATTTAGGATAGATTTTTTGCAATTTTCAATATTCCTGTTCACCTGTTGTAATGTAGGAAAGTCCTCTTTGGTGTTAAATGTTAGTTGCTTTTTGTTCAATTCGAGTGATCTTAACTCATTTATTAATTGTGCCAAAAATGGATCGTTGAGATTACTAACGAAAGGGGCAATTTGTGAGATTTCTTTATTGGAAGTGATTTCCTTTTTAATATTAGTTATGTCTTTGATGTTCAATTTTAGTAGTTCAGCTTCAGTTTCGAGTTTACTCATTTTCTCATAATAAGATTGAGCCTCGTCTTTTAACTCAAGTGATGTTCCACTACCTTTTTTGTAATTTTCTAATTCACTTTCTACATCATTTAGCACATCACTAATATCCCCCAACTGCTCATCAATAAAATCAATAGTTTTTTGAGTTATTTCATTTTTGGCTTTAATTTGGTTTTTTTCGTAGACCTCACAGAGCTTACTTAGAAAGGCATGGTTTTTTTCTGGTAAGGGACTGGAAACAGATATTTCTACCACAGTTGATTTTTCGGCATTATCAATTTGAATCCGACCGGCAAAATCTGAAATTAGGTTCTCTCTGTTATTAAAAAAAACTTTATACTTTCCATTTGCAGATTTAGAATCCTTAAGGATAACCTTAAGTGATACACCATCATTTATGTATCCGTACCGATTTACATCAAAGTTGAAAATATCCCCTTTAAATTCGTTGTCGAACGAGAGAACGACTTTTGGTCCGTTTATTTTCAAGTAAAGCCATGAACCTTGCATTTTCCCCATGGAGTTGCTATCACATACAATAGTAAACGGAAGTCCGGTTCCATAGATTTCACTTTCAAGTACTTTACCAATGCTATGGTAAGTGATATCAAAGTCAAGCTCATCAATACAGTTGCCAATAAAGTTCCTTGTCTTGAGTAGATACATTTCATTTTGAATACTGGAATTCAATTTTGGAGTCCTCAATTGGTCGGTTACTAAAAGTTCACTATTGGCAAATTTTACTTTTTCGTCCTTAACCAAAACTGCACATTTGGAACGATAGATATCGATAGAGTATCTGTTTATAATCCAATAAACGAATAGCCCTATGGTTAAAGAAATAATAAAAAAATACCAGTTCCTTAAGGCAAGAAACACAATTTCTTTTACCCATTGATTTGGATCTTTATCCAATCTTGAAGTTTTATGTGGCCCTTCAGATAAGTTGACCTGTGTCATGTTATTTTTTTGTTAACTGAGTAATAATCAAAATGGTGTTCAAAAGAGTTAAAGCAAGAGAGGCAAAAGGTAACACGGCAGATGCATTTTTTGACCTCAGGGGTTTTGCATAAATAATATCGTTTGATTTCAAATAATATGCCTCTGAATTTACGATATTCAGGTCGGTTAAATCAAATTCGTAAATTTTCATTTTGTCATTTTCTTTTCTTAAAAGTATCACCTGCTTTTTATTCCCGAATTGGGTGAGGTCTCCGGCCATACTTAACGCCTGAATGATATTTACTCGATCGTTTTGTATATTGATTAGTCCGGGCCGGTTTACCTCGCCTATTACATTTATTGGGAATGAGTTGAGCCGTACATACATGTACGTGATATTGAAAAAAGTCCTCAGTTTTAATCCAACCGAGTCTTTCACCTCAGGTATAGTAAGCCCTTTTACATTGCAGGGTCCAACAAGTGGTAAGTCAATATTACCGTCTCCATTTACTACAAAAAGATTGATCTTGTTTTTTTTCTCTCCCTCATCATTTGAACTCACAATGGACTGGTTGATTTCATCCGGAGTGTAATAATTTATCTCCAACACATCGCCCACATCCACCCTATGAACAGGTATGGGTTTGTTTTGTATACTGAATTCGGTAATTTTTTGCTCGGCATTGACACCCTTATGAAAGTAATCGTACTTTTTGCTTAACGTGCAAGACGTAAGGGTAAGTATCGTGAGAAAGAAGCAAATACGGGTTATGTTCCCAATCATGTTATTTGTTAATCCTGTAAGGGCGCAAATATACAATGATGTGATGTAATTTTAGCAATATAAATCACTTAGCTGTTTACCGCCCTACTTTACGGTTCCCATTAGCTTTCTCACCAGAGGAGAAATGCTTATCAAAACCAATCCGCATATAAAGGCATAAATGGCTAACTGTTTGTAACCTGCTGTGTAGGAAATGAGCTTTTCTGCTGCACTTCCATTCTCAACGGTTTGAGCCATTCCGGCTCCCAGAATGCCGGCAACATATTGTCCGTAGGCGCTTGCCAGAAACCACATCCCCATCATTACGCCCTGTAATGGTTTGGGAGATAATTTTGTCATTATGGAAAGTCCTATTGGGGAAAGACAAAGTTCGCCAAATGTGATAATAAAGTAGGCAAATGTAAAGAGATCAAGAGAGGTGATACCCTGTTCGTTGGCAAAGAATCGCGTAGCGTAAAAAACATAAAATGCCAGTGAAAGAAATAAAAATCCCAACCCGAATTTAACCACCGTATTTGGCTCCAATCGTTTGTTGCTTAATGCAATCCAGATAAGTCCGAGCAACGGGCTGAAGATGATGACAAAAAGGGAATTAGCAGAATTATTCACCCCGTTTGGATCCAGTTGTATTCCCATTAAACTGTTGTCAAGGTTATTGGCGGCAAATAAACTGAGGGAGCCTCCGCTTTGTTCAAAAAAGGCCCAAAACAGAATGGAAAATACAATGAATACCATGGCAGCCATAAGCTTTTTACGCTCTTCTGGCGAAAATTTAAACATCTCATAAAAAAGGTAAATCAATGTACACGGGCCAATGGTGTACATAAAATAATCGGTGTATTCGGTTTTGGCTACCATTTTCATAATTACCGGAATAACCAGTAAAGAACCAACGTAAACGGCATATTCATACCACTTGCGCGACTTTCCATCTTTTATACCATGGAAGGGCGAAAGACCAATAGGCCCCAGACTTTTTTGAGTGAAAACAAAAGTGAGTAAACTAATAGTCATTACAATGGCGGCTAAACCGAAAGCCAGATTCCATGAATAATCTTTTCCAATAGTTACACAGGCATAACCGCCAAGCAATGCTCCAATATTAATTCCGGAATAAAACAAGGAAAATCCGGCATCTCTCCTGGTGTCATCTGATTTATATAAGGTACCAACCATGGTAGAAATATTTGGCTTAAAAAAACCGGTACCTATAATCGAAAAACTTAGACCAGGAAAGAAAAAAGTTTTTGGGTCAATGGCAAGTATGCAGCTTCCTGTTATCATTAAAATTCCTCCCCAAAAAAGCGACTTACGAAACCCCAGAATTTTATCAGCAAAAAGACCGCCTATAAATGTAAATGCATATACAAATGCCTGGGTGGCTCCGTACTGTAGATTGGCTGTGCTTTCATCCATAAATAACTGATGCACCATAAAGAAGGTAAGCATGCCCCGCATCCCGTAAAAGCAGAAACGTTCCCACATTTCGCTGAAGAACAAATACCAAAGTTGCTTGGGGTATTTTCCTTCAAATGATTGGATTTTATCCAGTGTTATTTCATTTTCCGTCATGCCAACAATGATACGGAAAATGTGCTTGAATCAAAGCGGTATCGGGTTAAGAAATATTTTTCTCCTTCATAACGGCATTAAGCCATTTTAGGATGGAAAATAAAATAAGGGTAGCCCCAAGCAATAAGGCCGAGTTAAGGAAGAAGAAGTTGCTTTTATCTTCATATTTGTCCCACATACTGGCAAGTACCCCGCTTAATTTATTTCCGATTGAGGTTGATAAAAACCAGCCGCCCATCATTAAAGCAGTTATGCGCGGAGGACTTAACTTGGATACAAGCGATAGACCCATAGGGCTGAGAAAAAGTTCCCCGATGGTGATAACCCCATAACAACCGATTAACCAAAGTACACTTACTTTTTCTGAACCGTTGTGTCCGGCTTTCACGGCAGCTACCATTACCAATGCCGATAAGGCGGAAATTAATAAGCCGAAGGCAACTTTTGTAGCAGTACTTGGCTCTTTTTTTCTGCTTCGTAAAAAGGTAAAGAATGCAACTACCAAAGGCGTGAGCATAATTACCCATCCCGGGTTTATGGATTGGCTAATATTAGTTGACCATACCTCAATTTTACTTCCTTCGGGGGGCAATTGTTGTGCTGACTCATTTCTGAAATAGACAGGATAATTCCACTCTTTAACCGGAACTCCGTTAAGTTTCTGTAACCTGAAATACTCATCATATTTTTCTACCGAATCTTTTGCGTAGGTTAATGTTTTAGATTGTTTTAAGTTAACGCAAATGCTTTTTGCCACACCCTCTACTTTTCTGTCCGTGTACCTGTCGGCCCAGGTATTTAAGGCACTGCCGTTTTGTTTAAATACGGCCCAAAAAAGAATAACCACGGCAAAGATGGCATACATGGCTCCGATTGGACGTTTTTCTTCGGCAGTTGCTTTTTTGTAAATGGAACCATAGAAATAAATAACCGGAATACAACTTAGGATAAAAGCATCTGTACTATCGCTTCCAAAAATACTTCCCGGAATAAGCCAGCCTAATATTCCTGCTATTACAGAGGGGAGCAGAATAAGCGCTACTATTTTACTCATCGGCATGTCAGTTGGCTGAACACCCTTTTTCTCGGTATATCCTTCGTAATGTTTTGTTCCGCTTAAAAACACAATTACTCCTATAAACATGCCTATTCCGGCAGCCATAAATGCCCAGTTCCACCCCAGCATTATTTGCAATGCCGCCCCAAAAAAATTACAGATAAATGCTCCCACATTAATACCCATATAAAAGATATTGTAGCCTTCATCTTTTTGCGTTTTGTATTGCTCGGTATTGTAAATGTTTCCTAATAAGGTGGAGATATTTGGTTTGAAAAAGCCGTTGCCTAAAATCACCAATGTCATGGCCAGATAAAGCATAGGAAGGGTGTGGATCCCCATCATGCAATATCCAATTCCCATGAGAAGTCCGCCAATGATAATAGACTTTTTGTATCCAAGATACCTATCGGCAATCAAACCACCTAAGAAAGGAGTAAGAAAAACGAGTGCAATAAAAGTCCCGTAAAGGTCGGCCGATTCTGCTTCGTTCATGGCAAAACCGTCTTTTACATCTTTGAGGTAAAGAGTAAAAATACCTATCATTAAGTAGTAGCCAAAACGTTCCCACATTTCGCTGAAGAAAAGGAATGGCAAAGCCTTTGGATGTTTCATTGAATTGAATGTATAAGAAGCCCGGTAATTTGGTAACCTGTAAAATGAAATGGAGCTTAATTTACTCCGTGCATCATTTTAAGCAGTCGTTTGTAAATGGCCACCAATACCAAAGCTCCTGCTCCGCTTAGTGCAATAAATACACAGAAGAAAATAAACAAATTGGATATTTCCACTCCAAGGAAACTTGGAATTTTTGCTCCTGCTTCGGCTGGAGATTCTCCTGCTCCAGGAGGAATAAGTGCGCTTAACGTACCTGCAAATTTATTTGCCGCGGCATTCGCTAAAAACCAGGTTCCCATGAGCAAAGACGAAAGTCTTATCGGAGCAAGTTTACTTACCATACTTAAACCAATTGGTGACAAACAAAGTTCACCCATTGTGTGAACGATGTATAGCGCAAATAACCAGAACATGGCTATTTTGGTTTGTGGGTCAACACCATGAACGGCAAAGGCAATGATGATGTATCCGAGAGCTACAAGTCCAAGTCCCATAGCCATTTTTAAGGGAGAGGATGGTTCCATATTGATGCTGGCTAATTTGCCCCATAACATAGTAAAAACGGGAGCCAGTATGATAATGGCTAGGGGGTTAACGGATTGAAACCATGAAGCCGGAAATTCTTCTTTGTGAAAATCGTTTATGTATCCTGTAAATGTTAAAAGAACCAGGGTGAGAATGGTTATTCCCTGAATAGACAGGATTACTGTTTTTGACCATTCGAAAAACCAACCGAAAGCTTTTGCCAAAAAATAAGCTAACGTTCCTGCACCAGCTAAAATCATGTATTTGCTTACGCTGATGGTAACATGGCGGTCAACCTGAGTATCGGCAAATAAAGTTAACGAAGCACCAGCCTGTTCAAAACACGCCCAGAAGAAAATAACAAAAAAGGCGAGAATAAAAATTACAATGATGCGTTCGCGTTCATCTTTTGACAGGGACTTGTCAGTTAAAATAACAATGGGCATAATGATCATGGAGCCGTAAATCAGGTAACCAATAAGCCCTAATTCAGAAAGCGTATGAGCAAATGTTTGAGGATTAGAAACGGCTTCTGCTCCAAAAACAAATGTAACTATCTGCTGAAAATTGAGCAGGGCAAAAATTAAAGCAGTGGAGCCAAGAATAACAAGATAAGTTTGAATATCCATTTTTGCTTTAGGCATTCCCAGCGGTTGTCCTTCGGGGTCTTTAAGGTGTTTGTTTTTGAGCAACTCAAATGAAATAGTGCTTAGAACCATACCGATTGCAGCTGCAAGGAAACCGTATTTAAAATCTCCCACATTTCCGGTATCACCCAAAGTGCCGCATACTAAAGGAGAGAAGAAGGCTCCCATATTTATACCCATGTAAAAAATGGTAAAAGCACCATCAATTCTTGAATCTCCTTTGGGATACAATTGCCCCACCATGGTAGAAATATTTGGCTTGAAGAAACCATTGCCAATAATCAAAAAGGTAAGACCACTCCACATAAACGACATGGCCGATGCGCTTTGAGCGCCTTCGGTAACCGCACTCCCGCTTAAAAACAGCAGAAACTGTCCTATTGCCATAAGTATTCCTCCAACAAAAATACTTCTGCGATTTCCCCAAAATTTATCTGAAATGTATCCGCCAAGCAAAGGAGTGAGGTAAACAAGCCCGGTAAAACTTCCGTACACATTAGATGCGTTAGCCGATGACATAACCAGTGCTTTGGTCATGAACAGAATAAAAATTGCCCGCATTCCATAATAACTGAAACGTTCCCACATTTCAGTAAAAAACAGAAGATAAAGTCCTCTTGGATGTCCTTGTTTTGCTGTTGATTCCATTCTTTATTTGATTTATTGCTTGTGCAAGTAACTAAAGTTTAACTGAATTACAAATTCTGCATAATAAAGTCTGTTATGCGGCTGAAAACATGTAATCTGGTATTGCCGCCTCCTATACCGTGGTTTTTGTTGGGGTAATATTCCGAATCAAAATTTTTCCCGGCCTTTATCAGGGCATTCACTATTTCCACCGAATTCTGAAAGTGAACATTATCATCAGCAGTGCCATGTATAATCAGGTATTTTCCCTTCAGTTTGTCAGCGTGCGAAAGGGGGGAATTCAAATCGTAGTTTTTCCCATTTTCTTGCGGTGTACGCATGTAACGCTCTGTGTAAATATTGTCATAATACCTCCAGTTGGTAACCGGGGCAACGGCAATGGCGGTTTTAAATTTGTCGGCTCCTTTAGTAATACATAACGAGCTCATATATCCCCCATAACTCCATCCAAATATTCCAATACGGGTTTGGTCAATATATGGGAGCGAACCCAGGTAACCGGCAGCATCTATTTGATCTTCGGTTTCTTTTTTACCTAATTCAAGATAAGTACATTTTTTAAATTCCTCCCCCCTGAAACCTGTACCCCGGTTATCAATAGAAACTACAACATATCCTTTCTGACTAAGGTATTGGTACCAGAGGTAATTAGCCCCCCCCCAGCGGTCAACCACGGTTTGACTCCCGGGGCCGCCATAAACAAACATGAGCACCGGATACTTTTTAGTTGCATCAAACGCGGCTGGCTTTATCATCCACCCGTTAAGCGGGGTTCCGGTTGAATTATTGAATGTAAAAAACTCTGCTTTGGATAGTTTGAGTTCCTCTAATTTTTTATTCAGATCTTTATTATTTTCCAGTTCTCTTACCTGTTTTCCGTTTGATTTATGTAACGTGATAAATGCAGGGGTATTAATATCTGAGCAATTGTCAATGTACAGGCTCTTGTCGGTATTAAAAGTAATATAATGAAATCCTCTTTTGGTAGTAAGTTTTGTTTTATTTTGTCCGTCAAAACCAATCGAATATAAATGTCTTTCCATAGGGGAGATTTCAGAGGAGGTGTAATAAATTACTTTCTTTTTTGAATCAACGGCAACCAGCTCATCCACATCCCAGTTGCCTTTGGTAATTTGATTAATTAATTTGCCGTTTTCGGTGTACAAATACAAATGCGTAAACCCGTCACGTTCGCTGCACCAGATAAAATTTTGTCCATCGGAGGTGAAAGTAAGGTCGTCATTGATATCAATATAATATTTGTTTTTTTCGTTTAATAAAACCGTACCCTTTCCGGTATTTACATCAGCTTTCAATATCGTGAGTTCGTTTTGAAGCCGGTTTAAAAAGTACACCAGCGCAAATTGATTTTGATTGCTCCACTTTAATCGGGGAACATAAAAATCTTTCGTATTCCCAAAATCAAATGATACGGTTTTTGAGGTAACAAGGTTGTAAAAGAGTACACTTACCTCTGAGTTGGCTTCTCCGGCTTTAGGATATTTGTATCGATACTCGGTTGGGTATAATTCGCCATACATGGCCATCGAAAACTCATGCACATTACTTTCGTCAAAACGGTAATAACCTATAATATCACTGTTTGGCGACCACTGATATGCCCGGGTGAACGCAAATTCTTCTTCATACACCCAGTCGCACGAACCATTAATTATTTTGTTGCGTTGGCCATCGCTGGTAACCTGAGTTGTTTTGGCAGTTTCTATATTAAAATACCACAGGTTATTTTCTTTTAAATAAGCTACTTTTTTACCATCAGGAGAAAAGGTGGCGTGCATTATTTTAGATGATGCTACGGGAGTTAGTGATTTTGATACTATATCGTACACAAAAAACTCGGCAACAAATGAATGACGGTAAATGGATTCCTGATTTGTCTGAATTAATACCTTACTTTCATCGGCCGAAAAATCGTACGATTCAATGTTTACTTTATCTCCTTTGGCATTTTTAAGGTTGTTCCCGTCAATAATTACTTTTTCTTTTGTGCCGGTCTCATAATTATATTGAATCAGGTCGGTGTTTTTGGTTTCCTTGTTAAAATCGAGCATGGTATAACTTTTTCCGTTATTCATAGATGCAAAACCGGGAATTCCCTTAGCTGCATATTCACGGCTGTTCCATATTTTTTCGAGCGAAAGGTTACTGGAATTTTGAGCTTTTGCACCAATTGAGGAAAAAAGGATAAGAACAAAAAGGGGAATAAAAGATAATTTGCTGTGCATATAAATCAAATTTATGAAGGTGCAATATAGAAAAGTTACCTTACAGCTACTATCTGCTTTAACAGAAATTGTGGGGGAAGAATATGTTTTGGCTGATGCTGAACAAACGGCAGCATATGCGCATGATCATACAGAAGACCTGATTTATTATCCAGAGGTGGTTCTGAAACCTTCAAAAACAGTGGAAATAGCTCAAATACTGACTTTATGCAATAAAGAATCAGTTCCGGTTACGGTTCGGGGGGCGGGTACCGGATTAAGCGGAGGGGCGCTTCCAGTTTTTGGCGGGGTTTTACTTTCAATGGAGCGGTTTAATAAAATTCTTGCCATTGATGAAGAAAATTTTCAGGCGACAGTTGAACCCGGAGTTATCAATGAAGTGTTTCAGCAGGCTGTTCAGGAAAAGGGCTTGTTTTATCCACCCGACCCTGCAAGCAAAGGTTCTTGTTTTCTCGGAGGTAATCTGGCTCATTCCTCCGGAGGGCCTCGGGCGTTAAAGTATGGCACCACCCGCGATTATGTTTTAAATATTGAAGTGGTTTTAGCTAGCGGAGAAATCATCTGGACCGGTGCCAACACACTTAAATATTCTACAGGATATAACCTCACTCATCTGATGATTGGCAGCGAAGGAACACTTGGGGTGATAACAAAAATTGTGTTTAAACTGATACCCTTACCCAAACATAACCTGTTAATGTTTGTCACCTTTTCCAATGCCGAAACTGCCTGCAGTGCTGTGGCAAAGGTATTCCGGGCCGGGTACACACCTTCGTGTTGTGAATTTATGGAAAGGGAAGGATTAATGCTTTCGGCCGCCATGCATAATTTAAATTTTGATTTACCTGAAGAAGCCGGAGCTTGTCTATTAATTGAAGTTGATGGCAACGAAATGGAGCAGTTGCATAAGGAAGCTGAACAAATTGCGGAGGTGCTTTATACCACCGGATGTATGGAGGTTTTGCTTGCTGATTCGG
Organism: uncultured Bifidobacteriaceae bacterium; assembly: GCA_964535575.1. GTDB lineage: Bacteria > Bacteroidota > Bacteroidia > UKL13-3 > UKL13-3 > JAGPCK01. The sequence goes on from CAZHTC010000012.1 coordinate 39,253, forward strand.
CTGAACAGAAGGAATTTTTTTGGAAGTTAAGGCGAAGTATAGGAGAAGCCGTTAAAACACGCTCGGTTTACAAAGAAGAAGATACCGTTGTGCCAAGGGCAGAATTGCCTGTTTTAATGAAGGGATTAAAAGAACTGGAGGCAAAATATGGATTTAAATCTGTTTCATACGGACATGCCGGTGATGGCAATTTGCATATCAATATTTTAAAGGAGTCGCTAACTGATGAGCAATGGAACGGGATGATTAATGAGGCCATACGTGAAATTTTTGCACTGTGTGTTCAACTTAAGGGAACCATATCCGGAGAACACGGAATAGGGTTGGTGCAAAAGAATTTTATGGATATTCCGCTTACGGAGGTTCACTTTAAACTAATGCAGGGAATCAAGCAGGTTTTTGACCCCAATCAAATTCTGAATCCGGGTAAAATGATTCCCGATTTGTCATAATAAGTCTTAAAATAAAAAAAGCCCCGCAGCAATGCGGGGCTTTTTTATAATGGATTATTCAGCAACTACTGAACAATCATTTTTCTGGTTTCTGAGAAGTTTCCTGAAGTTATAGTGTAGAAATAAACACCAGCCTCCAAGCTGTTTCCATCAACAGTAATATCGTTCAGTCCTGTTTTCAGATTAGAAACGGAAGTGGTTACTGTTTGGCCAAGCATATTGGTTATAGTAAATGTAACTTCAGCTCCTTTTTTCATGGCAATGCTTATTACGGTTTCGTTTGAGAAAGGATTAGGGAAGTTTTGACTAACCGAGAATAAATCATTAGCATGAACATTTTTCACGCTCAATCCAACATCTCCGCCAATAGAATTATTCAGAATATCGGCAGTAGGGATAGCAGCATACATAATGTCATTTATTCCGGGAAGGTCGCCATTTTGAAGAGCAGTTCCGGGGTCTCCGTCACGCTGCCAGATTAAATGAAGTTTATTGCTTATTTGTTTATTAATACAACCAAAAACATCTTCAAATCCCTGCCCTTTGGTAAGGTTTTGTGGAGCTGCCCAGGTAGCACCATTGTCTTTTGAATAAACCACATACACATCGCGGTAGTTTTCAAAAGGATCAAGCGGTGTTACGTCTTCTTCTACCGGAGCCGAATAAACTACGTAAATGTAATTAGATGCATCAACACCTGCGCTTGGCATGGTTACCAAACAGGTGCTTCCATATCTGGCTGCTGCTCCGGTGTTGGTGGTAGTAATTTGCCAGGTTGAAGGTTCAATTTCAATGGTGTCAGTGTTGTTTCTGTCTAAAATAGCGGCAATGGTATCAATTTTATTTGTGTATTCGCTCCAATGCATCAACGCACCTACCGATGGGTAGTAAGAATAACTGCTATCGCTTGGTTTTGCTGCTACTACACTCATACCCCAAAACAACTGGATTTTTCCGTTATTATCAATCACCACTTCCATTGAACCATCATTTCCTCTGTATTTTTTGTCGCTGAAAGTATCTTTCACACCATAAGGCATGCTATCAATAATTATTCTCATAAAGGTTGTTCCGTTATCAGTAGACTTCCATAATACAACGTGGTCAACCACGCCACCAGCTACAATGGCAACAATTGAATCGCGAACATCAATAGCATAATTATCTCCGCCTCCATATAGTGTAAGTGTTGAGTCATATCCGGGAAGGGTAATATTTTGAATTGGCCATGTAGTACCTCCGTCAAGCGAACGTGAATAAACCATTGGGTTATTTACTCCTTTAATTACTTTATTTCCGGCTGTGGTAGTGTAATTAGCAACTACGTGAATGGTATTTCCGTTATTGGCCACTCTTCCCCAAATAGGGTATTGGGTGGTGTTATCACCAAGAAGAATAGGCGACAATGTCCAGGTATTACTTCCTATTGTTCCGTTTGTTGATTTACGGAATCCACCTACGGGAGCATGTCCGAAAACATATTCTCCGCTTCCAATTTGTCCGAGATTTGGCCAACCGGTTCTGTTGGTAGTTCCTGTTCCGCCTTCAATACGTACTGATGGAGTACTGCCCCATGAAGTTCCATTGAAATGGTTGTAACCTGTTCCACGATCGTTCCATGGATCATTTTCGTTTGAGTAAGTCCAAACAACAGATACTTTTCCACCTGCGTACTCCATTACTCTGCGTCCAATGGAAGCGTTGGTTTGAAGGTCGTACTTTGATTCTCCGATTTTAACCATCGGGTAGTTGATTGTACTTGGTGATAAGGTGGTGCTAGGTTGCGTTCCTTTAGGGTTGTTAGTTGTAGTTGTTGTAGTGGTAGTCACCACTTTGTTGTCGGTGGCGCCTGTTTTGGTGCCATTTGTTACAACATTCTTTTGCTGGGCCATAACCCAAAAAGGAGTTGTCATTAAACCAATTAGTACTACTTTTTTCATCAGCGTTATATGATTAATTAAATTTATACAATATAAGGAAATGCAAGTTTAATAAATATTTTTGAAATAGAAAGCCTTAGTTATATTGAGTTAGCATAAAGATTAACTCTTTTAACTGTTGCTTTTCATCGGTTGCATTATCATTAATGCCTTTGCTTTTTAAGTCAAATGTTTTCAGTGTATTGAATGCGATAAAAGTTCTTTGTGGAGAGTAATTCTTGAGAGCAGTAAGATAGTCATCGGCAAAAAAGAAATTAATGCCAAGCGATTTCATCAGACCGTTTTTGCTCTTATCCTGAAGTTGGTGAGCAACATAAAGTTTTGAGAAAAAATTATACAGGTTGGCTATTAACGGAATCATTGAAAAATCTTTTGATTGGGTAATATGCTCTCCGATAAGGTAAGCTTTGTAAGCGTTTCGTTGCCCTATAGCATTTTGCAACTCAAAAATATTAAAGTCTTTACTAATCCCTACATTTTGTTCAATTTCCTCCAGACTTATTTCAGAACTTTTATCTTTTTTGTTAATAAGAATTTTATCCAGTTCGTTGGCAATCCGGCTTAAGTCGGTTCCTATATATTCGCTAAGTAACAGGCACGCTTTTTCGTTAATTTTAATTCCCTGTTTTTTAAGGTAAGAAGTAATCCATCCTGAAACCTGATTGCTATATAATTTTCCGGATTCGAAAGTAACGCATTTTTTAAGTGCGGTATAGGCTTTGGTTCGCTTGTCAAATTTTTTATTCTTATAACATAAAACTAAAATGGTACTGTCAAGCGGTTGCTGAAAATAGGGGATAAGTGCATCGTAATTTTTTATCTCCTGAGCTTCTTTAACCAAAATTAGCTGATAAGGGGCCATCATCGGGAAACGTCTGGCAGCTCCGGCAATTTGGGAGGCATCCACATCTTTTCCGTAAAAGAGCGAAAAATTGAAACCCTTCTCAGCCTCGTTCAATACACCTTCGTCAAGGGCATCGCTAATTTTATCAATAAAATATGATTCTTCACCATGTAACAGGTAAACCGGGGCAAACTTTTTGGCTTTGATTGCCGACATTATTTCATCGTATGCTTTTAAAGTATCCGTTGCCATTGCTTAATTTGCGTGCTTAAATGCAGGTGTTAAATTTTCCTTCCTTTCAATTTCAATTCTCGGCTGAAGGGCAAAGAAAATTAATTTACGATATAATCAGAAAAAAATATGTAAGTCTTACTCCCGAAGAATGGGTAAGGCAACATGTAATTCATTATTTAGCAGAGCATCTGAGTTACCCTGCCGGGCTTTTATCTGTTGAAAAAATGCTTAAAGTTAACGGACTTTCCAAACGAACGGATATTGTTGCTTATGTTACCTCGGGGGATCCAAAACTAATTGTAGAATGCAAGGCTCCCGGAATTCAGATTAATCAGCAGGTTTTTGATCAGATTGCCCGATATAATATTGCCCTGCAGGTGCCATTTCTGTTAGTGACAAATGGGCTTAATCACTTTGTTTGTAAAATAGATTTAATAAATAAGAAATACGCTTTTACGGAAACCATTCCCACGTTTCAGGAACTGATTACATTATAATACCGGCTATGGTGGCGCTCAGATAGGAAGCCAGAGTTCCGCATAATAATGCCCGCATTCCAAGTTTGGCCAAATCGGTTCGCCTCTCTGGTGCTAATGCACTAATTCCTCCAATTTGCATTCCCACGCTGCTGAAGTTTGCAAAGCCGCAAATGGCAATACTTACTATCATCATTCCTTTATCCGAAATAACAGGAATAGTACCGGTGGTAAGGTTACGGAAGGCAACAAATTCATTTACCGTAAGTTTTTGACCTAACAGGGTAGCCACATTATTTACATCTTCGGCCGGTGTACCCATTAGCCAGGCAATGGGATAGAATATTTTACTGAAAATAAAATCCAGCGACAAGGTGGGATAAATATGGGCAAGCATCCAGTTTATCATAGCAATTAATGCAATAAAACCAATGAGCATAGCAATTACATTCATTGATATTTTAAATCCATCGGCAGCCCCGTGGCTTATTGCGTCAATAAGGTTACTGTATTCACTTTTTACCTGAAGTTTTACCTTGCCCATTGTTTGCGATTCTTCGGTTTCGGGAAACACGATTTTGGAAATAACCAATGCCCCGGGTGCCGCCATCAAACTTGCGGCAATAAGGTATTCGGCTTTGGCTCCCATATTGGCATACACAATCAAAATTCCTCCCGCAATGCAGGCCAAACTTCCGCTCATCGAAGCAAGCAGTTCGCTTTTGGTCATACCCGCCAAATAAGGTCTGATCATTACCTGTGCTTCCACCTGTCCTACAAAAGCACTGGCTACATTGCTTAATGCCTCGGCACCGCTCACGCGCATCACCCAATTCATAGCGCGGGCAATGAGTTCGACCAGTTTTTGCATGATACCCGCATGGTAAAGCATAGCTACCAAAACGCAAACCAGGATAATAGTGGCTGTTATGTTAAATGCAAATACAAAGGTATCGGGCGAGGCATAATTAACAGGTGCTCCGGTTTTATCGAATGAGCCTAAGCCGCGATAAACAAAATTGGCTCCTTCTTTTGCAAACTGTTCAATTTTTTGCATTCCCCTGCCAAGAAACTGGAAAAATGCAGTTACAGGAGGAACCTTAAGAATAAGAAGTGCAAGGATGGTTTGCAATCCAAGTCCGCTGGCAACTAAGCGGTAATTTATTTTTTTTTTGTTATTGGAAAAAAGAAAGGCTAAACCAAGAATGAAAACAATACCCAAAAGGCCGGTGAAACGATCCATTACTTTTCGCGCTTGTTTATTTCATCCCGTATTAATGCTGCGCGATGATAATCTTCAATTCGTATAGCTTCCTCAAGTAGGTTGTTTAATTGATCAATAGTCATTGAAGTAAGGTTGGCATTTGGGTTGAATGGCTGGGGTTCAATAAAAGTTTCTTCAGTTTCTTCTTCGTGCTCCTGTTCATTTTCTTCTTTACTTTCTTCTTCCTGTTCTTCGTTTATCACTATACCTGCTGACCGCATAATGGCATCAGTGGTGTAGATGGGACACTTGAATCTTACAGCAAGGGCAATAGCATCAGAGGTGCGGGCATCAATTTCTTTCGATTCCCCGTTTAATTCGCAAATCATCTTGGCATAAAAAACGCCATCAGTTAGCGTATGAATAAGCACTTCTTTTATTTCTACATCAAATGTGCGGCAGAATGACACAAATAAGTCATGGGTCATGGGCCGAAACGGAACTATTTTTTCAATTTCGATGGCGATTGCCTGCGCTTCAAAACTCCCGATAATGATCGGTAGTTTCCGGTTGCCAAGTTCTTCCCCCAGAATGAGGGTGTATGAACCATGAGACTGACCCGAGGTGAGGCCGACAATATCAAGCCGAATTTTTTGCATGCAGTTGTAAAGGTAGTACCAAGAGTGTCAAAAATAATAAAAGCAGTAAAATAAAACTTCTTTTAGTTCTGAGATGATTTAAGATTTTTGGCTGCTGTAACCAATTTAGGAACCACATCGAATACATCGCCTATAATCCCGTAATCGGCTGCTTTAAAAAACGGGGCTTCAGGGTCTTTATTAATTGCTACAATAACTTTACTTGAACTTACTCCTGCCAAATGCTGGATAGCACCCGAGATTCCGCAGGCGATATACAAGTTGGGTTTAATGGTAATCCCGGTTTGCCCCACATGCTCCGAGTGCGGACGCCAGTGCATATCCGAAACAGGCTTTGAACAGGCAGTGGCTGCACCAAGAACATTGGCAAGATCTTCCAACATGGCCCAGTTTTCAGGGCCTTTCATTCCTCGTCCTCCCGACACAACCAACTCGGCTTCGGTCAATGGGATTTTACCCGATACTCTTTTTACTTCAACCGATTGACTGGCAAAATCTGCATCGCTGAATGGCGAAGAAAACTCAGCCATTTCTGCAGCCTTGTTCAATTCCTGAGGGCTGTATGAATTGGCAGTAAGGGCGAGTATTTTCACCTCATTTTTAATTTCAATATCGGCAAATGCTTTACCTGAGAAAACCATTTTTTTAACTTTAAAACCTGATGATGTTTCAGGCAGGGAAATAACACCTGATACCAACCCTGCATTTAATTTTACTGCAAGTCGCGGGGCAAGTGATTTTCCGCTATAGGTATTGGTTAGCACCACAATGGAGGCATTTTCCTGTTTGGCAATTTGCGCCAGCACCGATGCATAAGCATGTGGGTTGAATGTATCTAATTTTTTATCTGCGGCATTTACAATTTTATCAGCTCCGTAGCGGGCAAGTTCTTCCAGTCTTCCGCCTTCAACAGTTCCAAGGGAAACTGCAATAACTTTATCTCCTGTAGACGAGGCAATAGCGGCTGCATAGCTTACCGCCTCGAAGGATGACTTTTTATAAATACCGTCTATATTTTCTGCAAATACTAAAATGGCCATATCAATTTTTCCTTAATGTATTTAAATCACTTTTGCTTCGTTGTGTAACAGGGTTATCAATTCTTCCGCTTTCTCGGCATCTATCATTTTGCAGCCAGCCTTTGGCTGAGGCAATTCATAAACGGCTATTTCAGTTGAATTGGACATCGAAGCCGGCTCTACAACTTTTAAAGGTTTGGTGCGGGCAGCCATAATTCCGCGCATGTTGGGAATACGGGGTTCTGCTAATTCTTTTTGCGCACTTACTACCAGCGGAAGGTTGCATTTTACTACTTCGCGACCACCATCAATATCACGTTCCATTGTGGCCACACCATTATCAATATCCAGCGTATTAATTACGTTTACCGATGGGAGACCAAGCATTTCGGCCAACAGGCCACATACCTGACCGCTGTTATAATCTATTGATTCCCGTCCGGTAAGAATAAGATCGTAGTTTTCAGATTTTACAGCTTCTGCAATTTGGGAGGCAACAAAAAAAGCATCGGTTGGTTGAGTGTTAATCCGTATAGCATCATTGGCACCGATGGCTAGCGCTTTGCGAATATTTGGCTCCGTATCAGCCAGTCCTACATTGATTACTGAAACAGTACCCTGATGTTTTTCAACCAACTCAAGGGCTTTGGTTAAAGCCAGTTCGTCATATGGGTTAATAATAAACTGAACACCTGCTGAATTGAACTTCGTGTTATTGTCAGTAAAAGTTATTTTTGTTGTGGTATCAGGCACGTTGCTGATACATACCAGAATCTTCATATTCTTTCCTTAAAATGGGGTACAAAAGTATTTATTTTTTGTTCATTTAGCATATGCCGCAAAGCAGATTGGAACAATTGTTAAAATTTTTAGAGGAAAGTCCGGATGATGATTTTCTTTATTACGCTATATCAATGGAATATTTAGGAGCAGGAAATTTAGATAAGGCAATGGAATTACTTCTAAACCTGAAAGAAAGAAATCCGGAATATTTGGCGATTTATTATCAATTGGGTAAAATTCTTGAGGAAAAATCAGATACTGAAAAAGCACGCAGCATTTATTTAATCGGACTTGAACTGGCTGTAAAGCAAAAAGAAAAGAAGACTGCTGCCGAATTACAATCAGCAATTGATTTACTGGATGATTAGGAATTTAAAAAGGAGGCGTCTCTTCATCATTCATATTATTCATTCTTGATTGAAGCGTGATCATGTTTGACGGTTCATAATCCGTATCATCTGAATAAGAGAACATATCGAGGTTTTCAAACCGGGCAAATTTATTTACAAATTTAAGCTTAACCGTATCGGTTGCACCGTTACGATGTTTGGCAACAATTATTTCAGCAATTCCTATTAACGAATTCCCTTCCTGGTCGTCATTAAATCCATAATACTCGGGTCTGTAAATAAAGGACACCATATCGGCATCCTGCTCAATAGAACCTGATTCTCTCAGGTCGGAAAGCATTGGACGTTTATCACCTCCACGTGTTTCTACCGCACGGCTTAACTGGGAAAGTGCAATAACCGGAATATTTAATTCTTTGGCCAAAGCTTTCAAAGATCGCGAGATATAGCTGATCTCCTGTTCACGGTTTCCTCCCGAGCGGCTTTCATCGCCACGCATCAGTTGCAGGTAATCGATAATTACCAATTGAATATTATGCTGCGATTTAAGTTTCCGGCATTTGGCACGAAGCTCAAATATGGAAAGGGCAGGGGTGTCGTCAATAAATATAGGTGCCTCCGAAAGTTTTCCAACCATTTTGTTCAATTGTACCCATTCATCTTCCCTTAGCTGTCCTTTTTTTAATTTCTCTGCTTCCAAATTGGTTTCGCTTGCAATTAAACGATTAACCAACTGGATGGATGACATTTCGAGGGAGAATAGTGCAACCGGATTATTTCCGATAACGGCTGCATTGCGGGCCATTCCCAATACAAAGGCCGTTTTACCCATACCGGGGCGTGCGGCTAAAATAATCAAATCAGATTTTTGCCAGCCTGAAGTTAAACGGTCTAATGCTGTAAAGCCCGAAGGAATGCCGGTAAGTCCGTCTTCGTGCCCCTTAAGGGATTCAATTTGTTTTATAGCTTCTTTTAAGATAGTATCAACTTTTTCAGAACTATTGCTAATGTTTCCTTCGGTTAGTTGGTAAAGTTTATTTTCAGTTTGGTCGAGTAAATCAAATACATCGGTTGTTTCTTCAAATGCCTCCCGCTGTACTTCACCCGAAATCCGAATTAACTCCCGCTGAATAAATTTTTGCTGAATAATGCGGGCATGAAATTCAATATTGGCGGCAGAAGCCACCCGGTTGGTTAATTGAGTGATATAATACGGGCCTCCGCAAATCTCGAGGGTGCCATCCAGCCGAAGCTGATTGGTAACGGTGAGTATATCTACCGGCTCTGATTTGTCAAATAATCCAAGTATAGCTTTGAAAATTAACTGGTGGGCGTCTTTATAAAAATAGTCCGCTTTCAGAATGTCTAGAACAACCGAAAGTGCATTTTTTTCAATCATTAAAGCTCCCAACACAGCTTCTTCCAGTTCAAGCGCCTGGGGTGGGAGTTTACCGGTAATTAACTCCACCGGAAATTGTTTAGTATCTTTTTTACGCGTAAATTTCGTTTTGTTGTTATCCATCGTCTCTTTTCAACCTCTTCAGGAAATAGTGTTTGATTAACCTGCACGAAGATTCAATTTTTTATGCGCATCCTGAAATTTTTTCTTTTGAAAAAACAGTTATGCACATCAGTTTTTAAGAATGTATAAAACCTGTTCAATTGTATTTTTAAGTGAAGTCAAACAGGTGAGCACCAGAATTAAGTTATCAACATGTAACCAATTCGGTTTTTGGTAACCGTTTCATTACAAGTAGTGGTGTTAATATGAGAACTCATACTTTGTCAGCGGTATAAGTTTTGTAAACATATGCAGTACGAATATCTCGCTGTATAGATAGTTATTTATTTAGCCTATTACCTCAAAAAATTAAACTAAAATTTATGTTAGTTGCCTCATTTTTTGTCATATTTGCCCGCAAGAAAAAAAATGAGTTTACGTATACTGTTTTCGGGAGTCTTGCTGCTAAATTTTGGATTGGCATTTTCGCAGGTAAGTTTTGATCAGAAATATACTGATGCAGGAAGATTAGGTTTAGCAATCAGTAATGTGGGAACATTAGGGCGGCCAGCGGTAAGAAGTAATTCGCAGGGGCCTCCATCTATGGAATATCCGATTAACTCGGGGATTGAACATTTGTTTGAAGGTGGAATTTGGATGGGGGCTATAATGAATGGGCAGCAGCTTGTATCCACCTCGGCTGTTGATGCAGCAAATGGATATTCAACAGGTGCCAGCGGATTTGAGTTTACTGCAAACGGACCTGTGAAAGTTCGTTCCACACTAAAAAACAGTGACTATTTTACTCCATCTGCTGTTTCTCATCAGGATTTTGTTGTTGGATTTACCGATAAAAATGTAATTGTTCCCGGACTTAATATTCCCATAACTAATCACACCAATCCCTTATTTGCCGAGGTACGGTTGGAAAGTTATGCATGGAACTACTCCTATGCTGATTTTTTTGTTATTCTTAATTATGAAATCACCAATAATTCAACCAATGCCTGGGACTCTGTTTATTTAGGTATGTGGAGCGATATGGTAGTTAGAAATATTAATGTTACACAGGATAACGGAACCGCCTTTTTTAATAAAGGAAGAGGAGGTTATGATAAAAATGCCGGAGCTATTTATGTTTATCAGGCTGCTGGCGATGATGTGGATTACACCCAATCATACGCAGCCTGTCAGTTACTTGGAGTTGAATGGAGAGGGAAATATTTTCATCCCAATAATTCAAAACAATTTACCGATTCGGGGTACTTGCCTCCGGTAATTAATCCTAATTTCTGGTATTACAATTCAACCACGGCACCTTATACTTCTCCGGCAAATGATCAGGAACGTTATTACAAACTTAAAACACCTACCGATTCGGCCAAAATTTTAACAGGTCCCAACACCGTTACAGGCAACTGGATACAACTTATTTCTATTGGCAGCATCCCACAGGTGCTACCCGGGGAGAAAATTAAGTTTGTGGTTGCAATGGTTTGTGCCAAACAGAAAGAATCAGGTGATCCGATGAACAAGGATAATTCCACTTCGCGAAAGGAATTAACTGATCATCTTTCGTGGGCTAAACGAACCTATTTAGGGGAAGATTTGAATGAAAACGGATTACTTGATGCCGGAGAGGATTTAAACGGAAATGCAGTTTTAAACAGGTATATCTTACCCGAGCCACCGGCCGATCCACAAGTCAAAATGATTCCGGGAGATAATCAGTTAGATATTTACTGGGGAAAAAACTCAATGGAATCAATTGACCCTATTTCAAAGGAAAAAGATTTTGAAGGATTTCGGTTATATCGAACCAATATAGGTGATGATAAGTCTACCAACCTTCTCGACAAGGCCAATTTAATTGCGCAATGGGATTCAGCGGGAAATGCTATTGGATTTAATAATGGGTTTTCATCCATTCAGTTACCGTCTCCGGTGGTAATAGAAAGTGATACATTTTATTTTCACTACCGCCTCACCGGCTTAATGAACGGATGGCAGTACCTTGTTCTGTTAACAGCATTTGACAAGGGGGACGTGGATTTGAACTTAGAATCTCTGGAATCGTCTTTCTCAGAAAATTCGTATCATATTTTTACAGGAACAGAGCCAAATGCCATTGAAAGTAAAAACAGCAAACCGGCCATTGGGGTGTATCCAAATCCGTATAAGGGCTCTGCTCTTTGGGACGGCACTACCTCAAGAACCAGAAAGATATACTTTTACAATTTACCTCAGCGGTGTGAAATAAGTATTTACACGGCATCAGGAGACCTGGTAAATAAAATTTCGCATAATGGCATAACCTATGCAGGGGAGGACAGCCGCTGGTTTGAAAATTTTGCGGGCACAAAGAATATTGTCATGTCGGGGGGAGAGCATGCATGGGATATGCTGACTGAAACCAAAAATCAAATTAGTCAGGGCATATACATTTTTGCAGTGAAAGATTTAGCTACCGGACAAATTCAGACTGGTAAATTTGTAATTTTAAAGTAATTAACTAACTTGTACAATTAATCGCTAATCAATATGAAAAGATTTTTTACGTTTTTACTACTAGTAAGTTCCCTGAGCGGGTTTGCACAGGTGAACGGTGATTTCAGAAGTAAGCAATCAGGAGATTGGGGTGCTACTTCTACCTGGGAGGTATTTAACCAGGGTACTCTATCATGGGACCCAGCAACTGGAGTACCAACTTCTTCCAATTCGGTTTGGTTACAAGACGGGGATTCTGTTTTTATGACATCGGGTGGATCTTGCCTGGATTTGCACCTGAATGCTCAGATTGATGCCACCGATAGTGCCCGACTTTATATTGGTGCAAATACATTAAATGTGTATGGAAAAATAAGAACTTACAGTGGGACAAAGGGAACTATTCCGGGAGCTTCATCTACCGGATTAAATAACTCCCGTAGATTTTTGGTGACAACCGGAAACGGGAGTTTAACATTTGCCGGAACCTCCCGTTCAGGAACATTAACCGGTGAATGGGGCGTTCCGCTCAACTTTTTTGGTTGGACACTTAAAATAAATACTGCCACTGCAACGGATACCATCACTATAAAAACAAATATGAGGGCCTGGCATGTTCTGGTAACAAATGGGATTTTATTAATGGATCCGGGAGCAGCGGGGGCACTGAGACCAGATAGTGGTACTGCCGGTACAGGAAAGCTAACGATTCAGTCGCAAGGAACATTGATTATGAACCAAATACCAATAGCCAGAATAGCTTCTGAGCGATTTGGCTCATTAGTTCTTGAGGCGGGTGGTCGCATTATATTGCCAACTGGAACAGGAGCTAATTCTATAGCCGCAAATTCGACAAGCTTACTTGGTACTGTTATTTCTGCAAACGGTCAGCTTATAGGAAACGGTGGAATATCGGGGGCAGCTACTATTGACACTTATACCAACCTGCGTTTGGAGACCAATCTTTCCCTGCCGCGTAATATTACTGTGAATGGTACTTTAACCCTAACGGCAAACAATCAACTGTCATTAAACAGCAATACCCTTACTTATGGTGCAAACGCTTTGGTTGAGTACGCAGGAACTTCGGCTCAAACTACATCTGATATTGAATATCCGGCTACTAATGGTCCTTCAGGATTTATTTTAAATAATTCTGCAGGACTCACATTACATGGAAGCAGAACGGCATCAAATACTGTAAAAATGGTACAGGGAGCATTAACACTTGGTGGCAATACACTTAGTTATGGCTCATCGGCCTCGTTAGAATATGCCGGTACCGCCTTGCAGACAACAACCAATAATGAGTTTCCCAAAACTACTGGACCTGCTCATTTAATCATTAGCAATGCGTTTAATGTGCAGTTAAACGACACGCATCAGTTAAGCGGTAATTTAACGTTTACCAGTGGGAAATTGGTAACAAGTAATGCTGGTTATTTAATTTTGGGAAGCGCCTCGGTGGTAAATGGAGCCGATAATACCAAATTCATCAACGGTCCGGTTGAAATTACGGTTGCTTCCACCGGCCAAACCACCAAAGCCATACCAGTAGGGAAAGGCACTACTTACCGACCCGTATCATTAACAGTTACTCAATCTGCTTCAACTGCTACTACTTACCGGGCTGAGTTATTTACTTCACAAGCTCCCAATAGAAGTCTTCCTTCAACCATTGATTCAATATCTTCCTTAAGATTCTGGACCATTTCAAAAGGAGCCGGGGCATCAGTTTCGGCAGCTAAAGTTCAGTTGAGTTATGGAAATAACGGTGTGGATTACGCTGCCGATTCATCAAAGCTGAGAATAGTAAAAGATAACGGTTCAGGTAGCTGGCTGGATTTGGGAGGTATGGGATCAGCTAATAATTCGGGAACTATTCAGTCGGACACCAATTTTACTTCATTTGGTGATTTTGTTTTGGCTTATGCCAAAGCAACTTCTTTGTATCCGTATCCTCTTATTTCTATAGACAGTTTACAATTTGTAAGTGCTCAGAAATTAGCTTCAGGAAATACACGGCCTGATTATCAGAATCCGGTTGCAAAAGATCCAATATACGGTGATACCGTACAGGTGGAAGGAGTAGTAGCTTTTGATCCGCGTTATTATGGTCTTTCAATAAACAGAAAAGCTACATTTATTCAAAACCCGAATGGTGGCCCCTGGAGTGGGATAGAAGTGATGTGCGATCCTACTACAGTAACCGGTTGGTCGGGCGGTCTTTCAACTTATAAATCGGCCACTCAGTTTTATCAAAGCTCGGTAAAGGGATTAAAAGTTCGTTACGTAGGTGTACTTAAAAACTTTAATGGCACCGGTGGCCCGACTACCACTGGAGAAACACAACTTAATATCCTTCCTTATCCGGCCGAGATTATTAATCTGAATCCTGTAACTATTACACCAACCGTGGTTACCGTTGATCAGTTTATGAAAAACAATGGTAGCGGAACAATGGTTGTACAACCTGCAACCGGTGAACAATACGAAGGAGTTTATGTAGAACTTAAAAATGTAACTGTAGTTGATCGTACCGGTACAGGAACTCCGGCCGGAACCCGCTGGACATGGTCATTGCAGGATGCAAACGGAAATAAAATATCCGTTTACGATATTTCGGCCTATTTCAGAAACGATAACTTAGAAGATACCATTGGACCACCTGCTATTCCCGGCACACCGTATTTTGCACCTCCGCAAATAGGTGTTACCTTCTCATACGTTCGTGGAGTGATTACCGAAACCTATGTTACCGCCACAGGAACCCAGCAGTATGTTATCAGCCCGCTGGTTTTATCAGACCTTGGTCCGGTACTGGGAGTGGCTCCTACCATTACGCGCTTACCACGTAATCCGGTAATTGCTACTTCCGCTAATCCTGTTGTGATAAGTGCACGCATTATTGACGATACTACTGTGTCTTCCGCTGTTCTTTATTATGCAGTTGATAACGGAAGTTTCAATCCGTTGATTATGTCAAGAATTTCGGGCAACGTTACTGACGGGATCTGGCAGGCAAGCATTCCGGCTCAAACCAATGGCAGTATTGTAAAATACTATATCAAGGCAACAGATAATTCAAATGCTTCTTCTTATTCTCCCGACTCATTGGCTACCAACTGCGCCTATATTGTAACCGATGCCGGAGTAACTACAATTCAGCAATTGCAGTACTCGCCATTCACAAGCGGGAACTCCATTTGGACCGGAGATACACTTACGGGTATTTCGGTGAAAGGAATTGTAACTTCAACTACTAAATCTGATGATTTGGGCCTGGTAACCATTCAAAGTGGAAACGGACCTAATTCGGCCATTTTTATACAACCTGCCGTGGGTGATGGAATTGACCAGTGGAACAGAGGAGATTCAGTCGTTATAACCTCGTGTATTGTACGCGAGAATTTTAATGTTACCACTTTGTATAATGCAGGTAACTCTAACCATACCGTTGCCGGTACCGGAAAATCGCTTCCGGCATTTGTAACCAACTTACCAATTGATTCGGTACGATTAAAGGTGGCAGCCTACACGGAGCCTTACGAAGCCATGCTGGTAGAATTCGATTCGGTATATGTGGTAAATTTAAATGCCGATGCCCCAAGCAATTTTGGCGAGTGGGCATTCAGAAAAGATACGGCTTCAACCAATGGTTTAAGGGCAGATGATCAGTCAAATGATATTCCAGCCAATTTCAACACAGATTCGCTTGTACTGAATAAAAAATATGCCTACATGAAAGGGATATTAACTTATAGTTTCAGCAACTGGAAATTATTCCCGCGCAACCGCGATGATATAGCCGGTTTCAAAACCAATTACGGACCAAATTCCATTCACAAAATGTTGACGGATGTGGATATTACTTTGTTCCCTAATCCTGCCGCTAACGAAATAAATATTCGTCTGGTAAATCCTCATTTGCGCAATAATGCATCGGGTTATTCGGTAGCCTTAACAGATTTAACAGGACGGATTGTAAAAGAAGTGAAACTGGCGGGAGGAGTGAATATCGTAAATCAGTTAATTTCCGTTTCCGATTTGCAATCGGGGATCTATTTCTGCCGTATTCAAGCAGGTGATGCTTCTAAAACAGTTAAAATAGTTGTAGCAAGGTAATTGAGAATATTGATGATATGACAAAAAGGCACTCTGTGAAGAGTGCCTTTTTGTTTTGTGTATATTTTTACAGAAAACCCACATAAATAGACCCCTGTTTAGGTTGATATTCGAAAACAAATTCTATTAAATTTGGCATGATGTAATTGGTAAGGCTTTTGATTACCCTGCAACCAATTACATAAACATACAATCTGAATAGTTAGAAAGGAACAAAATGATGGAAGCAAAATTTTCGCCCAGAGTAAAAGATGTAATTTCCTATAGCAGGGAAGAGGCAATTCGGTTAGGGCATGATTATATAGGGGTGGAGCATTTGCTTCTGGGCCTTATTCGCGAGGGAGACGGGAAAGCAATAAAAACCCTCAAGGCATTAGATGTGGATACCATCAGACTTAAAAAAGTAATAGAGGATACCATAAAAGGAACTGCAACCTCATCATTAACTTCAAATCTGGTCAATATCCCACTTACCAAACAAGCCGAAAAGGTATTAAAGATAACTTACCTTGAAGCTAAAATTTTCAAAACAGATATCATAGGTACCGAGCATTTATTATTATCAGTGTTAAGGGACGAGGATAATATTGCTTCTCAGATTTTGGTTCAGTTTGCAGTTACCTATGATGTTTTTAAAACGGCTCTTGAGAATAATTTACCTGACGTAAAATCAGAGTTACCTCCCGAGTCTCCCGGTGATTTTTATACACCCGAAGAACGCAAACCTGAACCACGCAAACCCGGAGATACCAAATCCAAAACTCCGGTGCTTGATAATTTCGGTCGTGATTTAACCAAATCGGCTGAGGAAGGAAAGCTTGATCCGATAGTTGGCCGCGAAAAAGAAATTGAACGTGTTTCTCAAATTCTTTCTCGCAGAAAGAAAAATAATCCGGTACTCATTGGTGAACCGGGTGTAGGAAAAACCGCCATAGCCGAAGGTTTGGCATTGCGTATTGTGCAGCGCAAAGTGTCAAGGGTACTTTTCAACAAACGGGTAGTGATGCTTGACCTTGCTTCACTGGTGGCAGGCACCAAATACCGTGGACAGTTTGAAGAGCGCATGAAAGCCGTGATGAATGAATTGGAAAAATCGCCTGATGTTATTTTGTTTATTGACGAGATTCACACCATTGTTGGTGCGGGCGGTGCCTCTGGTTCGCTCGATGCTTCCAATATGTTTAAACCGGCACTGGCCCGTGGCGAAATTCAATGCATTGGAGCTACTACATTAGACGAATACCGCCAGTATATTGAAAAAGACGGAGCCTTGGAAAGGCGTTTTCAGCCGGTAATGGTTGATCCGGCCTCGCCCGAAGAAACCGTTGAAATTCTTAAAAATATTAAAGAAAAATACGAAGACCACCACTCGGTTACTTTTACAGACGAAGCCATTGAAGCTTGCGTGAAATTAAGTAACCGTTATATGACCGATCGTTACCTTCCGGATAAAGCCATTGATGTAATGGACGAATCGGGAGCCCGTGTTCATATAAGCAACATACACGTGCCTCAGAATATTCTTGATTTGGAAAAAATGATTGAGGATATTAAAGTAGAAAAAAACCGCGTGGTAAAAAGCCAGAAGTATGAGGAGGCTGCCAAATTGCGCGATAAGGAAAAACACCTGCTCGAACAATTGGAAACTGAAAAAAATAAATGGGAAGAAGATACCAAATCGCAGCGCTCTACCGTAACGGCAGACGATGTAGCCGATGTGGTAGCCATGATTACAGGTATTCCTACCAAGCGTATTGCACAAAGTGAAGGCAATCGCCTGTTGAATATGGCTCAGGATCTGAAAGGGTCAGTAATTGGACAGGATAAAGCCATTGAAAAATTATCAAAGGCCATTCAGCGCACACGTGCCGGATTAAAAAATCCGAATCGTCCCATTGGTTCATTTATATTTCTGGGCCCCACAGGTGTTGGAAAAACTGAATTGGCAAAAGTGCTTGCCCGGTATATGTTCGACTCGGAAGATGCGCTGGTGCGTATTGATATGAGCGAGTACATGGAAAAATTTGCCGTATCGCGTTTGGTGGGGGCGCCTCCAGGATATGTAGGATACGAAGAAGGCGGACAGCTTACTGAAAAAATCCGCAGAAAACCGTATTCCGTTATTTTACTCGATGAGGTAGAGAAAGCCCACCCCGATGTATTTAACCTGATGCTGCAGGCCCTTGACGAAGGTTTTATGACCGATAGTTTGGGACGTAAAGTGGATTTCCGCAACACCGTTATCATCATGACATCGAATATTGGTTCGCGCCAGTTAAAGGAGTTTGGTGGTGGAGTGGGTTTTGGCACACAAAGCAAAACAGACGGAGCCGAAACGTATTCGAAAAGTGTTATTGAAACCGCATTAAAACGCTTTTTCTCGCCCGAGTTTTTAAACCGGATAGATGATGTGGTTATATTCAATTCACTTACTAAAGAAGATATTTTGGCTATTGCCGATATATCACTGCGCAAATTGTTTTCGCGAATTGAGCAAATGGGATACAAGTTTAAAATTACTGATGCAGCCAAGGAGTTTATAGCCGAAAAGGGATTTGATTCGGATTTTGGTGCGCGTCCATTAAACCGTGCCATTCAAAAATACCTGGAGGACCCTATAGCTGAAGAAATGCTTAAATCGGAGATTGCCGAAGGAGATGTAATTGATATAGACTACATAGCCGGAGAAGAGCAATTGAAAATAGGGGTTCAGAAAAAGAAAGAGCCTAAAAGCCGTAAAAAGGATACACCCACAACTGAATAATTTGTGAAAATAACACTGCTGGTCATTGGTAAAACCACATTTGACTTTGTAAAGCAGGGAGTAAATGAATATGCTGAAAGGATTGGCCGTTATGCCCCTTTCAGCATTTCTGTTATTGAGGGCTTAAAGAAATCGCAAAGCCTCTCTGAAGAACAGGTGAAGCAAAAAGAAGGGGAGTTGATTTTAAAACACATCAAACCTGCCGATACCCTGATACTGCTGGATGAAAGAGGAAAACGTTTCAGTTCCATTTCTTTTTCAAAAGAAGTGGCTGCATGGATGCAAACAGGAAAAGATGTGGTGCTGGTGATTGGCGGGGCCTATGGATTTTCAGAGGCAGTTTACCAACGTGCTCAACGCAAAATTTCTCTATCCGACATGACGTTTTCTCACCAACTAATTCGTATTATTTTTTTGGAGCAGTTGTACAGGGCATTTACCATCCTAAAAGGGGAGCCCTATCATCATGAGTAATGCATTTTATTTCAAACAATTTACTGTTGAACAAGACCGCTCTGCCATGAAGGTGGGAACGGATGGAGTGCTGCTTGGCTGCTTTGTGCAGGAGGATACAGAACCAGAAAAGGTGTTCGATATTGGTTCGGGCACGGGGTTACTCGCTTTAATGATGGCGCAGAAATTTAAGCAGGCGCAAATTAAAGCGGTGGAGATAGATGCCGATGCGGCCGGGCAGGCAGAAGATAATTTTAGCAAGTCCCAATGGCATCATCGGTTGACCATTTCTCATCAATCCTTTCAGCAATTTTATTCAGGAGCAACGGAGCCATTTGATTTAATTATTTGTAATCCGCCTTATTTTAGAGAAGCCAACCGAAATAAAGGAAACAATGCCCAGCATCCGGATAACCAAAGAGCAAAAGCACGATTTGCCGATTATTTACCATTTGAGGAGTTAGTGGAAGGGGTAAAACAATTGCTCACCGATGAAGGTAGTTTTTACATCGTGCTTCCGGTGCAGGAGGGACAACAATTTGCATCCTTAGCCACTGCGGAAGGATTACATCTTACTGCATTGATGGAGGTTACCGGCAGGGAAGGAGCCGAACCTAATCGCCACCTTATGAAATGGGAAAAAAGGGCAGAGCCTCTTCAAAAAAAATCATTGCTCATGTATCATTCAAACAAGCACCCTACGGATGAATACATTGCTTTTACCCGCGATTTTTACTTATGGAAAAAATATGATGACCATCCTTCACTCAAATGGTAAAAGTACCAGATGGATGAACAGCCAGCACATCATGCGGCAGTGGCAGCGTGTTATCGATTTTTTTCATGGTTAAATCAAACAGGTGGTAACCCTGTTGAATCAGAATTGCTCCCGGCATCGTTTGCTGGTTGGATTCATACACCACCACCGGTTTAAACTGTGCAATGATTTTTTCGGCTCCTTTCAAAACCTGTTTTTCATATCCATCCACATCTATTTTTATCAGGTGGCAGGCATTTAGTTGATGTGAGGAGAAAAATCGATCGAGGGTGGTTTCTTCCACGGTTATGGTTTGTATTACTTTTTTGTTTGCTAATGCCAATCGGTTGGCCGTTTCGTAATACAGATTCAAATCACTGCTGTTTACCAAATCTCCCAACGCCATTTGAAAGCAGGAAATCTGTTTCAAGTTGTTTTGGCTAACATTTTTCTGCAGTCGCTTAAAAACATCGGGATGCGGTTCAAATGAAAAAATTTTTCCATGTGCGGCAATGGTTTGAGCAAAATAACAACTCAGAAACCCATTGCTGGCACCTGAATCAATAATAGTGGCTTGTTTAAAATGAGGATAACCGAAAACTTTTAATACCGCATCAGTGATATGTTTTTCTATTCCATTTTGCTTTGCTTGTACTGCCACTTTAACCGGGGCTTCAAAATAAAAATCAACACCGGCCGATGCCGACTGAATAGGTACTGTTTGGGTAAGTTCAGTATGATGCCTGCGTAGAAGCCATGTTCTGAATGGCCGTAATATCCTGCTTTGTCCCAGCTGTTCAATCAACCCACCGGGCAACCATCGGTATAAAAGAGCAACCAGTTGTGTGCGCATATTCAATAAACAAATATGGTAAAAATAATACGGGCTGCCTAATCTGAAACGTATATTTGAAACCGGAAATAAATTATGCTGAAAATATATTTTAACCCCGACTGCAGTAAATGCAAAACAGCATTGCAATTACTGGATGAAGAAGGTCAACCTTATGAGGCAGTCAATTACTTAGAGTATCCGCCTTCACCGGGCGAATTAAAAGGACTCACGGATTATTTAGGTATTAAACCGGAAGAATTAGTGCGCAAAAAGGAACCGCTTTTTGAACGGGAATTTGCCGGTAAAACGTTTACTGATTCAGAATGGCTCGAGATAATGTCGGCTAATCCTGTTTTAATTGAACGCCCCATTGTAATCAAAGATGGGAAAGCCGTAATAGGCCGTCCGCCTGAAAAAATTCTCACCCTGCTCAGTTAAGAATTTTAAATTCTGTTCTCCGGTTCTGCGCTCTTCCTTTCTCGCTGCTGTTATCGG
The DNA here is from genome assembly GCA_964535575.1 of uncultured Bifidobacteriaceae bacterium. GTDB lineage: Bacteria > Bacteroidota > Bacteroidia > UKL13-3 > UKL13-3 > JAGPCK01. The sequence continues at coordinate 60,631 of CAZHTC010000012.1, forward strand.
CAATGGGTAATGTGTCACCATAACCTTTGGCTGTTAACCGTTCTTTGGATATGCCATTGGCAATAAGGTAATCCATTACGGCTTTGGCTCTGTTTTGCGAGAGGACGATATTGCTCTGTTTATTTCCCTGTGTATCGGTATGGCCGCTCAACTCTATTTTAAGTGTAGGGTTGGCATTTAAAAAGGCCACCAGTTTGTTCAGTTCGGCTTTCGATTCAGGTTTTAAATCAAATTTGTCGGTATCAAAAAACACATTTTTTAATACTACACTTTGTCCGGCTTTAATGGGTTTAAGCGGAATTTCCATTACATACGGCTCATTGTTTTTAGGTTCTTTCAAAGAGAAATTTTCTGAATAAAAGAGGTACCCATTTTTCGATACGTTCAGTGCATAGTTTTTATTTAACGGCAGGCATATTAAAAACTCCCCGGTAACTTTATTGGCATACGACTCAATTACCGGTTTGCCGGTTTCCAGATCTATGAGCTCTACTTTAGCATCTAATTTTTTTGCTTTATTCCCGTCTTCAAAAACCACTGCCTTCAGGTAATTGGTTTTTTGCGGTTGCATATTTTGAGGCAACTTAAAATAATAGATATCAAAACCACCTTTTCCGTCCTTCAGTTTATCCGATACGTAATAAGCATATTCCCCGTCACCCGAAATGGAAAGGGTAAGTTCATTGCCGGAAGTATTAATCGGGTATCCAATATTTACCGGTTCACCCCATTCGCCATCAGGTTGTCTGCGGCTCATATATAAGTCAACACCACCAATAGAAGGATGACCGTCAGAGTTAAAATAAAGCGTGTTATTGTCTTTGGCAATACAGGGATTTTGTTCTCTTCCGGGAGTATTAATTTTGGGCCCAAGATTTTTGGGATCCGACCATTTTCCATTGGAGTAAGTGCTCTCGAATAAATCAATTTCTCCAAATCCACCGTCTCTGTTGCTTGCAAAATAAAGTGTTTTGCCATCAAACGAAATGGATGGTTGCGATTCCCATTCGCGGGTATTTACAGGCGCACCCAGTTTTACAGGCATGGCCCAGCGGTCGCCATCCAGAAAGGTGAAATAAATATTGCAGTCCGAACTGCGGCCACCGCCTGTGCAGCGTGTAAAAAATAAAATACTGCCATCACTGCTGAAAAAGGGTTGCCCTTCATTTTCGGGGGTATTAATGGGCGGGCCAAAGTTGCGGGCCTTTCCCCAGGCACCATTGATTTTCTGACTTACATAAAAATCTTCGTGCATGGTTTGTTGCAAACGCATTTTTTCATCCACGCTCAGATTGCCAAAATTCCCCATGTTCACACTGTCTTTTTCAATTAGCAACCGTGTAAAAATAAGTTTGCTTCCATCCATGGTGATGCCGGGAGTATATTCGTCTCTGAAACTATTTACATTTTCACCCAGATTGATGGGTGTAAACGGAACTGGATTTTTTATTGCCTGAATAGAGAATTCACAACTTTTAATAATCCTGCGTATTTTCATATTTCGTGACGGGTTATTTTCCCGGTACTGCAAATAACTTTTCCCTGCTTTAATGGCTTTTTCGTATTCCGAATTCAGGTAAGCTTCTTCGGTCAGAAAATAATAAGCAAGAAAAAATCCGGCATTTACCGAAATTATTTTTTCATACTGGCTGATAGAAATACTCCGGTTTCCTTTTAAACTGTTCAACTCAGCCGCAAGTAAAAGCGCATCTATATAATTCGAATCGGCCTTTAGTGCCTTGCCTACTTCAATAAGCGCCTTGTCAAATTCATCAATCTGGTATAAACCCATGGCTTCCTTAAAATAGCCGGTAGCTTTTTTAGAAGGGCTTTCTCCTGATGGAAGAACGGGCATTTGAGCACGGGCAGCAGTAGCAAAAAGTAAAGCTGCTAACAAGGCGAAGATGTTGGAAGGTAAACGAAGCATAGATTTGCGTTTATAAGGGTTACTGTTTACAAACAGCCTGCCATTATGGAATTTGCAGGTATTTGTGGGTTTGAAGGGAAACATTCCATTCCGGGTGTTCTTTTACATACTCAACGATAAGCGGCATCATTTCATTTCGTTTGTCCCATTCAGGTTGTAAATAAAGCCTGCATTTATCCGAAACTTTTGCCGCATGAAGCTGCGCCCACTCCAAATCGGTTTTATTAAACACCACAATTTTTAATTCATCTGCTTTTAACAAAACCTCATCAACCGGAGCTTTAAATTTTTTTGGAGAAACCGTAATCCAGTCAAATGTTTCGCCATGCATGGCATGTGCCCCCGAAGTTTCAATATGTACGCGGCATCCATTTTTTTGCAGTTGAAGTACAAGTGAAGTAAGGTTGTGCATTAATGGTTCGCCACCGGTTATCACCACCGTTTTGGATACATTTTCGGTAGCTTTTTTAACCAAATCTTCAATAAAGATCTGAGGATGGGAGGTGGCATCCCAGCTTTCTTTTACATCACACCACACGCAACCCACATCACATCCGCCTAATCGAATAAAATAAGCGGCATGACCGGAATATGCACCTTCGCCCTGGATGGTATAAAATTGTTCCATTACAGGAAGCGTAGCGGTTGAAATTCCGTTGATCATAGGGTTAAAACGGAAGAGTGAAAATTAGTATCTGCTTTTAACTCCGTTCAGCGTATTGAGCATAAGGCCCAGGCGTGTCATTGGGCCCACACCACCGGGTACGGGAGTTATATAGCTGCATTTAGGTGCCACTTCATCATAGGCTACATCGCCTTTCAGCACATAACCTTTGGGGTTTGATGCATCATCCACACGGGTAATGCCTACATCAATTACCACCGCGCCTTCCTTTACCATACTGGCTTTTAAAAACTCTGGAATACCAAGTGCAGCTATGACAATATCCGCATCACGGGTAAATTTTTCAAGGTTTTTTGTCTTGCTGTGGCAAACGGTAACCGTGCAGTTTTTCTGAAGCATTAGTGCACTCATTGGTTTACCCACAATATCGCTGCGACCAAGAATTACGCAGTGTTTGCCAGTGGTTTCTATCCGGTAGTGCTCAATCATTTTTATAATGCCAAACGGGGTGGCAGGTAAAAAGCAGGGGAGGCCTTTAAACATCAGTCCCACATTCATCGGATGAAATCCATCCACATCTTTTTTCCAGCTGATAGTTTCCGTAATTTTCTTTTCGTTGATATGTTTTGGTAAAGGCAACTGCACAATCAGTCCGTCAATTTCCGGGTTATTATTAATTTTTTCTACTTCGTTCAACAGCTCGGCTTCGGTCATGGTATCCGGAAAACGCATCACCGTTGAATCGAAACCTACTTCGTGGCAATCTTTTTCCTTAGCATTCACATAGGTCATACTTGCTCCGTTGCTTCCAACTAGAATAGCTGCGAGGTGAGGTATTTTTTTCCCTTCAGCTTTTAGTTTTTGAACTTCAGTTTTAATTTCTTCTTTCAGTAATTTGGCGGTTTTATTACCATCCAGAATTTGTGTAGCCTGTTGTGCTGTCATACCAACTATATTTTAGAATTTAATCAAGTTTTAATACGGCCATAAATGCCGATTGAGGAATTTCTACCGAACCTACCTGCTTCATGCGTTTTTTACCTTCTTTTTGTTTTTCCAATAACTTACGCTTACGCGAAATATCGCCTCCATAACATTTTGCCGTTACATCTTTACGCATGGCTTTTATGGTTTCCCTTGCAATTACTTTTGCTCCTATAGAGGCCTGCACCGGAATTTCGAACTGGTGCATGGGAATAAGTTCTTTTAATTTTTCGCAGATACGTTTTCCCCAGTCATACGCACGATCGCGGTGAATGATGGCCGACAACGCATCTACAATATCTTTATTGAGCAATATATCTAACTTAACCAAATCCGATTCGCGGTAACCAATAGGATGGTAATCAAAGGAAGCATATCCTCGCGAAATGCTTTTGAGTTTATCAAAAAAATCAAATACCACTTCGGCCAATGGCATTTCAAAGGTCATTTCTACCCGGTCGGTAGTAAGGTAAGTTTGATTTTTAAGAATACCCCGTTTGTTTAAACAAAGCGACATGATTGAGCCGATATAATCGGTGCGGGTAATTATTTGTGCAGTAATGTAAGGCTCTTCGGTATGGTCGATATGATTTGGGTCGGGCAGTTCCGATGGATTATTTACCACCAGCATATCGCCCTTTTTGGTGTAACAATGGTAAGATACGTTGGGTACAGTGGTAATAACCGTCATTCCAAATTCGCGCTCCAAACGTTCCTGAATAATTTCCATATGAAGCATTCCCAAAAAACCGCAACGGAAACCAAATCCCAACGCGGCTGACGACTCGGGTTCAAAGGTGAGCGAGGCATCGTTGAGTTGTAGTTTTCCCATTGATTCGCGCAGTTCTTCGAAGTCATCGGTATCTACGGGATAAATTCCGGCAAACACCATAGGTTTTACATCTTCAAAACCTTTGATGGCTTCTTCGCATGGTTTTTCCAGATGCGTAATGGTGTCGCCCACCTTTACTTCTTTCGCTTCTTTTATTCCGGTAATGATATAACCCACGTCACCGGCCGAAACCACATCTCGTGGTGATTTCTCCAGACGTAAAATGCCAACTTCATCGGCCAGATAATCTTTATCGGTAGCTACAAATTTGATTTTATCGCCTTTCGCTACTTTTCCGTCAAATACCCGAAAGTAGGCAATAATTCCCCGATACGAATCAAACATCGAATCGAAAATAAGTGCCTTGAGCGGAGCATCGGGATTTCCTTTAGGTGCAGGTACCCGGTGCACAATGGCTTTTAATATTTCATGTACTCCGTCACCGGTTTTGCCGCTTGCACGTAGAATGTCTTCATATTTGCAACCTATCAGGTCAACAATCTGATCGCTTACCTCTTCAGGCATGGAGCTGGGTAAATCAATTTTGTTAAGTATCGGAATAATTTCCAACCCCTGCTCAATGGCTAAATACAAATTGGAAATGGTTTGGGCCTGTATTCCCTGCGATGAATCTACAATTAACAAAGCACCGTCACAGGCGGCAATGGAACGGGAAACCTCGTACGAAAAATCTACGTGGCCGGGTGTGTCAATCAAATTTAAAATATAGTCCTGCCCGTCTAAATGATAGTTCATTTGAATGGCATGGCTCTTAATGGTAATACCTCTTTCACGTTCCAGATCCATGTCATCAAGTACCTGAGCCTGCAGATCGCGCTTGCTCACTGTATGCGTGTATTCCAATAAACGGTCGGCTAATGTACTCTTTCCGTGGTCTATATGGGCAATAATGCAAAAGTTACGAATATGCTTCATTTGGTGCGAAGATAACGCAAACCATTGGGGAAATAAAGGAATAAAAGTGACTGAAAAATTTGGTTACAACTTGGTAACCTTACGGGTGTATTTGGTGAAGGAACCGTTTAACTGACGGGTGGTGATTTCCATAAAATAAACTCCGGCCGGCAATTGTTTTAAATCTAATTCCAGGTGATTATTCATTCCGTCAACCTGAAGATTAAATTTAACGTCCATTTCTTTTCCGATCAGGTTTAAAAATTTTATTTCTACCGATGACAGGGTATTTTTACTTACCAGATCTAACTGCAGATTTCCTTTGAATGGATTTGGATATAACGTAATCTGAACGTCATTGTCAATAGGAGAGTTGATGCACGGGTCGGTTAATTCGTGAGCCGAAACACCGTTACAGGCAAATGCCGACCAGGAGAGAAGCGCAATTAAAAGGTATGGTCTGGTTTTTAACATTAGCACAAAGGTAACACAGGTATCTTGATTTTCAATGGACTGGTGGATAAAATGCCTTATTGTATGTTTTGCAGGACGACTATCTCAGGCCGAAGCTCTTTTTAGACGGTCGTTAATGGCATTTCCGAGCCCTTCAGCCGGAACAGGTTCGGCTAAAATAAAGGTGGAATCAGTTTTATCGGCTTCGCGCAGCACTCTGAAAATGTTGTGTGCCGCTTCGTGTAAATCCCCTTTCTGCGACAATACAAACATTTTTTCGGGAGCAATATCAGGGTACCTTTTGTTGAAAGTAATAAGGGTGTAATTCTGGTTCCGGTATTTTTCGCGTAACTCATCTACATTGCCCAGTATTAATTTTTTTCGAGGAGCATAATGCGAAGCCAGTTGCCCCGGTGATAGAGGTGCCGATGTAGCATGATCGCCCATGATATGAATGGTACCTATCAGTTGTTCAATTTTCTCAGAAGGCACTCCGCCAAATCGAAGCAATGCGGGTGTTTCTTCGGCAAACGAAAGAATACTTGATTCAACACCTACTTCACTCGGGCCACCATTAAGGATATAGGGTATTTTATCACCTAATTGCTCCAGCACATGTTCAGGTGCGGTTGGGCTAATATAGCCAAACGGATTGGCGCTGGGGGCGGCAAGCGGAAAATCAAGGGCATTGAGTAACTCAAGGGTAAGAGGATGGTTTGGAATACGGATACCAACAAAAGGCTGTCCCGCAGTTACAATATCCGGAATGGTATCTTTTCTTTTTACCAGTAATGTAAGTGGCCCGGGCCAAAATTCAGCAGCCAGTTCAAAAATCCGCGGGTCGGTAAGGTGGGCATACAAGGCTGCTTGTTCCACCGACCGGCAGTGCACAATTAATGGATTAAACGAGGGACGATTTTTAACGGCAAATATTTTACTTACAGCCGCTGCATCCAGTGCATTTGCGGCCAGTCCGTAAACGGTTTCGGTAGGGATGGCAACTAATTCTCCGCTTTTAAGCAGAGCAGCAGCATGGGCAATATCAGTATCAATACGTGCCAAAAGTTAATCGTTCATTTCCGAGCGTTTAAGGCTGTACTTGTCAATTTTATTATAAAGATGACTACGCTGAATATCTATTTCAATGGCTGTTTTTGCTACATTCCAGCCGTTCTTTTTCAGTTTTTCCTCAATAAAAATGCGTTCTACATGGTCTTTAAATTCCTGTAGTTTGTCAAACTTCTCAAAAATACTCTGGGCGTTTGAGTTTTTCGATTTTGGATTGGAATAACTCAGCACATCTTCTTCGGTAATTTTTTGTCCACCCAATATCACTAACCTCTCCACTACATTTCTCAATTCACGGATGTTTCCGCTCCAGTTAATTTTTTTGAGTTCCTGCAAAGCTCCCTGTGTAAAATTTTTTCTGGGCACTCCGTTGTCCTCGCATACTTCTTTCAAAAAGCGTTCGGCCAGCAACGGAATATCGTCATCCCGCTCGTTGAGTGAGGGAAGGTGAATTAAAATAACACTAAGGCGGTGGTACAAATCCATACGGAAATTTCCACGGTCAATTTCCTGGAGCAAATCTTTATTGGTAGCGGCAATCACCCGTACATTCACCTCAATGTCTTTATCACCTCCCACCCGGGTAATTTTATTTTCCTGCAATGCCCGTAAAACTTTGGCTTGTGCCGAAAGGCTCATGTCTCCAATTTCATCGAGGAAAAGGGTACCGCCATTGGCTTGTTCAAATTTACCGATACGTTGTTTGATGGCGGAAGTGAAAGAACCTTTTTCATGTCCAAACAACTCGCTTTCTATTAACTCTGACGGAATGGCTGCACAGTTCACTTCAATAATCGGGTTTTTGGCACGGTTACTTTTTTCATGAATCCAGCGGGCCACTAATTCTTTTCCTGTTCCGTTTTCACCGGTAATCAATACACGGGCATCAGTAGGAGCCACTTTTTCGATGGTCTCGTTTATTTTCTGAATGGCAGGAGAATCGCCAATAATTTCGCGGGTTTTGGTAACCTTACGTTTTAATACCTTGGTTTCAACCACCAGCGAGCCCTTATCAACGGCATTGCGCAGGGTAATGAGTAGGCGGTTTAAATCCGGTGGTTTTTGTATAAAATCAAAAGCTCCTTTTTTGGTGGCTTCTACTGCAGTCTCAACGGTGCCGTGCCCGCTTATCATCACAAATGGAGTATCGGGGGTAATTTCCTGGGCTTTGGTTAATACCTCCAGGCCATCCATTTTGGGCATTTTAATATCGCATAGCACCACATCATACGATTCCTCGTTTAGCTTTTCCAGTGCCGAGGCTCCGTCTGAAGCTTCGTCAATGGTATAGCTTTCATACTCCAGAATTTCTTTCAGGGTGTTGCGGATACTTTTTTCGTCATCAATAATTAATACACGTGGCATAGCTTTTTACTTTGAGAGCAAAGATTGGAATTTACCCGTCATATCCAAAAATCTATACAGTTTTATATCTAACAAAATATACACATTACTGTCAAGTAAAGTTGAAGGGGAGTGAAGTCAAAAATATCGGGGAATGGAAAAGGCTATAAAAACTAAAAGCCCCTGCAGACGCACGGGGCCTTTAGTAAACCAAACTAAAACCTAACCTGAGAACAAAGGTAAAATCAATTTTTGAGTTTACCATATTTTGTCCCATCGTTTTTTTCTATTTCTTAATTTTTACAAAACCATGAGAAATCACCGGGTCGATTTAATAAACCTCACAAAAGCAGTATTATATGGTGTGCTTATTTTTAAAGTGTAAACTCCGGTAGCTAAATGGCTAATGATTAACTTTTTTTCTCCGGATTCAATAGGAAGTTTTTCCGAAACTTCTCTCCCCATAAAATCTAATAATTGAAGACTGCCCTCTTTTATCGCATCTGGTAATTTGATATTTAGTTCATTGGTGGTTGGGTTAGGGTAAATATTCACAGAGGATGCGAAGTGCTCGTTAACAGCCCCAACTATTACGAAGCAAATATGAGAAGCTGTATCGCTACATCCGCTCGAATCGGTAACCTCTTTAATTACCTTGTAGCTGCCATTGAACGGAAAAGTATGAGTTGGATTTTGAACAGTGGAACTGCCTCCATCACCAAATGTCCAGGACCATGCTACAGCTCCAGCAGTGGAGTCGTAAAACTTAGTGATGAAAGAGTTAGAATAAACAATAGAATTGCTAAATGAAACAATTGGTTTGGGTTTCATTTGATAAATTAGAGTTACACTTCCTGATTTCACCGGGCATTGATTGGAATCATTCGCTACTACATACAAGGTATCTCCGTTTGCAAGGGTATCGGTAGCCTGTGCGGTGATTCGGGTAATCAAAAATCTGTTGCTGCTTCTTATTGTGTCGCCTGCGTTTCGGGCAAAGTACATATCACTCAGCGGACCGGAGGAAGTAACGTCATACCCGAACCATAAATCATTTCCGGTGCATAAAACGGGGTTGGGATTAACAGGATACATGCGGGTTAATACCGGTTTGGGAGTTGGCTGAAAAACAGTAACGGGAATACTGAGTTGTATGGCCGGACAGTTGAGCGCGGTGGAGTCAATTATTTGCACCGAATAGTTTTTTGAAGAGTCAGGGAGCAAATGAAAATCGGTTTGTTTTGAAAAACCATTGCTGTTAAAATCAATGGCATATTCGGGTTTGCTCATTGACGAAAAAAGAATATGGACTGAATCACCGCGGCAGGCCGATGAATCAAAAGCCAGTGAATAGGTGATGCCGGAGCAGGTGAGGGTGCTGCACGTTTGCGAGGCGGCTATACTCTTAAAACACGGAGCCTGATTGGTAGCACGTACCCTAAGGTTTACCGGATGATTATACCCCAAACCTGAAATAGTATGAGCTAATCCGGTGGCACCTGTACCCGGGGTATTCCAGGTTTTCCCTGAATCGAGACTTATTTCGTAGCCGGTTGCTCCGTTTAATGCACTCCATGAAAATACAACGGTGCTGGTGGTAGCTGTGCCACATGAAACCACGGGTTCTCCTAATGGTTGAATTACTCTGATACGGAAAGTGTCCTTAGGCAAACTCCTACAACCATTAACATCGGTGGCCACCACAATGATGCGGTTGTTGGCACTAAAGGTTGTTGTTTTATAGGTGTTGGCTGAACTGTTTTGCAGTATCACGGCCGCATCTTTAAACAGGTAGTTGCTCATGGAAGGAGTAGCGATAAACAACACCGAATCTCCCTTACAAATGGTATCGTTTTGAACGGATGATGCAAGATTTACTACGGGCAGCACATTTACTTTTACCGTTTGTCCTGTGCTGGTATTGGAGCATCCGTTAGAGGTATTGGTAATAGTAACCGAATAGCTGCCGCTATCTTTTACTGTAACTGATTTAGAGGTGGGGCCGTGGCTCCATGCATAGCTCATGGTTCCGTTTGCTGCTGCAGTAAGTACTACCGAATCTCCTTTGCAAAAGGTGAGGGGGCCGCTTGCAGTAACAGTGTTTACCGGTTTTGCATTTACTGTTACACTGGTGGTAGCAGGAGTGGAAGTGCCTATACCGTTTTTGGTGGTGAGAGAAATATTATAGGTTCCGGGGGTTGAATACACAATTTTAGGATTTTGTAAAATAGAACCGGAAGGGGATCCACCTGAGGTAGTCCAGTTAAAAATAGTAGGATTATTATTTCCACCGCCCTGTAAATAAAGTGTATCTCCTGTGCAAATGGTATTGGAGGATTTGGTAATGGTGGCTGTTGGTAAAAGGCTTGTTAAACTAAACGAAAAAGATTTGGTATAAATCTGATCGCCTGCATCGGAGTTGTTGTTGTTCGTAGCATTCACTGCTGCATAAAAAGTGATATTGCCGGCAGGGGTGGCAGGAGCCTTCCATTGAAACGACCAACTGATGGTTCCTCCGGCCCCTGAAGTACCAGCTGTTTTTTGCATGATATAATCGCGGGTTCCGGTTGAAAGAGCCATTGTAGAAGTGTTGGTTAAAATAAGCGTACCTACTTTGGCATTACTTGCATTGAGGGCGGTTATTTCAAACCCGAATTTTACAATTCCGCTTTGAGTATGACTAAGCGTGATATTATAAGTTGAATCGGGAACATAACCTGTGGCAGGTATGTTGGTTGAAAGGGTAATGTTATTCCAGTTACTCCCACTTGTGATTACCGTTCCCGAATGGCAACTGGTGCAATTGCTTTCGGAAGGAGCTCCGGTATATCCGGTTGGGGGTTGATTGGTGGAGGTAAATGCATCAAAGGTGGTTATGAATAAAACCAAACAAAGAATACTTACTGCAATGCCCCGAATATATTGATGTTTCATTATAAAAAATTACCCGTTTATATGCAGAAGATTCGCTCTCACCCAAAATAGTTGCCTGCAATATAATGGAAAAGGAGGCTTTCGCCTCCTTTGTGTTAAAATTACAGAATTGTAAGCCGGGTTCTGTTTCGTCCCTTTCAGGATATAGCCTGTCATTTATCTGGGCCCTTCATCACTGAAAGGCTCTATCAACCTACCCTCCGGGATCGGGCGAGCAGCCCTCAGGCCCCGGTTTATTTGGTCTTTCAACCCATAAGGTTTGCCATGCGTTCGAAATCACTTTCGAAACCGGTGGGCTCTTACCCCGCCTTTTCACCCTTACCCCGAACGAATCGGGGCGGTTTGTTTTCTGTGGCACTTTCTGTCTCCGGTTTAACCCGAAGCCTTCCCGTTAGGAAGTATGGCGCTCTGTGTTGCCC
>CAZHTC010000013.1:0-45259 GCA_964535575.1 uncultured Bifidobacteriaceae bacterium
TTCTTACACAAACTTCGTACACAGGGCGTGGCGGACTCTCTAAATTTTACATGGGCCACAGCTTTAAATTATGGAGCTGCAACTGTTTCGACACACTTGAAAAACCCTTTCAAAAGCATGAATTAAACGGAGGGTTTAATGTAAACTATGTGTACGGACAAATGAAAATAGGAAAGGCGGCTTATTTTGGAGACACCTCCTTTACCACTAATAATTACAAAGAAGACCGCACCCGATATATTGGAGATGTTACCTTTGATTTAGGATTGCAATATGTGTATCGCCCCAATGATACACGCAGCCTTACCATAGGTGCCACCTATGCACCTGCCCGCACTCTTGCAGGACATCAGGTGGTGTTTGCCCGAACAGTGTATCCCGGATATTACGACCGCGACCGCGATACGCTGCTGTATACCGAAACCGCCAATCAGCCTGCTTTAAAATTACCTGCTGCCTGGGGATTGGGAATGGTGTATCAGATACAGGGTTTGGGGAAAGACTTAAATGATAAGAAAAAGCAAAACGAACTTATCCTTACCCTTGATATAAAAGGACAGGATTGGCGTAAATACTCCATATTCGGCCAGCAGGATTCGCTGCAAAACAGTTTCTCCTTTGCGGCCGGAGCTGCATTTACGCCACTCACCGATTTAAACGTAAGAAAAAAACGACTGGCAAAAGTTGAATACCGCACCGGATTCAGGTTTGCTCAAACCAACCTGCAGCTGAATGGCGAACCCATTGCCGAATACGGAATGAGTGTGGGTGCAGGCGTGCCGTTAAAAATCCGAAAAACGCGGGATAACTCCGCTTTCATTCTATCGAAAATTAATTTATCGGTGGAGTATTTTAAACGGGGCACATTAAATGGTTCGCTGCTTCAGGAAAACCACCTGCGTTTTACACTGGGAATTACTTTTGAGGACGAATGGTTCCAGAAATGGAAATTTGACTGATACCCTTCACGCACTCACAGAATATGTTTCATAAAAAAACATTTCAACTTTTTGCATCCACTCTTTTATCCGCTTGCTTTTTTGCCTCGTGCGAAAGCGATATGGAGAAGATAAAGATGGTTACCGAAAATAAAAAATTTCCGGTAGAGCGGGGAATAAAAATTGAAATGACCTATACCGATTCGGGGATTGTACGTGTAAAAATGATTGCCCCGCTTATTGAACGGTATCAGGACGAACGACCCTACACCGAGATGAAAAAAGGACTCACCTGTTATTTTTACAACAGCAACTACGAGGTAGAAAGTATGCTCAAAGCCCGCTATGCCATCAGGTGGGAAAACGAAAAACTGATGGAGGCGCGCGATAGCGTAATTGTCATTAACACAAAAGGAGAAACGCTTACAGCCGAACAAATTTTCTGGAACGAGACCACTAAAAAAATCTACTCAAAAAATAAATTAGTCACCATCACCCAAAAGGACCAGATTTTATACGGATATGGATTTGAATCGAATGAAGATTTTACCAAGTATAAAATTTTTAAACTGAAAGGAATTATTAAACTTAACGAGGAAACAAATGCAGCAACTGCTAAGTAAAACGTGGTTGTGGCTGGGCGTACTGGCTTTGCTGGTGAGTGTTTATGTTTCACTCACCGATGGATTTATCTTTGGTAAAGCATATATGTTTTTACTGATATCGGGCGTTGCGTTTTTTTTATTCAAATTCAAAAGCGGGAGTAAATAATTATGGAACAACACCTCTACATCATACTTATTTCCATGCTCATGTCGGCTTTCTTTTCGGGAATTGAGATTGCCTTTATTACTGCGAGCAAACTGCGTATTGAGTTAAAAAGCAAACAGGGCAGCTACACCGCAAAAATTCTTTCGGGGTTTGTTAAAGAGCCATCCAAATTTATCAGCACTACACTTATCGGAAACAATATCGCTCTGGTTATTTACAGTATTTTTATGGACGAAACCATTTCTCCGTCTATAAAAAATATTCTTCCCTACGATCACGACAATGAATTTCTGGTGCTGCTGATTACTACTTTTATTTCAACGGTGGTGGTACTGTTGCTGGCCGAGTTTTTACCCAAAGCCCTGTTCCGCATCAACCCCGATTTTATTCTCTTTCTGCTCACATTTCCGTTTATGGTTTTCTACTACCTGCTGTGGCCGGTGGTTCACTTTATCGTTTTTCTGTCGAAAGTGGTTTTTGTAAAAGTTTTTCGAATGGATTTTGCGGAAGAGACACCCGTTTTCAGCAAAATAGATTTGGACAATTACATTAACGAAAGCGAAAAACTGGATCTGGACGAAGATGCCGATGTAGACACGGAAATTTTCAGAAATGCGCTTGATTTTGCCAATGTAAAAGTAAGGGAATGCATGGTTCCGCGCACCGAACTGGTAGCTATTGAAGTTACCGACAGCATTGATAATTTATACCGCAAATTTGTAGAGTCGGGTCATTCAAAAATTCTCATTTACCACGATTCTATTGATAATATCATCGGGTATGTGCATCAGGTGGAGATGTTTAAAAAACCAAAAAATATCCGCTCCATTATGGTGGCTCCCATTATTGCAACCGAATCAATGCCCGCCAATGAATTGCTTAAGCAGTTTTCGCACAACAAAAAAAGCGTGGCACTGGTGGTGGATGAGTTTGGCGGTACTGCCGGAATGGTAACCATTGAAGATATAATGGAAGAAATTTTCGGGGAGATAGAAGACGAGTACGATGTAGAGCAACTTACCGAAACCAGAATATCGGATAACGAATTTGTTTTTTCGGCCCGGCTCGAAACAGATTACCTCAACAAAACCTATAACCTTCATATTCCGGAGGGAGAATACAAAACACTGGGCGGATATATTTTTGCCGTTCACGAAAGCATTCCGCACAAGGACGAAAAAATTCAGATTGGCAAAATGGAATTTACCATCCTCTCTGTATATCACACCCGTATCAACGAGGTGCGCCTCCGGATCTCCGGCTAAGTTTGGCTGTTTGCCCAATTTGAGTTTAATTTGTTGAATGATACACAGAGAAGGCTCCGCAACTATTTTTATAACCCTTGCCGTATTGTTTGTGCTGAATTTTGCTGTTCAGCACTTTATTCCTCAACCCGAATGGATAAGCCAGGTAGTACTGTTTATCTCTACGGTTTTTCTGGTAATTATTCTTCAGTTTTTCAGAAATCCACCACGCAACACGCAAAAAAACGATGCGCATATTATTGCACCTGCCGATGGCAAAGTAGTGGTGATAGAAGAAGTGGAAGAACCGGAGTTTTTCAAAGGCAAACGCCTGCAGGTATCTATTTTTATGTCTCCGTTTAATGTGCACGTAAACCGAAACCCCATTGCCGGAACGGTAAAGTATTTTAAATACCACCCGGGAAAATATTTAGTAGCCTGGCATCCCAAATCGTCAACCGAAAATGAACGGACTACAACCGTAATTGAACATAAAAGCGGAAAGCAGGTTTTATTCAGGCAAATTGCCGGTGCCCTGGCCAAACGCATTTGCTGGTATGTAGAAGCAGGGCAACAGGTGCAGCAGGGTGGCGAAATGGGATTTATTAAATTCGGATCAAGGGTTGATGTGTTTTTGCCCTTAGATGCCAAGGTGCAGGTAACCCTTAATCAAAAGGTGAGCGGTGGAGAAACCGTGCTTGCCAACTGGTAATGGTACAATTATTGAGTTAGTTGAACACTTAAATATTTTACATATATGAAAAAATTAATGATTCTTTTCGCTTTTATGGGACTTGGAATAGCCTACGCAAGCGCACACACCACTCAAATGTACTCGGTAAAATGCGACTCAACAAAATCGTGCTCTTCTAAAAAAGGAGATGCCCATTGCAAAGACAAAAAAGCTAAAGCCAAAAAGAAAAGCTGCTGCAGCAAACAAACTTCGGTAACTACTAAAACTTTTCCGGTTTACGCTACCAAAAAAGAAGAACAATACAACTTTAGTGTGTAATAATACTTCAGGTCTTTCATGAACAAAAAAGCCGCTTTGATGCGGCTTTTTTGTTGTCTCGATAACAGTTATCGAAAACAATCAAAAAAATACTCATTTTTTCTTCCTCATTTTTAGGGTTTTACACTAAAGGGTAATTTTTTTCTTTTCCATTCGTCTGCCTTGACATAACTTGCACCCAGACAGATAGGTTTTTCATAGTTTAGTTATGACCGGGGAGTATCTAATGCTTCCCGGTTTTCTTTTTTATATGGTTTCCCTGTTTGCTCCTTACATCTATCTGCATGAGCACAACCAACGGGTAAATCAACCCTGATAATGTTAATGCTTTATTCCTTGAAAAAAGTTTGCAGATAGCGCCTATCGGTGGCCAATTCCACCACAAGCATATAAAGTCCGGGAGCAAATTCAGAAACAGAAATGGCCTCGCAGGCCTGCTGTGTTTTGTTATCACTGTACACAATTGCCCCTTGTGCATTCATAATGTGTACCGATTGAATACCGGATACGCCTGAAATATGTAACACCGAACGAACCGGATTAGGATACACTCCCATCACAGGAATCGCTTCCGGTGTACGGTAACCGGTGGTGGTTCCATACTCTATGATATAATAATTGGTATTGGTAATATTGATATCATTCCATTCTCCGGCTGCACCCAGTGCTCCACTACCGGCCGGCCATCCCGCCAGAGCCAGAGCGGCCGCATCCTGTAAACCGCCAAAATTATCGGGTTCATTAATAGTACCCGATGCTTTTCCTCCCCAATTTATATACCTGCCCGATAAAATGGCTCCGTTATTCTGCCCTGCTGCGCCTTCACCACTCCAGAAATTTGTTCCTGTGCCATCATTGTTCCCGTCCCAAAGCCAGATGCCTTCGGTTACTTTATCCGTAGCCCCTATCCATACATACGAGGTACCTCCGCCATCACTTATAGGATTGTAGGTGGTAGATATACCCGAAGCCGTAAGGGCCGTTGCCATAGCTGCCTGCTCGCTGCTGTCGTCAATATGTACCAGATAACCTCCACGCGAAACGGCACAGGCTGCCGCATCGGTCCAGGATTTTTTCTCTTTAACCAACTCATAGTTTTTACCATTGTAGGTAAACGAATAAATATTGGCGGGATTAACACATTGGGCAAATAAACCGGTGGTATAAACAACCATCGCTAACGCAAGCAGTACTTTTGCTTTCATAACCTTTTTTATGCAAAATAGTCAATCCAAAGGAGACTAAACACGAGTTTGGTCAAGGCAGTTATAACCAATTGCTTATTAGATAATAAGCATACTGTGCAGAAGTTTTAATTTATAAAATGAAAACACTTTCCCCTATTTTCGTTAGTTATGCATATGGCTAATGTGAATTACCATCCGGCTGTACAATCCACAATCCTAACATTGGATAATGTTATTAAAAGCCGCTTAAGTAAGGTATTTGAGGGGTATAATTTTGTAGTAAATTATTAAATCAAAGTGAAGGACTTTGAAATTAGACGGATTTTAAGGGAATCGGCTTTGTTCGAATATCTTAATGATGCAGACTCAAAAGTAGTCGAGGAGTTCGATTTACCTGTTGCTGGTGCAAGAATAGATGTTGCTGTATTTAATGGGGCTCTTCATGGATATGAAATAAAAAGTGCGAGTGATACTCTGTTAAGGCTCCCAAATCAAATAATAGCATATTCTTATATTTTTGATTACTTAACAATAGTTACAGAGGATAAGCACTATGGTAAGGTTAAGGCTATAATCCCAGAATGGGTAAGTATTGCAATCTGTTCAAACAATAGAGAATACAAGTTCTTCGTAAAACATGAGGGGAGGCAAAACCCGAATAAGAATGGTTTCTACATCGCTCAATTATTGTGGCGCAGTGAACTCATAGAGTTGTTAATGGAACAGGGGCTGTGCTTTAAAAAGAAACTTCGAAATTGGGCTCTTTGCGAAATAGCAGCATTAAACATAGAGCCAAACAAGTTATCACAACTTGTTAAAGATAAAATCAAAAAAAGAGATAATTGGCGAACTTAAAGTAGATGATGTTGTAGGGTTATGTGATGGTTTTGACTATATTGAATCCAATTTGTAGTATTACCTACACCAGTCTCTTCTTCTGAGTCAGGGTTTTTCAAACTCAAATCATAATACTTCAAATCCCCCCAGCTAAATTCTTGTTCGCTACAATATCTACTACTAAT
The DNA here is from genome assembly GCA_964535575.1 of uncultured Bifidobacteriaceae bacterium. Classification (GTDB taxonomy): domain Bacteria; phylum Bacteroidota; class Bacteroidia; order UKL13-3; family UKL13-3; genus JAGPCK01. The sequence continues at coordinate 6,175 of CAZHTC010000013.1, forward strand.
CAAATTTTGACAATGTGTTATTATTTGTCTGTGCCCATGTTTATGGTCTCCCGATAATTTCCCTTTAAATATTACAAAATAATTGGGGGCTGTATACTTTAAACTAATAGTTCCAGCATGCTTCGCATCCATAAATCTTGCTGATTTAGTCCCGTAATCCCCATACTTAATATTTTTATACCCATTCTCCTCTTTTAACTCGTTCCAAAATATCCATTCATAACGTGTTAATATATGCCCACTTTTATCGTCTATTACATCACTTAAATTTTCCGGGAATGAACCCGCAGCAACAATAACATTCTTCCAATCCTCAACAGCTTTTGGCAAAGACATAATGGCATCAATGGTCTTTGATTTACAACCCTCTTTGTCTATACCATTTATAGCCCCTAAGTCAAGTAAAATGCTTACAGTTTCGGGTGACACATTAAATCTATCGCAAAATTTTTTAACCACATCTTGAGCATTATCAAACGCACCTGTACTACCCCATCCTACCCTAATGCATATCTGCGAATTGTTTAAAGCAAGAATGTAATCCACTAGCAATAGGTAGTCTTTTGTGCTTTCTCGATTAACCACTGGCACTATGTTGACTCCTGAATTTATTAAAGAAGTAATAAGGCCTCTAATAACCTTAATCTGTTTGTCAAGTTCCTTAAACAAGGAAAAATCAAAAAAGATTTGGTTATCAAAAAAGTTCCAATGTATTCTAAGGGTCTTTTCTATCAAGCTGTAAGGAACTTTCTTCTTCTTTTTCTTCTTACTCTCTTCATTGCTTGGTTTCTCTATGGACTCGTTTATGATTTCAAGTACCGGGACAATTTCATCCTTAACATTTTGGGAAAGGCGTTCGAGCGCAACCAGTTCTCCTTTTTTAGCTACTAAAATTGGGAAATACTTTTTCATATCAATTCATGTTTAATTATATTACTTACCTTTGTACCGTGTTGGACGTACGTCCCGCCAATGGGAGGCCATAATAGCACCTCGCTTTTATGGCCTCACCTTTTAAGGGAAATATTTTAATCCGTGTCCATCTTTAATTCCTAAAAAATTACAGTATATTTTATCTTCAAATAATTCATAGGTAGGTTGCTTTTTTTCGGGTGATAGTTCTCTTCTTGCAATAGGGTAAGCACATAAATCAGAAAATTGAAGCCCATTAATATTTTGGTGTTTGCCCCTAAAAAATAAATTAGGATGACAAACCGTGAAGTCGTTTGTTGATTTAAATTCAGTCCCGTATTTAATGATTTGATTATATATTTTCTTTAGCAACGCGTCTTTCTTGTTACCTCTTTTTTCTAAGCAAAAATGAAGCGTATTGGGTTTATGTCCTTTTCCTAAATATGACATTGCTCTTTCACAAATAAAGGTTAAGGCATCTTCGTAAGCCGTATTTCTTTTGGGATATCTTCTTTTATATTCTTCTTTCTTTACAATACATGCGATTATCTTGTAGTTTTGTTTTGTAAATATTTCATCAATATCCTTGTAAAAATTCTGAAGGATTGCCTTGTCTTGAAAAATTTTAAAGGCGTTTTTATTTTTTCTCATTTCGGTTGAATGAAAAACAACATTTTCATTCCCGAAGTGCTTTATTTTTAATTTTTTTATCGCACTATCAAATACGTAGTATTCAGATTCAGAAAATACTATTGCGCACAATACAAAAATATTAAACCTTGGGTCTGGGTTATTCATATTGGCTTCCCCACTTTCGTCTATAAATGCAAAATAACGCATGTTTGGTATAGCTACAGGACTGTGTTCCAAATAGCACGTCATAGATTTGGAAGCTAAAATACTACATATAATTTAATTTCCCTACTCCGAATCCGCATCCCTGCCGACCCGCTTAATTTGTTCCCCTAAAACCCTTACCTTCGCAGCCTTATCAGGGCCTTGTGAATATTCGGGAATTTTTGTCGCTGTACGGAAGCAGCCCTCAGATAAAAACGCTGCACCGGCAGCTACAGCAACATCTTTCATTTATCCGGCTGAACGGTTTGGTGGGTTCGGCAGGGAGTATTACGGCCGCTTCGGTTTTCAGTGAGCAACTCAATCACCACCTTTTCATTCTCCCCGATAAAGAAGAAGCTTCCTACTTTCAAACCGATATAGAAAATTTACTCGAAGGAAAAACGGCTTTTCTTTTACCCTCCTCGTTTAAACGTGCCTTTCAGGTAGAAACGTTAGATAATGCTGCCGTACTTGAGCGGGCCGAAGTGCTTAACCGCCTCAATCAGCAACAACTTTCCTATCAGTTGGTGGTTACCTACCCCGAGGCCCTGTGCGAGCAGGTGATGAACAAACAAAGCCTCACCCAAAACACCTACGACATGAAAGTAGGCGACCGTTTTGACCTCGATTTTTTTGTTGAGTTCCTGAATGAACATGCTTTCGACCGCAGCGATTTTGTGTACGAAGCCGGGCAGTATTCTATTCGCGGGGGCATTGTGGATGTGTTCTCTTTCAGCAATGAGTTGCCTTACCGCGTGGAGCTGGATGGAGATATCATTGAGTCTATTCGCAGTTTTGATCCCAACGATCAGCTCTCGGTGAAAAAGATGGACCACTTTTCCATTGTGCCCAATGTGCAACTGGCTGCCACGCAACAAAGCCGTCAGTCGTTTTTTGATTACCTCCCGGCCAATACCACCATCTGGATGAAAGATGCAGCCCTTACGATGGAGATACTTACCAAGGGCATTTCAAAAGCGAAAAAGCATTATGAAAATCTTACTGACGAATGGAAAAAAGGAGATCAGCCTGTATTGTCTCCCGACATATTATTTGAACCCGCAGCGGATATCAGAAGCCGGTTAGACCAGTTTACGCTGGTAGAGTTTGGAAAACGGTTTACTGAACAGCAGGGAACCGAAATTCATTTTACTCAGGTACCACAACCGGTATTCAACAAAAAATTTCAGTTGCTGATTGATGATTTAAAAAACAACAGCAAACAACAATACTTTAATTTAATTTTCAGTGACAGCAGCCGGCAGGTGGAGCGGCTCTTCAGCATTTTTGACGACCTCGATAAAAACGTGGAGTTTATTCCCATTTACCACGGACTGAGCGAAGGTTTTATTGACCGCGACCTGAAACTGGCCTGCTATACCGAACACCAGATTTTTGATCGCTACTACCGTTACAAAAGCCGAACCCGCTATTCAAAAAACAAAAGCATTACCCTTAAGGAACTTCGCGAATTAAAGCCCGGTGATTTTGTAACACATATTGACCACGGTATTGGTCGCTTTGCGGGGCTCGAAAAAATGGAAGTGAACGGGCAGTTGCAGGAAGCGGTGCGGCTGGTGTACAAAAACGATGACCTGCTTTATGTGCATATTAACTCGCTGCACAAAATTTCGAAATACGTAGGCAAAGACGGCACACCACCCAAGCTGAACAAACTGGGCAGTGATGCGTGGGACAAGCTGAAACGAACCACCAAGAAAAAAGTAAAAGACATTGCTCGCGATCTCATTAAACTCTATGCAGCCCGCAAAGCGCAATCGGGTTTTGCCTTTATGCCCGACACGTATTTGCAAACCGAACTCGAGGTATCGTTTATGTACGAGGATACCCCCGACCAGGTAAAAGCCACGGGCGATTTTAAAAAAGATATGGAATCGCCACATCCTATGGACCGCCTGGTGTGCGGAGACGTGGGTTTTGGAAAAACGGAAATTGCCATTCGTGCCGCTTTTAAAGCCGTTACCGACAGCAAGCAGGTGGCCGTGCTGGTGCCTACTACCATTTTGGCCAATCAGCATTACCGCACCTTTAAAGAACGCCTCAAAGAATTTCCGTGTAGTATTGATTACATGAACCGGTTTAAATCATCGAAAGAGCAGAAAGAAATAAAACAAAAACTTACCGAAGGAAAAATTGATATTGTAATAGGCACGCATGCACTGCTGGCTAAAGATGTAAAATTTAAAGACCTGGGCTTGGTGGTGATTGACGAAGAACAAAAATTTGGTGTAGCGGCTAAAGAAAAATTAAAAGAGTTGCGGGTAAACGTAGATACCCTTACGCTCACCGCCACACCCATTCCGCGCACACTTCATTTCTCCCTCATGGGTGCCCGCGACCTGAGTGTGATTACCACCCCACCGCCCAACCGGCAGCCGGTAACTACCGAGTTGCATGCCTACAATGACGAGGTAATAAAAGAAGCAATAGAATTTGAAATTGAACGGGGGGGGCAGGTGTTTTTTGTGCATCATCGGGTGCGTGATATTGAAGAGGTCGCCACCAAGCTGCGCTCGCTGGTGCCCGGCTTGCGGGTAGCCACCGCCCACGGGCAAATGGAAGGAGATCATCTGGAAGATGTAATGGTTCGTTTTATTGAAGCAGAATATGATGTGCTGGTAGCTACCACCATTATTGAATCGGGGCTCGATATTTCCAATGCCAATACCATTATCATCAACAATGCGCACATGTTTGGCCTGAGTGATTTACACCAGATGCGTGGCCGTGTGGGACGCTCAAACAAAAAAGCCTTTTGCTACCTTATAAGTCCTCCCATCAGTCAGCTTACCGAGGAAGCGCGAAGAAGGCTGAGTGCTATTGAAGAATTCAGTGAACTGGGCAGCGGGTTTAATGTAGCCATGCGCGATTTGGATATACGTGGTTCAGGAAATTTACTGGGTGCTGAACAAAGTGGTTTTATTGCTGAAATAGGTTACGACATGTATCACAAAATTCTGGATGAAGCCATTCATGAGTTGAAGCATGAGGAGTTTGGAGAGTTATTTAAAGACGAAGAAGAACCCGAATTGGAAACACCACGTGACTGCGTGGTAGAAACCGATATGGAAATATTAATTCCCGATAGTTATGTGCGCAGCAATGCCGAACGTTTGGCTTTGTACAATGAACTGGCCGGAATAAAAACAGAAGAAAATTTATTCAAATTTCAGGACGAACTGATTGACCGTTTCGGGCGCATGCCACAGCAGGTAATCGGGCTTATGGATGCAGTGCGGGTGAAATGGCTGGGGGCATCGCTGGGGCTCGAAAAAATTGTGTTAAGAAACAAAACATTTACCGCTTATTTCCCGGCTGTAAGCGATGAAGGGTATTACCAGAGTGATATGTTTGGAAAAATTCTTGCCGGTGTTCAATCATTGGGTAAAAAAGCCGCAATGAAACAAACCAGCAAAACACTTATGATGACAGTGAGCCATACGCCCACGCTGGTTGATGTAATTCAATTGTTGCGCAACTTTAACGGCAACTAAAATTACAAAAAAAAGGACTTCCCGATTAGAGAAGTCCTTTTGGGATTATGTTTAAAAAGCGATTAATATATTCCTCTTAATTTCATGGTGCTTGCTACTTTATCAATAGCCACAATATAGGCCGCAATACGCATGCTTACTCCGTATTTTTTCGAAGCCTGATATACGCCTTCAAAAGCCTGTTTCATTACCCTGTCGGCCCTGCGGTTCACACGTTCTTCTGTCCAGAAATATCCTAAGCGGTTTTGCACCCACTCAAAGTAAGATACGGTTACACCACCGGCATTGGCTAAAATATCGGGTACTACCATGATTCCTTTTTTATTCAGAATTGCATCGGCATTGGATGAAGTGGGGCCATTGGCTCCTTCCACAATCAGTTTTGCTTTGACATTATTGGCATTTTCGGCAGTAATCTGATCTTCCATAGCAGCCGGAACCAGTACATCTACCTCAAGCGTTAATAAATCATTATTGCTGATTTTAGTTGCTTTCTTATATCCTTCCAGTGTTCCTTTGTTTCCATCGCGGTAAGTTATCGCATCGTCTACATCAATACCATCCGCATTGTAGTAAGCCCCGCTTATATCGGAAATGGCTACAATTTTCAACCCTTGTGAAGCAATTAATTTGGCCGAAATAGAACCTACGTTGCCAAAACCCTGCACTGCGCAGGTGGCACCAATGGGATTAATTCCCAGTTTTGCCAGAGCCGAACGGGTAGAAACCATTACCCCGCGACCTGTAGCCTCCACACGACCCAATGACCCGCCAAGCACCAGCGGTTTGCCGGTTACTACTGCCGGAGAAGAAAACCCTTTCATTTTTGAATATTCATCCATCAGCCAGGCCATTTCCTGTTGTCCGGTGCCCATATCGGGGGCAGGAATATCTTTATCGGGGCCAAATACATCAAACATGGCTGCGGTGTAAGCACGTGTTAAGCGCTCCAGCTCTCCTTTTGACATACTGCGCGGATCGCATTTTATACCGCCTTTTCCGCCACCGTAAGGAATGCCTACCACGGCACATTTCCAGGTCATCCAGGCCGCCAAAGCTTTTACCTCGTCCTGATTCACATCCATAGAGAAACGAATTCCTCCTTTTGATGGGCCAAGGTATCCGTTGTGCACTACCCGGTATCCTTCAAATACCTGAACTTTCCCATTATCCATCATTACGGGCAAATGCACCATAACCGATTTTTGGGGATACTTTAATACGTTATACGTAGATTCATCGAGACCAAGAATTTTTGTAGCCTCGTCAAACCTTGACATCATGGAGTCAAGGGGATTAAGTGCTGCTTGCGACATAATTATTTAAATACAAAACTTGATTAACGGGGGCAAAAGTAAGCAAAATACCGTGCAGGGATTAAGAAATAATTAACAGATATGCGTAGCAGCAGGGAGCGGCCATCAGGGTAGCATCAAACCTGTCGAGCAGGCCGCCATGACCCGGTAAAACAGTTCCTGAATCCTTGATATTCAGACTACGCTTAAGCATTGACTCCACCAAATCTCCGAACGAACCCCCAATAGCAGCGGTCAGGGCCAAGCCAATCCACTGCGGAGCAGTGTAGTCGTCATTATACATGGCAAACACAAAGGCTGCTACTCCCACCATTACCAAACCGCCAAGAGTTCCCTCAATCGTTTTTTTAGGAGAAATACGCGGGAATAACGGTGTTTTCCCTATTAATCGCCCGATGAGGTAGGCAAAAGTGTCATTGGTCCAGATAAAAACAAGTACACTCAGGGGTAATACAAAATCATAAGCAGCACTATCCATCATGCTCATATTAAAAAGCAACACCATCGGAACGGCAATATAAATCCATCCGGTAACGAGGTATGCAATACGCTCAAAAGGTTTTTCGGCTCCCGAAAAAAGCTCTATGACAAATGTGCCGAACACCAGCAAAAAAACAAATCCGTTTAAAATATTGTAAGAGCGTTCGTCCCAAAACTGCATAAACAACAGAAACAAAACCATTCCGGTAATGGCTCCGTACAGGCGAAAAGAAGACCTTTCATCAGGAATAAGCAGTTTATAAAACTCGAGTAACGAGCCAAAAGTTACCAATGAACATAATGCGGCAAAAGCTATTGGTCCAAGCCACATGGAGCCCACAATAATCAGCACGAAAAAAAAACCGGTAATGGCCCGTTGGGTAAAATTATTCATGATCGAGTTTTTTCAGAATCTCTAAAGCGGTTAGTACATTTTCAGCATGGCAATATACTTCGATGCTGCCAAAATTCCCGTAGCAACTATCGCGTTTATTAAGTTCTACGGCTTCAATAAAATTTTCGCGCAGCAACCCCTTGGCCATTTCGGCTTTTACGGGATTACTCGTGGTGTACACTCTTGTCCAGTTCACTTCCATCTTTCATATTTTTTTTATGCAGGGCCACAAAAACAAAAACAGTAATGACCAAACTGGCAACTACTATATACAGCGGAAAATGGTAATTCTCGGAAAAGAAAGCAAAACCCGAGTGCTCCAAATCAAAAAAAGTAACCAAAACAAAAATGGAATTGTTTACGAGGTGAAAAAACACGTTGGGCCACAAACTTCGGCTGGTTACAAATAAATACCCGAGCATTACACCGAGCAACAGTCTTGGAATAAATCCGTAAAACTGAAAGTGGAGGAAACTGAACCAAAAAGCCGTGAGCCAAATACCTACGTGAATGCTTTTTGTCCACCTGATAAAAAATTGTTGTAATACCCCTCTGAAAAAAATCTCTTCGGCCAGTGCCGGCAGCGCAGCCATAATAAGTAAATTACTAAAAAGTCCGGCATATGAATCATCGGCCAGCAATCCCATGGTTACCTGCTCGGCCTGTTTTTCAAATTGTTTTAACAGGTTTTCCAATTCAGCCATTGAAGGCGGTAAAGTAAACCCATTGTTTATTTCGGTGGTATAAGCAATAAAAGGTTCGGCTATAAAAACCAATACTACGCCCAGTATCAGATAACCGGCTTTAGGATATGTTTTGAGTTTAAAATGTTCCAGAGGTTCTTTACCCACAGCTATGGTGAATAACCACGAGGGCAGTAAAAAAATACATGTAACTCCGATAAACTGCAGCAACCGCTGGGTTTTGGGAGCCCCGGCCCCCTGCAATACAAAAGGGGAAGCAATTATACCATAGAGCACCACTCCTGCCGATACATAGGCAATTAATCGAAGCAGCAGCAACCAATAGTTTGTTCGTGGGGTCAATTCCGTCATTCTTTGTACCTTTGTGCCGCAAAAATACGCAGGCTTTTGGTAAAGATAGGACAAATAGAATTACCCGATTTTCCACTTTTGCTCGCTCCCATGGAGGACGTGAGTGATCCGCCATTTCGATATGTATGCAAAAAAAACGGGGCCGACCTGATGTACACCGAGTTTATCTCGAGCGAAGGGTTAATTCGCGATGCCATTAAAAGCAAAAAGAAACTCGAGATTTTTGACTACGAACAGCCTATTGGCATTCAGATTTTTGGGGGTGATGAAGAGGCTATGGCCATGGCCACCGAAATTGTGGATGCCGTAAACCCCGATTTGGTTGACATAAACTACGGATGTCCGGTAAAAAAAGTGGTTTGCAAAGGAGCCGGTGCAGGAGTATTAAAAGATGTTGACCTCATGGTAAGGCTAACAGCAGCCGTGGTGCGCTCAACTACCTTACCTGTAACTGTAAAAACCCGATTGGGCTGGGATGAAAAATCAATTAATATTCTGGAGGTGGCCGAACGGCTTCAGGATGTAGGGGTGCAGGCTTTAACCGTTCACGGGCGCACCCGCGCCCAGTTGTACAAAGGCGAAGCCGATTGGACCATGATTGCCCGGATAAAAGAAAATCCTCGCATACAGATACCGATATTTGGCAACGGAGATATTGACTCTCCGCAAAAAGCGCTCGAATACAAAAGTCGTTACGGAGTGGATGGAATAATGATTGGCCGGGCAGCCATTGGATATCCCTGGATATTTAAAGAGATTAAACACTTTTTACAAACCAGCGAACAGCTCCCAGCACCCGACATAAAAGAAAGGGTTGCGGTTTGCCGAACCCATTTGCAAAAATCGTGTGAGTGGAAGGGCGAAAAACTGGGAGTTTTTGAAATGCGAAGGCATTATGCCCCGTATTTTCACGGTTTCAATCACTTTAAAGAATTCCGCATGCGCCTTGTTACCGTATCAAGTCTTCCCGAACTGCATCAAATATTAGACGAGGTGTTGGCATTCTATTCCGTTCAGGAACCCGTATTATCTTAACTTCGCCCTGTTGAATTCAATAAAACAACATATTCCCAATGCCGTAACCGCCCTTAATCTGGTATGCGGATGCATTGCTATCAATTACGTTTTTCCCGATGTAATGGGATACGATAATTGGGTATATGCCTCGTACTTTATTCTTGCGGCAGCAGTATGTGATTTTTTTGACGGGTTTGTGGCAAGGGCTCTACATGTGCATTCGGAATTAGGAAAACAACTCGATTCGCTGGCCGATGTAGTAAGTTTTGGGGTAGCTCCCGCATTCTTATTAATGAAAATGGTAGAGAAAGCCGACCAGTGGAGCCTTATGCCTTTCTCCATTGGTATAAGCAAGTACCTTGCTTTGTTGGTAGCGGTTTTTTCGGCTGTACGTTTAGCCAAATTTAATACCGACACCCGGCAAAGCCACCATTTCATCGGGCTTCCCACTCCGGCCAATGCCATGCTCATTGCTTCCCTGCCTCTCATTATCGAATTTGGCAATGGCCGTTATGATTTTATCATGCTTAGTCCGTGGTTTTTATTTCCACTTATTTTTATCAGCAGTTTTTTACTGATTGCCCCCCTTCCGCTTATTGCGTTAAAGTTTAAAAACTATTCGCTGCAGGATAATAAACCCCGTTACCTGCTTATTGCAACGGGAGTGCTTTGCACCGCCTTATTTGGTTTTTTTGCCATCCCCATCACCATTGCCGCCTACCTGCTGCTTTCGGTGGTATTCAAAGATCAGATTACCCAACACTGATTTTTTGCAGGCTGCTTCCATTACTCAGGCAAATATGTACCTTTGCGCTATGAAATTTATTGCCGAAATCAATATCATGCCTCAGAAGGCATTACTGGATCCTCAGGGAAAAGCTGTGAGCAGCAGCATGAAAAATATCGGGCTCCCTGAAATACATAATGTGCGCGTAGGAAAACACATAAGCATGGAAGTAGATGCAGAAAACGAAACCATAGCCGGAGAAAAGGTGGATAGTGCCTGTAAAAAATTACTGGCCAACCTTATTATGGAAACCTACGAATTCAACCTGCATAAAGCATAATTTTTGTGCCCTGAACAATGAGAAAATTAATTTGCCTCGTTGTTGTCTGTTTCTTTTTTGTTCCGGTTCAGGGACAAAATCCGGTTTATGCCCGCAAAGTAGTAGATACCCTTTGCTCACCCTGGTTTGCCGGAAGGGGTTACCTGAAAGATGGTGATTTAAAAGCGGCCGAGTACATTAAGACACAGTTTACCGAAGCCGGGTTAAAACCTTTCGGCTCCTCCTACTTTCAGCAATATGGTTTTACGGTAAATGTTTTCCCTACTGATCCGGATATTTATATTGATGGAGAACGACTAACCCCGGGTGTAGATTTTATACCCGAAGCAGGCTGCCGCACCCTTAACGGAACTTTTGAATTGGTGTGGGTAGACTCGGAGACAATTGATGATCCACGCAAATACAAAAAACTGGTGGATGATACCCGCTTCAGAAGAAGTTTTCTGGTGCTGAATAATCTGAATCGGGTTAAAGAAAAAAACCTCTTGAAGAAAATGAGGAACAATGAGTTTAAAGCGGCCGGAATTATTGAAGTAGTTACAAAACTCATGTGGTCGGTAGCTACCCGCCAGGACATGTTTCCTTCCTTTCAAATCAGACCGGGACATATTTCTTCATCATCTAAATTAATTAAGGTTGAAGTTTTTTCGCAGGTAAACACGCATCAAACACAAAATGTAGCCGGATTTATTAAAGGCCTTGAAAAACCCGATTCGTTTATTGTTTTTACTGCTCACTACGACCATCTGGGCATGATTGGGAAATCGGTTTATTTTCCGGGGGCAAACGACAATGCCAGCGGAGTAGCCATGTTGCTTGATCTTGCTTCGTATTATGCCACGCATAAACCTAAATACTCGGTGGCATTTATTGCTTTTGCCGGAGAAGAAGCCGGACTACTTGGGTCATATTATTATACCCAGAATCCGTTGTTTAATTTAAAATCCATTCGCTTTTTAATTAATATGGACTTAATGGGTACCGGAAGCAAAGGAATTACAGCCGTAAATGCCACGGTGTACCCCGATTTTTTTAATAAACTGGAAATTGCCAATACTGCAGGAAATTATCTTTCGCCACTTAATCAAAGAGGCAAAGCGCAAAACAGCGATCATTATTTTTTCTCTGAAATGGGAGTTCCCTGCTTTTTCTTTTACCTCATGGGCGACTACCCTTATTACCATGACCCCGATGATAAGGCCGATAAGCTTCCAATGGAAAAATACACTGAAGCTTTTTTGCTCATTCGTGATTTTGTAACGGAATTAGAAACTCCTTAGCGGTTGTGTAAAAACGCTGATTGCAGGTTAAAACTCAAACAGTATCTTTGATAAATGCTTCACGCTTTTTTAAACGGATATGCAAGCGGATTTATAATGAGTCTTATGCTGGGCACCGTATTTTTTGCGCTCATTCAGCATAGTATAGATTACGGTTTTAAAACAGGTATTTTTATCTCACTGGGGGTAATTATAAGTGACCTGATTTTTGTATCCATAGCGGTTTTTGGAACCAGCCTTATACCGGCCATCAGAGAAAATGAGAATATCATTCGGGTATTTGGTGGAAGTATGCTTCTTTTGTTAGGAGTGAGTAGTTGGAGAATTAATAAACCGAAAGTTGTTTATCAGGCTTCAAAAGGAGGTTCCGTTTTTTATTTTATTGGGAAGGGATTTTTACTAAATGCCCTTAACCCCGTGAATCTGTTTACCTGGGTTGCTGTTTCCACCTATTTAAACGGGGTTATGAAATATGCTGTACCCTTGCAATTGGTTTATTTTACAGCATGCCTGTTAGCCATTTTGGTTACGGAAATATTGATCTCGCTTGGTGCATCCAAACTCAGGCATCTGATAACAGAAAAAATTATCGTTTTTATAAATCGCATGGCCGGCTCAGTATTTATAATTGCCGGATTGTACCTGTTTTGGCGGTTGATTCCTGAATGATATAAAGAAGGTAAATTATCTTCTTTATATCATTCAGTCGTTTTATAAAATTTACTTGGCTTTTCTAAACAAATAACGGGTTAAAAAAATCCCTGTTCCACCTTTACCTTCCGATGGACTGTGTACACCAGCTGTTATTGTATACAATTCCCATCCATCACTTGTGTATTCATTGATTTTGTCAACGATTATTTTATCGTTATTTACTACGTTGCCGAAGTTAATTCCTACCATGCTGTAAAAATTAAGCAGGTCCTTTTCAACCATGGTTCCCTTTGAATCGGTTGATACCATCCTGGAACGCCCCATTCCACCCTGCACCACAGATTCAACAGTTGAAAACTGCCTGTACTCATATGTTATACCTGTGTTTTTGTTTTTGAAGGCAAAGAGGCCATAAACCCCAATACTCATCATCGCTGCCAGTGCAGCGGTAGTAAACATTTGTTTCATAAATTTCGTGTTTGAAAATTTTAAAGCTTAGTTTATTTTTGTTTTACAAATTAAACACAAAAAATATTATGCAAAAATATTTATTCGTACTATTAATAGCTCTCGCAGGGTTTGGCCTTTATGCGCAAAAATTTGCTAAAGTAAAGATAAATGAAGTTACTGTAAAAATAAATGGCCAGGAATTCAAAGGCGGGGCAGTAACCATTCCCGTTGAGATTAGTGATAAAAGCGAACCTCATCTTCTTTACTCAGGCAATGGCGTTAAAATCTCAGCGACCTACAAACTGATGGACATGAAAAGCGGACGAAGCGACCACAAAGAAACCGGCATCCGGTTTAAAATCAAGTACAGATGCGAATACAATGGTAAAACAGAAAACCGACTTGTAGAACGTATGTTTTTTCTGAACGATAAGCGTGAATTTGATGAGAAGGATTATTTTGCTTTCAATGATAAAATTAAGACAACCAAAATTGAGTTTAAGTACACCGGCACATTAGAGGATTAAGATACTTAACTTTGTTCATTAAAAAGCCCCACTATTTTTCAATAGTGGGGCTTTTTTGGAATGGCTTTAATTAACCTAAATATGCTTTCAGAATTTTGCTCTTGGACGATTTGCGTAATCTGCGCAGAGCTTTCTCTTTAATCTGACGAACGCGCTCACGGGTAAGTCCTATTTTATCAGAAATATCTTCGAGTGTATGGGCCGGGCCTCCGTCAAGTCCGTAATAATATTTTAATACGTCTTTTTCTTTCTCCGACAGAGTAGATATTACCCGATTAATTTCTTTTTGCAGTGATTCATTAATGAGTGTGATATCCGGACGGGGTTCGTCATTGCTGTCAAGAATTCCAAGCAGGGTATTATCTTCTCCTTCGGTAAGCGGGGCATCAATGGAAAGATGACGACCGGTGGAACGAAGGGCGTTTTCAACTTCAATTAATGGAATATCGAGTTCGGTGGCTATTTCTTCTACAGTAGGTTCGCGCTCCAAACGTTGCTCAAGCAAGGCAGCAGCATTACCAATACGGCCAATGGAACCAACTTTATTTAATGGCAAACGTACAATACGCGACTGGTCGGCCAAAGCCTGAAGAATAGATTGACGAATCCACCAAACTGCGTAAGAAATAAATTTAAATCCGCGGGTTTCATCAAATCTTTTGGCCGCTTTGATCAAACCCAGATTTCCTTCATTGATTAAATCGCCCAGAGTGAGTCCCTGGTTTTGGTACTGTTTAGAAACTGAAACAACGAAACGAAGGTTGGCATTTACCAAACGCTCCAAAGCCACCTGATCTCCCTCCCGAATTCTTCGTGCCAGCTCCACTTCTTCCTGTGCATCAATCATGGGCACCTTACTAATTTCGTTCAGGTATTTATCCAGCGACTTACTCTCGCGGTTAGTAAACTGTTTGCTAATTTTTAGTTGTCTCATCTATCTGTTTCTCGGCTAATTTTTAAAGCGGTGCAAAAGTCTTGATTTAAAATCAAAAAGTAAATTTTATTTTGATTTTCAGGTAATTAGCAATAATTATACCACTATTCCAATAATGGTTAAAGATTCTGTGGTGTTTTCTCAATAGCCTAATTGTGAGTTTATTTTAAAACATAAAACACCAAAAGACTAGACAAATATGCCAGAACCGTTAGATAAAAAAGTTGTATTAATGTCCATTTTAGGCTTTTTGTCTCCCGATAAGTTATAGCCAGGGTTGACATACACTGCATGGCAAAGGCGTAAAAAACCAGTAGGGAGGCAATTACCGCCAGCGAGTATTGGGGCTGACCGGTTTGGGGGTTTATCTCTTCCATCATTTTCAACCGAATGCTGCTAAAGTCTGACTCTTCGCCCGTTGCGCTGTAGATGGTTGTCATGGTACCCACAAAAACCTCCCTGGCAGCAAATGAGGTGATCAGAGCAATACCTATCTTCCAGTTAAACCCAAGGGGGGCAATTACCGGCTCTATCATTTTCCCGAAATGCCCTGCATAGGAGGCCTCCAGTTTTTCCGATTGGTATTGGGCTGCCAGTACTTCGGCCGGTTTTGTTGGTGCCAGAGCCAGTTCCCTGTATTTGGCATCAAGTTTTTCAAACTCTCCGTCAGGTGCAAAGGAAGATAGAGCCCATAACAGAATGGAAATGGCTACAATTATTTTACCTGCTTCAAACACAAAACTTCGACACTTTTCATAGATAGTGAGAAACACATTGCGCCACATAGGGATTTTAAAAGCAGGCATCTCCATGATAAAATAATTATTGCCGGCCGGTTTCAGAATTTTTTGAAATACCCATGCGCTTAGCAATGACGTAACAAACCCCAGCACATACATGCCCATTAAAATTAAACCCTGCAGATTTAAAAATCCCCAAACATAGGTTTCGGGAACCAGCATAGAAATAAGCAGGGTATAAACCGGGAGTCGGGCTGAACAACTCATCAATGGAATAACCATAATGGTAATGAGTTTTTCCTGTTTGTTCTCTATGTTTCTGGCCGACATGATGGCTGGCACAGCGCAGGCCATTCCACTTATAAGCGGAACTACCGATTTGCCATTAAGTCCAAAACTTCGCATAAGTCTATCCATGATAAAACTTACGCGTGCCATATATCCGATATCCTCCAACAGGGTGATAAAGAAAAACAAAATGGCAATTTGCGGGATAAACACAATCACTCCGCTTAATCCAGCCAAAATACCATGTACAATAAGATTATTAAGTGTTCCTCCCGGAATGATTTGCTCCACCCCCTCTGAAAAATAATTCATTCCCGCCTCCATCCAATCCATTGGGTAGGATGCAAGGGAGAAAATAGCCTGAAAAATGACAAACAAGACCAATAGAAAAAAAGACAACCCAAAGTACTTATGAGTAATAATATGATCGAGTCGGTTGCTAAGCGAAATCTGGTTGTTACTGGGTTTTTGGTTGCTGGTTTCTTTTAGAATCGCATCAATCATTCGATAACGTACCACTATTTCTTCCACCTGTTCCTTTTTTTCGCAGAATAAATTTCGCGCAAGTATTTCCTTAAACCCTTTTAGCCGTTCGCCATCCTTAAAAAGAAGCATTTGGTTGTGCGCCCATAACACGGCACTATAGCTATTGTTTAAATTCAGGTAGGTTTTACACTCTTCGAGCATGGCTTGATTGAGTCCGTTGGTTTCGAAAAAAGGAGCGGTTGATGAACGGTGGGCCGTAAGGATGGCCTGTTTAATTTTATCCAGCCCTTTCAGTTTGCGGGCATTGGTTGGAATAATTTCTACTCCCAAACGGCTTTGCAGCAATTCAAAATTGTATTCTATCCCCTTCCTTTCGGCCAAATCAATCATGTTCAGGGCAAATACCACCGGATACCCCAAATCGGCCACCTGAGTATACAACAACAGGTTTCGTTTTAAGTTGCTGGCATCGGCAATAAACAAAACTACATCCGGCAGGTCCTTGTTTTCGGGGTTACAAAGCCCATTAAAAGTTACGGCCTCGTCATCCGATTTGGGATAAAGGCTATACGTACCGGGTAAATCAATAATTTTAACTTTATGGCCTGCATCAATCGAAAAATGACCTGCTTTTTTATCAACGGTAGTGCCAGGAAAATTGCTTACCTTCTGGTTTAATCCGGTGAGCGTATTAAACAAGGATGTTTTCCCGCAATTAGGGTTTCCAACTAATGCTACTTTAATTTCCTTCACTTGTGTCATCAAGTTTAATCAAAACCTTATCTGCTTCCTGTTGCCTGACACATAGCTTGTAGCCTGAAACCGTAATAGCTATGGGGTCTCCAAATGGGGCAATATTCTCCACTTTTACCTTTTCGCCCGGAAGGCAACCCATTTCATAAAGTTTTACTGAAAGATCTTCATCCTCAATTGAAACAATAACGGCTTCGATACCCTTTGCTAACGCTGATAACTTCATGTTAAAGGCGCAATTTAGACTATTTATAAAGATTGAACAAAATCCCAACTAATAGCAAATGAAATGATAAAGATCGAAACATATTGTTAGAAAGACTAAGTTGGAAAACCGAACGGGTTTTTCAATGCTTCCTTGGCTTTTGAAAACGAGGATATTGTTAACCAAGCTAAACTGGCTATTATTCTTGGCTCGTTTATGATGTCGCTCATTGGTCTTCTGGTGTTGAATTTTGCTTACAAAAAAGATTTGTGAAAGTTTGATTCTCAACCAGGTTTCGCTCCATTTATCTTTTTAATGATGATTTGGGTCATGGCCATAGCGTATTCGTTTTCAAAAAACACTTCCCCAATCTGGCGCACAAGCAATTAACCTGCCGTCATCTTTGCCATAAATGCATCATGTCAAGACATTTTAATGTTTTGTGCCTGTTTAACCCCAAAAAAACGTACCTTAGATTCTGGTATTCTGCAACCATTTTATAAAGCATAGTCTATACTCTCAGTAAGCATCAGGCCGGTGACAGAAAGCGAACTCATTCAGAAGTGTAAGGAGAAGCATCGCGGTGCACAACAGGAACTATTTAAACGATATGCTCCTGATATGTTAGGTATTTGCCTAAGGTACACCCAACACCGCGAAGAAGCAAAGGATGTAATGCACGATGGATTTGTAAAGGTTTTTACCCGCATTTGGTCCTTTCGCGAAGAGTCGTCACTAAAAACCTGGCTTAGCCATATTATGGTAAACACGGCCATTGATCATATCAAAAAACACAACCGGAAGTATAACTACGTGCGGCTGGACGATGAAGAGCATTTGCTGGAGGTGCAGGAAGAAGATACCATTGAAAATACAGATATCCCTTCGCAAATAAGCAGTGAGGGCGCTTTACACCTGATGCAGCAATTACCCGACAAATACCGGATTGCGCTGAATCTTTATGCGGTTGATGGTTTTACCCACCGGCAAATTGCAGAGCAGTTGGGTGTAAAAGAGGGCACCTCAAAATCTTTGGTAGCAAGGGCCCGAGGAATGATGATAGAATTATTGAATGGAAAAAATTTAAAACACAGGCAATATGAAAGGTCAAAAACTGGATGAATTACTGAGAGAGGCATTGCAGTCGCTCAGGCCATCCGTTGAGGACGATGACTGGAACCGACTTGCCGCTACTCTTGACGGAAAACCGGATAAAAAACGGGGCTTAGGATGGATGTTTACCACAACCCTTATTGCGGCTGCCGGTATGCTTCTTTGGCTTATGCCGTCACTGAATACGGACACAGGAAAAACAGGCTTGCTTCAAAAGGAAGCCCGCAAGGTGACATCTTCATCAAAAATAAAAAATACGGTTGGGGGAAAACAGACACAAGAAACAATTGGATCTGTTGATTACAGGCAACGGAAGGAGGCACAACCAGTGTCTCCATCTCCGGTGTCTGAAAAAAACCAATCTAAACAGCCGGCCGCAGAACAAAACTCCGGAGACCCTGCACATACTTCAAATTTTACCAATAGCAAAAGACAAAGTAAGTTCGTTTATACACAACCGGTAATTACCGTAAAAACTACAAAAGGAAATGACAAAAAAGATATAGCTACGGCTGCAGAAAATAATTCTGTTCCGGAAACAAAAACCCCTGAAAACACCTCAGCAAAAAATTTGATGAAGACAGAGCAGGATAGCGTTACCAAAAACAAAGAAACTCTCCAAACCACAAACACCGAAAAGACGGAAGATTCTTTGAAGAATGAAAAACAGGTTTCAGCAATAAACCCTGCAGATAGCAGCATTGCCCCTGCTGTTGTTACCAAAAAAGTAGCAGGCGAAACTGTTTATAGTAAAGGATGGCTTGTGGGTATAAGTGTTACTCCGCAGTTTGCTTTCAGAAGTTTTGGCATGAACCCGTCAAAAGCTTCCATTGCTCACAAAAATTACCAAAGCATCAGAACCGGGCAGGATAAACCAATGCCTTCCTTTGCCGTTAATGTATATGCCGAATGTAAAATAAGTGCCTCACTTGGATTCCAAACCGGGGTTTCCTATACTCAAGGCGGATATTTTGCTGATTACAATTATAAAATAACCGAAATTCCGGTGCGCGACTCAGCAACACACACTATTCTGGGATACGTTCAGGTGAGCGACTCGGCCGGAACACATCTAAGCAGCCGCCAATCTTTTTCCTATGTAGAAATTCCATTTTTAGTTGGTTACTCCTTTCAGGTAGCCCCGAAGTGGAGAGTGGGAATAAGAGCAGGAGGAAGTATTCAAAAACTTCAATTAGTAAACGCCACGGTGATAGATCCCGAAGCTCTCACGCTTTCAAAATTACCGGCCAAAGACCAAAGCGTTCGCAGCATTAATTACAGCTATCAATTAGCTTTAGGATTTTATTATGCGGTGAAACCTAAGTTTTATATTATGGCAGAACCTGTGTTTAAGAAAAGCATTAACCCGTTAATGAATGCTACTTCACTGAGCAGGGAAACATTATTTTCTTACGGAATGAATTTGGGTATTATGTACAAACTGTTTTAAGGATTAGCATTATGAAAAAGTATATATTTTTATTTTTTGTCGGCCTCGTTTTTTCCGGGTCTGTTGGGGCTCAATTAATACGCCCTCTGGATAAAGGACTGCAGCAATACAATCAGAACATTCAAGCTGTTTACAGTTACGGCAATGATGCCTATGTGGCAACCAACATGGGTAGTATAAGTGTTGGAAGTAATTTTGAGTACACCATAAAAATTGCTAAATGGAATGGTATCAGCTGGAGTTATTTGCCAACGTTAAGAGCCATTTCATCGCTTGATATTCCGGCTACCAATTATTTTATTAAAAACCTCTGTATTTACAAGGATGAGTTGTACATATCAGGCATGTTTGATAGTATTTCCGGGGTAACCGGTTCGTGCGGAATTGTAAAGTGGAATGGTTCGGCTTACCAGAGTGTGGGTGGCGGGCTTGTATTTTCGGATGTGATGAAACAAAGCCCTATTAATGCGTCAAAAGCTTTTTGGGGTATGGTGGTGTGGCAGGACAAACTGGTAATTGCAGCCGAAATTAAGCAGGCCGGAAGTAATCTGGTAAATAATATAGCTAAATGGAATGGCGGCAGTTGGAATTTTGTGGGAGGCACTTCTATTAATCAGGGTTTCGTGAACACAACACCCGGTTTCACCTTTTTCAATTACTTTAATGGAATGGTTGCCGATAATAATAACCTGATTATTCATGGATCGTTTTCGGCCGTTGGAGGCAATACCTCAATTAATGGGCTTGCTTATTGGAAAGATTCGCTGATATGGAGATCTGTTCCGCCATCAACCCCTTCAGACCAAAACTTCCTCAACAATATCACTCATGTTTTTGGAGGAGGACTCTATGGAATATATTTCTACTCATCCACCCTTAATAAATATGGCAAATTTGAGGACAGCAATGGCTCACAACAAGTGTATGAAACCTTTTCGCCTCCAGTAGCGCCTAAAATGTATGGATATGGGACCTCGAAACAACCGATTGTATTTTGGTATAAGGGAAATGAATGGTTTCTGGGTGCGGATAATTATTTTTATAAAAACTCTGTCAAAAAATCATTTTGCAAAGTGTCATCCTTTGTGCCCTCCAATTGTTCCTACGCTGCCGGGCTTTATCACATGCCTGTTAACAACATTCTGTTATGCGGTATGCCCACCTACGGAAAAGATACTATTAACTACGCAGGAACATTTTTAGCCGATGAGGGTGTAATGTCGGGAAGGGTTTACATTGACCAAAACAATAATTGCCTATATGATATTGGAGAGCCTTTGGTAAAAAATGCCGTTATCAAACAAGGAAACGAATTTGTGTCTACCAACGAATCAGGTTTTTATTCTATCTCCCTTCCTCAGGGAAAATATACATTACAATTATTTAAAGCAACCAAAAACATGACACAGGTATGTCCGCCCAGTTTTGGAACCCATACCGATTCATCATACGTTGACAGTGTTGTTTCGGGATATGATTTTGCCTTGAAGCCAAACCAGTATGTAACCGACCTGCAACTGACACTCATTGGTGAAACAGGATGGCGCGCACGAAGAGGGTTTACTGAAAAGTACATGCTTAAAGTGCAAAACTCAGGCTCTGTTCCGCTAAGTAATTTTTCAGTTTTCCTGCATTTAAGTTCTAAAACCACCGCACAAAATTTTAGTCCGCAACCCACTCAAATTAATGGAACGGTTTACAAATTTGATATAGCACATCTGGCCACAGGTGAATTAAAAAACTATTCTTTCTCGTTACAAATTCCGGGACCCGATAGCATTAATATCGGAGACAGCATTTTGCTGCTTGCTTATTGCTCGACCAATATCAATTCCGTTGATTCAGACCTGACGGATAATTCGGACACTTTACATCAAACAATTACTTCGGCCTATGACCCCAACGACAAGCAATCGAATCCGCATATTTACGTACTGCCTAATGTAAAAAAGATAGATTATCAAATACGCTTTCAAAACATAGGAAGTGATACCGCCTACGGAGTAACGGTGCTGGATACGGTTGATACCCGTTTACCCCTGAAAGAAATTACTATTAATTCGGCAAGTCATCCTTATCGTTTTGCCGTCATAAACAATGTTCTTTTCTGGCGGTTTGACGGCATTATGCTTCCCCCGGTAAAAACGGACGAACCACGCAGTCACGGATGGATCCGTTATTCTTCAAAATTGGCTCAGGGCCTCCCGATAGGTACCGAAATTCTGAACAAAGCCTATATTTATTTTGATTACGAAAAAGCGGTGATCACCAATGAAGCATTAATTCGTTTGATACAAGATACTCTGGCAATAGGAACACCGGAGAAGCCGAAAGTACTGAACGAAACGATCCGAATGTACCCCAACCCGGCCGCTAACTTTTTTGTATTGGAAAATACAGGCATCGAAACTGAAATGGTAGAAGTATATTCAGCTATCGGAGAAAAAATTGAAATGCTTAATTTAAAGGGGGCAACACAATTGATCGTAAATACCACCAATTGGGAAAGCGGAGTATATTTTATCCGCGGTGCATCCGTTAAAGCGACAACGCTGGTAATTCAACACTAACCGCGGGGATGAAACTGTATTAACGTTTCGCGCAAATACTCCCGATCAAGGTGGGTATAAATTTCGGTTGTGGTGATGCTTTCATGACCCAGCATTTGCTGCACAGCGCGTAAATCTGCCCCACCTTCAACCAATGCGGTGGCAAACGAATGCCTAAAAGTGTGCGGACTGATACTTTTTTTCAACCCGATATCTTTTGCCAGTTGCTTAATGATTAAAAAAATCATTACCCGGCTCATTTTGCTACCCCTGCGGTTTAAAAATAAAATATCGGTATTGCCGGGTTTAATTTCGAGATGAACCCGAACGGTATCCATATACAAACGAATGGCTTTAATGGCCGCGACCCCAATGGGAACAAGTCGTTCCTTGTTTCCCTTTCCTGTTACCTTCACAAATTCTTCATTGAAAAAAATATGACTTATTTGCAGGCCCACTACCTCCGACACACGTAATCCGCAACTAAACATTGTTTCAAGAATCGCCTTGTTGCGCATACCTTCGGGTTTGCTCAGGTCAATGGATGTTATCAGTTTATCTATTTCCTGAACGCTCAATACATCCGGCAGTTGCCTTTTCAGTTTGGGCGCCTCTAATAAATCGGTAGGGGCGGCACTCACCACATCTTCCATCAACAGGTATTTATAAAACGATTTTAATCCGCTGATGATGCGTGCCTGACTGCTTGCAGTCATCCCAAGTTCACTAATCCAGCGTACAAATTCTTTAAGGTCGTTATACGAAATGGTTTCGGGGGTACGCGACAAATTTTTATACTCAAGAAACTGAATAAGTTTTTCAATATCGTGAATATACGCCTGCACGCTATTGGGCGAAAGCGACTTTTCAAGCCTTAGCCACGATTGAAATCCCTTAAGGTAAACTTGCCAGTTCATCTGTATGTGCGAATATCGGGAAAGCCGGTGACCATAGGTTAACTTAAAACAAAAAAAGCCGGAATTCACATTCCGGCTTTTCCATTTTGGTATATCGAACCTTATTTGATATTCTCTTCAATAAGCAAGTCTTTAAACGGACCGTTAAGGGTGTCGCCATCAAACGTGGTAACAGAGTTTTCAACTTTTGCGCGGTCGGTACGTTGCCAAATAAACCACCCTTTTTGTGTCCAGGTGTTGGGGATACGTGGTTCCTTCACCCCATACTCAGCCAGCCACAAAGGGTAATTGGCAAAATCGGGGTGATTGAGGTATTGGTTGCTAAAAGGCGTGTTGGTATAAATAATTGGTTTAATATTAAGTGCTGCTTCAACTTCTTTCAACCACGTAAAAACATCCTGCTGAAATTGCTTCGGGTTAACTGCTTTCTGCACCCCGCCTTGCTCCAGGTCGAGCATTGGAGGAAGAGTACTGTTGTCAAGTTCCTTGCAGGTTTTTATAAATAATTGTGCTTGTTTCAGCGGATCGTCTCCGGCAATGTAAAAGTGGTAAGCCCCGTGGTGAAGCCCCACTTTGCCCGAACCGTTTTCGTTTACAGCAAATTTGGGGTCAACAAAGCCCATACCCTGAGTGGCTTTAGAGTAGGCAAACTTGAATCCAGTAGTTTTTACTTCTTCCCAGTTTACGTTTCCCTGAAAATGCGATACATCAATACCTGAAGCGGTTTGCTCAAGCAATGGATCCTGAGCGGTAGCCTCATTTGGTGCGGATTTGGTTGAGGTGTCGGGTACAATGCCGGTTGAGTCGGCAGAGGTTTCATTGCTTTTTGCTTCGTTGCCGGTGCAGGATGCAAGGCCAGCAGAGAGCACTACTGCTCCAAGCCAAAAAATGTGTTTCTTTTTCATATTTATGAGTGTTGTTTTTCGGTTGTTTCATTTGTAGAAGCGAGTGTTGCTTCGGAGGTTGGTTTAGATGCAGGTGCAATGGCGATATCTTTATAAAAAAGTCGCTTTACAAAAAGGGTTAATAAATAAACATAAGCAAAGGGCAGTACAAGAAATATAATAATAATTACTGCCAAAAGGTTTAATACAATGGAAGTGAGTTTTGCTCCGGATGCTTTCAGCACGTCAAACGAAATACCGGCTGCTTTTTCTACTTCTAATGCTGCAGCCGCACCTGCATCTGATACCGCGTCCTCCACTTTACGAAGTAAACTGATATGGTCTTTGCCTTTTGCTTCAGCTTGTTCCAATTGTTGTTGGTTACGGTCATCTTCTGCCTGCTTTCGCGCCTGTTCTTTCTGTTGAAAATCGGTGCGGGTTTGCAACAGGTGTTCGTGCAATGTACCACCCAGGTCAAAGTGCATTTTTGCCGAAAGCACCGAGGTTCCGTATACAAACAAACTTAGTCCGGGATTAATGAGCAGCAGCACCAAAACCATTTTTACGCAAAAGCTCCTGAAACGGGTAACAAAACTCCCAGCAAGAAAAACCAAAGGAAGAAACTTAAACCATACCGAAGCAGAAAAAAGTTTAAGGATGATGGTTTGGATTACCACCAGCAAACCAGCGAAACTTACATAATCAAACGCTTTGTTTAAGTCGGTTGTAAGGTTGCCCGCAGCTCCACCCAGTAACGGAATATGAGATGAACCCAGAGAGGCTGCCGCAGCTTTTAGCTCGGTAATAATACCCAGACTGCTCAATATGGTTTGAGTAGAAGTGGAAAGAAAAGCAAGAGCAAGGTTATAGATTTGTCCATTCCACGAAACAAATACAAGTAGCAACGTGAGGATGGTGATAGGAACATGACGGGTAATAAATGTTAAAAGTTTCATAAGGTAGGCGATATGGTGTGTAAAAATGGTTATTTTTAGTTAAAATAAAAAATGTGGGGGTAAAATGTAGTGCAGCTGTTCCGTCTTGTGTACTTTTGCACGGCATGCAACTACTGATTCTTAATGGCCCCAACCTGAACCTGCTTGGCAAAAGAGAGCCCGGCATTTATGGTAACGAAAGTTTCGAATCTTTTTTTGAAACGCTTAAACAACACTATCCAAAGGTTGACTTTACCTACTACCAGAGCAACGTGGAAGGGGAACTCATAAACAAGCTGCACGAGGTGGGTTTTGACTATGATGGCATCATTTTAAATGCAGGCGGATACACGCATACTTCGGTGTCTCTGGCCGATGCAGTGGCTGCCATTAAAACCCCCGTAATTGAAGTGCATATCAGTAATATTTTTGCGAGGGAAGAGTTTCGGCATGTTTCACTTTTGTCAAAACATTGTAAAGGCATCATCAGCGGACTTGGGCTAATGGGCTACGAAATGGCTGTAAGGTATTTTAACGGCCGGTAACTTCGTTGTAGGTTCGCTTACCACGCACAAAGTACTTCCATACTACCGAATAAGAAACCATTCCGGATACATTGCTATGATTTGCCATGGCCTGGGTTTTTTTACGAGCCTTGTGCCATTTACCCAATTTAAAAAAGAAATCGGAATGGGCCCGGTGAATAGCCGCACTGTGACCAAATTTTCCTTCCGTTAAAAAACGGATGGACGCGATAAGGTCAAGGGTGGAGCGCACAAAAATAATCCACCATAATTTTCGGCTCTCTACATTTTTGTAGAGCATCACCAGCGAATTACGAAAGTTGAGGTATGTTTTCTGCGGGTTAAGTTTGCTCAGGGTTCCTCCGCCCACATGATACACTTTTGATTGAGGAATCACTTTAAGTGTATACCCGCGCAGGTGTAGTCGCCAGCACAGGTCTATTTCCTCCATATGGGCAAAAAAAGTTTCGTCAAAACCACCCACCTCATGAAACAACCCGGCTCGTATAAATAAACAGGCACCGGTAGCCCAAAAAACGGATACAGGATTATCGTATTGCCCGTAGTCGTGCTCAAGTGTATTAAACAAGCGGCCACGACAAAAAGGAAAACCAAATTTATCTATAAACCCTCCGCAGGCACCGGCATATTCAAACAGAGCTTTGTCGTGGTAGTCGAGCATTTTAGGCTGGCAGGCCCCAATGCTGCTATCGGTCTCCATTGCTTCTATCACAGGCTCTATCCAGCCACGGGGCACTTCAATATCGTTGTTCAGCAAAACATAATAATCGGCTTCTACTTTTTTCAAGCCTTGGTTATACCCTCCTGCATAACCATAGTTTTGCTTATTGATTATTATTTTTATTTCAGGAAAGTGACTTTGAACATAAGCCACCGAATCATCATCCGAGGCATTATCAACCAGCACCACCGCCATGTTTGGATAAGAAGAAGCAACCACTGCCGGAAGAAATTTTTCGAGCAGGTTTTTTCTGTTCCAATGAACGATTACCACAGCAACCTTAGGATACTTCACCTTCTTGTTTTTTCTTACGGTAGGGAATAAACACAAAGCTGGCGCCTTCGGGTGTTACCCAAAAAATGCAGGCATATTTGCGCGGATCTTTAAATGCTTTTTCAAAATTTTCTCTCTTGTACTCAAGAATTACTTTTTTCTCTATTAATTCCTCGAGTACCGTAGCGTTAAACGTCCAGGAGCGGTTGTACGATTCGCGGTCAAAAATTACTTCCCCCAGTTTTACCTCGTGCCGGTGTGCCACAAAAACCGGAAATTTTGAAAACCCTTCAGCAATCACATCGGCCGCTACTTCTTTAAGCTGCTCGCTAAAATGTGTAACATCGGCCTTCAGGCTTTCTAATTTTTCTTCAAAAGGGTCCTTATTCATTTCCTTTCCAATAAAGCTATATTTTCTACATGGTGCGTATGTGGGAACATATCTACCGGCTGCACGTGTGTCACTTCATATTGCTCGTGCATCATAGCAATATCCCGGGCCTGTGTGGCCGGATTACAACTCACATACACCATGCGCTGTGGAGCAATTTCCATTATTTTTTTCACCACATCCTCATGCATTCCGGCACGGGGTGGGTCGCTGATAATTACATCAGGTTTGCCGTGCCGGGCAATAAACTCATCGTTCAACACATCTTTCATATCTCCGGCAAAAAATTCGGTGTTTTTTATTTGGTTAAGGCCGGCATTTACTTTTGCATCGGCAATGGCCTGTTCAATATATTCTATCCCGATTACCTTTTTTGCCCCGGCTGCCACAAACGCGGCAATGGTTCCAACCCCGGTATATAAATCATAAACCAACTCATTTCCTGTAAGCCGGGCCAGTTCTCTTGTTTTGCTGTAAAGATTTAGGGTTTGTTGCGAATTGGTTTGGAAAAACGATTTGGGCCCGATCTTAAATTCGAGATTTTCCAGTTTTTCAATAATATGATCTTTGCCTGCAAACAATTGAATTTCCAAATCACTTATGCTGTCATTTTTTTTGTTGTTAATTACATACATAAGTGAGGTAATTTGCGGAAACTGCTGCTGTATATGCTGCAAAAGGGCTACTCGGTTCTCTTCGTTTTCACCTGCAAAAGATACTATCACCATTAATTCTCCGCCCAGTGTATTGCGTATAAAAAGTTGCCTCAGCCAGCCTCCCTGACTGCGAAGGTCAAAAAAGGGCATTTCGTTTTTTACAGCAAAGTTTTTTACGGCTATGCGAATGGCATTGGCCGGGTCGGCCTGCAGGTAGCAATGCTCAATATCCAACACTTTATCCCACCGCCCGGGAATGTGAAAACCAAGTCCTGCATGTTCAGCTTCGTTCAGGTCGTCTTTTGTGTGGAGCGATTGGAGCCATTTTCGGTGGGTAAACGTAAACTCCAGTTTGTTCCGGTAATATTCGGTTTGTTCAGAACCTAAAATTGGTTGCAGTGAAGGAAACGGAAATTTACCGATTCGCTGAAAGGCATCGAGCACCTGCTGTTGTTTATACTTTAGCTGGGTGGGATAACCCATGTGCTGCCATTTGCATCCTCCGCAGGTTCCAAAGTGGGTGCAAAACGGTTCAATCCGTTCGGGCGATGGCTCTAAAAGCCGCTCAATAATTCCGGTATTATAACTTTTTTTTGACCCGGTGATTTTAATATCCGCCATATCGCCCGGCACCGCGAAATCAACCAAAATGACTTTGTTGTTATAACGGGCTATGCTTTTTCCTTCTGAACCCGCATTTTCAATTTTCAGTGAGGGGATAACCTGGTTGTGACTTTTTCTTCTCATAAAACAAGGGTTCGAAAATAGATAAATTCCGGCATTTGCTTTAATTCGCAAGGTGATGCGCGGCCAGGTATATTTATTTTTTTTGCTGATGGTGTTGAATGCGCATGCGCAGAATGCCCCTCCAGTTTTTGTTTTGCCCAACTACAGCGATACCACCCTTGAAGCTGACAGGGATACCTGTATTGATATTGTAATAAATGCGCCCGAGGCAGGAGACTCGGTTATTCTCTGGGGTGAATCGGAATTGTTTATTGACCGCGACAGTACCGCCTATTTTCTTGAAAAAACCGGAACGGGCACTTTTCAAACGCGTTTATGTTTTCGTAAAGCTTGCCGCAAAGTGCAGGAAGACCCGTATTTTATTACCATGTTTGCACGCGACAGTTCCTTTGATACCACCATTCATCATGTGCGGGTACGGTTTAAAAACAGTTTGCAGGAAGAGT
Source organism: uncultured Bifidobacteriaceae bacterium (assembly GCA_964535575.1). Lineage (GTDB taxonomy): Bacteria > Bacteroidota > Bacteroidia > UKL13-3 > UKL13-3 > JAGPCK01. Next base: position 34,712 of record CAZHTC010000013.1, read on the forward strand.
TGAGTCAGTTGCCCAATGTATTTACCCCTAATGGGGATGAAGTAAATGAAACCTTTTCGCTTTCGGGGGCCAAAGCCCAGTGTGCAAACTTGTTTAATGTATCCATTTACAACCGATGGGGACAGGCGGTATACACCAATAATCGCATTTCCTTTAAGTGGGACGGAGGCAACTGCCCCGATGGAGTATATTATTACGTTATTACCTCAGCTGGTGGAATAAGTGCCCGAGGAATTATTACCTTAATTCGTTGAAGCGGCTTCGTTTACTATTGAATTAAGCAACTGATTAAAGTCTACCGGTTTCATGTAGCCGGGCTGAATTACTAAACGGTTTTTGGTGGTGAGAATAAAATAGGTTGTTGGGTATCCAAGTCGCTGATTATTAGAAAGCATCATTAATAATTCGGCTCCGCTATAGGTTTGTCCGTTCAATTCATACCGTACATCGGCAATCTCCGGATTAAATTTTATGGGAACAAAATACTTATTGATGGTTTTAATCACTTCGGGATCGGTATAGGTGTCTGCGTCCATTTTTTTGCACCAGCCACACCAGGCGGTATAGGTATCAACCAAAACTATTTTTTTTTCTTTAGTGGCTTTTGGGTAGCCTGAATTCCAGCTCTCCCACTTAATTCCCTCCTCGGCCGGACGCACCACAAAACCCATGAGGGGCATAAGTAGAAGCGGAAGAAAAAATGTTAAAATTCGCATAGAGTCCTTTAAGGTCAAAAACTGTTCCAATGCGCAATATATAAAACTGTACGGACTCAGCGACAAAAAAACAGCGCTTAACGGAAAAATACTTGCTTACGGGTAAATGTAGTTGCAAAGTTGCTGAAGGTTATTGAATTTGTACGCATGAAAACAATACTCGTTGTAGATGACGAAATTATTTTACGCGAATACCTCACGGAATTACTCGAACTGGAAGATTTTAAACCCATAGGTGTTTCATCGGGTGCCGAAGCATTGGCTGAAATAAGCCGGCAAAAACCGGATATGATTATTTGTGATATGTTTTTGCGAGAGGAAACCGGGCTGGATTTGCTCCATAAATTAAGTACAACCTCAGCAGTTAATATTCCTTTTGTTTTAATGTCGGCCGAAATAAGCAGCGAGTTGATGGTAACCGGTAAGGCCAATGGTGTTAAAGCGTTTATTAAAAAACCTTATGAAAGTGATTTGTTACTAAGCACTATCCGTAAATTTCTTTGACTGTTTTTTAAAAACTGATAGTGGTATTGGGTCCTAAATAGTATATTGGCCTCTCAAATGGGACAATAGTCGGGCATTATGAACCAACTTATAAAACTGCAAATTTTTTTAGTTCTGTTTTCAGTTACCATCAGCGTTTCGGGGGCTGGTACCGACAGCCTTGAAAAAGTATTACAATCCCCCCTTCCCGATTCAACACGCATACAAATAATGGGGGATTTGTGTTTTGCCTATCGCGGTACCGATGCGGAAAAAGCCAAACATTTTGGAACCGAAGCTCTTCAACTTTCGTTGAAAACAAACAACCTGAAAGGAGTTGCACAGTCGTATAACGATTTGGGGATTTTGTTTTTTGATGAGGGTAATTATACCAAAGCAAGCGAGTACTATAATGAATCCTTAAAAATAAGACAGAAGCTCGGAGATGAAAAAGGCATTGCTGCTATTTACAACAAACTTGGAATTTTACACCAAACCAAAGGAGAGTTTAAAGAAGCTCTCAAATACCAGTTTAAGGCCTTAAAAATTTACGAAGCTATTTCGTTTGACTATGGCACCTCCTATTGCCTTAACAATATTGCCATCATTTATTACAATCTCAACAAATACGATGAGTCGCTTAAGTTCCATAAGCAATCTCTTTTAATTAAGGAAAAAATAAACGACCAGTCGGGGATCAGCGGTTCACTCAGCAATATCGGCAATATCTATTTCTCGCAGAAGAATTATACTGAAGCCATCACTCATTTTAAAAAGGCCGAGAGGATTCAAAGAGAAAGAAAAGAACTTTATTACTTAGCCAGCACACTTAATAATTTAGGCTCGTGCTACAAAAGTTTAGAGAATTACAAAGAAGCATTAAAGTACATCACCGAGTCGTACACCATCCGCTTAAAACTGAATGATAAGGTTGGCCAAGCCTCCTGCCTTTTGAATACCGCACAAATTCAAATGCATCTCAATCAATTCGGTCCTGCCATTGAAATGCTGCAAAAAGGACTTGCTATTGCTCTGGAACTCGGGGCAAAAGACGAACTTGAAAATTATTACCAAAACCTGTCGGAAGCTCACAAAGCAACCGGAGATCACAAAAACGCACTCGCCTTTTTTAAGTTGAGAAACGCTTACCGCGATTCAATATACAGTGAGGAAAATAACAAGCAGATTGCTGAAATGCAAACCAAGTACGATACCGAAAAAAAAGAACAGCAAATTGCATTGCTTACACAGGAAAAGAAAATTAACGAAATAGTAAACGAAAGAAAACACCATACGCTTTTGTTCAGTTCGGCCGGACTTGGCATTGCCCTAATATTGGTGTGTATCATTTTGTTTATGTACCGGCAAAAAGAAACCGCCAACAAAAGGCTTATTCAGCTCGACAGAGAGAAAAACGAATTTCTGGGTATTGCAGCTCACGATTTAAAAAATCCTTTGCAAACCATTATAGGGTTTTGCCAGATGCAGGCCGACTATTTTGATAAACTCTCAAAAGAAAAAATTCTCAAATACTCTCAGAATATTGAAGTCTCTGCCCGCAGAATGATTGAGTTAATTAACAACCTTCTTGACATCAATGCCATTGAACAAGGGAAAATACGCAGCCATCCCGAATTTTTTGACCTGTATGAACAGGTAACCAAAACACTGTCGAATTTTGAGTATGCAGCGAACCAGAAAAACATTCAGCTGGTGCTTGATCGCAAAGATTCGTTAACGGTTACCACCGACCGCTATATGGTGTCGCAGGTGTTCGAAAACCTTTTGAGCAATGCCATTAAATATTCTCCTTCAGATAAGAAAATTTTTGTTGACCTTTTCTCTGACCAACAGACGGCCGGATTCAGCATAAAAGATGAGGGGCCGGGAATGAATGAAGAAGACAAGAGAAAAATGTTCGGTAAGTTTACCCGATTAAGTGCCCGGCCTACGGGAGGCGAAAGCAGCAACGGTTTGGGTCTTTCCATTGTAAAAAAACTATCTGATTTAATAGGAGGTAATATTACCTGTGAATCAGAGCCAGGTGCGGGTTGTTGCTTTATTGTACGATTTCCAATAGCCGCTGAATCATGAAAAAAACGCTCCTGTTATTTCTGCTTTCCATTTCAATTCTTTCAGCAAGTGCTGTGAGCCGGGAACAACAACGTATTGACAGTCTCGAGGCTTTGCTTTCGTCAACAACCGACACTACCCGGATGAGTATTTTACTATTGCTTTGCGGTGATTATATGAAAGCAGATCCGGAAAAATTATTAGCCTACGCCACAGAGCTGACAGAATTGGGCCACACTTCGGGCAACTGGAACTATGAAGCACAGGGTTTGCGTTATAAAGGAATAGGGTTAAAAGAAACGGGGAATTACACTGAATCGGGCAATGCGTATTTGCAGGCGCTCAAAATTTTTGAATCGCATCACGACTTATTTGGTATCGCTTCGTGCAATAACAGTCTGGGCGCGCTATATTTCAATTTAAATGAACTGGATAAAGCCGAATCATATTACCTCAAATGTATTGAACAGTCAAAAAAGGCCGGCATGGATAAGTATCTTCCTTCGGCCTACAACAATTTAGGGGCGGTATATGCGATGCAAAAAAAATACAATCAAGCCCTGATGTATTTTAATGAAGGACTGAAATTGCGTTTAAAGCAAAACGACCTGTATGGTATTGCTTCGAGCTACGGAAACCTTGGGCGTATATACACGGTTTTGGGCCGGTTTAAAGAAGCCCTCGAATATCAGAAAAAAAGTCTTTCTATAAGAGAAACGCTTAAGGACGAAGAGGGGGTTGCCAATACCCTGAACAATATCGGAGAAGTATTTCTGGATCAGGAAAATTTTAACGAGGCAGTAATCTGGTTTAATAAAGGACTGGCTGTTGCGCAGCAATTCGGGTATCAGGAATTAATCCGCTCAAGCTACGAGGCGCTTTCCGAATGCTATGAAGGGTTAAAAAATTATGCGGCAGCACATCAGTATTTAAGTTTGAGTGTGGCCATAAAAGACAGCATGATGAATATTGAGAACCGCAACCATCTGGAGGAGCTGACCACTCAATACGAAACCGAAAAGAAGGAACAACAAATAAAAATACTGGCTAAAAACAACGAAATAAAAGAAGCAGAAAACAGCAGAAAACAATTATACATTTACCTCATCCTTTCGGGGTCGGCTGTGGTTGTTATATTGCTTTTTGTTTTAATGCGCATGTATAAACAAAAGGAACTGGCTAATCAGAAACTCAAAAAACTGGATCAGGAAAAAAACGAATTTTTAAGTTTGGCCGCTACCGATTTAAAAAATCCACTCTCCACCATTATAGGATATTGCCGTATGCAGGCCGATTATTTTGATAAGCTCCATAAAGAAAAAATCCTTAAACACTCGGCCAATATTAAATTGGCTGCCACCAAAATGGTAGATCTTATCAGCAATTTGCTTGACGTTAACGCCATTGAACAGGGAAGAATGAAAAACAATCCGGAACGAATTGATTTGAATAAATTTTTTGACGACCTCTTTAAAGAGTTTGAACAACAAGCCAAAGAAAAAAATATTACTTTTAAATTAGATAATGCGGGAGGAAACTACCACGTACATGCCGATCCCAGGTTGCTGACACAGGTAACCGAAAATTTGCTGGCAAATTCTTTAAAAAATACTGCCTCTAATACGGAAGTGTTTATAAAACTGCTGAGAAAAGGAGATAAAGCAGGATATGAACTGACGGAACCCGTAATCCAAAAAACAACAGGAGAAGATGCTGTATTGGGAATGAGCGTTCTTAAACGCATGCTCAACATTATGCAAGCCGAAATTGAAGTGAAAAATGATTCGCTTCATGGCTCGATTGTTACCATTTTATTAAGTGAAGGATAATGAATAAAAGCAAACTTCACCTGCAAGGATTAAAATACCAGCTTAGTTCGCATTTTTTATTCAATGTGCTGAACACGGTGAGGGCTCTTACCCGAAAAGACACCGAAAAGGCAACAAACATGGTAACTCTTACCAGCGAATACCTGCGCTATGCGCTGCATAAACTCGATCATTTTGAAACTACCCTTGGTGAAGAAAAAACCGGAATCGGGCTTTTTCTGCACTTGCAGGCATATCGTTTTCATGACAACATCATCATGTCGTGGAATATCCCCGAAAACATTTTGCAAGCTAAAATTCCTTCCTTTTTATTGCAACCTCTGGTAGAATTGATTTATAAAAGGGCCGCCAAAGATGACGAAGGAAGACAGCAAATAGCGCTTGAAGCAATTGTTGAGAAGGAAATGCTGATTCTGTCAGTTTCCTGCCCTAAATGCCTTCCCGACAAAGAAGCATCGGGTGCCTTTGTTCCTAAAAGTGATGTGGAGGAAGGGGTGGAACAGGTGCACATTTTGCTAAAGGAACTATACGGAGACATGGGTGTTTTAGAATTTACCGAAAACGGAAACGGAAAAAAAATTGAACTGCAAATTCCATACGAAATATGAAATCAAAACTGAAGGCGATAATTGTAGATGACGAACCATATGCGCGTGCCGAGCTGGCCGAATTACTTGCCCCCCACGGTCAGGTTGAATTAACAGGCGAAGCCGGTTCACTCACCGAAGCGGTAGAACTGATTGAAGAGAATAAACCCGATGTGGTTTTTCTGGATATTGAGATGAATGGCGAAAATGGTTTTGAATTACTCAACCTGTGCGATATTGAATTTAAAACTGTTTTTGTTACCGCTTATAATCAATATGCCATTAGGGCATTTGAAGTAAACGCTATCGACTACCTCCTTAAACCGGTGAATGCGCAGCGACTTGCTCAAACACTGAAAAAATTAAGCGATCAGGTAAGTGCCGAGCATGAAGCAGCAAACGAATTGCCTAAGCTTACTGCCGATGACCGACTGTTAATTACCCTGAGTCGTAAAATGAACTTTATAAAAATCTGTGATATTAAATACATTCTGGCAGCCGGGGACTATTCTGAGCTCGTTACCGTAAACAACGATCATGCTTTGGTACAGCGTAAAATGCGTGAATGGGAAGTTCAGTTGCCCGAAAAAAACTTCCAGCGTATTCACCGCACCACCATTATCAACCTCGATTTTGTAGAAAAAATAGAACGATACGGAAAGGAAAATGCCATTGTATTTATGAAGGGGGTTGAAAAACATCTTGACATCAGTAAAAATTACCTTTCCGAATTAAAAAACAGATTTAAGGTATAGTTATAACCCCCACTCCCTGCTATGGCGGGATTCACCGATTCATTTCGCTACTGGGCGAAAATGATGAATAGTTGCTGATTTTGTTAAATACTTTTGATTACTGTTATTCTGCAAAATCAAAACTCTACAATATGAAACAAACAATTACACTTTTTTATTCCCTGCTCGGACTGGCTCTGGGTATGGTGGTAAATCCGGTAAGTTCGCAGGCCCAATGCGGGATTGCCGCTCAGGTGAGGCCGGTTGTATCCGCTTCAACCGTATGCTCGGGCAACTCGGTGACCATGTCGGTTTTTGGCCTTCCGGTAAGCACCTGGATTTACCGTGACAATTCCGGAACATGGCAAAATATGTTTACGGGATCAACAACTTCCTACACACATTACAGTACTTCGGTAAGCACCACCACCACGCGGGAATACCGTGCCGTGGTATCGGCTGCAGGTTGCACCTCCGATACTACTCTGGCCGCTATGGTTACCTTGGTACCGTCTACCTACGGAAATAACAGCGTGGTACCGTCTACTTCCACAAACACGGTTTGTTCAAACTCCAACATCATGTTTAGTGTGCGCAACGACCTTCAGGTAAACGGATGGTATTATCGCGATAACGGAGTTGGGTCCTTTAGCTATTTCGGGGGCTCCAATCAATTCAGCACTTCCTTTTCGGCAAGCACTACTACCAGCAGGGAAATAAAAGTACTTACCCGTCAGCCCAACTCATGTCAGATTGATAGTTCACAAAGCATTACTGTTACCGTTCAGCCCCGCACCGGTGTGGTAAGTTCTGCTATCGGAATTTCCACCAGCACCCCGGTGGTTTGCTCAGGTACCTCAGTCAGCCTTCAGTTAAACTCCGCGTACTCCGGAAGTGTGTATTGGTTGTATCGCAACAGCGGCTCTACCAGCTGGACCTATTTTTCTTCATCACCCAACACCTCTGACGGAAGCACAACCGTTACCTCAAACACCACCCGCGAATACCGCGTTGTTTTGCAATCAACAAACGGCTGCACCTACGATTCTTCGTCTATTATTACTGCACTTATAAATGCCCCGGCCAATGGCAACCTCAACAGTTTAAGGCCGAGCACCACCACTCCTGTGATTTGCTCGGGAAGTTCTTCTTCTGTTTCTATTTCTTCGGGCTATTCAGGCTCTGTTCTGCGCTGGTTGTATCGCGACAACAACACAGGCGTTTGGAATGTGCAGTCAACCACTTCTACTTCCATTTCGCAATCAATTAATGTTACTTCGGTAACCACCCGAGCTTATCGGGTAATATTAAGAAATGCTGCTTTGTGCAGGCAGGATACTTCGGCTGAAGTAACCGTTTTGGTGAATCCTATAACATATGGCACCACAACCAAAGTTTCTCCCCTTGCACAACATCAAACCATCTGCTCCGGATATAATGCCCAGCTTTCGGTTCCTTCGGGAGTAAACGTGCAAAACTGGTTATACCGCACCAATGGGGGCACTTGGCAATATTTCTCAAGCGGACAAACCGTTTATGATTACAACACTACCGTTACAGCCACCACCACACGCGACTACGTGGTTCTGGTGCGCGATAATTCATCGTGCAGAATTGACACCAGTACGATGGCAAGCGTGACTATTAAGCCTACCGTTTACGGAAGTTTACCCTACCAGGTTACGCCCAATGTAACTACACCGGTGGTTTGCTACGGCAATACCTCTCAGGTGGGTTTTACACTCAACGGAAACTATCAGGTATTAAAATGGATTTATAAAGACAATGCCGGAAGCTGGACAGATAATTCAAGTACAGGCACAACTCTGTATGACTATAATACATCGGTAAGTGCAAATACCAATCGTACATACCGTGCCATTATTCGCAACAACGAAAGCTGTATTGCAGATTCAACACAATCTGCTTCGGTAACCATAAACACCAGAGCCTATGGAAACCTTACTTCGGTAGCTCCTACTGCCGGGGCAAACAGTGTGTGCAGCGGAACTTCGGTTTCTCTCAGCACAACTTTGCCTACCAACTATTCTTCCGTTCAGGCCTGGTACAGGCGCGATAGCATAACCGGTTTCTGGACAAACTTCGGGTCGGGAACAAGCGTTAGCGACAATAGCACTACCATCACTGCATCAGTTAACCGCGAATACCGATCTTTGTTTTACAGCAGCACCCAGTGTCGTTTTGATACCTCAGCTGCCGCTTTTGTTACCATAAGCGTAAGAACAAGAGTTGCCAACAACAGTGTGGCTCCGCAACTAAGTACCACTGGTTTGGTATGCAGCGGAAAGAATATTTCTTCGTATATTAATTTACCATCGGGAACTTCGGTGCAAAAGTGGATTTACAGAGACGGAAGCACCGGTACGTGGCTTGATGTTTCGGGCTCAAGCGCCTCTACCAGCTATACGGATACTAAAACAGGAGTGTTGGTAAACACACAACGTTTTTACCGCGTAATTTTTACCAATAACAATACCTGTTCTATTGATACGTCTGCTTCGCTGAGTGTTTCCATTCAGGCTGCAAGCGGTGGCGCCACCAGCAGCTACGTACCTACTGCATCGGCCAGCAACATTTGTTCAGGAACATCGGTATTCATCAACGCATCGTCAGGAGTTAATTCAAATGATGCCTTAAGATGGACCTACAAAGACAATAGCGGCCAATGGCTTGATGCCAACAGTGGAAGCAATAGTTTTTCAGACCCAAGTTCAAACACCCTTACCGCTTCAAATATTCTAAGAAGCTACAGACTGATACATTACCGTAGCGGAGCCTGCGTGATTGATACCACCTCCACCGTTTCGGTGAATATTAATGCCCGCACCGCTGGTACCAAAATGGTTGCGCCATCAGTGAGTCCTACAACAGTTTGCGCCACCAATTCAGTAAATGTAGTTGTTTCTGTTGCTTCGGGCGAACAGGTTCAGAAATATATTTACCGCGACAATGGTGGTATTTGGAAAGATATGCTGTATACATCATCCTCCAGTGTAAATGATCAGAATACAGGTGTAAGTGCAAGCACCACCCGCGATTACCGGGTGATTTTCTACAATTCCAACAGTTGTTCTTATGATACTTCATTGGCCGCAACGGTAACAATTAATCCGATGCAAAACGGGGTAAATACATCTGTAACTCCGGTTGCATCGGCTACCAGCATTTGCGCAGGGGTAACCGCATCGGTAAACGTGAGCAGCACTATTGGCTCGCTTACCGTAAAAGGATGGATATACCGGGATAATAACGGGGTGTGGATGCCGGGACAAACAGGTACTTCTACCTCCTTTAACCAAAACACCTACACCGGAATTGCCTCTAATATTAACCGGGAGTACCGTGTATTGGTAACGCGTGGCAATGGATGCGGAATTGATACCTCGGCCGGAGTTACCGTGGTGATTAATAAACAAACCAACGGATACTTCACCAATGCCCCTTCTCCATCGGTGAGCAATGTTTGTGCTGTTTCGTCATCAGCAAGCGCCAGCATTTCACTTCCTTCGGGATACACCGCCATTCGCTGGCAAAGCAAAGACAATAACGGAGCATGGGATGAATTCCCGTATTCAACCGCTTCTACTTCGCTTAACGATTATAATATTAATGTTTCGGCAGCCGTAAGCCGTCAGTACCGTGTTATTGCAAGCAGCAGTAGCAATTGCAGCATTGATACATCAGCCACAGCTGCCATTACCATCAATCCTCTTGCCGGAAGCACCATTAACACCGTTACCCCAACTATTACTTCCACCACCGTTTGTTACGGACAAAATGCTACCGTGAACGTAAGTCTTCCTTCAGGATACTCTATGGTGAAATGGATTTATTCAGACAACAACGGGCCGTTAAAAGATTTTTATACATCGGCAACCGGCACTTCATACGCTGATAATAATACGCAGGTGCAAACTACTGTTGCCCGAACTTATTATGCCATTATTCAAAGCAGCACCAATTGCCGCAAAGATACTTCACTCGGACTTGGAGTAACCATTATGCCATGGAGTATCAATACAGGGGCGCTTACCTCGGTAACGCCAACTTCAAATCCAACAGGTGGAATTTGCTCCGGAAACAGTGTTTCGCTGAATGTAAATCC
>CAZHTC010000013.1:45359-55026 GCA_964535575.1 uncultured Bifidobacteriaceae bacterium
TCTGGTTATTTCGGCTGTTGATACCGTGTGTTCTTCTGCTTCACTCAGTTTATCCATATCAACTACCGGAAGTATTGTTAACTGGCTGTACAGAGACAATAATGGACCATTGAACATTATTCCATCAAGTGCAGGAGTGAGTTCAATAAACGACAATAACACTTCAGTGACAACAGGGGTAAACAGAAAATACTATGTGCTGGTTTTCAAAAATGCCAGTTGCTCTACCGACACATCAAAAGTAAAAGCGGTGTACCTGAAAGCCAGAACAGCGGGAAACAGTACCACCAAAGCGGTTATTTCGGTTGATACCGTATGTATCGGAACATCTTCCGTAAGCATGAGTATTTCTGCATCCAATGTGTTGAAATGGGTCTATCGCGACAACTTCAGCGGAAGCTGGAATATTATTCCGTCAAGTGCCTCAAGTTTTGTATCGCATAATATCAGCAACGTTACCAGTATAACGAGCCGCGAATACAGAGCCATTTTCTTAAGTGCCTCGTGCAGCGAAGACTCCTCCGTGTCAGACACCGTTGTTATTAAAACACTTTCTTATGGCAACTTCACCGGACTTACCCCAACCAGCGGAAACAACGTAAGCTGCAACGGAAACAGTGCCACCATCAGTGTGGTTCCCGGCAGTGGAAACTCGGTTATTAAATGGATTTACCGAAACAACAACACCGGTACGTGGCTCGACTTTTCAACTACCACCAGCACTTCGATTACCGACTACAACACGTATGTAACCACTCCGCAAACACGGGTGTACCGGGTTATTATTCGCAGAGCATGCAGCAACGACACCACTGACGGATACACCCTGTCTCTGCTGCCCAGAGGAAAAGGGAACGACAATACCCTTACCCCTACCGTAAATAACAGTACTGTTTGTACAGGAAGCTCGGTAACAGCCTCACTTACTCCCGGCATCGGCAAAACCGTTACCATGTGGTTATACCGCAACGGCACAAGCGGTGCGTGGAGTATTCTCAGCTACACCTCATCAACCAGCGTAACGGATAACTATACCGTAATAGCAACAACCACCACCCGCCAGTATTGTGCAATCGTGTATAACACAACTTTATGCAGCGATGATACAACCAACAGTGTAAGCGTAACCATTAATCCGGTAACCCTGGGTACTACCAATATTAACCCTACCGTAACCAACTCTACCGTATGTGTTGGTAATTTTGCTTCGGTAAGCATCAATCCGGGTACAGGAGCTTCGGTTGTAGGATGGTTGTACAATATAAACGGAAGTACATGGATGCCCTTTGGCTATACTACAAGTACCAGCATTAATGATTACAATACCAACTTTGGCACCACCACCACCAAAGGATACCGTGCGCTGATTTATACCACTTCGCCTTGTCATATTGATACGTCTAACTCGGTAAGCGTAACCATTACCCCGCGCACTTTTGGTAACGATAACAGCTATACCTTTACTGCACCAAGCCCGGTGTGCTCAGGAAGCAACGCCAGTGTAAGCATCAGTTCCATCGGATCGGGTAACAGCATTCAACGCTGGTTGTTCAGAGATAACAACACCGGCACATGGAATTCCATTTATTCCACCTCTACTGCCATTTCTGATAACAACACTTATGTAACTTCTATAACCACGCGCACCTACCGTGCATTAATTGTAAAAGGGAATGCCTGCACCATTGATACGTCAAACGGTGTAAACATTACCATCAACCCGGTGGGTTCAGGCAACGATAACGCCATCACACCAAGTGGAACCAATACGTATTGTACCGGTGCTGCCATAAGCGTTTCTGTTTCGCCAGGAAGCGGTAATAGTGTTTATGGCTGGATTTACCGCCTCAACAACAGCGGAGCATGGCAAACATATATTTCCTACAACACCAATTCGTTTGTTGATTATAACACTTCTGTTTCTTCAACCACGGTTAAATCTTATCGCGCCCTCATTTATAAATCGGGAGTGTGCCGCATTGATACTTCGGCTGAAGCAACTGCCACCATCAACCCGCGCACCTACGGAAACCTGGGTACAGCTCCTACTGCATCAAATACTAATGTGTGCTCGGGCTCTTCGGTTACCATCAGCATTTCAACCAGCGGTACGGTAAGCTACTGGCTGTATAAAGACAACAGCGGAAGCTGGACAACCTACAACTATCCGTATACAAGTTTTAATGATTACAACACGAATGTAGGAAGTACCACCACCCGTCAGTACAGGGCCATTATCAGTTCATCAACCGGATGTACCATTGACACTTCAGCTACGTTAAGCATTACTATCAGTCCGCGCACTTATGGAAACAGCAGCACCACCCCAACCGTAAACAACAGTACTATTTGCTCGGGAACACAAGTGGTGGCTCAGGTGGCCATTGGCGGAGGAGGTTCAGTAATAAAATGGATGTACCGCGATAACAATACCGGAGCGTGGCTTGACGGCTCATACAGCAGTTCAACCACTTATTACGATTACAACACAACTGTTGTGAGCAGCATTACCAGAAGTTACCGTGCTTTGATTTTAAGCGGAACCGGTTGCAGCATTGATACCACCAATGCAGTAAACGTTACTATCAACCCTATTGGAAAAGGAAACTCAGGCAGTACACCTACAGCCGCTAACGCTACCGTGTGCGCAGGAAATACCGTGAGTGTAAGCCTTACCACGGGCAATGTGATGCAATGGGTGTATCGCGATGGAAGTTCGGGTTCTTGGATTTCATTAGGTACATCAGGTTCTACCGTGTATGATTATAATACCAACGTGGGCAGCAATACGGTTCGTAATTACCGAGCCATTGTATATAACATCGCAGCTTGCAGCTACGATACCACCAATGCCGTTACGGTAAATATCAACCTGCTTACTTCAGGAAACAGCACACAGGTTCCGATTATTTCCAACAGCACCATTTGCTCGGGTAACCTTTCATCTGTTTCATTAACCCCTGCCAACGGATATGTACAAAACTGGTTGTACCGCGATGGAGGAACAGGAGTCTGGACCGTGCTCACCAATTTTGCGTCCAACAGCTATAACGATTATAACACCACCGTTACCTCACAGGTGAGCCGCGAATACCGTGCAATTATACGCAACCAAAGCACCTGCAGCCTCGACACATCAGCGGCTACTACAGTAGTGATTAAACCCATTGGAAAAAGCACCGACCTCAGCTTTAAACCTCAGGTATCACAAAGCATGATTTGCTCCGGAACAGGAGTTACCCTTTCGTTCAGCAGCAACCCAACCGTTCAGGTTTGGATGTACCGCGACTCTGTGGTAGACATCTGGAATCAGTTGAGCAGCGGAAATTACTATACACATTACGGTACTTTTACCTCTACTGTAAAACACCGCACCTACGTGGCACTGGTGTACAATACCTCTACCTGTTCAATTGACACCACCGATATCGTATCGGTAACCATCAACCCGAATACAACAGGAAATGTAAGTATTGTACCGGTTACGGCAAATGCAGCTATTTGCAGCGGTAATTTTACCTCGGCAAAAATTGCAGGGTATATCGGGCAAATTCAGTATTGGATTTTCCGTGACAACAACGGACCATGGAATGTTTACAATTCAACCTCCGACAGCATTTCACAATCGAATACCGCCACCACGGTAACTGCGCTCACCAACCGTGAGTACCGCGCCATTATTTACACCGGATGTAATACCGACTCCACTCAGGCGCTCTCGGTTTCCATTGATATAACCCCGGCCATTCCAACTGTAACCAAAGCATCAGGCGATACTCTGGTATGCTCCGCTTCAACCGGTGTAACCTACAAATGGATTCGCAACGGAGTAGATGTTCCCGGAGCTACTTCACAGAAATTTAAACCTACGCAAAACGGAAGTTATGTAGTGGAAATTTCAAATGCCAATGGATGCAAGATTGCCTCGGTACCATTTAACTTTATTCCTGCTTCATCAGGTGCTTCACTCCATACAAAAATTGCAGCCGAAGTATATCCGAATCCAACCGGAAATGGAGAAGCAACCGTGCTGATTAACGGAGCGAATGCAGAAATGGTGAGTTTCTCGGTAATGAATGCAATGGGCCAGGTAGTGATTGGTAAACAACAAGTCAATTTAACCAGCTCGCAGTTTACCATTCATCTTGAAAACATGGCTCAGGGCCTGTATTTTATTCTGATAGAAGCTGAAGGAAAAACAAGCACTTTACCACTTATCCGCAAATAACCCTTTTTCGACCCAACCAAAAACCCTTATAGCCCGTTCCGCCTTCACAGGTGGACGGGCTTTTCTCTTTCAACAAATAGCTGATTTATATCAGGGAACTTTTGTTTTAATTTTCTCAGCTTTGAATCAAAAACATAAACTCTTTAACATGCAACTAATACCTTATTTAACATTTAACGGCAATTGCGAAGAAGCCCTACATTTTTATGAAACCGTTTTTAACGGAGAAATCACCTCTATCAACAGGTATGAGGGCGCACCCATGCCTATGCCCTCGGGTTATGAAAATAAAATATTGCACGCCTCCCTTCAGTTTGAGGGAAACACCATTATGCTATGCGATGCAATGCCCGGATCGGACTACACTCCCGGAAATAACTATTCCCTCTCTGTAAATATTCCGCAGGTAATAACCATGGATGCGCTGTTTGATAAACTGGCACAGGGTGGCACCATCACCATGCCTTTGCAGGATACGTTTTGGGGAGCGCGATTCGGAATGATTAAAGATAAATTCGGGATGAACTGGATGTTTAATTGCGACCTGAATTAAACAGGCCGCTATAAATACCATTACAGGCCCACTATTCTGTTAATTGCTTCTTTGGTAAGAGGCTTGGAAATAAAGTCAACCATATTGGGGTTGACTTCTGCCCTCTTCATGTCGCGCGCATCAATGGAGGAAGACAAAATATAAATTAAAAATCTGGGGAGCAATTCAGAGTGATTTTTTTCTAACTCCTCTAAAAACTCCCATCCCGTTAAAACAGGCATATTGATATCTAATAACATATACGTTTTAGCGGGTTCATCCTGTTTATAATACGTTTTAATATACTCAAGGGCCTCAACCGGTTTTTCAAAACTTATCAAAGCGGCCTCCTTTACCACGTTTTTAATGGCCGCTTTGCAAATAAAATTATTCATGGCATCGTCATCAATAATCATAAAAGAACTAGGAGTATTCATAAGATGTATTCAATAAGGTAGTGTAAAAGCTGGAAAGATTTATCCTGTTTCAGCAAGTGTTATGCAAAATTTTTATTACCAAAAGAACCGGAGTCCATGCTGATTTTATCCCTTTTTTATCGCTTTAAAAAAAGCGGCTGCCACAGTAAATTGCAAGGTGCCATTATCCAGTTTTTCCAATGCGCCTTTGGTTTCATCCGAAACCAAAAGGTATTTTTCGCCATATACCCAAATTTTCAATCCGGTCGTATTCAATTTGTCGTATGTTTTTGCTTCCAGTCGGTTGGTTATTTTTACATCCAAAAAATGATCCCAGGTAATTTGCCTCAGGGGTTCGTGTATCACGGCCTCTTTCCAGCTTACCTGACCGGACATTTCTTTCAATACCGGTTCAAACTTTCTATCCAGTAAAATATAGCTGGGACTGCTTAACAGCGGTGCTGCCGCATCAAATCGGGTTACCCTGAATTCGGTTTCGTTGATGCGCCACAAGGCGAGTTTGCTTGCAACTTTGGGTGTAATATGCCAGATGCTCATGTTTTTTTCTATGTGGTTACTAAACGGTTCATTGTTGAAATTGGAACGGATTCAGGTTTACGTTTACTAAAGCCTTCTCAAAATAGTTGTGCACTGAAACGTCATTGCGAACAAAGTGAAGCAATCTCCAACCGTTTAGCAGATTACCACATCCGGAGTACCGGATACGCAATGATGGTGGATTTGCGATGGCTTCTAATTGTTTACCTTGTTGCTCTACGGCAACAACCTTCCCATCATTCTCGGGAACGGAATACTCTCACGCACATGGGGCAGTTTGCAAATCCAGGTAACCAATCGTTCCAGTCCTAAACCAAAACCGGCATGAGGTACGGAACCATATTTGCGCAAATCCAGATACCATTCAAATGCCTCCATGGGTAATTCGTGTTCGGTAATTTTTTCGCGAAGCATCTGCTCGTTGGTTTCACGCTCTCCACCACCTACAATTTCTCCGTAACCTTCGGGAGCCAGCACATCTACTCCGCGGGCAAAACGATTGTCGTCAGGATCGCGTTTCAGGTAAAAGGCTTTTACGGCATGTGGCCAGTTGTACACCATAATCGGTACATCAAACAGGCGGGTAATCACGGTTTCGTCACTGCCGCCTAAATCATTTCCGTATTGGAAATTACGGGCACTGTTAAGCCATTGCGGAATATTGCGTGCCTGTTCTTCTAAATCGGCAAGCTCCTGCTTGAGCTTATCTATTTTTGACTGATTAAATCCTATTTCACCCTTTTTCATACCGGGTGTTTTTATTTTTTCTTCCCGCTCGGCAATTTCCTTTTTGGTAGCTTCAATAGTTGCAAGCACCGAGGCCAGTTCGGTTTCTAATTCCTTTATTGAGTTTTTGCCGTTTACATCCTGTTCACCCTTAATAATGCGTACTGCTTCATCATAGGTAAGGCGTGGAAATGGTTTGGTAATATTTTGCAAAACGCTTGTATCGCGCCCGATAATGTTGAGTTCGTTTTGGCAATCGCGCAACACATCGCTCACCACCCTGCGCAAAAACTGCTCAATCAAATCCATATTATCAAAAATATCA
Source organism: uncultured Bifidobacteriaceae bacterium (assembly GCA_964535575.1). Classification (GTDB taxonomy): domain Bacteria; phylum Bacteroidota; class Bacteroidia; order UKL13-3; family UKL13-3; genus JAGPCK01. The sequence goes on from CAZHTC010000013.1 coordinate 52,145, forward strand.
AAAAAGGCCATCTCGGGTTCTATCATCCAGAACTCGGTTAGGTGCCTGCGTGTTTTTGATTTTTCGGCACGAAAGGTTGGTCCAAAAGTATAAATGCGTCCCATAGCCATAGCCATGGCTTCCCCATAAAGCTGCCCGCTTTGCGAGAGGTAGGCTGTTTCGTCAAAATAATTTGTTTCAAACAGGTTGGTAGTGCCTTCACAGGCGTTTCCGGTAAAAATGGGGGCATCCATTTCCACAAATTCGTTCTCCTGAAAAAACTGGTGTATGGAGTAAATAATGCGGTTACGTATTTTCATGATGGCCCACTGCCGCGAAGAGCGCAACCACAGGTGACGGTTGTCGGTTAAAAAATCTACCCCGTGCTCTTTTTTAGCTATCGGATATTCTTCAGCTATCTGGTAAATTTCCAGTTCGCTCACATGTACTTCATATCCGCCTATCTGGCGCTCGTCTTTTACCACTTTGCCTTTCAGCGAGAAAGAGCTTTCCAGTTTTAGCTTTCCGGCCTTTTCAAATACCGCGGGGCTCACCTGATTCGCATCCACTATGCATTGGCAAAAGCCTGTTCCATCGCGCAGTATCACAAACTCAAGGCCTTTGCTGCTGCGCCTGTTAGAAGCCCAACCCCTAAGGGTTACCTCCTGTCCTTCGTATTTTGATAAATCTTTAATATACATTGTGTAACTTTGTTTCCGGTTTTAAACGGCTTGCAAAAATAAGGCTTTCCCCCTATTTATGTAAGGGTTAAAACAAATGGAACATTATTTGACTAACCAGGCATCATGCTTAAACAAGGTTTACAACAAAAACTGCTTCAAAAGCTCTCTCCGCAACAAATTCAGTTTATTAAACTGTTGCAACTCAACACTACCGACCTGGAACAACGGGTAGAGCAGGAGTTGATTGAAAATCCGGCACTCGAAAACTCAAAAGAAGACGAATTCAGTTCAGATATTTCGGAAGACGTAAAAGTAAATACAGCCGAAGACGAAGCTCCCCCTGCCGAGGCCGAACGCGAAGAAGAATTACCGGATGTGATGGATGACGAAGTGTTTGACATTTCGGAATACACCAGCAACGATGATTATGATAACGACAGTTTTCAGATGTCGGATGACGGGGAAGACGAAGACCGCAAAGAAATGCCCATTGCAGGTGGTTCCACTTTTTATGATTCACTGATTGAGCAATACACGGCTATTTCCAACTCCGACCACGAAACGGCACTCGGAAAACAAATCATCGGAACGCTTGATGAAGACGGTTATTTACGCAGACCCTTAGAGGCCATCATTAACGATTTGCTTTTTACCGCCAATATTGAAACCACCGTTGATGAACTGGAAAAAGTGTTGCACAAAGTACAGGGCCTTGACCCCGCAGGAATAGCAGCACGCACCCTGCAGGAATGTTTGTTATTGCAGCTGCACCGCAAAGACCACCACCATCCCGAAGTGAAAATTGCACAGGAAATTATTGAGCATCACTTCGAGGATTTTACTAAGAAGCACTATGAAAAACTGATGCGGCAATTAAAGCTCACCGATGAGCAACTCAAAGAAGCCATCACGCTTATTACCCATCTTAATCCTAAACCGGGCGAAACCGATACCGACAGTAAAATTCAGTATGTGATTCCTGATTTTATTCTGGTTGACAACAACGGAAAGCTGGGCGTGGTTCTTAACTCGCGCAATGCTCCCGACCTGCGCATAAGCCGCTCGTACATGGACACCATGAAGAGTTATGAAAAAAACCCGAAAGGCAACAAACACCTGAAAGATACGGTACAGTTTATTAAACAAAAACTCGACAGCGCCAAGTGGTTTATCGACTCCATTAAGCAACGGCAAAACACCTTGCTCATGACCATGAATGCCATTTTGCACTACCAGTATGAGTACTTTGTTGATGGGGATGAAACCAAACTTCGCCCCATGATTTTAAAAGATATTGCTGATAAAGTAGGGATGGATGTTTCTACCATTTCGCGGGTAGCCAACAGCAAATATGTACAAACCGATTTTGGAGTAATTCCGCTAAAGTTCTTTTTCTCCGAAGGAATTCAAACCGATGAGGGCGAAGAAGTGTCGAGCCGGGAAGTGAAACGCATTTTGCAGGATGCTATTGGCAGCGAAGACAAGAAAAAACCATTGCCCGATGAAAAGCTCATGGAAATTCTGAAAGAAAAAGGATACAATATTGCGCGCAGAACCGTAGCCAAATACCGCGAGCAACTCAATATTCCGGTGGCGCGTTTAAGAAAAGAAATGTAATGAACCCGCGTTGGGCCTGGCGTTTTTCGGTGGTTACACATCCTTTGTTTTTAAACTACCTTGGTTTTGTGCTGCTGTTTTTGTGTATTCCTGCGCTGCGCATCATGTACACCTCAACCGGATTAAGTTATATTCTGGGACTTTATTTTCTAAACGTGGTGGTGCTGCCGCTTATCTTATTGAGCATGATGAAACACAAAGGGGTAATTGACAGCTACGATTTGCCCGATAAACAACAGCGCAAATTGCCCCTTATTCTCATTTCGTTGCTCTACATCATGTCGTATTACCTGTTTCAAAAACTTGATGTGCACCGCGTGTTGCTTAGCTACCTCCTTTCGGCAGCAACCATTCTTATTTTTACTTCGCTGCTCAATAATTTTTATAAAATAAGTCTGCATGCCGTGGGTGCCGGAGCACTATTGGGATTAATCTGTTCGCTTCAGTTTTTCACTGCTACCGATTTGCGGCCGCTGCTCATCCTGGCCCTGTTGCTGTGTGGATTTATTCTTACCGCCCGCAATATTGCCGGAAACCATACCAGGGCAGAATACCTTACGGGATTAGCAGTGGGTTTTGGTCCCATGTGGTGGATGTTGTAAT
>CAZHTC010000013.1:55126-66720 GCA_964535575.1 uncultured Bifidobacteriaceae bacterium
TGCGGGTGGAAATAAAAAGTAAATTGTATTTTTGAGCCTGAAATCAACATGTAGTTATGAGTTACGAAACCCTTTTATTTGATATTAAAGACAGCGTTTGCACCATTACCCTCAACCGCCCCGATTCATTTAATGCCTTTAACGACCAGCAGAGTTATGATTTGCAGGACGCGCTGAAAAAAGCCGATAAAGACAAATCGGTGCGTGTAGTGGTATTAACCGGAGCGGGCAAAGCGTTTTGTTCGGGTCAGGATTTAAAAGCCATTGCCGGTGCCGAAAAACGCTCGCTGGCCGATTCTCTGTTAAAACGTTACAATCCCATTATACGCGCCATGCGCCAAATGCCCAAGCCCATTATTTGCCGACTGAACGGAGTAGCTGCCGGGGCAGGTTGTTCGCTGGCGTTGGCCTCCGATTTTATTGTGGCTGCCGAAAATGCATCGCTTATTGAAGTGTTCATCAATGTGGGGTTGGTACTCGATTCAGGGTCTTCTTATTTTCTGCCGCGCTTGGTGGGCTCGGCCCGTGCTTTTGAAATGTCGACTATGGGAAATAAAGTAAGTGCCCGGCAGGCTTATGACTGGGGCATGGTAAACCGCGTGGTAACTGCGGAAGAATTAGATAAAACCGTAGCCGAGGTAGCTGCCTACTATGCAGCCGCACCCACCAAAGCCATTGCACTAATGAAAAAGATGCTGAACAAATCGTTTCAGAGTGATTTGGATACCATGCTCGAATATGAAATGTATTGCCAGGGTATTGCCGGCAATACTGCCGATTACAAAGAAGGCGTAGCCTCGTTTAATGAAAAACGCAAACCGGTTTTTAAAGGCGAGTAGTTTCGCTGTTTGCTGGCTGGTACTATTGCTTTGGAGTTGCCGGAAAACTCCGGCCATTTTTTCCATTACGGTAAAAGACAGCAACGGAAATACGGTTTCGCCAAGCGAGTGGCAACACAACAAAACCAGCGTACTGTTTTTTATTTCGCCCGAGTGCCCTTTGTGCCAAAGTTATTCGCTCACCATAAGGCAACTGCAACAGCAGTTTGAAAACGACTCCGTAAAATTCTACGCCATTATCCCCGATAGTTCTTTTAGCAATCACACAGTAAACGAATTTAAAAAGAACTACCTGCTCACCCTTCCCGTATGGCGCGATGACCACAAACAAATTACCCGGATACTTCATGCAAAGGTTACCCCCGAAGTATTTGTGCTGAATGAAAAAGCAGCCGTTTTATACCATGGCCGCATTGATAACTGGGCCTGGGCCGTAGGACAAAAACGACAGGTAATAACCGAACACGAACTGCTGGATGCGCTCACCGCTATTGCACAACACAAAAAGATACCGGTGAAACAAACCAAAGCGATAGGGTGCTTTATTGAGTAAATGCTATAGCTGCTTCATTAAAGCTTGGATGGCTAAGCCTATTTACATGGGCTCTATGGCTATTTCTTTTTCTCGAACCAATTCTTTGCCTTTTCACAATCTAAAAAATTGTATCGAATGCCGATACCATAGTTCCACATCCGTTCTCCAAAAATTTTTGGCTGCCCAGTGGTTTTGTTATAATTATTAGCATTACTTTCATCTATCATTCCATACCATCTTCTGTAAACATTTCCCTGAACAGTAATATTAGACCCCAACTTGTAAGAAATATTCCAGTTAAACAATAAACTCCCAAGTCGACTACGAAACTGGGGTAAACTATTCGCAAAAATCGAACTGGGGCTAATTTCAACGCCCTGAATGTACTGTTTCCCTTTCAACAAAGAGCTCCTTGCCAATCCAACACTGATGCCGGTAACCCACTTCCCTTTGCAAAGGGAAAAATCTTTACCTATAAAAACAATCTTATCTAAATACACGTATTTTTTTTCAAGCGCAAGGGGGGATGCAAACTGAATCCCTGAAGGAAAAATACCCGTTGTGTCCCACAAAAAAGTAGATTGGCTGTAAAAACCACCAAATGAAAAATAAAAGTTTTTCTTCAGGGGAACACGGATAAGCAGGCCAACCGATACTCCTTGCTTTGCCCGCCTGTATCGGTATTTATCAACCGAGTGAAGGTCATAAAAACGAGAGGCAACCTGAAATTCTATACTTAAAGATCCTAGTCTTCCCTTGGTTGAATCAGCTTCCCCCGCTATGCTTTCGAATGGTGTAAAACACAAAAGATTTATGAATAACAATACCAGACTTTTCATTTTACTAGGTATATTTTACGTACAATTGTTTTTGATGCAGTGATGGTTTTAAGCAAATAATATCCGGATGACAAGTTACTTAAATTAAATTCGCAATCTTCGCCTGGCGATAGCGTTTTTTTTAACAGTACATTTCCGTTCCAATCCTGTACTTGCACTTCACAGTTTTCGGAGCTGCTGTTTTGCATACTAAAAAATGGGCTTGTAGGCAAGGGGCTATCTAGTCCGGGAGGGGCGCTTTTAGCCGATAGGCTCGTGTTGCTATTCAAATTTTTTATCCCTTGCATTGATTCTGCTTCACCACCACCGCCTTCATCAAGGGAGTCTATCGGGAACATTCCTGTTGTGTCAATACTTGCATATAAATCTCCAGGGCAAGGAGAAATGCGGGCTGTAAAATCACTACCCCATAAAATAGTTGAGTTGGGATTAATTACTACGCGTTCAGAAGCAATTAAGTCGCGATGTGTGACTTGGTTTGGTGACCAGTAAGGAGCCCAAGAAACTGCCTGACCAGCTGGCATCACATAATTACTGCAAAATCCATCAGCAAAAGTAATTGTTCGCCCAGTATTTACAGTGGGGTCGGTATAAATGTTTTGCAGTTGGTTGCAAATTAGGACATCTTGGTTACAATCAATAGGTGCCCATATGCGTATATAGTCAATATCAAAGTATGCGGGAAAAACAGATGTTGCATCTGGTCCGGGCCGAAAGGTTTTAGGAGAGTAGTCGCTTGCTACCGCTGTATTGGCAACCACCCGCATTGCCTCAACAAAATCGAAAACGACATATTTCTGCGCAATTCCGTTCACCATCCATCCCACAAAATTTGGTAACCAGACACATGAAACCACATTGTAATCCGCATTTGCAAAATTTATATTCTGAAAGGTAATCCATCCGCCACAAGGTTGATTTCTAAATAGTCCACATATTTGTGCAGAACTACCTGGAGCATGGCATGCCCAATGATATTTATGCATTTTCTCTCCCTTGAGTTCCATTATATCAATTTCTTGGTCAAAGGCCCGTAACCAAAAGGCGGGCCATAATCCTTTCACCGCAGGGGCTTTAAAACGTATTTCAAAATACCCATATTTATATGGTTGCTTCGTAACAATAGCCCCAGAAGTATAATCAAATGTGCGATAATTATAATATGGAAAAACGTATGGGGGTTCAAAAGGAGGAACAGCTACATTACCGAGCTTATATGGAGTAGCCAATCCCGATACAGTTTCCCTTTTAGTAACGATCCTAAAATAATGGGCATAGGCATCCTGACCAAAAGCGTAATTGCCAGAGTCGGTATAAAATTGCAATTCATAATTCTCAGTGAGGCAGTTATCGTCTAAATGTCTCCATAGCTTTTCCATATCCAAGGTTGTACCATTAAATTCGTCACCATCTACATAAACCCACCCGTTAGATACTAATTGGCCATACGAAAAAGAGGAACATACGCTTGCAAGCAACAAAACAAGCAGGTGCTTTAAATATGTGTTTTTCATATCTAATTGGTTTGAGTTTGAAGCTTGTTTTGCAAAAACAAAATTTGATCACCCTGTGCCTGATTTTCCCTTTTCAATTCAAGAATATATAGGGTAAGTTCTTCAATTTTTTCAAGCATTTTCAGCTGGAGTTCCCTCAGGTCAAGCTCTCCCTTTGCTTCATATTCCGATGCAGAAGGGATATTTGGCAAGTGCTTATTTTGCTTTATGTATTTTTCAAGGTCGGCCAACGCCATCAATTTATAGTCCTTTGCAAATACGTAATCTGGTATAGCAACTAAATCAACCACCACCTGCCTTGCTCTTACATATCCGTTTGCTGTAATTTTAAAATTGTTGTTTCCTCCCAAACCTTTTAATGTTAATGCACCCCCATAAATAATGAGTTCTCCCTGATTTATTTCAATATCATTATTCTCTACCCTAAGATTTCCTGAACTAACCTGTAGTTTAACAGAAGGGTTTGAAAAAATCATGGTACCAATTCCAATTTGGCCACTGGTATTCATATAAAAATCAGGTCCGGTTGCACCATAGCGGCTTATAAAAAAATCGTGGTCGGTGTTTTTATTCCAGCTCATTCCAATATAAAACCATGGATTGCCGCTATGAGCAAATGTCAATAAAGTATTGGCACTGGTTTCTGAGGTTCTGTCAAGGGTTAATCCCTTGTCGTCATCGGTGTGTGTTATATGAAGCCAGTCTGTAGGAGCATCGTTGCCAATTCCTATCTTTCCATCACTCATTACGTTTAAAAACTCAGAATTCTGATAGGTAGGACTTGTGTAGCTCACCTTAAACACCGAAGAGGGGCTTGGCAAAACCTGCCACCCGCCATAATCCAGTTTAACGTGAAAATTGGCAGCCGGTGTAGTGGTGCCCACACCTACAAATGTATTAAAGGTAAATAATTGGTTGCCGGTAAGGGTCCAGTTGGTTTGAGCAAATACGCCAAGTGTGCTTAGCACAACAAGGCTAACAAGAAAAATTCTTAATTGGGGGGGGGTAAATGATGGTTTCATGATTTTAACAAAATTAGTTTACTCAAAGGTGGGAGGCGTTTTGTTAAAAAACAAGCGGTATTCCATATTGGAATATTTACCAATGAAACATCGGGGTGTTTTTGATTGTTTTTACCCGGTTTTTGGTATATTCGGGGTATGAAAAAACTCACTATTGGCGAAAAAATAGCCCGGATGCGCATACAAAGGGGTATTTCGCAAAAAGAAATGGCCTGTAAAATTGGAATGGAACAATCGGGCTACTGCAAATTAGAACACAAAGGAGATAAACTTGCTTTTTGCACTGTGAAAAAGATATGCCACGTTTTAGAAACAGACCCCGTTTCGCTTATGATAGAACATAACCCCGAACAACTGCAAAACGATTTTAATGAAGTATTGCTGCATATAGCCGGTGTTGCCCAAACGGCTATTGGCAATTACAAGGCGCTGATTGAAAACTACCGCCAGCAGCATTTAGCCGAGCGAAGTTTATTAATTGATAAAATAAGGGAGCTGCATGGATTGCCGAGGTAACGGCAATGAATTACCGCTCCCTAAACACTACTTCCAGCAAGGTTTGCCCTACGGCTTTTAGTGTGTTGCGGTCTATTACATCCATATTGTCGGCATGGGTATGCCACGAGGGATGAAACGTACCCGAAGGGGCACCCATATTAAACTCTATGATATCAATGGTGGGAATGCCGGTGAGCTGATTGATGTATAAATGATCATCCGTGAGGCCGCCTTTACGGAAATAATTAAAATAACTTCCGTAACCAATCTCGTTGGCCACTCCCCACACTTTACTTAAAATGCGCTCGGCAAAATTTACCGAAGTGTTTTCCCATACAAAGCGGGCATATTTTCCGCCAACCATATCGAGCAAAATACCAAACTGCGCCTGATACTCTTTTTTGTGTTTGTTTTTGCCCCAGTACTGCGACCCCAGGCAATAGGTGTCTTCCTGCGGGGCAAAGGCGCTTTCTTCAGGTTGTCCGTAATCTTCGGCATCAAACAACACAATATCTACCCCCACCTGCGGGTTGTGCACTTTTAGCTGACGGGCCACTTCGAGCAGCACGCCCACTCCGCTCCCTCCGTCATTAGCACCAAGAATGGGTTCGTTTTTACGTGCGGTGTCCTGATCGGCAAAGGGGCGGGTATCCCAGTGTGCGCACAGCAAAATGCGTTTTGTTGCCTGCGGATTAAACTCGGCAATAAAATTTACGGCATTCAGCATTTTGCCGTCAAACGAGCGGAGCGCGGCCGTTTGTTCAATCACGTTATCGGCATATTTTTTTAACTCGGCAGCCAGCCAGCGGGCGCACTCGGCATGGCCTTTACTGTTGGGGTTGCGCGGACCAAACTGCACCTGCTTTTCTACAAACCAATAAGCCGAATCGGCATTGAATGAAGGAGCTGAAAGTTTAGGAGCCTCTGCCTGCTGCTGCGGAGCGGGAGGCGGTGTTTTTTTTTCCTTTTCGCAGGAGAAAAAAACAAGGGCAAGCACAAAAACCAGAATGCGGGTATGGCTCATTTTTACAGCGGTAGTTGATAAACGTTTATTAGTTGGTGATGGTATATGATGTTCCGTCTTTTCCGTCTTTTATTTCAAATCCAATTCGTTTCAGTTCATCCCGTATATGGTCGCTGGTTTTAAAATCTTTATTTGCCTTGGCCGTACTGCGCACTTCAAAAATCATTTGCATCAGTCCGTCAATTTTATCGGTATTCGCTGCTTTTTCCTCGGCCAGCCCCAGTATTCCAAACACCATATCGTTCATCAGTTTGCTCAGCTCTTCCTTATCGGTTGCGGTAATGCTTTCCTTTCCATCATTCAGGCTGTTGATGATGCGCACCGCTTCAAACAAATGAGCCAGTGCCACGGGGGTATTAAAATCATCATTCATGGCAGCGTACATGTTTTTGCCAAGTTCAGCGCAGTTCACTGTTGATTTTGCGCTCACTTTTAAATCCGGTAAAAGTTTAAGGGCATTCATCAGGCGGGTAAATCCTTTCTCGGCTGCCTGCAGGGCCTCATTGCTAAAATCGAGTGTGCTGCGGTAGTGCGCCTGCAACATAAAAAACCGAACCGTCATGGGGCTGTAGCCTTTGTCGAGAAGCTTATGGTTTCCGCTAAACAGTTCATGAGGCAAAAACGAATTCCCCAGTGATTTACTCATTTTTTGTCCGTTCACCGTTAGCATATTGGTATGAATCCAAACCCTTGCCGGAGACTTATGATGACAGGCTATGTTCTGTGCTATCTCATTGGTGTGGTGGGTAGGCACCAAATCCATTCCTCCTCCATGTATATCAAACTCTTCTCCCAGGTATTTTGAACTCATGGCCGAACATTCCAAATGCCATCCCGGAAAACCTTCGCCCCATGGACTTGGCCACCGCATAATATGTTCGGGTTTTGCTTTAATCCATAGCGCAAAATCGAGGCGGCCTTTTTTCTCTTCCTGCCCGTCAAGCTCGCGGGTATTATTCAGCAGCTCTTCGAGGTTGCGATTGGAAAGTACCGTGTAGGAATACTCTTTCGCAAACTTTTCGACATCAAAATAAACCGAGCCGTTGGTTTCGTAAGCATATCCGTTGGCCAGTATTTTTTTGGTCATTTCTATCTGCTCAATAATATGTCCGGTAGCTGTAGGTTCTATACTTGGCGGAAGGTTATTAAACAGGCGCATCACTTCATGAAAATCGCAGGTGTAGCGCTGCACAATTTCCATTGGTTCCAGTTGTTCAAGACGGGCTTTTTTGCTCACCTTGTCTTCGCCCACATCTGCATCGCTTTCCAAATGGCCGGCATCGGTAATATTGCGCACATAGCGCACTTTATATCCCAAATGGGTAAGGTACCTGAAAATTACATCGAATGAAATAAACGTGCGCGCGTTGCCCAAATGCGCATTGCTGTAAACGGTAGGACCACATACGTACATGCCCACAAAAGGCGCATGAATGGGTGTAAACAGTTCCGTTTGGCGGGAAAGGGTGTTGTATATTTTAAGTGCTGTATGGGTCAATTTTCTTTCTTTTTTTTGAGGTGCAAATCTACACAATAAACCCTGTTTTACCTGATTACTTTATGGGTAATTCTATACCCCACCGAAAGGTTAAGGCCAATGCACTTAAACCTTGAATTGGTTGCTCCGTTGTTCTCCACAAATACCTTTGTAAAATAATATTTATAGTAGGGCATAATGCACAGTTGCATTTTCCGGCTCAATTGGCGTTCGTAGCCCGCTCCCAGGTATCCGGCTACCGCAAACGAGGACAAAGGCCCCCTCAGGGTCATGCTTATTTTCCCTCTGGCTACCGTGGTTCCGCTGCCCGCCTCTTTGGTATAAATTTTTTCGGTAGCATCGTAATATTTTTCGGCACACAGCCCACCGGTTATGCAAAACAACCAGGGTCTTTTCCAGGGTGGAGTAAATGTATAGGTAAGTAAAAACGGTGCTCCGAAATATTTGTACGACCGAACTGTTTTGGTAGAAACCAAAGGAATGGAAGAGGTGTCAGAAACCGATGAATTGGTACGTTTGTCTTTTTCTCCGGGATTGGTATAATACCCGCCCACTGTAAATTTTAAATTTTTAGAGATGATATAGGAAATGTTGAGCCCTGTTACCGTGGCCAGCTTTGCATTTTCGTGTTTATCCCTGTCTGACTTTACCGCTTCGCCCCCGGGGTTGGCATACACTTTACTGTTTGAATAAAGCGGGTCGAAATGCAGCGTAAACTGCAGGTGGTCGGTGAGCTTATCCTGACAAAAGCCCTGAAAAGCAGCCAACAGGAAAACCCACGGAAGAAAAAATTTTTTATTCGGGTTCATTTTTTAATACCCTTCAAAATTAGCATTTGTCGGGGGTTTTTGCGCAATGGTTTTTTTGCCCCGCAATATGGCCGAAATCCCTTAAACTTGCGGTTCTCTTTTAAAAAATAAGTGAAATGAAAAAAATAAGTACCGCGCTTTTTGCCCTGCTCATTGCCATCAATACCCTGAAGGCCGATGAGGGCATGTGGATTCCAATGTTATTGAAAGGATATCCGGCCGACCAAATGGCCAAAATGGGTTTAAAACTTACCCCCGAACAAATTTACGACATCAACCACTCGAGCATGAAAGATGCGATTGCGTGGTTTAACAACGGATGTACTTCCGAAATTATTTCCGATCAGGGTTTATTGCTCACCAATCACCACTGCGGTTACGGAGCCATTCAAAGCCTGAGCACCGATAACAACAATATTCTAAAATATGGTTTCTGGGCAAAAAACACCCAACAGGAATTGTTTAATACCGGTGTGTCTGTTTCTATACTGGTGCGCATGGAGGATGTAACTGCACAAATAAACAGTGCCATGGCCGGAGTGAGCCCCGATAAATACAACGCCAAATTTGCCGAAGTGGTAAAACCCATTATTGATAAAGCCAAAAAAGAAGGCGTGGGTTACGATGCCGCTGTTCGCAGTTTTTATAAAGGAAACGAGTTTTATTTATTCGTGTTTGAAAAATTTACCGATGTGCGCCTGGTGGGAACACCGCCCGAGGCCATTGGAAAATTTGGTGGCGATACCGACAACTGGATGTGGCCCCGCCACACCGGAGATTTTTCGATGTTTCGCATTTATGCCAACAAAGACAATAAGCCCGCTGCCTACAGCCCCGATAATGTGCCTTACAAACCGCGCCACTCCCTGCCTGTTTCTATTAAAGGGGTAAAGGATGGTGACTTTGCAATGGTGTACGGATTTCCGGGCCGTACCAACCGCTACGAAACTTCGTACGGAGTAAAACTCGCTATTGACGAAAGCAATCCCGCTATTGTAAAATTGCGCACCAAACGCCTTGAGCTGATGAAAGAACAAATGGATGCCGACTCGAGTGTTGATTTACAACTTTCATCGCGCTACGCACAAATTGCCAATTACTGGAAATATTATATAGGCCAAACCGAACAACTGAAACGACTGAAAGTGTATGAGCAAAAAGCAGCCGAAGAAATGGAGTTTCAAAAATGGGCAGCCAACAAATCTGAATATAAAAACGTACTCGCCAATATAAAAGCTGCCACCGATGCTTTTCGCCCGTACAACCTGCACGGCACTTACCTGAGCGAAGGTATTTATGCCTCTACCCTCCTAAATGTAGCCTCTATGTTTATCACCTGGGAAAAAGCAGCCACCGACACCTCTATGAAACGACTGGGAACCGATACCACGGCCATGCGCAAGGCTATTGAAAGCATAAGCGCTGCCTTAGTTCCTTCCTACAAACTCATGAACAAGGCTTCGGATAAAAAGATTCTGGCCGCCATGTTGTGGTATTTTTATAAAGACATTCCTAAAAACCAGCATCCGGCTCTTTTAAAAACCATTTTCAAAAAAGGAGATAAAGAAGAGGCAAAAGAGTTTGCCAAAATGATTTTTGAAAAATCCATGTTTGCCGACTCGGCCAAAGTGCGCGCCTTTTTAGCCAAACCATCTTTGAAAAAGTTGCAGAAGGATCCGGCATTTAATTACATAAAAGCTTTTTCGGATAACTATAACAACAACTACCAGAAGTATGCGAAGGATTACAGCCAGGTAATTACCACCGAAGGAAAGGCCTACATGAAAGCGCTTAGAGAAATGCAACCCAACAAAGTGTTTTACCCCGATGCCAACAGCACCCTGCGCCTTACCTACGGTACCGTAAAAAGTTACGATGGAAAAGATGCGGTTCATTATGAATACATGACCCACCTGAGCGGAGTAATGGAAAAAGAACAGCCGGGAGATGACGAATTTGAAGTGCCTGCCAAGTTGAAACAACTTTACCAGAAAAAAGATTTTGGCCGCTATGCCGAAAACGGTGATGTGCCTGTTGCCTTTATTACCACCACCGATATTACCGGAGGAAACTCGGGCAGCCCGGTGATTAATGGCAATGGCGAGCTGATCGGGTTGGCTTTTGACGGCAACTGGGAAGCCATGAGTGGCGATATTGCTTTCGACCCCAAATACAAACGGACCATAAGCGTGGATATTCGCTACGTGCTTTTCATTATTGAAAAATATGGCGAAGCAACCAACCTTATTAACGAAATGAAATTAATGAATTAACACAAAGCACCTGGTGCAATAAAAAAGCGCCCCGGCCTTTTGGTTGGGGCGTTTTTTTTGTAATTGGTTTGGTATGCGCCAGGCAACAACAGACAGGCGCAATGATGTCATATTTCAAGTGGTTTTTTTGCTACTCGCTACAATCCCTTACGTCATTGCCCCCATCCCGCCATTGCGGGGAAGTTAATCTCCTTGTTTGATACCATGTACTTCCCTTCTGGGGACTGCTTCGTTCCTCGCAGTGACGTTTTCTTTTTTAGAACTCGCAACCCAAAATACACCGTCATTGCGAGGAATGTACTCATGACGAAGCAATCTTTAGCCCAACGCCCGAATCTCCCCGGATTTAGCCCGATGCTCCCTTTTGGGGGGGCGATTGACCCGACCTTTTTGAGACACCTTGCAGCCGGGATAAAACAATCGTCAAAAACCACCCTACCCAAAATAAATTTGTTTCTCCCCGAATAACTTTTTACCTTGCTTTTTGAAAAAAACCAGCAACCCATGCCATCCGTTTGCCCGAAACCTAAACCAGAGAACATACCCAACCCTATTCCTGAAATTATTCAAACTTGCGCCCCTGTGAGCCGGGAGGAAATTGGTAAAATGATGAGCCCATTGGATAAATTGAAATGAAAGAAATGAAAAATAACGCGAAACAAAATAAACCCGGAGTTTCGCAGTATTGCCCAATTTGGGGTGTTACTGCGAAACAAAAGGAGGATTTGTTTCGGGGATATACA
>CAZHTC010000014.1:0-44441 GCA_964535575.1 uncultured Bifidobacteriaceae bacterium
AAAAGACCCTCAGAAAAAAAGTACCGTAGCCGTCAAACCCGAAGCGTCAGATTTCAGAAAAGCAGTCTTCGTGTTCCAGTTCGCGCGGTCCGAGTCGTAAATCGACCCGGCGGCGTCCTGGGCCAGGACGAGGCGCCCGATCGGAACACGCCCGAGGTTGTGGGTCACCTCTTCGGAGGTGTTCGCAGCGGCAAACGTGTGCGCCCCGAGGCCCTGAAACAGTCCGGCGCGCACGCCGGGACGCTCTCCGGCCATGAGCTTTGTTCCGCTCGATTCGAGACCGGAGATCTCATTGAACGCTCGCGCCAGCTCAACGATTTTGTCCCTGATCGCGTCGACCTGCCTCTGGGTGATCCCGCTTCTGGCGATGAAGATGGCCCCGAGCCCGGAAACCGTGCGAGCCATTTAGATCGCCCTCGGGGCAACGTTGAAGGTGTCGGCCTCGAGGCCGAAGCCGATTACTTCGATCGCCTGCGTGCCCGAGTATTCGAGCTCGACTTGCATTTCTATGGCTTTGAGGCGCGTTACGAGGTCCGACTCTGAGCCGTGACCACCAGAAAGCCCGACGCGGCTCCACTCTCGCCGCTGTCGGTTAGACAAAATGTCGACCGATCTTTCACGCATGGCGTCTGCGCTCCCGTCCCCGTAGAGGCGAAACGTGACCATGCACTCAGATGACGGCTCGGGCGCCGTCTCTGGATCCAGCACCGAAATGTGTGCGTGGACCTTTCTGAGGATCATCATGGATGGACTGGACGAAAACGACTTGCCCCTGAAGGTTGAGACGATCGCGTCGCCGTTTTCGGAATTCGAGTACCCGTCGCGATCTCCGACTTCGAGCTCGTAGACGATCCCTCCCGACCCCATGGACGCGTAACGGGTCAGACCGTCATCGCCAGGAATGTCCGCGGAAGCCATCAGCCCGAGCCCGGACTGCAAGTAAGAGAACGTGTGCCACTTCCCGGATCGCCAGTTGTAACACAGGACGATTCCATTGCTCGACGCGGAGTCGGTCGCGAGCGAGAGCATGTACCAGCCGAAGTGAGCGTCGATCTTGGCGAACGAAATCGCGAAGCCGGCCGCGAGGGCATTGTCGATCGCCTTTCGTATCGCGACGTTCGAAATCGAAACGACCTCCGACCCGTCCGACATGTACACGTTCTCGCCCGAAAACCAGAACAGGCGCCCCTCGGCGCTTTGAATCGAGTGGTGCGAAGTGCAACCGTGGTCGAGGGTGAGGGCGTTGACATCGAACCTGGCTCCGGCCTCATCGACGCCGGTCATGGAAACGTAGAACACCTTCGTGCGCGTCGCGACAATCAGTCGATCGTCCCAGGGGAAAACTCCTACGATGTCCGGGCCGAACGACTCGAACGACTGCTCCCAGGTCTCGAAAAGCCCGGGTTTCGTGCAGTAGAGCACGCTCCCGTCGTGAGCCCACAAGCGCTCCTTCCACGAGCACAACGACTTCCATCCGTTCGTGGGCTCCGGTGGGTCGATGAGGTTGTAGTCGAACGGATCTCCGAGGCTTTCGTTCGGCGTGTTGTCCGTGTAGGTGGTCGTCGAGTTGTCTTCGATTCTCGCGAGGAAATACGCCTGCCCTGCGTCGTCGACGCTGGTCCTCCACAAGACCCGCGACGAGACGCGCGCCTGGGATGAAACCGGAATGGTGGACAGCTCGACCTTGCTGGTTCCGGCGAGCGTCACCTCTATTTCGGCCGACGGGACGCTCATGTTCCCGGTGGATGTTTCGAAGGTGACGAAATAGCGGTAGCTTCCCTGGCTCAGCTCTCCCGCAGCACCCTCGGCAGCCGCCATGGTGTCTTCGGGGGCCTCGATCCCCGCCTTCGCGACCTCGAACAGGGTCACGCGCCTGATCGGCTCCCCGGGGCGAGTCGCCCACGCTTCGGAATCGTGCTGCGCGATGCTCCACAGCCCCGATCCGACATACGGCTCGCCGTCGTCGGCGATCGAGTAGAAGGACTCGCTCCCGTCATCGGCCAAGAAGCCGGAAGAAACGCCGGCGATCAGGCGGTAGACCTCGGACCCAAGAGAGTCGAAGCTGAAGGCGTGAAGCCCGAGAATCTGGGCCCCGGCTTGCAGGCCGGTCTTTCGGCATCCGCGACGTCGCACGAGCTTCCCGCCGAACGGATAGAAGTTGACGAGTCGATCCGCCTCTGACTCTCGAAGGTCGGAGGCGTGGACTCCATCAACCAGTCCGCCCTCAAGGTTCTCGACCCTGAAGAGCTTCTTTTCCATCAGCGAGACACCAGCTGATCGCCCCGCACGGAGAAGTCGAATCCAGTCGGATCGTCTCCGTCGATCTCGTCGTAATCAGGCCGGATCCACCGGACTCCGTCCTGGGCCGGGCGGTAGTACTTCGGAATCGTCTTCAGGATCTCGGACTTCTGGATCATCACCGTTCCGAGCATGTCCTTGTCGCCAGTGCCCTGCAGGGCAATCTGCGCGGCCGCCATGACGATCCCGCGCTCCAGGTTCGGATGGATCCCGGGGGTGTCCTCGTCAGCCGCCATGGTCAGTGTCGGAACGTAGGTGATCGTCAGGGCGTTCGCCACGCTCGTTGCCGGTATCGGGGAAATGCGAATGTAGCGCCCAAGAATGCCGTACTTCGAGAACGTGTCCGACCTCGTTCCGCCAAGGTTCGCTCTCTGGACCTCGCCCTCGTCCCTGCGGCGCAGCCTCGCCGTCGCTCCGGTCACTCGCAGGATCGACATGCAGCCGAGCGGAACCGCGTAGAGCTGGACCCCCTCAGTGACGCCGAACGAATCCTCGGCAACGAACGCCGCCGGATCTACTTCCAGAATCGCCGCTTCCATTTCGGCGAGCCCCGTGTTGAGGTAGGAGTTCAACTGAGGTTTCGACCACAGGTCGTACTCTTCGCCGGCAGGTTCTTGAAGAACAGCCTTCAGCTCTTCCCGCAGGGCTCCACGATTCATCGAAGCACCTCAGTGAACGTCGGCTCCGCCGCGTAGACGCCGGGCTGCTTGTCGGTGCGGAAGTTCGCGTACATGGGTTGGCCGGACACCACCACGACATCAGACGGAACGAAGCCCAGTCGGCTCGCGCCGAGCCGCATGACTCCAAGCCTGGCGGGAGTGATCGCCCTCTTTGTCGATTCGATCGGACCGGAGAATCCGGCCTCGCCCGGGGGAAAGCTCATTCGATCACCGCCGACAGTCCTTGAAGAGTGATATCGCTCGAGGATGACCCCTGAAGGGTGACGCTGACCGTCACGGCACCGGTGAGGGTTTCGGCGGCCGTCGTCACCGTCGGATCTCCCGAGAGTCTGTTCGGATGCGTTCCGATCGACTGAGTCGATGCGGTCCTTCGTTGGACGACCACATCGACGAACCAATCGGAGGTTCCGGAAAACGAAAAGCAGACAACGGTCGTTCCGCCGAACACGAAACGAACCGTTTTCGTGTTTCCATTGGCTGCACAGGTTCCCCACATCCTGACGCGAAGGGTTTTTCCGTTCGCGTCGAGCGTGTTCGCGACGAGACTCTTTGTCCACACCGTTGTTGCCGCGGCTCCGGAATTCCCAGCAGACGCAGAAATCTGATCGAACATCCCGGACGCTCGTCCGGTATGCGAGCCGGTTCCGATGGTGTGAACGAGCTCCTTCGGGTAGGGGTTCTGAAGGTAGCCGTTCGTCTGAAGCGACACCAGGAGGCGCGCTGCGATCGTTGACAGCGACCCGTTGGCGCCGGAGGTCAGAGCTTCAAGGGTCGCGATGTCGGTCTCGGCGGCTTCGATCCTCGCCAGGCTTGCGAGCTGAGGGCTCATCACCAAAGAGGTCGAAGACGCCGCAACCCCGACCATGACGGCATTCGCCGGCGGCGTGACAGTGATAGCGCCAGCGGTCCCGCTCGCGTAGTACACCGAACCAGCGACGAGCCCGCTCAGGCCGGTGACAAGACCGACTTGGCGAAACGACCCGACCGCCGCCGCCGCCGCGCCTCCGATGCAGAAAGCGAGCGCCTTGGCGGTCGACGAGTACTCGGCAGTGTCGGCGTCCGCCTTGTACCACGCGCCGGCCGTGCGCCCTCCGGCGCCGTCGCTCAGGTAGCAGAGCTGCCGATCCGCAATCGTTTCCCCTGCGGTGCCGGCCGGATCGAAGTCGTTCGAGGCGGACTCGAGCGCATCGAGCCGATCTTCTGCCAAAACGAAGCGGGCATTGAGGTTCGCCTCGCCGCCACGACCCGTCACGACCTCGCCGGTGATGTCTTTCGGAAGAACCGAAGGGTTGTCGGCGTCGTAAACCGCATCGTCGATCGCCTGGGCAAGATCACCCAGGAATGCGGCATCGACAGCCGATCCGTCTAGGCCGGTTCCGGAATCATCGGCAAGGTCCGTGATGAGGGCCGAGTTGGCGAGGGGATAGCTCACAGCGCTCCGGTTGGGTTGGGATCAGGCTTCGCCTCGCCGTCCCCTTCGAGCTTCGGAACCAGGTTGAACACCTTGTCCATCCCGGGGATCGCGCGGAGACGAGCCGCCATGTCGACAAGCAGTTCGGGGGTTTCCTTGACCTGGGCGATCAGATCCTCGACGGCGGCGCTCGCCTCGATGCGCTGACGCTCGGACCGCCGCCACACGTTGGACTTCTTCGGCGCCCCGAAGAACGACGATCCGATGATGGCTTGGATCTCGTCGGGATCGGACGTCGAGTAGAGGCCGTGCCTGAAGACGATGACCTTGTTCGGATCCTTGACCCTCTGGCCCGTCATATGGTCGAAACGCCAGCCGGGGGTATTCAGCTGGATCCGGTAGTTCCGGTGACGAGACTCGAACGTCACCTCCTTCCCGGTGTCGGGCTGATACTCGAATCGCTTGGGCTCGTTGGCGGGCTTCGCTTGTGGAGACCGCATTCCGCCAATCAGGACATCGCCTCGGGGCATGGTGTGACCGTTCCTTTCGTTTTCGCGGGGGCCGAAGCGGCCCCCGTCTTTCGCAGAGAAGGCTTACTTCGCGACCGGCGACGAGTAGGTGATTCCGTTCGCCACCAGGGTCACGGACGACATCGCCGCCGAGTTGGTGACCCTGACGAGCAACCTCTCGCCGAAGTCGCCCAGGACGCGCCCGTTATCCGTGAAGGTGAAGAACACCTTGTTCGTGGCTGTGGCGCCGGCGGCCAGCGAATACAGCGTCCGGTTGGTACTCGTGAACGCCGACGTCTGCGTGAAGGAGGGCGTCGACGCCACGACCGTGAACGTGCTCGTGCCGGAGGCGTAGGTCGAAGTCGCGTTCACGGCCGCGACCATGGTTCTCTGCCCCTTGAACGGGTTCGGCGAGTTCATGGTCACGCCGTTCCTGGAAGGCCCGGAGACGTAGGCCGAAATCTTCCGGAACGCGGGCGGGACGAGGGCGGTCGTCGACGTGAGCGCAACGTCGGTGTCCACCTTCACTCCGTAGCCATCCAGCGTGGACGCAGAGGCGGCGGTGACTGCCACGAGACATCCGCTGCCGCCACAGTTGAGGTCGTCCGAGGTGAGAGAGTCGAGCGGAACCGCGATCCAGTTGTGCGCGCCGGTCGAGGTGACCTGGCTGTTGATGATCGCCATGACTTCGCCCACGGTGTCGCAGGCCGAATCGGACACGTCGATGATGCCGGAGCGAGAGCCGGTAGAAGCGATCGACGCGTCGCACTCGATCGACGTGTCCACCGTTTCGCTGCCAGCGGTACCGGCCTTGAGCGTGATGTCGCCGTTCGCGGCCACGTCTACGGTGCCGGACGCAGAGGTGCCGACGTAGCGAATCAGGAAAGCGACGTCGGAATCGTCGGCGGTCTTGACGACGGCGGACGCCGAGCCGTTGAGATACGCGTTGAGGAGATCGAACTGGGTCTGAGCCGAGGCGGGAACGGACAGGGCGAGGACGGCGAAGATCGCCGCGAACAGGGTGAGCTTGCGGAGGGTGTTCATGCGTGCATTTCCTTTGAAGTTGGGAGTTGGAGGTTTCCCTGGGGGCCCTCGATTGCTCGACAGGCCCCCAAGGATTCGGCCTTAGAAGCCGATGTTCAGGATCCGGCCGTGCGCTTCCTCGATGGGGAACTGCAGGGTGGAGTCGTTGAACAGCTCCCACTCGCGGGCGTCGACGTCGTTCGCCTGGCGGTCGGAGAGGAGACGAGTCGCGCGGCCCTTGTAGTTGGCGGGCGCGATTTCGTTGATGTCGATGACGAACGCCTGGTTGCGGAGGGCGTCGACCGTGTCGAAGATCGCCGACGGGAACATGGTGATGACCCCGACCGCGGTCTGGATCTTCATGATCTCCATGCCGACGACCTTGTCGTTCTGCGCGTAGCGCACCTTCTCGCCGGCCCAGTCGCAAACGACCTGGAACAGCGCGCGCGAGCCGAACAGCAGCTTCTGGGGCGTGCCGGATCCCCCGATGTAGCCGCCGGCGCCGTACTTCATGACCTCGTTCGCGAAGTCGTTGAAGCTCGTCTGGGTGATCTGGTTGCCGTTCAGATCCCAGACGTTGTGACGGATGAAATCCGCGCAGCCGCCCATGGTGTTCTGGCCGTTGCCGAGCGTGCCGGTGCGCAGGTCGCGAACGCCGAAGAAGTACTTCCGCTCGATCATCTTCGCGAACTCGTGCCACTTGTCACGCTGCTCGTTCTCGAGATCGTTGCCGTAGTACTGCTCGGTGTTGAGCATGCGGCCCGTGAGCCCGAAGGGCAGGCGGGTGATCTCGAGATAGTTGTAGTCCTCGACGGGCAGCGTCGAACGGATCGAACCGATGCCGGCGCCATCCTCGCGCGACGGGCCGAGAATGAGGAGCTGATCGCCAGCCGTCATGCCGTTGCCGCCGGACGAGCCGAGGTTGCGCGTGACGGTGGGCGTGTCGACCGAAACGCTGGACACGCGAATGCGCTCTTCCGTGCGGATGTTGAAGAGCAGATAGTCGGCGGCAAGCTTGGCGCCGTCGCCGGACTGGAGCGTCAGCGTCGTCGCGCCGGACGTCGCGTCGGCCGCGAGGGTGACGACGTTGGGATAGGGGTACTTCTTGCCCCACTTGTGAATCGGCCCGGCGACGTCGGGGAGCTGATTCTTCTTGTTCGCGAGCAGGGTCACGAAGGGCGCCACGGAAGGCTCGAGCCACTTGAGGTGGCCGTCGATCTGCGGCTTGTTGAACGTGCCGTTGTTGCCCTGAGGGTCACGACGGCCCGAAATGGGAGACGCGCTGTAGAGCGTCGAAGGAACGAACTCACCGGCCATGTAACTAGAACCTTTCTCCCGTCAGCGCGTCAGTCTGAAGGCTGCGGGGGAGACCGAGAACGGTTGCCGGACGGCCCGTCCCTGCGGGCGACCCGCCCGGGGAGGGCGGAATCGCGCCGCCGGACGGAGCCGGCCGCGATGGAGGAACGGACCCGACTCTCGTCTGAGCGGTGAAGGCGCTGCCCCTGTAGATCATGACGGCGTCACGAATGCCAGCAGGGGTAAGGGCGTGCTCAGGGTGGAATCGGTTCCAGATTTCCAGCACCGCGCGGCTGGCCTCCGGGCTCTGGAACTCGGGAAAGAGCAGCTGTCCGCTGCTCGGATCCTTTACTTCCCTTGCCTGGGAGAACAGATTCGCCGTCCGGTCTCTGATTTCCTGGGCCTCGCGGGCTTCACGGAGCGGGGCGAGCTCTCGCTCGATCCTGTAATCCGTGAGTGCGCGCTGATGCTTCAGGGTTTCGTCGACTCGGTATCGCTCGGCCGCGTCGCGCCCGTACTTCGCCGCGAGCTCGTCATAGACGGTCTGGTCGAAACCAGACTGGGGCTCGCTGCTTTCCGGGGGCGCCGGCTGAGGGGTCTGGGGCTGCGGCGCGGTCGCCGACTCGGCGAGGCGTCGCTCAAAGGCCCGGATCCGTCCTTGCTGAGACTTCAGGTTGTGCATCACGAACGCTTCGGCTTCGCCCTGGTTGGCGAAGGTGCGTCCCGCGAACACAAAACCTTGAGGCTCGGCCTGTGACGGGTCGGGGTTCGGCTGACTGGGTTCCGGGGCGGCTGGAGCGGCCCCGTCGGTTTGAGGATCCGTTCCGGCGCCGGCGGGTGCGGGCTCTCCGGAAACAAAGTCGTCGTTCATGGACCCCAAAGTAGATTCTGAAAAATTGAGCTTGACTCACAATGGGACATTCAAGGACAATCGCGGACATGAGCAGAACGCTCCTCGACGCGGTCTCGATCGACGTTGCTGCCAAGATGCTTGGCGTGACGCGGAAGACCCTCAACCGGTGGCGCCTCAAGAACTATGGACCTCGATCGTTCCGGTTCGGCGGGCGCCGCGTTTACGAAAAGAAGGAAGTCATTCAATGGCTGGGAAGTATCAGACCCTCGTCCTCTCGGTGAAGCTGACCGAAGACGATCTCAAGAAGCAGGCGAAGACGGTCGCGAAGCGCGAGCAGGATCTTCGCTCCGCCGAGGAAGACCTGGAAACCCAGGCGTCCGCGTGGCGCGACGCGAAGCGCGCGCTCGATTCCGCTGTCTCGGCGGCCCGCGCGTCTCTCGCGAAGGAGGCTGCGATCTTCCGCGACGGCGTCGACACCCGCGAGGTGAAGTGCTACCGCGACACCGTCAAGGGCAAGGACGTCTGGAAGCGAGCCCAGGACGACTCCATCGTGAAGGAGAGCGAGATCGTCTCCGGTCAGCAGCTCGGCCTCCCCGAAGACAACGACGAGGGCGGCGGCGACGAGGCTTCCGAGTAGCCCCTTTGAGGCACCTGCGCGGCGACGTCGTCCTGGGTCTTCCGGCCGGCGTCGCCGCGATCTTTTCCCTGTCCGTGCTGCTTTTTCTTGAAAGGACCACCCCAATGACCGAAACCAACGCCCCGAAGACACAGAAGCGAGTACTCCCCCTCGGCGACTTCGAGAAATGCCTCAAGTTCGTCTTGTCCGATGCCATCGAGGGCGGCTACACGGACAACCCGAACGACCCGGGGGGCCCGACGAATCACGGGATCTCGCTCGCCGAGGTGTGGCGCCTCGACGGATCGAAGCGCCTGTCCGCGTACATGCGCGCGCGGCTCGACAAGGACGCGTCGAACAACTTCACAGATGCGGACGCGAAGCGGTGGACGATCGAAGACGCGCACGCGTTTTACCGCGAGTACTACTGGAATGTGATCCAGGGCGACAAGCTCCCCGCATTCTTGGCCCTGACCACCTTCGACGCTGCCGTGAACGAGGGCGTTCCGGTCGCCGTGATGCGCCTTCAGCGGTTTCTCGGCGTGAAGGTCGACGGCATCGTCGGTGAGGCCACGATCTCGGCTGCGCGCAACGTGGCCGAGTGGAACGAAGACCTGAAGGGCGTCACGGCGACGCTGGCCGCGTCTCGGCTTTCTCGCGCCCGCGAACTGAAGAACGCGAACGCGTTCTTCAACGGTTGGGCCCGCCGGATCGTCATGCTGTCGATCGAAGCCTCGGAGGGCCTGTGAAGCTCTACCTCGGAGTCGACCCCGGCAAGACCGGCGCCATGTGCTTTCTGGGACACGACGACAGCTACCTTCGGCTCATCACGATCCCGATGCTGGACAAGAAGACATACGACCTCGACGAAATTCTTCTTGCCATCCAGTCGCACAGCCAAACTCCGGCGCTCGATATCGTCGGCGCCGCGGTCGAGATGCTTCACCCGCTTCCTGTCACGATGGGTGGCGGAAAGGCGAACTACGCTCGCGGGGAATCTCTCGCGTGGGAATGGCTTCTCCGCTCGATGGGAATCCCTGTCGTGCGGCCGCATCCTCAGCGATGGCAGAAGTGGGCCGGCGTGATTGCCGATCGCAAGAACGGAGAAGACACGGGAACGAAGTCGATCCTCGAGGCCCAGAGAGTTCGTCCCGGGATCTCGCTCCTGCGAACACCGAGGTCCTACAAGCTCGACGACAACATGGCGGACGCGTTCCACCTGGCCCGCTTTGCGCGTCACTCGTTTCAGCCGTGAGCGACTTCAAGGTCTTGAGGGACGAGATGGAGCGGGCCGCGATCGCCTACGACATCTGTCGGCTTCGATTCCTGGCTCACGGGCGCCCGGTGTCGTCTTCGTGGGCGTCCGATATGGCTGTCGTCGGAAGCCTCGTTTCGAAGAGATCGCTTCCCGGGGACGGAGGAAGGCGCGTCGCTCTTGCGAGAGCCCGCCGCCTTCTTCGCGATGCCGGGTTTCGGCGCCACGGAAAGAGATGGATCTACCCGTCGTCTGTGTTTTTGCCTGAACCTTCCGCGCCTCCGCTTGCGGTCCTGTCGATCCGAAGCACCGAGGTGACCCGATGAGCAACAAACCGATCCCCGTTACCATGGCCGAGCCGATTGACGAAGCGGCGGCGGAGATGAGGATGGATCTAGAGCAAGCGGCTGCGTTTGCCCGCGACGTTACAAGCGAAGATCCTGAGAAGGTAGACGAAATACGAAAGATGCTGTATTCGCTTTGGCCGTTCGTTTCCCTACTCGCCCGCGCTGCGCTAGCGTGGAAGGCCCGCGCCGAGGCTGCGGAGGCCGACGCAGCGAGTACGCAAAGTCTGTACATGGCCGCAGTCAGGCGTCGTGATGACGCCGAGGCTGAGGTCGAGAGGCTCAAGGCCGACAACGCCCGCCTGAAAGCCGAATCATATGGATCAAGGCTTCTCCGGGAGGCGGCCGAGCACACACTGGAAGCTCTCAAGGAAGGCGATATCGAGCCTGGAAGCAGGATTGAGAAGTGGACGCGAACGGCCCTTGAAACGTACCGCAAGGAACGGCCGTACCACCTTTGGCGGATATGACGCCGGAGGTACATGGTCCCTGCAGGACGAAAACCCAGAGATGACCCATGAGCGCTACATCGCGGAGCTCGAGGCGTACCTTCTCTCGAAACGGAAAGCCGATCCGACCGAAGCGGCCGCGGGGCCCGAGCACAGCGAAGACGCCCAAGGCCGGCGCAGCCTGACCGACGAAGCCGTCGAGAAAATTCGGATCGGCATGGGCTTGCGCGCGGAGGCCGCCATCAGACGCGGAGAGTTCTCGGATGAACTCCTCGACGCTCGCCCGCCCGCTTGCCCTCATTGCGGCTCCGGCCTCGTCATGCTCACGTCTAGGACGTCGATCGCCAATTCCGTGGTTGACACCCGTCAGGTGGCTTGCATTCGTGCGTGCGTTTTCGGACCACTTTCATCGGACGAAAAACTCGCAGTCGAGGCTTGGAATAATTTTCACCTAAATGGTGGAAATTTTTGAGGAGATCTCCCCTCTGCCGGGGCCGATGGGCAAAATCGGTTTCTACGGCTTGGCTCCGCTGACGCAGAGCCCAAGGGCATCAGTGAAGAATCAGACACGAAAGTCTGAACACCTCGAATAGTAGAAAGAACCGACACGAAAGAAGGAGCGCCTTCGGCGCATCATCCTTTAACCGATGCCGCCTTCGGCGTCATCGGGCGGCGGCGGTCGGCGGGGGGAGCGGTCAATCGTGGGGCGCTCTCATCGCGCGAGCTCGCGAGACATCATCGAGGCGCGTTGCCCTTCATTGCCTTGACGGGAACGGACACGACGAGCCGGTTTTCATGGGCGTGGCCTCCTCGTTCGATGAGATATGAACCTCGCTTCGCCCCTGTATTGACGGGCCTCTGAGCCCAATGACCGAAGGGGAGCGGAGGGCGCAGCCCTCCTGCTTCTGCTGGCTGGCTTTTGATATGGAGCGATCACACCCTCGCCATGGAATGCCGAGAGCGGAGCGCTGAGCCTGGCTTTGGAATGGACGAGCCAAGGACCGAGCCGGACAGGGCCCCCTCTGCAGGAGCGCATCTCTACCGGACCACACGACGTGCAACGGACGAACCGCAGGCGAGACAGAAGAAGCCGAAGGCGAAAGCCGATCATGTGGACATCCACGACGACGACATGCGCGGCGCGACTAGGCGAAAATGTTTCGCGTAGAGACGCAAAGATTACGGGATGCGATTAGGTGAAAATTTGCGACAATAGGGGCGCCGCGCCCCCTGCCCCGAATCCCTCGGGAACCGGCCCGGCACTCGAAAGGAAACCAACCCATGACCGACCTCACCAAGGCCTTTCAGCAGTGGCGCACCCGTCCCGCTGAGGACTGCTACTGGAACCTCAAGGACATGACCGCGGCCGCCACGCGTGAGCGTGCCGCGTCCGTTGAGCGTGACTATATGCCGCGCTCGCTCACCATCGCGGCCGACGCCGCAATTGACGGCCTCGCCGTCATCACCAGAAGCGGGGCCGATCCCCTCGGATTCTCTCATCACGCGTTCGCGCAGCTTTGCGGACTGGCACAGGCCCCGCCCTCTTTCCTCCGCGGCCTCCCCGCCGAGCTCGCCGCCGACTGTCTCGCCGTGAAACTCGCGCAGCGAGACCGCAATGAACGCGCCGTTTCGATGATGGCGAACACCGATAACGCGCAGGTCCGCGCCTTCACCGGCGAAACGTATCAGCGGCTTTGGAGCGCCGATCTCCTCGAAATGGTCCAGCGCGCCATCGACCGCAGCTCTTCCCGCTACGTGACCCCGCCCGCCCGTCTCTCCCCCGGCTGGACCGGCCCGACCCGCACCGCCACCGCCGAAGACTGCGGACCGCATACCCTCATCCAGCCGGGCGAGACGATCCGCCCCGCGGGGTGCTACTACTCGCCCCACGACGGGCGAGACACGTTCCTGCTCCTCGTCAACACGGATCGCCCCGTCGACCTTCCCCGCGGCGCGACCGGCTTCCGGTTCCTCATGCTTTGGAACAGCGAGAGCGGCGCGGCCTCCGTCGGCGGAACCTCCGGAATCGTCGATTATGTGTGCGGAAATCACATCCTGTGGAACGTCAAGGACGTGAAGGAATTCCGCTTCCGCCACGTCGGCGACGGTCTCTCTTCCCGCTCCTACCGCGAGCTCGCGGCCTCGTTCGGCCTGCTGGATCGCGCCCCCTGGGAGCTCGAAGCCCTGCGCAAGTCGGAAAACCTCATCCTCGGCGAGACGACCGAAGAAGTCGAAGCCGCCGCCGTGCGCGCCACGCGCCTCCCGCTGTCCACCATCCGCGCCGCCCGCGAATCCGTCAGCGGCCGCGACTACGGGGCGCCCCGCTCGGCCTACGCCGTTGCCTCCGCTCTCACCGAGTATAGCCAGCGGCTCAGGATCGAAGACCGGATTGACGTCGACCGCGCCGCGGCCCGTCTCTACGCTGCGCAGGCCTGATCGTCTCGCGCCTCGGGCCGGATCGCTCACACAGGGTCCGGCCCGCACGCGGGCCAATCCCGGCCCCTGCAGGAGAACCAACCCAAAATGAGCACGACGCCACAAGAATCAGTCGTCAGAGTCGAAAGACTCGCATCCTCCGCCGCGCTTGCAACCGACTGCGCGGCCCTCGTCGATGCCCTCGCCGAATCGTGGGCAAATACCGATCCGTTCAACGATAACGAGACCCTTTTCTCATTCGTCGCGTGGGCTCGCCGGATCGTCACGAAGTTCGAGCCCGAAGCCTTCAAGATGCTCGACGGCCAGACCGCCCCAGGGAACGCCTACCGTTGCCGGGAGTGCGACAACCTCTACGACCCGGACCGCCCGCCCGCGTGCCCCGAGTCTCGCGACGCCGCTCCCTGCGTCGCCGAAGCCTACGAGGTTTAGCCATGATCGACACCAGAACCGACGCCGATATCCTCGCGGCCCTCGGGCTCCCTCGCTCCCTCTCGCTGCGGTCGCTGCGGTCGGGAGTCGCCGAACACGACGCTCCGAAGTCGGGAGACGTCACGCCCTTCCAGCGCTCGCGCGCGCTCGCAGCCCTCGAGCTCGCCCGCAGGGTCGCGGCGCTCTCCCCTGCGCCGACGCTTGACTCCCCCGAAGCGGTCGCAGAATGGATCCGCCCGCAGCTCGAAACGCTCACAGATGAGACGTTCCGCGTTCTGGCGCTCGATTCGCGGCATAGGCTGCTTGCCTCCGTCCAGATCGCGAACGGCGGGCGCCACTCTGTCGCCGTCACGCCCGCGGACTGCTTCCGCGCCGTCCTTCCCTACGGGCCGCGCTCCGTCATCTTCACCCACAATCACCCGTCCGGAGACCCGTACCCGTCCGAAGAAGACAAGTCGCTCACGTATCGCCTGACGAGGGCGGGCGACGTGCTCGGCATCGCCGTTCAGGACCATATCGTCATCGGCGCCCGCGGGGCCTTTTCGTCCTTCCGACACCTCGGCTTGATCTAGGATCGTCTCGCGCCTCGGGCCGGATCGCTCGCACAGGGTCCGGCCCGCACGCGAGCCAATCCCCGGCTCCCCCTTTGCAGGAGACCAATCACGCCAATGAAAGACCCGCTCACCGCCGCATATCTCGCCATCGGAGCAAACTCCGCGCTTCAGAAAGACGGCGACATTACCGCCGCCGGCCCTATCAACGATCTCCTGACGAACAACGACGGCCACGTCGGAGTGATCGCAAAGGTTCTCGCACTCTCGGACGAATTGTCCGAACTCTCTAGACAGTACCCGGACGCGTTCGACGTTTGGGCCTACGATGTCGCAGAGCCCGCCGGGAAGGCCGCCGTCAAGATGCTCACCGAAGGCAAGCCCCTCAATGCTTATCAGTTACTGCGGCGCGCACTGCTTCCACAGGAAGAAGGAATCTACTTGGTTCTCTCCGGGGATGAGCCCCGCCTCGCTTACTACAACGAGGGCCGCTTTGAATGGGATGGCGAACCGGTTCCGAACATCACACGGTGGACGCGCGCCATGGACGAAGAGATCGCGCAGGGCTCGCCCTGGGCCCTCGCAAAACAGTTGCTTTCGTGCGGCCCGGTTGTCCTCCCCGAAACGCGCCCGCTCGGGCGATGCTCCTGTACGGACCCGGAATGCCTGCACCCCAGCGACCCCGGAGGGGAGGGCGACTGCAACGCCGATGCGACAAAGCTCCTGCGCCACGCGTTCGCGACCGACGGGGAAGACCCGGATCCGTTCTGCGACAACTGCGCCGACAACGCGACGCGCGGCGGGTGGTCCTCGGAGGTCTCCCGATGATCTCCGGAGAGCTGTCCCTTTGGCTCGATGCTTACGAGTCGTCGCACCCGCCCGTTTTCTGTGATCACGGGGAATGCTCACGCCGCCCGGCCCTCGACTCTCGCACTGAGGGTTTCGTTCTCTTTGGAGATGAAGGGGCGGCGCCGGATTACCTGTGCAAGCAACACGCGCGCGAGATCGCCGAAGAGTGGGCGGACAGGCTCGGCGAGGAGTGGTATCTGGTGCCAGCTTGCCAGGCGATGGCGCTACGGCACGTTTTCAAGCTTGAGCGGGAAAGGTTGAACACCTCCCGAAAGGGAAACGCATGACCCCCGATCCATCCTTCCGCCTTACCTCGCCTGACGGGCGCCAGGCGCACGTCTCGCCCCTGCGCAGCCTGTCACCTACGCGTTTCGCGCACGCGTCCTCGATCTTCCGCGAGTCGGGAGCGATCGCCCACCGCTCCGAGTGGCGATGGATGCTCCCGCCGACCGCCGTTCCTCGCCTCGTTGCAGCGATGCGGGCCGGCGGCTTCGGCCTCGACATCGTGCCTGAGGTCGCCGCCATGCTGAACGCGGCGGCTTCCGCGCTCGAGTCCGCACACTCGAAGGGGATAGACCCGCGCCTCTACCCCTACCAGCGCGAGGGGATAGGCTACCTGCGCGCCAGGCAGCGCGCCCTCATCGCCGATGAGATGGGCCTCGGGAAAACGGCCCAGCTGGCCGCCGCGTTGCACGGCGACGCGCCCGCTCTCGTAGTCTGCCCCGCGCTCGCCAAGGGTGTCTGGGAGCGAGAGCTGCGCACGTGGGCTCCAGGGCGCAAGATCTCGATCCTCAGCGGGCGCGGGTCTTTTCGATGGCCCCTCATGGGAGAGGCGGTAGTCATCAACTACGACGTGCTGCCATCACACGGTTCTGTACTACCGCCCCCGGGGGCCGGGACCGTGCTCATTGCCGACGAAGCGCACTACCTCAAGGGAGCCGGGACGGCCCGCGCGAAGGCGGCGCGCGCGCTCGTGCGCCACGTCCTCGGAAGGGGAGGAAGGGCGTGGGGCGCCACCGGGACACCGCTCGCGTCGTGGCCGCCGGACCTCTACCGCGTCCTCGACGTGTTCGGGCTCGCCCTTCCGGCGTTCGGGGGCTGGACCGACTTTGTGCGCCTGTTCCGCGGAGTCAAGAAGCAGTGGGGAGGGTGGACGTGGGGAACGCCTGACCCGTCCGTTCCGTCCCGACTCTCCCGCGTGATGCTGCGACGCACGCGCGCCCAGGTGCTGCCCCAGGTGCCGAGCAAGTCCTACTCGGACGTGTTGGTCCCGCTTTCTGTGGCCGACCGCCGCTCGATCTCCGAACTCCTGCTTGCTGCGGGAGTGGTTCCGGAGCGACTGACCGAAGAAGTCCTCCGAAAGGCGGTCTCTTCGGCTCACATCAGCCGCGCCCGCCAGATCCTCGCGGCCGGGAAGATCGCGGCTGCCATGGAGTGGGCGGACTCGGCGGAAGAGGCGGGTGAGCCGGCGGTCGTGTTTTCGGCTCACCGCGCGCCCATCGACCGATTCCTGACCCGCAAGGGCTGGCGCGTCATCACCGGAGACACGTCCCACGAAGACCGGACGCGCTTCGCCGCCGAGCTGCAAGACGGGACCGCAAAGGGCATCGCCGCCACCATCCCGGCGGGCGGGGTCGCCATCACGCTCACGCGTGCCGCCATGGCGCTCTTTGTGGACCTCGAATGGACCCCCGCATCGAACGCCCAGGCCGAAGACCGTCTTTGCCGGATCGGCCAGACCCGCCCCGTGACGATCTATCGGCTCGTCGCCGACCATCCCCTCGACTCGAAAGTCACCGAAATTCTCACCGCAAAGTCTCAAACCTTGGGCGCGTCCGTCGATGCCGTTACGGCAACGTCCGATTCGGCTCTCGCCGCCGAGATGCGAAGCTGCGCACAGAAAATTTTGCTTGACTGCCTCTAGGTCGGGGGCGTATTTTTCACCTTAGACGGCCAGTCCCGGGCCCGCCATGTCCAATAAGACCAACCTCGACGACTCCACAAAAGACACAGAGCGCGCACTTCTCGGCGCTCTGCTTGTTTCCCCCGACCTCTGCACTCACGCCGAGGTGTCGCCTTCGGACTTTTCGTCCGCTGGCCATGGCGACATTTTCGCTGCCATCTTGCACCTAGCGGATGCCGGCCAGGACGTCTCTCTCGTGTCGGTCAAGCGGCGGCTCGCGACTTTGGGCGTGCTCGAAACCATGCCCGGGGGAGTGGCCGCCCTGGCCGCTCTGGTCGAAGGTGTTCCGGCCCTGAGCGCTTCGGTCGTCGCGTCGCTGTCCGAGGTCGTGCGGGAAGCGTCTCGCGGGCGGCGCCTGCGCGCGCTCCTGGCCGCTGAGCTCGAGCGGCCGGCGGAGCGCGCAGTTGAATCGATCGAACGGCTCGAGGCCGGACTCGCGGCCCTGAGCGACGAGGCTCGTTCCGCGAAGGATCCTGGCCCGGTGCACGTCTCCTCGCTCGCCCGGGACGTCACGCAGGACATCGAGAGGATCGCCCTCGCCAAGGGCCTCACCGGAGTTCCGACCGGATTCTCCGAGCTCGACGACCTCACCGGGGGATGGCAGCCCGGCAGCCTGATCGTGCTCGCGGCTCGGCCGAGCCAGGGCAAGACGAGCTTGGCCCTTCAGTTTGCAGCTGCCGCGCCGACGGTGTTCTTCTCCCTGGAGATGTCGCGCCGCTCCATCATGCGGCGTCTTTTCTCCCTTCGCTCACGGGTATCTCATCGCCGAATCGGGCTCGGGCTCACGGAACGTGAGTGGAGCGCCATCGCTGCCGCCTATGGGGAGATCACGTCACTCCCGCTCTGGATCGACGACAACGGCCGCATGACGGTGCGCCGCCTCGTCGCTCGCGCCCGCCGCCACAGAGCGAAGCTGGTGGTGATCGACTACTTGCAGCTCTTATCCGGCGAGCGAGGCAAAGTCTCGAGACA
The DNA here is from genome assembly GCA_964535575.1 of uncultured Bifidobacteriaceae bacterium. Lineage (GTDB taxonomy): Bacteria > Bacteroidota > Bacteroidia > UKL13-3 > UKL13-3 > JAGPCK01. Next base: position 17,935 of record CAZHTC010000014.1, read on the forward strand.
CGAAGAGATCTCGCAGATCTCGCGCGACCTGAAGCTGGCAGCAAAGGAGCTCAACCTGCCGGTCATCGCCCTGTCGCAACTCTCGCGCGCCCCGGAAGGCCGAAAGGATCGACGGCCGATGCTGTCGGACCTTCGCGAGTCCGGAGCCATCGAGCAGGACGCGGATGTTGTCCTGGCGATCTACCGCGAAGCCATGTACAACCGCACCGAAGAGAACATCCACAAAGCCGAACTGATTTGCCTGAAGCAACGGGACGGAGCTATTGGAACGATTCCGATGCACTTCGACCCATCCCTGACGACATTCTCTGAACCGAAAGAGGACCTATGACCACGACCGCGACCATCGACTACACCACCGAGCAGGGGATGAAGATCCTCCTCGATTCTTCGCGCGAGCTCAGGGAGGCGCCGCCCGCGTTTCAGCGCACCTTCGCCGAAATCTGCAAGCGCACGCAGCTGGATCCGCTCGCGCGTCAGATCTACCCCGCGAAGCGCACTGCAAACAACGTCGACAAGTGGTCCGCCGACGTTTCGATCGACGGCTTCCGCCTGGTCGCCCAGAGGTCCGGAGACTACGCCGGCCAGGTCGGCCCCGAGTGGTGCGGCCCCGACGGCGTGTGGAAGGACATCTGGACTTCCAAGGAGGCTCCGTTCGCGGCCAGAGTCGGAGTCCTGCGCCGCGGCTTCAGCGCGCCGCTCTACGCGATCGCGAAGTGGGAGTCCTATGCCGCGACGACCAACAGGGGCGAGCTGACGTTCATCTGGAAGAAGTTCCCCGACCTCATGCTCGCGAAGTGCGCCGAGGCCCTGGCCCTGCGCCGCGCGTTCCCCATGGAGCTCTCTGGCCTCTACACGGCCGAAGAGATGGGACAGGCCGATTCGAAGAATGGGCCTTCGGGCGGAAACGTTTCCGATGCAACGGGGGCCGAGGACAGCGAGGACGCTCTCGTTAAGAAGCTCGCCGCCTCTGTGGCAGCGAAGCCGAAGCCTTCCGACATGATCCCCCCGCCCGCCCCCGCCTCCGGTCCCGACACCGACCCGGGCACCGACCCCGCCGCCGTGGATGACGTTCCCGCGATCCAGACGCGATCGGACGCCGACGACGGCCTTTCTCCTGAGGATCCGGCCGAGACGATCATCTCCGCGATCGACTCGGCGAAGAGCGTCGCCGCCATGCAGGCGGTCGTCGACGTCATCCTGCGAATCAAGGATCCGGCCGTTTCGACTGCGGCCTCCGCTCGCTTCAAGGCCCGCCGCGGGCTTCTTGGCTACGAGCTCCGCAAGGTCGGAACCGCAACGATCGTGTTCGATCCGAAGGAGGCCAAGTGAACGCCGGCGCCGCGCAACACGACCTGTGTTTGTGCGCCGAATGCCGCATCCAGCGACAGGCCGAAACCATCGCACGCCTTGAGGCGCGATGCTGCCCGGGGCTCCATTACCCGAACTGCATCTTTTACGAGCAGAGAAATCAATACATCTCCAGGATCCAGGCGGACAACCGCTATCTGAGGATCGGCCTCATGGCGGTGACCGCGGCGCTCGCGCTTCTCATCGCCTGCATCCTGCTTCTTCCTCTCGGAGCTCCGCAATGCTGACCGTCGAGAAATTCCTATCCGTTCTCTTCGGGCGCCGACCCAATCACGACGAGCTCGTGACGGCCATGGTGATTCTCGACGCGATCATCACGTCCGCCTTTGCGCTCGCCTTTTTTGCGGGCGTCGCCTTCATGGCCCTGCTTCTGTCCGAGGTGATTCAATGAGCCGAAAATTCGCCGAGGGGACGGTAGTGTCCGTCCCGAAGTCGCGCGCCGAAATCGAAGACCTTCTGATCCGCTACGGAGCCGACGAAAGCGAGTTCCTTGCGCACTTCGTCTTGCCGAACGGGAACACTGTCGGCGCCGAGGTGACTCCAAGGCTCGCCGAGATGCGCGCGACCGGGGCTTCGATTCCGCTGCTTTCTGGCGAGGTGACCCGATGACCGAACCGACATGGCGTAAGCTTTTAGAGTCACACGCGAGGGCGTGCCGCGGGGAGGTCGGGACGCGGATGAGTCAGGCCGATCTCGGGGGCGCCAATCTCAGGAGCGCCGATCTCGGGGGCGCCGATCTCTGGGGCGCCGATCTCTGGGGCGCCAATCTCGAGGGCGCCGATCTCTGGGGCGCCAATCTCTGGGGCGCCAATCTCAGGAGCGCCGATCTCGGGGGCGCCAATCTCAGGGGCGCCGATCTCAGGAGCGCCGATCTCAGGAGCGCCAATCTCAGGAGCGCCGATCTCAGGGGCGCCAATCTCAGGAGCGCCGATCTCGGGGGCGCCGATCTCAGGGGCGCCAATCTCGAGGGCGCCAATCTCAGGAGCGCCAACATCCCACGGGTGGTCTACATCGGCCCCGTGGGCTCGCGTCATGACGTGCTGCTGCTGCACATCCCCGACATGACCTATCGCGCCGGTTGCTGGACCGGGACGCGGGAGCAGCTGGTGGCGCGACTGGATATGGTGTACCCGGAAGGCGAGCATCGCGCCGGGTACTTGGCGGCGATTGCTGCGCTGGAGGCGATGGCCGAGGCGCGGAAGAGTGAGGTAACCCGATGAGCACTTGTAGATCGTGCGAACGTCCGGTCCGCTTTGTGGAGTCCGCGGTCAGCGGGCGCGTGATGATCCTCGACGGCGAGCCATCCGATAAGGGGAACGTCGCCATCGACGAGAACGGACAGGCGAGGGTCGTCTCGAACCCTCCGGAGGGTTCGACCCTCTATCTCTCGCACTTCGCGACGTGTCCCGACGCGAAGCGTTTCCGGAGGCGCAATGCCTGAGCCCATAATCCACCTGTCTCCATCGAACCTCGTCGCCTTCGACGACATCGACCGCGCCCCCTGGATGACGGTCGCGAAGTTCAAGGAACAGTTTCTCAAGCGGGACACAATGTCCGAGGCTGCCGCGGCCGGCAACGCGGTCCACGAAGCCGTTCTGGCCGGCTCCACCGTGGTCGGGAGCGATGGAGTCGTTTGGCCTGGGGACAGCTCTTACGACGTCGACGACACGGACTGCAATAACGCCAGAGGACGTTTGTCGGAGTACATCTCCCAAGCGCTCGGATGTCCGTCTCCGGCGATTCTTCCCCCGTGGGGAAACATCATCTGCGAGGCCCCGTTCGTGCTGATGGGCGAGGACTTCGGGATCACAAAGCTCCGAGTTCGGCTTTCCGCACGCCTCGACATGATTGTCCCCTTCGGGCAAAAGCTCATCATCGAGGCGAAGACCTCATCGCAGAGGGAGATCAACCCGAATCGCTACCTCGAGAGCGCGCAGTTTCTGGCCTACTCGGTCGCGTTCGATCCGGTTCCGGTCGCCTTGTTCGGAATGCCCATCAAGATCTTGAAACGCGGGCGCCGCGCCAGTCTCGCTCGGATCACTATCGACACAGAAAGGATCGTCACGGAATGCCGGACGCGAAGGAAGGACGACAAGGAGCGGCTGCGAGACCTTGTGCTCCGGTGCGCCCACCACGTAATGAACGACGACGAGATGAGAGAAAGGGCCACAACCCGGACAGCCCCGGAGCTGCTTTGACGCACTACTGGGCGGCAATCACCGATCTCGCCGTCTCGGCCGGAACCACGAAAGACAAGATCCACTCGGCTACGAAGGCCGCGCTCGGGATCGAAAGCATCCACCAACTGACCCCGGAAGACCTGCAAGATCTGGCCTGGGGCATAGAGGAAATCAACCATGAAAGACAGAATTGAGAGGGCGATCGACGTCGCCAACATGATCGACGCCGGCCCGTCGGAGCGGATCATCATGCTCGCGCTCATCGTGCGCGCGGGCGATTCCCTGAAGGCCACAATGAGCCATGCCGAGATGTCGGATTGGTGCGGGCTCACGACCCGAACCGTGCTGACCGCAATGCGGGGGCTCATCGACTCGGGCGCCATCAATCCGACGTCGGAGAAGCGGGCGCGCCGCGGGGCCCCGAACACCTACGAGCTCGTCTTCTTGCGGGAATCCTACACTCTTGCTTTCCAGAAGGTCTTCCAGCAGAACTTCCAGCAGAATCCCGTCGCCTCCGCTCCGGAGGCCGGAGATCCGCCGTGCGGATGTTCCGGCCCGTGCGGCCGCGCCGATTGTTGCGAACGGTGCGCCGACTCCTTTGCTCCCTCCGCTCCGACCGCCGGGACGCCTGGGCTTTCCGGATCTCCGTGCCCGTCGTGCGGCCGTCCGGATTCTGGCGGGCTTTGCTCTGGTTGCGAGAATCCGTCCGATGGAGGTCTCGACCTGTGATTTGGTTGAACGCGGTCATGTTCCACACGCCGCAGCTCACGCCCCACCAGGCGCTCGCCCTGATCGCGATCGCCACCAACGCGAACGACGACGGGCTGTGCTGGCCGTCCGTCGCGACCCTGGCCGTGAAGGCCCACTCCGACGAGCGGAACCTCCGCAGGACGATCAAGGCCCTCGAGGATGCCGGCCTGCTCTCCCGGGCCAGAAGGGTCAGGTCCGACGGCGCCCAGTCCTCGAACATCTACCAGCTGTCCCCCTCGCTGCTTTCGTGCCCAGAGGAGTGCCGATGCCCGGCCGCACGGCTGCTTTCTTCCCAGGAGCGAAAAGTTTTCGGGGGGGAGGGTGCCGGTACCAGGGGGGGAGGGTCCACGTACCCCCCCGTAGAAGTACAAGAGAAGAACGGACAGGGGATTGCGCGCACGCACGCGCACGCACGCGCACGCGTTCCTTATAAGGCGAAAGAATCACCCGAATCGGCGCCGCCACAAGACGCACAGAATCGCCCTACAAACAGCCCGGCGGAAATCTTGCGACCATCCAGGCTCGGAAACGTCACAGAAACGCAGGCAGGCGGAATTCCGGCGACGGCAGAGGCACCACAAAGCCAGCTCGTGACCCCGAAGGACCGACTCTTCGGATCGCTCACAAACGCTTGGAGTGAGGCGTATTTGACACACCCTCAGCCCGGGATGCTGCAAAAGCTCCTTGGGCAGACCGTTTCCGAGCTTTCTCCTTCGGAGCATCCGAGCTTCCTGATCGCCTTCCGAACCTACGTCTCGAACACCGGGCCCCAGTTCATCAACCTCGGCCGGTTCGCGTCGTCATGGCGGGCTTGGGTGAAGGGCGTTCCTCCGGCGCCGAACCGAACCCCGGACGCCGGGCTCGGTCCCGCCTTCAAGGCCGTCTTCGGGTCCGGCCTGTGAACCGCGACAATACCGCCAGGGTCGACGTCGGGCAGATCATTCGCCTTTACGACCAGCTGGCGTCCTTCCTTGTCGCGAACCCATCGCGCGTTGTCCGTATCAAAAACACAGTCGGTGGCGACATTTTGATTGTTTCGGCGCCGCCACTTCTGGACGTCATCAGAGCGCAAGGCGAACGCCAATGACCCACGAAGACGCTGCCGCCGTGCTCGCGATCCTGTGCGCCGCCTATCCGACCCAGGCTCACTCGAGATCGGAAGCAACGCTCAGCATCTATGCCTCCGCGCTCGTCGAGTCGGGCGCCGACCGTCGAAGCGTCGAGCGTTCCGCCAGGGCGTGGATCGCGGAGTCCAAGTTCTGGCCCTCGATCGCGGACCTTCTCGACGTTCCCGACACGCCGGCTCCTGTGGCGAAACAACTTCCTCCCGCTCGGTCGCTCGATGCCGAGACGGGTCTTCGGTTATTTTTCGAGCACACGAAAGGACCAACCCTATGAAACTCGTTCGTTGCCGCGACTGCGGCGCAGGAAATCTCGTCTGGGCGAAGAGCCCGAACGGGAAGAACATGCTCATGGAAACCGAGCCCGACGCCCAGGGCACCTGGGGGCTGACCGAGAACGAAGACAACGGCGACGTGACCGCCGGGCCCACCTCGAGCAGCGACCTTGTCGTCTTCTGCCACTGGGACAAGTGCGGCAAGAAGAAGCCCTCGGCGCCTCCGGGATCTCGAAGCATGGAGCGGACCTACAAACCCGCGCCCGGCACGATCTACGTCGTCGCCCACGTCGATGGCAGGCGCTTCCACGGAAACCTCGAGCTCGTGGATCCCGACGTGGATCCCGACGACGAGGCGGCCGACCGAGAGAGGGCAAACAACGACCGAGCGAAGTCCGACCTCGACTTGTGATCCGGGCGTGTCATAGACACTTCACGCCCCTGGACAACAACGGGGCCTGCGAGTTCTGTTCGCTCGCAGGCCTTCTTCGTCACGAAAAGATGGTCATGCTCCTGATCGAGTCGGGGCTGGTAGTCGCCGCTTCCGACGGGTACGGATCGGACGGCCACTACTGGGACTTCCCGTCAGAGGTCCAGCTGGAAGGGCCAACCGCTCGGGACGTTGACGCTCGATCCATCGTCCTCAAGATCGGCCGAGGGCAAATGGAGTGGTGCATGTTGTTCCCGAGAATCGAGGTCGAACATTTCGACAAACGTCTGGCCGCCAAGCTCGTTGCCGTCTGCGGAAGTGAGAGCGATTACGCTTGCGCTCATGGGCATGGCTGCGCGAAACATCGCGCTCAGCTGGCCCTGGAAAGCGGCCTCGTCGATGATCACGCGCGTCGCGGATATTCCCCGGATCGCGCGGACCGCCGCATTCTGGGCCACCGCTTGAATCACCGAATTCGTGCCCGGGAAACGAATCCGATCTTTCGGCTTGTCACTGGCCGGAAACGCCGCGCGAACCCACCCCGGCATTCGTGAGTAGGGCTGCCGGATCTTCACGTCCAGAAGCTCACTCGCCTCGTCTCTCGTGCTCTTCGAGAGAACGATGCGAACCGGATCGACCGCGCATTCGTGAAACGACTTTCCGAGAATCGACGTAGTCGCGAACACCTGGCGCGCCTTCTCAATGCCGAGCACGCCTTCGCACTCGTCGATCAGCCGGAAGAGGACGTCGACATACTGCCAGTTCGGGAACGGCTTGATGGTGCGTTCGCGCTCGTCAGAGGTCGTCCAAATCGCAACCGGCTCCCCGTTCCGCGTCTCGAGCGTTGGATCCCGGGCTGTCAGAAAAAGCATCGCCGCCCGGCGACGAGACCATGATTCCAACATCTGCCCCCTGATCTCTTGCCTTTTTTGGTCCGGCATCGGGGTTTCGAAATAGCGACCGTCCACGAGCACTCTGTTCAACACCATCGCGATACATCCTCACGAGCTGAGCCAACCACGTCCCGAGCGACACGCCTTCCGAGATCGCCTCCCGCATCGCCCAGTCGAGCGATGAGGTTCGGTTCGTGGTGCGACCATGGGCTTTTCCGGCTTCGATCTCGAGGTCCGCGAACACGCCCGTGACCAGGCTGACGATCATTTGGACGGACGCGCCCGATTCCCTGGAGTACCGACGTAGCCATAGCGCGCCCGCAGAGCCGCAGACGATACGGGTAATCGCTTCCACCGGCACTCCGGACGCCCAGAATTCCGAAACTTCCGGAAGCGGCCTTTGGCCCAGACGAGGAATACTCTGTTCGGCAGGATGCTCAGCCACTCTCTTTTCAGCCGACCGAAAAGCGGCCCGTAGACGCGCAGCAGCATCCACCGATCCAATGCGCCGCTCCTCCGGGCGAGAAGTTTTCGGAGCGAGGCGGGGTGAACGTCGAGCAGTTTCGCCAGCGTCGCCGGCTCCTGTATGGCCGTCGCCATGAGCCTCAGATCCTCCCAGAACAGGACCGGAAGCCTCGCCTTGAACATCACCGGCGCCGACAGAGACCGGAGCGCTTCGTCGACCTTCGTCCAGCATTCCTCGCAGTGGCCTATCTCAATCGCGCGAGGCGTGATGTACAGGTCGACCTTGCACTCAACACACCTCACAGCCCTTCGGGCTCGGCGCCCGCGTCTCCCAACATCCAAGCACCGACGTCTTCGAGCTTTTCGAGGCTCGCCTCCGCATTGGCCGCGGCTCTCTTCTTCGCGTCTTCGATCTCGTCGGCCTGAAGCTCGGCCTTCGCGGCGGCCGAAACCGTCGAGAGGATCGCGGCTCCACCACGAACCCACTCGATCGGCTTGTCTCCGAAAACAGCCAGCTCTTTCAGGTGCTCGAGCATCCGGGCCAGTCGCTCTTCAAGAACGGCGAGCGATTCCGGAGAGATCTTGTGAACGTAGTCGCTCATCTTCGGTTCCTCAGCAAGAGGTAGTTGTTCACCGCGGGTCCGGCACCGGCCAGCGTCGCAACCACTGACATCACCCGAGCGGCGTTCGGCCGGCCCGCTTCCTGCAGGTCATGGATCGCCTTGGCGCTTCCGAGGCCGATCCCGAGCTTGACCAGGGCAAAGACGGGCAGCGACTTCACGAGGGGACGCATGAACGGGTTGCCTTCGACGAGGCCGGCCCTCATCCCCGCTACCGTCGTGGCGAAGTCGGCGGCCTGCGCGGCCACGGGCGCAAACGGGACCACGACGCGATCGACGAAATCGGGCCCGAGGGTTTCGCGATGCGGCTCGAAGGCGTCCGCGCCGGCTCGCTCGACGGCTCGCTCGATGGCATCGCGAATCATGAAGACCCTCTTTCGAAAAAAAGCCCGGGTCGCGAACGCGGGTTATCCCGCAACCGCGCCCGGGCGTGTCCTCCGGAAAGAGAGGTCCCTATCGCTTCGGCGGACCAACCCTGCTCGAAATGGGTGCGCCACTCCGGAAACCGAGACACCGAAGCGAACTCTCAAGCCTTCAGACGGGCAAAAGAGTAGCACAAAAAAACCCCGAAGCCGGAACCCGGGGAATCTTCGGGATGCCGACTTCGGGGCGCCCGCCCGTCCATGCTCGTTGTCTCCGGCTTCACGGTCCGGACGAGACGACTTCCGGCGGGCACGAACTTTCTCTTCTCTAGCGAGGCCTCGAGAATATCACCGGGCAGAGGCTACGCAAGGTTTCAGGGCGGCAGAAAAAGCAAAGGCCCCATTTCGGGGCCTTTGCCGTAGGTCGTCTGACCTACCCACTCCGGAAAGAGCTTCGGATCGCCTCTATCGTACTACGAAAACCATCGCTTCGCTTCGTCTTTGGACATCCACTTCGGGGGTCCAGAGTCCACGCGCGGCCATCCGACCGAGTCCTCCATGAGGCCGAGCACCTTCACGTCGATCTTCGAAAGCCACTCTGCGGGAGGGGTCGAATGCAGAGCGCGCCACGCGATTTCGCAAAACGTGGCGGCGTTGCTTTCCGGGAAGTACGCGTCGCCGAGCCTGCGCAGGTAGATCCAGAACCAGGACCGAAACGCGAGCTTCGCTTTTTCAGAGAGGGGAAGAAGAATCAATTCACGCCAGCCGAAGGTGTGCCCCAAAGACCGCCGCGGATAGCGCCGCGCCGCTGTCCTCGATGTACTCGACGGGCGCCCTTCCGTTCTTCTTCGCCGTCCGCTTCTTCTTGCGGCGCTTTTTCTCTGGAGGATGCGGGAGGTTGAGCTTGACGTGACCGGCTCGAACGGCCGCCAGTCTGTTTTCGGGGGTTGTCGTTTCCCACCAGATTCTGAACTCAGCCTGTCGGCCGGCCTGTCGGCGCTGCTCGTACTGCTTTGCCAGCTCTATCGCTTTTCTATTTTGTTCCTGACGCCGTCGCTCGGCCTCGCTGACTCCGAGGCTCGTTCTCATGACGTCAGGAAAGGGTTGCTGCATCACGAAATGGACGACGGATCGTCCATGAACTTCACGATTTCGGCAAGCGCGTTCCGGGTGAGCCCATACCGGCATCCGTCGGGAATGAACGTCATCTCGTCGGAGCTGCCATCACCGAAAGCCGAACCCGGGACGACCATTCCGACGAGAACGCCGTTTTCGTTGTTGGTTACCGCGTGCTGCGCCTTGTCCGCGGGTAATCCGAGCGATCGCGCGGTCCTGTGGATTCTGATTCGGCGCCTGTAGACGGGTTGCTGCGGTTCGCTCTGCTTTTGTTTGGCCATGGCCGAAAGCCTACACGAACGGCGTCACAGACGAGCCGAGCGACGCGGCAGGATCTTCTCCGCCGCCCACCGGCTCGGCGTTCGACGCGTCGTAAGAAGCGCCGGCGTCGTCGAACGTTCCGGTTCCCGGATCGGTTGCGACGGCCGACATGGCAGCCGCGTTCTGGGCTTCGCGCTGAGCCTTCATTGCGGCGAACGCGTTCGCGTCCTCCGTGATGATGTCGCCCGAGATCCCGCCCTCCTGCCACAGCTTCGCAAGCAAGGCCCGAACCTCCGGCGGAGAAAGGGCCTGAATCCTCGTTCCCGTCATCAGGAAGTTCGAGATGAAACCGATTCGCTCGCTTCGGTTGACCGCGGTCGAGGCTCCCCGGAAGCGGAAGTCCTGATCCAGGGCCTTGATGAGGCTGTCCTTCGGAATCACGAGCAAGGCGTCGAGGCCGAGATCGCGCCCGCCGATGTTCACGCGGTCGTCGCTCGAGCCGTGAGCCGACCACAGCGCGAGCAGCTGGTGGATCATCGGGCGCAGCTCAGCTTCGGTCGTGAGAGCGTTGAGCTTCTGGCGCGCGAGCCCCTGGGAGAAGCGCCGCTCGCTTTCGGTAGCCGACACACGGCCGATTTGAGACATCGCGCCTCGGACCTGCCTGGGCGTCGACATCGTGTCGTCGGAGATAACCTGAAGGTGCTCGATGAGCTGGAACACCTGCCCGGCCGGGGCGGACTCGATCTTGAGCGTCTTCACGAGATCGGGGATACCGACCTCCCACATGGCGCCAGGGCGGAAGTTCTGTTCCGCGCCCTTCCCGAGACCGGCCTGCCGTCCAAGCAGGGTGATCGGGACGGTCGAGAGCGCCAGGTTGTCCACCAGCAGGTTCATGATCCGGTCGATTTGCGAATAGACCGGGCGCGCCGGGGTGAGATCCGAGATACCGAAGAACGCCCCTGGCTGAAGGTTGTTTCGAACCGGAGCGTATGGAACCATTCCATGCTGATGCGGGAGCTCGTCCGGCCGCCGATTGATCACCGCGGTTCGGTTCATGACGACCATGTACGGCTTGTCGGCGCCCCGCCGCCACACCTCGAGCAGTTCCACTGGAGCCTCTTCGGGGGTCGACGGAGAGTACAGAGAGCTGCGATACGACGGAACGCGCAGCATCCGGGCGATGTCCGCCTCCCATCGGTCGAAGTCGGCGTTCCCGTTGAGCGAGCGCTCGACCGCTTCGAGCGAGAAGGGCAGCGGGCTCCCGGGATCGTCCGAGGCGCGATCGACGACCCATCTTTTCGTGCGCACGATGCGCTCGATGACGACGTCTTGCTCCTGGGCGTCCTGGATTCGAGGGTCAAGTCGAAGCGAGAAGGGGTCGACGAGCCGAATCGACGGAGCCTTGAACCTCAAGATCTCCTTCCACCCGCTCTTCGGAATCGGCCCAACCTGGAAGCCGGCCTTCGCCACCATGTCTCGCCACATGTCGAAGGTGACCGGCGCCTCCCCGGGGAACAGCTCGCTCCCGTCCTGTCCGGTCGGGTCGGGGGGCTGCATCCCGGTCGCCATCGCGGCCTGGGCCACGGAGAAGCGCCAGCGCTGTCGCTCCTGTTCGTCGACGTCGAGCCAGACCTTCGTGTAGCGAGGCTCCCAGTTGATCTTCATCACCGACGTGCCGAGCATCCTCTTTCCCCTGAGCAGCTGAGGAAGAAGCGACGGCCACGAGTTCACCTGAAGAGTGTGTTGAAGCAGTCTCGAGATCGCCTTCGCGGTCTTCTGATCTTCGGCGCCAACGCCGTCGGCCTGGATCCACGGGTCCGGAGAAAGGAGGATGTCCACCTCGGCGGCCACGGACGTTTCGATGCCCGAGAAGCCATAGGGCGAATGAAGGTTCGACCGCCACATCTCGTGTTCCTTGCGGGGATCCTTCTTTCTGCCGTGGTAGACGGACGCGCAGTCAACCATCTCCCTGAAGATCTCCGAGAGCTGAGTCGACAAGCCGTCATAGGCACCAATCGCCCACTTCACGAGGCCGCCATGTTCTTCCGAATCGATCCACTTCTTGTCGCTCATGTCGCGGACTCCTGAAGGTAAGTATCGACGCCCCCGAGGCGATCGCCTCGCGGAAACGTTCCGTCCTCTTGCATCATCGCAGGATCGAGCTCCTGGCACAGCCAGAACGATTCGGCGTCGTAGAGGTCGTCAAACAGGCCGGGCTTGTTGTACTCGGCCCCGACCGGCCGCCCGTCCGGACCCTTCTTTCGAGTCAGGCCACCGGACATCGCCCGGAGAAGGTTCCTGCAAGCCGGATCCCAGATGATTCCGGGATACCGGTCTTTCCGAGGCATCAGCAATGCCCGATGAAGCGCCTCGCGCGTCTCGAGCTTGACGTACATGGTTCGAAGCTGGATTCCGCCCGACAGCAAAACGTCGGCGTCCGTTTGCTCCGACGATGTCTGGATCCGCTGCCGCGCGGTCGCTTCCGGACCAGCGTAGTCGACCCATTCGATCAGAGAGCCGGTCTCGAACCACGGAAGCAGAGGGTAGCCGCTCTTTGGGTTGTTGATCTGCTCGACGATCTCTAGGGCTCGGCGCCTGTCCATCGCGGCGAGCGCATCGTAGGAGAGTTGCCCCGACGCGTAGAGCACCAGGTCGCGAAACTCGTGGATGTTGATGTTCGAGGGTGCGAGCTCTCGGTAGACCCACACGCGCCCAGTCTGATCAATCTGGCCTAACACGACCGCGGGGCGCCGCACGCCGAAATCCCACCCGCGAAACACCGGGAGGCCGGCAAGGATGCCTCTCGTTTGGAGGCTGTAGAACTTCACCCCTCCACGCTGGTTGAACTCCGGGAAATATGCGTCGCCGGATCCTATGTGCCAGTCGATCTCGAACTCGCGCTCGAAGTCGTGCTCGGTCGGGTATTTCCGCTTTTCGGATTCGTACCACGACCGAGATCTCCGCTGTGGCTGAGACCACCACTCGATTCGAACAAGGGTGTGGCCCTTCGGGGTGCGGTGAGCCTTTATCCCCGCATCGAACGAGTCCGGGTACACGCGCCCCCTAGTTGCAGACGTCGGGGTCGAGGCCCGCCGCCGCCGCGCGTTCCTTGCAGTCAGGAGCTTTCTTTGCGATCGCCTCGACGGCCGCGATGGCGACCGCTGACTTCACCTCGGAAATCGACCGCTCGGCCGCCGCCAGCTCGGCCGACATGTTGCGCGACGCGAGCAGCAGCAGCATTCGCGCCGCGTCAACGGGCTCAAGGCCGGCCTGGGCCGCCGTCAGCTCCGCGAGATCCGCTTCCTGAGCGGTCAGGCGCGGCAGCCTGGAGTCGCGCATCTTGTTCACATCCGCCAGACGCTGCGCGCGCTGCGCGTTGATCTCGGCCAGGCGCGCCGCTCGGGATGCGTTCTCGGCTTCGACGATCTTGGCCAGGGCGGCGTCCTGCAGCGCGGTTGTCTGGACGACCAGAGAGCCCGCGGACGCATTCAGCGCGCAGGCCAGCATGGATGCAGCGAGCATTCTCTTCTTCATGTGACTCCTTTTATTGGATGGTGAGCTTGCCGTTCAGGCGGGCGCTCCAAACAGTCTGCAGCGTGGTTTGCGTGAGCGAGGATGTGGCCGAGATTTTGACCACGCATTGATTCGTGCCCGTGGTGTCTAGCGTGACTGCCGTCGTCAGCGTTCCCGTGGAGATGGCGCCGGCGCCCGATCCGTCCTCGGTTTCGGATACCGACGCGTCGTCGATGCCGGCCACCGAGGTCATCTTGCAGGTCTCGGTTCCCCCTTTGTTGACGATCGAGACCTTCACCCAACCATCGCGTTCCTGATGGTCCGGCGTCGCGTCCGACGCATAGGTCGTGTAGTACAGCCAGGCCGACCCGTAATCACCAGACGCAATCGAAATCGTGGCGATCGCGGTCGCGGAACCCTCCGAGAGTGCCACCGGGGCGTTCTTCACGAAGTCTCGAGACCACGCACCCGTCGATGAAGTGTCCCACTCGCGAAGGTCGTAGTTCGCATTGAGGCGCACCTCCGCGGCGCGCGCGCTCGAGGTCCCGGTGTTGTTCGGGCCGCGCTGGAAGCCGAACGCTGCGAGATCGGCATTCACGTCGTACCAAAGCCACGCACTATTCGCTCCCGTGTAGAGGCCGGCGCGCACGTACATCGAATTCGTAACCGCACCCTCGAAGCCGGTCGCAAAACCGTAGCCGGCGGAGGCGCCACCGTAGTGGAAAATGCAACGGTTCGTTCCGCTCGTCAGGCACTGCATGTCTCCGCCGTCGCGGACGGCGAAACTCTGCACCCCTCCGTCGTTGACGGTGAGCGAATTGCCGGTGCTGGTCGCGTTGTCCACCACCAGGGCGACACTCGTCCCGCTGATTCCGGTGCCGACGGTGACAGTCGAGCCCGAGTTCGTCAGGTTCGCGGACTCGGCGTAGACGCCCGCGTTGTTGTAGGGGACTCGCGTGGACGTTCCGCTCGTGATCGTAGTGGAACCGACCGTGATCCCCGAGCCGCCAGCCGCAGCGTTACCGAGCGTCGACTGAAGCTCGAAGTTGGTTCCGTCGTGGCAAACCGTGATCACCTGGCCGGCCCTGATGTCGTTGTCGGCAAGCGTGGTCGTCACGCCTCCGGCCACCTTCACGATGGTGACCGCCCCGGTCGAGTTCAGGTTCAGAGACGCGGCCCCGGTGTTCGCAGTGTTCGCCTTGACGTTCACGCACAGGCCGGCCGCCACGGTCGGCGTCACCGGCAAGCTGCACGCATAGGCGTCCGTTGCTCCTGCATCCGCGCAGTATTTCGCAGTTCCGACCGCGGTCGCCGTCACCGGAGGCGGCTGGATCACCTGGGCAGACAGCGGCGCGCAGAGCGCCAGCAACACCAGCGAGGCGACCTTCTTCGCGGCCGACATGGCCGCCCTGTGATGCTTCGCGCACCGGCCGCCGACTTTCGCCTTCTCGTTGCATCCGGTCACGGAGCACTTCCCTTCGCAGCACATGGGTCTACCACTCCACCATCGTGACAGTCTGGGTTCCGCTGGCCGAGATCGCGTCGATCCTTCCAGAGTAGACGACGCCCGGGGGCGTGTTGAAGCAGGCCCCGGGCACGAGAATCATGTCGCTCGAGGTCGCGGTTGTTCCGAGCTTGATGTAGACGTTCGCCGTGTTCGTAGACAGCGCGCACACGGACGCGAAAGCGCGCGTCGAGAACGACGCGAGGACCGTCGAGCTGACGCCCGTCACCGAGGCCGAGGCGCCGTCGTTGTTCGCCGACGCGATGGTGTTCGGCTGCGTCGTGAGGGCGCTCTGATTCGAGGCGATCGCGACCGGAATGCTGTTCGCCATCGTGGTCTGGCCGATCAGCTCGGCCGGGCCCCCGGACGCCCTTCTGACGAGGTTCACGACCTGCGTGTAGCTGGTCCCCGCCCCCGTGTCCGCATCGACGACCTGTCCGGGGCGCATGTTCGTCCCGTCGCTGAAGCCGACCGCCGTTCCGGTCGAAGGGAATGCCGACCCGAAGCTCGACGCGGTGCCGCCAGAGCCGCCTCCAGAGACAATCGAGACGCGAAGGGCGGTGTTGGACGAGTCGCCACAGTCGAACGTCGTGACGCCGCTCTTGCAGCGAATGACGACCGGGCTCTGGGCCAGCGCGACGTCGGCAATGATGAACGACCAGATCGCGACGAGCGCGACAAGGATAGATCTCCTGTTCACTTCGACTCCTTCCGCGGCTCTTGCCGCTTTTTCCACGCTTCAACTTCTGGAGGGCACGGCGCCAGCGCGACCGCGGTCAGAAACTCGATGCGCTCCGACGTGGGCATCATGGGGAATCCGCTGAGGTACGTGTCCACCAGGGCGTCTCCGCCCATGCACCGGACGAGGACCGTTCGCTGGAAGTCCGGCCGCACGGGCGCCGGAACCTGAATCACTCGAACGCATCCTTGAGCAAGGAGCGCAGCCGCCACAATTCCCGCCGCACCGAAGAGCCTTCGGATCCAGGAGGGCCGATTCGGTCCTGGCGTCGCTGCCTTGACTTCTTTGGCTTCTTGCGGCGCCGTCGCGGAATCTCGCTTCTTCTCTTCATCGAAGATCGTGTCCAAGATGGCTCTCGCGACGCCCCGCGCGACGAGCTGAAGTCCGGAATCGGGAAGCACCACAGAAATCGAGTTCGCCTCGTCGCGATGCGCCTCGACGACCGCAATCCGGGGCCCGGGAGGCTCCGCCCTCTGATCCAGAACGTGCATGAGCACTCTCATCTGGAACTTGGAATGCACGCCGAGGATCAGCGGGTGCTCGAGGGGCCCGGAAGCGTTGAACCACGCACGCACCGTGAATTCGGCGCCTTCCTCAACACGCACAACCGGCTCAACCGAGCGGATTGTCGAAACGACCTCTTCGGTGAATTCGTCCGGCCCTTCGATCTTGAGCTTCATACGTTTGCAGGATCCCAAAGAACATAGATCTCGGCGCTCGTTCCGCCCGTGTCAATGCGCACCTCGCACAGCGTTTCACCGGAAGGAATTCGGGCGAACTGGCCGCGCGACTGCGACGGAAGGCCGGACGGAAATTGCTGGATGGCCGTCGCTCCCATGACGACCCAGTCGCTCTTCGTCCCGTCAGCCTTGATCGAACGCCATTTCCATCCGATCGAGGCCGTCTTCATGTAGAGCGTTGCCGAACGCGCTGGCACCGGCGCCACGATGGCGGTCTCCGCCGAATTCGTGATTGTCGTGACGACCGGGCGAACGAGTTCGAGTCCCATGGTTCAGACCAGATAAATCAGAGCGGTTGCGATGATGAGGCCGAGCGCGATCCCCGGAACGACATCGTTCCAGAACAACCTCGACGCGCGAGCTGCCACCTCGCTCACTCCGAGCATTCCTTGTGCATGGTGGGCATGACGAGATTGCGGTTGGCCAGCCGCAGCTCCAGCAAGAAGAGTCGATGATCTTCGCAACTCCAAGCCTTTCTCGAAAGCGTCTCGATTTTGTGTTCTATCGCCGACATCCGGGCTTGCGTCGCCGCCTCTCTCTCGACGAACTTCGAGTAACCGTTCAAGACCGCGATCGCCACTGCGATCGCAGATCCGATCGGAACCAAGGTTTCCTTCGAGAGAGGCGGCGCCATTCACGGGCTCAGCGATTCTTGAAGTAGTTGACCGCGAACTTCGTAACGCCGACCGTGAAAGCGGTCAGGGCGATCGCGAGCGACGTCGGCGTGCCGGCCGCGTCAGCAGCCGCGCGAACCGCATTCGCGTCGGAAAAGAACCCGACAACGATCGGAACGATGACCGGAATGAGGGCGCCGATCAGCCCGTGGGCAGTGCCAACCACGAACTTCACGAGGCCAATGCGCACGTCGTACTTTCCCATTTTCTGCTCCTCCCTTACCGCGCCAACCAAGCGCATGAAAAGGCCCCTGAGGGTCACGAGACCTTTCAGAAGCCGAAGATCCTCAACGAGTCCCATCAGAACCTCGCGGGCGAACACGTCGCCTGGTAGAGCACCTGGGGCGTTCCGTCCGCTCTCCACACGTCATAGGTCTCGGAAAACGAGTCCGTGATCTTGACGGCGATCTCGTCTCCCGGAAGTCCGTTCCCGGTCCCGACTTTGAATCCGACCTTCGTCAGCGCGGACGTCAAGGCCACGATGTACGTTTCCATCGACTGCGCCGCCGGGATCCCCTGTTCCGCGATGATGAGGTTTTGCTCGTAGGCCGGAATCCCCTTTCCGCAGGACGGCGCGCCACCGCCGGTCGCAGGAGTCGGCGTGGCCGCCGGCAGGGTGATCGTGATCGAACCGCTACCGCAGATGGTGGCGCCCGCTCCGGTCACGGTGCAGATGTTCGTGGGCGCGGTGACGTCCGCCGTCGCTCCGGTTCCGCACGCGTAGGCCACGAGCGCAGCCAGAACGGCAACCGCGGCCTTCAGGGCCCGGCGCTTCTTCGACTTCGCCGCCCTGGCTTTCCGTTCGGCCTCGAGGGCTTCATCCGTGTTCGCGCGCGCGATCGCCTCGGAACGCTCCTTCTCGATGCGCAGCTCGCGCTCCTGCCTCGCGGCGACGATCGCCGGCTCGTTGGAACGGTCGATCCACGCCTTTCCGAACAGCAGGAAGAATCGTCCGGTGTCGGAGTGCCGGAACGGCGTCTCTTCGGGGATCGACAGCTCTTCGATGTCCCTGGGGCTCGGATGCCTCGCCCCCTCGATCGAGACGATGCGACCGTCTTCGGTCTTCGTCACCTTGAAGGCAATGGATCCGTCAGGCCAGCGGCGATTCACGACTTTCATGCACTACGCTCCCCTTCTCAGGTGCAGGCCGGCCGAAATGGTCGCCGTGCCCTTGAAACCGAACCGAAGGAAGTTCGCGCGCGCGTCCGCGAGCTTCCAGAACTCCGAAGCCGAAACGCTCGATTCCTCGAGCGTCACGATCTTCGAGGTGAGATCGCCGGCATCGGGACGATCCGAAGCGCTCTGCTTCTGGACGGTGACCGGACCGCCGCTGTGGACCACGACCTCGAGGGCGACGAACGACGCGTTTCCGGCGCCGATCCAGCCGTCCGTGACCGCGGTCCCCGAGGCCAGCTTCCTCCAGAAGAGGCGCGCGCTCGTGATGTCGATCGCGGCGTTGACCTGAATCTCGGTAGCGGACGGCTTCGAGACGACCGTGCGAGGCTCCCAGAGGGTCTTGAGATTCGCCTGCTTGTTTTCTCCGATGCCCGTCTTCGTGTAGACGACGTCGCCGGCGGACATGAACGCGAGGCTGCTCGCGCCGTCGGTGGCGCCGAGGATGGTTCCGGACGCCTGCGCGCCAAGGCTCGACGATCGGCTCAGGACGTCGATGCCGGTGTCGCGCTGCGAAAACGTCCCGTGTTTGAAGCCGTCATGGAGGAACCCATAGACGAAATCGGACGCGCTACTCAGCGAGTAGTGGTCGAGAAGCTGAATGAAGCGGTCGAAATTGGACATGGGCTTACCTCATTGAATGTAACCGCACAGGCAACTCACTTGCCTCTTTTTTCCTGTTTTCGCTTGTCCTCGCGGTCCTTGCGGTCGTTCTGTTCCTTGCGATAGGCGCGAGCCTTCTGTTCCATCGGAAGGCCCTTTCCGCCCACCATCGTGTCGTTGATGAGCTGGTCCCGGGTGATCTTGCCCTTCAGGTAGAGGTCGATCTTCCAGGGCCACCCCATGTTTTGAGAGACCCTTCCATAGCCGGTCTCGGGCGCAGGGCTCTTCGCGTCTTTCCGAGCCTGCTCGAAGGCGATGATCTTCGCCCACTCGCGACCGAGGCCAGGCGCCTCGACGATCGACAGAAATTCGCGCGCGTCTCCGGTTTTCCGGTACTGGTTCACGGCTTGCGCGATCTTTGAAACAGCCCCGGCGGCCGGGGCGGCCGTTCCAAGAATCACACCCACGCCCGGCGCGTCTCCGTACTCCATGCCGTTGAGGACCGTCTTGGACCCAGGGACGACCGTGAGAAGGTTCTGGGCGATCCTCTGCGGAATCCTGGGATCTCGATCCGGAGACAGGAGAGTCGCCCCGACGCTCTTTCTCTTCTGGTCTTCGGTTGGTTCTGACCCGGGAAGATTCACTCCGGTTCCGCGGGACAGCGATCGAGCGTCGTTGATTCCCTCTCCGATTACGACTCCGGCGATGGCCGCGAGGGCGGCGCCCTGCCACGACATTCGATCCCCGTTTTGCTCGAGCTGACGAATCTCGGGCGAAGAGTACTGCGATGCGATGTGCCGGACCACGTTCCAGAACTGATTGGACCCGTCCTTCAGCTTGTCAGCCCTCGAGCCCAGGCCCTGAGAAGCGTTTGCGAGCTCGCGCGCTGCGATTTCGATGTTTCTCGGGTCGTTCATCGGAAGCGAGTGATCGGTCGTCCTGAACCACGCGTGCGGCATCTTTGCGATGTAAGGCTTCATCGCCTCCGCCACCGCGAGCCGCGTGTTCCTGTCGGCAAATGCGATGGCTCGACGAAACGGATTCAGAGACCTCGACATGCCGAACGCAAGCTGCGACGCCGAGAGTTCATCGGTAAGCCCGAGCTTCCGGCCCGCCATCATCCCGACATCTTCGGCTCCGTACTTCGCGGCGAGAGCCGCGGCCTTGATGGACGCCCCGAGGGCCTGCATCGGATTCGCGCCCATCTTGGACGCCCACAGGGCCGGATACACCAGACCCGCGGCGTTCAGGGGCGCGGCGTGACCGAGCTGAAGTCCGGCTGCCAGACCGGTCGCGGCGTCGATCGTGGCCTTCGCCGACGAGGTCAAGCCCGACCGATTCCTGATGACCATGTCGGCCGCCCTGGCGATGATCGGATTCTTTGCGAGGTCGTCCAGGCTCACTCCGGGGCGATCTCTTGCCGCCGCCTCCCAGACATCAGGAAGCTGCTCCATTTCGACCCTGGCCTTGGCGACACTGAAAGCGTCTGCGTGTCGCGCCGCTTCCGTCATGTCCTGGCTTGCGGTTTGCCGGCGCCGCTGCTCGTAAGCCGCCTTGAAGAAGTTCGGGTAGTTCGCGGGCGTTCGCTCTGCGTTTGCTCCACCCACGAGGGCGCCAGACGTCTTCGCCCCCTCCATCAGAATCGCTTCGAGCTGAACCGGATCCGTGACCCGGACCGAATTCGATGCCGGGAGCCTTTCCGAGTAGATGTTCGGGCTCATGTGCCGAGAGGTCGTGGTGAGAGGCCGAAACTTTTCGTTCGAAGCGATGAACTCGGGAACGTCTTTTTCGGGGTTCGTCCTCGGAAAGTACTTCCGGACCCTCGGCGCTACGCCGGCGAGGGTTTCGGTCTCGGGGTCTCCGCGAAGCGGGTCTTTGCGGGCAGCGGTGTCGTACTGCTCGCCAAATCCTTTGGAAAGAATCTCGGCGGCCCGAAGGTGCTTTTCCGAGTCCTCTCGCCTTGGGCCCTCTTCGATGATTCTTCCGATGATGTCGAGGTTGTCCTTGTCCCAGACCCCCATGGCGCGCAGTCGATCCACCACGACCGACGCTTTCGTGGCCTGCGCGTCCGCGTGGGCGCCGGCCCGAAACAGAACCTGCGCGACATTCGGATAGCCCTTGGCAACCAGCTCAGACCGAACCGTCCGAAGCGACTGCCTGAGCGTGTCGGGGACCGACCTGGCAACCGACGCGACTTTTGCGAGAGTCCCGGAAGGAAGTGGCCGGTCGACGTCGGCATTCGGTCGCTCGACCGCGGCCGGCGCCTTGCCAAAGCTCACGCCCTTCGATCGGTCCGGCATGGTCGTGTCGACCGGAGGCGCGGCGGGCGGCTCCGAGTAGTCGATGACCATGTCGGGGCCGTCGAACGAGGGCGGAGCCTCGAGGCCAGCCCTTCGAGCCGCTTCTTCCGGGGAAATGCGCGGCGGAGCTCCAGCCCTGGACGGGCGCGCCGGTTTTTCGGATCGATACCCTTCGTCCAGGTTCGACAGATCCGCCTCTTTGGCGGCCATGTACTCTTCTCTCGCCGCGCGGTAGGACTCGAAGTTGTCTCCGTTCACGTCGATGGACGACGACTTGATCGCCTTGACGGCTGCGACCCACGACTCCATCTGCTTTGCCGTGACCGGCTTCCCCTTGGACAACTTATCCGTGGTGGCAACAAACGACTCGACCGACCGAATCCCGGACTCCTGGACCGCTTTCCGGATTTCGTTCCCCGCCCCTCGATCGAGGGCGGCGCGACTCCACACGGGCCCGCCCTGTGCAGCGTTGATCTTCGCGATGATCTCGTTCTCGAACTGGCTCTGCTCTCCGTAGTCGAGCGCCCTTCCGGAATCCTCTCCCTCCATCTCAACGAGACGTTCCATCAAGGAGGGGCGTCCGGGCTTCGCCTTATTCGGGTTTCCCGGCCGCGGATCGAGGCCGATGTTTCGAAGCTCATCGTTCGTCGCGTATGAGCGAATGAACTCCATGAGATCGTCGCCCTTCTTGGGGACGAACCCTTCCTTCTTGAGCTTCTGGGCGACCATCCCGGCCCATTCGATTTCGGTGTCGCCCACCTCGCGCATCTGTTCGACTTTGGCCTGCGCGGCCGCGCGTCGAGCGTCCCACTCTTCGAATGCGCCCTTCTTGGCATTCTTCCGGGGGCGCTCGGCCTCGATCCTGGAGAGCTCCGCCTCAGCCTTGGCGACATGCTTTTGGAGAGACGAGGCGGCCGTCGGGGGCGCAGGGGGAGGAGCGGTGGCCTTGTCGATCGCCTTCAGGACGGACGCCACCTTCGCTGACTGCGGCGTTTCGCGAGTCGCGGCGGTGGCGGCAGGCTTGGCGGCATCCGAAAAACTGATCACCTGCGGGATGTCGAAAACCCTCATGAGAGTTTTCGTTTCACCGTCCGGCCCGTCCGGATCGAATCTGACAACGATTCCGTCATGCCCCATCGACTTCACGAGATCTTGAAGCGCTTGCGCTTTTTTCGTGAACTCCACAGGATCAGAGCCGATCGGATTCGGAAACTCCCATCCGGCCGTTTTCGTCAGCCTCTTCCATTGATCGTCCGTGTTGATGACCAGCGGGTTCTTGACCACGCTTTCGATCGGGGCGGATTCGATGTTCGGACCGAAGGCTCTTGCGTGATCTTCTCTAAATGCCCAGTACCTTCCAGGTCCAGCAATGGGACCGGCGAGGTCTCTGTATATTTCCTCTTTGGTGGCCCTTCCGCTGCCGTTGAAAACCATCTCGGTTGGTTTCTGGGGTACCAGATCTATCCATTCGCGCCATTCCCGAGGCAGCCGATCGGCGGTCCGGGGCCGCTCCAGAAGCCCCTCTAGAGGCGAAAGCGGCTGCGGTCTCGCCACGGGAGCCGTAGGCGCCGGAGATACAGGCGCTGCGGGCGGCTGGACGACTCGCGGGGTCGAAGGGGGTGAGGCGACCCGCGGAGGGATCGCTGTGGGCGGAACCGCTTCTCTTACGACTTCAGGAACGACGACTTCAGGGACGCGAACCCTCCGCGCCCCGCCCGCCGCCCCTCCGAGCGGGAAAGCCATCGAAGCCGCCACAGAGGCGGCAAGGCGGACGGCGTCTTCCTGGGCCGCCGACGAGTCCCCCGACCCTCCGGCGGCCACGGACCGACCCAGGGCCCCGGAAGCTCCCTTGGCGAGCCCCATGGCCCCCATGGCCGCCAGAACGCGCGGGCCCATTCCGGCCGCCTTGGCGACGGCTCCTCCGGCCCATGAGATGGGATCGACGATGACGTCTGCGGCGCCCGCGGCGGCCGACCCGAGCAGTCCGCCTCCGACCTTGGCCTTAACGGCATCCCCGGGGGTTTCCTCGGGTCCGAGCAGGCCCGCGGCGCGTCCCGCCGCCGAGACGGCCTCCAGCCCCGGAGCGGAGACCGTCTTCATGATGCCCAGGGCAGACGACGCGTCATCCGCGGCCCTTCCCAGGGCCGCCGCCTCTCCGGCGTCTACCTGAGCCGCCCGAAACTTTCGGATCGAGTCCTCGAGGTCGGAGGTGTCGATTTCTGACGCAAGCTCGGGAACTGCCTGGACGAGCTTTTTGACGTTCTCGGCCGGGAGCGCCGAATCGGCAAACCCGAAGGTGCTCTTCAGGTCCGGATCAAGGGCCGAGATTTTCGAGGCGATTTCGCGCCACGGAATCACTTCGATCCACCCAGGCCGAGAGCCTTGCGCAGCCGGTCGACGGCGCCCGCCTGCCTCTGCGCCTCATATTGCTGGATCACGCCTCTCGAGCGCGCGATTGCAGATCGCAGCTCTTCGGCCAGCGGATCGCCGTCTTCCAGATCCGACAGCTGCTGCTGGTACCTGACAATTGCCGCCTGGTTCTGGCGAACTTCGGCCTCGGAGATCCCGCGGGGCGGCGCCGGAGGCTTCGGGGGAGCATTTCGCCTGTCGATGAGCGAGTTGTCGAGCGCGGCCTGCCGACGGCGCTTCTCCTCTGCCACCCTTCCGGCCACCTCGAGGGCGGCCACGGTGGATTCGTCGCCGAACTTCTGGAACCCGGGGTGCTGGCGCAGCGCCGATGCAGACGACGCCGTCGCCGCGACCCTCGCGGCCTCGACGGCCGACTTCCAGCCGGACTCGCCGCGCCTGGCCTCGATCGCCGACACTGCCTCGTCTGCGAGGTCTTCCCGTCCCTGAGCTGCCAAAAAGCTCTTGGCGGCCTCGGAATCTCCGAGACCGACGGCCCTCTGGACAAGCGCGTTTCCCTGAGCGACGCGATCGTGCTCTTTCTGGTACTCGAAGCGCTGCGCTTCGATGGCGTTTCGCGCGGCGGCCCGCTCGGCCTCGCCGCGTTCATTCAGCATCGCGCGGTCCATCTGAGCGTCTTGCGACTCTCTGGCCTGCGCGACGCTGAAGTCTCTCGCCCGCTGCTCTGCGGCGATCGCCGCGATGTTCTGAAACAAACGCTGAGCGTCAGCGTGCGCCGCGGCGCGCACCTCGGCCATGCTGTCTTCGACCTGCGCGGCTCGGTTGAGCCGGTCGAACGCTGCAACCGGGTTCACTTCTGGCCCTGCCAGAAGGAACTCGAGTTGTACCAGGGCACGGATCCGAGCGGGACTCCTCCCCCGATTCCGAACTTAGACCACGGTCCCATGAAGTCGGCGGATGAAAACGTCGGCATGGTTGCCCGCGAACGGATCCCCGGGGCGAGCCGCGCACTGCGCGACGCCATCGCATTCCCCGCGAGCCCGGCGCCTTCGCCGATCAGGCTTCCGATGAGATCCCACGTCGATCCGGCGTTGTCGGATCCGCGCCGAAACGGGGGAGGGGTCGGAACCGGCGCGGCCCTTCGAAGGATGGACTCCATCTCGGGCGACATGAATCCCTCGAGCCCGTTCGACTTCGCGAACGAAGAGATCAGAGAGATCCGGTTCTGGCGGTTCTGTTCCGTCTGGGCCTGCTGTTGCAGCCAGTACTGAACGGCGTCGTTGTAGCTCTGCTCTTCAAGGTTCGCCTTGTTCGTGGCTCTCTTCTGGGCGCCCTTTCCCTGGAAGAGCTTCCCGACCATCGAACCGATGCCGGCAACGAGAAGAGCGTCATCAATTCCAAACATGGGCGATCTCCTACGCTGCGGCTCCGCTCATGAGCTGAGCGAACAGGGCCATCATGGCATTGTTCGACCCCACGTCAATTCCGTACTTGCTCAGGTTCCAGCCGTTCATCAGGCTCCATCGCTCCTGTTCGAGCCGGTAGTAGGCCTGCTGAATGTCGGCGAGCTTCGCCTGGCGGGTGAAGTCGTCCATCTGCGATTGAAGCAGGAAGTTCCGCTCGTTGTCGACGTGCTTCTGGGCGGCATCGAGCGCGCCCATGCGGTTTCGGTAGAGCGCCGCGTCATTCTGGATCGCCGCGGTGGCGTCGATGTCGCGGCTCGCCTGGGTGAACGCAGACTGCGCCGCGCGCCGCGACGCATCGAGACGAGACCCGGTGGCCGACGACTTGAAAACGCCACGCTGGATTTGGTCGGCAAGGATCGCCTCGCGGTTCGCGTTCTGCTTTCCAAGAGACGAGCGCAGGGCGGACGACTTCGACTGAGCGATGACGCGATTGGTGAACGGGACGCTCTTATCCCACGAGCCAAGCCACTCCTCGAGCGATTTCGTGAGGCTCGTGTCGAGAGCCGTCGGCTTCGGAGGCGTCCACGGCTGGAACTCGTAGGGCTTGGTTTCGGGATTCCAGGGCAGGGCTCCGAACAGGCCTCCGGCCCTTCCGGCCTTGCCAGAACCCCCAGAGCCGCCCTCCCCGCCGGAGCCTCCAGGAAACAGCTCGACGCACTTCCCGAACTCGCCCATGGCCCAGCCGTCGGGGCAGGCCGCCTTGTCGGGAACACACCCGCCCGTGCTCGGCTCGACGTGCCATCCGTCCTGACACTTCGGCGTGTCGGCGCCGCCGCCCGGGGGCCGGTTGTAGGGGTCATTCGGGGTCCACCCGGAATTGCCGTCCGGGAATTGCTGATCCGGGTATTCCCACCAATTGTCGTTGTTCGCCATCTACTCGATCCACCTTCCCTCGAAGGGGTTGTAGGCAAGGACGCCGGGCATCAGCTCAGGATGCGCGCCGTCGGGGCGATTCGCGGAAGGGTAGCGGCCGAACCTTCGAAGAAGCTCGACCTCGACACTTCCGGGAGCTGGAATGGAAATCGGTCCGGCGTCGCGCGCGGCGGCTTGGGGCTGCATGGGCCGCCCGCCGCGGTCCCCCTGGGGCTTCGCCGTCGGGGCGGACTGCCCCTTCTTTCTGCCGGGCTCGACGCCGGCAAATCCATGGTCCGCCGGACCGCTTCCGAGAGCCCGGAAGCCGGCGGAGATCCCATCGTCCATCACAGGCCAAGGCCCCTCATGGCGCCCGCCATGCGCGGCTGCACGGCGGTCGGGGCAGCGTTTTCGACAAACCGCGATCGCGTGAACGCGCTGAACCCGTTTCGGTCCTCGGTTTCGTTCGGCTCGAGCTCTTCGAGGTCCATGCTGTTCAGGCCGCCGTCGACCTCGAGCATGTCTTCGATGTCGTCGTCGCTCGGGGCGCCGGCGCGCCGCTGCACCGGAATCTGGGTGCGCACGATCCCGGTCGACAGCTCCGCCGGATTGAATCCGAGCGTCGGATCCGACCCGTACCCGAGACCGGCCATTGCGGCTTCAACGTTCAGCATGGAAAAAGACCCTCAGAAAAAAAGTACCGTAGCCGTCAAACCCGAAGCGTCAGATTTC
>CAZHTC010000015.1:0-39687 GCA_964535575.1 uncultured Bifidobacteriaceae bacterium
ATTTCGTCTAAATAGTGGATAATTGCTCAGTTTTCCGAGAGGTGAGGATTTTTGTCTAGGGTGGAAAAAACGGAATTTTTTGAAATGAATTCAGGCACAATATTTTTCATGGATTTAACCACAAGCTCACTTTTTTGGGTGTTTTGCAACTGAATGAGCTGATTAATATTATTGCTTACGTCATTAAAATTATAGGTACGTACTTTTCCAATCATAATTTTAGGATGATGAGTAGGAAGGGTATTTTCCTTATCGTTTAAGAGCTCTTCTTTTATCTTTTCACCCGGTCGCAACCCGGTAAATACGATCTGAATATCTTTACCTAAAGTAAGGCCGGAAAGCTTAATCATCTTTTTGGCAAGGTCTACAATTTTGATAGATTGGCCCATGTCAAATATGAATATTTCGCCACCATTCCCCATAGCACCTGCCTCTAAAACCAACTGACAAGCCTCGGGGATGGTCATGAAATAGCGGGTTATTTCGGGGTGTGTTACAGTAACAGGTCCTCCTTCCTCAATTTGTTTCCTGAATCTTGGGATTACAGAGCCATTGGTACCCAGCACATTTCCGAAACGGGTGGTTATGAATTTGGTTTTGCAGTAATTAAACTCATTGCTGTTATTTAGCGACTGAACATAAATTTCGGCAATGCGTTTTGATGCACCCATTACATTAGTTGGGTTTACCGCTTTGTCAGTAGAAACAAACACAAATTTTTCCGCACCAAACTCAACTGCCAGGTCAGCAATGACCTTGGTACCTAATACATTTGTTTTTATTGCTTCCGAAGGATTGGCCTCCATTAAGGGTACGTGTTTGTAAGCCGCAGCATGGTAAATGAAATCCGGTTTAAAGGTTTCAAATAAATGCTTCATACGGTTTTTATCACATACATCAGCTACAAAAGTTACTAAATTATGTGGCAGGTGCTGGCCTTTTTCCATCTCTTCCATTTCAATTTCTAAATGATAGAGCGGAGTTTCAGCTTTGTCAATTAAAATAATCTTTTCAGGAAAGAATGGTATTACCTGACGGACTATTTCGCTACCTATGGAGCCTGCAGCTCCGGTAATCATCACTCGCTTACCTTTAAGCTGTTTGGCAATTACATTTTTATCCAGTTCAATGGTATCCCGCTCAATAAGGTCTTCAATTTTTACGTGTTTAAACTGATGGAAACTCAGTTCTCCGTTAATCCAGCGGTCAACAAGAGGAACGTTCAACACTTTTACATTTTGAGTTAAAGAAGCTTCAATGATTTCCTGTTTACGAACGATGTTCAGGTTTTGTATCGAAATAATCAGCTCTTCTATTTCATATTTGGAAAGTACTTCGGGCAACTCCTTCTTCGCGTTAAATATTTTAACTCCTTCCACACTTTTGCCCACCTTCGAGGGGTCGTCATCAAAAAAGGCCACTACTTTTATATTGGCAGTTCTATCCTGGTCAATGGCCCGTTTGGTAATTAATCCGGCATGTCCAGCACCTAAAATGGCCACTTTCCTTTTGTTTTCACCCGGATTTGTGAGCTGAACGTATAAAATTTTGGTAGCAAGTCGTAAGGCTGTGAGAAGAAAAATACAAGTGATATAATCAATAATAATAATGGAAGTAGGAATGATGATATTGATTTTTGCCTTATTGACCAGGAAGAGAAAATTAACTCCGTAAATAATGGCCGACCCCCAGGTTATTGATTTGAAAATACGGATAGCGTCCTGAGTTCCGGTAAACCTGATAATGCCGGAATAGGTTCTGAATAAAATAAAAAACACCATTCGAATGGTAATAACCAGCGGAACGGTGTGAAGGAAATTATTGAAATCTTCTGCTGAAAGATTAAAATTATATCGGAGAATATTGGCTGCTACAAACGAAAGTAAACATGTAAGTAAATCAAGTATAAAGATAATCCACTTAGGGGTGTAACCACTTGATAAATTGAATATTTTCTGAATTCGTGGGGAGTAACGCATATTTAGTTTAGGCTACACGAAATTAAGAGTTTATTTTCGGGAATCACAAAAAGTTTGCTAAGTGTTTGTTTTTTAGGTTTTTATTTAAATATTTTTATAATTGTCTGAAGGATTATTTTAATATCAAACCATAAAGAGGTTTTTTGAATGTACTCTAAATTAAGGGCTAATTTATGCGGCATTACTTCTTTTAAGTACGTGTTTTCAGGGTCAGCAGATTGTGCAAGGATAGCATTTTCATTTATATAGGTTAAGGAAGCTAAATCGGTAATGCCCGGTTTTACTTCCAGAACGGCAAGCTCTGCAGGAGAGTATTTTTCAACGTATTTTCTAACTTCGGGTCGGGGGCCCACAAAACTCATATCCCCTGCAAGTACATTAATAAGTTGTGGTAACTCGTCCAATTTATATTTGCGCAGAAAATATCCGGTGCGGGTTATTCTGGGGTCGCGCATGCCAACGGTGAGTAACCCTTTTTTATCCGAGTCAGGGAACATGGTACGGAATTTATAAAGTTTAAAATCTTTACCATTGCGGCCAACCCGCATTTGTAAATAAAATACCGGACCTTTTGACTCCAGTTTAATAAGCAACGCTATTAACAGGAATACAGGTAAAAGGAACAGGAGACCGATTAGGGAAAAGAAAAGGTCAAAAATTCGTTTACTCATTTGATACACCAAGCACTTTAGATAAGGCAGAGGTAACGGCTTCCACAACCCGTTTGATTAAGTCATCGTTCAGATCATAATAAACCGGGAGCGAAATTTCACACGCATACATATTGTACGTGTTAGGATAATTATTGATACTGTATCCGAGTTGTTTGTAAAAACTCATCATCGGAACAGGTATGAAGTGTACATTTACCGATACCTGTTGTTTAAAAATTTCTGCAATGATAGCGTCTCTTTGCTGCTCGGTGATTCCCTTAATTCGTAACGGATATAAATGAAATGAACTGCATCTGTCATCAGATTTATAGAACGGCAGAATTGCCCAACTGAAAGGAGAAAGCAATTGATCATACAGTGTAAAGATGTGTTTCCTTCGGGGCAGTGTTTCGGTTTCATAGCGGTCAAGCTCCACCAAACCTATAGAAGCCATAATATCCGTCATATTCATTTTATAACCAGCTTCTACAATATCGTATCGCCAGTTGCCCGGCTGTAGTTTTGCCAGCGCATCTTTATTTTGTCCGTGCAGTGTTTTTATACATAAATCCTGATACACTTTGTCATTATCGAATGGTTCAGGAAGGTTTAAACAAACAGCTCCTCCTTCGGCTGTAGTCAGGTTTTTTACAGCGTGAAATGAAAGTACCGACACATCTGTGAGTGATCCAACTTTTTTATTTTTATAAGTTCCCCCAACAGAGTGCGCTGCGTCCGATAGAACCAGTATACGGCCAAGTTGGTTTTGTTCTTCGGTTTTGGGTGCAAATAGCTTTTTTATTTCGGGTTCATTCACCAATGAGTTGATGGCATCAAAATCGCAAGGCAATCCGGCTATATCAACCGGCATAATGACCTTAGTATTTGGTGTAATGGCTTTTTTAATTTCTGAAACCGAAATATTAAAATCATCACCTATATCAACAAAAACGGGTTTGGCTCCGCAATGAATAACCACATTGGCTGTGGCACAATAGGTATAAGCAGGGACAATAACTTCATCACCTTCTTTCACACCAAACCAGCGCAGCATGATTTCTAATCCGGCAGTGGCCGAGTTAAGGCAAAGCGTAGCTTTATTTCCGCAATAGGCAGTAAGTGCTTTTTCGAAACGTTTGGTTTTGGGACCTGTAGTTATCCAACCCGATTTTAAGGTGTCGGTAACTTCATCAATAATTTTTTGATCGATGCGTGGGGGGGAAAACGGTATCATGAAGGCAAAAATAGAACATATTTATCTTAATGTTCTGAAGATACCGGCCAGAAATCCACTGCCATAAGCAATGTGTATAACAGGGAAGGCAATAAAAGAAACTATTTTGGAGACAAAAGGGTTGTTTTGGTTAATGGCCGAATAAACAGACATGGCTATGTATAACGCCAGAGGAGATAAAAATACTGACTCAAAAGGAAACAACGGCAAACAAATCAGGTAAACAACAAATGCTGAAGGAATAATGTGACGAATCTTAATGATATGACCTATTTTTTTTATCACCAATGGTTTGTAAAATCCGTATTCAAAATATTGAATACAAAGTGACCATAGATCATTTCGTACGTATTTGTGAAGAAGTATATCGGCTGATTTATAAATTTTACCTCCAGTTTTTACAATGCGGTAGTTAAATTCTTCGTCCTGATTTCTAACTAACTCTTCGTCAAATAATCCGTATTTTTCAAATGTGTTTTTGTGCCAGAAACCAAAGAAGACAGTATCTGTGTAATGGTCAAACCTAATCGGACCAATGGTGTTATATCCAATTCCCCAAAAGGAAGAAAGTGAACCTGCAATTCCTTTGGAGAAATTATCTATACCAAAATATTCAAGGAATCCCCCCACGTTATCGGCATGGGTTTCATTCAGAATCTTTATGCAGCGGGAAAAATAATCATCAGGGTAAATAACATGTACATCCAGCCTGATAATGAACTCTCCCGTAGCTTGACTTATTCCTTTATTCAGGGCATGCGATACATATTTATCAGGGTTAGAGATTAACCTGATGCGATTGTTTGCTTTGAGAAAATTATTAATATAGGGGAGTGTTTTATCTGTACTTCCTCCATCTATAACCAGCACTTCATAGTCATAATCGCATTTTTTCTCTATCCAGTCAAGTAATTCCCTGATATATGGTTCTTCATTATAACACGGTACCAGAATAGTAATTTTCATTTTTAGCGAGAAGAAATACCCATTTCGGTAAATAAAATTTGCCAATCCTTCACCACATTTCCCCAACCCATGCCTTCAACTTTTTTCCTTGCGTTTTCGGTCATCAACTTACAAGTTGTGTCATTTCGGAACAATGTAACCACCGCCTCTGAAAAGGCAATCTCATTATCCGGATCTACCAAAACGGCTTCCTTATTGTTTTCAAATAAATAAGGAATGCCTCCCACGTTTGTGCTAACCATAGGTAAATTTAATGCGGCTGCTTCCATCATACTTACCGGTGCGTTGTCTAAATTAGTTGTATTAATGAAAAGATTATACTTACCAGCCATAGCTATCCAATCTTTTTTATGGAGCAAACCTGAAAAGGTTACCGATTTTTCCAGACTATTTTCTTTGACAAACCTTACACAATCGGAGTAGGCTGGTTCGGTAAATGGGCCAACCATGGTAAGTTTTGATTCTTTGAACGCAGGGATAATTCTTTTAAGAACTTTTAATGCAAGTAAGGGGTTGTATTTGGTGTGAATGGTTCGTACCCACAACATACGCGGGTAATCTAAAGTTACATCTACGGACTTATATAAATTCAACTCAATTGGATTTGAAATAACTTTCGATGGGAAATTATTTTTAGTTAAGAGCTCTGCAAAAAATCCGGAAGGTGAAATATTGACTTTAGCCCCTTTAAGAAATGAAAAAAGCAACCGTGATTTTCGGGAAAATTTAGATACAAGTTCATTTGAGTGTAAAACGCTTACATAGGGTAATTTCAAAACTCTGCACATGAACCCGCATAAACACGACAAATAAAAACTGTTGTAAGCATACAAATCGATTATGACCAGTTTAATTTTTTTTCGATATTTTACTAAAGCGAATATCTGATCATATGCTCTGGCAAAGTTGTTTTTTTTTGACGATTTCCATTTAATGTGATACTGATTCTGAAGTTGGGTTACCAAAAATTCACATGGCTGAGGGGTGATGCCATGGGCTGATAGAAAATTGCTCAGGTAAAGAATCAACTTTGTTTTTTCTGATAAATACGTTCAATGATATCTACCACTTTTAATCCTTCCAGAGCATTGGTTGTAATATTAGCTCTGCCTTTTAACACGTCAACTACGTTCTCAATAATGTAATGGTGGTTGGCTGCACTGCCTTTATAAGGACCGTAATCGTTTGGCGGATTAGTAGGTTTCAAATCAGGCATCGTGTAATTCTTGATATGGCAATACTCTACTTTGTCCATGTATTGTCCACCAACCTTAATACTTCCGTGTTCACCAATAATCGTCATGCTGCTTTCCAGATTTTTGTCCCATACTGAGGTGGAATAGTTAAGGGAACCTAATCCCCCATTGGTAAATTGAAAGTTTACGAATCCAGAATCTTCAAAGTCGGTAAGGTCGCTGTGATTATGATCGGCAAAACTGGCCTGAATGTTTTCAATATCTCCAAATACCCAATACATTAAATCTATGAAATGGCTGAATTGGGTGAAAAGTGTGCCACCGTCCAATTCTTTCGTTCCATGCCAGCCACCTTTTTTATAATAACGGTCGTCACGGTTCCAGTAACAATTCACTTGGACCATAAATACTTTTCCAAGTATCCCATCGCTTACTATTTTTTTGAGCCATTCAGAGGGAGGGGAGTACCTGTTTTGCATCACGCAAAACACATGCTTGCTGTGGTGCAGTGCTTTGTAAATAACTTCTTCGCAGGCTTTTTTTGAAAGGCCCATTGGTTTTTCTATTACCACGTGGTGCCCTGATTCAATGGCCTGTAGAGCTTGTGCGGCATGTAATCCGTTGGGAGTCGCAATATTTATTACATCACATTTAATGGAAGAAGAAATGAGCTCCTCGATTGATTTGAAAATTTCCAATTCACCAAAAAGTTTTCTCAATTCAATATGTTTTGAGTCATCAGTTTCAATCAAAGCAACAAGTTCAGCTTCTTCGTTTCTTTTAATCATTTCAGCGTGGCGCTTGCCAATGTGGCCGCAACCAAGTACAGCGAATAGAATTTTATTTTGATTCATTTTTGAGAAGGGTTAAGTACGGCCAAGGATGAATCCAAGCCCATGAAGAATATTAAATTGAAGCTAAACAAAAGATTATATTTTTAGGTAACTGGTTTAATAATTAATTTAGCTATGATTTTTATGGTATTGTAACAGATTTTCATAGATAACTTCTCCCGATTTACCATTACCATACAATTGTTTTTGTTGTGGAAAGTTCATGGTGTTAAATTTTTCAAAGGCACTTACTATTCGTTGGGCATTTGCTCCGGTAAGTTCGTTTATCTGATTATTGACCAATTCAATCCATTCTGTTTCATCTCTGGTGGTAATGCAGTACTTGCCAAAGAAACATGCCTCTTTTTGCAAGCCTCCGCTGTCTGTTATGACCATTTTTGATTGTCGGGTCAGGTTTATCATTTCAATATACCCCACAGGCTCAATGATGGTAAAATCAATTTTTAACTGGCGCTGTTGGATGATAGCACGGGTGCGAGGATGAAGGGGTACAATCACAGGCATTTTACTGTTAATCATGTTCAGGCCCGTAATAATCTCCTGTAGCCTGTTGGTATCATCGGTATTTTCAGCCCGGTGAATGGTGCCCAGCACATAATTGTTAGCCTGAAGCCTGTATTTGCTAAGCGCATCTTGCTGCGAACCGGTTTGGTTGGCGTAATACAATGCTGCATCGTACATAATATCACCGGTGCGCACTAGTTGCGTAGGGAAGTGGTCAAATCCTTCCTTTTTCAAATTTTCTACGGCTTGATCGGTAGGGCAGAAGGCAATATCGCTCAGCCTGTCAGTTACAATTCGGTTAATTTCTTCCGGCATCCGCATGTTAAAGCTTCTTAAACCGGCTTCCACATGGGCAACCTTGATATGTATTTTCTTCGCAGCCAAAGCTCCTGCTATGGTTGAGTTTGTGTCGCCATAAACAAGAACAAAATCAGGACGTTCATCTAACAGGATTTTTTCTATACTTCCCAACATTTGCCCGGTCATCTCACCATGTGAAAGGCCATGTATATGCAGGTTATATGCCGGCCTTGGTATGCTCATTTCCTCAAAGAAAATATCCGACATATTGGCATCAAAATGCTGACCTGTGTGTACGATCACTTCAGTTATACCTTTTTTTTCCTGTATGATGCGAGACAGTACAGCCGCTTTAATAAACTGGGGGCGGGCGCCAATAATAGTTGCTATTTTCATGTGTGTTCGATTAAAATTAGGCTTAACTAGCTAGTAAAGCAATTAATTAAGTTAATTGCCTATAATAGACAATTATATCCTGTGTTTTGCGACATATATTTAGCGTGTTAATCCCATATGTTTATCAGCCGGATTTTTGTATAGTAGAAAGAAATTTAAAATGCCTTCTAAATAACCAATTCCATATCCAATATGCATAATGAAAAAGCATGCAATGAGGCTGAAAATTTCTGGAAATGATGAACTCTGTTTTATTGAACTGAAAAATCCGATTAACAAATAGAATAAAAGTGGTATATTGGATAAAGCCGACCAAATGGAAAAAGGGTGAAGTATGTTAATGAGCAAGGCAAAAAGTAAAAATAAAACAAACAAAGGCGGTATTAATTGCCTGAATGTAGTGATGGTTTGATTCTTCTTGTTGACATATATTTTCCAATATCCATATTGGTACATCTGGTGAAATAATTGGCTGAATGAACCTCGTGTTACATATTCTACCAAAGCATCAGCACATTGATAAATTTTATAACCATTTTTAATGATGCGGTAACTCATGTCGTCATCTTGGTTTCTAACAAGGTTCTCATCAAATCCTCCAAGTTTTCTTAAAACATCTACCCTGTATAGTGGTGTGCCTACGGTGTCAACATAACCTGATACTTTTTTAGCTCTAAAATTGCCAATACCTACACCAAATGCTGATGACATGGCTTTGGTAATAATCATGCCTGTTGCTGAAGACTCAATGCAATTTGAGATTCCACCCACACAGCCTACTTGCTCGTTTTTCTCAATAAAATTGATGCAAGTTAAAAGGTATTTCTCATCAATAAAATGTCTTGCCCCAATTGTCGTCAAATACTTTCCCGTGGCGTGTTTGAGGCCGATATTAAAAGCTACAGGGGTGATTTTTTGGGTGTTTGTTACGACAGTTATATTATTATATTGATTTGAGAGTTCATTAAGGATATCTAATGTTCCATCATCACTCTGCCCGTCTGCAACAATAATTTCAAAGTCATTAAAATATTTTCTACTTTCAGATATTGAATGAATGCATCTTTCTATACTTGCTTTTTCATTCCGGCAGGGAATAATAATGGTAAGTAAAGCCATGTTATTTATTTAGCGGTTTTCCGGGATTACCTACAATTGTTTCATTTTCATGAACATCTTTTACAACCACTGCTCCCATACCTATTGTAGCATTATCTTCAATCTTCCGTTTATTGAGAATGCAGGCACTTGGTGCGAACCATACGTTTTTCCCGATTTCGGTGCTTCCGCCAATCATCGCATGAGCAATAATAAGTGAGTTTGAGCCTATCTTTACTCCATGAGCGATATGAACTAGGTTATCAATTTTTACATTTTTGCCAATGATTGTACTTCCCAATACTGCTCTGTCAATGCATGTATTGTTTCCTATCTCTGCAAGCTCATGAATGATTACATTGCCTACGTGTGGAATAAACTCATATTCATTGGAAGCGTTTTTTTCATAACCAAAACCTACGCCACCAATGGTACAATTGGCGCCAATTGTTACATGATTTGCAATTCTAGTATTTGAATGAATAACGCTATTGTGGCCGATAATACTGTAATCACCAATTTCACACCCCTCTTCAATCACAACATGATGCCCGATAGCAACTTCTTTTCCGATTATTACTGATTCGTGAATCTTGGCTGTGCCTTCAATTTTGTATGCTTTCTTCTTTACAAAAAAGTTAAACAGTAAATTTCTGAATGAGTTACGAGGGTTCAGTACAATAATATAATTGCAAGATGGTTGAACTACTTCAATGGAATTGCTGCAAATAATTGTTCCACATTTAATCAGGTTTAACTTAGCAATGTTTTTATCGTTGACCCACATAATCACATTGGGGTCAGTATTGTTTATATCGAGTTCTATTGGTTTTGAAATTACTGCATTTTCGTCACCTAGAAAATTAATCGGTTTTAATATATTGTTTATTTGTTTGATAGTTAACATTTTATTTCAAATTAAAGCGTATTACTTCAAAAGTTTCGGCCCATTCATTTCCTGATTGTACCCCCCTTGTTTTAGCTAGCCCTTTAATAAATTCAGCATTTGCATATGGTCTGTGGGCTTGTGATTTATAGGAGGCTAATGCAGTGAGTTTTGCAGTAAGATTATCAATTGATAATGGCACGAAACAGGTAGTGCTAAAGACAAAATTATTCCAAGGTAATTCATAACATAAAATGGTACTCCATTTAAAGGCTCTTATACCTTCGTTAGCAATGGTAAAGTGATCCTGATGTATATCATTTAATGAAGGCATGAAAACAAGATCCGGATTGATGGATTGCTTTAACTTCAATATGTCGTCAAGGATAGCTTGCCTGTGGTAATTAAATGTTCTTACCTCATAATTAAACAAGAATAAATTGGATGGCTTGATTCCCAATAAGTTTGTTGCCTGCTTCACTTCTGTTATTAGAATATCACTTGGGAAATCAGGTAAAACAGATTGTTCGCAAGCGGAGAAAGCAGCATAATATACGTCACATCCTGATTCAATTAATTTATTAATAGTTCCGCCACATCCAAATTCCCCGTCATCTGTGTGTGGCGCTAGAACTAGTATTCGTTTAAAATTTAAATCCATATACAGTATTTATAATTTTTTAAAATAGTACAAAATATTTTGATTATTTTGAAGCAACTGCCAACCATTATGTTCGTAAAAATTAATTGCTTTTACGTTTTCGGGCTTCACTGATAATCGCATAAAATCAAACCCCAATAACTTAGCTTGTTTTTCAAATTCATTAATCAATACGGTACCAATCCCTTTAATAGTTGAATTAGTATCACTACAAATACTTACTAATGAAATTCCTCTCCCTGAGGGATCTTTTACTGCATCTTTCAATAAAGATTTATTTCCTAAAAGAATCTGAATTTTAATTTTTACTGCGTTCATTAATTCTTTATTAAAAAATAAATAAGGGCGAAATAAAAAACATCCCGCCACCGTTCTTAATAAATCTTTATTCATTTTTTGATTGTAACCTAATGCAGCTCCGCACACATATCCCATAGTTTTTTCATCTGCTGTTGCTGTTAAGCAAATTGCATTACTATTTTCAATAAACCACTTAATAAATGCGCCTGCATACTTTCTGCCCAAACGTGCATTCATGTGATTTTTGAATGCTTTCAGATGGATTAGAGAAAGAGGGAGAATGTCGTTAATTAAGGTTTGCCTGACAATGATTACGCTTTTTTCTTCTTTATTTTCCAATATATTTTTCGTAAGGTTTCCCATTTGTCAAAACTATTTGGATAATCATGTATGCTTTTTATCGGCAGTTCCATGATTCGTTCAAACTCTTTTTTTGTGATTTCCAGTTTTTTGATGGCAAAATCTAAATCCTGTTTTTCTAAATCAGCATCCAGATAAGGCGGCTTGGCAATTTCGGCTAAAGCATTTTCTCTGCTCATTTCACCTGAACATATCAAGGTAGAAAGGTGCCCTCTTCGTTTATCTATCTTAAATTTTTTCGGGAGTATATACCCCTGGAAAAATCTTGTGTAAACAGACTCATAATGTTTGCCTCCGTAATATTGCCAATCCAATTCTTTCTTTAAAATCTCCAATGCTTTAGTTTTGTTATACTCTATGTAATTTAAGATCGGAATAGTTTGAATCTTCTTTACGTAAAGATAATAGGCCACACGTGGTATTGTAATATGCGGGAATGTTTCAGGGCGAATTTTACCAAATATTTTAGCTACTGATTTGATGTATTTCCAATCTAAATGCCCACGAGCCCAGCTTCTGGGTAATATCCCTTCCGTTTTTATATTTGAACCCGAGATGATGTATTTTATTCCATATTTAGCAGCAGTATTCATTGTCACAGCATAAATGGCATGGTCGGTGGGGATTTCACCATCAGGGGTAGATGCTTTTAAAAATGATAATTGAATATCGCGAAACTCTTCCCAATTCAATACTTCTGTATGCAAGTCAATATTAAGTTTGTTTAGTGTTTTTTCAATGTTGGAAACGGCCAATTCGCTATTCCACCCATTGTCCATATGTACTGCCAGTGGTCGTAATCCCAATTGTTTTACCAGATAAGCAACATAAGTGCTGTCAACTCCTCCACTCACACCAACCAAGCAGTCATACTCTTTTCCTTTTCCGTCTGCTTTTATTTTTGCGACAATTTTCTCCAGTTGCTTCTTTGCGGTTTCTGTGTCGGGTACACGCAATTCAAGTAATTTTTTATAATCATTTACGTAATTGCTTACCCCATTTTCATCAAAAGTAATGTCAGGGTCGGCAGTGGTATCCATGATGGTGGTTGTACAAATTTGATATGACCTTTCCATTAATTAATATATTGTTTTAATTCTTTTTGTGTTGGATAATTAATCAGTACTGCTTTGTGCTTACCGTGAAATACAAACAAACTTCCGGCTGCCAATCCTGAAACTTGTGTTGAATCTGCGGTTTCTTTTAAATGTTCCATACTGCCCGCGCCCCCACAACATACCACAGGAACATGTATACTCTCTGTTATTTTTTTTATTAACTCGTTATCGTAGCCTTTCATCATGCCATCGCGGTCTATTGAATTGATCATTATTTCCCCCGCTCCATAATCTACAAGTTGTTTAATGTGTAACAATAAATCTACTTTTTGCTTTTTGCTTCCTGCATGGCTGTATAATTCATGTTTGCCGAAAAGATTTCGCTTCACATCAATTGCGCAAACGATGCTTTGGGAACCAAAAATAGTAGCCGCTTCTGTGATTAAATTTGGATTATTATAAACAACGCTATTCAGAATCACTTTTTCAACTCCAGATTGAAACAGTTTTTTTATTTGTTCAATATTGGTGATACCGCCTCCGTAGCCAAACGGCATAAAACATTCAGTTGCTATATCGGTAATTAATTCATAGTTTGGCTCAGTATTATTTACACTTGCAGTTATGTCTAAAAATACCAGTTCATCCACTTCTTTTTCGTTAAAGATTCTGACCGCATTTATAGGATCTCCGACATAGACAGGGTTTTTAAACTGAAGAGTTTTCACAAGTCCTTTATTTTTTAAAAGAAGTACGGGAATTACACGTTTACTCAACATTTATTTTTACAAAATTTCTTAAAAACTGCATTCCAAACTTATGGCTTTTTTCCGGATGAAACTGTGCCCCCATAATATTCTCTTTTTGAATAGCGCAAGTGAAATTGTATCCGTAAGGAGTTTCGCCTAATATATCATTTTCATTTGCACAAACCACATGGTAAGAATGTACAAAATAGAACCGCATTTCCTCCGCAGGCATGTCCTGCAAAAGAACACTTTCTTTTTTTTGTTTCACTATATTCCAACCCATGTGCGGGACTTTTAAGTTATTTTGGTTGTTGAATTGAAATTTTTTCACGTCCGCATCAAAAAAACATAATCCGCTTAGATTTCCTTCTTCACTTTTTTGAGTAAGCAATTGCATACCCAAACATATTCCCAAAAAAGGTACTTTTTCGTCTATAGCTTTTTCTTTTAATATGCCTTCTATATCTAAATTTCTGATATTTTGCATCGCATTATCAAATGCACCAACCCCCGGTAGAATGATCTTTGAGGCCGCTTTAATCTCTTTTTTGGTTGATGTAATTACTGATGGCGCACCTATACGTTTCAGCATATTTTGCACCGAACCCAAATTACCCATTCCATAATCTATTATTGCAATCATTAGTTGCTCCTAACAAGGTTTTATAAGTGATTTTATATGAAATGGTATCTGCATTCCGATTTTGTTTAACTTCTATCAATGAATTATATTTTAACATCTCTTGACATGACTGCTATTTTTATAAATTTCGATATTGTATCAGTTCTAGTTAATATTTTTATACGTTATGCTAGTGCTAACTTCGATTTTATTCTGTTGTACAATGCAACATACTTTACTTCTTCTTTTTCCCAACCATAGTTAGGTTTTGCATTTACAATATTTCTCTTTTTTTCTTTCAACTCATCAATGGTTATTTTATTAATAGCTTCTAACAATGATTTTGAGTTGGGCTCTATCAGCCAACCTCCATCCGTATTCCGAACAATCTTTCCCATTTCAGGAAAATTGCTGACCACAAACGGTATACCTGCCATAAAATATTCAAAAATTTTATTAGGTAAGCAATAGTAATGATTTAAACAGGTATTCTTTATAATATGAATGCCAACATCAGCACTTCTGGTGAAGGTAAGAACATCTTCCGGTTTTACCAGTGAATGATAATGAATATTTGAATGCGTTTGAGAAACTTCCATAATTGTATCCTTCAGCGGCCCATTTCCCATAAATACAATATGGAGATGCTTGGGTGCATCAAGAAATGTTTTTACAATTTCATCTACCCCTCTGGCTTTTGTTAAAACTCCCTGATAAATAAACAATACATCATTTTCACTAAGATTAAACAAGTTTCTGAAGATGCTATTGCTTTTATCGTCATCAGGGGATGATAAATCCTGATATGGCACATTATAGATGGCAGTATAGTTTTTTATATTATATTTTTTTTGATACCAGTTGCCAATCGCATCGCTTACCACAATTAGTTCATCAACAAATGGCATACAAATACTTTCTATGACTTTTATAACATATCGTACGATACCTTTTGATCCGGTTACTTCTGTTTCTAATTCGTGTGCATCATATATAAGTTTTGACCTTGTGAAAATTTTAAGAAAAACTCCAATAGGAAGTACATGAAGGCTATGACAATTGATGATATTGGCTTTGTAAACAGGGACTCTAAATAATGCTTTAAAGAAAAATTCTACAAAGGAAAGATATCGCAGGAATTTTGTTTTTTGTTTTTTACTTTTAAGCAACAAACGATGAATAAATATTTTGTCATTTAGTTTTTCTTCAGCAGGTAAATCATTCTCTGTATATCCAATTATATGCACTTCATTAACCAATGATAAATGTGTAAGACTTTTAGCCTCTTTAAACATACGAGTTTCATTTGTTAACGGGCTTGGATAGATATGAAGATTAATTATCATCTGCGTAGCTTATTGAGTAACATTGAACATCTTTTCCCAACGTGCTACGTTGAATAGTCTCCATAATTGCTCGTTACTCAACTTTTCAGGTCTTGATTTTATGATGGTTTGGATAAATTCTGAGTCTTCTATTTGATCTTTGAAATAGGTACTCTTCAACCAAACATTATCCGGTGATTCAAATCCGTATTTGTTTGTTCTCCATCTGATATCATCCGGAAGTTTATTTTCTGCCCCCTTACGTAAAATGTATTTCGACCAGCCGTCTTTAATTTTATATTTGACAGGGATAGATAATGCTGTTTCCACTGCCCGATAATCAAGAAATGGTAAGCGTGTTTCTATCGAATGGTGCATTGAGTTTTTATCTTCATATTTTAACAGGTGAGGTAAACACGTTTTGGTGAGTTCAAGAACCTGGAAATCGCTGATATTACTTGAAACTTCTGTAAGTTCATCAATATAGTTCCAGTTCACTTGTTCCAGATAATCAGACTTGATAAAGTTACTTCTAAGTTGTATGCGTTTTTTACGAATTGAGGAATTGCCAAAATATATTCTGAATAATAGAAGTTGTTTCAGGTTGAGTTTGGAGTGTTTGCTTATAGATGATAAAGCAGACGGGATTTGTGATAATGGTAAACCGCTTAAATAGGCTGCATAATACCTTTCATATCCAAGTAATGTTTCATCTCCACCTTGTCCGTCAAGCATTACGGTGCAGTTAAGCTCTTTTGCCTTTTGCATCACAAAATACTGCATATATACCGAAGGTGTTCCAAATGGCTCTTCCTGGCAAAGAATAACTTTGTCAAGCGCGTTCATGAAATCATCGGTACCGGGTTGAATAGTTTGCCAGTCTAAGTCCGCATATTCTGCTACCCTTCTCGCCCAAGATGATTCATCGTTTTTGGGGTCAATAGATTTTGCCGTAATGCCGGTGAATTTCTCTGTTGTGCCTTTTCGGTATAATGTGGACGCAACACTAGAAATAAAGGAACTGTCCAAACCACCACTTAAGCATGTTCCAACGCGTACATCCGAACGTAAACGGATATCAATTGATGATATTATCTTCTCTTGATAAAGTGAAACGCATTCTTCTTCTGATAACGATGCAATGCTGTCGATTTTTTTAAGCGTATAATATCGTTTAATATCGTATTGGTGGTTGTTTAGGTTGTATACCATGTAATGAGAAGCGGGAAGACTTTGTATGTTTTTAAAAAACGTTTCGTTCGAGAATTCTACAAAGCCCAGAACAATGAAATTCATTGCAACAGGCAAGTTGATTTCATTTTTTTCCATCAAGGGAAGTAGTTGCTTTATTTCAGAACCCGCTGCAAAAATGTTGTTGTGATTGAGATAATATAATGGTTTTACCCCAAATCGATCTCGTGAAATAAAAATCTCATTTTTAGTTTTATCGTAAAGGCTAAAGGCCCACATGCCATTGAAATAATTGAGGCAAGAATGTCCCCAGAAATCATATGCAGCAAGAATAACTTCGGTATCAGTTTTGGTATTAAACGTGTATCCCTTTTGCCGCAAACTTTCTCTAACCTCAATGTAGTTATATATTTCTCCATTATAGGTAATCACATACTTGTCCTGATACCTCATGGGTTGATGCCCATCTGTTGACAGGTCAAGAATAGAAAGCCGCCTTTGTCCAAGCCCTATACTTGTGTGACTATAAATACCTTCGTCATCAGGCCCTCTGTGGCGTACAGCTGTATTCATTGCTTTCAGCAATGCTTCATTTACAGGAGCGTTAGTCTTATTTATCAGCAGGGATATTCCGCACATGGTAGTAATTTTCTATAACATTTTTGTATACGCTAATAAGTTGGTCTGCATTCTTATCTATATTGAAATTTTCGTAAATGTACTCTTGCAATAGTTTCCCTCGTTTTAATGCCTCTTTATAGTTTTCGATTGCCTTGAAAATAGCTTCTTTGAAACCGCTATAATCATCTCGCTTGAACATTATACCACGCTCACCATTATTTAGTAAATCAGGAATACCTCCTACATCAGAAGCTACAATAGGTAATGCAAGAGAGCCTGCTTCTTTCAATACATTTGGCATTCCTTCGTTTAATGATGGAAAAACCATTAAATCAGAATCCGACATATATTCCAATACTTTATTATTCGGCAACTGTCCTGTTAATGATACGTTAGGGAATTTTGATAATTCTTTTTTAAATATACCATCTCCAATAATTACCCACGAGTATTTTTTATGTGTCAATTCCACGTTCTCTTGCAGCAATCGTACTATTAGGTGTAAACCCTTGTCTCGTGTAAGTGCGCCAACAAAAATGAATGTAAAAGGAAGCGTATTGTCTTTTTTTGTTTTTCTCACATTTAGAACTGCAGGTAATTTTAAACCTACATTAACAATATTGGCGTTATAACCTGATAGTTCTTTTGTTCTGTCAGCTATAGCTTTGCTAACGGCTATCAAACTTGCAGCATTTTTTATGCTTTTTATAAACAATTTTTTAGTGTTTTCATTGTAATAGGGATCAATGTTTACATCATCTCCACGCAATGAAACAACAAATGGTAAATTGTATTTTTTTGTCAATAAATTTGCAACACAGCCAAAAGGATATGCATAGTGTGCATCTATAATATCTGCTTCATGTAAAGCTTCATGATTATGAATAGAAGCATACATGCTTTTGCAAAGTAT
This sequence comes from uncultured Bifidobacteriaceae bacterium, assembly GCA_964535575.1. GTDB lineage: Bacteria > Bacteroidota > Bacteroidia > UKL13-3 > UKL13-3 > JAGPCK01. Next base: position 17,867 of record CAZHTC010000015.1, read on the forward strand.
GCTATATTTTTTTTGGTAGGGTATAGCTAGATATCGGGGTCTGAATATTTGCACCCTGTTTCTGTTTTCATACTTAGGATACTTTGCATAAGAATCCCATTTTGAAGAAATTCTACCCAATATTTTATTTGAATATGGTGTTAATGCTAATATACTAATATCAATACCTTTGGAAGCAAGTGCCTCTGCCATTCTTTCATAGAAAATACCTGATACAGTATTGTTGTGGTGCGGATAATTAGAAACTAACCAAACGACTTTCATTGATTATGAAAGGACTTCTTTGTTATTTTTGAACATAATAGCCATACATAGGGCAATAATCAACCAAAAATATTTTAGATTGGCCAAATCTCCAAATAGGGCATTGAAGTTAATTGCGATTAGTAAAACAATCACAAACCAGCTGTATTCACTTTTTCCCCTATAAAGCGTCCTTAAGAATTTGTATTGAAAACCATAAAACAACAGTAACCCTATTGTGCCAAGTTCGCTCCATGTTTCCAATACTGCATTGTGCGTACCCGCAAATCTTCTTTCCCCAAGTCTTTCCCATTCTTCCTCAACTAAGTGTGTGCTTTCTAGGTATGTCCCAAACTCTGTAGGGAAATTGCGATACCCCACTCCCATTACAGGATTATCTTTTATCATGTTTTCTGCTACTTTCCAAATAATTGTCCGATTAGCCCCCTTATCCGTTTCGGCAGCCTCTATACGCGCATTTAGAAATCTGGAAAATTTGTTATCCCCACTTACTAAAATGTAACCCACAAGAAAAATTAAGCATACTTGCATTACAGTCGAGAAGCGAAAAGAATTTTTGGGAAGAAATAACAAAAAAGCTAACAAAACGGATAACAAGGTTGATCGGGACCCGGTAGCAATGATACCCAATAAAAACAGAACAATGAAGCCAATTGAAACGGATTTGCCTAATTGGGAAGTTTCAACTCTGAAATAATTATAAAGAAGGTAGGCTAAACAAATCAGAAACTGTGTAGCCAACAGATTCTGATTCATACCCTCCACATCTACCCGCTCCAATTCATATACATCTATGTTGGTGAAATTGCTGAGAGCCACATAAACCAGATAGAGTGATGAAATAGTATACACTTTGAAAATAAGAGGTAAAATCGCATTGTTCCGTGAAATAATATTTGCGGCCACAACTGTGGTCAGCATCCACATCACCAATCGAATGATGGCATAATACTGCGGGTTGTCAGACCAAGCGATAATGCTGAGTATTGCCCATAAAAAGTACAAATAGAAACTGGCAGGTGTTTTACGCCATTCCGGAGCAGGCTCTGTGAGGTAGTAGATCAGTATCATTATTCCTCCGGCAATTCGGGTGGAAGAGCCTATAATGTCTTGCAGAAAGAAGTCTTCAATCGGAATCAAAAACACAAATAACAGTAATGAAAGTTCCGAATAACGGAGTCTAAATTTTTCAGTTTGCACGATCAGCGATTTACGGCCCATTTGTTATACCACAGAGCCATCATTAATAAGAACCACACCTTTTCAGCATTTGGCTCAACACCCGAGTAGAATTGATTTATATAGGTGTTCAATGCTTTTTTATTGAATAACGGGATATTGCTGTCAATCAGTAAATCACAAACCATAGGCTTGAGTTCAGACTTCAGCCACTTGTCTGTGGGAATGCCAAACCCCATTTTCGGACGATTCATCATTTCTTCCGGAATATATTGATGGGCGATTTTCTTGATCAAATATTTTGGGGTATTGTTTTTGAATTTTATTGAAGATGACAATTTAGTCATGTATTCGGTTAGCCTGTGATCGAGAAATGGCTCGCGACATTCGAGGCTGCACGACATGCTGGCCCGGTCCACTTTCACCAGCAAGTCATCAACCAGCGTTGTTTTGTATTCTATAGCCATCATCAGGTTAAGAGTATCCTGATGTTTAATGGCCCTAAATTCCTCATATGCCGATGACAATGGCTCAAAATCAAAAGACAATAATTTTTTTAATTCATTTTCCTTGAAGTGATAAGGTTCAATACGATACCTGAACTTTGACGCCCAGTTTTTTTCCGCCAGTATCTTCTCTACCTTAAGTAGTTTTTGTTGCCAAGTATACCCGCTGGGGGAGTTGGGCATAAACTGCCCTGCAATTGCAGCTCCCTTTTGCAATATCCAGGCCTTTGACCCTGTCATTTTGGTGAATCTGGTATAAGCATCTATGTCGCTGTAGTAACGTGGGTAGCCGCAAAATAATTCATCACCTCCGTCAGCTGATAGAGCTACCTTTACCTGTTTAACCGCATGTTGGCTAACCAGTGTGGTAGGCAAGGCTGAGCTATCGGCAAATGGTTCATCGTAAAAATCAGGCAGCTTAGGTATCAGGTTTATGGCATCCTGATAGGTACAATAAAACTCATGATGATCAGTTCCCAAATGCTTAGCCACTTTTTTAGCAAAAGGAGCTTCGTTAAATGCTTCCTCCTCAAAACCTATAGAGAAAGTTTTTATTTGTTGGTTGCTGCTTTTTTGTAGTATGGCCGTAACCAGCGAACTATCATATCCTCCGCTTAAAAAAACACCCACGGGCACATCAGCCACCATGCGGTAGTTGAAAGCAGATTTCATGAGTGCGTGAATTTCTTCTATCAACTCATGTTCATTTTCAGGCATTGTGCTGTCAGCATAATGCAATATATCCCAATAGGATTCTGTAGCGATGGTCCGGCTGGCTAAGTTTAGTTCAAGTATATGGCCGGGTAGTAATTTGCAGGTGTGTTTATAGATACTATGCGGTCCGGGTATCCAGCCATGCTTGAAAAAATCAGCAGCAGCATCGGTGTTAATTTCTTTTCTGAATGCAGGGTGATGATGAAACGATTTAAGCTCGGAGGCAAACAGCAGCACTCCTCCCTGATGGTAATAGTACAGAGGTTTTACACCTGCACGGTCTCTAAAGAGAAGAACTTTCCTTTGGTTGATGTCATATACGGCAAATGCAAACATGCCAATGAACTTGTTCACGCAGCTTTTGCCCCATGCAATATAAGCAAGCAATGCAACCTCTGTGTCGGAGTTCGATTTAAACCGGTGTCCCAAACCTTCCAGTTCTTTTCTTATTTCGCGATAATTGTAAATTTCACCGTTCAGCACAATAGCCGTTTTTGAATCAGGAGCTATCATAGGCTGGTGGCCTGAAAGTGATAAATCGATAATAGAAAGTCTGCGCTGCCCCAGACCTATATAAGCCTGATCAGTATGCCACGAGTGAATGCCGGCATCGTCCGGACCACGATGAACTAACGCGTTTACCATGTTAGTGAGCACATGGTCATCACTTGTGTTGTTGTAATCAATTATTCCGGCTATTCCGCACATTTATTTTTCGTTTAGTACCCATTGATAAAGTTTAGCAGCCTGATTGCTTGAACATCGTTTATTTGCCTCTTCAATAGCACCGGCTACAATTTGTTGCTGTAACGGTATATCATGGCAAAGTATCTGAATTGCCTGAGCAAGTTTTGATCTGTCATCATCTTCCACCACATACCCCCAGCCATCTTTTTTAGCATGTATGGAGTGATATGAATCGGGTGGACTAAATACCAGCATAGGTCTGCCGGCTGTAAGGTAAGAAAGGATTTTGTTTGAAAATACGGTTCTCACCTCGTGAGTTGAGCAATTTTTGAATGAGAGTGGCGCAAATAATATATCGGCTTTGGTGATGGCTCGTTTCATTTCAGCCGTTGGCGCTACGATGATTTTTATTTTGCTGGTGTCAAATCCTTTTTTCTCCAGCAAAGAAAGCGGGATATCCTGAATGGGATACCAATGTACCACATATTCGTCAGACAGCAGTTGTATGGCGTGTGAAAGAGTGGCCAAAGCATCCGTATTCATGGGGTCACTCAGCGAGCCTACAAAAAGAATTATTCTCTCCTTCCTTGCAGGTACGGGAGTATATCCCAGATTTTGTATTTCGTTATCAGGAACCGGGTGCAATATGAGGTCGGTATTGATACCATATTTCGATTTAAAATATTGCTGCTGAAACTCGGAACAACAAATAACCCGTGCGCTATTTTCAACAATGGGTTTTTCCCATCGTTTGGCCTGCTTCACATCAAAACTGCGATGCATGTTTTCAAACCATAGATCATGAAAATAGGCATAAAACGGGATACGTAGTTTTTGTGCAATTTCAAATGAGCTAATAAAAAATTCCGGCTCCGGATAGTTCCCAAATATTACTGATGGCTTTTCTCTTTTTACAATCTGTAGCATTAGCCATTTGTTAATGAAACGCAACCTGGGCATCAGTTTGTAGTACCCCCTTTTTAACAGTTGGTTAGCCGGTGGTAGAAGATAATCGGTAGGGCAGGGAGGAGGATAGTTACTTTCCATTCGTCCGCCTACAAATCCGCCAATGGCATGCATGTTTCCCGGATAATATTTGAAAATATTATTCACCAGCACCGTGCTTGCAGTAAGTTCGGGTGGGAAATTCTGTGAGATGATCAGAAGTTTGGGCTCAGTATTTATCACTGTAGTATTGTTCAATAAATTGTTTGACATGGTTCGATGAAAGCAGAGGAACGGCTTCCAGTATTTTTTTATCATCCTAGTTCCACCAGCTAATGGCAAGCATGGGGGCTATATGTTCTTCTGCTATTCGGTAGTTGATATGCCTTGCGGGTATGCCAGCTACCAGGCTGTAGGGCTTTACATCTTTGGTAACAATAGCTCCGGCAGCAATAATGGCTCCGTGTCCGATGGTTACTCCAGACATAATGATGGCATCGGTACCAATCCACACATCATGTCCAATGGTAACCGGACCGTTTGAGGTTGGCATCCCATCCTGGTAAGCACCGGGAAGATTAAAAGTTGTTCGGAATGGATATAGGGAAACCCAGTCTTTGGGATGAATTCCCCCGGTAATGATTCTGACGCCTTTGCTGATGGAGCAATAGTTGCCAATGGTCACCTTTTGTTCGCTGCCCTGATACACGTCTATTTCCGGAATACCATAGGTATGATGTCCAACTTCCAGCCAGCCATTCCGCACCAGGTTGTTGTAGTGGTTATGGGCTGGCATTTTAAGCAGGCGCGCTACCCAATCAGCAAATTTTTGTTTAAGATTTGTTGACATCAATGTCAGTTATGAAAGCAACATGCGAATGACTTCACGTATTTCAGTGGTGAGGTTAAAGTCGTCATGACTAAAACCATCGGCTTTGAAGTTTTTTTTAGATGCACTATCAAAGCGAAACACATTACTCTCAGCGGGCAGCTCAGATTTGATTATGAGTTCAACATTACGACTAAAATCTGAGTTCAGTATTTGTTGAGTGTGGCGGGCTACGTCCGCAATAGTTTGATAATTGTCGGAAACAGCATTCAACACCTCGTACTTTTGCTGCATGTTGATTGACGCCTGCAGTGTTATATAACTGAGTTCTTCCAGACTAATGAAATTACGATATTGTTTACCTGATGATAGTAGGGTGATGGTACCTTTCTCAACAGCTTCTTTGCATAAGCAGCCGGGAACCAGTGTCCAGCGGTTTATTTGGGGCGAAAGAAATCGACCGTAAATATTGGAAGGACGTATGATTAAGGTTTTGAGGTCATGTTTGCGCGCGAACATTTCGGTATACATTTCTCCAAACAAATGATTCATGGCATAATCATTCTCGGGTCTCACGGGAGAGGATTCATTGTATTCTCCTTTCAATTCGGTGCCATACACCTGCAGTGTAGAGTAGAAGATGAATTTTGGGATATTGTTAGTAACAGCAAGCTTTAAAGCGTTGGCTGTGCCGCAGGCCGATAATTCAATGCCTTTGGCCATGTTTTTCGAAACAATATCGTTGGATGCAGCCAGATGTATCATCACATCGGCCTGAACGGAAAGTGCAGGAAATTCAGCTCCCAAAATATCTCCTTCTAAAAATTCGGCTCCTGTTAAAAGTTTTTTCACATCAGGTAAAAAAGCGCGTGAGTGGGCTATAACCTGATGGTTGTTTTTAAGCAGATATTGACACAGGTAGCTGCCAATATAACCATTGGCACCGGTTACAAAAAACTTCATATGTTACAGTGGTAGCTAAGGTTAAAATCAGGGTGATTTTGATCTTTGTCGGAGATAACCACCGGCTCTATAGGCCATTCAATGCCTATTTTGGGGTCGTTCCACCTAATGCCCCGTTCATTTTCGGGAGAATAAAATTCTGTTACCAGGTACAAGGCTTCGGTGTTTTCTTCCAGAGTCAAAAACGCATGCCCAAATCCTTTGGGCACAAACATCATGGTGCGGTTTTCGGCTGATAGGGTGGCACCAAACCATTGAAGAAAAGTCGGAGAGTCAGGCCTGAGGTCAACAATGACATCATAGAGGGACCCCCTGATGCAGCGTACAATTTTTGTTTCGGCTTTAGGCGCCAACTGGTAATGGATACCACGAAGCGTTCCTTTGTCTTTACTTAATGAATTATTAATCTGAACAATATTCCGGTCGGCCCCTTCTTTGTCAAACTCGTTAATGCAAAAGAACCGGGCAAAAAATCCCCGTTCATCTTCCCGTTTCTCCAGGTCAATGGTAAATGCGCCTTCAAGTGGTAGTTTATTAAATTTCATATGTTCTCCAGTTTAAATCAGTGTCAAGTTCATTGGTGCTTAAAAATTGATTCAATACATTTAACCGCATGAGGGTGGAGTTGCGGAAATCTGCGTTGTTAAAGCGAATGGCATCCATTCCTGCTTTCAGTTCCTGTATGGTTGTGTTAATGTCAAACATTGGGGTGAATCCTTGAGCCAGTGATGAGAACAGGTCAAAGTTTACCCTGTAAGAACGTTTATCAGGAGGTGCGTCCTTGTTTATGCTTACTTCAATATCTGTGAAGTGCTTTTGAACGTGTTCAGCTAATTCTTTTACAGTGTAATTCCAGGAGTTACTACCTGTGTTGCAAATTAAAAATTTACCTCCGTTATCAGCCTTGCGCAAAATTGCCCAGTGTAAGGCCCTGGCCATATCTTTCACGTTGATTAATGGCCGCCATGGTGTACCATCGCTCAGGATACTGATTTTTTTTGAGGTGATGGCTGAGGCTACAAAATCATTCAGTACCAGATCAAGTCTTAAACGGTCGCTTATACCACACGCAGTAGCAAAGCGTAAACACGTAATCACTGTATTGCCACTGTTTAATTTGCTAAGCCCTTCTTCGGTATTCACCTTTGATTTGGCGTATGCGGTTAATGGGTTGAGTTCAGACGTTTCTGTTTTAGCGGCATCTCCGGCTGCACCATAAACACTGCAACTGGATGCGAAGACAAAACTTTTCACTCCCTGGCGAATGGCTTTTTCTGCAATGTCAATACTTGATTGATAATTTACATCCAGGGTAACGCGTTCAAACTTGTTTCCGATGGGGTCGTTTGAAATGGCTGCAAGATGAATCACATAATCCATACCTGTAAGCAAATTTTCATCGAATTTTCTCACATCTCCATAATATTGAACGTTCAGCACCTTTTCAGGGGCAAATCCTGAGGTGGTAAGGCAGTGCTGAAAGTAACCAATATCGTAACCTGCAATAAAAGCCTGAGGAAATTGCGCCCTCAGGTACTTGGAAAGCCAGGCACCTACATATCCGAGATTTCCTGTTATGAGTATCTTCATTTTATAATTGTTTATTTTAGTTTATTACCAGGATTTCCATTTTGCATTTCCGGATTCCCACATCTGTTCCAGTTCCATTTTGTCCCTTAATGCGTCCATGCATTTCCAGAAACCCTCATATTTATAGGAAACGAGTTGACCATCGTGTGTGAGGTCGCGTAAGGGCGATTCTTCCCACATAATGGAGTCCATATCCTCATTGAGGTAATTGAAAACCTGGGGTTCAAGTACAAAGAATCCTCCGTTAATCCAATGGCCGTCACCTTTGGGCTTCTCCATAAAATGATTAACTATGTTAAACTCATCGGTCATGATGGCACCGAATTTTCCTTCGGGAAGGATGGAAGTTACCGTGGCTATTTTGCCATGCGCTTCGTGAAACGAAAGCAATTCTTTCAGGTTCAGATCTGACAAACCGTCTCCATAAGTAAGCATAAACCGTTCGTTCCCTACATATCTTTGTACACGTTTTAATCTTCCTGCGGTTTTTGTATTTAATCCTGTCTCAACAAGGGTAATTTTAAAAGATTCCGCACTGCTGGACAATACTTCTGTTTTGTTGTTTTTCAAATCAATGGTTACATCTGCATTGTGCATGAAGTAATTCATAAAATACTCTTTTATCACATAGCCTTTATATCCCAAACATATCACAAACTCAGTAAACCCATGCGCTTCATACAGTTTCATAATATGCCAAAGTATTGGCTTACCGCCAATTTCTATCATGGGCTTTGGTTTCAGGTGCGATTCTTCAGAAATTCTTGTTCCGAAACCACCAGCAAAAATCACTACTTTCATGTGTGTATTCGTTTGAAATTTATAATTATAACAGTAAACTATTTTTAATATGTATCGTGTTTTACTAATTTATCTCATTTATGAATGTTGCGATACATAAGTTCCTTTACAAATCCCTACAATGGTTTTTTGCAGGAAAAAACAAGACAGTCGCCATGGCTTTTTTGGAGTGATGCTAATCTCACAAATATTGTTGCGAGGTAATCTGACAAGCTTGCCTGGTTGGCTTCTGAGTTAAATTGTATTGGATTGTTTTTTTTGTGATGTCTTTTTAAATTGTTTGTCATGGCCAATGTGCGCCAGCTTGATATGGTATTGAATTCTATTTCTTTAAATCCGGTTTTTTCTAATAATTGTTTCATAGATGGACATGAAAAAATATTGATGTGTACAGGCAAGGTTAAATAGTAGGCGAGCGCACCAAATTTGTTTATGGAATGTGCGTCCGCATTCGGGGTTGTTATTAGTAGGGTACCTCCTGGTTTTAGTGCATCATAAAAGTATTTAAACAATCCCTGCGGATTAATTACATGTTCAACCGTGTGTGAGGTGTATATCAAATCGAACTGATTTTTAAATTGTGCAAGCGCAGTTTCATCCCCCTGAATGATATTAAGTCCATTTGCTTTACCTACTTTACAGGCATCCCCGCTTATTTCAATGCCGGTTGAAGTCCATCCGTATTGCTCGTAAATTGAAACGGTTGTTCCTGTTCCTGCGCCATAGTCAAGCATGGAACCATTTGTTACATAGGTTGGGGTGTCGAGGTCTAATGGTTTTCTGAATAGTACTTTGTATACAAGCGAGAGAAGGTAAGATTTGGGTACAGGTAAGTGCCCGTAATTTTTATGCGTTTTCAGATACACTGCCCTGAGCCAGAATTTAGGATTAACTCTTGGACTGAATTGAAGTATATTTTTCTTCTCGTTGTAGGCATAATAAGCGCTAGGATAATACTTCAGCAAATCTTCCTGGCTTGGAATTGGTATTTGAAGTACGTGCTGGCAGTTGTCGCATTTGTATATGTTCCAGCTGCCATCGTTGCCATAATGCAAATCTGGGGCACTTAACAAAAAGCGATAACTATTCTTTGCATTGCAACATGTACAAGCATTTTCAGGATGATTGAGTATTTCCATTTTTTAATGAGCGGGATTTAAAATTCTGTAAACCGGATGGCTTTAAATGGAGACAGGATTGGATAGTTCATTTGTGATGTTTCTTGCAGCATCTTCACCAAATGCATAAATATATGAGTGTATAAACGATTCTTTCTTTTGATCAAATTCATTATTCCGGTATTCTTCAGCTTCCAGGTAGTTAAGTAATTCATCTTTCGTATTCACTATAGGAAAGCCACCTTTTTCGTGTAACTCTTCACCTATTCCCAGGGGAAAACTGATATAGGATGGGTTGTAAATAATTAAAGGAATATTCTTAATAATGGTTTCAAAAGCGGCAATACTGTTATGACAAATGACCAGATCGGAGCAGGCCAGGGTTTCTTCAAAAGTCTGTTCTGACTGATCAAGGCACTTTAGTTCTGGGTATATGGTGTATAGTGGGGCATAATCGTTTTTGTTTTCTGATGGATGAATTCTTAATAAAATATTGAATTTACCTCCCGATGCATTTATAATGTCGGATACGAATCTGATTTTTTCTGAATGTTCAATGGGGTTGCTCAGTATGGTCATGTTGTTCCCATCAGTACCGAATCCGGATTTTATCCTGAATTGCTTCACATCTAGATTAAATGTACGTTGTAATTTTTGATTCCCGGCAACAATAATTTTAGTGGCTGGTACACCAGCATCAATAAACTGGTTTTTCTGTACATCCCCCCAGCACAGTACTTTTTTTGCAACAAGTGGCACATAAAAATCCAAAGGCTGGGTTGACCCATGAACCATTGTATATGTTGGTATACCCAATTTGCCTGCAGCGAGTATTAATGCTGAATTGAAGGCATGTTTATCATGATCGGTAAGAATAGCTTTTGGTTTGTGCTTTTCAAATTGAGTAAGGAAATATTGGAGCCTTTTTGTTTGAATAACTGAGGTTATTTTAAACACAGATTCAATTTGCGCATTACTTCCTGTTTCATTTCTTAGTGTTTTCAGCGTTTGATGAAACGCTGTTTTAAACTGGTGGTAGTGCCTGGCCCATGTAGCATGATCTTGTTTATTTAATCCGTAAAAGGTGAAAAATGGGTATGCGCTCCATTCAGTATTTTTTTGTTCGGGGTTAGCGGAAAATGCAACTTCGGTTTCCTTCAGAAGCGGTAACAATGGTTTAAAAAAGTCGGTCAACCTGGCAGTGTTGCTTACATAATTAAAAATGTATTTGCCTTGTATTGCTTGTGCATCGATAATGTCTGCCCCTGTTTTTAACTGCTTTAAATATTGATATTGAATAATATTTTTTACATGTTGCCTGAGTGAAAATTTAAATGAAGTAAAATACATGGAGGCGTAAATCAGCTCAGAAAAAAGTGCTCCGGAAGGTACACCATTAAAAAAAACTTTGTTCAACTCCTTTTCAATATAGAGGGCCTTTTCTATGGTTAAACGGAATTCGGACATTAGTTTGCGACCTTCCATTATCAGATGGTGTATCCTGACATTTTAAGGTAATAATTATTCAGGTTTTCGTTTTGCTCATAAATGGTGCAGAAACTGCTGAGGTTATCTTCCAGAAATGCCTGAGTCTGGAGGAAAAGGCCAGGCTTGAAGTCTTTATCAGGTTTATCATTTATTTCTACCGGCTCAACAGCTACACTGCCTATCTTTTGAATTTGCAATGTTTCCATGGGTTTAAAAATGAGTCGGTGTTTCGGGGTAATTATTTCCAACACCCAACGCCCGGGACCTTCCCAGTTGGCTTGATAGGAAAACAGTGCACCGCGCTCACTTTCACCGGCACCTGAAAAAACGGATGATGCCGGATGCCAGTCAATCCCACCTTTAACAAATGCAGCAAGTTGTTTTGGTTTGCCCCCAAGGAAAAATGCGGTATCCACAACGTGAGTGGAGTTACCTAAAAACCAGTTGTGGTGTTCTGCCTGATGTTTCTTTAAGGTTCGGATTACGTGAGACCATTCGGTAAACTCAAAGTTAAAAGACACCACACCGCCATCTTCATTGATAATTTCCCGGGCTTTCAAAACCGATGCATAAAATCTTCTGTTATACGCGAGCAAAACGGTCGATTTTTTTTCCTGCGCAATTTTTACAAGATTGGCCATTTCTGATGGGTAACCAATTCCTGGTTTCTCAAGTAATATCTTGGTAACACCATATTTCAGAAGGGAAGTTGTTGTTTCGGCCAGGGCTTCAATGCCCGCGGTAACAATGGCCGCATCGGGCAAATCGGGGTTTGATTTTAAGAACGTATCAATACCACCGCGATGGGTTGAAACGTGGAATTCTTCTTCAAAAAGTTTACAGTTCTCTTCACCACGTCCGATGGCAATAAAATCTTTTTTTAGTGCTTTCAGCACTTTTGCATATTCTTTGGCCATGAGGCCAGTTCCAATTATCCAAATCATATTATGAAGCTTTACTTAAGGTTACCTGGGCAGATAACGTGATTTTTTTTTGATAGAACCTTGCGTGGTTGCCTGGCTCAGTAAGCAATGGTGCAATATCCATGTTTCCATTGCTGTTTATAGCCAGATAAGCTGGTAAAATGGAAGGCTCACTGTTTAGGTAAGGAACCAGCACAGGGCCGGTTTCAATTTGCCATCGGTTGGTTTCATGTTCTACATTAATGTGTTTAACCGGGAAGGAAATTTGTGTTTGCTTTCCAGCAGTGCTGTAAACAACAGTAGCAGAAATTTGTTGGTTATTCAGCACGGCCTCACACACGTCAGAAGCTGTTGTGAGAATAGGCTCTTCTACCATCGGGCAATAAAACTGAATATCTTCAAACCCTGAGTCGTTTGCGCCATTGGTATCTTTGCTGTTCCCCCAAATGTTATTTATTCTATAAATATGGAAGCGATTTTCTGAGAAGGCTGCCTGAAACAGGTAAGATGGAGTGTGAATCATTTCATCGCTTTCAAGAACCTTACAGGCCAATACACCATGAAGCAGGTAGGAAGTGGTATTTTCATAATTCAGCGATGCTTCTACACCAAACCTACCGCTCAAGTTATTATGAACTTTCCAGGTAATAAAGGAACGTTTAAAATCGGTTACGAGCATTTATCAGGTAATAGGAAAATGATTTTGATGTGTTGGCGATGCGGATAACCAATCAAACATGAGTTGATGCACCTTGAGCGATTCTTTCACCTCGGGAAGCACCGCACGGCCTGCTATCAGTTGTTGCAGCCATATGACTGTGAGGTCGCCAAGGAAAGGCGATTCAATTTTACTGATAACAGGTTCCATGTAGTCAGCCGCATAACGGTTTATTGGCATGGTGCTATCTGGTTTACGCAAGATATCAACACGTTTTTGCTGAATTTCGTTTAGTGTGATGCGACCATGCGTACCTACGATGTCCCATCCGCCAAATACTGTACTGCGTGCTGAGATGGAGATTAATGCGTTGCCAAGCTTCTCCAGATTTTTATAAAACTCAATAACAGCCCAGCCTCCAAAATCAGCAAATTCACTTCCTCTGGCACTTGGAACCAGTTGCGAATCAATTTCACTTGCTTTCACTACGGACTTATCTGCATCGAAAAGGAAGTATAATAAATCAAGATAGTGAATGCCATTGGCACCTATTCCAATGGTACCAGTATTCACTGTAATGGTTTTATAACCGGTGAACTGGGGTAATGAATGTAAGTCTTTTTTGAGGCGTATAAACGATTCGTATAGGCGCATGTTCAGGTTTACATAAGCTTTCACACCGCGGTTACTTTCAAAAAAATCAACCAGTTCATGTACTTCAGCCATACTTTGGCCCAGTGGTTTTTCAACCAGTATATGTTTAACGCCTTTTGCAATCAGCGTGCTGCAACTTTCCTTGCGATTTTGCGAAGTTGCAGCAAGAATGGCTACGTCAAATTGTTTATCAGAGGTTGGGAGATCATCGGCCAGCAAAAAAGACGTTCTGGAAAATATGGGAGTGTTTTTAAGTGCTTCTTTGGCATTTTCCAATGCGGCATCGAACTTGTCAACAATACACAGTTCCGTCACTTGGCTTATGGTGCTTATACCCTGCGCATGCCGGATACCCATTCGTCCGGCTCCTTGAATGATTAGTTTCACAATGGTAGTATTTAAAATTTAGTCTTCAACACCTGTACCGGCCACATTGTGCCGAAGTTTCCACTCACCATTTACTTTGGTCCATAGGTGTGGTGAGCGGAACTGGTCACATAATTCATGAAAACGTTCTGGTTTCATATCAATGTAGTTCATTACTTCGTTGAAGTATCTGTCGGGAAATTCACCGTCAAACTTCTTTACGAGTGCCACCGCTTCTTCTCTTGTAAGATGTTTGTTCCGCACTTCCTGCGAAGCATCGTAGGTGGCACGTCCAATACCAAATTTGATGAAAGTGGTGTAGTAGTGAAGATCATCAATTTTATCGTCAATACTATTGTATTTGCTGTAGGTACCCTGGGTGCGGAATGGCCTTGCTTTAAAGCCGGTGTTTTCTACTGCATAGTAGTAGGATTCCTGGGGAATCCATTTAATGTAGTAACCCAGGTAGTGTACTTCAATTTTTGATTTTTCAAGTTCAGATGATTCTGCCGGGAGAAATGCACTAAGGTCGTGATTGGTGAGTCCGTATTTTTCTCTCAATTCTTTTATTGATACACCGCCCAGATAAATCTCGTCCATGTTATTAATGGCGTAATATGATTTATCGCGTAGCGAGGTAGCATTGTCAGCAATGGGATTACCATATTCTGCCTCGTTTTCTCCGTAAAAAATAAGGGGGATGCCATATTTCAGAGCAAGTTTTGGTGCCAGATTTTTTTGTCCCAGCATAAAGGTCTGAAAGGGGTGCATGAGGTTTTCAATGGAAAGTTTGGTAAGTAGTTTCATGGCCTTTCCATTGGGGGTAAAGGTCACGTTATCAAATCCGCTATCAATCCAACTTTTCCAGTTTTTGTATCCATATTCTGTATAAAGAATGGGGGGCCAGGTAATGGTAAGTGGATTCATCCCATACTTATACTTGAGAATGTGGGCCTGCATGGCACTGTCTTTTCCGCCACTACCCGGCACCATACAATCATAAGACCCATCTTTGCTTCGGTATTTATCGAGCAATTGTATGAGTTCTTCCTCTCTTTTTTTCCAGTCAATCTGTTCTTTTACCTCAGCGTTCCGGCAGGCATCACAAATGCCTTCATCATCAAAATGAAGGGTCTTTTTCTTTGTATGTATGTTGTGCTTAAACTCAATTTCTGATGCGGGTCGTTGATTGGACATCACGCATTTTTTGCAAAATTTTACTTCTCTTGGTAAGCCGTACTTAACTTCGAGTTCTGTTGTATTTGACATATTCATTTAATAAGATTTATTCTTTATAAAGTTGGCCCAGTTCTGATAGATTTTTATCCCAAGGTCGGCACTTTTTTCCGGATGGTATTGAATACCTGTTATGTTGTTTTTAACAACAGCCGAGGCATACCTGATGCCTTCATATTCACTGTACGATAGTATGTGCTGTTGTTCATCCGGAATGGCAAAGTATGAGTGAACAAAATGCATATAAGTTCCATCCGGTACATCTTTTAATACAGAGTTGTCCCAGATACTCTTGTCATTGGGTTTTATCTGGTTCCACTGAATCTGTGGTACCCTTATTTTCTCTCCATGATGATTAGTTTCAGGAAATTTTACAATGCGGCCTTCAATGAGATTAAGTCCTTTGTGCTGGCCAAACTCTTCGCTTTCGGTAAAAAGAAGTTGCATACCCAAACATATACCCATAAAAGGTTTGCCTGTGTGCACAAAATCAAGTATGGGTTCAATGAGGTTATTTTGATGCAAACTTTGCATCGCGTCTCCGAAAGCACCTACTCCTGGTAAAATTAATGCATCGGCTGATGAAATGATATTTACATCAGCGGTAATAATAGGAGCGAGGCCTGCATGTTCACATGCCTGGTTGATGCTAAACAGGTTGCCTAGACCATAATCAATAATAGCTACTTTGGGTGTCATGCAATATATAAGGTTAAATAGGGCGACAGGGAATTTTATTTTCAATAAGGTAATTTTTTACCTGCGCTATATCAGAAGGGTTAATAATGCCGAAGTGTCTTCCGCTTTTGAGAAATGAGGTGTTACCCTCTTCATGATAGTCTTCGGGAATTACTTTTTTAATGGAAGCATAATGAAAAATGGAAGCAATGGCCAATGCACTCGCGTTTCCTTGTATAATAGCTTCCCTGATATTATCCAGGTCGGCTGCCCCACCGTGGGCAATCACAGGAATCTGTACTGCATCGGCTACCTGGTGTATTAAGTTTATATCAAAACCTTCTGCGGTTCCTTCACGGTCAACAGAGGTAATAAGAATTTCTCCGGCTCCCAGTTCCTGCGCCTTTATGGCCCATGAAACCACTTCTACTCCAGTTTCCTCACGTCCGTTATCAACAAATGCCAGATATCGGCCATCAGGCTGTTTGATGGCTTCAATGGCTACCACAATGGTTGAGGAGCCAAATTTTCTTGCGGCATCCTGTATAAATTCCGGGTTTCGGATTGCTGCGGTATTCAGTGAAACCTTATCGGCACCGGCTCGCAATACTTGTTTAATGTCGTCAATGGTACGTAAACCTCCACCCACAGTTAATGGTATAAACATGTTCCGTGCTGTGCGGGAAACAATTTCATGAAGGCTGTTGCGTTCGTACAAACTGGCTACCACGTCTTGAAAAAATAACTCATCTGCACCATGTTCATAGTAATACCTGGCAAAGTCTTCCGGTTTGCCCAGTACCCTTAATCCTTCAAGGTGTATGCCTTTTACCAGATTCGGCCCTTTAATATCTAATCTTGGAATAATCCTGATGTTGTTCATAACAACGTATATTGCTTTATTGGATGTTTTTTTGAATCAGTTCAAACAGTTCTTTGGTAAACTTAACGGATGATTCCACATTCAAATGGCTTGCATCTTTAAAGTCGTTTATTGTGTAGTTTGAGCTGGTTGAGAAGTTGTAGAAGAAAACGTTTTTATTATCAGTTTGGGCAGTTATCAAGTGGTTGTAGCTTTCGGTAACTTCTTTTGGATAATACTTCAGGGTGTTGCTCAGGGCAGGCGTCATCACAAGAAATACCTTTATCCCTTTATTTTTGCAGTAGTTAACTGTTCTGTAAAAGTATGCTTCCAGTAGGGGTTTTTAGTATGGTCGTACACAATAGAATCATTGGGGTTAGGGGTATTATAGGAAATGTATTGTCCGTTTGGGTTAATACGAATGCTGTTATTTATCTCTCCATTTAACAAGTAGTTTACACCGCCATTAATAAATGGTATTATGGTATTCGAAAAACGTTTAGTCATGTACTGGTTAAACGCAGTGTTTTTCCTGTTTTTGTAACCTATGATATCAGGGAATATGCTGTCGCGGTAGTCATCATAATATTCTTTTGGAAAGTACTTTTTATACAGTGGGTTTAAGTCTTCAAGAAACCAGGCAAAGTGAAAGTACTCCACCCCTATAATTGCATATTTAGGTTTTACCTGCTTTTCTTCCAGATATTTTAATTTATAGTAATATTGGTTGAACGTTTCCCCCTCGAATGAAAAGTTGTAACATGAAAGGGGAGCTGCATCAGGATTAATCGCAGCGTGAGTACGCGAACTTCCTAATATCACCAAGTCATATTTTCGGATCACAGCCTGGCTGAAGCTTTTATGCATGAGCGATGCGGTAGAAGGGCCCATAACCCGCTCAATAAGGATATGGGAGAATTGCAGATAACTATATACAATACTGCCAACTATAAAAATGAATAATAAGATTTTAAGTGTAAATCTTTTCATAATTAAAATTGGAAGTAGATGAAGTCTTGTGAACCAAAATTACCCATGAATATGATAGATAAAACTAAACATACATAGGCACTCCAGCGTATGAACGCAGGTTTACCTGCAAGTGATGTCCTTAGGCTTTGGCCGCGCTGAGCCAGATGCACAATGTATAATAACGTAATCAGCCCGGTTGCAATGGCAAAATTAATGAAGTTGAAGTTCAGGTACAGAAGCTGTTTTCTTTCCTGACTGAGTACTTTTGTGATATTACCTAAGCCGGTAACCATGTGCTCTATGATATACAAACCGTCTTGTACGGAACTGGCTCTGAAAAAAACCCATGCTATGCATACCAGCATAAAGGTGATTCCTGTATGAATGATTTTACTCAATAGCGGAAATTGGTTTAAGCGAAGGGTGTGGCTTATTTTTGAGTTGATATCTTTGAACATTAAGGCCATGATGAGATAGGAGCCATGTAATGCTCCCCATATCACATAAGTCCAGTTTGCCCCATGCCAGAAACCACTAATCATAAATGTAATAAACAGGTTGTAATACCAGCGCCATTTAACCACCCTGTTTCCACCTAAGGGAATATAAACGTAGTCTTTGAACCAGGTAGATAGTGAAATATGCCAGCGTCCCCAAAACTCCGAAATGCTTTTTGAGAAGTATGGTCTGTTAAAATTTTGCATTAATTTAATACCCATGGTTTGGGAAGCTCCCAGGGCTATATCAGAGTAACCTGAAAAATCGCAATAAATCTGAAATGCAAAGAATATGGTTGCCACAATTAATGGGACACCTTCATAACTGCCGGGATTGTTGTACACCTGATTTACAAACTCTGATAAACGGTCTGCAATAACTATCTTTTTAAATAACCCCCATGCCATAAGTTTAAGCCCGTTGGTTACATTGTCGTAATTAAAGTTGTGTTTTGCATGGAACTGGTAAAGTAAATTCTGAGGTCTTTCAATGGGTCCTGCCACCAATTGAGGGTAATACATCACATACAAAGAATAGATGCCAAAATGCTTTTCAGCTTTTTGATTTCCCCGGTAAACTTCAATTACATAACTCAAACTTTGAAACGTATGAAACGAAAGACCAATTGGGAGAATGATTTTCATCATCTCGAATGGATAGTTCAGATGAAGCGAGGCGGCAATTAATGCAAAGTTGGTATTGAAAAAATTATAGTATTTGAATACAAACAGGATGAGACAAGTTGTAATAATACTGATAATGAGGTAGAGTTTTTTTCGTTTTCCTGATGCTTTTTCAATGAGTATGGCGGCCAGGTAATCAACGGCTATGGTAAGTATAAGAATTAATACATACACCGGGATAAAAGCCATATAGAAAATAATGCTGGCTGTGAGCAGCATTAACCATCTGTACCTGTGTGGGAGCAGGTAATACAGAATGGTTACTAATGGAAAGAAAATGAAAAATTCGAGATTATTAAAAAGCATGTGTGAACTTTACTTGCCGGGAAAGTAAGCGTAATCGAGAACCATTTTGCGTAGTTCCGTATCCTGGGCTTTAATGTATTTTTTTAGTTGATTTCCTGTTCCAAAGGTCTGGTTAAAGTTTTCCGGTATATCGCTGTGATAATTGAGCATACATAATTTGCGGGGAATGGTTTGCCCCCTGCTACCATAATGGAAGCACCTGGAGGTGTCGGCAAACAACAAATCTCCTTTTTCACATGTTCCCACCACCAGGTTGTCTTTGCTGATAGCCTTATACATTTCATCATCCTTCACCCTGTAAGTGGATTTCAGGGAACCGTAATTCAGTTTTCTGATTGCTTCTGTACTTGCCTTTTCCGGGATAAATGTAAATGGCCCTTGTGCAACGGTGATATCTTCAATGGGTACAATAAGTCGAACCACGCGCGTGTCTTCAAGATCAATGTGGAACAATTGGCTGCCTGTTGCATCACCTTCAGTGGGTTCTGAAATATAAAAGGAAATTTCAGTTAGCACGGGAACACATTTTAGGTATTCACCAACTATTTTAAGAAGGTCTGAAGATGTAGCAAAATCAAGTAACGAGGGGAATTCAGCAATGTCATCTGCAGTGTTCATCATAGTCATGTATGCCTTTTGTGTAAAGGCATTTTTATTCATCCTTCTGAAAATTTCCTCTCCTGCTTTGATAAATTCAGATTGAAATGGCATATCTGGTTTTTTCAAATGAAGCCATCCATCAGATATGTTGGCGTTGATGCTGTGTAATCGGCCGTTCTCGTTGAGCAGTTCATCGAACCTATGCTTGTATTGGGTTATTCGTTTGCGGTGTGAAGTAAAGTTTTTCAGCCTGTTGAAGTTTTTGGAAATCCAACGCACATTGTTGTAGCCATACTTCATTTCTCCGCGTTTATTTTCGCTTGTAATGAGGTGGCGGGCTGTGTAGAGTGCCAGTTTTTCAAAGAAGGATCTTTGCTTTTCCATATACTGAAAGTTTAATATTCATTCTTCTGAAGCCAGTTTATAACTGCGTTATAATGTCCTTCAGCATTGTCGTTTCTGTTTATTCCCATAAAGCCGTTGTTGTACGGTGTACCTATGCCCCCGCGGTAACTGTAAAAGTGCGTGGCCTCAGCATAAAGTTTTACCTTATTCATATCAGGTTTGTGGCCTGTCTGGATGATGTCAATGGCTCGTTTTAAGTCTTGGTTGGTTCTTATTTCGGTTACGCCTTCCATCTCGTGGTAATTGATGGGCGACCCAAAAGCAAGTACATGTTTGCCCCGTAATGTCCCTTCCAGGCAAATAGTTCCGGTAACCGTGGCTGCGGCTTTACATTTGTCCACCAGGGTATATGAGTCGATGTCGAGTGAAATGAGCTTAACATTTTTCAAAGCGGACAACTGCTGGTAATATTCTTTGGAGCGTATGGGTTCACCTAAAAACCAACCGATAAATTGTGCCATATGTTCTTTCACATAAATAAACCATCCATCGGGTATTGAGGCTGAAAGCATACGAACCATGAGTAACTGGTTTACAAAGTGACCTCCCAACGGGCAGGTGGTAGCTTCGGGTTGGAGATGAAGTGGACAGTATATGAATGGTTTACTTAAGTCGGGTTTGTGCTCACAATGCTGGTTGTAATAATTGAGTAATTCCTGTTTGTACTTATTGGCTTTTTTGAGGTTGTAATTATATTCTGCATTGGTGAGTGTTGATTCAGCAAAAGAATAACCGGGCTTTTTATGTTGGGAGTGTAGTGATTCCTTGTCTTTTTCGTTTAGTTGCCGAAGTTTCTTTTCCCACTTTTTTCGATCGAATACTTGTTTAACCTTACCGGTTATTTCTCTTGAAATTTTGGTGAGTGTCCCTGAGCGTATCTGGGCAAGTTCTTCCAATCCTTCTTTTACATCATACCGAAGGTTTTCTTCGTATTTCCCTAAGAATTTTCTGATAAAATCTTCGGTTTTCTGACTCAGTTTTATGGGTTGTTGGTTAGCATGCGTTGCAATCAGTTTTTTATATCCGGCTATCACTTCATCTTGTCCTGTTTCATAATCTTCCATTGTTGTAATGCTGTCAAGGAAGAATGTCATATTAAACATGAGGGTTTTGATGCCTTTCAGTTTTGCAAGTCTGAAAATGATGAAATCACATAATTGATGTGGGATGGCTTCTAAAAGTATCAGATCTGGTTTAAGGTATTCGAGAACGGAATTCCAGTATTGAAGATGATCATGGTAAGTGTTAACACGACTGTTGTATGTAAATGCACCTAGCAGGTCATTTCTATCGAGCAAAGAAAGTGCGGTAGATTCATAGGTGCTCATGGTGTTCAACAGTTCTACATCAAGTGGCATGAGAGGAATGTGCGCAGCGCCATGAGCCCATTTACCTTTTATAGCCTCGTTATAATTATGAAAAATAGTTTCAGGATATTTTATTTTTAATTCAGCGGCAACATCAGCCCAGATAGTTTCTTCAGTGAACCAATAAACCGGCTTCCAATTTTTTTCTGCATTTAGTTTTAATGCAGCGTCCACCAGATAGGGTTGGTAAAAGGTATAGAATACTTTTTTAATCATTGTTTGTGTATCCTTTTCCAATGAGAATATATTCGCCTTTTTTGTCGGAACTTAATTTTTCAGGTGTGTTTATAAAGTCGTTCCATGTTTCGAGTAGTGTAAGTCTGGCAGCTTCATGTTCACTGCCATGTGAGGGGATTACCCCGGTTTTCAGCGTCCATTCCCATGCCTGGTTTCGTTTCCACAGTTGTTGGCTTCGGTGCTGGTCAATGATATAATGAAAGCCATTTTCGGTCATACCTATCCAGTTAAGAAATAGTGAAAGATTACGCGGAGGGATTGGTGTAAAACGATTCACCATTTCAATACCTTG
>CAZHTC010000016.1:0-37735 GCA_964535575.1 uncultured Bifidobacteriaceae bacterium
ATATACCGAATCCGGATTTTGCATGACAACCTGATCAAAAAACTTTTTCAATTTCTCATAGAAAAAGGGCGTATGCAGTAAACGGTCGTCTGTTAAATCTACATTGTCCCAAAAATGCGCTTTGTAAAAACGGTACTGATAATTGGAGTCGATAGAACCATCGGCATTTTTAGGCGCCTCGGGAACCTCAATTTCCTGCAAAGCTGTTAAAAGTTTAGGGAAAAAGTTTTTAGGATGAGCAGCGATAAATTGCTTCCGGTGATTTTTAACAACACTGTCAATCTGGTTTATTTGTTTCAAATAATAATCAGCCGAATCTTTATTTGCGCTTTTGGCATTCCGGTAATTTGTCTGAATAGGCATTACTTCGTGATACCTGGCCGTCATATAACGCTGATACTCGAAGAAGAGGGCATTTTCTTCAGAGCCGGTTACCTTCATATGCTTATCAAAATCGGTCGTATCTGTTTCTAACGTAAAATTTTGCTGTTCGTCCATGAAAAAATCGAAGAATTTTACTTTTGCCTGCCCGGCAATGGTGTACATTCCCTGCTCAATTTTTTTAGCCCCTTTAAATACGTAGAAACCTTGCTTATCAAGATACGCACTATCCTTGAGGTATTGTTTATCGGCATAATAGGTTGCCATTAAAAGCATCGAATCTTTACATCCGGCAATCTTAATGCGTACGGTATATCCATTGTCTTTTGAAGGAGTTTTACCTGCTGCATACACTCCTGATGCAAACAAAAGCGCCAACGCGCCCGCAAAAATTCTGGTCACTATTTTCATATGCTGCAATTTTACTGAAATAATCGGCAAATTAAACCGACTCTTTGAAGCAATGATTTTGCCATTTTAGCTTCTATTGATTCAGAAGCCTTAAATAGTAGAATTTGTTCCCTATTTGTACCTGTACCAGATACAATCCCCGGGGAGACGAAGTTAAATCTAACGGAATAGCGAATGATGGTCCGCTTTGGGTAGTCTGAATTTTCTGAGAACTTACCAGTGAACCTGTGGCATCCACAACTTTAACAATAACCTCATTACTAACTACCTGAGACAGTAAAAGACTTGTGCTGCCGTGAAAAGGATTTGGGTAGGCGGCTACGGTTGATTGTAAATCGGGATCATGAATACCCAAAGCCACCGAGATATTTAAAGTTTTACGTTCGCCTACACATCCGTTTAATCCCGTTTCTTCCACCTCCACCTTTCCGGATGAAGGCAAATTAGCCCAAAGAACGGTTATCGTAGCTGAATCGGCTCCTGCAGTTTGGGTTCCTCCGGTGATAAACCAATTGTAAACAGAACCTGCCGTAGCGGGGCCAACCGAATAAATCTCCGATTGGTTTCGGGCAACAATAGATACTCCGGTTATTTCTGCGGTAACAGGTGCCGGTTTTACTGAAAGCAGAACTGATTTATCGGACAAATGTTTACAGCCGTAAATATTGGTAATTTGTAAGCGGTAAGTCCCCTGTAGAAATGCCTGAAAATCCTGAGTCACTGCCCCGGTTAATTTTTGATTATTTAAAAACCATTGATAAGACAAATTAGAACCCGTTCGACCCTGCAACAATAAATTCTCCGATGAACAAATAACCGTATCTCCGGTAAAACTAAAATCGGAAACAGTAGCCGGTTGAATGGTAATATCAGTACCATTATCGGCAGAGGTAACAACCGGGCTGGTCGATTTAACCCGTATCCGGTATTTATTGCCCGGAGTAACCGAACCAGGTATGTAAACCGATGACAGAATACTTTTATTGGTACTGAAAGAATCTAAGGTGATCGGAGAAGCAAAAGAGCCGGTGATATCTGACAACTGGATATAAAATTTATTATTGGTTGCGTAAGTTTCAGACGTGGCAATGGAAACCTTTAATGAATCAAAGGCACATGCTGTATTTGCTCCTGCGATAACCTGTAAACTGGGAGCAAGCGTTACATCTGCTGACGCTGAATCATAAATAGGGCAATTCCCATTATAAGCAAATAATGAAATATGATAGGTCCCTCCGGTAAGGAAGGTATAGTTGGGCGATACCTGCTGACTGGTCGCCCCGTCTCCGAAATACCATTTGTATTTATTGGCTCCAGTAGTAGAGTTGTTGAGGTTTACAGTTAACCCGAATTGCGAACTGGTAAAAGAAGCCGTGGGTAAATCATTGCAGATATAAAACGGATACGAATCGTAAAAACTCCATACTCCGGAAAGGTCTTTTACCCGAATATACATGGTATGGTATCCCGAATCAAGCGACCATATACCGATGGTACTGATTAAATCAATTGAATCAAAAGAAGAAAATATCAAAGGCGACCCGTTTCCATAGCCCGGATCGGTATCAAAAAAATACTCTACCGAGGCCAATTGCGCAGAAGGTTGTACATCGGGGGTAATGAAAAAAGTGGCTTGCTCATAAAGCGACCATTGTCCCAAATCATTTAAAAAACGGATATAAGCCTTATGTGCCCCATTGGCTAACCCGCTGGTAGAAACCGGTAAATTAAACACAAAAGAATCGGCAGTCGAAAAAGTGAGCGGTACACCATTCCCACGTCCCGGATCGGAATCAAAAAAATACTCCCCTTTTGAAAGTTTGGTATTGGTAGCTACGCTGTCGTAAACATAGAACAAATCTGATTCATACATACTCCAATGTCCACCAGAATCTTCAACGCGGGAATACAATCGTTTTGAACCCGTGGTGGCCGTAACAAGCGTTGTATTAATTACCTCATCGATAGAATCGCCAGGAGTAACAGTTATCGTCAATCCGTTGCCGAAACCCGGATCATTAACCATAAACAGTTCCATATTATTCAAAGAAGGGGAAGTTACCTCCGGTTCGTATAAGTAAAAACGCTGACCTTCATATAAACTCCAGTTTCCTGCCGAATCCTTAATTCGAATATACAGGTAATGAAAACCCGAACTCAATCCGGTGGTAGCAACAGAAGTATTTTGCAAAATACTATCTCCGGGAGTAATAGTTAATATGGTGCCATTTCCAAAACCGGGATCTGAGTCAAAGTAATATTCTGCACTCACAAGCTGTTGGGCAGTGCATGTGAATGAAAAAATTAAACTAAAAAGAAAAATACGAACCCGCATCAGCGAAAATCAGTCTTGTTTTTTTGCTTTAATCTGAATCTGGAGACTGGTGTTTTTCTTAACTACCGGTGTTACGTCAAACATTTTTATTTGAGGAATAGGAGGTTCACCGCCATAAGCGGGCATAGGGGCTCCTCCCCCATACAACCCTAAATCAGTGGCATCGGTTCCTGCATTTTTACCGGCTGATGATGCCTGCAAATGGTAATCCTGATTGTAGGCAAATGCATATTGCGTTGCACTAACAAATGAAGGATTCGTTGCTACGATATTACCCGACCCCGTGTTGCTACCGTAAGGAATGGTGTTGGATGAAGTATTATAAGTTAAATTATTGCTAAATGTTGAATTAGAACAGCCCTGAGGGGCGGCACCATAAAAAATATTGTTGGCAATTAGTGCATTTGAAACACCGGAAAAAGCATCTGACTGCCCGACAAAAACATTGTTTAGCAAAACAGTTCCCGCGTATGCATTACGAAATACACAACCTATCACATTATTACGAACAAGACAACCCGCTCCCGAACCTAAATCGAAATCAAGTACTGCCGAAGAGTCGAAAATATTTTGTTCAACAACTGCATTGTTGCAACTCAACGTAATGCCGGCAAAATTGTAAAACGAACTTTTAATGAAGTGATTTCTTTTAATAAGCATATTAGCGAATACAAAATTGCTATTGTAGTAGCTAAGTTTGGCTATTTCAAAACCCATAATTACAGTTCCGCTTCCGCTGTTGCCCGCATTCGCTCCTGTGGTAACCGAATCGAACAATACAATATTCAGTTTACTTGGTAAAGGATTGTTTTTTGACGGGTTGTAACCCGCTCCAAAAATAACCAACCGCTTATTGATAACAACATTCCCATAACCCGTAGCCGAGCCCTGCACATAAATGGTATCTCCATTTGAGGCAGTGTCAACCGCAGTTTGAATCTGTGCAATCTGAGACGGTGAAGGGGTGTTATTATTCACCACAATCACTTTAGCATGGCCTATGCTCGCAAACACTATACAACCAATAATCAAAGCAACTAACTGTTTCATATAATTTTTATGAATGATAAAGAAGGTAAAAATGCCAATTAGTTTTCGCAAAATGGGAATTTTTCGGTCAATGATTGAATTCAAGGGTTAAACAGCCTCTACCCGACTTAACAATTTAAAATTCTACAATAATTCCAATGGTAGGGATGGAAGTTCCGGAGGTAGGCTTTTTGATGATATACGGCAACCCGTTTGACCCGTTGTACGGTTGTCCGTCAATGGTTACTATTTGGTTGAGGGCATTTCTGGTCATTACAAATTCGGGGGCTGCGGGTTGGATACTTTTTAAAACATTCTGCACTTCAAGGTAAATATCAAGCGCATACTTTCTAAAATTCCATTTTTTATCAATCCGGATATCCATAACACTATACACACCAATTCTGGCACTGTTTATTTTACTGTAATCAGGGATTCCGGTTCCGCGTACACCATAATTTAGCCTGGAGGCCAATGTGTCAATCGGGGTATAAGGAGCTTTGCCTAAAAAACGGTAACGCACACCTGCCTCCCAGTTACGTTTAAACTTATAACCACCGGTGAAAGTAAGCAGATGGCGATTATCCCATGCTGACGGTATGTAATCGGAAGTATTAAATCCGGTGAAGCGACTGAAATAAAAAGTGTAGGCTAATATGCCATAGAAATTTTTAACAAATTTTTGCTGAAAACAAACTTCCACCCCATAGGCTTTTCCTTTTCCAATACCTGTTACATCTTCATTGCCCACCACACCAAAATCGCCACCCAGATTTGCCAGTGAAACAGAGTCGCGGTTAGAAACGGGATAATTACTATAAAACTTATAAAATCCTTCAACGGTAAAGCGGGTAGCTTTAAAAGGAACAAATTCAATTCCTGCATTTACCTGATCACTTCGGATGTAAGCTGCATCCTTGTTGACAAAATTTCCCGCATTATTTTTAAAGCCCAATACCGTGTATGGAGCTATTTTATAGTATCTCCCCAAAGAGGCATTAATAGTCCACTTATCTGCCAGTGCATACGAAAACGAAACCCTGGGGGAAATGCGTTTCAATAAATCTCCTCCGTCATTTGTAAAAGTATTCCCATCTGTACGTATCCCGAGTGAAGAACTTAATTTGCCGGTGGTGTTGCTCACCTGCCCGAATAATCCATAACGAAAAAAGTCAATCCGACCAGCATAACTCACTTCTACCAATGGAACAGCCTGTAACCTGTTGAATGTTGAATTGGTGTAGTTGCTGTGAATCAAATTTGCCCCATAGGAAAAACGCCATTGCTTTACAAATTTCACTAATTCAAACCTCAGCTTGTTTTCTTTTTCCTGCGAACGGTAACGTAGGATGAGTGGCTTATTTGCATCGTTGCTGTCATTTTTGGTAGCCTCATTGTTCAGAAAATTAATACTGAATGCGGTATTGAAATAACCGTTCTTTACCCGGTGCTTCCAGTTAATTCCGGCTGTGGTGGTCCATTGTGTAAAAATGGGTATCCTATCGTAAATAGATACTCTGGAAAACCAGTCTTCATCCGTTTCATCCTTTTTTCGAGCTGGCGGATTATAACTGAAGTCATCAATAGAACCCAACCCGATTAAGGTTAGTTCGTTCTTATCGTCTATTTTATGATTTACCTTGTATTGATAATCCCAGTAAGAAGGTAAAAAAGGTAATCCTATTGCTTTAAAAATAAATTGCAGATACGACCTGCGAACCGAAACGATATACGTAGTATTGGGTTTCTTTTTTGAGACTGGTCCTTCAAAAGTTAAAGCTGCTTCGCTCGCCCCTATTCTGAAATTACCCTGCGTGCGTTCGCTGCTTCCGTTGCGTTGTTTAAACTGAAGAACGCCAGACAATGGATTATCGTAACGTGCATTGAATGCCCCAGTGGTAAGCGAAACATCTTCAATAAACGAAACATTAATCATTCCTACCGGTCCGCCCGAACTGCCCTGCGTGGCGAAGTGGTTGATATTCGGTATTTCAATTCCGTCAAGGTAATACACATTTTCGTTGGGTGCTCCCCCGCGAATAATGATATCATTTCTGAAACCAACAGATCCGGAAACACCGGGAAGCGATTGCACCACTTTGGCAATATCATTATTCCCACCTGGGTAGGAAATAATTTCCTGACGGGATAATGTTTGCACCGACAAGGGCGTTTCGGCTGAGCGTTTAAACGGACTTGCCACTACTTTTACCTCTTTTAATTCTTTACCTGCTTCGTCTAATCTGAACTCAAGCATATAGGTATTTCCGGAAGTAACAATGATGTCGAACTTGTATTGTGTGATGTACCCGATAAACGAAGCTTTTACCGTGTGTGAGCGGGTAGGCACCTGATCAATTTTAAAATGTCCGTTCCCATCCGAAGCTGTTCCTAATGTAGTTCCTTCAACTGTTATAATAGCCCCCTGAATGGGTTGATCGGTTTTGGAATCTTTAACAAATCCGGCAATCTTGCCTGTTACCTGAGCAAAAGAATAAAAACAGTTGAAAACAACTAAAGTGAAAACAAAAAAATACCTTAGGGTCATTATCAGGTTAAACTTATGACTAAACAACCCAACCACCTTTTTGTTTTATGCTTTTCTTACTGATGAAAAAATTCACGCATTTTTTCAAAGAACCCTTTATCCGAACTTGATGGTTTGGGATGAAAATTATCTGACTTGCCCAATTTCTCGAGAATAGCCTTCTCCTCGGAGGATAATTTTTTAGGCGTCCACACATTAATCTGTACCAACTGGTCGCCCCTCCCGTACCCATTTACGCTTGGCAAGCCCTTCCCTTTTAACCGTAAAATTTTACCGGCCTGCGTACCTGCATCAATTTTCACTTTTACCTTACCATCCACCGTTGGAACTTCAATGGTAGTACCCATGGCGGCATCGGGGAAACTGATAAATTGTTCATTGAAGATATTGTTTCCGTCACGTTTCAGTTGTTCATCCTCTATCTCTTCAATGAGTACAATTAAATCACCTGCCGGACCACCGCCCGGACCCACATTTCCTTTTCCGCTTACAGATAATTGCATTCCCTCGGCCACACCGGCCGGAATATTGATTTCAACCAGATCCTCCTTGCTTACAAGTCCGTTATTATCTACATGGCCGGGTTTAGATTCAATGGTTTTACCTGAGCCCCCACACGAAGGACACACACTTGTGGTAGCCATTTGCCCCAGGAACGTATTGGTAACTCTGCGCACCTGACCATTTCCATGGCAGGTAGAACAGGTTTTAAATTTTACCCCATCGGCTAAAGTGAGTCGGTTGTATTTTATCTTTTTACTTACTCCTTTGGCTATTTCGAATATATTGAGTTTTACACGCACCCGAATATTTGTTCCCATATTGGGGCGTCTTCCACCACGACCACCTCCTCCTCCAAAAAAACCTTCAAAGGGACTTCCGTCACCGAAAATATCTCCAAACTGGCTGAAGATATCATCCATATTCATTCCGCCACCGCCATAGCCACCCTGATTTCCCATACCTGCATGGCCAAACTGATCATACCTTCTGCGTTTTTCCTGATCACTTAAAACTTCATAGGCTTCGGCTGCTTCCTTAAATTTATCTTCTGCTTCTTTGTTTCCGGGGTTTTTATCGGGGTGGTATTTAATAGCCATTTGGCGGTAAGCCTTTTTTATTTCAGCCTCTCCTGCCCCTTTAGCCACTCCAAGTACTTC
Organism: uncultured Bifidobacteriaceae bacterium; assembly: GCA_964535575.1. GTDB lineage: Bacteria > Bacteroidota > Bacteroidia > UKL13-3 > UKL13-3 > JAGPCK01. The sequence continues at coordinate 7,865 of CAZHTC010000016.1, forward strand.
GTAATAATCTCTTTTAGCCATGAATTTTAAAGTTAATCTGCTTTATTCTCCCACAACCACTTTGGCAAAACGTACAACCTTGTCGTTGAGAAAATATCCCTTTTCTACCTCGTCAATCACCTTACCTTTTTGTTCTTCGGTGGGGGCAGGAATATTGGTAATAGCCTCGTGAAAATCTATATTGAAAGGCTGACCAATAGACTCCATTGGTTTCACCCCTTTACTCTGCATAATATGATTAAACTTGTTATAGATAAGTTCTACCCCTTCTTTCAGAGAAGCTCCTTCAGTAGTGTTTTGAAATGCTTTCATGGCACGTTCAAAATCATCGAGCACCGGCAACAAAGCCAGAATAGTTTCTTTGTTTGCTGTGCTGAAAAGTTCTAACCTTTCTTTCGCTGTTCTTCGTTTGTAATTGTCGAATTCAGCAAACAGACGTATATATTTATCATTGAGCTGATCTATTTCTGCTTTCATCAGTTCTTCAGGGGTTGGTACCTCCTGAGTTTCGGGTACTGCATTAATTTCCGTTTCGTTTTTCACTTCTGTCAATTCTTCTGTTTGATTAGTTGATGATTCGGGAGCCCCGTTTACATCATTATTCTTAACCTCCTCATTATTCAAATTTTGCATACTATTATCCTTTTTCTTCCAAAACATTCGGGCAAAGGTAGCCAAAAAAATTGCCAAAGATTTTAACCTGACAGATTGACAAAATTTATACTGAATCCGTAGAAAAATATCCTAAAAAGGATACCCAATGGCCACGTTTAACTGAGCCTCTTTACGCACCCAGCCCTTGTTTCCTATTTGATTAAGTACCCAACGCTGTCCCTCGTTTAACTGTGGATTTTGAAACGGAATAGCGGCATCCAAACGGAAAATAAAAAAGGTGAAATTTAACCTTAAACCTATTCCACCATCAATCGCTAATTGTTTAGGAACAGAGGCAATATTAAATGCTCCGCCCGGATAAGTTTTATCATCCCTTCGGGCTAACCAGATATTTCCGGCATCAGCAAAAAGAGCACCCTCCAGATATCGTTTGATGATATTAAACCGGTATTCCATATTTACCTCAAGTTTAATTTCACCTGAGCGGTCAATTCCCAAACTGTCTTTATCGGCAAAAAAACCAGGTCCTATTACCCTTGGCCTAAACGCACGCAAATCATTTGCACCACCCACGAAGAAACGTCTTTCAAGCGGCATAATAGAAGCATTTCCATAAGGAATACCAGCACCGGCATAAAAACGCGTTACAATGCGGTTGTTGACATCAAAAATATGGTTATAACGAAAATCAAGAACAGAACGGTAGTACTGGTAATAGGTTAGCCCAAGTAATTTATACTTTTGAGTTGTAGGGTCTTTGGCCGGTTTAAATAATAATTTCTGAGAAAAATAAACCATATTCCCTCCTATTTCAACCGGATCCCAAACAATGCGTACAAAACTTTTTCCGGGACGTTTAATTTGGTTATCATAAATGATGGTGAACCTGCCATCTGTAATCAGGTTATTCGAGAACAAACTCTTTAAGAAAACATCATTCACTTTATTCAGTGAATCCTGAAAAGCCTGAGACGGATTTGTTTTGATAAAGTTGACCTCAATCGGAGACCAACTGAAAGTGAATAGTTTTCTGCGATGCTGATAATTGAATGAAGCCGTGAGCAAGTTGCGTTTAAAATCCAAATTGGTTTCGTAGGTATAGGCGAGCGAAACGGAAGTTCTGTTTTTTGACGCATAACGCGCCCCTTCCCAGCTTCGCGGAAGCCAGATTAACCGGGGTTGACTCAAACTGATATTGATGTTTTGCTCAGTGCTGTAGAATTTTCCTTTGGATGCACTTTTGGGTTGCATTTCGAGCGCAGCACGCCAGGTTACCTGCAAAATTTCGGCACGGTGAAACGTGTTTTTGTTTCTGAACAAAAGACTGTTTGCAATACCATAGTTTCGGTAGTTGGCACTTGAAAGGTTATTGTTTTGATCGGAGGTGATGGCTTGTGGTTCCTCTACAAACTCATTTGCCATATGCGGATTCATTTTAATACGACAGTTAATCCACCCGCTGCTATCACTTCCATAGGTCTCGAAGCTGATATTCACGTATCGGAACAACTGCATATCGAGCAGACGGCTATAAGTATCCTGCACTTTAGTCTGATTGTACAACTCACCCGGATGTATCTGAATCATTCGGTCGATAATTACAGGTTTTATTTTATAACCTTTCAAAATGTATAAAATCCCCTTGTATTCAATGGTGTCAATACGGGGATTGACAGCCAAATCATTGTCTAACTCCACCTGAATAGATTTAATTCGTGTTTGTTTATGGGTACGTATTCCGGGGTTTCTCACATTTGCCGACAGCATTACATAATTGTTCTGGTAATTGGAGTCTATGTCGTAGTTAACGTAATCGCGAGAGAAATAATAATATCCGTTGTCGCGAAGGATGTCGGTAATCCGGTTCTTTTCCCGAATGAGATTATCCAGATCATATTTTGCGAAACGCACCAGATAGCTTTTGCTGGTATCGGACACAATCAATTTGTAAATATTGGAATCGGGAATATTGTAATAAATCAACCCTAGCGTGTACCTGTTATTAGGGATAATCTTATACTCAACAATCTGCCGGTGTTTGGATGAAAAAATAAGTTTACGCTGCCTTACCGAATGGGTTACCGAGGCATAAAAATACCCTTTGTTGAACATAAACTGACTCATTTGTTTCTCGGTGCCCAGAATATAATTTGAATCAATTATGGCTGGCTCTTCTCCCACTTTCCGAAGAACGGCCTTAAATTTTCGGGAGAATTTACTTTTAGGATTACCATGACTGCCCCAAACATAAAACCACATATAACTTCTAAGGCCAAAAACCCGTGTATTGGGCTTTTGCCTGATTAGTGTTTTGATTGCATCTTTTTCTTCGGAGGTTAATCCCTGAGCTACAATTTCATTTTTTACAAGCAAAGCCCCCTTATCAGGTAGATTTTTACCGATATTGCAGGAACTTTGTCCAATCAGGATGGTTATTAAAAAAGCAAAAAAGAGTCGTTGAATCAATGCTAACAAAAAATCAGGTTAAGTTAATCCTATCACTCAAAGATAAAAAAGCCAGGCAACAACACGGACTATTTGTAGCTGAGGGCGAAAAAGCTTTCAATGATATCATGGGTTCAAAGTTAAGAGTAAAAACAGTTTATGCCAGCAAAGAATGGTTTTCGGTTAACAAGCATCTGGTGCCTGTTGAAACAGAATCCATCGAACTTGATCAGAATGAATTACAAAAACTAAGCCGACACCAAACCCCTCAGGATCTGCTTATGTTAATTGAAATTCCGGAGTTAAACCTGAGCGAAATAGAACTTAACAGCCCCTTGACCCTTCTTTTGGAGACAATTCAGGACCCGGGAAATTTGGGTACTATAATTCGCACAGCCGACTGGTACGGGATAAAAAATATTGTATGCAGTAGCGATTGTGCGGATGCTTATAACCCCAAAGTAGTGGATGCCACCATGGGTTCTATTGCCCGGGTAAATCTATTTTATGGGCAACTAGGTGATTTTATCGAACAATATCCTACAGTTCCCGTTTACGGAGCAGTATTGAATGGCCAAAATATTTACACGGAAACACTTGCCTCAAAAGCATTTTTACTTATCGGAAATGAAGGAAAGGGTATTTCAGAAAAACTCCGGCAAAAAATTACGCATCCGGTTATGATTCCCAGAATTGGAATGGCCGAAAGTTTAAATGCATCGGTAGCCACAGCAATACTTTGCGACCATTTTGCCCGACAGTAGTTTATTTAGAACCCTTTAGCTTTTTTGTTTCAAAAAGATGTTCTTTCATTTGCCACTGATTATCCTTCCAGATAAAATAATCATAGGTGCCGTCAGGAACATAAAGTTCAGGCAAATCAACCGACTTGTCATCAGGGGTCATCAGGTGATCAACGGTGATTATATTATCTGCAGGCAGGTAGCGTAACGACACACTTGCTTCCTCGTTAAACTGAATAATAAAACGCGACTGAATTATATTACCGACCTTGAAAAAGGGAGCCCCAAAATATGGTTTTCCATCAATAAACGTAAGTACATCCACCAGTTTGCGGTCGGTACCCTTTTTGTTTCCATCATATCCAAAAAGAAAATAATACGTTTGTTTGTGCACCTTACGCATAAGGATATTGTAATAGAGTGCTCCAAACCAGTAATCGGGCCCGACAGTTGTATCCAGAACATTAACAATACTATCGGAACGGTCAATCAAAGGGTAATAAGGTTTTGAACTGGCAGGAAGCAGTTTGCCGTCAAAATATTTCTTTACGGGATTTAGCTGAATTACTCCGTAGCAACGATACAATCCATTATCAAGCCTTAGATGCCAGGTAAAAATCCGAAATGTATTATCGGGCGCTTTGAGAATGGAAATACTTTTGAGTGAATCAAACGGATATTGATACGAATCTTTAACCTTTAATGTTTTTACCAGTGTTTTTACAAAATGATATGCACTACTTACACGGGTACGTTCATCTTTAGAATTAATAAATTCGAACGACAATCCCTGCAACTGAATTTCGAGGGCGGATAATGAATCAACAATAGCGGTTGAATCGGCATTTGCCTGCTGCGCAAACAACTTGTTGCCGCAAAACAAAAAACTCAGTAAAATGAGTAAAGCATGCTTCATTTCTGGTATATAACGATGCATGACTCCAAAAGGTATGCTAAATTTTTTCAATTACAATAGCCGAAGCTCCGCCACCTCCATTGCAAATACCGGTAACACCTATTTTACCACCCTCCTGCTCCAGAACAGATAACAAGGTAACCACAATGCGCGAACCACTGCTTCCCAACGGATGTCCGAGTGAAACAGCCCCGCCATACACATTCACTTTATTCGGATCGAGTTTTAACTCGCGGTTATTGGCAACCGACACAACGGCAAAAGCTTCGTTTATCTCGTAAAAATCAACTTTACTTTGCTCTATGCCGGCACGTTTTAATGCCAGCGGAATGGCTTTTGAAGGGGCGGTGGTAAACCATTCAGGTGCCTGTGCGGCATCGGCAAAACCCAGAATCTTTGCTATTGGTTTTGCACCTGTACGCTCTACAGCTTCTTTGCTCATTAACACAATAGCCGATGCACCATCATTTAAGGTAGAAGCATTGGCGGCAGTTACCGTTCCGTCTTTAACAAAAACCGGTTTAAGCGAAGGGATTTTATCAAAGTTTACTTTATTATAATCTTCATCCGTAGTCACCATCAACGGATCTTTTCCACGCTGAGGAATTTCAACCGCTACAATTTCATTGTTGAATTTGCCCGCAGCCCAGGCAGCAGCCGAACGCTTATACGATTCAATGGCAAATTCGTCCTGATCGGCACGGGTAATATTACATTCTTTGGCACATAATTCGGCAGCATTGCCCATATGGTAGTCATTGTACACGTCCCACAAACCATCTTTTACAATACCATCGGTAAGTTGTCCGTGTCCCAAACGGTATCCGCTTCGGGCTTTGTCTAAGTAATAAGGTACATTCGACATGCTCTCCATCCCTCCGGCAACCACAATATCATTCTGACCTAACATGATCGACTGGGCTCCCAGCATAATGGCTTTTGATCCCGAGGCACACACTTTATTGATGGTGACAGATGGAATAGTACTTGGCAATCCGGCAAAAATCATGGCCTGGGTTGCAGGTGCCTGACCCATACCGGCCGACATTACATTACCCATAAACACTTCATTTACATCTGACGCTTTGATTCCGGCACGCTCAACTGCACTTTTAATCACCACCGCGCCAAGTTGTGAGGCACTTAAAGCAGCTAAACTGCCACTAAAACTTCCAATCGGGGTTCTTGCTTTCGCAACTATAAAAACTTCTTTCATATTTGTTCTTTAAAGATGGGCAAAAGTAACCAAAACCTGCAATTCATATAAACCTAAGTTATGGACAGTTATTTAGATTTGGTTTCCAATAGCTTGCAGAAATAGCCGCTGAATTATTCACCGCAATAATTATAATTTTAACGAACTTGCCCCATAATGACACGTACGGCTTTTATTAATCTGAACGGGGAAATTGTTTCGGCAGGAGAAAAAATATTTGCTGCTGATGACCGTCTTACCCGTTATGGTGACGGATTGTTTGAATCTATTCGCGCCATTAACGGAACCATTCCGTTCTGGCAGGAACATTATGAGCGTTTATTTCACGGGGCAAAAATGCTTAATTTAATAATGCCTGCTAATTTAGATGCCAACGGATTCCGGGAACAACTTGTTTACCTCTTAAAGAGTGCTGGATATCAAAATGCCCGGGTGCGTTTTGTACTTTTTCGTAACGGCAAAGGATTGTACCTTCCCTCTCAAAACGAGTCAGGTTATTTTATTGAAGCAGTGGAAATACCTGAAAACAGTTTTGTTTTAAATATTAACGGACTCCAGACAGGATTGTACACAGACCATTTTAAAAGTTGTGATAGTCTGTCCTCACTAAAAACAAATAATTCCATGATTTATGTTTTGGCCTCTCTATTCAGACAAAACCAGAAACTTGACGAAGTATTTTTGATAAATCAAAAGGGATTAATCTGCGAATCTTCAAGTGCCAACCTGTTCATTGTAAAAAATGACGAATTAATAACACCTGCCGCGAATCAGGGATGCATTATGGGAGTAATGCGCAGAATTGTTATAGCCCTGGCAAAAAAACTGAATCTCAATGTTTCGGAAGACCAGATTCAGTTGGACGATATGGAAGAAGCTTCGGAGGTTTTTATAACGAATGCAAGCATGGGTATTCAATGGGTTTCGTCCTTCAGAAATCATGTTTACGATACCGAAAAGGCTTCCCTAATTAATCTTGAGTTAAATAAATTAATAACCAAATAAAGACAATTATATTTGCCTGATATGCGCACACCAATCAAATTCATTTTTCTAATTGCCCTTTTGGTTCTTACCTCCGCTAAAACGGAAGAAGGTATGTTTCCATTAAGCGAACTCAGTAAAATTGATTTTAAAAAAGCCGGATTTCGTATTAGTCCCGAGCAAATTTTTAATCCAAACGCGCCAAGTATTGTTGATGCGATTGTTAGAGTTGGCGGATGTACCGGTTCATTCATTTCGAATGATGGATTGATCATTACCAACCACCATTGTGCTTTCAGCTTTGTCGCTAATATAAGTGATACGGCTCATGACTATATAAAAAACGGATTTCTGGCAAAAGATAAATCGGAAGAAAAATCAGCTAACGGACTCGTTTGTAAAATTACCACTTCTTACGAGGACGTTTCAGCTAAAATTCTGGATGGGTTGGGAGATATCACTGACCCGATTGAACGCAGCAAAAAAATCAGGCAGAAAATGGCTGATATTTTAGATGGTGAACGAAAAAAATTCCCGGATTTACAAAGTGAAATTTCAGAAATGTTTATTGGAAGAACCTACGTTTTGTTCAGGTACAAATTATTGAAAGACGTCAGGCTCGTGTACGTACCGCCACGTTCCATTGGTGAATATGGCGGAGAAAGCGACAATTGGGTGTGGCCGCGCCACTCGGGCGACTTCGCCATTTTGCGGGCTTATGTGGGCAAAGACGGAAAAGCGGCTGACTTCTCGAAAGAAAACCAACCTTACAAGCCTGTTCAGTTTTTAAAAGTAAATCCAAACGGAGTGAACGAAAATGACCTTGTATTTATTTTGGGTTATCCGGGCAGCACCTTTCGCCATTACCCGGCCGGATTTTATGAATATCATCAAAAATACCGCCTTCCGTTTATCTCCTCGTTGTACGATTTTCAGATTAATGCCATGGAAGAAGCAGGCAAAGAAAATCGGAGTAAACAAATTTTCTTCTCTGCCAAAATCAAAAGTCTGGCTAACGTAACTAAAAATTACAAGGGGAAACTACAGGGATTCAGCCGGGCAGGACTTCTTGAACGGAAAAAGGCAGAAGAAAATGAACTGCAACAATGGATTCAACAATTCGGGCCTATTAAAGCCATTTACGGAAATGTGATTCCTAAATTAAATTCCATATATGCAACCATATTTGATGATGCTGAATTAAACCTTTGGGTAGATAATGTTTATGGTGCTTCCGGAGTTTTATCAGCAGCCGGATTAGTGGCAAATCACCGCAGGTATATGCGCGTGTTGCATACTGATGAAGAAAAGAAATTATATCTGAAGCAGAAAGGCACTGAATTGAAAAATAATTTTGCAAAAAGCTATTACTACTATGATAAAGAGGTTTGCAAAAAGGTGACAAAAAAATTGCTGAAAGACATGTTTCTGATAAAAGATTCAGGAAAACTTGCTAACGTAAAAAAGAAACTGAAAGTAAAAAAGGATCTCGACTCCTCGATTGATAAATGGGTGGATGAGGCATTTGAAAAAAGTATATTAAGCAATGCCGAAGAAGCCAAAAAACTGTTGGAAACCAACCCTGAAAAATTATTTACCCTGAAAGACCCGATTGTTGAACTGGCATTTGAAATCAATGATGTGTATAACGATCAGGATGCCATTGACACCAAACGTGATGCAGAACTACAGGTGCTGATGTCGAAATATGTCGAAGTAAAACAGCAATGGAAAAATGCCACCTTTATTCCTGATGCCAATGCCACACTCAGATTAACTTACGGCTATGTAAAAGGTTATCGCCCCGCTGACGGCACATATCACAAACCATTCACTACCTTAAGAGGTGTAATGGAAAAAGAAGATCAGGATGAATATGCATTGCTTGACCTGATGAAAGAACTTTATAAAAGCAGGGATTTTGGCTCATATATTCATCCGTCACTGGGAGATGTTCCGGTAGACTTTTTATACAACCTTGATACTACCGGTGGCAATTCAGGAAGCCCTGTTTTGGATGCCGATGGAAAACTGGTGGGTGTAAATTTTGACCGGGCCTACACTGCTACCATAAATGACTACGCCTGGAATGAAAACTACAGCCGGTCGGTTGGGGTGGACATAAGGTATGTTTTGTGGGTGCTTAAAAAAGTGGCCAAAGCTGATTACCTGTTAACTGAAATGGGAGCTTAAACCAAATGAGAAGGCTTCTTTTTCCCATCATTTACTTTTCTCTTACGGCTATCCCGCTATTTGCCCAAAATGTAACGGACAGTCTTAAATCAGTATTGAAAAATGATGAATTAGAAGATACGGCAAGAGTACTTGTTCTGAATGAACTTGGGACTGTTTTCCTGCAAATAGACTCGGCAAAAGCTGTTGCCTGTTTTAGTGAAGCAGGCAAGTTAGCATCAACCATTGGCTTTAAAAAAGGCTCTGCCATTACTACTAAAAATTTTGGTATCGTTTTCGAATATGCAGGAAACTATAAAAAGGCCCTTGAATTTTATCAGTCAGCCCTCAATATTTTCAAAGAAATAAATGACTTGAAAGGCCTCGCTGAAAGTTATAACAATTTTGGTATTGTTTACTACCTGCAGGGGATTTTTGATAAGGCTTTATATTATTATCTGGAAGCTGAAAAAGTTTTTCAGAAAAATTCTGACCCTGCATTTTACAGCAATATTTTAAACAATATAGGACTCATTTATGAAAAACAAATGCAATACGATAAGGCACTGGATTACCTTAAGGAAGCACTAAAAATAAGAGAGGAAAACGGGTTACAAAATAAGTTAGGAGCCAGTTACAGCAATATTGGAATGGTTTATCAGGCAAAAGGATTAAATCTTCTGGCACTGAATTATCATCTAAAGGCAAAAAAGAACCGGGAAAAATACAACGATCTGAAAGGACTTGGTGCTACACTGAACAATATTGGAGATTTATACCTTCAGCAAAAAAACAGCTCACTTGCCCTGATCAACTTCCGGCAATCGTTAGAAATCAAAACAAAGGTTGGGGATAAAAGAGGGCAGTCGTATGCACTACTCGGAATTGCAGAGTCGTACTTTCAATCAGAAAATTATACGGAGTGTATCCGCTTTGCAGAACAAGCTCGTTCCATTGCCGAACAGTTAAATCTTAAGGCGCATTTGGTAGAGGTTTATACCACACTTGCCGATGTGAACGATAAGTTACATAATGAAAAAACCGCCATAGATTACTTAAAAAAAGCTATGGCCTGTAAAGACAGCATTTATCAGGAGAAACAAAGAGAAAGCATTGCTGAGATGGAGGTTAGGTTTGATTTAGAAAAATCGCAACAAGACCAGCGTATAATGGAAGTGAACATGCTCAATCAGGAGAAAGAACTTTCAAAAGCATCCAATATTGTAAAACTCCAACTTGTAATTGTTGTATTAATAAGCATCGCTTTGTTGATTACTTCATTTCTATTATATAAACTCAGAAAAACCGTGAAAGAGCGGGATAAACTGAATAAAGTAAAAGACTACCTTATTTCAATTATATCCCATGATTACCGAAGTCCGCTTACTTCCATTAAATCTTCTCTTGGCCTTTTTGCCTATGACGATATTACGGAGGAAGATAAAAAACATATCCTCTCCGTATCCACCAATGAAATTGCCAATACCTTAAACTTTCTGGATAATATGCTGCTTTGGGCAAATGCTCAGTTGAAAGGAATAAAAGCAAATAAAAGCAGTTTTAAGTTATCATCTGTCATAGATTCTAATGTAGAACTGTTGAGCCCTCAAGCGAGGCATAAAAAAATAAAATTGAGTGTTGAAGGAAATACCGAAACTGAAGTATGCGCTGACCGGGATATGATAAATACCATACTCCGAAATCTGCTTTCGAACAGTATTAAATTCTCAAATGAAGACAGTGAAATAAAAATTCACAGCTCTGTTTCCAAGGGGAAAGCTGTTGTACATGTCATTGATCAGGGAGTTGGTATACGTGAAGAACGCATTCCTTCTTTATTTAGCTTTGATGAAGCTACTCCTACCTACGGCACTGGGAATGAAAAAGGAATTGGTTTAGGGCTTTCTTTATGTAAAGACTTTATTGAGCAGAATAACGGTGAAATAAGCGTTACATCAGAGTTTGGTCACGGCAGCGATTTTTGTATTACCATTCCGTTAACTAATCCGGTTAAATTTTGACATGAAGTTCACACTTACTTCCGAATACAAGCCCACCGGTGACCAGCCCGAAGCCATCAGACAACTGACGGAAGGAATACTCCAAAATGAAAAAGCGCAAACCCTGCTTGGAGTTACCGGCTCCGGGAAAACATTTACAATTGCCAATGTCATTGAAAAAGTTCAAAAACCAACACTTGTTCTGAGCCACAACAAAACACTGGTTGCACAACTCTATGGCGAGTTCAAACAATTTTTTCCGGAAAATGCCATCGAATATTTCGTTTCGTACTACGACTATTACCAACCCGAGGCCTACATACCAAGCAGCAATACCTACATTGAAAAAGACCTTAATATAAATGAAGAGATAGAAAAAATGCGTTTAAAAACCATTTCGTCACTTCTTTCCGGAAGAAGGGATGTATTGGTGGTAGCGTCTGTATCCTGCATCTACGGAGCAGGTAACCCTAAGGATTATGAAGGAAGCATTATTCGTTTACATGCAGGGCAAAAACTAAACAGAAATCAGTTGCTTTACGCGCTGGTTGATAGTTTGTATTCAAGAACCACGGCCGATTTTCAAAGAGGAAATTTCAGAGTAAAGGGAGATGTGGTAGATGTTTACTTAGCCTATAGTGACCATGCGTTTCGAATTTCATTTTTCGGGAACGAAGTGGAAGAAATAGAAATTTTTGACCCGGCCACCGGCAAACGTTTAGAAAAAACAAATGCCGTTGCCATATTCCCTGCCAATATTTACGTAACTCCTAAAGAGCGTTTGCATCAGGCCATCAGAGAAATTCAGGATGACATGGTACAACAAGTAGAGTATTTTAAATCACTTGGGCGTTTTATGGAAGCCAAACGCTTAGAAGAACGGGTAGTATTTGATTTAGAAATGATGCGCGAATTAGGCTATTGCAGCGGTATTGAAAATTACAGCAGGTATATGGATAAAAGAAAAGCAGGAGAACGCCCCTTCTGCCTTCTTGATTATTTTCCTGATGATTTTTTAATGGTGATTGATGAAAGCCATGTTACGCTTCCGCAGGTAAGGGCTATGTATGGAGGCGACCGTTCGAGAAAAGAGAATCTGGTGGAATACGGATTTCGTTTACCGGCAGCCTTGGATAACAGGCCGCTTACTTTTGCTGAATTTGAAGCAAAAGTGAATCAGGTAATTTATGTGAGTGCAACGCCCGGAGATTTTGAAATACAACAATGTGAAGGAGTAATTGTAGAGCAATTAATTCGCCCCACCGGTTTACTTGATCCGGTTATTGAAGTAAGGCCGGCCGCTAACCAGGTAGATGATTTGCTGGACGAAATTGATGAACGTATCAGAATGGGAGACCGGATACTGGTAACTACCCTAACCAAACGGATGGCAGAAGAGTTAACAAAATACCTTTCAAAACTCAATATTAAATGCCGATACATTCATTCGGAAGTAAAAACAATTGACCGGGTTGAAATTCTGCGAGACCTGCGTCTGGGTAATTTTGATGTTTTAATAGGCGTGAATCTTTTAAGAGAAGGCCTCGATTTGCCCGAAGTATCGTTAGTAGCAATTATGGATGCCGACAAGGAAGGTTTTTTAAGAAATAACCGTTCGCTCATCCAAACAATCGGGAGAGCTGCACGAAATGAAAACGGAAAAGTAATCATGTATGCCGAAACCATCACCAAAAGCATGAGACAAACAATGGATGAAACCATGCGCAGAAGAGAAAAACAAATCATCTATAATCAGGAGCATGACATCACCCCTAAGACTATTCGCAAGAGTACAGAGGAAATAATGCTGCAAACAAGCGTGGCGAATTCAAAACGCACACATGAAAGCAAAATATATGTGGAACAGGAAGAAGTATCGGCAGCAGCAGATCCGATTGTTCAATACATGACTAAAGAGCAACTTCAGAAAACGATTGAAGAAACCAAATCTAGAATGATAAAGGCTGCAAAAGATTTAGACTTTATGGAAGCGGCAAGGCTGAGGGACGAAATGTTTGCCTTGGAAAAACAACTAAACAGTAAATAAATAACAGTAAATAAATTTAGGTATCCCTTAAAATAAGTGCATAAAAAAAGCCCTCCGCAAAGAGGGCTTTTTTATGAGTTTTAAATGGAAATTAGTCCCATGACTGAATACCACCAACAGCAACCTGTTGTGCGTTGTAAACAGTGTAAGGACCAGCTCCGTTAATAACTGCCACAACTTGGCAATTTGCTTTATTAACTGAAGAAAGGTCGAAAGTATACGATTTAGTATAACTTCCACCGGCAACCTGATTAGCAGCACCGATAGGATCTCCTGCATCGGCTGAGGCAATTTTTCTTAACACATTGGTGTGCTCATATCCAACTATGGTAGATGGTTTAGAGTAAAAAGGATGCGAAGTATAAGATGAATTACCAGCATAGTAGTTTTTCTGGTCATAACCTGAACCTGTTCCGGTTACTTTATCTTCAATTAACATAACGGTCATGTTCAATGCATCGCTTACAGGAGAGCAGAAACCGGCTGTTACATTTACGGTTAAGGTGTTTCCTGAGATTGATGAAGCATCGATTTTCAAACCGCATTTTGCTGTTTTAGATAATTGATTAGTAACGTTGGCATCCCAACGATCACGGCTCATTACTACCGTTCCACTTCCGTTAACATCGGCTGTACGACCAACCATTCCGGTAGGGAAACCACTGATGGAGAAAGTAGGTTTGTAGAACGCATCGTAAGAACCAATCTGCATTCCGTCACCGTAGTGTACACATACACCAAAAACTTTAGTTGGATTCGCTGCTGTCATGGTTTCCATTCTGTAGTGTCCGTCAACACACCATCCGCACCATGCACCGGTAAATTCTTCAATTACGGTTTTTTGAGTGAATGAAGTAGGCACCGTGTTTATCGGTGTTTCTTCTTTTTTGTCACTGTCTTTTTTACAGCCGGCAATCAAAGTTGCCACAACAGCTGCTGATAAAAGGATTTTTTTCATTTTAATTGGATTATTGAATTTTAAGTTTTGTTCAAATTTAACAGAAGTTTTAAGAATATGGGAATGATTTTAAAATTATTCATGAAAAATATACAATTTATTGATTTTTAAAAAATTAAGTACAAATATAAGTACTCTACCTTCCAGTTTTATCCGGTCAATACCTTATAATCGCTTAGACAGAAATGACTTTTAAAAGGTTGCATTTGGTTTAGAAATCTTGTGCCTCACCCAATCCGCAGATAGAAGTTACTCCTGAAATTGCAAATCTACCAAGCGCCTGTACATCCCATCTGAACGCTGAATCAGCTGTGTATGTGTTCCGGTTTCACTAACATGACCGTGCTGAATGACCATGATTCGGTCGGCATTTCTCACAGTTGATAATCGATGCGCAATGACGAACGATGTACGGTTTTTCATGAGATTCTCCAGTGCTTCCTGTACCAGTTTTTCCGACTCTGAATCGAGTGATGAAGTTGCTTCATCCAAAATAAGAATGGCCGGATTTTTTAGCAAAGCCCTTGCAATAGCAATACGCTGCCTTTGTCCACCCGACAATTTAACTCCACGCTCCCCAACAATGGTATTATAGCCTTCAGGAAACTTTGAAATAAATTCATGGGCATTGGCTTTTGCGGCTGCGTCTTTTACCTCTTCTTTTGATGCTCCCGGTTTTCCGTAAATAATATTGTCATAAATTGTCCCTCCAAAAAGCATTACATCCTGTGGCACTAATGCCATTTGCGAGCGTAGTTGCGACAAGGGCATTGCACCCGATTCAATTCCATCAAACAGGATCGAACCCGAATCAGGCTTGTAAAACTGAAGAATGAGTGCGGTTAAAGTACTTTTGCCGGCCCCGCTTGGGCCTACAATGGCAATCTGTTCTCCGGGCATGGCATGAATATTAATATCAGCCAGTACCTGTACTTCTTTTCGCGAAGGATAAGAAAAAGCAACATTCTTAAACAGCACCTCTCCTTTTAGTTTAAAATTCGGTTCAATTCGAACCGAATCAAAGTCTACCATTTCTCCTGTTTCTTTCATTATCTCCCGTACCCGCTGCGTGGCGCCAATGGTTTTCTGCAACTGACTGAACAAATCGGCAAATCCGGCTATTGTTCCCCCTACAAATACCGAAAATATTACAAACATGGTTAACTCTCCCGGAGGTAAAATTTTAACCCCATACCACATCACAAAGCCTATTGCCCCAAACACACTAAATATCATAAATGAAACAAATGCCCCTCGATATCTTGCGTTGGTAATGGCTAACGAAACGACAGAGTAAATACTCCGGTTGTACCTGTTACGTTCAAAGCCTTCGTTGGTGAAGGCTTTTACTGTAGCAATTCCCTGAAAGGCCTCCTGAATAATTGTTCCTGAATCCGCCAGCTGATCTTGCGCCTTACGAGACATTTTACGAATACGCATACCGAACACTACGGCCAGGATAGCAATTACAGGAACAACCGCGAGCATAATAAGAGCCAACTCTGCCGAGAGCCAAAAGATGGCAACCAACCCGATGAACATGGTAAAAATTCCACGTAAAAACTCAGCCAGCTGAAACGAAACAGTATCCTGTATTTGCGACAAATCGGAAGACATTCTGCTGGATAATTCCCCCACCCTTCTTTCAGAATAAAATGACATGGGCATAGTAAGTAGTCGAGAGAATAAATGAGAACGTAAATCGGCCAGTGAACGCTCTCCGACTTCGGTGAGCAGGTAAATGCGCATGAATGAAAAAACCATTTGAACCGCTAATTGTGCAAAAATGAGAAACAGCAGCATGTTCATACTAAAGCTCATATTCTTCAAGTCAAACTGATTGCTTAAAACTGAAGTATTTTGCAGGACAGCCCCATGTTCGGGTGAGGCTGCATCTATCATTTTACCAAGCAAAAAAGGAAACAGCATGGTAGAAAAAGCAGATAGTGCAATAAAAATAAGACCAATGATGAATTTTGTTTTGTAAGGTTTCAGGTACTGAAAAACAAAAAGCATTTCACGTAAGGATTCACGTGAAATTTTTACTTTTGTCGCCTCGTCTTCTGCCTTTCCGTTACTGTTAAAATTTCGTCTTCCCGATGCCATTTTCTTTCCGGTTTTGGCCGCGAAGTTCGTTCTTTTGTTAGTTAAACACGCAAGTTATTCAACATAATCGGCCAGATACTGGTAACGGTCGGTTAATTTACCATTAGCGGTGATGGTAGCCCTTTCCACAATCGAATCTTTATCTTCATTCAGCAAGTGAGGAATAACATATCTCAAAATGGATTCCCCGAATTCAATGGAAGAATCTCCCGGTAATTCGCAGGGAAGATTGCTTACTGCCATCACATCAATGGTGTGTTTTAAGAAAGGGGCTGTTTCCTTTTCTGAGATCGGGTGGTAACCATACACCGGATTTTCGATAGTAGTTGCTTTAAATGTACTGGGGATAGGCCCGTTTAAATCACAGGTAATATCGGCAACCACTTTAATATTAAAATCGCCCTCCTTCATATTCTCTTTGGTAAAAAAAGCCGGAATACCAGGTTGCCAAAAAATGGCGTTCACCATCATGTCACATACTTTGTAATATGGTTGAAATGCACTCAGGTATTCTTCGGGGTTGTGGTAAAAATCCGATTTGTCCCATACCCTTCCGTCTTTGCGTATATAATAATCTTCCGAACGAAGGTGAACAAAAACCGGTTCTGAAAAAGTGTTACTTAAAAATTCTTTTTTAGTAACCTCTTTTATTTTGAGGTATTCCAATAACTCGAGCACCCCGTGAGCCACCCGCCCATCTCCGCAAAGTGCAATTTTAATAGCCGGCAGCGAAAGGTTTTTATACTGCAACTTCAGGTCTAAATAATTTTTGCAATGATGAGCCGGTTTCAAATCAAACAGCCCAAACTTTTTACCCCAGGTAATAAAACCGTTATGCATCCCTACAATACCTGCAAAACGTCCGAATCCCAGAATACGGCTTCCGTTTTCCCAAGTGAGGCATTCGTAATCAATTAACCGGATTTTATGCTCCATAATTTTGCGCAACATGGCCCTGTTGTAGGGTTGTTTCTTTATGGTATGAGAAAAAAACAGATACGTTTTCCCTGCTATAAGTTTGTCTTTAGGAACCTCTTTTATCCCAAGTAAAATATCACAATCCGAAATATCTTCGGCAACCTCAAAACCCTCTTTTCTGTACATTTCATCACTAAAACAACGGAATGATGCCGATTGTACTTTGATTATAACATCAGGGTATTTCCGTATAAGTTCAAGACATTGCTGGGGGCTTAGTGGTGTACGTAAGTCAGGGGGCTGTTTTTCTTCGCGAAGAATCCCAATTTTTAATTTAGCCATATCAAAAACAAAATTAGGTAGTTTTTAAATAAAAAAGGCCTCCGCTTGTACGGAGGCCTTTTTTATTTATTACTTCGTTAAAATTTATTTCTGGGCCTTTACCAAACGAAGTGTGTGATCTTGTCCGTTGATGTTTAAACGAACATAATAAACTCCTGCGCTCAGATGTTCAGAGTTCCAGTTGATATGGTAATTACCTGCCTGTTGTTGTTCGGCAGGAATATCCATTACTTCACGGCCCATTAAATCTACAATTTTCACTGACACCACAGCGGCCTGGCTAATTGTATAATCAATGGTCGTGTTGTTCTCAAACGGATTTGGATAAGCAGAAGCCATCATTCCGTTCACCAACTTGTTTCCGGTTCCTACAGTTCCAACGGTAACATTTGTGGTGGTTGAATCCGAACAACCCGTAGTTGGATTAAGCACTACCAGCTTCACATTGTAATTTCCATTGGTCGCATAAACACAAGTAGGGCTTGCGACAGTAGAAGTGGTACTGTTTCCGAAATTCCAATTGTAATTTACCCCTGAAAGCGCATTGGCTTTAAAGGTAACCTGACCTGCCAATTGTCCGAGAACAGTGAAAGCTGCATCAGGTTTGGCGTTAAATACTACCACAACCGGTGTACGAGTTGCACTGGCGCAAACTCCATTGTGTGACTCGGCAAAATAAACAGTAGTTGAAGTAATGCCATTTACAATAATAGAATTACCGGTATCAACAGATGCTCCCCCGGTAGCAGAAAGGTACCAGGCAATTGGAGACGATCCGGTAGCTGATAAGGTAGCTGGATGTCCTTCGCACACTGCAGTATTTGAAGAAACAGGTTTTGCAGGCAAAGGAGTTACTTCAATTACTAATTGGTTGCGTGAACTTTCACAACCCGATACAGTGGTAGAAATATAGAATGTATCATTTGCACTCATAGTAGCACTGGAGTAAACATTACCAGTATACGAAGGAGTTGTTCCAACGCTGTCGTTATACCATTTAAGAATTCCAGCTAATGCAGAGAAATCGAGTGTGGCAGAGGTAGCTTCACAAACAGTAGTTCCGGTAACCACGGGAGCTGATGGGATAACATTTACAGTTACTACTCCGGGTGTACGGCTTGCATTTGTACATCCTGCAGTGGAAGTAATACCTGCATAGAAAGTAGATGTTCCTGCAGTAAGTACTCCTGATGTATAAGTTGGTCCTGATCCTACCAAGTTTCCTGCAGTAGCCGCATCGTACCAGTTAATGCTGTCACCGGTTGAGAATCCGGTCGCAGTTAATGTAGCAGTACTGCCTTCACATATCGAAACAGCAGTAACGGCAGGCAAAGCTGGAATTGGGTTTACGGATACAGTAACGGGGGTTCTGTTGATGCTTACACAACCGTTAACTGTGTTATCAGCATAATAGGTGGTATTTGCTGTAAGAACCGGAGTAGTTAAAGTATCTCCCGTGTAAATTGAGGTACCGCCACCTGAAGCAGTGTACCATTTTTTAGTACCGGTAGCTGTAGTCGTAATAATAGTGTTTGTACCTGCACAAATAGGTGATGGGGTATTTACTGTTGGTGAAGATGGAATACCATTTACTGTTACATTCACCATAACACGTGAACTCATGCATCCGTTCAGATTGGAAGATACATAGAAAGAATCGTTGGCGTTAAGCACCGAAGTAGTATAGGGGCTTCCGGTTCCGAGAGCAGTACCCCCACTGGCATTTTTATACCAGGTAAGTATACCTGACCCAACCGAAGCGGTTAAGTTTACTGTATTACCGGCACAAATAGGTGATGGGGCAGATGCAGTAGGATTAACCGGAATAGTTACCTGTACGATAGCCATTTTACGTGAGCTGCTACATCCGCTTTGCGAGGCATCAACCCAAAACGTATCGTTGGCATTTAATGCCGGAGTGGTATAGTTGCTACCTGTGGTTAAGGCAACTCCACCTGTGGCTACATCATACCAGTTGAGTGTGCCGGTGCCGGTAGCCGATAAATTGGCCGTTGTTCCTGAACAAACAACTGAAGGTACCGTAACAATCGGTTGTGCCGGACTTGGATTTACTGTAACAATAACTGAATCCGTGGCAGTAAATCCGAGATTATCGGTAACTGTAACTACGTATTGAGTTGTAGTGGTTGGAGTGGCTGTTGGGTTTGAAACCGCAGACAGCGAAGGAGACCAGGAATAGGTATAAGTTGCAATACCACCGGTAACAATATTACTTCCACCTAACTGAACACCGGTACCTGCACACACAGTTGTATCGTTTCCGGCATTAACTGTCATGTTTAGTGCGGTTGAAGCCTGATGGGCTCCCATATACGTAATAGGTGTTCTGCTTGTGTTATCAATATCTACATCATTTGCAGCAATTCTTAGCGCACGCAGGTAATAATCTCCATTTGACGAACCTGTGAGACGTAAATCTCCACTTAGCGTATCAACAAAATTAACCCCGGTAGCCTGAGAAGTAGCATCGGCAGTTACCAATGTTTTCCAACTGCTTAAAGAGGTGATACTTGATCCCTGAAATCCAAGGGCTGCCTGTGCACCGGTTGCAAGATAATTATTATATCCGATAGTACTGAAAGCTGAAGCGGCAGCAGCGTTATAAATTGCGTAAGATGTTTGAGTGCCCGAAACATTAAAAATTGAATTTCTAAAAATATTGTTTCTCACATCAACATCTGTTACCGTAGAGCTTAGTCCTAACGCTGCACTAAAATCTGTTGTTGAAGACCTCGAAATGATTCCGGAAAGTGAAACTGAATTGTTCCATACTTTCACCCCACCCATTGTTCCTGTGATACGTATACCAACAATAGCATCACTTGTAATCGAATACCATCCATCACCGCTTATTCCTGAAACAAAATTATTAATTACCAAAATATTGGAGTTAGTGAGTGCTGTGTTTAAATCAATTCCCTTTCCTCCATATGCACCTGTGCCTGCATTCAGAACACCGTTTATTTTATTTGATTTTATTACCACATTTGAGTCCCCTGTCTGCAACCTGATACCAAAAGCATTGCCTCCGTTAGTAGAAACATTATTAATTATATTTCTGTTTAAGGCACCATCCCTTGCATTGCCTGGAAGAGAGATTGCAATAGCATTGGTTGTAGATGGGCTTACAATGTTTGTAATGGTATTGGATGATACATCAAAATTCCGAATATTAGCAATGAAAATTGCTGTTACAACAATTGTATCCTGCCCTATGGTATTATTGGAAATGGTTACCATATCCGTTTCGTTTCCAACGTTGCCTCCTACGTAAATTCCATAAGCTCCCGAACGGATTACGTTATTTGTAATGAGTAAGGAGTCATTATCAGATCCGGTAGCACCTAAAGTTCCACCTACAGCAATAGCTATTGAAGTAGCTGTTTTAGCACCATAAAAGGTACAATTCCGGATGGTGTTTTTCATGGCACCAGCCCCATTACCCAAACTTATTAATTGAATGCAACCAACCAGTCCACTTGTTGCAGTATTGTTAAATGCAAGGTAATTACCGCTACCACTTCCATTAAACCTTCCATCAAATATTACTCTATCGGCACCATTAAGGCGTATTAAAGCCCCTGCATATGAGCCGCTGATGGTACGTGTGGTTTGTGCACTTGGCGCAATGGTCACCGTGAAATTATTGCCTCCATATTCAGATGTCTGGTTAAGCGCTACAGCACCGGTTTCAGCAAGGTTGGAAGTAACCAGAGCCACTATATCTCCGCTCACCACATTATTGTTCAGGTATTCAAAAAGGCCTCCGGCATTGGTTAATGAAGTAAACTGTTGACCGGTTCCTACATTATAAAAACCACTCAGTTGGTAAGCAATATTGTAATTATTAAACCCGGTAACAGGGAAATTACCTGCCACGAGTGCCACAGACGAAGCAGTTGTGCTAAATACAATTCCGTTATTCATCCCTACATTTGGTGTTGACGCCAAATCCTGAGCTACCAAAAAGTACTGTATCTGATCTCCGGCCGCTACCGAGCCCCCGGTAAGCAATGAATAATCAATAGTGAAATTAAACGGAGAAGTGGTATTGCTTGCTTCTACCCATTTCCATCCATTATCTGAACTGGTATTCCCAACATATGCGTTAGCCTCTGTTGACTTTTTATAATATAACCTGGGAAGAGTACCTGAAGCGGTATCTATTCCTGAGGCATCGGTAATAGTAGCAAAACCTGTTAAGGTAAGATTTGATGTAGAGGGGGTATTCCCAAGAGGAGTAAAACTTACGGCAGGTGGCAAAAACTCTCCACCAAATTCATATGCTCCTATGGTTGGGGCCGTACCGCTTCTTGTATCACCCCTAAAATCGGTTGTGATACCACCAATAGGTGTACCGGCCGCCAGCAAAGGAGACGAAGCAGTTGGTCGCAAAACCGTTGATGAATTAAACAAAGGATCGGCAGAAATAGAGTTGGCATTCTGGCCGAAGGCGGTCTGGAATGTACTTAAGCTGGTTACATCCGCTGCTGCAATTCGGCCAAGCACCCCTTGTGTTGCACTCACATAATAACAGTTATTATTTATTGTAGAATAAGCTGAACTGGCGGCATTGGAGAATACGGCATACGATTTTGAAGCACCGGGAGTGGCATTCACGTTGACAATAAGGTTGCTGATAACGTTATTCCTGATATTTAAAGAGGATGCCCCTGACCCCACAAATAACCCATATTGAAGACAGGCACCCGATCTGTTTACGTTGCCGGAAAGATTTATTGTATTATAATAAAGATTTATGCCCCCGGTGGTAGTAGTTGTAGAAGTACTAACACCTACTGCACCAATCATAATACCGGCACAGTTTGAGGCAGCATTTGTTGTTGAATAGGATGCAATTACATCATAAATAACGTTATTACTGATGGTAACAGCACTACTTGTTTGGCCGGTAGCAACGGTAATACCTCTTAAAACGGGAAGCGAAGATGTACTTGTTGCCTTTACCTTGCTAACCATATTCCTGCTAACCGTAGATGAAATAAAACCTGTTTCAAGCGAAATACCTACCATGGTAGCCACACTGGTTTCAATGCTAATGGTGTTTTGATCGATAAAAGAGGTAAGTGAATATGCCACCCTTATACCGTAACATCCACTAATGGTAGCATTAAAGCTTACTGAATTAGACGCCACTGTTAAATAATCTAATCCACCGGTTGAATTTGCAGTTGTACCACTGGCATAAATGCCTGTTGTAACTGAGGTAATAATATTATTTTGAATAGTGGTGGTATCATTATCAGCTCCTGTAGTTCCCGGAGTAGCTCCACCAACACTTATACCGTAATTAACTACGTTTGTTGCACCATTACTAAGGTTACAATTTTTAATTGTATTGTTTACCGCACCAGCACCTGTACCAAGACTGCTGATGGAAATAACTGCTGTTGCTGCCGATGTATTGGTGTTTGCAACAGAAAGATTCCGGCTTGTACTACCATTGTTTGAACCATCAATGATGATATTATCAGCCCCGTTTAACACAATTACCCCCGGACTGCTGTTTCCGGTAATAGTTGCGGTTACCCCGGAGGCAGGCTTAATGGTTAATGTATTTACTGGCGAAGAACCTGGAAACTGATTGATAGTTATTGGAAAAGTTTCTCCGGTTGAATAATTTGCATCAATAAGACTGAAGGTGGTAGCACCACCTACCCCAATTGCATTAATTGCAGAAACAGCTGCAGTGAGGGTTGTAAAATTTCCTCCGGCACCTACGGTATAAGTACCCGACATTGGATTAAGAATCGGTCTGGAGCCTGCAGGATTGGTAACTGTCGGAGTATAATTGGTACCCTCTACAGTAATTTGTGTACATTGACCATCCAGCAAGTTGCCCAATGTTGCCCCGCCAGCCACGTCATAGGCCAGCCATATATAATTTGTACCAACGGTTAATGCCTGTGAACCGGAAACGGCAAAAGTGCCGCTAGGAGAGGTAACCGTAGAGCCGAATTGGGTGGTTGTTGCAAATGTTGAACTTGTGCCTGTATAATACACCTTAGCAGCCGCTATATCAGCTGCAGAGGTAGTACCGGTTGTATTCAGATTTAAATTAGTAAGATTGATAATAGAAGCATTCCCTCCGGTGACTACTACCTGTATACCCAGTATTTGTTGATTGGTTGCTCCGATTAAAACCGGAGCAGTAGATGCCTGCGCAGTTGTACTGGAACTATAAGTTTGTCCTAATGGGGTCCAAGTATAGGTAAGACCCGAAGCCGGAACCACAGTGGATGAAACCGTACAGGTTGCGTTATTGGTGTTACCCGCAGTGGTGGATGCCCAGTTTGATGTAGTTGTCCGGTTCATATACGTGGCATTGGTTGTTCCTCTCAGACCCACCTCGTAAGTATTACTTCCGGTATTGCTGACAGTGGAATAAACAAAACGAACGACCTGATTGGTTACAACACCATTAGCTTCATCTAATTGAATCTGGAAACTGTAGTTTTGCCCGCTTCCGCTATACTGCCTCAGGCTATCCCATTGGGCAATAAAAGTACGGTTGGGCGAAGAACCAATGGTCTGACTGCTAAGTTTGGAACCCGCAACCAACCCTTGCAGGTCGGACGATAAGGCGGATGCAAGCTCAAACCCTGTATTGCCTGAGGAAATGGCCGAACGCGTGGTTGTACCAGGATTGGTTGATCCAAAACTGACATATCCGTTTTCACTCAGGTAAACCTGGGTGTAATTTGTTCCGTTAAAATTAAAAGTAAAAGGAAGGGTTACCGAGAATGTTGCATCGTCCATACCCGTGCCGGATGAGTGAACTGTTGCTCCTGTCAGGGAGGTGTAGGTTCCCGATGACGAAGCAAAATTGTAACCCATTACCTGAGCATTTGCCTGAAACGAGAATAATTGGAATAATCCAAGAGCAAAAAAGCAGATAAAAAACCTACCTGTGCCCCTGAGCGGGAATAAGCTTTTAAAGCAATGTGCCTTAATTTCGTTTAATCGTAGATTGAAATTCATAATATTCAGAATTGATTTGAATGGCAAGGTAAGGATTATACCCTTATATCACCAAAAAAAAACTGAAATAAATAAGATGGCTGCTATTTACCCCTCCCCTGAACAATGATCAAGACGGTATAAATGAGAATTTTCAGATCTACCGCCAATGACATATTCTCGATATAGATAATATCGAATTTGAGTCGCTCAATCATTTGGTCAACATTCTCGGCATAGCCATATTTTACCTGCCCCCAGGAGGTTATTCCGGGTTTTACTTTATGCAAGTGTTTATAATGTGGTGCTCTGGCTACAATCTGGTCAATAAAAAACTGCCGTTCAGGTCGCGGCCCAACCATACTCATCTCCCCTATCAGTACATTATAAAACTGTGGTAATTCATCAAACCTGAATTTACGCAGAAACAACCCGAAAGGAGTAATACGTTTATCATTTTTACTCGACAATGCCGGACCTTCTTTTTCGGCATCAATATACATCGTCCGGAACTTGTGAATGAAAAATGGTTTGCCATGCAATCCTATACGTTCCTGTTTAAAAAAAGCCGGCCCCTTAGATGATAGCTTTACCCCTAACGCAATAAGTAAATATATGGGTGCACCTATTACCAAAACCAGAAAGGAAACAAAAATATCGAACCCGCGTTTTACAGCCTGTTGCCAGGAAGACATAATTTCATGCCTGATTTCAATAAGTGCTGTTCCGAAAATATGATTCATTTTTACTGAACCCGAAACAATATCATACATATCCGGAATAATTTTTATGATCACATTTTCATCTTCCAGAATATTTATAATCTCATTTAGTTTTTTATGCTCCGAACTTTCAATGGCTATTATTACCTCTTCAATATTATTTGAATTGATAAACTTAGGCAGCTGCGTGTAATCTCCCAATTGCGGCAAATAGCCTGATAACAAATGTTGATCGTCACTCCCGTTAACAGTTACAAAGCCGTTTAAAAAATACCCCTGTGATCTTTTCTCAGATTGTAATTCGGTAAAAAGTTCGAGCGCCTTTTGGTTTGAACCTACAAT
This sequence comes from uncultured Bifidobacteriaceae bacterium, assembly GCA_964535575.1. GTDB lineage: Bacteria > Bacteroidota > Bacteroidia > UKL13-3 > UKL13-3 > JAGPCK01. The sequence goes on from CAZHTC010000016.1 coordinate 33,393, forward strand.
AAGCGTATTAAACCCTATTTCTCTGTTTCGTATTTTTCGTCCGGTGATGGTGGTAAGTATAAATCGTCCGATAACGGTTAAAGTAAAATGAAGGGCAAACAGGGTTAAAAAAGTCCGGTAATATGCCCTGTAGGATTGCACCTCGTCATCAAGCAGTAATAGAAAAAACAAGGCGAGTACACCTATAAAAGCTACCTGTAAGGTTTGCAGTACCTCATTCAGACGTGCCCTGCGGTAAATATCACGATAGGTGCCGGTGACAAAATAAACTGCAATCCAATAAAGGGGTATAAGCAATAACCCGAGATACAACTTTGTATCGGGTTGAACAGGAATCTGATCTCCGAACTTTTCGGTCTCAATAATTAATTTACGGTAGGCAAAAAACGAAAACCAGGCAACTGCTGCTGCCAGGTAATCAAGAGCCATGTATTTAAATACCTGTAATCGCTTATTCAAAGCGTACGAGTTTTACGTTATCAATATAAATTTGCGGAGTGTATCCTGTTGAAGTTTTAGCTGAGCCAAAGAAAATTTTGAACTTTGAATTAGACTCCTGCGATGAAATATCTTCCTTTAAACTTAAATAGAGTTTATGCCAGGTAGTATCGGTTGGGTATAAACTCAGAATAGGAACCTGTTGCACATCTCCTGAATTACCTTCTGTTACATAAAATCCGGTTGTGAACTGATAATTGCACCGATAATCCATTTCCAGATACACTTCGTTTCCGGAAGAAGGAAGCAGGTATTCGTTCAGGGTGGTTACTTCAACAATGGTGGTATCATTTTTAATTTCAATTAAAGCCGAACCTCCGCTGCCTCCCCATGCATAAGGTTTGCCTGTTACTCTGTAAAAAGTATCAAGCGCCCCGTGTTTATACAGTTCAAATTTAGTACTTGGCTCATCAAAGGCTTCTATCAACTCAAATTTAGTATTAGGCTTATAGGAAATGGTAATGGGGCCAAGCGAATCAACAACCTTAGGCAGCAGGGTAGCATATTTAACATATCCCTCATAGAAGGGATAATAAATTCGTTGATTGCTTTGTCCGTTTTTTCTCACTCCTGCACGTATTTCTACTTTGGTATACCCTGTTGTTAAAACCGGAATGGTTGCCGGCAACTGATAAACTCCCTGCAAGGCATCGTTGATATACACCCACCCGTCTAATATTTGATTAGAGGCAGCACCCTGATTGCCTGAAGTGGTTAATGTAATTTTGGGAATATAGAGGTAAGACGGAATCGACTCGTCAGGATTAATCACATTGCAGCCAAATGGTGCAAGTATTATTGTACCGATTATTAATCGGGCAAGCCACAGTTTAAATGGCGTTTGGGTCATAGATATTATTTTTTAATCAAGTGCATTTTTACTGATTTTTTCCAAAATCAGCTGGGCAACGTACATGGCCTGATATGCATCGCTCACGCTCACAACCGGCCGGGTATTGCCTTTTATTGATTGCAAAAATAACTCTAATTCTGTTTTTACCCTATTAGATTCTGCAAGGGAATTTTCAAATACACTCACATGGTCATTCACCTTACCCGAAAGTAATTGCTGAAGTTCTATTGGAGTGAGTCTTCCGTTTTGCCGGTTATGCTGCACTACCTCGTAACTGTTTTTAGCAAAGTCAATGGCAACGTAAGAGTTATATCCGAAAACCCGAATTTTACTCATTTGCTGACGGGAGATACGACTCGCGGTTAAGTTCACCACACATCCGTTATCAAACTCCAACCGCACATTGGCCATATCGTGATCTGACGTAACTACCGAAACTCCACTGGCGCTCAATTTTTTAACATTTGAATTCACTAAATGCAAAACGATGTCCAAATCATGGATCATATGATTCATGATAATGGAACCTTCGGCACTATGCGCATCAAATGACATTAAGCGATGTACTTCTATAAACATGGGCTTTTGAATATAGGCCCGTGCGGCAATAAATGCAGGATTCAAACGCTCTGATAATCCGATTTGAAACTGAACATTTGCTTCATGCGCAAGATTTTTCAATTTCCCCGCCTGCTCTACATTTACTTCGAATGGTACATCTAAAAACAGGTGCTTAGCTGAACGAAGAACACTTTGTGCAATATCAAATGAATAATGCGGACTTGAAACGACCACTGCATCTGAAGATCTTATTAATTCATTTGGCGAAGTAACAAGTAGCGATTTGTGCTGGTCATTTAGTTTCACATCGCCTCCGATGTAGCACCCTACCGGATTTACCCCGGACAATTCGTTCAGCGTATCTACCAGAGTATTTACCTTAGCTGATGTTCCTACAATGCCAACGTTAATCATGCATGCATATGGTTTGAAACAAAATTACCTTAATTTGCAGCCCCTTTAAGAGAAGGTTATTAACGAACGGAGTGCCATGGCGACTTTTGAGGACAGCTACAAACATCAGGGACAAAGAAAACAGTTGGTCAGTGAGTTAAAAAAGAAAGGCATTAGCGATGCAGCTGTGCTTGCTGCTATAGGAAAGGTTCCACGTCACTTTTTCTTTGAGCGCACGTTTCATGAGTTTGCCTACAAAGACCAAGCATTCCCCATTGGTGACGGACAAACCATTTCACATCCTTTTACTGTTGCTTATCAAAGTCAGGTATTGCATGTGCAAAAGGGAGAAAAAATATTAGAAATAGGAACCGGATCAGGGTATCAAACCTGTGTGTTGCTTGAATTGGGTGCAAAGGTTTATACCATAGAAAGGCAAGCGAATCTATATCACAAAACCAAATCGTTTTTGAATGAAATTGGTTACAGAGCTCATTTCTTTTTGGGAGACGGCTCTAAAGGATTACCCAATTTTGCTCCCTTTGATAAAATTATTGTAACTGCAGGAGCACCTTTTGTTCCTCCATCATTAGTAGCACAACTTACATCGGGCGGTGTAATGATTATACCGGTAGGTGATGAAAAAAATCAACGAATGGTGAGTGTAATAAAAAAAGCGGATGGCAGCTTTGATCAGATAGAGTTAGACAGTTTCAGGTTTGTTCCATTAATAGGAGACAATGCCTGGTAAAAATGAAAGCCCGGTACAAATACCGGGCTTTCATTTTTATGATAAAGATTTGATATTAGTTACCGAGAGTATAGAGAATTCCACCGTGTATTCCAAGATACGAAATACTGCCACCTGTAGCACTGATTGAATTATAAGATGCATTCAAATCAATTTTAAGCTTGTCGCCCATAGGAATAAGGTAACCTGCTCTTAATCCGTAAGCAAAACCAGAACCTTTTGCTTCAACTTTTCCAAGAATTGGAACAGTTACACTTACTTTAGTTGAACCAAATCCAAGACCAAGACCACCATAAAGACCTGTTTGGTCATCTCCCATGTAATAATCACCTCTTAACATAATTGGTGTACAGTTAGCTTTAACTCCTCCGCTACCTGAAAATCCAACCATATCAATGGTAAGACCAGCAGACATTTTATCGCTTAACATGTAACGGCCATCAACCCCAAATCCAAAACCCATACTCATTCCAGTAAGGCCTCCTGCAGGGAATCCTAAGTTAAGACCTCCGCCAATCATCATTTGCGCTTTTGCCTGATTCATCACTCCAGCCACTACTATGGCAAGAACAAGAACTAATTTTTTTGTTGTTTTCATAAATATTTTTTTAGGTTAAAATTTCTACACACAAACTTAGAAGTAAAAATCAAATATCAAAAGTACGGTTGTTAACAAAAGAATGTTAACGAGACTAAAATAATAACGTTATCAGTGATTTAGAAATAGACATGACTTATATCACTCGCTAAATAACCTGTTTTTCTCGCCAGAAATACCCGATTAATCCTGAATTGCCCTGCGAATTTCCCTATCGGTATCCTTCTTTTTTAAATCTTCGCGTTTATCAAACCCCTTTTTCCCGCGGGCAATTGCGATTTCTACCTTAATAAAGGCCGTTTCTGAAATAAAAATACGAATGGGTATGATGGTTAAACCTTTTTCGGCTAATTTTTGTCGTACTTTTTTTAGTTCTGCTTTTTTCAGAAGCAATTTCCTTTTGCGCAAAGGTTCATGATTTAAATAGCCCCCGGTTTTAAACTCCGAGATATGCAGGTTTTTCACATATAAATCTTCTCCTTCGAATATACAATATGCTTCGCTCATATTTACATGTCCACCTCTCACCGATTTTACTTCAGTACCGGTTAATTGAATCCCTGCTATAAACTTGGCAATAAATGCATATTCGAATGAAGCCTTTCGGTTCACCAGATTCAGATTTTGTATAGTACGCTTTTTCTTTTCTTCGCTCATAAACTGTTAAACAGCTGCTCCAGTCTGCTTTT
>CAZHTC010000017.1:0-35888 GCA_964535575.1 uncultured Bifidobacteriaceae bacterium
CCCTACCCCCCGTCCCCACCCTCCGCCGCCCCCTCCGCCTCGTCGACGACGGCGGTGGGGCCGACGGCCGCCCCCACCATCATCGGGGCCGCCATCGCGGCGACGGCTCGCAGCTCCGCCAACTTTCGGTCGACAGCCCCCAGCAGCTCCGCGAGCGTCGCGGAGCCACGGCACGCGATGTCGTGGCCGCCGCAGATACGGACCACGATTTCCCGGTAGGTCCGCAACACCTCGCGATGTCGCGCGAGACTGATTACCCCCTTAGCCGTTAGCTCTTGGGTTTCCTGCCGAACTTCCAGTTCGTTGCTACGCTCGTCGCTCATTTGAACCTCGCAAAAAACCAGCCAAGTCCGGGCACGTTGGGAATCACTTCCACGTGATCCATACCGGAGGCGTTCAACCGCACCATCAGCCAGTGAATCCACCAATCGTCCGGCTTCCCGACCGGGAGTTCGGGCAGTTGCCAATCGGCACCTACCGTGTTCACGAGTGCTAAATGGTATTCACCACAGGCCGCATCGACTTCCCACAGCCGCCTCGACGTTGCCAGGATAGGCCACTCTGCCCCCTCGCAATCCAGTTTCACCAACGCGACGCGCTCGCACCGCTCGCGGGCCAACTCCACCAGCGAGTCAAAGGGCACCGTGCGGCACAGTTGGCCGACCGTCGTGCCGAGCACCGACGCACCGCCCGAGTGCATGGCGCCCGGTTTACGCTCCAGCCGTTGCCAACTATCGGGCACGTCGGATCGCCAGACGGCGGCCGGAATCAACGTGACACGCTCACCATAGCTCGCCAGATTGGCGGCGAGTTTGGCAAAGTTCTCGTGATTCGGTTCCGCCGCTACCACGTGAGCGGCTCCCCGTTCCAAACACTCACGCGCGAAGATTCCAACGTGGGCGCCCACGTCAATCACCACGGCCCCGGACGGAAACCGTGGCGGCAACCGATACTCGTTGCGTACTACGATGTCCGACCACACGCCCGCGTCGAATTGTTCGTGGGACATTTGCCACGCCAGGGGTGGGGCTGGCGCGAGATAATGCCCACGGCCGTGGTCGCACCAATTGTCCTTGTCGTCCGGCCCCAGGCAGGCCACGAGCCTCGTCGAGTCCGCCAACAGCAGACGGGGCAACCCATCCGTGTGGACGATGCGCCAATGGTATCGTGGCGCTCGACGCAGCCGCCCGCCGTCTTGCAGCTCGACGCGGTCAGAGAATGGCAGCCCGAACGGTAGCCAGGAAGTCCCGACCATCGCCCGAGCGACCGCCGTATCTTCGGGGCCTTGGTCGCGCCACGACCACAGCTCACCAGACCACACCCGTCGCAGTTCGTTCCAAGCCGCCGTGAACTTGTCGGGGTGGGTCAACCCTTGCGTGTTCGGTTCCGTGCGATAACGCACTTTGGTTACCGGCTGGCAACGATGCTCAATCACCGGACGCCCCGCAAAGTCCCGCTGGCGGAATCCACCGCCGTTGCGATCGCCGAACCACTCGCAGTCCGGCGGCATGGCGTACCGCGTCTTGGTCGCCTCAAACCCCAGATAGAATGAGGATTTGTCGCCGTAAATGTGCCAATGGCGAATTCCGGCCGGTTGGCCGAACCAAAAGTCGGAGTGGTCGCAGATATGACGAGCGGTCATTAAAGCGTCCCACGACCGCACCACGTCGACGAGGATTTGGCCCGACTCGACCGGTCGATAGTCGGACGGCTTGTCATGCTCCGGCAAACGCGTGCGTCCGGGCACCGGCAGACCGGCCACCACGAACGCCGTTTCGGTCACATCGGTTCCCCACTGGTTAGGCAGGTCCGGCCACAGTATCGCCCCGGTGTCTTGGTATTCGGGGCAGTCGAACAGATACGTGGGGTCAACGACGGGCACGGTGTCCGCGTCCAGAAACAGCACTTCCCGCCAGCCGCACGACTGCAACGCCCAGACTTTCGACTCCCAACCGGCCAGTCGGCGCGGAGTCACACCCAACCTATCGCCGATCGCTAGCCGCAAGTCCCAGCACTCCACCCCCAACCCCTGTAATGCCGACTCCATCGCGTGGTCGAGTTCCTCGCGACCAAGGTAGTACAGCCTCACCGGCAATTGACACCCGACGTCCCGCAGCCGCGTCACGCAGATAAACGCGGCGGGGAAATACTTCACCCCCCCGGCCAGCATCACCACGCCCCGGCCTTCACGGGGTGGCGGGGCGTGTTTCCGTTTGGCGTGTTCGGCGAATAGACGCCTATGGGCCTCGACGACTTCCGGCCGCAGCTCCCAGCCAAACGGGCGGGGCTCGTCGTCCCCACGGATCGCCGCCAGCACGTCCGCCACGCGGGATTCGAACGCGGCTTCGTCTACCGTGAGTCTGGCCGCGTCCGCCTCCGCCGCTTCAATCGCCCGCGTCAGCACCCACGCGGCGCCCCCGAACGCGGCGACCGATCCCATGGCCCATCCGCGAGCGTTCGCTTCCTTTTGAAAAACTGTTACGCAACCGTCGAAGTTGGCGCGACACCACGCCGGACCGCGATTGTCCCACTCCGCCGCGAACGATTCACAGTTGCAGTTATCACCGGGGACAATCCGCCAGCTTCCAAGGATTGCTTTTGCGTGCGTGCCGACTCCAGCCATGGCTACCATTCCTCCAAGTCAATAATGATTCGTTGCGGTGGGGTTTCCGAGTTCTGACAACACACGCCGTCGACCACGAGCAACGGGTGGGCAAACTGAACGCGGAACGGGTCGCACGCTACCGACGTCGCTTGTAACGCCACCTCCGGCACACTCAGGCTACCTTCCGCTTCCGGGGTGATTACGTACTTGTCCACGATGTCGTTACAGGAAATGTCGAACGAAATCCGACAGTTCTCGTAATCGAACCGCGCCGGGTTCGCCCAGTTCCAGTTATTAGTCTCGCCGGGCGCGGCCTCCAATCGGGCCACGTAACCGTCCAGCAACGCGCCCGTGTGGATGTCCGCGACGTCGCAACCGAACCCAGGGTCGAACAAGCGAATCGTAGCCCGCAGCACTTCGGGAGCGGTTGGGCAGCAACCACCGCCGCAACAGCAGAGCAGCGAACGGGCGATTAGTCCGTGCCGACGGAGAATCACGCCGCCGAACCGTACGATTGGCATTTATTGCCCCCCGTCTTCACAGTCGGTCGTGCAAAACACGTCCCCGTCGTCGGTGGCACCCAGGCAAATCACAAACGCCACTTGCGTGTCATACCGCACGCAATCGCCATCGTCGTAAACCAGCGTCACCACCTCGCGCGGCACCGCTTCCAAAGCGACGTTGGTGGCCCGTTGCTCACCGGGAGCGAACACGCAGACTTCCGACTTCGTTTGTGAAATCGCACACGACTCCACCGGGCCTTGACCGGAGCCGCTTCCGCTGCCGTAGGTGATCGACTTGCCAATGTCTTCGACGTACCGTTGCCTAACCAATTGAATTGCCGTCTTCCATTCCGGCAGCTCGCAGTACATGAGGGGCGTTTTCAACACGTACTTCTCAAGTCGGCAATTGTTGTATCGCAGGTCGATGGGTACTTCGACGACGTGGTGGGAGACTTGAACAATCACCCACGCGTCGAACGCTTCCGACCACGCCAACCACACTTGGTCGCCAGCGTGTCCGGCCAACCCGTATAGGTTCAGCGCGGTGGTAATCTCCGGCCGTTGTCCGAACGGCCAGAACGTTGCCACGTCCCACGAGGCAATCGGCACCGTCAAATCTTCCGGGCAAAACTTATCGACCGGCTCGCCCGTGCACGCGGTCGCTTGCTGGTCGCACGTCACGACGCGGTACTTGCCCGTCACGACGTCCAGTGCGGCCGTCCCGGTGGCATGTTGCATGGCGTGCGGGAAGTGGTCGTTGCAGAATGTGACCGTGACATTGGCGCCGGGGTCTTGAATGTCTTGTTGCGTCCCCCAGTAGCTCACCACGAGGGCGGACGGCTCCGGCACTTGCTTCGGGTCGTCTTGCAAGTCAAAACAAATCCAACCCGCTTGGGTCTCGCATTGCACTACCACCCACCGGCCCAGGGGCGACGCCGCCGTGTGCTTCTCGTCGTACACCGCGAACCCCTTGGCTCCGCTCTTGGCCCGCCGAAACAGGTTGCCCCGATCGTAGACAGTCAGCGTGTTGCCGGGCGACTTCCCGTTGGGGCTTGTGCCCCAGTACCGCACGACGGACGCGGGCGCCGACTGGCTTTGCATGTCCGCCGTCAACGTAAATTCAATCCACCGGGCCGGGGCTTCCAAAAACAAGATTTCGTAGACAGCCGGAATCGTTTCGGGGCAGTCGTCGAGCCGGACGCACCACCCTTGATATCCGGCGAGTCCGTGCCATTCGCCGATCGAATCACGCACCACGATGCCAGACGTCGCCACCAACCCGCAGTCGAGCAACACGGCGTCCGCCGAACCACCGAACGTCAAATCACTGGTCAGTTCAAAGCGACGGATATCGAGTTTCGGCGGAATCGGAAGGATAATCCACCGCCGCCCACGTCTGGCCGGAACCTTGGCCATGAGGACGCGTGTTCCTTCGGCAATGTATTTGCCGTGGTACGACCGGGCGACGACGTACTTGGCCGACCACGCTTTGGTCTCGCGGTCGCACCGTCCGTCGGGCACTTCGTCGAAGTCCCAGTCTTCAAACTGGACGACGAACTTACAGCCGGTCGACGGATAGGACGGATGTCGCGGCGATGTCGTCGTGATCCCGGTGCGCAGGTGCCAACCGTCGGTCGCCCGGTCCGACCGTGCCGCGACGGCCTTGGTCAGGTTCAGGTATTGCGCTTGCAGTCGATGAACGGCGCGTGCCAGTTTGGCCACGGCGTCATCGTCAAACGAATTCAACCACACTTCGTCCGCCACGTGTTCACCATCCCGTCACGCCGCCGCCCGCGGCGAGTCACGCTAGGTCGCCGATTGTTCGTCCATTCCCACCGTGACCACCACGCCTTGTCCCTGCGTTCCGGTCGATCCACTCGCGGTCACGACGACTCGCAGCGTGTCACCATCGGCCACGACCGGAGAACCAGACAGAGTTCCCAACTTGCGAGTGTTCGCCACGGCGGTCGAGTCCACGGTGATCGGCGACGACAGAACCGATGTCCAGGTTCCCGACGCGTCGACAGCTTTCTGGACGTCGACCGTATATTGCTTATTGCCACCGGCGGGCACGGTTCCGGGACGCAACGCAACTTGATTGATTGTCCCGGAACCACGACAGACGCGTACCATTCTCGTCTCGCTCACCACGTCTCCCCCGTTCTCTTGCGAGTAGTTCACGTCCGGGCGATGAATCACTTTGGACGCCGGGATACGGTTGGCAGCGTCGGCCGAAATCATTCCACCCGTGACCGCTTGTTGCGGAAGGTAAACCGCTCCGACGAACGTGACCGAGTCGTGAAAAATCTGGTCACCTCGAACGTCTGTAGTACCCACACGAACCTCCTATAAGGGTAAAAGCACGCCTTGAAAAAACGGCAACGTCAGATAGTTGACCGTGCCGTATTTGAGCCACGAAATGTAGTTTTCTTGCACCGGCGTCACGGACAAATCCAACGGTCCGCCGTCGCCGTCCAGCAACACCGGGTCCGATACGGGCGTTTCGTCGTGGTCGACCAGTCGCCGCAATTTCGGCACTCCATGAATCAGGTCGGTGGCCACCAATTGAGACCCGCGACCGTCCGCGTCACCCAACAACGCCCGAGCCAACACGCCACGGTCCACGACTTCGTCGATCCAATCCGGTTCCTTCACCTCGAACCCCCACACGACTCGAACAAAATCAAACCCGTTCAGTCGATTTGGGGACGCGTCGAAATCGCATAGCTTCGCCTCGAATGGCAAGACACGCAGCGTGACCCCCGCCCAGTCCAGTTGGAAAGCAGCGGCGCACACCGGGCGATTGTTCAACACCGACGTCGCTTGTGTGCAGTCGAACGTAGGCAAGTTGCGCTCAATCACCACGTGTACGTTGCTCTTGTCCCGTTCCAAACCGGGATTGAACGGCACCATGGCGGAATTCATGGGAATATGTTGCGTTCCGCTCAGAATCTTTCCGGCCGTGGTGCCCTTGAACCCGGTCAGGTAGGTTGCGCTTTCGCAAGGTTCCGAAAAGCGGTTTGTCCGCACGGTCACCTTGGGCCGCCAATCAATCGGGTTGTCGGTCGGGTTGCCGTCCGCGTCGCGCCCAGGGTCGTCTTGCTTGTCGTCGTAGGGTTCGTACGTGACCGTCACCAGCCACACGTCCGTCGTCCCGAGTTCGCGGTGGGCGGCGATCCGTTTGGCGATCGCGATCGACCCCACGTTGTCGTTTGCATATTCGTAGTGGTCCGCCAACTCGACGACATTGGCCCGGAACCACTGAATAACACGTTGCGCCTGCGCTAACGGATCATTCGAGAAGACGCGCCAAACAGCCTCGTATGTCGGGCCGGTCTTCATCGAATGAACACCACTGGCGCCTAACCAAGCGAATTCGGCATAGACTGCGGTCATTACAGGGTCACCTTTCGCACGTTGATCTTGGGCGTTCCAGACGCCTCCGCCATTTTCCGCAGCGCATCCGCCATGGCCTCTTGCAGCGCTTCCCGCCGTTTGTCGGATTCGGCCGACCGCTTGAGCGCCTCGCGGACGTCCCGCATTGCGGTTTGGCCGGATTGCACGGCGTCGAACCCTCCCGCCGTCCCACGCACGGCGGCCCCGATCGACGGCGTCGACCGCACGGACGCGGCCACTTTCGCGTGTTCCGCTTCCACGGCGGCGATGGCCTCCGCCGCCGCCTCCGCCGCTTCTTGTTGTCTGGCGAATTCATCGGCGGCGTCGGCCGCCGCTTTCGCTCGTTCCGCTTGAGCCGCCGCTTCCGCTTCGGCGGCTTTCTGCCGTTCTTCCCACTCCGCGCCGAGTGGCTTTCCATCCACGATTCCGCCGACGTCGAACGATAGGGTGCGGCCGATTAAATCGCCAAGTTGGGCTAGATTTCTCGCGGCGTCTTCGATGCGCCGCACCCATCTATCCCACGCCTCCAGCATGGCGGAAATCCAGTCAACCACTTTTCCAAACGTATTGGCTACCGCCAGCCCAAACGCCTCCAACAACGGGCGGTTGCTTTCAATGACGTTCCCCAATGCGACCCCGAACCGTGTCAACTTTTGTGCGACCCGCTCCGCCGCCGGCGCCACGGCGACGGCCAGTTGGTTGGCCACGCCCGTGAACGCCGCTTTCGCCCGGTCCCACTCGTCGTTCGTCGCGGCGATCTTGCTCGAATCAATCGCCCCAAGTGTTAGCCCCAGCTTGTCGGCCTCGTCGGCATACTTGCGAATCTCATCGCCGCCAGCGGCGAGCAAGTTCAGAATCCCCTCACCTTGCTTGCCGAACACTGCGAACGCGGCGCGCGCGCGTTCGGCCGCCGTGGGCAACGCCGCTATCTGGTCCGCCACGGTGGCTAACATTTCCTCCGGTCGCATCCGTTGCAGCTCAGCAACGGACAGTCCCAGGCTTTCAAACACTTTCGCCGACGCACCACCGGCGGACGCGTCCCCCAGTTTGCGCAGCAGCAAACCAAGCCCACGGTCGACGGCCTCGACGTCCGACCCCGTCATTTTCGCCGCGTGTCGAATGGCCAGCAGCGCGTCGGCGGTGGTCCCCATCCGGGCCGCCGTTTCCTGCGCCTCGTCGATTTCGGCGAAGCGGTCGACAATGCCACGCAATCCAGCTTGCGCGAGAGTCGCTGCGACGGTCAGTGCAGCCACGCCGACAACCGCCGTTTTGACCATCGCCGCCAAGTTACCGGCCGCGTTGGCCGCCGCCGTCTTCGCCCCGGCCAGTCGTTCCAGTCCCTTGCCGGAACCAGCGACTTGGTCGTTCAGCTTTCGCACGGCTCCGCCCACCTTGTCGAATTCTTGTTTGAGCGTCGCAGACGTGGCGCTCAATTGGATGTTCAGGTTGGCGATTACCTTTTTGGCCATATCGAGTCACTCCATGGGTGCCTGGTCCGTCACACGGCGGCACGCCTTCAGGCTTCACCACCGGGGACGGCGGTAGGATCCGCCACCGCCAGGGGCGCCGGTGTCACCTGGTCCGTTGTTGTCCGATCGTTTGGCCACACGAACACCGCCGCAGTTCTCCGAGCGGCTTGAGACACAATCGTGTCGCGGCACTCGCAGAGCGCGGCATGGGTCACGTCGGCGTCGAAGTCGTCGCGGCCAAAATAGGGGTACGTTGGTTCGGGCAGATTGCACGACCCGGCAAACGCACCCAACAGAGTCACCGCCAACGCGACTTGTCGCAAATCGGCCCGCAGCTCGCCCCACGGTTCGAGTTCGTAGAAGTCTTGCCACTCAATCCACTCCCGCCACGTCAACACCCGCCACAACTCGTCGACACCGGAACAGCCCAACACCAGACACAGGCGCATGGCCAACAGCCGGTCCGGGTCGTCCGCTAGTTTTTTTTTGGGCCGAACCCGTTGTGTTCAATCGCCGCGTCGGCCAGCGGTTGAATCACGTCGATATCCTCGACGGCCAAATACGCACGGCCTTCCGGTGAATGGAACAGCAGGTTCAGCGTTTCCGCGTCGCAAAGCGTCATCGCCAACAGTTCCGTGGCAAATTCGGTGGCGGCTTCCGTCGTCAACATTCCTTCGGCGGTTCGTGGTTTGCTGGCAAACTGGTCGTTTAACGCCACCTTTTGAGCCACGGTCAAGCGGCATACCCGCACAGTCGTTTGCCACTCTGGCACCGGCAATGGTTGCGAGTGTTGCGGGCGGCGCTCCCGCAGGTTAGTCAGAAAGTCGCTCATAGGTTCCCCTCGACTTCAAAATTCACTTTGTCACTACGTCCAGACCAACTCGGCATTGTGACGACAGCTTGCAACGTCCAACGCCCGGCTTGGTCGATGTCCCCGGTAACGGTGGCGTAATACACCACGCCGTCGCTTCCGTCCGTCTCGAATTGGGCCGTCTTCGTCACGGCCGTTCCGTCTGGCTTTCTCAGTACCAGTTGTTTGACGGTCGCCGTCGAGATATCCAACGCCACGTCGTCCACGGTCACCGTGACACGCAATCGCGTTCCCGTGTCACCTACTCGCAAGGTTTTCACTCGGACACCTCCCACAAGATGGCGACGAAACCGGCCGCCAGCGTCACGGACACCACACCCGCCGTCGTCGGCGACACCTCCACCACGAAATCGACCGGCGGACCGCCGAAACAATGCACGAGGTACAGCGAGTCGTCGGCGGCTTCGTCCAACCGCAGCGAGTCCGCCACATCCGCGTCGAGTATCCACCAGTCACACGTCACGCTCCACCGATCGCCAAGTCACAGCCCGGGCCGCCGCCGAGTCACGGGCGACGCCTGGCTTGGTCACACTTTCACGAGTAGTGCGAACCCGTCGGCACCACTTGCGACACCCGACGAGTTAGTTCCGCCAGTTACCACGGTCGTCGGCGTGATATCCCATTGTTGGGCAAACACCAGCACGGCCCCGCCACCGCCGCCACCCGCGTTGGCGGCCAATCCGCTAAATGACACTAAGCCGCCGCCACCGCCGCCCAGGCAGCCAATCGACGCCAGCCATAACAGTTGCTCCGCCGTGGGGTAATAGTCCACGGTCGTGGGCGCCGCTCCCGTCCCGACTCCGCCGCCACCGAGTCCCGAGCCTCCCCCGGCGGCCGACGTCCCCACCGCACCGCCACCGGCTCCACCGACTTTGCCTTGCTTGCTCGTCGATCCGTGATCGCCACCGGCCCGCAAAAACCACAGCGGCGGCAAACCCAAAAAGGACGTGGTGAAATCCTCCGGCGTGCTAGTCAGGTTGTACGACGTCGACAGTGCCCCTTGGCCGCCATATCCACCGGCGGAAGTCGTTCCGGCGGAATAGCCGTTGCTTCCACGGGCCGTGATCTTGCCCGCCGAACCGGTCAGCACGCGGGCGCACACGACCAAGATGCCACCGCCGCAGCCGCCACACCCCGCCCCGCTGGCGAACCCGCCACGGGCAAAGTTCGCCCCGTAGGTGGGCGTCGACGCGGCCGTGGGTTGCGGACCGTCACAGCCGATTTCACTGGTCGATGAACCGAAATTGATCGTGTCCGCGAACAGGAAAAACGGCGTCCGTCGGCACCGCAACTTGATTCCGGCGGACACGGTCAGGTTGCGGTATTGCTTGTACCGCCCGGTGTCGGTCAGGTCCGTATCGGCGGCAATGGTCGCATCCGATCCGCCAGCGGCGAACGGAAATTGCCCGGCCCAAGATAGTGCGGAAAGCATGGCGGCACGGTCCAACGTGTCGCCCGCCGCCAGTTCGGCGACTTGCCCGGACGACAACACAAGGGGTTTTTTCGCGGTCACAACGACTCCCGCGGCGAATCACGCCAGCGTAATGGCAACGCCAATGCGTGTGATAAGTTCCGTGGCGCTCTTGGCCTTGCCGACCGGTTGCACCACGTTGCCCGCCGTCGAGGGCGGCGTGGCCGTCACTCCGCCGGGCGTGGTCGACAGATAGTAGGTCGCCCCCACCGTGAGCGATGCCAGGGATGGGTTCTGCCCATCCTTGTAAACGGTCGCCGTGTTCCCGGACGTCACGGCCGCCGTCACGTAGCCGTCGGCTGGTTTCCCGTTGGTCGTCGCGTCGGCCTTGCGGGCGGAAAACGTGCCCGCATTGCTCCACAAATTGACATAGTCACCGGCCGACAGGTTTTCCGACGCGGTGGCTTGCACCGTATCGGCCCCCACGCCCGTCGGGAGCACCGACGCGTCGAGCTTGCCCGCCGCGTCGAGTCCGACCAACTTGCCCGCGTCGCCAGCTCCGGCCGTCGCGACCGTCGCTTCCCGTTCCGCGATGGCGCCGTTCGCCAGCTCCAAATACTTCTTTGCCACGTCTCACCTCACGCCAGCTTGATGGCCGGTTGCAGGTCGACCCACAATTTGGTCGCCGTGTTCGCCAGCCCAACCCGTTGCAACCACCCCGACGTCGGTGGCGTTTGCGTCAGCACTCCGTCGGCTCCCACGAACACCGGACCGTCCGGCGTCCAATTCCATCCAGGGTCGACCATCGGCCCAAACACTTGCACGTCGACCATGTCGCCCGCGACCGACGCGTGGCAACTCACCCCGACGCACTTTCCAAAGTGGGCCGCGTTGGTGTTGTCGGCGTGCAATGCCGAGTTTCCCAACAACACAATCGCGCGTTGGCCGCCGACCGTCCCGGCCGCCAGCCGTTGAATCTTCGGACCGGCAAATCGCGCGTCCGCCATGCTCGAACCTATGCCGTCACGTCTTCGACGTCGATCGACTCGCCATCACCGGCGGTGGAGGCCTCCGGTAACACGTTCCACTGACGGAGCGCGGCGGCCAAGGCCGTGACGCGGTCTTCCGCGAGCAGCGCGACCAACGCACTTTTTCCTTCGTCGCCCGGAAACCGCAACGCCGACGAGGTCACCGGAACCAAGGAAATTTGGCACAAGTGCAAGTCTACGGCGGCCCGTTGTTCCGCAGTCTTGGCCTCCAGGACGCGGGCAGTCATGGCGGCCGCCAACGCCAGCGACAAGCGACGCAGGCGCAGCGTTTCGCCGCCGATCGGAAACGGGCAGTCGACGAAACGTGGGCCACTCGCTTGGTCCGCGCGTTCCGCGTCCCGCATATCCGAGAGCACCGCGAAGGGGTCTTTCTCCGTCATGTCTTCAGCTCCAAAAAAAGGTGAAAGGGTTCCGAGAGCGGCACGCGTGTTACGTCCGGGTAATGGCCCCGGTCCGCAGCAGCGTCACCTTGCGGGAATACAGCTTGCCTTGAGCCAGGGTTTCCGGCGCGAGTGCCAAGACTTGGCACTCGAATTCGTCCGTCTTGGGCGTCGCGTGCGGCGTGACAATGCGGGCGGGGAACTTCGCTTTCGAGCCGAACAGCGTGTCGAGCTTTTCGTGTTCGGTGTCGCCAGGGTGCCAATACTGCATGAATTCCATGGTCGACTTTTGTTCGATTCCCAATATGGGAACGTCGAACGTATCGCCCAGCGTTTTGCCGTCGACTTCCTCGCGCGTGCGGGCTGGCGGCGTCACCTCGACCACAAGGGTCATCGCGTCAAACGACCCGTTCGCGTCGTTGTCCACGGATAGCACGGTGCCGAGGGCCAGTTGTTTCGAAGCAGGCATCTTAGGTAAACCCCCAAACTTCTAAGGAAAAAAAAGCGCCGTGGAGTCCTTCATCCTCCATGACGCCGCGTGGTACGTAATCGTCGGCTTGGGTGGTGACAAACACGCCTTGCACCGTGTGCCCGGTCGCGAACGCGCCCCGCCAACAGTTCGCCGCGTGCAGTAAATGCGCCGCGTTCGCCACTTCGGTCGGAGTCACCCCGTAAATTTCCACGTCCCAGGACGTGACGAACGGTTGCCCGCCCGGCGCTTGATCCAACGTGGCAATGTTTTCAGTGCCACTTAGCCCAACCCACACGTAGGGCGGGTCGGACGTTTCGGGAACAACGCCCACGTGGACGCGCTGGCCCACGACAGTGCTCAACCGATCCACGAGCCACGCCCGCAACGCTTCGTCAACTTTCATTCGCGACCCCTCCGCCGGTAGACGTCGGGCGGTCCGCCATGATTTCGGCGACCAGCTTTGTTTCAAACTCCTGCGCCGCCTTGGCGGACGTCGTGGCGGCCGCCGCCCGCGCAAATCCTTTTCCCGAGTGTCCCGGATGTTGAACGAATGTGCGGAACTTCACTTCCCGCTCGCCGATCGCCAGCGGCTTGAGCACTTTACCGACGGCCACCTTGCGAGTGATCGCGCGGCGAATCGACGTTTTCCGCGCACCCTCCGACGACGCCCGAGTGAATCGCTTGCGGGTGTCCTTGTGGACGGTGAACGACTCAATCCGCCGTTCGGAGTTCTTTTCACGTTTCCCCGTGATCTTGTGCGGCTTCACGCGTTGCTCGACCAAGTGCATGGGCACCACGTCCCCACGCCCGCTAATGCCCCCCTTGGCTTTGATCTTGCGTTTGCGGGTGTCGGCTTTGCCCTTTTCTTGGCCAATCACCGCCACGACCGTTCCCCGATACACTCGCACCAATTGACGCAACGAGCGTTTCAGCCCGCCGTTTTTCACAGGCACGTTTGCCCGCACGGCTTTCAGTAACGGGCCTCCGCCGGCGCGTACACTTTTTCGTAGCCACACCTTTTGGGCCTTGGCGGGTGTGGCCTGCAACACGGCCAAGCACTCTTGCACGCCGGTCATTTTGACGTACGTAGTCAATTGACAGCCTCCGCGCAACTCAATCGTAGCTCCACGTTCCGTTCGTCGACGTTGTCCACGGCTCCAATTCCGAATACCCGCGTGCCGAAAACCACCCGGCATTCCGGCGTCACGCCCGGTATGTATCGCCCCTTGATTACATGCGACGCGTCCGCCCACAGACGCTTCGCGGCTTCGCCCTCCCGGCCTCCCGTGTTTTGAATCGACACCCGCCATTTCGCGACGACGACTTCCCACGTCGTGGTCCGTTCCCCGCGTGTTCCCAGGGTCACCACTGGTCGTTCGATCTTGACCACGTGCCTTAACTCCCCGGCCCTCACGTGCCCACCTCGACGAATTCAAAGTCGTACGCGAACTTGCCTATCAACGCGTCGACGGCGCGTTCCATCTCTTTCGTGATTGTGCCGACCACGATGGCTTCGCGGTTTTCGTACCAGTGACCAATCAACAGTAGCATGGCTTGAACGAGCACGGGCGGAACGTCCTCGACTTTCGCGGCCCCTGCCGTAAACGTGATCGACACCGCGTCCGGTTCCGACGCGGCCGACGGCCACGACTTCCCCCGCGCCGGACGCAAAAGCGGCGGCGAGCGATCGGCGGACAGCTTGACGTTGGCCAAGTCCCAGCTCGCGGCCACTCCGTTGGGGTCCGTATATGCCACCTCCGTCACGGCCGTCACGTTCGCCATCGGCAACACGAGTGGCACGGTGCCCGTGGGAAACCGGTCCAGACGCATCCGCCACGTCGACTCCATCAGCGCGACGCACGCGTGTTCCTCAACGTACTCCGCCGCCGTGGCGATCAGCGTTTGAATGTACGCGTCGTCGTCGGGGATGGCGGATCGCAAGTGGTCGACGCGTACCTTGGCCACCTCCAGCGGCGCGGCCTTGGCACGGGTGACCACCGACAGTCCGTAGCTTGGACCACTCATCGGCTCGCCTTTGGGGTAGGTGCCATCGCGGACGGTTGGTTGAACTTGCCCGACAACAACGCTTGGACGATGGCCCATTGTTCGTCATTCAACAGCAGCGTTTGGCCCGACGCCTTCTTGAACGACCGCCAGAGCGACAATCCCAGGGCGACCAGCGTCAGGACGTTCGTGCCACCCAGCAGCCCGGTCAGGGCCACGAGCCAGCCGGAGGGCGTGGTGGGTGTCGTCGGCGTGGTGGGCGTCGTCGGCGTGATCGTGCCTTGCTTGATCCGCCACGCCGCTTGGGCGGCCTCCACGGTCGCTCCGGCCCGCAGTTGCGTTAATAGGAATTCCGAGTCCGCACCGGGACAAGCGGCAATCAGTTGGTCGAGGGTCGCGGCCCCGGCCAGGGGCGGCACCGTCACGTTGCTAGGCGACACCGGAAACGGGGACGGCGACCACGGTGGCGAGTCGCCGACCAAGTCCGTCGACTGGCGGTGGCCCGCCAAGAGCGATTGCACGCTGGGCTGTCTGGTCACGTAGGCCGACAGCACGGACCGCAGCTTGTCGGACAGGGCCTTGGCGTTGCCGTCATAACCAACGTGTTGCAAGACTACCGTCGACGGGTCGCCATACTGACGATTGAGCGGTGGTTGCACGACCACTACCGGGGTTTCGCGAATCGCCAGTTTTTCGAGGCGAAAGCGTTGTGTCGCATCGTTGACGTTGTAGACGTTAAAGTGAGACCACGACTTATCCGCGTCGTCGGGTTTGCCCCACGCCAATAGGTTCGGATCGCTGCCCCAGTCGCGCCGCAGTCGATCGCAGGCCGGGCAGTTGTCGGAAACAATCAGCGACACAAACCATTTGTGCGAATCGTCGACCGGCACGCCCCATGCTCCGGCCAACACGTCGGCCTCGCCGCCGCGAATTCCATCGCCGCCGGTCGTCACCATATTGCCGCGTCGCGTGATCTCGTCGGTCGCGGCCGTCGGCACGTCTTGCCCCACGGGCGGCGACAGTTCATCCGCCGCCAGCCGTCCCACCGCCCACCCCAGCGCCAAGAATCCGCACAGCACCCAGAGCGCACAGCCCGCGCCCCGTGGGCGTCTTCGTTCGATCATGTCTGCGTCCCTTTCCCAAAATGGTCTTATTGTTTCCACCACTCGCGATACACCGGCAGCCGTGGGGCGACGGGGTAGTTCAGAATTACCACCCATTGGCCGCTCGCTAAATGCAACCGCCGGAACGATTCCCAATCGTATTCGTCGACGCGCGAAGTCGAATTGTTGTTGCAGACGAACCAACGGTTTTGCTTTTCGTCCCACCCGTACAAGGTTTGAAAGTGGGCCGACCCGGCGCCGATCGCCGCGAAGCGGCCCGTCTTGGCCGCCCAGCGCATCCACTCCCACGTCTGCGACCCGGTGACGTTCCAAATCCGCAGTCCGCGCCGGTCCGCGTACGTTTCCACGCGTTGCGGCGTCGAGCCTCCACGGACCGCCGAACCGTATTCGGTGTCCCACAGCAGCCCCGCCGCGTTGGGGCAGTTCTGCCACGCCCCGGTCATGCCTATGGAGCATTGCACGCACGACCCGTCGGGGTTGCGAAACCACGCCCGGACGGACGGCGGCAACTCCATGCGATGGGCGGTTATCGGCGGTTCCGCCGCCGCCACGACTCCCACGAGTGCCGCGACCGCCACCACTGCCCAAATCCATGTCGTTCGTCCCATCGCTTCCACTCCGTTGGTTCGCATCCAGCCGCTACAAAAAGAGCCGGGCGTGGGCACCCCGATTGGTGCCCACCTCCCGGCCTCCAACTCACACCGCCCGACCAAGGAAAAGTGTTGTTACGCGGTTCCGGCCGCCGGGGACGCGAGCCGCTTTCCGAACAACGTGCCCGCGACGTCTTGCGCCACCGGTCGCACCGTGCCCCGATAGAGCAGCGCCCACACGGCCTCCACGGTGGTCGACGTGCCACGCGTCAACACCGGGCGGTTGTACCGATGCTTGGGCCGCAACAAGTCGACGTACTGGTTCTTGTCGGTCGCGCCCGTGTCGACTTCGCTGTCCGCCAGATCGGCGAACGAGGAATTATCGTCACTGCCTTGGGCCTTGAGCAGGTTGTTGGCCGCCGCCGTGCCGATCGAAGCGAAAAACAATACACCGTCCCAACCGCCACCATCGGCGCCCAGGTCGACGGACGCGCCGTTCACGGTCGAGGTTCCACCCGCGACCGTGTCGGAAAGTTTCACGAGCTTGCAATTTTCCGTCAGAAAACCGTTGTTCACAGAACACCTCTACAAGGGGCCACGCCCCGGAAAGTGACAGGTTGCCGTCGCGGCCGCTCGACGGATTAGGTTTCGCTTGCTCCGCGACCGCGTCTTGGTTGCTCCGCTTTGCTTTCGCTACCAGCCTCGTCGTCGGCCAGCTCGCATAGCCCACGGGCCACGTGATCCGTCGCCACGTCGGCGTCGTATTCCACCACGTCGCCGATTGCTCCCACGTCAGTTCTGGGAACGAGCAGTCGGACGCGTACTTTCTTTGCCATGGGCCACCTCACAAACTTTGGAAGACACGGTGGAGCGGCAACCGTGTACTTGGGCTGCCGCTCCACCTTTCACAGGTTCTGCGGTTCGTGACCGGCTGGCGGTTGCCCACCAGCCGGTCACTTCAACAAGGAGATAGATTTTCGACTCGTTACGGTTGAACGAGCAGCTTGACCGGGCACGCGGCCGTTTGCTTCGGCCGCAGCAAATTGCCGTCGCCCGACATGTAGGCGATATAGCCGACTTGGTCCTTTTCGGCGAACCGTTCGACCAGCCGCTTGATACGGAGCGACAGCCCCACGCGGCGCCACTTGTAGTATTCCAAGCGGCCAAAGGCCATCGTCTTTTTCGTTGTCGCCACCGTCCCATCCATGAATTGGTTAATGACGTACTGGCGACCGTTGAACGTGTCCGGCACTCCCTCGCGGATATTCGACAGCCATAACGGCCGATTCTGCGAATCGACCAGCAACCGCAGTTTTTCCAGGATGGAGTCGTGGAACATAAACCGCGAGCCATCACGCAACGCCGGGTCGACCGAGTGTTCTAGGCCGGTCGCGTCCGCGTACGTAATCGCGGTCGCACCCGCCGCCGTGCGCCCGGTGGCCGCTCGCGGAATGATGCCGCGAATCTTGGCGGTTCCCAGCGTTGCTTCGCGGGCTAACTTGCGACCCAAGCGTTCCCCGCACATGGCGCCCACCACGACGTCGAGGTTCACAAACGAGTCGCGGGCCAGCGAATACGGAACCTTGATGAACTTCGACGACAGATCGTACGACCGCAACACCACACTCTCGAAACCGGGGTTCGGTTCGCCACTGTCTTGGGCGTCCGTGTTCTCGTCGACGTACTCGCCTTCGTTCGACGTGTCGTCCCCGACGGGCCACCCCATTTCCTCGCCCGTTTCCGTGGTGATCGTTTCGGCGACCGCCAAGTGGGAGCCAAACGAAATCATGGCCATTTCAAGCGCTCGAACCGTCGAAGACGGAACCGACAGATAGCCACCGGTCGCGCCGGTCAACCCGGACAACGCCCGCGATTCCATGATTTCGTGTTGTGCCCGCTCGCGCAAGTCGGGGTGAACCGATCGCAACCGCGACTGGATGGATCGCACCGACGAAGTATCCAGCAGCGACCCGTGTACTTCATTCACCGACGGGTCAAACTTCATCCGGGCACACGCCTCCCGGTGTTCGTCCCCGAGGGCGATCGACCGGACACCATGGGCGGCCCACGCTTGAAACGCCATCCGGCGGTCGGCATCACTGCGACGCATGGCGTTCGCTTCGTCGCGGTCCTTTGCTCCGCGTTCGCCGTACGTGCGGCCGTCGTCGCCCAGGTCGTCCGTGCCGGGCTTCTGGCGGCCATCGCGTTGCGACTTCGCCAGCCACTCCGCGCTCGCGGCGGCCCGGCCTTCTAATTCGTCTTCGCGTTCGGCTTGCTCGATTTCCGCTTTCGTCGAGTCGTATTCCTCATTCAACGAACGCCATTGCTTGTTGTGGTCCTCCGACCACAGTTCCGCCCCGGTCTTGTTGTCCTTTTTCCGGGCGTTGTACTCGTCGCGAACTTTCGCGATTCGTCCGGCCACGTCGGCGGCCTTTTTCCGTAGCTCCAATAACTTCGACATGAGTGCCTTACCTCGTATGGTTGGTGGTCGCACGCACGCCGGGGCTCGTGTGGACGCCACCCGCTGGCCGTGCCTCTTTCAACGGTGACAGTATGGGGCGCGTCGTCACCCCGTCCGACGTTCCGCCATGGCGCGAGACGAAACCACCAACAAGTCCAGTTCCTCCGGCGTCGGAATCGACCGCCCCCAGCGGTATTCCGAGAGTTCCCGCCGCAGTTGTTCCGCGTCCGCGTCGATCGACCGACTACCCGCCGTCGTCGACGTATAGGCGGGGAACGTGACCGGGCCAACGTCCAGTAGCTCCAAATCGTGAATCTCGCGAATCGACAGCAACCGCCCGTCGGCTTGCTTTTCGTCGACCCACACCACCCGGCCGCGTTTTCCGCTATACACCAGAAACGAGAAGGACGAACCAGTGACGTCACCGCGTGCTACCGCCTCCAGCACATTCTTGCCAGTCGGCGAATCGGGCGGGTCGATTTCGTAACGCAACCCCACTTCGTCGACAAACAGCCGACAAGTTCCCGCCGCCTTCCGCCCCAGGATCAGGGACACGTCGTGGTTGAACAACCCGCGCACGTCGTCACCCTCGCGCAACGCCGCGTCAAACGCGGTCGGCATAATCCTTTCGACGGCGTCTTGCCACAGCGTGTATTGCGTTCCAGGGTCGTCGGCCCGGTAGAACACGGCCGCATAACCGGTCAGCACCGGCTTACCGTCCGCCCGTGTTGCCGTCACCAGCTTCACCGGCTTAGTGTGGTTTGTGCGACGTTGGGTGTAATCGTGGTTCACAGTTCGGTCCTTTCAATGAACGCGGACACCAAGTCCTCGACGGCTTGCGTGTCCAGGGTTGTCACGGTTGCCCGTGTGGTGAACGCTGCCCGCAAATCGGGAATCCACTGGTCGGACGTTGACCAGCCGCAGGCGACCGCCGCCGCCCGGACCGGCCCAAACATATCCACCACGACGGCGTCGTGGGTCGGTAGTTCCTCCGCCAGCCACTTCGCGCCGCCTCCCCGCTTGGCGGCTCGTTCGTGGTGGATGGCCCAACGCGTGACGCACCGCGTCGCGACGTCCCGTACCACTTCGCGCAACGCCGCCGCTAAGTCGTCGGATACGTTTCCCGAGCGGCCGCTACCGCCGCCGTTGGCGGTATCGCCGGCTGGCGCCGGGGCCGTGTTGAGCGGTACGCGTGTCGTGGTGCCCACCCCGTCCGGTAGTGGTTCGAGGTTCCACCAACCACGCACCTCGTCGGGCGTCAGCACTCCGGCGCCCACGCCGCCGTAGCCGATCGTCGCGACCGTCTCCGCGTCGGCCCACAGTAGGGCGTTCACGTTGTAGTCGATGAACCTTTTTCGCTCGCGCCGGTCGGTCGGGTCGATCAGCTTGGCGTTGCACTCGGCACGAATTCCCGCGCAGTGGTACGTCAAAGTCGTGTCGTAATAGTCCCGCCGTTGTTGTTCGATGGAGTTATAGGAAATGGAGTCTTTCATTCCCAAGTGACCGGGCCACAACAAAAAGAAGTTGGCGACGTCGCGGATTTTCTGGTCGTTGATTTCCACGAGGGCGGCCCGTTGCGGGTCAACCATCGTCTGAAACCACTTGAATCCGTCCCGCAACACCATCGTCTTGAACGCCTTGTCTTGCCCGGATCGTTCGTTCACGGCGGCTTCGACTTTGCGCTTGGCCTTCGGCGACGCGCCGGGCGGTACTTGGAGCACACCGCCCGCGTGCAGCCCGTTGGCGAAAAACTTCGACGTGAAGTTTCGGGCCGCCAGAACTTGGGCGATGTCTTCGCGGGCGGCCGTCACCAACTCGCACCCGCTGACGGCGTCGTGGGTCAACCCCGGCACGTGTAGGCAGTCGCTCCACGGTAGCGGTTCCAGCTTTCCACCTACTTCCGTCAGTATCCACTTGCGGCCGTTCTTCCGCACAATCGTCGTGCGGTCCGGCAGCAGGTTGTAGAGTCCCAACGGACGGCCCGCGTTGTCGCGTTCGATCCACGCGTAGCCGTTTTCAAACAGGAGCATCGACACCACGAACGCCCGCCAGAATTGCAGGCTGGTTGTTTCCTCGTTGGCCATTCCATACGGGCCGATCAGATCAAACGCCGGGTGGGCCGTGTCCTTCGATTTTCCCTTTCCACCGTCGTCACGTGCGAACACTTCCAGCGGCAACTTGGCCACGTCGCCGCTTATCATCTTCACAGCTTTCCAAACTGGCGACACCGACAGCGCCTTGGCCGTTGTCACGGTCTCACCGGTTCCGGTCGTCCCCATTCCGAACGCGGCCTCCCAAGCCTTCGGGTCGTTCCATGCCACGTCCGGGTTTTCGAGGTTCCCACCGTCGCGGGCTTCGCGGTTCGAGTCACCAAACAACCATTCGAGTAGCATCGTTTCACCTCATCGCCCAGCCGACGCCCACAGCCACAACACCGCCGACGATTAGGGCCAGCACCGGAGATGCCAGCCACAACCCCACCAACGCGGCCACCGCGCCGCAGACCACGAAACAGTCCGCGACCACGCCGCGTATCGCTTTCAGTTTCATAAGAATTCCACGTCTTGATCGTCGTCGTCGTATACCGTTCGCCCGCTGTCTTCGTCGAAGATTTGAGCGACGGACATAATCATGGCCACGACGCCGTCGATTGTCCGGTAGTCCCCGTGTTTTTGCTTGACCGGACGTTTGTTCTGGTTCGCGTCCGTCTTGATCCGCGTGTGGCCGAATTGCCACGTCAGAATTGGGTGTCCGGGATGTCGCAATCGTTGCTGCCAAATCAGTTGCTCGACCAGCTTCGTCGGCGGAGTGTACGACACAATGGTTTGGGGGAACTCCACCCGCTCAGCGCCGGATTCGTCCTCGATACGTTGGGTCAACCACTCGGCTTGAAACAGCGGGTCGAAGAACAGGCGGCGCACTTTCACCCGTGCGAACACTGCCAAGATATCGTTCAGAATGGCGTTGAAATCGACAGCGTCACCGTCGGTCAAGTGAATCATTCCCCGGTCGGCCCATTGTGCAAACGGCACGCGCGGCCCCAATTCCTCCGCCCGCGCTCGCGGCAACCAGAACATGGGCCAGACGCGTACGATGGGATCGCCCGCGTCGGTTTCCGTGGGGAACGCGAGCACGCAAGAAGCGGTGTCGCGCACGGCGGCGACGTCCAACCCGGCGTCACATTCACAGCCCGCCAAATCGTCAAGTGTGTATTCCTCCGCGCAGTCGATCCGTTTCCGCTTCGCCGCCCGCGCCGCCGATCCGGCGTCCCACACCTCGATCGGCAACCACGTCGACTCCGCCGATCGCCAGACGTTGAGCCGCAGTTGTAACCACGTCTGCCATTGCGACGGGTCGTTTTTCGCTTGCTCGTAATCCTCGCGGAACGTCGACAGCTTCAACGGCGCGTCCGGCCCGGTGCCAAGTGACGGGTTCGCCTTGAACCAAGTCGCCTCGTCGTGCGGGTCGTCTTCCGGTCCGGCCGCGAAGATTTCTCCGAACCACGAATCGTCGACAATGCGACCGGCATTGACGGATTTCGTGTAATCGTGGAGGGATCGGCAAACGCCTTGCAGGTCCGAACCGGCCGTGGTGATCCCCACGAACAGCCCCTCCGGCTGGCTCGCGAGCATCCACCGCAAGGCGTTGAAAAACTCGAACCCCTTCCACCGATGCAATTCGTCCGCGATACAGTGCCCGTTGACACCGTCGCTCGACGCCGGGTCCGCCGCCACGACGTTCGCTTCGTTCTCGCCGTAGGCGAGCGATAGGTAGCCGTCGAGCTTGCGCGATACGCACGACGCCGCCAGTTCCTCGTTGGCGGCGACCATTCGCACCGAATGTTTGAGACACCGTTCGGCTTGCTTCTTGGTCGTCGCCGCGTAGGTGACATTCACTTGGCGACCATACGCGTCGGCCGTGAGCAGATAGTTTCCGATGGCCGCCGCAAACGGCGTCTTGCCGTTCTTCTTGGGAACTTCCTCGTACCAGAAGCGGAATCGGCGAACCGGGTGGCCCCACTCCGGGTGCTGCTTTTGCCAGCCCATCACCCTTGACGCGCAGGCCGCTTGCCAGTCGGTCAGGCGGAACGGTTTCCCCGCAAACGCCCCCTCCGTCAAGCAACAGAATTCGTCGACGTAGTCGACAAAGTGATCGGCCTTGCGTGGGTCGAACCAACAGCCATGGAGCAACGCCCGTTCGTCCGCTTCCTCGCCAGGGCCAACGCGTAACCACTTCGCCCAGCCTTCACGTTTGGCCTTTTGCTTGGCCGCCAGGAGCCGATATTTCGCGGAGCCGCTACGGATCGCCGATGGGCTATCGGGCTGGCTTGGTTTTGCGGCGGCGGATCGACGCCGCGTGCGGTTCGCCATTTCCGTATTTGCCTTGCGCGAACGCCTCTAGCCGTGATTGCTTGTGCGACCGTCCGCCGGATTTTGTCAGCGACGAGAGCGCGGACGGCGTCAAACCGAACTTGCTCCACAGTTTTTGAATCGCGGCCAAAGCGCGATCGCGCATCCGCACTTTCGGGCTTTCCCCCTCGTACCCGGATTCGGTCGTGAACGTGCGGGCCGACGGGTTATCCCGTAGCTCGTCGGCGAGCGTTCGATATTCCTCGTAGGTTTCGCACAGCACCCGCAACGAGTCCAAGTGAAGGGCGGTCAGAATCCCGTGTTCCACCAGTTGTCCCGCCACCCGCTCCCAATACTCGCGGCCGACGTCCCCCAATTCCTCCGGCGCGGGTGGCACGGCCCGCAACGGTGGCAGCTTCGGGGCTCGCGGTTGTTTCTTTGGCATTATTGCCCACCTCCGGTCTTGCGGTTGTGGCACTCTCGGCACAGCGCTTGCCAGTTTGAGCGGTCCCAAAACAACCGTTGATTGCCCCGGTGCGGCACCTTGTGATCGACGCACGCGGACGCCCTCACTACCCCTTGCCGTTCGTGAATCACGCACAGGGGGTGGCTTGCCAGGAAAGCGCGCGATTCCCGTTGCCACCGATAGGTATATCCCCGCTGGTTGGCGTTTCCGCGCTCGATACGACGGATCGCCGCTTGCAGGTTTTTGGCGGTGCGCAA
Organism: uncultured Bifidobacteriaceae bacterium; assembly: GCA_964535575.1. Taxonomy (GTDB): domain Bacteria; phylum Bacteroidota; class Bacteroidia; order UKL13-3; family UKL13-3; genus JAGPCK01. The sequence continues at coordinate 23,408 of CAZHTC010000017.1, forward strand.
CCGCAATCGTTTCGCGCGTTTCGGCATGGCCACACGATACCGCCGACAGCCACGCGTCCGACGTTCCTTGCGTGTCACACGGTAGGGCCTGGTCCGTCACACGGCGGGGCCTGGTCCGTCACACGACCGCCCGCAGCGGCGTCACGGTCCGTCGTCCGGACCGTCACGGATTCGGCCCGCGGGGCGTCACGGCGATTCCGCCGGCTGGTCACGGTCGGCCACCTCGAGAAGTCACCGCCAGCGACGGCGGTGGAGCCAGGCTCCGCCGGGCGGTCACAATCGCAACCTGGCTTGGTCACACCGGCCAGTCCAGCTCCGTCACGATTCGACCCGCCGCGTAGTCACGGTCCGTCGTCCGGGCCCGTCACATTACAGCTGCAGCACCACCAGCGACGGCGGTAGGATCCGCCATCGCCAGGACCAGCGGTGTTCCGTCACGGTCGCCCCGCCGGCAGCGTCACACCTCGTCGCACGTGGAGTCACGCCCCGGCCCTCGATGGGTCACGGGCCGCGTTTCGACGCACCGCGAGCGGCGCATACCACGCACGGAACGAGCATGATGCGAGTTTCGCAGACCGGACAAACCACCGGTTTGCGGACACGCCGTGGGGCCAATTCGCCGCCCACGTCTTCGGATACCTTCCGGGCAATCCTCCACACGGTGTCCGGGCTCCGTCCGACCGCCTTGGCGATTGCGCGGTACGACTCAGCCAACGCCAGCCGCCGGGCGATCTTGCGACGTTCGGCGGACGAAACCGGGGCGGCCGCTACCCGTCGCCGTCGATCGGCGAACACCGACGGATAGAACCTCCACAGCCGCCGCCGGGCGGTCGTGCGCGAAAACCCGGTACCCTCGACGGCTTCGCGCCACGTCCTCCCCCGCAGGATGGCAGCCTTTACGGCCCGGACCGCTTTGGCGTTGGTCGGCATCGTGCCCATTGCGTCCTCATTCACTGTCACCCACGGGCAGCAAACGGCGGCAGTCGGTCACGTGGACGGAGTCTCGCGGCCAAGTCATCGACGCGGCGGTGTCCGGGCTCCAACTCCATGCCAGCCCGGTCCAGTACCACACGCGCCTTCTTGACTCCCCCGAGGTCAGCGGCAACAAGCGTTCGACGATTTCGTACCATCCCGGAGCGTTCGGCGTGTCCGTCATTTCAACCCCTCACCAGTGAATTGAACCGGCTGGCAATCAGCGCGCACATACAACGGGTGGCGCGGATGTCCCGACTTATTCACGGCCAGACACCACGCCGTTGCGTCGACGGTGTCGAGCAGTCGCAGCACGCGGGCCGCTTGGCCTAAGTGTTCGCCGTCGTCACCCCACGCCACGAGCACCGAACCCACAGCGTCAGCGACGGCCGAAATCGCCGCATCGTTCCGCGCCAATGTTTCCCGCGTCATGGTGGCGGCTTTCATGGCTTGCGGGTCCGTAGCCCGGAACGGAAATAGATTGAGCATCACCAGCCCATCGCGACCCCACGCCTTGGCAAATCCGATACACCGCCGGATTGTTGGGTCGTCGACGTCCTCCGTCGCCGTGGATGGGTTCAGACCAATTACCACCAAGTGAGACCGTAGAACGTCGGGGGCTCCCGGTCGTGGCCATCCCCACCGCCGCCACAAGGTGAATCGGTTGTCTCGCGACGCGTCAAACTGCGCGCCGCGTATCGAAAGAATCCGGTCAAGTTCCCACACGGCCCGTCCCCTTTCTGCGCTGTCGTTCGGCTCGCTTGCGACAAGCGGCCGAGTCGTATTGGTGGCGGCCACGCACCACTCGCCCGCAACCGCACGCACAGCGACGGCGGATACACGCGGTCTCGTCGAACGTCGGGCCAACCGGGTCGACTGCCACGCCGTAGGCTCGCGCCACGGCGCGGGCCAGAGTCTTCGACAGGCAATCCGGCACACCGTTTCCGACGGCGGCCTTGGCCGCGTCAACCGTGAACCCCGGCAACACGAAGTCGGCGGGCAAACCTTGCAACCGGATTAGCTCCGCCAGCGTCCGACCGTCACGAGCCAACGCCGCCGGTTCGGCCCCCTTCACCGGAACACCTCGCGGCACGTCGAGCAAACGCCCATCGCGAGAACCGAATTGAAAGTGGCGCAACCGCGAGACCCCGGAATACCACGCCGCTTGCACGTCAATACGCTGGTGGGTTGGGTACGCTTCGGATAGCTCCGGGAGCAACTCGACCACGTTGGGAGTCCGTGGCACGTTTTCCAGTAGCCACCACACCGGCCGGGCGCCCAGCACCACCCGGCAGAATTCCAACAGCAGTTCGCGACCAAGTCCCGTGGGTGGCGTACGGCGCGCCGCCGAAAAGTCTTGACACGGCGAGCCGCCGATAATCCCCCAAAAGAAATTCGCGGGTGGGAAGAAACGTCGGACGTCGCCACCCCATAACAGGTCCGGCCCACGCACCACGCAGAACCCCAGGGCCTCAAACCCACGGTCGAACAAACCGATACCGGGGAACAGTGACAGAATCACGCGACTCACCGGTTGGCCTCCCTCGACGCGTCGAGCAATGCCCGCAGCACGGCGGCCCGTTCGGTCGCTGCCATCCGTCGCCAGCTCGCCACCCAACGTCGAACGCGCCGGGCCACCCGCTCCCGTTCGCGGTAGTCTTTCCCCAACGCGAAGTACTCCACCGCCAACGCCGACGGGGGAATGTGTTCCGGCACGTAGTTCGACCACACGCACTCCGTCCGCCACGTTCCGCCGCGTGTCATCACCTCCCGAGCGTCGCAGCTCCAATCGGTCAACACTCGTCGGTAAAGAGGGGAATCGTAGCCAGACACCAGCACACGACAGGCGAGCCGACGCAGGACAAGCAGTAACCGGCGGTGATCGGCGGCCGTCAGTTCGTGCGGGTACAACTTCTTTTTGACACGCGTCGACAGCAGATATGGCGGGTCGCAATACACCACCGCGTCGACGGGCAATTCGGAGCCGTGACGAGACAGCCAATCAATCCCGTTGCCGTTCACAATCTCCGCCCCAGCGGGGCCATACTTCCGCAGCCAGTCGCACGTCCGCTTGTGCCGGTCGACTAGAATCGTCCGCAGTGCGGGCGCCTTGTATCTGGCGACGGCGGCCTTGCCCGCGAACGGCTCCACGTACGTCGCGTGCGCCGGCATCTTCGCGGCGATCCATTGCCAGACACCGGCTTGTCCCTTGCCTCCGGGATAACTCCCGGTAGGTTCGGCCAGCTTCAACGGGTCCAAGACTAAGCCCCACACCGCTGGCAGGTCCGCCGCCCGCGTGGGCATTCCACCGACGGCTCGCATTCGTGGCACGCGTCGGCATAGACGGCGGCCGTGTCCTCGACGAGCAGTTCGGCATAGGCCGCGTCCAATCCGACCAGCCCGGTTTTCAGTTGGTCCGCGATGCCACGCAGCACCACGCGGGCCGTGTTCGTGCGCGGGTGTCGCAGCTCGCGAATTACAAGCGTCCACAGCACGACGGCCACGCACGCGTCGATGTCGATTCCTACTTTGATCCTTCCGGTGGCCTCGATCATGGCCCGCACTTGTTCGAATGTTTGCGTCATCGGTCTACCCTCTCGTGTACTCGTAAGAACGGGTCCGCCTCCCTGCGGACCACGAACGTCATGGCGAACTACCGCACGGGCGGCGGCGGCTGGATACCGCGACCACCGACGGGCGGTTCCGACGACGCCGGCGCACACGTCCCGGCGTCACATTGGCCGCCGCGGCACGTCACGCCACAGGCCGCCGCCGTGTCACACCCGCGACACCGGCCCAACACCTTGCGGGCAATCGGCCACGTCCAGCCGCCACGCCGGAACAAACCAGCGTGTAAGTCGGCGGTCATGCCCAACCCGACGAGCACCAACACCACGAACACCAATAACCACTGTTTCACGTTCACGTCCTCCGGCGGAATGTTGATTCATTCCGTGCGATCCGCCCGCACGGAACGTCACTTGGCAAAGTGACGGACGGTTGTTTGTAGGGCGCCGTCCCGCGTCCCGACCGGCTTTCCGCGACCACTCCCGGCCCGAGTGTTGTTGGTCGCGTGATTTGGTTGCGGCGGTCTGCATCACCGATGGTGGTTACGCGGTTATCAATTCGACTTCACTGGCTCGCGGCAGCCACGCCGTCTTGGCGGCCTCCGCCGTGGCTTGGTACTTGGACGCGTAGCCCCAGAATCCCACCGGCCCCGTGGCGGTAATCCGCATGGTTCCGTGAATCCCACCCGTCAACGCGATGTCGCCCGATTTGCCGATAATGTGGACGTCGCCACTTCCGCCCACGCCTTCCATGGTTTGAAGCGTTCCGTAAACGTGCCACGCCCGATCGAATACCGCCGCCCCTTTCTGGCAGCCCGCAAACGCGCACCCTTCAAGCGTCACGTCCCGGCAGCCCTCGCTACCTTGGTCGCCTATCGCGGTGCCATCGACCACGAGCCCCCATTCAAACCTCGACGAGTCCACGCCGGAGTAGACGAACACGTTCGACAGTGTCACCCACCCGGCGCGCCTTGACGCGGTCGTTCCGGTAACCATGATCGCCGCGCCGGGCAACCTCCCCTTCGCGGCCGCCAGGGTCACATCCCGCAGACGCCCGCCGGTCCCGAGGTATGGCGTGTCGCCATTCCATGTCACGAACGCCTTATCGTCGAAGTCCGCGACGAGAACAGTACCGGCGTCGAGGTTCGAGCCGACCGCCCCGCCACCGTGCAAACACGTACCGCGAGTCATGACGATTGGCCGCGAAAACCGCAGCTTGCCAACCGGCAATTCAATCGTGGGTTGTCCGCACTCCGCCGCTTCGGCAATCGCCCGTTGAATGATTGGCGACCAATCCGTACCGTCGGCAGGTCGCCGAAATCGTTTAAGTTTCATGGGACGCTAGTTCCTTCCGTGTCAGTCGGTTACCGGGCAACGCACATCGTCGACCGACAGCCCGGCTTCAGTCAGTCGACGGATTGTTTCGTCAATCCCGAGCCCCGCACGCTGGCAATCGAATGCGATCGCCCGCGCCAACTCGCGGCGGTTGGTCGTACGCGTCCGCTCCACTTCCGCCGCTTTGGCCACCGATCCGTCCCCAGGCGGAAACGCCGCGTCGGCCGACTGGCCGGGCCGCACGGCCCGGAACGCGGCGACCAACGCCCCAGGGCCTCGCCAGCTCGACGCGTTGGCCCGGTAGTGATCCACGAGGGCCAGCAGCTCCACGAGCGTCACACCGCGAGCCATGGCCGTGGTGACGGCCGCCGTGGCGTTTTCCTCCAACACACCCACGCTCGCCGCCGCCGCCACCACCTCCGCCGTTTCCCTTGGCGGTTGGGGGCGGTTAATACCTAATACGGTTTGAGTGCCACCATGGCACTCCGCGAGTGCCACCATGGCACGTTGGTCGGACACCATGGCACGTTGGTTGGACACCATGGCACGTTGCAACGTGCCACCATGGCACTCGGCGCGTGCCACCATGGCACGTTGGTCGGACGGCCGCCGACCGTTTAAGAGGGCCAGTTCCGACCACACGATACGGTAGTGGTTGGTCGTCGTGCCGTACCTCGACTTGCGTCGTTCGCAGGTCACGAGCGACAACGACTCAAGCGCGGCCAACGCTCGCTTGACCGTTCGCAGCCCGACCCCCGCCGTCACCGCCAGCGTTTCCGCCGTGGCGAAACACTCGCCGTCCGTGCGGGCGAAATCGTCGATTGCCCGCAACGCCGCCTTCATCGCCGCCGCGCTCACTTGCGGCACTCCGGGCAACACGGCGTCGCGCAAGGCGGACAGTTGCGACGCCCGATTGAAATCGAATTCCCTTTGGCTTCCGGTGCCCATACCAAACCCATCTAGTCGAGTTCGAACAGTTGCTTCACTTTTGGATTGACGGTCCGACGCCGCGTGGCCGACGGCTTCAACGCCCGGCGCACCTCGCGACACCACACCTTGTACGGCCAATTTGCCCGAGTCCCGAACGGATAGGCGGCCCGCAGGATTCGGCGCTTCTCTTGTGTCGTGGCGGCGTGGTGCCCGGCCAGAGCCGCATAAATCGCGGCTCTGGCCCGCTTGGCCCACACGCCCTCGAATGGCACACCGACAATTCGCCGCCTCATCGCAACGCCTCACACGCGGCCTTGGCCGCTTGCACCTTGCGATGGCGCGACCGCACGTACTCGCCACCCACCGCGACGCGTTCGCAGGCGAGCACCCGCGTGGGCAGTCCGTACAGCGACCGCACCACCAACACACGGAACCGGCCGTCGAGCGATTCGTGAATCGTTCGACGGGCCGTGTCCGTCACGTCCCGTTTTGGACGCCGCCAAAAACTACTTGGCCGCGTCATGGGTCGATTCCCCGTGAACCACCGTAAACCGCTCGTCGCAGTCCAGAGTTTCTAGCGCCGCGTTAATCGTGTTTTCGAGGTACTCGCCACGGGCCTTGGCGAGCAACTCACCAGTGCCCGGCTTTAGCAAAAACCCGACGCGGGATTGTTCCGCGTCGAGGTCGACGAGCACCACCACCGGAACCGTCGCGTCGATACTGCCATCGGCGAAAAGCGGTAGGCTCACCACGAATTCCTCCATCAGGTCCGTATCGTCACCGGCGGTTACGCGACTGGCCGCTTCGGCGTCGATCGAAGCAGCGCCCTTAGTGATTGCCGTGCGTGTCTTCCGCACCGACTCCCAGTTCAGCACCCGAAACCGGGGCAACACGTCGGGACGAACGAAGTCGGTCAAGTAGGTCTTGAGCACACGCAACACTTCCCGGTGTTGCAGCCACTTCGGCTCCGACTCCCACCCCGACAACAGCCTTAACGTCGGATGCGGCAACAGTTCGACGACGACGCGGCCACGTCGCCATGGATCGCTTGAAAACACAGTTGCCCTTCCTTTCCAGTCATCGACCCACACTTGCTTTTCGACGTCCTCGCGGTCGCGCAACCGCAGCGCGAAATCTTCGACACTGGCAGCCATGTCAGTCGGAACCGGAGTCGGTCGCGGCGTCTCGATTTCCACGACGCCGTTCGGTCCGACAATCAGCCGCTTGTCTTTATCCGTCGGGTGGCCCTCGACCCGGTAAGCAACGGTTTTTGCTCCGAGGGACACCAGATAGTCGGCCAGTTGTTGCAGCATTGAAAAAGACTCCCATGTGAGAAGGAAAAGACAGGGCGCGAACACCCGCGCCCCGTCGTTGTTACTTGTCGCCGCCCGAGGGGAACAGCGTTTTTTGTCGGTGGTCGTATGGCGAGTTCGGATTGAACAACAGTCGGTCTTGCGACCCGGCCACGCCCAGGTCGTATTCCAGCGTCTTGCGATTGGGGAGCTTGCAGTCCAGCCCCACTTTCATCGCCACGCCGGTCAACAACGTGTGGACGCGCTGCCCGTCCTCGTCTTCCTCACGCACCGTTTTGGGCGTGAGTTCGACTTGAATCTGGATTTTCCGTGGGCGCTTTTCTCCGGGTCGACTCTTGATGTCGGCCACGGCCGAACGGATCAGCAACGCGACTTGACGCACCACCAACCCATCGTCGAGCAACGCCAAATTTTCTAGGCTGAATTCACTCAGTTCACTTGCCACGTCTCGCTCCCTTTCGTTTGCGTTTGTCGGTGAAGTCATCCACGACCGAACCCACGAAATCGGGCGCCGCGCTGGCCAACCGGGTCGCCAGTTCCTCGCGCAACACCTCGACTTCCGGTGGGCACTCGAACCCGAGGACAACGCGCCCCGGCTTCACATCCACCACGGTCACCACGATTCCGCCAGTCAGGCCGATTTTTTGGCCTTGCTTGCGAGTCAGCACTAACACGGTTCCCTCCGTTCGAGAAAAGAAAAAACCGCCGACCCGTCGTGGCACCGTGCCACCGGTCGGCGGTCCTCGCCAAGTGATTTGGGAGCGTCGCCGCTTAGCCCGACGCGGCGGGCGTGAACAGTCGCAGTTGCCCCGGCGACGGATCGACGAGCAACGTGGCCGCCGACGGAACGTCCAGCTTCGAACGGTCCACGTACCGCCGCGTCACGTCGAGCGACGAGTGGCCCAGCATGGATTGAGCGACGGCCATTCCGGCCTTGGCGGTAATCGCGGTCGCAAAAGTGCGCCGCACCTTGTGCCATAGGTCGCGCCGCGTGACGGCCTCCGGCGACGCGAATAATCCCGCGTCGACCAGCAATCGCTTGAGCAGCCGATTGAGCGCCGGCCACTGCGTCACCTTGCGGTCGTGCGGCCAGTCGTCGAACAGTCGCGGCAAGCGGCCGTGCGCCCCGAGGGATCGCAACGCGGCAACCGTCCGTGGCAACAGCGTCACCCGCAAATCCTCCGCGTCCTTTTGCGCCTCCGCGTGAATCAGCAACACCCCCGCGTCGAGGTCCACGAGGTCCGTCTTGATTTGCATAACGGCGGAGATTCTGGCCCCGGTGTTGTAGACAGTTCGCAACAACGCCTCCGCGAACACGGCGGCGGGCACTTCCCCGACGGTGCCCCGGAGTCGTGTGGCCGCGTCCAGAATCCGTTCCCACTGGGACAACGTCCAGCAATCCGGCTCGCGGTGCGGTTCCTTCACCGCGTCGACCGTCTGCGTTGGAGCCAGGGGCGGCAGCTCGCCACAGCGGACAGCGTAGTTGCGGATCGCCAAAAGATGGCGACGGAGTTTGTTGGCGGTGGGCTTGGCCCGGCCACGCCCCAGTTGCCAGGACATGGCCCCCTCGATATTCGCGGGCGTCAGGTCGTCCAACTCCGGTTCCCGGCCGGTACGCTCCCGGTGCCACTGCCGGAATCGGTCGAGGTCGTTTTGATAGGCCGTGACCGTGCGTGGTGATCCGGCGGCAATAGTCGCCTTCGAACAGTACCGATCGGAAAAGAAAGAAAGTAGCGTGGGCATAACACGAATCCCCAGGCCAACCGCTTATCGCCACGCTCCGCGCCGGTTGGCGTTGTGGTGCACTCCTGGTCGCCAGTCGCCCTACTGGCCCTCCGCCCCCGTGGCGGGTGGTAGCAAAAAGAATGTAGCTCGCGTTCGGCGTCCGTGTGGGCATCCCGCCAACTCCACGGTAAGCGCATGGCAACGCCGTGCGGCAACACGGCGTCGCGGCGCGCTTACCAGCTCCGCGACCGGTGAACCGGTCATCTGTCCCATTACCGGAGAGAACAGGGCAGCGTTACGGCTGGCCAAAACGACGGCACAAAAAAGAAGGCCGCCGGTTGTTCTGTCCATTTGCATCTGTCCGGTGACCACGTTTAGCCGACGTAGCCACTGACTTCGCGAGTTATCGACAGTCGCTTCCGAAAAGTCAAGCGGAAAAAAAATGGACGTTCACCAAGTGTTTCGCCTTTGGGGTGAAACGGTGAATAGGCCAACGCGCAAAAAAATGCCCCCGCCGTGCGGCTAACACGCGGGGGTCTCACGTCGGCAAATGCCGCGACGGACGCAAATGGGCTCGATAGAACGAGCCTATTGAAACATCGCGGGGGTGTCGGCGTGGTTGTCGGGTGGCGCACTGGATTGTGAATCCAGTGCGCGGCACGTTAGCGTTTCTTTGGCTGGGCCAAGTATTGGCAGTCTCCGACTCTCGGATTGAACAACACGACAGTGACGACGGCGAAACCCGGAGCGTTAGTGCCGCTTCCGTGAGTCACAGTCGATTGAATGACGTCAACAATCCGGTATCCGTCCGCTAACGCCGCAACCACTTGGGCGTAATGCTCGCTGCAGCAATCACCGTGAACGGAATAAGAAATAACCTTGTCGACGGACTGGTTTGGCATGAAGTCGATTCCTTTAGTTCGATTCTTAGAAGTGATCTGCGCTTGAACCAAGTCGCTAGTCCAGTTCGCCATAGCCATCCCCAATTAGTGGGTAGCTATTCCGATTCGTCTTCCAACTCCAAGCAAACAGAAGGGAACGCGTCCGCGCGTTGCGTCTTACCGTCAAACCAAACACACGCTATTTCTTTGCCTTCAACTTTGGCGACGGTCATCGCCGGGCCGCCACTTTTCAAACGCACGACGTCACCAATTTCGATTTTCTTGGTACTCATCCCACTCACCTTGTCGGTATTGAAGACAAGAGTCGATCGACCTACAGTGCCGAAGGTGGGAGTCGAACCCACACGCCTGTGAGGGCGCTGGATTTTGAGTCCACGTTGTTCGCCCGATTGTGGAGCACTCTTTTATGGGCTATGTCCCCCCGCTTTTCCCGGATCGGTCACGTCGCCGCACGCCGTCGCGGCCAAGCGTAAACGACGCGTACTGCGAATACTGCGGCCTGCGGATTCCCAATGGGCGGAACGAGTGTGCATCGTGCGGGGCTCCAGCCGCCACACTATTGGGGCGCGGCCTACCGCCCGGTTCCGAGTGCCGGACGCAGCCAGCCCCGCCCCCTGATTTCGACCGGCGATAATCTCACGGTTCGTGGCGATCGTCTCACGGTTCGTGGCGATCGTCTCACGGTTCGTGGCGATCGTCTCAATTGCGGCTTTCCGCAATCTTGGAAATTGTGCGTATGATTGTCTTGCCACGGTCGAAATAGTGAGTATAATATCCGACGTCGAGAGCAAGCCGCGACGCAAAACAAAGGGCAAGGTCGGACGGCCGGACGCAGGCCACGCCAGGGGAGCCAAGGCAGTGTGGCCTAGCGGGAGTCGGCGAAGCAGACCTAGCGAGCGACGGCGAAGCGGTGGCTAGCGAGCGAACCGGCGAAACAGGTGAGGTCGGGGGGCCGGACACAGGCTCCACCTTTCCGCCCCCGGACGACCGGGGTCGGAAAGGTAACAACTCACCAGCCACGCCAGGGAATTGACCATGAGTACAACGCGGAATCGTGACGACTTGACGACGGAAGAACGGGAGCTTTTGGCGTACTTGTACGCAAAGTTCGGAAGTCGAACCAAACCTCTTATTCAAAAGTCGTGGGTCACCGGCGCAACCGGGCCTCTTGGCATCACCGAACACCAGCAGCAGACGTTGCAGTTTTTGCGGAATAGTCGCGGCCCTTCATGGCTCGCCAACGTCAAGCTAAGTCAGTTGTAGCCATCGAACACATCCGGGCAAGACACAACCACCCTGACAACTCACATTCACGGAAAGGTAGTAGCATGGCCAAACGGGTTCAGGTTTTCGCGCCAGAGGATTGGTTCGTGGCGTTTGAAAAGGTTGCGGCCTCGCGGCGGCAATCGCTTTCCGAGTTCTTGCGCGACGCCGGGGTGAAGCAGCTACCGGCGGCGGTGCGCCGCTCGCTTTCCCAGGTCCGTCCAGTAGGTCGGCCAGCGAAGGGGAAAGACACGCCATGACACAACGCACCGACGGACGCGGCCACTGGCCGCGTGGAGTTCTCCGCCACGCCAAGCCGCCCGGATGGTCGGTCATGCTCCGCCGACTGCGGCGCATACTCGCGACACCAGACCATGGCCGCCACCGCCACGGGGTGGCAAAGCGGTCACGGTATGGGTTGGCCGTGTGGGTGGGGGTCCACGAGTCGACAATTCGGCGGTGGCTAAAAGGGGTCGACGTGCCATCGTCACCGGCCGTCGCTCAGCGCGTGACAGACTGGCTCGAGCACCTACACGGACGGCGATAGCGGCCGCCCTCGCGCCGTCACGGATTCGGCCCGCGGGACGTCACGGCGATTCCGCCGGCTGGTCACGGTCGGCCACCTCGAGACGTCACCGCCAGCGGCGGCGGTGGAGCCACGGTACCGCACCGTCAGCGACGACGATGGGATCCGCCATCGCCACGGCCAGCGGTGTTCCGTCACGGGCGACAACCTGGCTTGGTCACATCGGCCGGTCCGGACTGTCACGGTCGCGTCCCCACCTCCGTCACGGATTCGGCCCGCGGGGCGTCACGCGGCGGGGCCTGGTCCGTCACGCGGCGTGGCCTGGTCCGTCACGATTCGGCCCGCTGCGTAGTCACGGGCCGTCGTCCGGGCCCGTCACAGCAACGCGAGCTGCCACCGTCAACGACGTCGGTAGGATCCGCCATCGCCACGACCAGCGGTGTTCCGTCACGCTCCCCACGCCGGCAGCGTCACACCTCGTCGCACGTGGAGTCACGCCCCGGCCCTCGATGGGTCACGGTCCGCGTCGAGTCGATCGACTACCACCGGCGGCGTCGGTGTTGCCGGCGTCACCGTCACCGGTAGTGGTGGGAGCAGCTCACGAGTCCGACGGGACGCCGTGGGCGTCCGTCAGTTCCACGAGGTCAACGATTTGCCCGCCGAGCGCGTGCGGAGAATCGCGACAGAATTCAATGCGGCCGTCGCGGATAAAGTAGTGGCAAACCGTCCGCCGTTCGTCGGTGATCGGCAACGTCAAATAGTGCAACACTGACGGCGATAGCGTCGGCCGCTCGACGTCGCCGTTCCAATTCCACCGGTCGGCCGGAACAGAATGCAAGTGCTTGCAGCCAGGGCACCAATACCACACGTGAACGTGTCCCGCGTGCGTCCGAACAGCCACCCGAGCCATGCCACAGCCCCCCCACCCCAAAAAAGTCCTGAAAAGTG
>CAZHTC010000018.1:0-27907 GCA_964535575.1 uncultured Bifidobacteriaceae bacterium
ACTTAAAACTGTAGGTGATAAGTATGACGCATTAGTTACGGCTAACGAGGAGAGATTATGAGTAATACTTCAATGGTGGTATTGCACTCTCTATTACAGGGAGGTGACACTCCTTTAAATGTGTTTAGCCAACTAAAGCTCAATTACTTCCCTGCCGAGTATCAACCTGTTTTCAAAAATATCTACAGCTTCTACCAAAAATTTGGTAAGCTGCCAACCTTAGGAGAGCTTGAGCTTAACGCTAGTCGATTGCTGGCTGACTCCCCAATCTTAAACCTTTTCTTATCTTATGTCCCACCAGAGGACGTTGACCCTAGCGTTGCCCTTGAATTATTAGTTAATGAGTATGCACAGAATAGATGCCTAGATGGTATAGAGAAATTCTTACTAAATGTAACAGAATTGAGTGCAGGAGAAATCGTTGAAGGGTTAAATACAATCTCCTACGAATTAGCTAAGGATAGTGATGTTTCTACCAAAATCTTAACCATTCAGGATATTGTTTCTTTCCCTGACGAGGACTCAGTAGTTGGGTATATTCCATTAGGGTTAAACAATACATTAGATAATAAAACTTTAGGTGTGGCTCGTGGAGAAACTGTATTACTTGGTGGACATAGGGGTTCAGGTAAGTCTACTATTTGTAGTAATGTAGCGGTAAACGAAGCAGCCAATGGGTACATCATTCCATACTTTACTATTGAGATGCGAGCAGACCAGGTTCATAGACGTAACTTAGGTATAGAGGCAGGAGTTAATGCGTTATCTCTTAGAAATAATAACCTAACTCAAGATGAGAAAGATGCTATTGCACAGGTGATGGCCTCTAAGTATAAAAACTCTAGCAAACAACTGGAAGAGTATTATGAACATAGGAAGTTATCTGTATTAGAACGCTCATTGAAATCTTGTGAGTTAGATTACGATAAAGGTCAAATCATTATTATTGATAACCCTAGCCTTAGCTTAGTAGATGTAGATACTACACTTACTAGACTTAAATCTAGGTTTGGCGACAGAATGCGAATGGGTTGTATTGACTACCTTAACCAAATCAAAGTGCCTGATAAGTACGACTGGCAGTCTCAGATATATATTTCTTCAGACCTAAAAGAGTACGCCAGGAAGCACGACATGGCTTTGGTTGTACCTTACCAGGTAGATAAGAACGGTGAAGCTAGATTCTCTAAAGGTATCTTAGATTCGTGTGACTATGCTATCCTGTTAGAGGGAAATCAAGAAGAGGGATGGTTAAGATTAAAGACAACTAAAGCTAGAGATATTCCACCATTTGATGTAACAAGTATAATGGACTGGAGTACTTTAAAGATTAGTCCCTTAGATTATGTTAAACCCGAAACAGATGAATCTGTAGAGGAGGATGACCTATGATTACTGTAGAGCAGGTACTTGCTAACAACAATATCCACTTTAAGACTGGTGAGACTAAATACAGTATAAGATGTCTATCTCCAGAGCATGAAGATAGACATCCATCTATGGCTGTAAACAAAACCACAGGAGATGCCCAGTGCTTTTCCTGTGGTTACACGACTAATGTGTACAAATTGTTTGGTATTCAAATCAGCCAAGCCAATACTAAGGTTATGAAGCTGCTACGTATGGTAGACCATATTAGAAGCTCTGAAATAAAAATACCAGACGGTTGCTCTCCTTATACTGGAGACTACAGAGGTATTAGACAGGATTTATACGAGGAACTAAATGCCTTTGTGAATCCTGTTTTATTTAAAGACAAAGTATGCTTACCGATATACGGTTACGGTGGAGAGATTAGAGGAATAGTACATAGGGATTTGTATTCTAATCAGGCTAGATATGGTACATATCCAAAAGGCTGTGGTATATTGCCGCTTTATCCTTTAAAGCAATTCGAAGCGTATAAAAACACCATCATATTTGTTGAGGGATTGTTTGACGCTATCAATATGCATAATTTGGGATTCAAAAATGTATTGTGTACGTTTGGTACAAGTACATATAAGGCTTTACTGTCGGAAATGTTGTGTCTGATTAGTGCGCGTAACGTATCTAATGTTATCATTGCGTTCGACAATGACGATGCAGGTAAATCAGCAGCTAGTAACTTGTTGAATCTGTTCACAAGTAAGTCAAAGTACATAGATGCTACAGGGTGTAGAGATTTTGAGGTGTCAATATTCGACTGGGATTCTTTACCTTTTAAGATAAAAGATTTCGGTGAGTTGAAGAGCGATCAAATTTTTGACGTTTACAATACTTTATATGGAGCATAGTTAATGAGATTAGCTATTGTTAATAAATGTCCTGCCGCACGTAGGCCATATGATTGGTCTAAGGTGTTGGGGGTAAACGACTTTGCTGAGTTCAATCTCAGCTCAGTCTTTTTAGAAAAGATGACTGTCAAAGATATAGACTTTGACACTTCTATTTTATCAGACTTTGACCTAGTCCTTTTGGTAGGGGCAGAGGCCACTAAGTATATCAGTAAACTTAGTGGCTCTGTTACGGAATTCCAGGGTTCACTTATTGATGGTAAGTATATACCAATTATTAACCCAAATATGTTGTACTTTAAACCACAGTTACAGAGTGGTTTCGATTCTGCTATTGCCAAGATAAAGTCCTATCTTAATGGCATGAGTATTAAGGAAAGTACAGATTATAAGGGTATATCAGACCCTAAAGAGGCTTTGGAGTATTTAGCCTATTTGAAAAACTTCGATACCATAGCAGTCGATACTGAAGGTACATCATTGTACCCAAGAAACGGACACACTATAGGAATATCACTGTCGGCTACTTTAGAGACAGGCAGATACATTGATGCTGACATTGTCATTGATGATGTATATGATGCCATGCAGGAGTTATTTCTAACTAAACAAGTAGTATTCCACAACGCTAAGTACGACTTGTCTATGTTGATATACCACTTCCACTTTAAGTTTCACACAGACTATAGACATCCTCTGTGTTATCACGATACCATGCTAATGCACTATGCTTTAGATGAGAACAATGGTCACGGGTTAAAAGAGTTGGCAGTAAAATACACTAACTTGGGGTTCTACGAGAAAGAGTTAGATGATTACAAGGCTGCTTACTGTAAGGCACACAAGATAAAGAAAGAGGATTTTACATACGACCTTATACCTTTTGATATAATTTGTGTGTATGCTGCAAAAGATACTTCTGCAACCATAGCCTTATATAATACATTCAAGCCGTTCTTGGATAAAAATCCAAAGATCATGAAAATGTATAAGAGCTTACTTATCAGAGGCACAACGTTCCTTATGAACGTACAAGAGGCTGGTGTGCCTTTTTGTAAGGATAAGCTTGACCAAGCAGTAGATATTCTAGGTAAAAAATACGAAGATGCTATGTCAGAATTGTATAAGTTTACAGAGGTGCATGACTTTGAGAAAGAGGCTGGAGTTAAGTTTAACCCAAACAGTGTATATCACTTAAGAGGTTTGCTATTTGGAAACTGTAAACTACCGCCTTCAGGTAAACTTACAGATACAGGTAATATATCTACAGACGCTGAAGTGTTGCAAGACTTAGCAAAAATCCACAAAGTACCTGCCCTAATACTAGAAGCTAAAAAGACAAATAAACTTTTAAGCACTTATATCTTAAAGGCTCTAGATAATTTGGATAGAGACGGTAGATTAAGGACTAACTTTAATTTACACACAACTACATCAGGAAGATTGTCGTCTAGTGGTAAGCTAAACTTACAGCAACTTCCTCGTGATGATAAAACCGTCAAAGACTGTATTAAAGCCCGCAAGGGTTATAAGATAGTAGCCTGCGATTGAGATAGGTCGCACTGTGTAGTGATACACAGTTAAAAACCCCTCTAATTGCTGGAATACCCTTATAGACCAACAAACTACAGCATAGTGGGAAATCACAAGTGCGAACGTTTAAAAATTGTTGGTATTGGGCAATCAGCAGCGAAGCCCTTGTTAAATGGGGAACGTTCAGAGACTATCCGAGAGGAGTAGGGCGAAAGGCTCGAAACGGGGGGCAACTTGATATGAATAGTGAAAAATTGAATGAACTGGTAGAATTTGCTAGAAACTGGTTTACGAGTAATGGTATAGATATACCCAAGACAGCAGCGGAATGGCAAAAGTGCAGTGTTGCTAGGGGAGAGATACCTCCTGGATGTACCACTGGTAGCTTACGTAGACTAGGCACAACCACTAAGTGGTTTATAGAGTCTATTTTGGGCAAAGATAATCCTACGTCTATTAAAAAAGTGGACATGGACTATGCTGCCTTAGGTTTTATACTTGTAGACCACTCCTGGCATAAGGGACATAAATCCTGTTACTTAGAGTGCATACAGTGTGGCCATAAGGAAGTTATAGACTTTGGTACGCTGGCCAGAATGCGTGATAGAGGTGATAAGTTTTGTCGCATTTGTAGAAATGTAGGTGGCAAACCCAAACCAATACACGTGTATAATAGGCCTGGCTTTGTAGCTACTGAGTATAGTAATCACATAGTCACGCTGAGACATGAATTATGTGGTAAGACCATTACAAGAACTACAGCTACACTTGCTAATAATACTGTACCAGTATGTGAACACTGCTACCCAGAACAAAATTCCGTATTTGGGACTAAGGTTACCGTAGATGGAATAACATTTCCATCTATGGTGGAGGCAGAGGTTTATAGCAGGTTGAGAGTACTAGCTACAGAATTCAATTTCACTATTATTAGACAGATACCGTATGCAACGTTATTTAGTGGAGTCGGCAGTAACCATACCGCTGACTTCTTCATACCAGAGTACTCTATAGTGGTAGAGGCTGGTGGACTAAATACTGCTAGGTATAAGGAAACCATGGCGTGGAAACTTTCCCTTTCTGATAGGGTATGTCACGTGCCTACGGCTAATCAAGTTGATGATATAGTCCGACCCTTACTGAAAAGTAAGGGGTAAAAGCTGTCCACAGCTGAAATGTTTTACGCTGCAGTCCTATCAAAAGACTTGCAGCTGCAGGAAGTGTTCTCTAAGGGCGGCGACTTCCACACCGAGATGGCAATTGTGGCGTTTAGCCTTTATGTGCCAGACCAGGAAGAGCTGAACACACTTAAGACAAATGGTAAAATAGACAAAGCCACTCGTAGATGTTATATTGAGACATTCTATGATGGGCGACGTCAAGCAGCAAAGTCGATTGATATACAAGTTGACGTTAAAGCCATCTAATTGCTGGAAAATCTTTACAGCCAATAACGCTACAACAGGACGCGAAAGCGTGAATGTGATACGCTATAAAAAGTTATTGGATTAGACAATCAGCAGCTAAGCCCTTTTTGTATGGGGAAAGTTCAGAGACTAGTCGAAAGACGTAGCAACAAGCGTTGCGAAACGGTGGCTCTAGTAAAATTCTTACTAGAAAGATATAGTCCGCTCTAACTAGATATAGTTAGCACTTTAATAGTGGGTAGAGTAGTAGCGTACTCTACTTAACATCAGGTTCATTCGGGATTAATTAAATGGTCCAGCTTACCCGTGAGGGTAAGTAAAAAACACCCTCTCAATTGCGAGAACCCTCAGCACGTAATGGTGGTGGCAACCCGCAGCCAGCATAGGTAGGAATACTTATAAATGGTTCAGAGACTCACAGAGCAGACAGACCGCCTGCTGACTGGGATAGAATATATGTTCTATAATACGGAGGGCATCTTGAAATCTCACAAGATGATGGTATAGTCCACTCCCTACTGAAAGGTAGGGATAAAGTGCTTATATGGTGCAGGCCCAGCTACCGTCGCTGAGCAGGCAGGTATTACAGAGGGCGAAGCTAAGGAAGCTATTAAAGATTACTTTAGTAAGTTTCCGAAGTTAAAACGCTGGTTAGACAGTGTCGCTTTAGAAATCGAGACAAAGGGATACATCTATTCATTCTTTGGGCGGAAAAGAAGATTGCTTAATGCTAAGTCTACAGATAAAGCATTAAAGGCTCACGATATCCGTTCGGGTACCAATGCAGTCATTCAGTCTGTGGCCTCGGATTGCAACTTAACTGGTGCTATGAATGCTTATGATAGGCTTGAGGCAAACAAGATTGACTTCAGTATGTTCGCTTTAGTACACGACTCTGTAGTATCGGAAGTTAGAGAGGATATGGTTGAAGACTATATCCGTATATTGAAAGAAGAGTTACAACGTGATTATGGTCTATCTATTCCAGGCTGCCCTATTGGTGTAGACTTTGGTGTTGGTGATACATACGCTGAGGCAGGTTAATATGAAGTATCCTGTATTCGATATAGGAAGATACCCAAATACTTGGGAAGAAGACGGAATGTTGTTTGGCAGAGCTGCTTCTGGGGTTTATGGGGTATTAGACCCCAAAACCTCAGAAGATACACTAATGGGCAGAAGGGCCAACTATTGTGGCGAGTATCCTCTAGCCCATATGGCAAGAGTGTATAATGACTTCTCTGAGTTGGTAGTAAATTTGGGAGATAAGTCTGTAACTAAGGTTATGGACAATGATGGGAAAATTTACATCCTAAATAATAAGCAGAGAAGCTATATAGATTGCCTACCGTATAGTGGTTTTAAGCACTTGGGAGATGATGTAGTGCTTATATTTACAGGCACTAATCAGCGTGTAAGGTATCCAGCTGTGCCTGAAGAATCTAAACACTTTGGGGTCTTCTTATACCATAAAACTTATGGTGAAGTCTTTCTAGGACTGTCAGATAACAGGATAGAACGTATTAAGGTGAGTATATGAAATGTATTATTTCCAATAGAATATGGGGCGACAGCTCCTTAGGTACTGACGAGGTGAAGAACGCCTGTACCTATAAGATTCCACTTAGTGACTATGAAGCTATGTTAGCATCTACTCGGGGCGGACTACCATATAGAGTAATCAAGACCTATACTAGGCCAGCAGAGAATGTGTTTTCTATCCCATCAGGTAGAATGGACTTAATACCTGATGGTGCAGAAGTGGTAGATAAGCGTACGTCAGTACCCTTACTAGCATTCCCTGAGTTTAAGTTTATCAACTCTCTCAGGGAATCTCAAATAAATGCAGTAGAGTTTGCTAAGACACACGGTTCTATCATCATTAAGGCTAGACCAGGTTGGGGTAAGACGTTTACTGCTCTAGCTATTGCAGCGACTCTTAAACAGAGAACACTGGTTATTGTCCATACCAAAAAACTATTAGAGCAATGGGTAGAGGAAATTGAGGGCGCACTAGGAATCAAGCCAGGTATTGTTGGTGATAGTAAGTATATCATAGGGGACTACATAACTGTATCCCTTATCAAGAGTGCACATAAGCATAGACTCACTTTGTCTAAATCGTTTGGTTTGGTGATAGTTGACGAGGTGCATCACTTACCTGCAGAACAATTTACTGCTTTCATATCCAGCAGCTATGCAAAGCATAAGATTGGTATGTCTGGTACTCTGGAACGCTCTGACAATACACACGTTCTACTGTTTGATTACATAAGTAGAGCAGTATTTACCGCTCCAGACGAAAACGTAATGACGCCAAGAGTAGACGTAATTCATGTACCTGTAGACTTCGACAACATACATGGTACAACGTACGCCTCAAAAGTTACAGAGCTTAACAACTCACCTGAATGGTGGGATATATTGGCCAGCATAGTTAATAGATATGTTGAGATAGGACATAAGGTATTATGTTTAACAGACAGGACATCTAGTGTCAATGCTGTAGCTACTAAAACAAATGGATATGCTTACTGCTACGATACACCAAAAGATTTGAAGCAGAAGTGTATGGACGATATGCGGGCAGGTAAAGGTACTAATATCATAGGCTCTCAGAAGATATTCTCTGAGGGTATATCTGAGAATTACCTATCTTGTCTAGTACTCGGTTTCTCTGTAAAAGGTCCACCATTGCAACAGCTGATTGGTAGGGTAATCCGCCAGCATCCTGGAAAGAGGACGCCAGTAATAGTTGACGTAGTACTTAATGGCAGAAGTCATTTAAAGCATTTAGCTGATAGGATGGCACAATATGAAAGCGCAGGGTACTCTGTTACAGAATATAGAATTTGATTCGTTTACTTTGTTCTCTAAGTGTAAAGACCCAGGTCTTGCATTCTTCCAACTACTCGGAGGTTCTGTACTAAAAGACTATCTAGTTAAGTATAGAACCGAGATTATAGAGTGCAAGAGAAACATAGTAATAAATCAACGCAAAACTTTGGCAGCCCTTACCAAAAATACTGCTTTGTGTAAGGACTACGCATATATACTAGGGTTGCGTAGTAGATATGCCGTAGTGGTGGAAAAAGACTTAGGTATAGACATGGATATGTACCAAGACCTATTGCTTGCTAATTGCAATCTTTTAATCAGGTCCGACCTAGTCTACAGGAAAGGAAACAAATTATATCTCTACCCAGAGATATAAATACTTTTGACAAGTGGTAAGTCAAAGTATTATAATAGTTATATAAATTGATAGAAAAGCCATTTACGGCAAAGTTAGGAGATAAATATGAGCAATTTCATGACAACCAAAGGTTCTGCAGGCAGTGGCCGTTTACAAGTTAAAGAGTTCAAAAATGGTGCAAACAACTTTCGTATTGTAGGCAATGTTTTGCGTAGATATGGTTACTGGTTAAAGACACCTGGTGGTAATTCTGTGTTTATGGAGTGTTTAGGTTTTGATCGTGAGGTAGAGAAATTTACAAATAAGGAAGTTGACCATGTGCCAACATTCTTCCCTCACGCTTTAGACTTCTTTGGTAACGTTGAGTTAGATCAAAAAACTAATTCACCTAAACCTCACCGTCCTAAGTGGGCATATGTTGTTACAGTTATTGACCGAGATGATGGTGGCACTATTAAAGAGATGCACATGAAGAAGACTGCATTCGAGTCTTTGATTGCATTAGCAGGCAAGAAAAACCCTGCAACTAAGCAACCTTTTGGTGACCCTACAGACCCTGTTACTGGATGGGACTGCAACATTATCAAGACAAAAACTGGTAGCTCTGCCTTAAACGTTAAGTATGAAGTCGACCAATTCTCTGCTATGAGTGGTCAGTGCGCTCTTACTGAAGACGAGATTGAGGCTATTGAAAAACTTACTCCAATCGAGGAACGCTATCCACGACAAACTGCTGAAGAGCAACTCGCTTTATTGAAAGAGATTGTATCTGGGGCATATGACGAGAAACGTACTAAGAAAGGGGCTTCTGGTACTGATAGTACAGTTGACGAGGAAGCTATTAGTGAGTTAGGCAACTAATTCAAGAAAGGGGCGTTAGCCCCTTTTTCAGGTTTATACAATAATGAAATTTTTAGTATCAGCAGACGAACACGTATGCCTAAGACGTAAAGGCGTAGATAAAGAATTTGAAAAGAATAGATACCTACAACTATTTAGTAAATTAAATGACATCGAAGCAGATGTCACTTTGCATTGTGGTGATATGTTTGATAGAACTCCTACGATAGAAGAGACGGCTATGGTTGTGCAGTACCTAAACTCTGTAAACAAGCCTACAATCATAATTGATGGAAACCATGAAGCTACTAGAAAAGGGGAAACTTTCCTAACCTTACTCAGATCAATGATATGGAATGAAAAAGTGTTCATTATATCCGACATAACGGTATTTGAAAGGTACAATCTTACAGTAATACCTTATTGTAAGCTAAGTAAGATACCTGCTGAAGCCACTACAAAGTACGCCATGACCCATGTTAGGGGTGAGATACCTCCACACGTAAAGCCAGAGATTGACTTGTCTTTATTGTCAGGTTATTCCTTTGTGTTTGCTGGTGACTTACATGACAGGGAGTGTAGTCAACTTAATATCCTTTATCCAGGCAGCCCGTTGACAACCCACTTTTATAGAGAGCAAGTTGAGTTTAAGGGTGTGTTTCTGTTCGATACAGATAGTGATACTAGAACTGATATAAACTTGAACCTGCCACAACTTATTAAGTCTACTGGGGAATCTATTGAGGCAGATAGCCAAGATTTTATAGTTATTGAAAAAATCCCCGATGAAGTTGCTGTGGATAGCGGTGAGGCTATATTAACTAAAGAAGTAAGTCGGGTTGATGCTTTAGCAGAAGTTATACCTGATCCTGATACTTTATCTAGGGTTGTTGGTTTATATTTGGAGGTATGTAATGGCCAAAATAGTTGAATTAGGGGCTGAAGGGTTCTTATCTTATGGGAAGATTGTTTTACGCTTAGAAGAGGGGCTAACCCAGTTACTAGGAGACAATGGCGTTGGTAAGACCAATCTTATCACCTTATTAACTGAGGCACTATTCTCCAAAAACCCACGAGGCTATTCCAAAGGGGAATTAATAAATAGAAGTGGCAAGTATAAGTCTGCCACAATATATGTAAAGTTTATAGGTAACGATAAATCAGAGTATATTGCGAAGACTGTTAGAAATAAGACTACCGCCAAAGTTACCTTGACCAAAGACGGAGTAGACGTATCTGGTCATACCGCCAAAGGCACATTTGAGCTAATACAAGAAGTACTAGGTATGGATTATGAACTATTTTTACAGTACACTTATCAATCTAGTAGATTTCCGACAGAATTTTTGTTAGCTACCCCTAAAGCTCGCAGAGATTACTTATCTAACCTGTTAGATTTAGAACCTATTAATGCAGACATCGAGAAAGTATCGGAAGCTGTGAGAAATTGCAAAGCTAAACTAGATGTTTTATCCAACGAACTTACTAAGGTTAATGCTGCAATTAAAACTATAGGCGATGTTGATACGGATATAAAAGATATATCCACACTAGAATGTGCGTTATCCGATGCTAAGAGAGCTTGGGAAGATGCTGTACGGGGAAATACAGATTATAGAGAGGCTATAACTGCTCTTAATATATTAGATGCTGAAAAGAATAAGTATGAGACCGAACTAAAAAGACTTAAAGTACCTGTCAATAACTGTACTATGCCTACAAAACCTACTTGGGATAGACCAGACCAGCATGAGATGACTTCCCTACATAGTGATATTACGCAACTTACTAAAGAGATATCCGCAATAGATTCTGATATTAAGGTTACTAAGTTAAAACGCGATAAATTGCAGAAACCTGCAACCAACTGCTATGCTTGTGGCCATGAGTTAGACAACCGCAAAGCATTGGAACTGTTTTTAGCTAGTGTAAGCGAGTTAGATCAAAGTATCTCTGATCTAGGTAGTAGAAAAGAGAATGCACAATCGTCTCTTCCAAGTAAGCAATACGCATATGATAGAATGGTACGCTCCCAGCAGGCATGGTTAGCTTATGAAAACGACTGTAAGAAGTACGAAGTTGCTGCTGCAAGGTTTGATGCCGAGTCTGTGGCGTACACCACTAACAAATCTAACTTAGAAAGTAAAATTGCTGAGGTAATTGAGCAGAAAGAACGTATAAGCTGTCCCGCTAAAGTTGATGAAGATGTGGCATATGCCAAGTTTAATCAAATCAATAAAGAGTTGAGTGATGCTAAGGCAAACCAGGTAAAGTTGAGTAAATTAGAGGAAGAGAATAGTAAGAAGTTGAGAGTATCTACAGAGATAGATACGTTAAATGCTCGCAAGAAGTATTTAGACTTATTGGTTAAAGCCTTAAAAGAGATTTTAGCTAAAACTATTGAAGGCGGTGTTCGCAGTATCGAGAGAGTTACTAATAAATACTTAGCTGATTTCGGTTCTAAGGCATTCTTACGCTTCTCTATCGAGGAAGATAAGGTAACAGTAGGTTGTTTATTTGATGGGGAAGAGGTGTCTATCAGTTCCTTATCTACTGGTCAATTCTCAAGAGTTAGTATTTCTACCTTACTCGCGTTGAGGGAGTTACTTAGTAAAGGCAATGCCTTAAACTTCCTAATGTTAGATGAAGTTGTAGGCGTGTTAGATAGTGATGGTAAGGAGGGACTTATAGAGGTGCTACAAAAAATGCCAAATCTATCTGTATTCCTAGTGTCACATGAGTGGTATCACCCAATGCTAAGCAGATTACGTGTCCGTTTCGCATCGGATGGACTTTCAGAGATTGTTTCGGAGTAGTGCAATGGTAGCTAGTAAAGATAAAGGTAATAGGGGTGAGGTAATTATTAGAGATTACCTCAGAAAAGAGACAGGATTAAATTTTGAAAGAACGCCTCAAAGCGGGGCTTCTTCTATTAAAGGGCTAAAAGGTGATTTATTTGTAATGAACTATGCGAATAAGTTCACTATAGAATGTAAGAATTATGAAGAGGATGGTTTTGGCAGTGCCTGCTTACTAGGTAAAGGCAACTTTAACGCTTGGTGGGCGCAAGTCAACAGAGACGCTATTGCCAATGATAATCTGCCAATGCTTATTTATCGTTGGAATAGAAGTAAACTGTACTGTGCTATACCTGAACACATACACACAGGCGTAGACAATCGAATAGTGTACAAAGGCGCAGCAATTTATTTAATAGAAGAACTTAACATTAAGGAATTATTATGAGCAACTTTATGCCTGCGTGCGGAAATTTATTAATTGTTGACGTATTAAACTTATCTTTCCGCTTTAAGCATGAAAGATACAAACTATCTAATATCTCTATCCCCGAGTGGGCTACATTAGATGATATTGTAGAGCTAGCTAGGGAAGAATTATCTGAGGCATTCTTTGGTGAAGTGTTTGTTGAAACTGTTCAGTCAATCGGGCGCAGTTATAAGGCTAGAGATATTGTGCTAGTTGCTGACTTGGGGGGCTCTTCTTTTAGAAAGGCACTATATCCTGAGTATAAAGGCGACAGAGAGGTGAAATATGCTAACGATCCTTTAGATGTGCGTGCCGCATCAAAAGTATTTATGGAACACTATTCACGCTTGTTAGAGTATTTGGACGACTGTGAATACTCTAACATTAAATTAATTGTACACAAGGGTATAGAAGCCGATGATTTAGCCACTTACTTGGTTACCAACTACTCAGACAGATATGAACATACATGGTTGGTAACATCAGACGAAGACTGGGACTTGTTGTTAGGTGAGAATGTATCGCGATTCAACTGGATGACCAAGAATAGTTGGAAGAATGTTACTAAGACGGGTCCGAGACCTAAAGAAGTACGGTTAGATAATTGGTCTGAGCATTACTTATATGAACCTAGCCAACATTTGGATATCAAAGTTCTAGTAGGCGGTGAAGACAATATCAAAGGTATTGCAGGTATTGGGCCTAAGCGGGCTTTGGACTTAGTTAATAAGTATGGCAGTGTAGATAAAATAAAAGCCGCAATACCTATTAAAGGTACTGCGGCTTATATTAAAGCTATCAACGAGTCGTACGATTACATTACACAAGCCAAACAGCTTATGGACTTAAGAGGTATGAATAGTAAAATTATACCTGACGAGTTGTGTAATCGTATCAGCAACATTATAAAGAGTGAACTATAAAATGTAGCTCCGCCCCATCGGGTGGGGCCGACGCTGGGGCTGTTGAGGACACTGAATGTATATGGAAACCTGTACTAGTTAGGTTTGTGGGCTCGAATGTAAAGGAATTAGCTGAGTAACTGCTTACATTGCCTACTACTATATACTCATCTGTTACGGGTGAGTTGAATGTCACGTCCCAGCCAAAGGAAACCCTAGTAACGGATGTTACGTTAGCGAGTAAAAGATATTGCACGGTAGACCCTGCAGTATTTTCTAGCTTTGCGGCAGCCACTACAGGCATATAGACACTAGGGGGCGTAATAGCGCTAATAGCATTCTCTACGTCTACCTTACGCATAGCGTGATTGTCCGCTGTGGCCTCCCCAACATAGAATGGCACTGATTGATTACCTGTCTCTTTTGACAGTACCCGCCAACTATTCCAAGCACTACCACTCCAGTATCTTATACATAACGTCGTAGTAGTAAAGCTAAGAAATATCTGAATAGCTTTACCGTCTAGGTATGAACCCGCCCCCGCGTACACGCTGAGCATACCATCTGATGGAAATCCTGGCCCTAGCTCCTCTGGTGTGTTTATACATCCAGTACACATATATTCCTTTGTTATGGTTTTTAGGCTATCTACATCGAAGCCACCTGAAAGCACTGACGTGCTTAAGTTGCGAGAAACCGCGTGTAGGGTCGTATTCCCTGTAACATTCAACGTACCGACTCCCGCCAAACCAATACTAACTTCCGCAAATTCAGACTTATAACCCCCTGTTCCTGTTGCCTTAACACTTCTGATATCTGATAAATCAGATACCCCAGTTACTAATCCACCAGAGCTGATATCTACGTTGCCAAATATAAGGTTATTTTCACCACTAATCTTGTTGTGGGAGAATTTAGCTATTATACCTGAAGCTACCTTTATATTAAAATCTTCGTTAGTACCACTATAGTTTACATAGAGGCCAGCATCAACCCCGTTATTGAAGTAAATAGACGGATTTGATAATGTTCCGTTATCTAAACTATAAGTATTTCGGAACTGGAGATTGCCCACTGCATTAACCTGTAGGCTGTAACCTACCAGGCTTTCTTCGGATAATTTAACAGATAAATCTGACACATATATATCTCCAGGACTCGGACTAGCAATCGCTAACTGTACGTAGCTCTTTGTTGCATAAGTCTCTTCCAGTTCTGCAGCTAGAGATGCATTAGAACCTCTGGCCAACTCCACTTCAGTTATAACAGATTCTACTGCGTCTATTAGCGCATATTCCTGGACTGGCCAGTCGCCCCGATACCCTCTAGGTATCTTTAAAGGTTGTAAGTTCATTTGCACTCCTCAATTCTCAAATTGGCCACATTAAATCTTTTATGTGGTGCACCAGTAGACTTAATACCGTCAGGTATCTTACCTAGAATAGTGCTGTAGATAGCTTTTGTGGTGTTTTGTTCTGCGAAGCCAGAAAATACTACTGCTGTACTAGCATCTAGGTTTGATAGTAAATACTGCAAATCTTCTGACTTAATAAGTTGTAGCGTCACGTTTATACATCTATAGTACCTAGATACTTGACCAGTAGTTACACCGCCATAGCTTCGTGCAGTGTCTAACTGTACTGACTCAAATGTAGAACTATAGTCCGCGTTAATGCCGAATGGAGGACTCCAACTAGGTCCGAGATGAACATATCCAATCTGTACTTCATTCGTATCGCCGATCTCAATATACACTTCATCACAATCAATATCCTCAAACCAGAATACCCTAAAGAACTGCATCCAGTCTCTACCTGGTGCAGAGTATCCTCCGTAGGCAAATAGTCCGTAAGGGCCTTCACCATAACCATAAACTACCTGTGCTGTTGTTGTATTGATCTCTTTCACTACATTACCAGACCTCTTTAACTGGATTAGCAGCGTAGAATCAGTATTGGACGTTCTTACCCCAAATAGGCCGAAACATGAAACTGTAGATAATGGAAAATTGAAGGTTACATAGTGTGTATCAGAAAAGGGTGCTGCTGTAAGCCAGTAATCGCTAAAAGTTGGAGAGGTACAATTCTCGGCCTGTCCTGCCAAATTGGCAGAACTGGCCGAAATCGTTGTAGCCCTCTTTAGCACATTAGTAAAGGAGAATCTTATCATAAGCTAGTTCCTGTTGCGGCTAATTAGAACTGTCATCATCTCTGCTATATTCTGCTTAATTTGTTTCAGGTCATCTGTAACGGATGCCATCTGATTACGGAATACATACATTTCGTGACTACTCTTCTCTAACTCGCTAACTCTCGAAGACAAAGTATCTACTCGTATGTTTAACGATGCTATTCTCTCTGTCGCCAGTACTGATTCAGCTACACGAGATGAATCTTCTCTTTGATACGCCTTGAAGTGCGCTCTTATTGCCCAAATAACAGAAATTGCTGTTAGTAAGGCTAAAAGTGGCTGCAAGTCTATGTTCATTCTGACTCCTCTATAGTAATGCTTAGGCTATAATTGCCAGAAATGGAAAGCGTAGGCTTGCTCCATTCTTTTATCCTACCATAAAGTTTGGTTATTGTCAATGCTGTCGTTCCCTCTAAACCAAAAACGAAAACATTTCCACCTGAGCCATAGTTAGCTAAAGCATCTAACAGTGAAAAAGTAGATTGCTCGTCTAATTCCTTATACGTTAAGGTTTGTGTATTGTAGTTAACAGACGGAGGTATGAACACTCCACCATTCCTTTTTCTAATGCTTTTAGCATAAGCTGCTCTGTCTATACCTATATCGCCAGAAGCCCCAATATTTGGTATCCAAGCCAAACCACCTATAACTCTAGAAAGTATAACCCTAAAAGTACCGAATACGGTATTTGAGAAGCTAAGTTCCCATTTGGCCACAAGAGATATTTCCGTGATGTTGAAAAATTTCCATCCATCTGTTCCGTCTAATATTTTAGAATATGTACGTGTAGGTGTACTTGCATCTATTGTGTCATATAGGCGCAGTGTGGCAATTATGCCTGACTGCGCAGACCTGACGTTGAAAGCAAAAGTGTCTATAGGTGCTTGCAGCCCTTCACCTATAGTTGCAGTGCCTACTACATAATGTGGACCAACACCAGTTGGACTAGACCAATGATTAGGCACTTGGTCTAGAAGGTTAGCTGGAGGCATAGTGGGCTCATGGCCACTATCAGAAAGTATAGACCCTCTATCAGTATAAATATCAAATAACATCTTCATAGGTAACTAAACTCCCTTTTTGTTTCCAGTACCCCAAAATTTCTAGTGTTTGGTAATGGGAACTTTGTAGCGTCGTAGTACAGTGAGAAACTAGACGTTGTATTGTTTGATACTGATAGGTATAAATAGGAATGTATGTTACCAGACAAAACACTATCTGGTAAATTAAATGTACCAAGCAACGTCCCATTGTGATAAACACCGGCCTGTCTTGCATCTAGGTCAAGTAATATACCTACCCTAAACGAGTCAGACACCACTTGCTCTGCTAGTCCAGGTATGGTTACATGATTAACCCCACCTAATACTTTCCTATATTTAATAATAGGATCACCAACATTAGGCATAGGTGCCTCATGTATGGCTATATCCACATAGTTGTATAGTCCAAAGTTTTCGTCCAACTCAAGAAACACTCTGCCAGAATTATAGAACGCTAGTATATCTGTAGTTGTACCTGCTGGTATTGAAGTTTGTACATTATATGTGTAAGTACCAGACTGATTAGGTACTCTAGTGCATATAGCTACCACCTCTGCTGTATTTGCTAGGTAATTAACCGATATTTCCCTAACACAAGCCAGTACACCACTTGAGAAACCAAACCTATAGTCAAATATGTTAAGTATAGAGCCTAACGTTACGTCTGCCATAGAGTAACTTTGTACAGTCATTCTGAGCTCTAGCACAGGCATTTTACTCTTCTGTAAGAATCTATTAGCTAGTATAGCTCCAAATGTAGAATCTACTAAATAGCTCTCCTCTTGAATATACTCAATAGCTCTAGTATGTTTAGTCTGTATAGCTAAATCCTCAGAAACTACGTCCCTATACTCTTTGGACATAAACTCTTTAACAGCGTTAGATACGGAGTAGGCTACATCTGTCTGCACGGTATAGTTTTTTGAGTGTCTTACTTTGGCTCTGTATATCACATCCCCAACTGTAGTTAGGGTATAGTTACCTATAATGTCTGATTCTGTTAATTTAGTAATACGGTCTACAGGAGTTATAATTCCACTTTCTGATAGTGTTTCAACAGACGCATAATCTATAGGGGCTACTAGGTCGGAGCCTAGTACATATAGATTGCCTGCCCTATCACAGAATAGGTCACCATACTTACTAAAATTACTACCAGCTATATGGGACGGCACAGAAGTATTAGGTATAGTTAAATTACCTAATATAAACATACCGTTAGGCTTAAATCCATAAAACCCATCTACTGACGATACTAACTTGTCCAATACATCTAATGTATTCTCCCTATCAGATATATAAATACCTACGTCCACTGAGCGATTTATTACCTCATCAAGTACAGTTATAGGTATACCTTTATTAATGAGTATATCCTTAACTATCTCAGATAACCTTGCGGAGTAGCTAGTTGAATATAGTATCCTACCTTCCACGTCGCAAGTTATAGTACCTGCATTATTATGAATCAGCTCAAATACACCCTTAGAGGTATCAACAACATAACCAACACCAGGAGTAAGCAACACGCCCTTGTCGTACACAGCTGTAATTGCCTGGATAGGCATAGAGTCTACCTGGTAAACCCTATCTGCCGAAGATATTAGTACAGGTTCTATGTTATAAACCTTACCGTATACCATAGGTTTGGTCTTATCCTTTAGGTTATCTGTAACAGTCACTGTTACGTTAGTTGTACCGTCGAAGTATGTTATAGTCTCACCAACTGAGTAGTTGGTAGGTTGTATAGGTATATCCAATAAAAGCAGTGGATCTCTAAAAGATAGAGATAGATAGTTATTATCTTCTATCTCCAACTTATCTATCTTGCCATTAAATACCTCTACTGAGTGAGTGTCTAGGTTAGTAACCCCTATAGGGGCTACCAACAACTTTAAATTTCTACCATCAAACCCATAATCCAACCACAGGTCTAATTTTCCATCACTATTGAGGAATCTTAATTTGCCATAGTTGGATGTAGTCCTAGACCCTTTAGCCGAATCCACTAGACCTATAGAGAATGACACATCCCCAACCAATCTAGGGTTAAAACCTGTAAGGTTGCCACCCAATGTGGCCACAAGTTCATGGGTAGAACAATATAGCTTATTTAGCCCTGTAGTGTAGTAGTCTATGATGGCCACTAATACTTTAGGGTAATCGCTTTCATACCAGTTGCTTGGGATTGCCATATATGCGTTCCATAGTCCCACCGTAGTGGGACTCTTTTACGTTCTCTTAGTCGTTAATGATGTAGTGCTTTGAATAGCGTTCTTAACGTCAATAGGTAAATTAGCTAACACAACGTTCAGTTTATCAATAGCCTCAGTAACTTTAGAGATTATAACCTCCTGTTGCTGCGTATTGGCCGTATTATAGTTACCTATACCAGAGAACTCAGGATAACCTGTTTCAATAGTAGTGAATGAGGAAGCTGCCGATTGCGACGCCGTAAACAACTTATTATAGTAGTCACTAAGCATAATACCTTGAGGAAGACCGCTATTATATTTAATAACATTTAGCAAATCTACAGAGATGGCGTTGTCAACTACACTAGCCTTAGATAGATTAGATAATGTACCTAAGGAAGCTAACTGAATATCTCTAGATTGTTTTGCATAGGACAAAGACTCGTCTTGGTATTTCTTGAGGGCAGCCTCTTTTAGCGCAGCCTGAGCACTAGCATCTACTGCCGCCTTATCTAAACTACCCATAACAGTATTGTATAGCTCAGTGTATGCATCACCAGATGCATAAACCTCTCTACCAAGTTCTAGTACACGTCTGCTTTCTTCTTGGAACTTGGCTAAACCCTCAGGACTAAAATTACCAGAAGCGGCATCTTTCAGTACTTTGTCTCTTAGCTGCTCGAAGTTAAGCTCAGAAGCCTTTAATCTATCTGTAGGTTTTAGGATAGATAAAGTCTCGTCAAACTTAATCTCCTCTGCTAAGTTGCGAAGTTCAGTAACTGAGTTGATAAGCTCATCATACGCCTCTTTCTCTAGGTTATACTTCTCGGTTGTCAAATCTTTCAACTTGTCCAAGTATTCGATCTGCAGAGACATAGAAGAGTCTATGCTATTTGCATACTCTAAGGCTTTCTCCTCTATAGTTAAGCTATTGCCTAGCTGTTGGGCTTTATCGTAGGCATTTTTAGCAGCGGCTACCTTATCTCCACTTATAGACATAAGTGAGGTAATAGCTGTTTTTGCGGCATCCAGGCTTTGGGAATCCTCTATTATAGCGTAGGCTATAGATTTGATAGAGTTAGATGTAGAATCATATACCTGAGAAGATACATCACGTACTTTAACTAACTCATCTCTAGCAGCTATTGAGTACTCAGCCATTGATTTGAGAGCGTCATTAACATTTGCTAACCCATCAGCGGATAATCCACCTGAGTCAGCTACAGCTTTAAGCTTTTCAACGGCCTGACCTAGCGGAAGTTTAGCTATATCGGCCGAGACCCCTGCTGCCTTTAACGCATCCATAGCCTTAAATAACGCCACAGATGTTGCATTACCATCAACGGAGAAAGAGTAAGCTGCTAGCTTCATATCCTTTGAAATATCGTAGAAGGTAGAAGATATTGCAGCCACTGCTTCAGCAGAACCTAAAACTTTAATTAGCTTCTCAAATTCAACACTAATTGAGTTCAAACTCTTCTTAAATTCAGAGTTACTAAGCACTGATACCATGCGTTGCGCAGACGATATAATAGGAGCACTGTTATTGCTGTACTCTTCTGTAGTTGGAGTAAATGTTCCAGTAGCTATTGCGTCTAGTACGTCAGCGTACAATGGAGCTAATAAACCTTTCTTAAATGAGTCTATGGCGGATTGCTTGAATGTGCTACTAATGCCCTCAGAGACAATAGAAGCAAATGTCGAAGCATTTGTAGCTTTGGTTATATCTACACTAGCAAAAGCGTCCAATATGTTGTTTATAGCGGTAGCCAGGTTAGCACCAAGCTTCAAAGCCTTACCTACATCCTCAGCAGACGCACCATCAGATACTAGCTTCTTAAGATCTCTATTAAACTCGGCAATAGGCCGTAATTTACCATTAGACGTACCTGACACCTTAGAAAGAGTAGTAGATAAGTCCATAGTCATATTACTTAGAGAGTCAGAGAAAGCAACTACCGATACTGAGGCCGCAGATGTGTAAGTGCTAAGTGCAGCCTTGTAGGCCTCGCGTTTAGCGGTTATGTCCGCACCATTAAACGATTTGACTATTTCGTCATAAAAAGACAATGTAAGGCTTCCACTAATCTCTTTGCTGCCAAACAGTGTTTTAAACGCACTATTGGTAACCTTCATAGAGTCGACTAAGCGAACTAATGTATCTACTAAAGACTCAGATACGTCTTTGAACTCGTCAAGCACATATTCTTGGTTTTTTGCTAACCAGTTGCCATAGTCTTTGCTAAACCCTTTTAGCAAACTACCCATGTCTATGCCTGAGGCGGGGCTCTGTAAATACAGTTTAGTAAATTCTTCTAAATTAGCAGACTGCTTACCAAAAGCATTGGCAGTAAGTATTGAGAACTGTTGTAGTCCTATATCGTAAGCCTCTCTTACCCTGTAGATACTATCCTGTAGTCCGTTGAGTACATCAGCATCTAGACTGTTGCCAAGCTTTATAGATGTCTTACTTTTAGTACCACCTATTAGAAAGCCAGTGCCTAGGCCCGAAAGTTTCAGTTTTTTCCTTTTAACCTCTTCAGCCTCTGACCCAGAAACTACACCTGCAGAGGTTACAGACATCTGCGCACCTATGCCGGTTATCTTCTTAGTGAATGCACTACCGACTAAAGAGCCTAGTGCCCCACCTATAGCAGCACCGACAGGGCCCCCTACAGCGGAACCTACCGCATTACCGATCAAGCCACCACCACTAACCATCCTAGCATTTCTATCATTACGGTTAGCTACTAGCTGTCCAAGATATGGTAGTGAAGAAGATAATGCTCCGGTAAATTTAGGGAACTCGGTCTTTAACTTACCTATGCCAGCCATAAAGTCACTAGCCATAAAGTTACTAGATTTTAGTTTATCGGAAAAAGTTTTCCCTAACCCTTTAAGGGCCGCGTCTTGCTGCGTCTTAATGTTCTTAGTAGCCCACTCACTAAGTCTACCTAAGCCTGAATCCTTCAACGCCTTAGCTGCAGTCTCTCCGTTTTTACCTTTACCTTCTGCCAATATAGTAGTGGCATCGTCTACGAAGCCAGCCCATGCTTCTAGCAGGCTACCCTTACGGACTACTTTAGTGAGTATTTCAAGTTCTCTAGTCCAGTCTTTGGTATCTGCTGCAGCATTTGCCCTAGCAACCTCTCCGTTTATCAGCGCTTCCTTGTACGCTTGTTCAGCGGCAAGTAACGCATTATTAGCTTCTATAATTCCGTCTACAGAGCTAGTAATTCCCTCTTTGAGTAGGTACTTGGCTTGTTCTACTTCCAAATACGCCCGTCTGATCCCTAATTGAGCAGGATTTAGTGCGGAAACTTGTATATTAGGGTCTTTGGCAAACTTAATACCCAAGTCTGCGGCACTAGAGGCTTTAGATACGGCAACTTGTCTAATGGCCTGCCTTGTGCGTTGCACGAATTCGGCCAGTAGTTGTGGTTGAAACACAGTAGCTATAGAATCACCTAGAGTAAGTAAAGACTCATTAAGCTCAGAAGACACAAATGTAGCCATAGACATAGTAGGACTAAAGCTCTCGGAGGCTATTTTAGCTTGATACGTCAATGTTGTGTACTTCTCTAGTTCAGATATAGTGTTTTTAAACGCTTCTAATCTTTTAGTGTCCTGCTGAATACCTGCTTTTGTAGCTTCCGCTAACTGTAAGGTAAACGCTTCAGATATGCCCAACTCTCTATTGTAGCCATTTCTAGCGTTAGTGAGTGAGGTAGTAAGGTTGGCCTCTGTTACTTCAGATATACCTAAGTCACGAAGAGCTTGCTTATACATTGCGGAACTGTTAGCAGCTTCGGCAATGTTTCTAGCTGCAGTTATAGCGGCAGGGGATACCTTATCTACACCACCCATAGCATTTATCAACACATTGGCAAGTCTAGTAGCATCCTCCTCAGTAACTCTAAGATTCATACCTAGTTCTTTAGTGGTAAACTCATAAGAATTGGTCAAATCCCTTAATCTACCTATAATTACGCTAGCAGAATTATCGGTCTCCTTAGCCAATATCTTAACGTCCCCCGTAGCTACCTGCAGAGCATCGGATATGCCTCTACCTGCACCTAAGTTCTTAGCAGTACTAACAACTAATTTCTTATTTTCGAGTTCGTTGTAAATATCACCAAGCTCTTTGGCGTGGGCTGTTAAGGAGGCAACATCGTATTTTCTAGCTAGTTGGTCCTCTTTACGCTTATTGGCTAAATCAGCTGTACGTTTTCTGGCCTGAGAAGTTAAATACTGATCTCTGTCCTTACCTACTTCCTTTTCCTTTGCTTGTATTGCGGACATAGACTTAGATGCTAACAATACAAAATTATTATAATTAGATATAACATCCTTATATGGGTCGCCCGTAACCTTCAACTGGAACATTTCAGGATTTATTAGCTTAGTATTGTTTAGGTCTTCGGCTATGTCTCTGAATCTGTTGTAGAACCCCTCTAATTGGGTTTGCATCTTTTGCAGCTGCTCAGGGCTTCTCCCTTCCTGAGTAATGAACCCAATATTAGGAATATTTGTTTCTAGCGCACTTATGACATCCCTTGCGGAATACTTAGCTGTTTTAAGTTTTTCTAAAGCAGTGTTAAAAGGGGAATCAGCTATAGCTGTTTTAGCAATACCTTCAACAGCTTCCTTGTACTGTTCCATAGTCTGCACAGAGTCTTTTAAGCTATCGCTGAAGTATTTAGCACCTTCACCTGTTTTAGCTAATTCCTTAGCTAATTGCTTCATACCTTGCTGTGCGGCGTATATAGGTAAAACTATACCTGAATTCAGTACACCCTCTATACCATTTGTCCCTTTAACTAAAGCAGTCAGTTTTTGCTTTTCAGCTTCCATTTGGGTAGATAGTTGACCAGACTTACCTACCCCAGACCTAACCACTCTACCAACCCCAGATTGTTGCATGTCATAACCAGCACCTAGACTTGTTTGTACGGCTATTGCAACTCTCTTCTTAGCTGCTTGGTCCAATAAGGGTATAGTTCGCTGCATTACCTTATTGAAGTTTTCTACATCGCCAGAACCAATTCTCCATTCGCCGAAATTGATACCTTCCATTTTCTTCTGTAAGGCGTCAATATCTGTTGAAAGTGAGTCATACACGTTAGCTATAATTTCAGCATTTCTTAAAGAGACACCAGTATCTGCGCTATTCTGTAACTTACCTAGAGATGACAAAGTGTCTAAGATACGTTTATCTGCTTCCCCGAATTCTTTAGCTAAATCGCCTACTTTACCGGAGGTAAGGCCGGCGTAGTCCCCTACAGCTTTTGCTCCCTCTACAACCATGTATAACAGAGCTGCGGTGCTGGCGAAACTGCCCATTGCACCCAAGAATCTAGTAAACATAGCAGATGCTTGAGCTAGATGAATATTAGCTGCCGCCCCTACTCTTGCTAGAGATGCTGCTGCGGCTGCTGCTGCGGAGCCTATGGATGCTAATTCAGTACGAACTACAGTACCTGCTCTTTTCCACGTTAAAGGTAGAGTCTCGGCAGCCCTATTCTGTGCATTTACAGCATTTACAGTAGCCGCTGTAGTGGCAGCTAATGCTTCTCTAACTGACTTAGTGTTATTGGCATTATTTCTAGCCATCTCAGCTACATTTTGTGCAGTAAGATTAGCTAACTGGTTACGAATATCAGTTTTCTCCGCATCAGTTAACCTGCTACTATTTAGTCTGCGTCTAAGCTGCTTCTCATACTTCTCAAGTAAGTCGTCGCGCTTAGACATAGCGTCAGCTTCTGCACGGAAAGCCTCTTGTTCTAGTCTAGTTATTTGGTCTCTAGTTCTAAGTTGTGGTATGATAGCTCTGTTCTGTGCCCATAGCTCCCTAGCCTGTGTGCCTTTCTGTTCGGCACGGGTTCTAAGTTCGTCAGCTCTAAGTTTAGCAGCCTCTACACGGTTGTTGGCCCGTGTTTCGTTAACTAATATGTTACCTAAGTTTCTTAACGGTGTACGGAACAATACGGCCAAAGCACCAAGCAATAGCTCGGTATTTTCTGCAAATAGCTTTACAACAGGAGATACTACGTTAGCGAATGTTAGCATACCTTCTTTAAAAGCGGTGGAGAACTGAGCTGCTGCTTTTGTGAACTCGTCAAGCTGTATATCTGCATTACCTTCACGCATCTGTTTGCCAGCTTCCTGTGCTGCGTAGAAAGTAGCCTGTCTACGTTGGTAAGCTGATAACTCAAACACCTTCTGACCTTTAGCGTGACTAGCCACATATGCTTTGTAGGCGTTATCTAAGCGAATGAAGATACCTAATTCGTCTAAGATTTCTGGTTCGCCTTTAGCGACGCCCCTAAACATACGACTTAACGCGTCAGGTATATCCCTACCTAAAATAGTAGCTGCCGAGATACCTGTTTGTGTCAATTCCTTGATTTGTTTAGTTGTAAAGCCTGCTAATCTACCTACAGAAGCAAACTGGGTAGCTTCCTGGAATGATACAGAGTATCTTGCTACCTCTTGCAGTGATTTTGCTACTGACTGCATATTTGTACCAGTCTCTTTAGCAAAATTGCGCTGTGCGGTAAGTAGTGTACCGAACTGCGCAGCCTCTTTTAAGGCATTGAAGGCAGCTGTGGTAGCAAATACTGTTGATGCTATTTCAGCATAAGCGGCTACTATAGCCCCAGATTCTCTTCTGGCAGTATCCCGTATAGCTTGTAAATTATTAGAACCTGAGCCACCTCTTCCGTTTAAATTTGGAGTGCCACCTGCACCGCGAGTACCCCCTGCGTTACCACCACCAGCCCCACCACCAGCCCCACCAGTACCTGTACCACCACCTTGTACCTCTTTGGCTGCTCGCGCAATATCACGAGCAACGTTCTGTAACTGTACCATAGCAGCCAATACTTGGTCTAACCCTTGTAGCTGTACGGGGACATTAATCGTTGTCATTACTTATTCTCCTTGCTCGCTAGTAGTTTAGTCAAGCTACGTTGTTTATGGATATCTATAATAGTTCTAAGGAATAGGAAGGTATGGTATTTATCGGGGATGGCCATTAATGTAAGGATGTCATCAATGGAAGATAGGTCCTTACCATGAAACAGTCCACTAAACCCATCAACTATGTCGGGAAGTGTTTGAAATACTGTTAAAGCCGATATTGCATCGTCAGGTAGGTCATCGATTTCTACAGGAATTTGGGAAGGGTCGGGAGTACTCCCTAGTTGTTCACACATGGAAAAGTACTGCTCTTTGGTCATCCCTAACTGATTGTTATCGAAGAATGACTTTAGAGCAGCTGTAGAGTTACTTATCCACGTTGTGTAAAATTACTCAAATCGGCTAGAATATCTGACACAAACTTGTCGAAAATATTACTATTACGCAATAAGACTTCAGCATTTTCAGGTGTGTACTCTAACTCGCTGTCAGGGTCTGCACCTTCTGGTAAATCTACTAACATTAAAGAGCTTAAGTAGGATAGCTTGAATCCTTTCCACCCCTTAATAACTGCAGCAGAGTATAGAATGTTGAACTTAGCTAAATCCAAACTTTCTTCTGCCTCCCCACGCGACAAACGTTTTACTATACATTCCTTACGGATTGCGTTTAGACGGTCTCTACCTAAGTAGCAAAGCTGAATGCTTAATCCCTCTAAGGCAGGGAAGTCGAAAGAAGCGGTTTCTTCAGGTTTTACAATGTTTCTTAAACTTAACGAAACTAATTGTGTCATATATCCTCCAAATAAACCTCCAGTAACGAATAAAAAGAGCCTAAGTATCTGGAGGACTACTCTGGCTTTGAAATCATATTAGTCTTCATTCTGCTTCCTAAACTGCTACCGAAGTAGTAGTTTATAATAGATACCCAAGCAGTACCTAGCGAACCAATCATTATATTCATTATGTTTGCTGACTCTTGGGGTACGGCGCTATAGGTATAAAGTACTAATAATGAGAAAAATCCCAATGTTACGACATAGGCTAGCACCTTAGGAGTAGTATCCTCCCTGTTATTTAGTCTAGCGCTATTCCTATCTTCTACGTCTCTAGAATATAGTTCCTTGATTATTTCAGCCTCTAGCTCTCTAAGGGCTGCTATATCTTTAGGCTCTAACTTTTCAGGTAATGAGTCTACACCGAGCCTATCTTTTATCTTACTAGATATAGCATCACCTACCGAGGATGTTAGTAGCTTAGCCACCGTTGGGGCTATTGTTTGTAGAATAGGTATCATAATTTATAC
This sequence comes from uncultured Bifidobacteriaceae bacterium, assembly GCA_964535575.1. Lineage (GTDB taxonomy): Bacteria > Bacteroidota > Bacteroidia > UKL13-3 > UKL13-3 > JAGPCK01. The sequence goes on from CAZHTC010000018.1 coordinate 27,096, forward strand.
TCTTATAATAACCATTTTTAGCTCGAAAGTAAAGTTTGTCGTTTAGCCTCTCAGGGCGTAAGCATCACCAGGAGTCATAACGTGTAAGTTTCTATCAAGAACCTTGCCACCTTTTACTATACAAGCTAATAACAGCTCGCTACAGAACCAGTCTGTATCTTGTTGCCAGTCTCTACCTAAAGGGAATCCCAGTATTGCGGTCTTATCATAAGCCTTACCTAACTGCAACATAGCATATCTATAACACGCATCTGGGTCTGGAACACTGTATGTGACCACCTCAGCTTTGGTAGCTCTTAACATAAAGTTTTCAAAGTGGCAACGCTGTACACCTTTTTGGAACGTAGACTCTACTATAGTGTTATCAGGAAGTATAAGACCACAATGCGAGTATTTAGACATTCCTGAGAATGCACGGATACCATATGAAAAAACAGTTCTATTTCTAGAAAAAATAGCTTGTACCTTTTCCATAACTTACCTCCCAGCTTCCAGTAATAGCTCAAATAGATGCCTATTACTTGTTGGCTCTACCCCGTTCACGGAAGCTACGGGGGTAGCTCCGGGTCTACTAACACAAGCAGCTGTAAGCATATAATCATTTATAGCCCCAACAGCCCGTACACAGACCATGTCATCATCCGTAATGCAAACTAGGGGGACAGCTTCTTTTCTCCACCCAGATACCTCGAATTTGGCATAGGGTTTTAAGCCATTAAACTCTATCTTAACATAAGTAGGGTCGCTGGTTATCGTCAATGCAAGAATAGCCGTCATAATTCTTCTCTCCACTCTATAGCACCATATGTGTT
>CAZHTC010000018.1:27917-29468 GCA_964535575.1 uncultured Bifidobacteriaceae bacterium
ATTGCAGCTAAGGTAACAGATTCACACACACCAGCTATAGATACGTTAGGTACGTCAAAAGTGTTTACACTTACCTGAGAATGTCTGTTAACTGAATCCACATACCCGGAGTTTATTATTCTACCACCAGATATTGCCGTTGAGCTGATGTTATACTCAACTGCGGAAGTAGCAGTATCGTGGTTTACCCAAGTACCACCTGTCAAAGTACCACCAACAACTACCTGATATATAAGGTTCTGGGCGGAAGTTGTAAGTAGGTCAACTTGTGTAGGTATTAATTTGGCTCTATTATACCCTGAACGCAGACGTATACTGATTAATGGTAGGAATGATGCAGCAGATACTGTTCTAGTAACTGTCATCGGCCTAGAGAATATTCTACCAGAAATGTCATGCCCACCCTCCGATATTACGGTAGCACAGGTTTGCTTCATATTGGCAGCAGCAGTTCCAGTTATCTGCTGTATCTCGTACCTTATAGGTAGAATAGCTCTAGTCATATATACAGATGGCAGTAAGTTTGCGGCATGGAATGAATGTAAATGTATTGGTCTACCTTCATAAAATATGCCACAGCGTACAGTACCCGCCCCTAGCCATTCCAGGTCAATCCAAAATAGTTCTATCTTAGTAGTATCTATATTTATTTGGCTAGCACCAGTACCATCTAGGGGATCACCCTCAGACCAGAATCCGCGTGTAACTACAGTGTCTACCTGTGTTCCTGTGGTGAACGATCTTTTAACAATTTTTAGTTGGTTTCCGCTATATTCAAAATATATACCGTTCCCACCAGAGTCCACGGTCTTATCGTTGCCATCGTCAAATAATCCTATCCTAGACCGTACACCAGAGTTAGTGGACTCACACAATACCCCCGAAAGTAGTACTAACATAGACTTACCTGGCTGGTATCGGAAGTACCTCTTAGTCTGACGTACCGCTCTACTGCCTACTGTTGTAGTTACAGAAAGCCTTACACTAGACTCATTAGGTAAATGTGTGGTTGTCGCCCCAGAAGTAAGTAACTCCTCAACATAAATGTCTTGTTTGTCAAAAGTATGTGTTAAATCAAACACTGTATGTGGGGAGCTAACTCTCTGACGTCCGAAGGCGTCAGAGTTACTTAGTCCCAATATCTCAGTTAGCAATCCAGTATTCAGATCTCTCGTTAGAAATTGGGTCATAATCCACCCCTTAAGCGGCTAATACAATAACGTCGTCACCTTCAAAAATTAATTTAGCAGAAGTAGCTGCAGTACCTAAGAACTGGTGAATAGCATAACCTCCAGCAAAGCTAGGTACAGTTGTGGAAGCAACACCTGGAGTAGTGCTTAAGTAGTATCTAGCACCTGGAGTGTACCCAGTTACTGCAGTGTTAACCCCTTCGTAGTATACACGTACAGAGTCGTTAGCTGCTGCCGAGGTTGTAACGTAGCCTATAGCGCCTTTGCCTACATTGCTAGCGTCAGCCATGTACACTTTTCTGTCTACAGAGCTAATATATACATAGTTTCCAGCACTTAAAGCTTAACCCGCAATAATGGT
>CAZHTC010000019.1:0-26001 GCA_964535575.1 uncultured Bifidobacteriaceae bacterium
CGCTTTTTCTTTTCTTCGCTCATAAACTGTTAAACAGCTGCTCCAGTCTGCTTTTCTTAAGTATTTTCTGCCCTGTTTCGCCCGATGCAATCAACCTTTGGCCAACCCGGGCTTCAAAGCTACAGATGATCTCATTTTTTTCTACACTTTTTACCTTTGCCTCAAAAACTATTTCGCTACCCACCAATGCCGGTGAATGATGGTTTACGCGTAAAAAAGTTCCAATCCCTTCTTCATCGGGTTCTTTCATCTCTAACACAAATAGCCGGCAAGCCCATTCCGCATCGCGGCCTAAGGCAAACGTGGCATATACAGGATGTACCTCTCCCGAGTCGAAAACAGCGGTGTCCTGCGGAACCACTACATACTTATAAATTTTAATATCGCCCGGTTGAAACGGATTTATCATGACTTTACAATCATTACAGGTACATTTACATTATGTCTAACCTCATCGGCTGTGCTTCCAAAGATAATATCTTTAATCCCTTTGTGACCGTGCGCTCCCATTATGACCAAATCGCAATTTTGCTGATTAACAATTTCGGCAATTTTTTTAACCGGGCTCCCGAAATCAAGAACACCTTCGCACTGATACCCTAATTTAGTCAAAGATGAACAATAACCGTTAAGTAAATCCATATCTGCTTTAGTTTCCATATCAATAATTTCGTTACCCATCATTCGTGCTCCTGCCGATTCAACAATATGAATCAACAGGTAGTTGATTGATTTTCCTCCAACAGAAGTAGCGTATTCAATTATTGTTTTTTCGGATCCGGTAAAATCTAAAGCAACCGCCACTTTATTAAATGATTTAGGTTGCAAATGACTAAGTTCTACTATGCTTTCATGAGGCAATTTTCTGGTATCATCCTTACGTTTTACCATAGGGAAAAATATCACATAACCCAAAAGCAAGGAAACTGTAAGAATTACCAGGCCTAACAACCCCTTCCATATAAATACAACACTATTGCTGGTAAAAACAGGCGTTGTTTCATTAATAACCAACCTTATATTTAGTGCCACAATCATAAAGGCTACCAGCCATGCCAGCCATTTTACTGCGGGTTTTACATAAAACTCGTGCATATATTTTTTGTCGCTTACCAAATGAATAAGGGGAATAATGGCAAATCCTAATTGTAAACTCAATATCACCTGACTTAACACTAACAGTTCCCCCAGTTTTTCCTCGCCCATTAGAAGAATAGTGAAGGCTGCCGGAATAATTGCTATCAGACGGGTAATAATTCTGCGCACCCATGGCCGGATACGGAGGTTAAGATATCCTTCCATTACTATTTGTCCGGCAAGAGTTCCGGTAATGGTTGAACTTTGCCCGGCAGCAATAAGAGCAATGGCGAATAAGGCCGGGGCAAGTGTTCCAAATAAATTCTGAAGCAGTAAATGTGCATCCTGAATTTCGGCTACCTGCTGTAAACCCTGTTTATGAAAAGCGGCAGCCGCAAGAATGAGAATGGCAGCATTCACAAAAAAGGCCAGATTAAGGGCAATAGCCGAATCGATAAAGTTGAATTTTAATGCCTGTTTAATCCCTTCTTTTTCCCTGCTGAATCTACGCGACTGTACTAAAGAAGAATGAAGGTATAAATTGTGAGGCATTACTGTTGCCCCAATAATACCAATAGCAATATATAAAGACTTGTCCTCTAAAAACGAGGGAATAAATCCCTGAATAACCTCTGAACCCTGAGGCTTTACAATGATCATTTCAAGAATAAAAGCTAATCCTATTATGCTGATGAGTGCAATAATAAAAGCTTCCATTTTGCGGATACCTTTATTCATGAGAAACAGCAACACAAATGAATCGAGAATGGTGAGTGCCACACCCCACAACAAAGGAAGTTCGAATAATAAATTTAACCCAATGGCCATTCCAATTACTTCGGCCAAATCGGTTGCTGCTATGGCAATTTCAGCTAAAATGTATAATCCAATATTAACCTGTACAGGATAAGTTTGTCTGCTGGCTTGTGCCAGATCAAGTCCGCGCACTATCCCTAATCGTGCGCTAAAACTTTGAAGCAACAACGCCATAAGGTTTGACATGAGCAACACCCAAATAAGCTGATACCCGAACGAACTTCCTCCGGCAATATCGGTTGCCCAATTACCCGGATCCATATAACCAACGCTTACCATATAAGCCGGGCCAAGAAATGCCAGAAGTGTCTTAAAAAAACTCCTGCTTTTGGGAATGGTTACCGATTCATGAACTTCGGCAAGTGACTTGTGAGGTTCAGCCATGGGTTCAGACCTCCGATACTAAAATATTTTTTGCCACCTCATTGCTCACTAAAATTCTCGTTCCCTTATCTACCATCAACACCATACTTCGATCAAACTCATGAACTTCATGAATCTTAATTTTTTTCCCTAAACTCAACTCCATCTTGTTTAAATGCTGAAGGAAGGAAACGGAATGCTCTTTAACGCCAGACATAACTACCTGTGCATTTTTTTTGCAATCGACAAGGGGAGTAAGTTTTTGATTTTTGATGGTTCCGTCTTTTCTAGGAATCGGGTCGCCATGCGGATCTACAGTGGGGTAGTTTAAAAAGGCATCCAGTTTTTCAATGAGATTATCTGATTGTATATGTTCCAGTTGTTCGGCTACCTCATGCACTTCATCCCACCCGAATTTAAGCTTATCAAATAAAAATACTTCCCACAAACGGTGCTTTCTTACCGTACCAATAGCTACTTTTCTTCCTTTTTCGGTAAGGTTCACTCCTTGGTACTTCACATACGAAATCAGTCTTTTGTCTGAAAGTTTCTTTAACATATCAGTAACTGATGCAGCCTTGGTTTGCAATAGCTCGGCAATGGCATTGGTGGTAACGCTTTCGGGGTATTTTTGCTGCGAAAGATGATAAATGGTCTTTAAATAATTTTCTTCGGTAAACGAATACATGCGGCAAATATAGCCAATTTTTAGATAAGCCTAAAAATAGTTTTAGCGATTAAAATATTTACCTTTGCCCATAGCGATAACAACCCGCTGATTATGCTCAAAAAAATATGGAGTTATATTACTTTCTGGAAACCCCAGGATGACCACGGAAACGGCTACCTGAAAGCCATGCATATAATTAATAAAATTTCGATTGCGCTGTTCATAATCGCCCTTATTGTGATGCTTACCCGCATATTAATGGCCTGAACCCCGTGACCAAAATTGTGATTCCTTTAAAAACACCACTGCTGTTACACAAATCTTTTATTTTACCTTTACTGGTAATGATATGTGCCTTTTTTGCTAAAAATGCCCTTGGTCAGCATCTTTTGGTGAGTTTAAATACAAGTATTAAAAATGATGTTTTCGAAAAATCACTTAACCCGCTTCCGGTTTTTAAATTAAGTAACAGCGAACTGGAGATGACCGAAGCGGAAGGAAGAAAGGAGCCTGTAAAATTTAAAGCAACCCTTCCAGCTATCCCAACTGCCAGTGACACCTCCTATTTTTTCCTTTATTTCGGGGCTAATATCCATAAAAATCACGGTGGGTATATTGCTGTAGTGGTTATCAATTCATGTAACAGAAAAGACCCAATACTATATGTTGACCGCAATCTGAATTATAATTTTACAGATGACGGGGAGCCTTTACTTTTTAAGCACGGAGATGCCGAACTAATAATAAATCTGGTAAACCCATTTGATTCATTAGCCAATTTATCATACCGGATAACCCGTTTTAATCTGGTTGGCAAAGACCACTACCGGGACATGATGGATGAGTTTTACCGAATGCAGGAAAAATCGAGAGTTTTCAGAGGATTGCGCTGTTCATTCAGGGAGCAACGATATAATTGCAAAGGGGGTACTTACTATTCATCCACCGATTCCATCACTATTGGATTGATGGACGTAAATTGCAATGGAGTGTTTACAGATGTAGGAATAGATAAAATACTTGTTGCTGCCGTAAATGCTCCATTCCTCCCTACCGAAACCGGATTTGGTGCAAGCCTGATACCCGAAAAAACAACTGAAGTACTGGTTGAATTTAAAAATACCCAGTACCGCATTACAAAAATTGATCCTTATGGAAATTCAATGGAAGTGGAGCGAATTCCTGACGAACAAATCACCCTGAAACTTGCCGAAGGAAGTAAGGCTCCCAAAATAATTTTAACCAAAGCAAGCGGGAGAAAATTTAAACTGAACCGGAATAAGCGACAATATGTTTACCTGTATTTTGTGCGTTTCCCTTATGAAAATTTTACCGAAGACACTACAGCTTTTGTTGCGTTAAAAAAGAAATACCCCAATCTTAAACTAGTGTGGATTCATTACGGAGGAAATCCAAAATCGCTACAAATTATTGCCGGATTACCGAATGTAAGCTGGTATTGTGCTTACTCCAACCGTAATATTAATAAATTATTGGGTGTAGGACATTTCCCAATGGGCATTTTGCTTGAGAAGAAACGGAAAGTGAAAAAATTTGATGTTAACCCTCAGGAAGTTGAAAAATATTTACAACAAAACTAAACCCTCAATCCCAATAAACTGTCTGTGTTATTGATTTACGAAAAGACTATATTCGTGCCGCCCAAAATTTTTATGAAATTTAGACAATATTACTTTTTTATAATATTCTTGTTTGCAAGCCTGTGCACTTTTGCCCAGTCGGGTGAAATACGGGGCTTTGTGTACGATAAAGCTACTGCCGAACCAATGGGGTTTGTGACTGTTTTTATACAAGGAACCTCCAATGGTACTGCAACCGATTTAACCGGTTTCTTTAGTTTGAGTAAACTAAAACCAGGCTCCTATACATTGGTTATCATTGCCATGGGATATGATACCCTTAGTCATCATTTCGAAATTACAGATAAGAAAGTAATTAATACGTCCTTCTATATCACCGCCCGTTCACGGCAATTAAAAGAGGTGAGTATTTCGGCCGAGAAACAAAAACTACAAACACAAGTTGAAATTTCAAAAATTACGATAACAGCCAAAGACCTTAAGTATATTCCAACTGTTGGCGGGGAACCCGACCTGATTCAGTACCTTCAGGTTTTGCCGGGAGTTACTTTTAGCGGAGATCAGGGAGGACAACTTTACATACGGGGCGGACCTCCTATTCAAAACAAAATGCTTCTTGACGGGATGGTGATTTATAACCCTTTCCATTCCATTGGTCTTTTTTCGGTGTACGATGCCGATGTTATACGTAGTGCCGATGTTTATGCCGGTGGATTTAATTCACAGTATGGTGGAAGGGTATCGGCTGTGGTTGATGTGCAAACCAGAGAAGGAAATAAAGTAAAACCAGCCGGAAAATTTTCAGTCAATCCGTTTACTTCCAAAGTTTTAATTGAGGGCCCGTTAAAAGAATATAAAGAAGGTGAGGCTACAGCATCCTACATTTTATCCTATAAAACCTCTTATCTCGATAAAACATCAAAGATGTTTTACAATTATGCCGATACAAACGGACTCCCCTATCATTTCGATGATTTTTACGGCAAAATTTCATTTGTTGCTCCCAATGGAAGTAAAACAAATTTTTTTGGTTTCAATTTCAGCGACCGCGTAAATTTTTCTACCACCAATTATGGATGGAATGCTTTTGGAATGGGAGGCAACTTTTCTATTATTCCGGAAGGAAGCAGCACCCTTATAAATGCTGTAGTAGCCTATTCAAAGTATGGCATGGACCAAAAAGAGGCCGACTTAAAACCACGTTTCAGCGATATAAACGGATTTAATGCATCCCTAAATTTTACTTATTATCTGGGCAAGGATGATATGAAATACGGAATTGAAATGGAAGGATTCCGTACCAGCTACAAAACCTACTCTACCGCTAATAAATCGGTGGAACAATACGAAAATACCAGTCAGTTGGCTGCCTATATGAAATACAAACTTACAGTTGGTAGAGTTTTAATAGAGCCTGGTGTTCGTTTTAATTATTACGCTTCACTGGGGAACAAATCTATTGAGCCTCGTTTAGGTTTAAAATGGAATATAACCAGCCGCGTTCGTATTAAAGCCGGAGCCGGAATTTACTCTCAAAACCTAATTGCAGCAGTTTCAGACCGCGATGTGGTAAATCTGTTTTACGGGTTTCTTTCGGGACCCGATAATCTACCAACAACCTTCAAGGGAAAAACGGTAAAAAACTACCTCCAGTGGTCGCAACAGGGAGTTTTAGGAGCTGAAATTGAAATAGGGAAACATGGCCTTATCAACGTGGAAGGGTTTTGGAAACATTATCCTCAACTCATAAATGTAAACCGGGATAAAATTTACGATGACGTTCCGCAGTATTTTAATAAACCGGCCTATTTACGCACCGATTTTATTGTGGAAACCGGCAATGCCTATGGGGGTGATATCAGCTATCGTTACGAGTTTAAAAAACTTTACCTGTGGGCCGTTTACTCTCTTACATTTGTGGAACGTACCGATGAAATACGAACCTATTTCCCAAGTTTTGACCGGAGACATAATGTAAACCTCGTTGGTTCCTACACCTTTGGTAAAGAAAAGCAATACACCGTAAACCTGCGGTGGAATCTGGCATCCGGCTTTCCGTTTACCCAAACTCAGGGTTATTACATGCAAATTCCGTTTGGAGGCATTTCTACCGATTATACCAACCAAAACGGAAACCTTGGGATTCACTATGCCGATTACAATAACGGACGCCTTCCGTATTACCACCGGCTGGATGCTTCGGCCGAGAAAAGATTCACTTTTAAAAACAAATCAAAATTGGCCATTATTGCCAGCGCTACCAATGTGTATAACCGTGAAAACATTTTTTACTTTGAACGGGTGACCAACAGACGCATCAATCAGCTGCCAATTATGCCCAGTCTGGGGATAAATTACACCTTTTAAGCGCGATTGACATTTCTACTTTTGATAAGTAGTAATCAATCCGTTTCATGCTTATACGTTTCAAAAGGCTGTTACCCGTGCTGCTTATGCTGGCTTTTGGAGCCTCCAAAGCGCAAATAACCCAAACTCAGGATCACCCGATCAGGTTTTACAACAAGGGAATCGAACTGTTTGATAAGGAAAAATTCGGTGCTGCTCAAAGGCAGTTCAGTATTTTTCTTGACAAATGCGATGACCCGCTGCTAAAAATTAATACCGAGTATTACATCGCCACCTGTGCATTGGAATTAATGAACCCGGATGCACTTACCATGTTTACCCGCATTATGGAAAAATACCCCGAAAGTCCGAAAGCCAAAGCTTCGGCTTATCAGTTAGGCAGGTATTATTTCCGACAAAAGGAATATCGAAATGCCCTTGAGCAAATGGAAACGGTTGATACCGGATTTCTCTCTCCTGAAGAAGTATCGGAATACAATTTTATCATCGGTTACTGCCATTTCAGAAAAGATAATTACGTGCAGGCAAAAATAGCTTTTGCCAAAACAACCGAAATAAAAAACAAATATTATTTCCCGGCTAACTATTACTATGGCTTTTTGCTTTACAACGAATCGGACTGGGATAATTCACTCAAGCATTTTGAAAGGGTAACCACTTCAAAAATTTATGGCCCGGTAGTGCCTCTGTATATTGCCCAGATTTATTATATCAAAGGGCAGTACAATACGCTTATCTCCTATGCTGATACCATAACCAATAAAGAAATTGTAAACGATATAGCTCTGGTGCTGGGTCAGGCCCATTACGAATCGGGCAATTTTGAGAAGGCACAAACCTATTTCGAAAAATACAAAGCCACCAATAAACCCATGAGTAATCCGGAAATTTATAAAATGGCTTATACCTTTTACCAGAATAAAAATTACGACAAAGCCTATCTTGAATTTCAAAAGGTAGCCGAAGGAAGCGATACTTTGGCTCAATACGCCAGTTTTAATCTGGCCGATTGTTACCTTAAGATTGGTAAAAAACAAAATGCACGCCTTGCCTTTGAACGCGCCCACCATCTTGGTTTTATTGAAGACGTAACCTCGGAGGCCTTGTTCAATGCAGGGAAATTATCCTACGAATTATCTTTTCACCAGCAGGGGAGTAAACAACTGGTGGAGTTCATAAATACCTACCCCGAACATAAAAATGCCGATGAAGCCAAAAAAGTATTAAGCGACCTGTTGTTAAATACTAAAAACTATAAACAGGCTATTCCTGTGCTGGAAAGTATTAAAGTAAAAAACAACGATATTAAAATGGCTTACCAGCGGGTAACATACTATCAGGGCGAACAGGAATATCTGGATAATAATTTTACCGAAGCAAACCGCTTGTTTGCCAAATCGGCCGAATACAATTTTGATAAAAAGCTGTACTCACTGGCAAACTTTTGGCTGGGCGAAATGCTTTACAAAGAAGGTAAATATGCTGAAGCCGAAAGCAAATTCAATATTTGTTTAAACTATTATCCAAGCGAAATTAAAGATACCAAATACCTTTCTCTTTGCTATTACAACATAGCTTACTGTGAATTTAAAGCAGAACATTACGGAACCGCTGCTTCCTATTTTGAAAAGTTTAAAGATCTGGAAAGTGCGTATGGAAAACAACCGCAACTATTTCTGGATGCCTGCGTACGCATTGGCGATTGTTATTTCCAGACCAAAAGTTATAGCAAAGCATCGGACGCTTATGAATATGCAGTAACCAAAAATGCATCAGCCAGCGACTACGCCTTGTATCAGAAAGGCATGATAGAAGGCATTCTCAATAAACCTGACGACAAAGTAAAATCCATGCGCACCATTACCAGTAAATATCCCCGCTCGGGATTTATTGATGATGCATTATTTGAAATAGCCAATACGCGGCTACAGCAGGAAGATTATCCGAGCGCTATCCGCGAATTTGAATATATCCTTTCTGAATACCCTAATAGCATTCACACACGAAGGGCACGCCTCAGTTTGGGTTTGGTTTACTACAACAAGCACGAGGATGACAAAGCACTTGAACAATTTAAGAAAGTAGCAGAACTGTATTCTAAAACTGATGAGGGTAAAGAAGCATTAAACACTATTCGGGCTATTTATGTGGCCCGCGGAGAAGCTGATTTGTATTTTGACTATTTAAAAACTATTCCGGGAGCAGCTGCCAGTTTATCGGAAGAAGATTCTGTTTCGTACCAGTCTGCTTTGGCAGTGTACCAAAAGGGAAATTGTGCCAAAGCAGTTCCATCCTTCTCTAAATATCTGAGAAGCTTTCAGGAGGGTTATTTCAGAACTCAGGCCAGTTTTTACAGAGCCGAATGCCTTTATAAGGACAAGTCATATGATTCGGCCTTTGCCGATTACCAATATGTATTGCAACAACCCCGTAATGAATTCAGTGAAATATCAGCCCGAAAAGCAGCCGTAATCCAGTACCTGAAAAAAGATTATAACTATGCCCTCAGTTATTATATGTTGCTGGAAGAACTGGCTCAGAACAAGGAAAATCAGATGGTGGCTTATCTTGGAGAATTACGTAGCAGTTACCGCCTTATGAAATTTGATACCAGCTTTCTGGCCGCCAAAAAACTGGTAAACTTTACCGAAAGCACGAAAGAAGCTTTAATAGAAAGTCATTTAATTCTTGGCAGAATTTTCCTTGAAAATTACAACCAACCCGACTCGGCTAAAGCGGAGTTTGAATATGTGCTGAAAGAAACTAGAAATGTAAACGCAGCTGAAGCAAAATACAATCTTGCTTATATAGCCTATTTGAAAAATGATTTAAAGAATTCTGAAAAGCTTATTTTTCAATTGTCAGAAGATTTTTCAACGTATGAATACTGGCTTGCCAAAGGGTATCTGTTACTGGCCGATGTTTACTTGCAGAAAAACGATGCCTTCCAGTCGAAAGCAACCCTTCGAAGCATTATTGAAAACTATAAAGGCGAGGATTTGAAAAAGGTGGCAATTGATAAACTGGCGGCAATTGAAGCAAAGGAGAAAGCCGAAAAAGAATTAAAGGATAAACAACAAAATCAAACGGAGGAGTAACAGATATGAAATTTAACGCTATTCAAATTTGCCTTTTTGCTTTTGTATCCTGCCTTCTGGGTAATACAGGCAGAGTTTCCGCACAGGATACGCTGAGGGCTGACAATATTGTACTCATTTCTACCCCATCGGTTGTAATTGCCAATGCCATTAAAGAAAAAACGCTTCCCAATCCGGAAATACCTGCCACAAAAGCTCCCGATTTATCATACTCAGGTGTTCCCGGACTGCAATTGGGAATTAAACCGAGTATCAATCCGGTAAAGCCAATGATGATTGGAAGCAATTCGTACGCAAAACTCAAAAACAATTACACCAAACTGGGATTTGGTAATTACAGTTCACCATTGATTGAGTTTTATATGAACAGCCTTCGCTCGCGCAGTTATCATGGAAATGTATTTTTCAAACACTATTCGGCCAAAGGTGATGAAGCATACAACAATTTCAGTGATAATAACCTGGGAGGAGAAGTTAAGCGATTTTTTAAAAAGAGTACCCTGAGCATGCGGGGGAATTACCAGCGTAATGCCTTTCATGCTTATGGTCTTCCCGACAGCATCACCGACAAGAACAATCCGTTTTTCATTGACCCGGCCAAACGCATTTTAAGTACCTTTAACCTGAGTGGAAAACTGAGCAATGTGCAACACGACAGCGCCTCTACCAGATATGATATTGGTTTAAATTATTATTTGTTTAATGGCAGCTCTTTCAGCTCCGATCCTAAGGAACATGATTTACTAATTGATGGAAATTTTTCGAAACTGATTCAGGGCGTACATCATGTTGAATTATATACCGGTCTAAATGTGGTGAGCAACAGTTATCCTTTTACCCGCACTTATTTCCGGTTTAATCCGTTGTATAACCTCAGTATTCAGTCTAATTTACATATGAAATTAGGGATGAACACCACGTATTATAAAGACGATGCCTCCAGCGGATTTTATCCCTTTTTAGTGATGGATACCAGATATGAACTCGTACCTAAAAAAACGATTTCATTTATTGGAATAAGCGGAGATGTGATAAAAAACACCAATAGAACAGTTCTGGGTGAAAACCGGTTTACCGACCCTGTTGGAAGCGTAACCACCGCATTAACCGGAAACCCGTCTCAACCTGTTTTTACCAATACCCGTTATACTCAAATTTACTTTGGACTAAAAGGTAACTTGTCATCAACACTGGGTTATTTGGTACGATATAATTACCGTACAGCGAAAGATATGCTGTTTTTTGTAAATGATTATTCATTCAGTAGGGGAGCGAATTTTACAGCCGTTTCCACTGATGCTAAGATCACTACAATTACAGGAGAAATCAATTACCAGTTTTCGGAAAAAATACGATTAGCAGCTACCGGAAATATTTACGGTTATAAAGTTTCAGGCTTGAGTAAAGCCCCGCAATTGCCTACCAGTGACCTTCGCCTGAATGGCACTTACAATATTGGAGACAAATTTTTGCTCAAAACCGATATTTATTTTATGAATCAACGGTACGCCTACATTTCCGACCCTATTTCCTCACCTGTAGGAAAATTTGAAAAAATGAAAAGTTTACTTGACTTGAATCTGGGAATTGATTACCGATACAATAAAACTGTATCCCTATTCCTGAATGTCAATAATATAACTGCAAACAGGTATATGCGCTGGTACAATTATCAGGTATATGGAATAAACGTACACGGAGGGCTTGCCTTTACATTATAAGCCTCACATGTTCAAAACTTTGGTATAAACTGTAAAAAGCAAAATTGTTTGTCAATTAGTTTTCAGATATTTTTACCTCGTTCAGTACACTGAAAAATGGCGAATTCTGAGATAAGTACTTTTATACGCGAACTTCTTTATGATTACGATTGCGTAATTATACCCGGCTTTGGTGGCTTAGTAGGGCAACCACAGGCGGCTACTGTTAATCCGATATCCAAACAATTATTTCCTCCATCAAAAAAAATTGCCTTCAATCAAAACCTGCAGCACAATGATGGATTGCTAACCAGTTATATCAGCAGAAAAAAATCATGTTCCTATGCCGAGGCCTTACTTGCAGCCAACCGGTTCACTCAGGAAATTCAGAAACTGCTGCAGGCAAACCAGAATATTGTAATTGACGGTGTAGGCTCTTTCAGAATTGATGCAGCCGAAAAATTAATTTTCTCTCCCGAAAAAACAGATACGTTTCTCTATGAAAGTTTCGGACTAAAACCCGTTGCTGCCATCCCTATTACTGTTGGTACCGAAAAAGAGAATAAAGCCCCTAAAATTATTGAACGGGCCGATACGGTTGCTCCTCTGCTCATCACAGAGCCAACTAAACCTGTAGTTGCCGAAACTCCCGCAGAAAAAGCTGAAAAAGTGCGTAAGAAAAAACTCGGTGCACCATTCATCATTGCTTCATCAGTAGTAGTGCTGTTTTCATTCTTCACCATGTTTTTGGCCAGTTATAATATCCAGTTGCCCTTTTTACAAAACGACAGCAGCCAAACATCGTCATTTGCCAATACCACCTATGTACATACCAAACCGGTTACAGAGGTAAAAACTGAAGCTAAGGCAGCACTCACCGAAGAACAAACACAAACGCAGGAAACGGTTAATGAAAAGCAGAATGAACAAAATACTGCCGAAACCACCTCAACTCCCGAAAACGAACCCATAAAAACAACCGAAGTAAAAAAAGATGTTACCGCCCCTGCTGAAACTACTTCCGATCAGTTGCCTTTAACCCGGGAAGAAGATTTGGCTGAAGGCTACTACGTGATTGCCGGAGCATTTTTTTATGAGAAAAATGCAATAAAAATGCTCGACAAATTAAAAAACAATGGATATACCGAGGCTATGTTTGCAGGAAAAACAGCGGAAACTCAATTGCTGCGTGTAGCCTACCTTAGGGTTGATTCAAGAATGGAAGCAGAACGCGAATTGAATAAAATACGCGGAGAAAAAAATCAGGATGCATGGGTTTTACATCTTCGTCACCGATAAAACGCAATACCAAAAACAACGTTTAACACGTTAACACAAGAGTATGACAACACTAAGCGCCCAACAACAAAAAGCCGAAAGAACCCACAAGGTTACCAGTGTGGTGATTACCGTGGTGTTTCATGCCCTTTTAATAGGCCTGTTAGTCACCCTGTTTTTGCGTCCGCCAAATCCACCATTAGGACAAGAAGAAACCATGATGGAAATAAGCCTTGGTGAACCCGATCAGGGAGGGCCCGACAATACCCCTGCTGCCGAACAACAAGAAGTGGTAGCAAGCAATCCGGAAACTACTGATGAAGAAAATATTTTAACTAGTGATGCCGAAGAAGCTCCTGTAGTTAAAACAAACCCTGAGAAAAAAAATCCGACCGAAAAAACACAAACCACCACCAATACAGCAGAACCGCAACCAAAAGTAAATGACAAGGCTTTATTTAAAGGAAGTCGTACCAATGGCGACCCCAATTCACAAGGTATGGGTGATGGCGATGTACCCGGTAATCAGGGCGACCCCAATGGCTCTGAAAACGGGGACCCGGATGGAGTTGTGGGAGGCAGCGGCCATTTAAAAGGTAGAAATGTAAAATACAAACCTCAATTTAACTGCAACTCAAAAACTACCGGTCGGGTGATGGTAACCATATATGTTGACCGAAATGGAAATGTAACCAAAGCTGAGCCGGGTGGAAGAAACTCTACCACCACCGACCCTGAATTATGGGAATGCGCCAGAAGGGTAGCCATGCAAATAAAATACAATCCTAAACCCGATGCTCCGAGCCTTCAGGTGGGTACCATCCCAATTGAATTTAACTACAAGCCGTAGTTCCTGTTTAATTTTATCGTAAAAGTTTTCCGCTCCTTGCAACATTCAGGGGGCAGAGTGTTTTCTTTGCATACAAATGAATTATTCCGAAACACTCGAATATTTATTCAGTCACCTGCCCATGTTTACCCGCATCGGTGCCGCTGCCTTAAAACCCGACCTTACCAATACAATAGCACTGTGCAAATTACTCGGCAATCCCCAACATAAATTTAAAACCATTCATGTGGCCGGAACCAACGGAAAAGGTTCGGTTTCGCATATGCTGGCATCAATACTTCAAAGTGCCGGATATAAAACCGGATTGTACACCTCTCCGCACCTAAAAGATTTCAGAGAACGTATCCGTATAAACGGGGTGATGATTCCCGAGCAATATGTTATTGATTTTGTAACGCGTCATAAACCCGATTTTGAAAATATACAGCCCTCCTTTTTTGAAATGACAGTTGCTTTATGTTTTGATTATTTTGCTCACGAAAACGTTGAAATCGCTGTTATTGAAACCGGACTTGGCGGGCGGCTTGATTCAACAAATATCATTACCCCTGAGTTGAGTGTTATTACAAATATAGGCTGGGATCACACCGATTTGCTGGGCGATACCCTGGCTAAAATTGCCTTTGAAAAAGCAGGTATTATTAAACCCCATATCCCGGTTGTGATAGGGGAAACACAACCGGAAACAAAACAGGTATTTATTGAAAAAGCAAAACAGGAAAGTGCTCCTGTTTTTTTTGCCGATAACCAAAACAGTTGTACCCAAATCTCTTTTTCAGTCTCAGGCATTTCCTGTACACTTTCGGTAAACGGACGGATGAAATACCGCAACTTATTTTGTGAACTGGGTGGCCTGTATCAGCAAAAAAACATCATTACAGTAATTGAATCCATTCATCAGTTGCAACAAAAGGGTTTTGACATTGCCACTACGCATTTATATGAAGGACTTGTACAGGTAAAAAAACAAACCGGTCTGGCCGGACGCTGGCATCATTTGGGAGATAACCCCTTAATTGTTTGCGATACCGGTCATAATGTAAACGGGATGGAGTATGTAGTAAAGCAACTGAAGTCATTGCCTTATAAAAAACTGCATATGGTCATTGGGATGGTAAAAGATAAAGATATTACCAAAGTATTGGCCCTGCTGCCAAAGGATGCCTGCTATTATTTTACCCAGGCCGATTTACCCCGTGCATTAGATGCAAATATATTGCAGAAGGAAGCATCAGTTTGTGGCCTGAAAGGTGTGGTGGTACCTAAAGTGAGCGATGCCCTGCAAGCCGCTAAAAATAATTCCACACCCGAAGATTGTATTTTTATTGGAGGAAGCACCTTTGTTGTTGCAGAAATCATTTAATTTGAAACTTATGAAGAAAATTGTATTTGCACTGGCTCTTATTTTATCGGCAGGAGTGGTATGTGCCCAACAAACCATTACAGGTACCCATACTTACAGCTACACCCCCGAGTCGTCACTGCAAATTGAAGAATTGGAAGACGGGCGCCTGAGTGTAAGCGTAGAGCGGGGTAAAAACATGGTATTTACCTACGAGTTTCGCAAAAAAGATGACCCCGCCATTGCCGATGATGAGTACACCATGCGCATTATCTTTGAAGTACCGCTGGGTGGCACAAGTTTCAGGTATGACGCCAAAGACATTAAAATTGTACTGATGAAAGGATGTTTTTGTACTGACAGAGGTTACCATCGCATCATTTCGGGTTATGTTTCGGGAGAAAAAACTTGCAAAGGCTGGAAAGTGAAATGGAAACTGGAGACGAAAACAGTTCCGGAAAGCGAAGGAAATAACTGGAACAGCGAAACTAAAAAGCCAGCCAGCTTTATTCGTCCGAAAGTGGTTAAACAAAAAGGGAAACCTAATTGAACATTAAAATATTTACTGACGGCTCATCGAGAGGAAACCCGGGCCCCGGGGGATATGGTGCTGTGCTTATATATGGCAAACACCGGAAGGAGCTGAACGGAGGGTATAAAGAAACCACTAACAACCGTATGGAACTTATGGCTGTGATTGCAGCATTAAAAGCACTTACCCGAACAGGTTTGCATCTTGATATTTATACCGACTCAAAGTATGTGTGTGAAGCAGTAGAAAAAGGATGGTTATTTGGCTGGGAAAAAAAGAATTTCAAGGACAAAAAAAATCCCGATTTGTGGATGCAGTTTTTACCCCTCTACCGTAAACACCATATTAAATTTCACTGGGTAAAAGGCCATGCCGGGCATAAGGAAAATGAACGTTGTGACGCATTGGCAACTTTTGCGGCCGATAATGGCCCATGGAAAGAAGATACGGGGTTTATTTCGAAGGTATAAGCATCTGATCCTCGGACTGATTTTACCTCTCAATCACAAAACCACTAAAGATAGTTAATGGAATTTCAATTACCTCCACCTTTTCTACACTAGCCAGCATAGGGCCATCCTGACACCAGCTTACAAATGCCATTATATCTTCTTCGTTTCCTGTTGCATGAATAAATACGGTTCCGTTTGGCCTGTTGCGTACTTTACCCGCAAGCCCCAGTTCAATAGCTTTTTTTTGAGCACTTTGTCGGTAATATACTCCTTGCACTTTTCCAAAAACCTCTATGGTAACTGTTTTTAATCCCATTGATGTTTTAATTTTAAATATTGAAAAAACTCAAAGCAACTTCGATGTAAAATAGAATAGCAGGTTTCAAAACCATTCAAATCTCCATACCAGGGGTCTGGAACTTCTGCTCCTTTTTCTGCTGCATCAAATTCGCGCATTAAATGAAGGGTGGCCCTTGCCCCGTTAGTTTTCTTTTTTAATACCTCCCGGTAGTTTTGATTATCCATGACCAGAATATAATCAAATGCGTCCCAATCCTTTTCTTCAAAAGAACGGGCCCGGTGTGTTAACTTAATGGAGTGTTTTAAAGCTGTCCTCCTCATTCGCTCATCGGGCAACTCCCCTATATGATAAGAATTGGTTCCTGCCGAGTCACAAGCCACCTTTTGGTGCGAATTGGCATCTTCTATCATACGCGCAAAGATGCCCTCGGCCATTGGCGAGCGACAAATATTTCCTAAACATACAAACAGTACCTGAATCATTACCGCAATAATAAAGAATGCGCAGCAAAGGGATAAAAAGAATTGTAAATTGCGGCCCATGTTGAAACGGAGTGGAATTATCCTTTTAGTTGTAGTTAAATTGATGTCGGTGGCAAAAGCACAGGACACTTCCCGTTTTTTATACCGATTTATGCATAATGGCCATTTAGGGATAGCCGTTAATGACTTACCGGGTTTTATATGGGCCCACAGCGATAAAAATAAAAATATCTATGGCCCCGGAAATTCATTTGAATTACAATTTATCAAAAAAACCAATGGAACAAGTGCCTGGGAAATAAAGTATAAATTGCCCCGGATAAGTGTTTCGTTCCTGTACAGTGATTTTGGCAGGCCCAATCTTACCGGAAAAGCCTATTCTATCATTCCGCAATTTGAGTTTGGTATTATCAGAAAACCACGTTCTGAACTTAATTTTAAACTTGGTACTGGATTAGGATACCTTACAAAAATTTTTGATGCGCAGGATAACTATAAAAACACAACCATTGGTTCTCCATTAAATCTCGCGTTTCAGGCGATGCTGGTTTATCATCACAGGGTATACAAGAACTTTGAGCTCAATGCTGGTATCGGCCTTATGCACTATTCTTGTGGTAATATCCGGTTGCCAAATCTTGGAATTAACTACCCATCGGCCTCGGTTGGGTTAAGCTATTTTCTGAGCAACCCTTACCTGCGCCAGATTCCGAAAATGGATAGCCTTCATCAAAAAATAGATACTGTAAAAAAATGGGGGTACTACTTTTTTGGCGGATGGGCTTACAAAGAACAGGGAAATGAACGATACCGCAGGTTTGATGTATTTACTCTTTCTTCAAATGTACAATACAAAGTAAGCATGCGCAGCACTTGGCTTACAGGAGTAGATATATTTTATGACAAATCGTATTTCTATCTGAGTACACCCAATTTGCAGAATTATACCAGCACCCGGTTAAAAGACAATTTTCAGGCAGCAATTACTTTGGGGCATGAACTAAAAGCAGGTCGTGTAAGTATGATTACCCAATTAGGTGTTTATACATATTATCCGCATAAAGTAAAAAAAGCCATCTATGAACGAATCGGATTAAAAACTGAGATCTATAAAGGTTTTTTTATCGGCAGTTTTCTGAAAACTCATTTTATGCAGGCCGATTTTGTAGAATGGGTCGCAGGTTATCAGTTTTATCATAAATGAAAAAATACATTAGTTCATTTTTTTATGTTACGCTTTTGTTTTCACTTGGAAACTGTACCGGTGAACAAATGGATGATTGCATTACCTCGGCAGGTAAAAAAAGAACTGAAATGCGTTACCTCGCTAATTTTACCGATATTGTTGCCGGAAATTATTTTGATATCTATTTAAAACAGGATCTCACCCAACCACCCTATATAAAAATAACAGCCGGTAGCAATCTGCTTGAACAGATAATCACTGATGTTGACCGGGGTGTTCTTTATCTCGACAATCAAAATGTGTGCAACTGGGTACGGAGTTTTCAAAATAGAATTCCGGTTGAAATTAATGTTCACACACTCGGCATGATACGCACTACCGAGGATGCAGCTGTAACCGGCTCTGATTCATTGGCGCAGGGAGTGGTAACTTTGCTCAATGAAAGTTCGAATGATATGTATGTATACGGCAGTTTCGAATACCTTATTATAAATCAAAAATTACAAGGGGATGTGGCCGCAGACGGAACTGCAGGTATTGTAATTATAAATCAGGAAGGAGTTGGCAAAACTAATTTACAGGGGCTTTTAGGAGCATACGTATTTGTGAACCACTACGGGAAAAATGAAATTAAGGTAGATGCGCTAAAAGGTCTTGAAGTGTATATTTATAATTCGGGAAATGTATATTATTTCAACCATGAACCGATTGAATTTAAAAAATTTGCCCGGCTTGGAACCGGTTACTGCATTCGCAGGTAATTACAGTTTTATACACACATTTTTGGGCTCGGTAAAAAACCGCATCGCTTCCCATCCGCCTTCGCGCCCAACTCCCGAATTTTTTACCCCGCCAAACGGAGTCCGCAGGTCGCGCAGTAACCAGCAGTTAATCCATACAATTCCGCTTTTTATTTCAGCAGCAATCCGATGTGCCCGTGTTAAATTTTCGGTCCATACTGTTGCGGCAAGTCCATATTCGGTAGAGTTTGCATACCTCAATACTTCCTCTTCGGAATCAAAAGGTGTGATGGTTACCACAGGTCCAAAAATTTCTTCCTGATTGGTGCGGCAATCAAAACTTAATCCCTCAATAACGGTGGGTGCAATAAACCATCCTTCACTGCAACGACCCTCCGGTTTTACCGTATACCCTCCGCACAAAACCGTCCCCCCCTCTTCTTTGGCCAATTCAATATAACTCATCACCTTTTCTAAATGCATTTTTGAAGCTATGGCACCTACCAGCGTACTTTCCAAAAGCGGATCGCCAATTGAACGTGCTTTTACCCTTTCTACAAAGGCCTCTTTAAACTTGGTGTAAATGCTGCGTTCTATAAAAATGCGTGACCCACACAGGCAAATTTCTCCCTGATTCAAAAAGGATGAGCGCAGTGTTTCGTTAAGCATCTTATCAAAATCGCAATCGGCAAAAATGATATTCGGATTTTTTCCTCCCAATTCAAGCGAAAGTTTTTTAAACATTGGAGCGGCAGTTCGCGCTATTTCAGCACCTGTTTTAGTGCCACCTGTAAATGAAATGGCTTTAATCTGTTTGTGAACTGTAATGGCCGACCCCACCTTTGGCCCAAGACCATGAACGATATTCAAAACCCCCGCAGGTAACCCCGCTTCAATGCAAATCTCTGCCAGCAGATAAGCCGTCATGGGTGTAATTTCGGATGGTTTGGCTACCACACAATTCCCGGAAGCGAGTGCTGGCGCAATTTTCCAGGTAAACAAATACAAGGGTAAATTCCACGGAGAAATACAACCTACCACTCCAATAGGCGTGCGCAACGTATAATTGATGGCATGCCCCGGCATAGGATGAGCTTCACTGGCAAAATGTTCGATGGCGGTACCAAAAAATCGTATATTGGAAACGGCACGCGGAATTTCACCATTTTTTGCAAGCCATTTTGGTTTGCCCTGATCAATACTCTCAGCTTCGGCCAATGCATCCAGATTTTTCTCTATCAGTTCGGCAATACGCAACATGATGCGTGATCTTTTTTCGGGAGCCATTACACTCCATGACGCAAATGCATTCCATGCAGCCTTTGTGGCGATTTCTACATCACGTTCATCGCTATCCGGACAAAGGGAATATGCTTTGCCTGTTGAGGGGTCAAAATTATCTAAATAAGCGCCCGATACAGGCTCGATCAACTGGCCGTTGATATAATTTAAAATCTTTTTCATTGGTAACAATTAAAATCCAAAACCAAAACGTATTCCGTGCCTCAGTTGCTCATTCACCTTGGTAAACGAAGAAACGTAATCAATGCGTAAAAAACCCGGCATAAAATCGCCCAAACCAATGTGCTCAATTCCTATACTCAACTCGGTGTAATTTGTGTTTTGGTTGCACAGAAGGTAGTGAACGCCCACTACTTCCTGCAACCGGGTTTTGCGCAGCAAAGGTAATTTATTTACCAGAAAGCCGTTAAAATGATGTTCGGCATGAGCCTCCACAAAAGGTTTAGTGGTGCTAAACACATAATAATCGCACAACATAAACCCGGCAATGGTGGCCTGCTCCCCTCCTACGTCTCCAGGATCCTTAAGTTTATTAAGAGCAAATGTACGATTGCCATTTACGTGGTAATAATCTATAAAATACATTTTATGATTATTAATAAACCCTCCGGCTGTAAACTGATAACTGAGTGTTCCCCATAAGCCCAAATGCATATCATCTTTTACCATTGCCCGGATAAAATCATAATTCACCCCGCTACCGCCTATTTGCGAAATCCCCTTTTTATAATACACGGTGAAGGAAGGATATTTTGAACCGGTGATAATTTTTTGATTTGGCCTTAAGTCGTAGGTTTGTTTAAACCGGAACACCGCACTTAAGGTAACCGAAAAAGCCTGATGGGGTTTGAAAGATGGTCCGTAGTTGGCTGTATCGCGCGGGTCATTTGATGTAAAATCGCCATACACATCATCTACCAGTTTATAAGAAGAAGTATTTTGCAATGCATAACGATGTGACCATTCGGCTTCGCTACGCAGGTAAATCCCATTTCGCACCTCCTGCCGGTAACCTCCGCGTACAAATACTTTCTCATAGGTTTTCATAAAATTCTGCTCATTGAGCAAAGTATAAAATGTATTCAAAAACGGAGTGATGGGTTGCTGGTTATTAAACTGTGATACATCACTGCCTCCGTTAATAAAAACACTGGCGAATTTTTCGTTATTCAGTAATTTGTACACGAGTAATTTCGGATTAAAATGTCCGTTACTAAAACCATATCTGAATGTGGGGGAAAGGAAAAATCGTTGTTTGTTTTCAGTTCTTTTATCATAACTCATGTTCAAATTGATAACTGCCCCTTCTACCGTATTAAACTGAAAACTTGGGGCAATCCCGCTTATGCTCCACATCTCTTTCCTATACCTGTTTTTATATCCGTAGCCGGATACCATCAACGAAAAAACGCTTGGTTTGTTAAATTTTTTATCAAGCGAGTCGAGGTACTTTTTTGATTCAAGAACCGATTGCAGGCTGTCTTTTTTGCGGTAATCGGTGCGTTCTTCTTCTGTTAACTTATAAGGCCTTATGCTATCCCAGTAAACCGAGTCCTTTTTGTTCGACTCCTCCAATACTTTCCATTGTGGACCCGAGAATGTTTTTTTCGTAAATCCGGGTTGCAGATTATAATGGCTGTTGATTCCCTGATAATATCCATTGCCACGAATACCCATTACATCAAATGAAAAGTCGAAACGATTAGATACAGGCATCCACACGTCTCCGTTTAGTGGTGCAAACACCTGCTGAAGCCGGAGTGTGTCCACAAAATCGATTTGTGCACTGGAGGTAACCATTACATTAACACTGTGCAGCCGCCATTCTTTTTCTACAATATAAATGTTTCCCGAAAAGCAGGGATCATGTTTTCGCTTTGGGATAACCTGAATTTTATTAATGAGGTATCCGTCTTCAACAAAAGCACCGAGCAATTTATACCGGTAATAGAACAAGGCATTGTAGGCAATGGGAGATATAAAATCGCGCTCACTAATAGCATCGATATGTAATTTATTCTCATAAAAATCAAACAGCATTTCCGAGGCTTTATTGTAGCTGAATGCATTGTTTTTACCACTCACCCTTGACGAAATCATCTCTTCCGTAATTTTGCCGGGAACCGAGTAGTTAAATTTCGAAACCGACTCCGACAAATAAATTATTCCCTGCAGGTTGCTATCGTTGGCGGCCATACCGTTTATCACTATGTTTGATGTGGGTAACCCCATAATGCGTTCGGGCATTTCAATTAAACGCTGCACGCCTTTTATATACACCTGACATGAATATTCCTTTACCTGACTTTGGTAATAACTCCTTTTTTTGATGGCTTCCCTGATAATGGCGTAGGCAGGGTCTTCGTCACCGGCTTTTACCGTTATGGCGTTTAATTCCATTTTTTCGGCAAAGAGTTCCACATTCAGTTCAATGTCGGACTGCTTCACCTGTATAAGTTTTTCCAGACTACGATAACCAAGATAGCGGAAAACTACCGTGTAATCCCCTTCGGGTAAAAACAAATCATACATTCCGTTTGCATTGGTAACCGTGCCCGATTGTCCCCCTTTTATATATACATTGGCATAAGGTAAAGGCTCATGCGAAACAGCATCGGCAACCCACCCGCGCACATGGTTTCCCCTCAAGTACTGGTGCGAAAAAAGAAGTACAGAAACAGATAATATAATCCGCCACATAACTGGTCGAATATACTACATGAATGGCTCACCGACACGAAGAAATAAATAAGGAATTTGAATAATGCAGGCGGATGATAAACAACAAGGTGAAATTAATTCACCCTGTAAAAGGTAGAATACCGGTTAATTCAGGCTACCAATCCGATGTAAAGCAAACTCAGCAAAAACATCGTTAAATAAATGACAAATGTCTTTATATTAAAGATGTTTCGACCGTATTGCCTTGACGGGGCAAAACCAAATCCGGTAGAGCTGTTGTAACGAAGCTGCCTTCTGTTGTACATAGCGTTTTAAGAATTATTATCAGTTAGCAAATCTTTCTCAAAGCTATTCTCTTTAAACTCCTGATACAACAGGGCATTTCAACATATACACAAAATAAGACACCCGCATTTACAAAAAATGGACACTTTTATAACCCTCTGCAAATTAAGCCTGTGAAAATATACTGAATTCCGCCTGCAACTATCCTTTAAAAAAGCCCGTCACATCACCATGAATCCCGTGCAGCAGTTATATATTTGACTCGTTAACATTTTAAACATATGAAACGAGATAATATACTTTTTAAACTCATAAATCAGGAAGCAAAACGTCAGGAACACGGAATTGAGCTGATTGCGTCTGAAAATTTTGTAAGCCATCAGGTAATGGAGGCAATGGGAAGTGTGCTAACAAACAAATATGCAGAAGGATTGCCCGGCCGAAGGTACTACGGAGGCTGCGAGGTAGTAGATGAGATAGAACAACTGGCTATTGACAGAGCATGTAAATTATTCGGAGCCGCATGGGCAAATGTGCAGCCCCATTCGGGTGCACAGGCCAACGCAGCTGTTATGCTGGGCTGCTTAAATCCGGGCGATACAATTCTTGGCTTTGATCTGTCGCATGGCGGGCATCTAACACACGGCTCACCAGTAAATTTTTCAGGTAAATTATATCGTCCCGTTTTTTACGGTGTAGAAAAATCAACCGGACGAATTGATTTTAATAAAGTAGAAGCTATTGCCGTTAAGGAAAAACCAAAAATGATTATTTGCGGTGCATCGGCATATCCACGCGACTGGGATTATAAAAAACTGCGTCAGATTGCAGATAAAGTGGGTGCCATTTTGCTGGCCGATATTTCGCACCCATCAGGATTAATCGCAACCAAACTACTTAACAACCCCTTGCCGCATTGCCATGTGGTAACCACCACTACTCATAAAACGTTGCGTGGACCCAGAGGAGGGTTAATTATGATTGGGAAAGATTTCGATAATCCGTTTAATCAACGTACGCTTAAAGGCGAAATAAAACCTATGTCGGCAGTGCTTGATGGGGCTGTTTTCCCGGGAACTCAGGGAGGGCCACTTGAGCATGTTATTGCAGCTAAAGCCGTGGCCTTTGGTGAAGCTCTTACCAAAAGTTATGAATCATATTGCAAACAGGTAATTAAAAATGCGCAGGCATTGGCTAAAGGATTAACCGAGGCAGGCTATCAGCTAACTACCGGAGGCACCGATAATCATTTAATGCTGATTGACCTTCGCAATAAAAATATTTCAGGTAAGGCGGCCGAGAATGCATTGGTACGTGCCGATATAACCTTAAACAAAAACATGGTTCCGTTTGATGATAAATCGCCATTTGTTACCTCAGGCATCCGTATTGGGTCGGCAGCTATCACCACCCGCGGAATGAAAGAAAAACAAATGGGCCTGATTGTTGAGCTGATTGACGAAGTGCTGATGAATCATGAGAATGAAAAAATAATCAAATCCGTTCGGAAACGGGTGAACACTTTAATGAAAGCTTTCCCACTTTATGCGTAAACTGTTTTTTATTCTTGTTTGTTTTGCTTTTGCAAGTGATGCCATTGCGCAAACCCGTAAAATAAATCCGGTAGCAAGGCAACAATACGATGTGGCTAATGGTTTACTTAACAAAGGAAAATACAAAGAGTGCATTGTTCAGTTTACTAAAGCGCTGCAAACCGACCCCGGCTTTACCGAATGTCATATGGGATTAGGTATTGCCTACACCAACCTGAAACAATTAAAAACGGCTAACGAGCATTTTACTCAAGTACTAAATCGTTTCCCCAAGGACCATGAAGCCTACCTGCTGCGTGGACTTAACTATTACGAAATGGGCGACACCGCAACCGCATTCAGAGATGTGGATGCTGCTGTGCTGAGCAAACCCGATTATGCCAAGGGCTATTTTAACCGGGGTGTAATTTTATTTACCAATGGTTTTAATGATGAAGCCCTGGCCGATTTAAACAGTGCCATTTTTTATGAAAAGAAAAATGCCGAATACCATTTCGAACGGGCAATGATTTACGAAGCAATGGGCAACTACCGGAGTGCTATGGCCGATTACGATACCGTAATTACCCTAAATCCCGACTTGTTTCAGATGAAAGCGTATAATAACCGGGCTTCGTGTAAAAAATTTTTTAAAGACGTTATGGGTGCCATTGACGATTATTCGGCCATTCTTAAGAAATATCCGGGAAATACCGTTGTCCTTATCAACCGTGCGTTTGCACGCTTATCGATAAAAGACGGGGAAGGTGCCTGCGAAGATTTTAAAACTGCCGAAGCACTTGGGAACAGTGCAGCTAAAGGTTTTTTACAGAAATATTGTAAGGATTACTTCGATAAATAAAAACATGGCAACGATTATCCGTTCGCTCATTTTTTCATTACTGATACCCCTAACCGTAGCAGTGCTCATTCCGCGCTACCTGCTGCCACACTATTATATCAATTGCGGCATCTGGTCGTTTCGTATTTCGCTTGTAATAATGGCATTTGCAGTATTTGTTTACCTGTGGTGCGTGCTGGCATTTGTGGTGCAAGGAAAAGGTACCCCGGCCGTGTGGTTTACCCAAAAGCTTTCCTTTTTGCTGGGAGAAGAACCTAAGAAAACCGTGACTGGTGGGCTGTATAAACTTTCGCGCAATCCAATGTATTTAAGCGTGTGTCTTTTTATCATCGGGCTGGCTTATTTTGAAGAAAACCTTTTCATATTCATTTACGCTTTGGTGGTATTTGCGTTTTTTCATTGGGTAGTGGTAAAATTAGAAGAGCCACACCTGAAGAAAAAATTTGGCGAGGAATACTTATCGTACATGAAAAAATCAAGACG
>CAZHTC010000020.1:0-5190 GCA_964535575.1 uncultured Bifidobacteriaceae bacterium
GGATTCGGATAAACAGAAATACCATTATCCTGTGAAAGCGAAGCAACACCGGTAGCAGGGAAATTCACCATATCTGAAGCGGGAGACGTGCAGGCATTGAGCGTTACCATGGTGTAGTATTGCCCCGGGGAAGTAGCTAAATAAGTTTGAGCTGTTTGTCCCGCTATGGCACCCGTTGTATTGTACCATTGATTTCCTGTGGTGGCAGAAGAAGTAAACACATTGCCTGCAACAGAAACGATTGGTTTAGCGGGAGTGGTTTTAAAAAACAGGTTCACCACATCAGACATGGCATCGCAGTTTTCGCTGTTGGTTACTTTGAGCGAATAAGCTCCCGGTGTATTTGTTACCACTAGTGAATCGCTATTCAAGCCCAAAGGAGAGGCGTTTTTTAACCACGATTTTGTATCGGTTGAATTTGTTTTTAAAACAATGTTTACATTATCGCATGCAATGGTATCAGGGGTGTAAGACACAACCGGAGTTGCCGGGTTTGTTTTTACCCGAACGGAATGTACAACCGTATCCGTACAGCCAAAGCCATTGATGGCAACGAGCCGAACAGGAAATACTCCAACTGAAGAATAGCTTACAGAAGGAGTAGCTGCTGTTGAGGTAGAACTGTTACCAAAATCCCAGTGATAAGCAGTGGGTGAACCGGTTGAGGTATTGGTCATCACAAAATTGTTTCCATTGAAACATTGGGTGCTGTCGGTGGTGAAGGAAGCTGACGGTTGTGCAAAAACCTGAACGGGTTTTACCAGAGTGTCTGTACATCCATTGTTGGTGGTGGTAATCAATTGTACGTTGTATGTTCCGGCACTTGTATAGCTTTTTGCCGGGCTGTGTTGTGAGCTGGTGTCTCCGTTGCCAAAGAGCCACAGGTTGGTGAACGTTCCGCTGCTTACACTGCTGCTGTTGGTGAACACAAAATTGTTTCCTGATTTGCATTGGTCGCTGTCGTTCACAGAAAAAGCAATAGTAGTTTGCGGATACACCACAATGGTTTTAGACAGTGAATCTTTACACCCGAAGTTGGTTGTGGTAACTAGCTTCACCGTGTAGGAGCCCGCAGTTGTAAATGATTTCAAAGGATTAATCAGTGAACTTGTATCGTTGTTGCCAAGATTCCAAACTCTCGTAATCGCACCAATAGTTGTATCTGAAAACATAAAGAAATTTCCTTTATAGCATTGTCCATTAGTATTGATACCAAAGCCAACCTTTGGCAGAGAATATTGAATTAACGAAATCCCAAAAGAGGTATCTTTACATCCTGTTTGTGTGTCTGTAATTAAAACACGATAATATCCGGACGAATCTACTTTAATCGAAGCGCTGTTTAATCCTGCAATGGGCAGGCTTCCATTTAACCATAAATAGGTGGGAAAAGAAGTGCTAGTTATCGAGGTGATAATTGCACTGTCGTTCTTACAAAAACTTGCTTTATTTGTGCTAATGGTTGTATGAACACCGTTTATTGTGATGGGATCTGAGAGGTTGCTTGTATCAGAGCTGCTAACTATTCTTATTCTAAATCCCGTTCCAATCCCTGCTGAGTTTGGGACTTTTAATTTAATGCTATCATACCCGGAGTTTGCTATCTTGGAAGCAAAACTGGTTATAGGTGAGAATCCCCCTATACTGTCTGAAAGTTGAAAAAAAAGAGAATCGTTCCCTTGCGTAAACTTATATCTTATAAGAATAGAATCCCCATAACAAAAGGAGTTCTTGTTAGTATTTATTACTCTTAGGATTAAAGGATCAAAAACCCAAAAATCTTGACTTGGAAATGAGCCCCCACCTAATTGTCCGGTTCCAAAATAACCGCGATCATTTAAATAAAAGCCTGTGCTTAACTGTCTCGCATTTCCGGGAAAAGAAGCCCTTACAATCCAAGAGTTTGTTAAAGAATTATACTCCCAAACATCGTTATAAAACCAACTTCCTGTTTTTGCAGTTCCCGAGAAAACAAAACCAGATTTGCTATTAGAAAATGCGAAACCGTTGTACCTGACTTCACCAGGAAAAGAACTCTTTTGCACCCATGTGTTATTTGTAGGGTTATAAGCCCACAATTCATTTGTACTTGCACCAGCCCCGATATATCCGGCTGCCACATAACCAAAGTCGTTTATCGAAAAACTTGCGTGCCCAAATTTTGCAATTCCAGGAAAGTTGGCTTTTTGACTCCATTGGTTTGTTGCAGGATTGTATTCATATACGTCATTAAGTGAAGAGGAAATTGTTGACCCCGCTCCTATATACCCTTTCGTAGATATAGAGAATGAGAATGCTGATGTCCTGCTTTGACCCGGAACGTTTGCTTTTTGTACCCATTGATTTGTTGCAGGGGTGTATTCCCAAAAATCGCTTGTTGGACTGCCTCCGGATGTTTGACCCGCTCCCACATAACCCTTGCCCGAAAGTGAGAATGCTGCCGCGTTCGCCTTTGCACCTCCGGGAAGGTTGGCTTTTTGACTCCAGGTGTTGTTTACAGGGTCAAACTCCCAGAAATCTGATTGAGAAAATCCGCCCCCAATATATCCCTTTGTATTAATTGAAAAACCAAAGGCGCCCGTTCTATTTGATCCCGGAACATTTGCCCTTTGATCCCAAGGATTCACCGCTTGGGGTTCATATTCAAAAAAATCATCATAATATCCTCCATTAATCCTACCGTACCCCGTCCCAAAATAGGCCTTATTGTTCACCACAAATGAAACAACTTCCTCTCTACCCGTTCTTGCGATAAAAGTAAACTTTGGCGTCCACATGTTTTGGCTTGGATCAAAAACCCAAAAGTCGTCCAATTGGTTATTCCCATCATAACCAAGCCCAACATAGCAAAGGCCGTTTATACAAAATGCGGAACAGCCATCTCTGATACCTCCACCAAAGTTTGTCTTTTGGGACCAATTATCAGACGTGGGGTTGTACTCCCAGAAATCATTTTTTCTGCTTCCATCATACCCGAGTCCAACATAAGCTAGGGAAGAAGATGTCGCGCACATAGCATTTGAACGAGCGCTGCCGCTAAAGTTACTTCTTTGTGTCCACGTATTTGTTGCAGGATTATATTTATAAACCGAATTCAAATAAACACTTGGATAGCTGCTGCCAAGCGCTATATATCCCATAGAATCTATGGAAAACCCTACAGACCCTATTCTCCCACCACCAGGAACGGTTGCTTTCTGACTCCAGGTGTTTGTTGCGGGATTATACTCCCAGAAATCGTTTTTAAACCCAGAGCCGCCATCATCACCGGTTCCAATGTAGCCCTTGTTTCCGATAGCAAACCCAACAGCCCCGAAACGAGCTGTTCCACCAAAACTTGCTTTCTGACTCCAGGTGTTTGTTACTGGGTCAAACTCCCAAAAATCGTTGTAACTCCCTGTTTGGTCACGACCGGTTCCAACATAACCTTTATTACTTATAGAAAAAGCAACAGCCTCTGCCCGTCCTCCACCCCCAAAACTTGAAACCGGTTTCCATATACCAAAATTTTGTGCAGCAACATTGTTTAGTACAATCAGAGTGACGCTTGTTAAAAACAGATGTCTCATAGCTAAATTTTTAATTGAGTCAACTCTTTTTCTTCTATGGTCGGTGGCATTATTCCTTTTCTCATTTTACCAATAACCAATTTTGCTACCTTTTCAGCATCAGTTATTGTTTTAAATCCTGACACGCCCGGTCTTCCCGGAATTGTCGGTTGATGGATAAGTAATTTTCCGTTTTTGAAAATGTCGTATCCAAAGGTTTTGTCTACCTTACGATAAACTTTAAAAGTGAATTTATCTGTTGTGCCTCCTCTTGATAAATCGTTTTGTGGTGTCTGAGCCAAAACCAAGCAAGGGAGGGTCAATAAAAATAACATAACATTTCTCATGGTCGGGTTCAATCTTAATTCAAATGTAGCAAAAAAAACAAAAAAGCCACCCCCGCTTACCGGAGATGGCTTTGTGTTTATAGAAAAGCTATTGGTTAACTACATCCCATGCTATTTCCACAGTTCAAACATTTGTAGCAGGTGCCGCTGCGCAGGGTGATATGTCCGCACACGTTGCACGGAGGCGCATCGCTTTGCATGCTGCTCATGTATTCCTGAGTTTGGTCAAGTTGTGCTGCTGGTGTGCTGCTCATGGTTTTTTCGGCATTGCTCACCGGTGCAGGAGCTACTGCAGCCACAGGCTGTGGTTTGGCCATATTGATAGCCGACTTGGCAGCTTGTTCGGCCTGCTTTTTAGCTACCGGATTTTCAACCGGAGGCACCTGTACCAGATCGGTGCGGCCAAGATATTCAAATCCTAACAGGCGGAACATGTAATCAACAATAGAAGTTGAGTTTTTAATATTGTCGTGTCCCTGCACCATACCGCTTGGCTCAAAGCGGGTAAAGGTAAATTTCTCTACAAACTCTTCGAGCGGAACTCCGTATTGCATACCAATGGAAACGGCAATGGCAAAACAGTTCATCAACGAACGGAAGGAAGCTCCTTCTTTGTGCAGGTCAATGAAAATTTCTCCCAATGTTCCGTCTTCGTATTCACCGGTGCGCACAAAAATGGTTTGTCCGCCTACGGTAGCTTTTTGGGTAAATCCGCTGCGTTTTGATGGCAAGGATTTGCGCTCTACAATGCGGGCTAATTTACGTTTAAAGTCGGTATCCTGACTGCGGTTTAAGATGGCCTGTGCGGCATCCAGTACCTGATCGGCTGTTAATTCTCCTACGGGTTTATTAGCATCTTGTCCCAATACGTTTTCTACCACTTCCTGTACATCTTCTTCTTCTTTCACATCGCTCTTGTTGCTGAGTGGCTGCGATAGTTTACATCCGTCACGGTAAAGCGCATTGGCTTTTAATCCAAGTTTCCAGCTCATCTCGTAACACGATTTAATTTCGTCAACGGTAGCCTCATTCGGAAGGTTGATGGTTTTTGAAATCGCTCCCGAGAGGAATGGTTGTGCTGCAGCCATCATGCGGATATGGCCGTGAGCATGGATATAACGTTCGCCTTTTTTGCCGCACTTATTGGCGCAGTCAAATACAGGCAGGTGTTCTTCTTTGAGGTGCGGGGCGCCTTCTACCGTCATGGTACCGCAGATAAAATCGTTGGCGGCATCAATTTCGGCTTTGGTAAAACCAAGTTTGCGCAGCAGGTTAAAGTTTGGTGCATTGTATTC
>CAZHTC010000020.1:5290-25815 GCA_964535575.1 uncultured Bifidobacteriaceae bacterium
ACATCAAACTCCAATGTGTTTTCATCAAAAAACTTCATCAGGTTTAATGAGGCCAGGTTACAGGCGGTATTGTCGAGGAACATATACTCCGAGCAAGGATTGGAAGCATTGATACGTCCGCCTTCGGGGCAGGTATGCCACTCGTTAATAGTAGAGTCGTATTGTACACCGGGGTCGGCACAGGCCCAGGCTGCGTCACCAATCATGTCCCACAGTTTTTTTGCAGGAATGCTTTTCATGGTTTTGCCATTGCTACGGCCTTTCAGTTCCCAGTCTTTTCCTTCTTCAAGCGCATTGAAAAACTCGTTTGGTATGCGCACCGAGTTATTGGAGTTTTGTCCCGATACGGTTTGATAGGCTTCGCCTTCGTAATCGCTCGGATATCCGGCTGCAATAAGGGCAGCTACTTTTTTCTCTTCGTCTTTTTTCCAGTTAATAAATTTTTCAATTTCAGGATGGTCAAGGTCAAGACACACCATTTTAGCGGCACGCCTGGTGGTTCCGCCCGATTTGATAGCTCCGGCAGCGCGGTCGCCAATTTTCAAAAAGCTCATCAGGCCCGAAGAAGTTCCTCCGCCCGAAAGCTTTTCGCCTTCGCCCCTGATGCGGGAGAAGTTGGTTCCTACGCCAGAACCATATTTGAATATACGGGCTTCGCGCACCCACAGGTCCATAATACCGCCATCGTTTACCAAATCATCATCTACGCTTAATATAAAGCAAGCATGCGGCTGCGGACGCTCATAAGCTGAAGTTGATTTTTCAAGCTTTCCCGTGCGCTGGTCAACATAATAGTGTCCCTGCGGATTGCCGGCAATTCCATAAGAGGAGTGAAGGCCCGTGTTGAACCACTGCGGGGAGTTGGGTGCGCAGCTTTGGTTAATTAATGTATATACGAGTTCATCGTAAAATACCTGTGCATCTTCGGTACTGTTAAAATATCCGTATTGTTCGCCCCATACGCGCCAGCAATTTGCCATACGGTGCGCCACTTCTCTGATAGATGTTTCAGCACCCAGGCTGCCATCTTGTTGCGGGACCCCCGCCTTGCGGAAATACTTTTGAGCAAGAATGTCGGTAGCCACCTGACTCCACGCTTTGGGTACTTCTACATTAGTCATTTCAAATACCTTCTCTCCCGAAGGGTTTTTAATAACAGAGGTTCTGAGGTCATACTCGAACATGTCGTAGGGGCTTACACCGTTTTTGGTGTAGAAGCGCTCAAACCTTAACCCGGCTTGATCTTTTTTACTGGCTTTGCTGCTGGCTTTGTTCATGTAGCTATTGTCTTTAATACGTTTGATGTCTTTTTTAATGTTAAACTCCTGTTAAAATCGGGTTAAAAATTTCTTAGGGGGTTTTTAACCAAAAATAGAGGAGTCGAACCCATCCGTTCAAACCGCCTTATCCACATAAATGTGCTGTATATTTTTTTTTCTAAGTCTGACAAGGGTTTCAGGCTGTGAATAACAAAAATTCTTGCAAAAAAACCCTTTATTTGCGGGGAGTTTCAAGGGAAAGAAAATCAAAAGAATAAGGACGTGCGTCTATTTTAAACTACATTTTTGAATGAAAAACGGCTTACTCACGGATTTGCATAAAAAGGGAAATAAAAAACCCAAAAAATTTGCTTTATTACTCGACCCCGACTCGTTTGAGAACAATAAATCCATACAACGGGTGTGTAAAGTAAGCGAAGAAGCGGGTGTGGATTTACTGCTGGTAGGTGGCAGTTTAATTACCAGCGGCAATCTGGAAGAGTGCGTTAAAACATTGCGCAAATACACTTCTATTCCGGTATATTTATTTCCCGGTGATAACTTGCAGATAAGCGAACACGCTCACGGTATTTTATTGTTGTCGCTCATCTCAGGGCGCAACCCCGATTTACTCATTGGAAAACATGTGCTGGCTGCTCCGCGGTTAAAGAAAAGCAACCTGCAGGTGGTGCCTACAGGCTACATGCTTATAGATGGCGGGCATATTACCTCGGTAAGTTATATGAGCAATACCACCCCCATTCCGTCTGATAAAGCAGACATAGCCATGTGCACCGCCATGGCCGGAGAGCTGCTGGGGCTGCAATTAATCTATATGGATGCCGGAAGCGGTGCCGCGCACCCCATCCCCGAAACCATGATAAAGAAGGTAAAAAGTGCTATTTCTGTACCGCTGGTGGTAGGTGGCGGAATTCGCACCCCCGAGCAGGCAGTAAAAGCCTGCAAAGCCGGAGCCGATATAGTGGTAGTAGGAAATGCTGCCGAAAAAGATATTGAACTGATTCGGGATATTGCCACAGTAGTGCACTCGGTAAAAGCATGAAAAAGCCGGTTTCCCACAAGGAGAAGCCGGCCCAACCTAAAACCCTCTAATCAACTTTTATTCTTTTTTGGCGGCACAGGTATTCATTCCCACCAATGTGTAGAGCGGACAAAAACTTACTAAGGCCGTAAGTGTAAATACAGCCGCCAGTACCAACAACACTATACCCAATGTACCGCTCACGGTTCCGTTAAAATACAATACAGCAAAAATCACAGAAATAATTAAGCGGATCACGCGATCCGCAGTACCCATGTTACGTTTCATATTTATTTGGTTTATGAGTTAAAAAATTGAATGATTAAAACAATAGCTGAAACAAGCGACACACACAGCACACACACCAGCACCAATTTTTTCCATTTGCCCGAAGTGTTTTCCTGTTTCATAAATCAAAGGTAATAAACAAAGCTGCGACTTGGTGTAACATTGGTTACATAAAATAAATGCAATCTGCTTCGGGCTCAATAACCCATCAACTCCAGCAGTTCTTTTTTAAATCTTTCTTTCGGAAGAAAATTCTGTTCGAGGGAAATAGCAAAAGGTACGGGTGTATCTAAACTGCCGCAACGATACACGGGCGCATCTAATTTTTGAAAACAATGTTTGGCAATATGTGCGGCTATTTCGGCTCCAATTCCTCCGGTCAACGTGTCTTCATGAAACACCATGGCCTTTCCGGTTTTGTTCACGCTCTCCTCCACGGCTTCCTTG
This sequence comes from uncultured Bifidobacteriaceae bacterium, assembly GCA_964535575.1. GTDB lineage: Bacteria > Bacteroidota > Bacteroidia > UKL13-3 > UKL13-3 > JAGPCK01. The sequence goes on from CAZHTC010000020.1 coordinate 8,327, forward strand.
TCCCAGGGTAATAATGAGCGCAGGTCAATGATGTCGGCATCAATGCCCAGCTCCTCGCATACCTCTCCTGCCCAATACACGGCCGCGCCATAGGTAATAATACTCACATCATTTCCTTCTCTTACTTTTTTTGCTTTGCCTATTTCAATAGTGTAATAATCATCAAACACTTCTTCCTCTACACTTCGGTAAAGCGCCTTGTGCTCAAAAAACAATACCGGATTAGGGTCTTCAAAAGCTGCAAGTAATAATCCTTTGGCATCTGATGGAGAAGAAGGGTATAAAATTTTTAATCCGGGCACATGAAAAAACCAGGCTTCGTTGCTTTGTGAGTGAAAAGGACCTGCACCCACACCGGCTCCGGTGGGCATACGCACCACTACATCGGCCGGCTGCTGCCAGCGGTAATGTGATTTGGCGAGGTTGTTTACTATCTGGTTAAATCCGCAGGTTACAAAATCGGCAAACTGCATTTCCACCATGGCTTTCATGCCTTTAATGGAGAGTCCATAGGCGGCACCCACAATAGCGCTTTCGCAAAGTGGGGTGTTTCGCACGCGGCCTTTGCCAAACTGCTCTACAAAACCTTGAGTTGCTTTGAACACGCCACCATACTCAGCAATATCCTGTCCCATTAACACCAGGTTGTTGTGTTTTTCCATGGCCTGTCTTAATCCGTCAGAGATGGCATCAATCAGCCGTTTGGGAGATTTTTTCTCAGATGTCGGTTCGCTACTCACCCACGCATGTGGTTGATACACATCGGCCAGTTCTGATGCAGTATCAGGTGTAATATCCGGTTCAGAAAAAACAGTTTCCACCGCCTCATCAATTTCAGTTTTTATTTCGTTGCGGTACTCTTCTATCAACGCATTGGTAAGAATATTTTCCTTAAGCAACCACTGCTCGTAGTTGGTAAGCGGATCTTTTTTACCCCACTCATCAAATAGTTCCTGCGGTACATATTTTGTTCCCGAGGCTTCTTCGTGTCCGCGCATACGGAAGGTTATACACTCCAACAACACAGGTCTTGGCCTGTTGCGCATGGAGACGGCTAAGTTTTTTATGGTGTCGTACACATCGAGCACATTGTTTCCGTCCACCTGATGTGTTTCCATTCCGTAGCCCACTCCTTTATCAATAAAACGCTTAAAGCGGAACTGATCTTTACTTGGAGTAGAGAGTCCGTATCCGTTGTTTTCAATTAAAAAAATCACCGGCAAATCCCAAACAGCTGCGGTGTTTAATGCTTCGTGAAAATCGCCTTCACTGGCTCCACCGTCACCCGAAAAAACCAATGCAATTTTTTTCTCTTCCTTCAGCACTCCGCCAAGCGCAATGCCATCGGCCACGCCAAGCATAGCGCCCAGATGTGAAATCATTCCTACAATATGGTACTCGTTGGTACCAAAATGAAAAGAGCGTTCGCGGCCTTTGCTGAAACCACTGAGTTTTCCCTGCCACTGGGCCAGTAGTTTTGTAAGCGGAATATCTCGGTTGGTAAACACCCCCAGGTTACGGTGCAGGGGTAAAATGTATTCGTCTTTGTCTAAGGCCAATGTTGCTCCTGCCGAAATCGCTTCCTGCCCTATGCCCGAAAACCATTTGCTCACCTTTCCCTGCCTCAGCAGAATGAGCATTTTTTCTTCAATCATGCGGGGTTTTAGAATTCCCCTATACAGCTTTAAAAGCGTGGTACTGTCGTAAAATTTTTTCTGAAAGTTCATGGTAGCGCAAAGGTAGCAAAAGCGGGGTATCAAAAAGCCAAACCGCAGCTGACAAACCAAAGTGATTTTTAAACAACACGTGGTCAGTAACATGCCTTGGCAACAAGCAGTAGCGAATCCCGATTATTTTTGTACCTTTGACCCTTCAAAAACAAAAGCTCATGCAATTGCTCAATACACTTTTATTCAGCATGCCCGGTGGAGGCGAATGGATTATCATCCTGCTTGCTGTGATTCTGCTTTTTGGCGGTAAAAAAATTCCTGAACTTATGCGTGGCATTGGCCAGGGTGTTCGCGAATTTAACGATGCCAAAAAAAGCGTGAAGTCGCAGATAGAGGATGGCATGAAAGAAAAAGACCGCGCTGCAGAAGAAAAAAAATAATATCAAAACACGACAGGTTGTTTGAGAACATATACATCACAATCCGCCATACTCAGCGATATTCAAAGCGGGCAGCTTAAGTTGCGCGATTTGGTGCAGCACTACCTGAACCAGATTGAACAGAACAGCCACCTCAATGCGTTTTTAGAAGTTTTTCCGGAGGAAGCTTTGACCCGTGCAGGCGAGGTGCAACAACGCATTCAGGCAGGGAAAGCCGGTAAACTTGCCGGAATGGTGATTTCCCTTAAAGACAATATTTGCTACAAAGGCCATAAGGTATCCGCTTCGTCAAAAATTCTTCAGGGATTTGAGTCGTTGTATTCGGCCACAGTGGTAGAACGTATTCTGGAAGAAGATGCCATCATTATTGGCCGTACCAACTGCGATGAATTTGCCATGGGCGCCAGTACCGAGAATTCGGCTTTTGGCCCTGTGCTCAATCATGCCGACAATACCCGGGTTCCGGGAGGATCATCGGGCGGCTGTGCTGTTTCGGTGCAGGCCGATATGTGCCTTGCTTCGCTAGGTTCAGATACCGGTGGTTCCATCAGGCAACCCGCGGCTTTTTGCGGACTGTACGGTTTAAAACCAACTTACGGGCGCATTTCGCGTTGGGGGCTTATTGCTTATGCCTCGTCCTTTGACCAGATAGGCCCCGTTACCAAAAGTGCCGAAGATATGGCCCTGTTGCTTGAAGTAATGGCCGGTGCCGATGGGCGCGATGCCACCGCTTCATCAAAACCAACAGAAGCCTACAGCCAATTACTTAACAGTGATAAAAAATATAAAGTTGCCTATATACAGGATTGCCTCAATAGCGAAGGAATTGATGCGGAAGTAAAAGCACAAACTCTGGCAACCATTGACCGGTTAAAAGCAGCCGGACATGAGGTGGTTCCGGTAGAGTTCCCTTACCTCGATTACATGGTGCCTACGTATTACGTGCTTACCACAGCCGAGGCTTCGAGTAATCTGGCCCGCTTTTCCGGATTGCACTACGGATACCGCAGCCCGCAAGCCACCGATATGGAATCATCGTTTCGTAAATCGCGCAGCGAAGGTTTTGGCCCGGAAGTAAAACGCAGAATTATGCTGGGAACACTTGTACTAAGTGCCGAACATTACGATGCCTATTATACCAAAGGGTTAAAGGTGCGCAGGGTGATTCGCAACGCCACCGATGCCCTCTTGAAAGAACACGACTTTTTACTGTTGCCCACCACTCCCACACCGGCTTTTAAACTGGGCGAAAAAGCAGCAAATCCGGTATCCATGTACTTAGCCGATATTTTTACGGTGCAGGCAAATATTTCAGGCAATCCTGCCGTTACTATTCCGGTGGGAAAACACAGCAACGGAATGCCGTTTGGCATACAATTAATGGGTCGTCATTTTGATGAGGCTCCTTTGCTGGCTTTTGCCAAACAAGTAATGAACGAACAAGCCAAAGCAAATTAGAAGAATGAAAAGGATTGGTGCGGTATTTTTTTGTGTACTCATTTTTTTAACCGGCCGGGCCACCCCCGACCAAAACGATCAGCTTTACCAGCAGCGGCTGGAGAGTTTAAAATCGCCCATTGAGCTCAGCTACAATGAAGCTGTACGCAAACAAATAGATTTGTATCTGGCCGATCCGGAAAAAACAGGAGAAATACTGGGCCGTTCACTGGTACATTTTCAAACCATTGAAAAACTGCTGCGCGAAAAACAATTACCCGTTGAATTAAAATACTTAGTAGTAGCTGCAACAGGAGTTGACAATGCTCTGGTGTCTCCGGCCGGTGCTACGGGTTACTGGCGAATGATGTACAATGTGGCACGAACTTACGGATTAAAAATAAATTCATTTGTTGATGAACGTAAGGATCTGACAAAATCCACTCTTGCCGCAACATCCTATCTAAAGGATCTTAATAATATCTATAACAATTGGTTGCTTTCGCTGGCCGCCTACGCAAATACCCCTGCCATTTTAAACAAAGCCATTCGCCAAAGCGGATATAAAATGAATTTCTGGGATGTGTATACATTGCTTCCTGCCGAAAACAAAGAAATGATTCCGCAGTTTATCGCTTCGGCTTATATTTTTAATTTTTACAAAGAACACAATATTACGGTAGGCAAATCGGCACAGCCCGTGGTAAATGATACGGTAACGGTAAACAAGTGGCTTTCGTTTCAACAAATTTCGTCAACACTCGATATTGAAATGGAAGAGCTTCGCGAGTTGAATCCTATTTTCAAAAAAGACATTATTCCGCTGGGTACACCTAATTACATCATTAACCTTCCGAAGGGAAAAGCGAAACACTGGAGCAAACTCCGGGACTCGGTGTATATCTATGTTCCCAAACCTTCCGATATGAGTCCGGTGACAATTCAAAAAACAGAACCAAAGCCCGAGGAAACACCTCCTGTTACCACCGAACAACAGGGAGAAGCCACTCCTAAAAAAGAAGAGGAAACAGCAGAGCCGGCTAAAAAAACCAAAGAAGAACCCGCCAAGGTGTTTGATAAAAAACGCGTGATGTACACCGTGAAAAGCGGAGATGTACTGGGCAATATTGCCGATTGGTTTGATGTAACACCGCAACAAATAAAGTCGTGGAACAAGCTCAAGTCAAACAATGTGCGTTTAGGGCAAAAGCTCATTATATGGGTGCCCGGAAAAAAGTTTGCGCAATACAACAAAATAAACGGAATGACCAGGGCACAAAAAAACGCCTTGCGTAAAAAAGACTGATTTATGCTATGGAAGGGGAAAGTCCTAAAACCATACATCCGCGAAAAGTTTTTTTCATTGTAGTTTATATCCAACTGTTTTTACTGCTGTTTGTGCTGCTTATGCCAAATGGGGAATGGAAACTGACCGAACAATTTTCGCTGCGTTTTGTTCCGTTGCAACAGGTGCTTCACGGAAAAGAACATACCACAAAAAACATTAAGCAACTTATTACCTCGGTGCAGGTAGATTCGGCCGGGAACGAAGAAGGATCCTTTGCACTTACCGGAGTAGATTCGGTTTTTCATGCAGCCGACACCACCACCAGGTTTAACCTGCAGCATGCCCCCAACACAACGGGTGATCTGAATTCTTTTTTTGACGCCCTGCACCAAAGCGCGCAACAGGGCACCCCGCTTGCCGTAGCTTATTATGGCGATTCGCAGGTAGAGGGCGATCGTTTTTCAGATTACCTGCGCAATAAACTTCAAAAACAATTTGGTGGTGGCGGCCCGGGACTGGTAACCCCCATGGATATTTCAACCATGCGCATTACGGTGCAGCAACGCGAAAGCCCCGAGTGGATTAAACAGGCTTGCTACGGATACCCGCAAAGCAGGGTGAATGAAAGCCGTTACGGTATTTCGGGGGCCATATACAAATACCGCAACGGGTATCTGGTTACAAAAAAGGTGGCCAAAGATTCAACGGGAACCGATAGTGTGTTGCAGCAGGTGTGGGTGAGCAGCGGAAGCCTGCCCTGGTTATCATTTAAGCGGAGCAAACTCTCTTATGCCACCGTAAAAAATTACGACCGCGCTACCTTGTGGTATGCCAGCGAGCACACCGTTCAGTTGCGGGTAGAGAAAAACGGAAGTATTTTTTCCGACACCATCTCGGCTACCCAGGTGGGAACCAAAACCTGGAACACCACCGACAGTAGCGGGTATATTAAACTCACATTTATCAGCGGACAAAGTCCGGATATCATCGGGGTATCGCTCGACCGCGAAAACGGAGTGCGCGTTGACAATTACTCCATGCGTGGCAGTTCGGGGACAGACTTTACCCGAATGAACGGCCCGTATTTAGCCAGGCAACACCAATTGCGCGGTACCAAATTTATTATTCTGCAATACGGAGTAAACGTGGTGCCTTATGTAAAAGATTCGCTGGCGGTGCAGTACTATGAATACAGTTTTTTAAAACAATTGCAATTGCTCAAACGCCAATTGCCGGGGGTAAGCATTCTGGTAGTTGGCACCACCGATATCTCTACCAAAGAAGGAACCGATTATGCTACGTATCCGTATTTGGAAATGATACGAGATGCCCAGCGCAGGGCGGCTTTTGCGGCCGGCTGTGCCTTTTGGGATGCATACGAAGCGATGGGAGGCAAAAATGCCATGCCCTTGTGGGTGTTCAACAACCCGCCATTGGCTGCAAAAGATTTTACCCACCTTTCTCCCCGCGGAGCCAATATTCTGGCCGAGCTGTTGTATAAAGCCATTATGAAAGACTACCAACGATACCTGCACGCAAAAAAGGTTTTTTAAGTTCGCTGTTCCAAAAAAGAAAACGTCACTGCGATCCCGTACGTGCGGGAGAAGCAGTCACCCATTGGTAGCATATGGTTTCAAATAAAGAGATTAACTTCCCCGCAATGGCGGGACGGGCGTTGAGCTAAAGGTTGCTTTGTCATGAGTACATTCCGCGCAATGACGGTGTGTTTGAGTTTTGCAATTAAAAATTACCCCGTAACTTTGAATAAATAAAAAACCCACAGCTATGAGCCAAATAAAATTACTCCTGCTACTTGTCTTCTTTTCCTCCCTTAGCCTGCATTGTAAAAAAGAGAAAGACGAGATAAACAAATTGCCTCCCGCAACCTCATACGGTGCCTGCACGTTTGGCTGCCTTATTAATGGGAAAGCTTGGCCGTCTCGCACCCCTTCGGAGGTGCATTATCATGATGGGAGATTATTTATTTCAAGTCAAATTATCACATTCGATGGTATTAATCCAACTGTTGAGGAGTCTATGACCCTAACAACAAATAAAATACATAAGCCCGGACAATATTTTATCAGTTATAAAAATTTTTCAGATGATTGGTGCGTAATTAGGGATAAATCAGAGGCGTGGGCGTCTTACACCAAAACAAATCAGGATCCAGAGAATTATTTCTACTACAACATTACTCGGCTTGATAGCATTAACCATATAGTATCGGGCACATTTAGTTTCGCACTTTTCGATGTATTTGGCACCTCCTCGGTAAGGGTGTCGGATGGTCGTTTTGATTTGAAATATGCCCCTTAATTTTAACGTTTTATCTATTCTTAAAATCCAACTTTTATAAAACCCTACCCCTGCTGGCAACCAATATTTGCATATAAATTGTTAAGTTCACAAACATAAATGCACAAAGTACGCACACTCTTATTTACGGTAATTATTGCAGGAGCTTTGTCGGCCTGTAAAGTTATTTATTTTTATACGCCCGATAAGCCGTGGTATTTCGCATCCTATTCGGATCCATATTGTATTTCGTACTTTGAAGTTTCATTGAAAGATTGGATTATGTACATGGCCTACTCCCTGTCTCCGGCTCCGGAGGACGAAATATTTCTTGGGGATCATAAGGAAGAAATAAAACCCTTATTACCTGAACACGGAACAAACAAGTGGGTGGATTATGTAATGGATGCGCTCCAGCGACAGAGTGAAAGGTACCATGCAGAAGCAATGTATCTTCAGTGTGGCGATAAGTATAGTTTAATTAGCATACCCGCTTCCGCATGGGACACCATCCGGTCGCTGCGCCTTATCGATTTACCCGTTACTGGAATTTCTTATGAACAGGCTATGGGTTTTCTTAAGTACCGGGAGCGGGTGATGAATGATTGTAAAAAATTAACTTCGTCAGGTGGGCGGAAGGTAAGCTACGAATGTTTCCTGCCTACGCCCGAACAAATGGACTCGTTGCAATTCTATAAAGACAGCCTGAACGCCATGCGCTGCGAAATTTTAAATTACAAACACGAGTTGTGTCGACTGTCCCATGGGACAAAAAATAAAAGACCATCCCGTATTGAAGGATTTGGGCAAACATCCGGTTTATGTGGCCGGCTTTTTCCCTGATTATATGGGTTTGTATAATATTCGTGGGAATGTGGCCGAGATGACTTCTGTTAAAGGAATTGCCAAAGGTGGCAGTTGCAATCACTATGCATCCGAAACAATGCCCGGCCGGGTGCAATATTACACCAAACCCGAAAGTTGGCTTGGGTTTAGGGTGTGGTACAGGTTACATTACAACTAAGACACGTGGCTTTTTTTGAACACCAGAAAATTGGTGCCCAAAAAATTGCTGGCAGCAGAGAAAATTGTAGCGATAATTTTTGAAATATACGGGTCGCTTATATACTCAACGCTTTTAAACCACTCTACCAGCGCATAGAGCACAAACTGATTGAGTAAAAACGAAAACGTGTACACCAGGGCATATCCCAAAAAATAATTTTTCTCGTGGTTTACCTGCTGCTTAAAGGTCCATTTTTTATTGATGGGAAAACCTACCACTAGGCCGGTGATATCGCCCGTAACCGAAAACAATAGGTAAAACGGAATAATGTCGGCAAAAAGATTATCGAGCCCGGTATTGTTGTTGGCAATAAGGTACATTTTACAAAGGGCACTAAACACAAAATAACTTATGCCAAATGCGGTGGCGCCAACTATTCCAAACTTAATCAGTTTTTTTAGCCTCCGGTTTTTTATGTATTTACGCGCAAGTTGTAGCAAGTGAAACTCCCCCGACCTTTATTGAATAGGGCAAAAATATTCTTTTTACAGAATAAAACACCACCCAAACGGGGAGTTGTGTGCTGCTTTGTGTACATAAAAGCAGTTTTTAACCAATAAAGGGATAACAGAACGCTTTCAAAACTCGTTTAGAAAACAAATATTGCGTAACAAATCTTTACGAGTCAAACAAATCTGCTGCTCATTAAAGGGGGTGAGTACATGCAAAAGATTAAAAAAACAGGCTGTTGGGGAATATGCCTGTTGCTATTACTGGGAGTTACTTTGTTTACATCGTGCTCAAAATTTTATTCAGGAACACGGGGCGAAAAACGGAAGCCCTTTACATTGAAGCGGGGAAGGTATCCGTACATACGCCATTATAGTGTTGACGGAAAAGAAGCTCTGGATACCAAAACACAGATGTAACCAGGCAATCACAACTTCATGTTGTGAAAAACGGCCTGCACATCTTCATCATCTTCAATTTTTTCAAGCAGGGTATTTACCAGCTCAGCTTCTTCTTCATTTACTTCAACGGTTAGGTTGGGAATGCGCTGAAACTCGCTGTTTATAATATTGAGTTTACGGTCTTCCAGCGCTTTTTGCATCATTCCAAAACCCGAGAAGGCCGTGGTAATTATAATTTCGTCTTCGTCTTTTTCAATTTCTTCCAGCCCAAAATCAATCAGCTCCAGTTCCACATCATCCACGTTTACGCCAGCTGCACTAATGGTAAATACACTTTTGTGATCGAACAGGTAGTCCAGTGAACCGCTTTTGGCCAGCTCGCCATGGTTGCGGTTAAAAATGGTGCGCAGGTTGGCCACGGTGCGGGTGGGGTTGTCGGTGGCGCACTCAATTACAATGCCCACACCTTTTGGTCCCTTGCACTCATACACCAGCTCTTCGTAGGCCTTATCGTCTTTGTTAGAGGCTTTTTTAATGGCATTGTCAATATTTACCTTTGGCATATTATCGGCCTTGGCATTTTGCAACACCGCTCTCAGGCGGGCATTGCTGTCGGGGTCGGGGCCACCGGCCTTCACAGCCATCGATATTTCTTTTCCGTACTTGGTAAAGGTTTTGGACATTTTTGCCCACCTTTTCATTTTTCTTACTTTTCTGAATTCAAACGCGCGTCCCATATTGTGCTTGTAAAGTTTTAAAAGAAACAGCTGCGAAAATAATTAATTTGGCGAAAGGCTGCGTAATTTCGTATGCATGATTATATACAACGTAACGGTGAGCCTGGCCGATGAAAGCATACACGATGAATGGCTGGAGTGGATGAAAGAGGTGCATGTGCCTCAGGTAATGCAAACCGGCCTTTTTGCCGAATCGAAAATGCTGCGCCTGCTGCATGAAGAAAATAATGGAATTACCTATGCCATTCAATACCGCTGCCCCAGCCTTGAAGATTATGGTCGTTACCTTAATGAGTTTGCTCCGGCCCTGCAAGCCGAAACCGCCAAGCGATACGGAGACAAGGTGCTGGCTTTTCGTACCCTGTTGGAAGAGGTATAGGGATTACCCGAAATACCTTTCATTTTTTAGCCGGGGAAATTGCTTTTATCCATCAGGGTAAATACTTTTGAACGGCCAAATAATTTGCCGGACCTTGAGTAGTATAAAAACCGCCATTACTGTAGCTATAGCAGAAAACGACAAGTATCAGTCAGACCTGTTGGTACACCGCCTTTCGCGTTTTGGTGCTATCGAAATAATTTTTACCGCCTGTAATGGAGAGGAGTTTTTACAAGAGCTGGGGAATCATCAGCACCGCTTGCCCGAAATCGTATTAATGGACATTCAAATGCCTGTATTGGGCGGAATTGAAACCACTAGTATTTTGAGTAAAACCTACCCAATGGTAAAGGTGATTGCCTTTTCGCAATGGGACAATATAGAGCGTGTGGCATCCATGATTTTACACGGGGCTGTAGCCTTTGTAAGCAAAACTCTTCCTGTAAGCGAACTGGTGCAACTAATGATAGCCGTACACGAAGGACGGCACCAGCTAAGCGACCATCCCTACGCCTTGCCCATCCTTGAAAAAATTAAAGAGATGCGCGAAAAAGGGCAATTGCTTTCTTCCCGCATGCAAATGGTGCTCACGCATGTGTGTAACGAGCGCTCATCAAAAGAAATTGCTGAGTTAATGGAGTTGAGCCTTGACAGTGTGAAAGGCTACCGCAAAGAGTTGTTTAAATTAACCGGAGTGAAAAACGTAGCCGGATTGGTAAAGTACGGATTGCAGCACGGATACCTCTCGCCAAAACATAACGGAAAGGAAGGATAGCCCTTAGCCTACCGGTGCTGTAATATTTTAAGCTTCTGCCCTTTTTTAATATAGGTTTCTGTCATTTGATTCCATTTCATAATATCGGGTACCGATACACTGAATTTTTTCGCCACATCGTTAATGTCTTCGTTTTTCTCTACAGCGTACTCCACCAGTATAAATTCTTCATACGGCTTAGCCGGCTCTTCTTCCAGAATTTCTTCTTCAATCAAATCGGCCGAGTCGCCCGTTAAAAAATGACCTTCCAGATTCAGTCCCTGTATTTCGGGAATTTCAATGGTATAAACCAGATGATCGGGGTTGGTTAAAAAAGGTTTGCGCAGCCATGGATTAAACAGCTTCAGCATTTTATAAGTGGTGCCGTTTTTAAAGGCAAAGTCTGCCAGATTAGTAATGCTGCTGTCAACCACAATTTTTTTAACCGGTATATTGGGATACAAATGTTGCGGGCTGATGTAATAACCATACTTGCGCGGGTTTTCATAAATTTCTTTAATGGCCAGCAGGCGCATCACGTAGCGCGAAGTTTCGGTGTTCAGGTATAAATCGTAGTACGAATCAACACCCTGATTGTTTAGTTGCTTGCGCAAACCCGCAATTCCCATATTGTAGGAAGCTGCTGCCAGGGTCCAGTTATTAAATTCGCGGTAAGCTTCCTTAAGGTAACGACAAGCGGCCTCTGTCGATTTTTCGAGGTGGTTACGCTCGTCAATTTCTTCGGTGATTGTGAGCCCGAATTTTTTTCCGGTTTCTTCCAAAAATTGCCAGTACCCCTGAGCTCCGGCAGGCGAGGTCACAATAGTGAGTCCGCTTTCGGCAAGGCACAGGTATTTAAAATCTTCGGGTATGCCTTGTTTTTTGAGTATGGGTACAATGAGCGGGAAAAATTTACGCGCCCGCTTAAGCATGAGCAAGGTATTCGATTGCCAATAGGTATTTACCAGCATTTCTTTATCCAGCCGCTCGCGCACATCAAAATCATTTATGGGAAAACCCTCACCCGCAAACGAAATATGCAGGGGCAGGTTGAGCGAATAAATATGGTAGTTTTTGTTAAAAGCCGATTGTGCCCTGTCGTTCTCAGTGAGAGAATTAAAGGTAAACAACTGCATGAGGCCCAAAAGCAACACCAGCAGGGTAAACGAAAACAACTTCGCTTTCATTAATTCGGTATTGGTGCGGCAAAGGTCGGGAAGATTTTTTTGGCCCATGTTCCTGCTTTTGAACAAATTAATTTTTAAACACTGCAAGTGTAGGTTTTTACACACACAAGCTATGCACTTTTTATCCCAAAAAACCCCTTATTGCAGCATCAATTCAATGTTTATTTTATGAAGAGTAGTGCGCTGTTTCTTTTTATGGCTTTGCTTATTTGCCCAATTATTTCAGCAGCTCAGGGTACTAACGGAGAAGCAGCCGAGATTAAAGAATTTGAATATTTTAAAAACGTAACTCCGTTGCGCGAGGCCTTGAAACAACTGAATATGGCGGAATATTTAGCCGATGAGGTGCTTTGGATAAGCGAAACAGATGAGGTGTCTGTTTCGGCACAGGAAGCCAACAGCCGTTTGAGGGCTGCCATTAAACTTCCAAAAAAATTTACCATTAAACAGGCGTCCGAAACCAATCACGGCTATGCCCAAACCTTTGGCATTTACGGGGCCGATGAGGTGGCTATTTATTTTGTGGCATTTCGCATAAACATGCACACCAAAAAGATTGAAGAAATACGGGTAACCACCAACTAAGGAACCAGTTTTTTATTGGTGATAAAAGCTGAATCGGTAAGTGTGTGCAAAAAAGCAATTACCGCCTGTTGTTGCGCTGCCGAGAGGTTTATTTTCTCTTTTATTAATATTGAATCGGTAGCACCCGAAGCTTTAACTCCGCTTATGTAATGCTGCAACACGCCATTTAATGATTCAAAACGTCCATCGTGCATATAGGGCGCAGTAAGTGCCACATTACGCAGCGAAGGGGTTACAAATTTTCCTTCCTCGGTTTTGGTATCGGTAACACGGGCACGCCCCCGGTCTTTTTCAAAAGAAGTATCTAATCCGTTACTGCGAAATTTAAAGTCGGAAAACAAAACCCCGGCATGGCAGGTGGCGCAATGCTGCTCAAATAATTTTTTTCCTTCTGTTTCCTCTTTGGTAAACACCGATTTTCCTAGCAACACCTCATCGTATTTGGAGTGTGCCGATACCAGCGTTCCCATGTACTGGGCCAGGGCCAGCATCACATTTCGGGTAATAATGCTATCGGTACCAAAGGCCTTTTTAAAAAGAGCCGGATAAAAACTACTGCGCCTAAGTTTGCTTATCATGTGGCTTATGCTTTCTCCCATTTCAAGCGTATCGGTAATCGGGGCTAGCGGCATCACTTCCAAATGATTCACTCCGCCATCGGCCATAAAATACGGGTGCCATTGCACATTAAAAATACCCGGAGCGTTGCGCCTTCCCTGCTGGTTTTTTATTCCGGAACTCAGTGCCTTTCCGCCATCAGAAAAGGCAAAAACCTGGTGGTGGCAGGATGCGCAGGCAATGGTGCTGTCGGCAGAAAGCAGAGGGTCGTTAAACAACCGTTTTCCCAAATCAATTCCTGCTTGCGAAACGGGGTTTCCTTTGTACTGATAAATGGGTTGAGGAAAATGTGCAGGCCTTTCTACAAGCGGTTGCGGTACCTGCGTGCAGGAAATACTTAGAAAAACAAAGCCGGTTAAAACAGAAATGCGGTTCACTTCACTTCACCAAAACTGAACATATCGGCATAATTATCGGCCAGCGTATTGGCAATAGCCGATGGGGCGTGTACACTATTAGTTTGTTTCAGATCAAGCTGTACGGGGTTTTTAAAGTATTCGCTTAAATCTGCTTTTATCACCAGCGTGTCGGATCCGGAATCGGTGGCATGGAGTTGCTGCGAGCCAAAACCAAAAGAAACTTTTCGGATCGCGTTATTGGGATATTGAAATCCGCCCACATGTAATGAAAATCCGCTTTCCGTCCCGTCCATAAAATATCCTTCTATCTTAGTAAACACATACCCCGATGCCCAGCCCCAGTACATGTTGTGTATAGCATCCAGCGCCCCTGTTTGCCCCTGTGCTCCACCGGCATTTTTTGCACTATCAACCCCAATTAAAAATTCAATCCCGTCAAATGCGGCCGAAGGAAGCCCGCTTAACGCAAAAGTTTTGCTGCCGGCCTGACTTTCGTCAATTAAAAAGTATGAGGCGGGAACAGCAAACGATTGCCCGCCCGAAAGCAATTTGATATTGGAGATATAGTATTTAAGCATAGTAAAACGCAGGGAATCGTTATTGGCATTTACGTACCACTGCGATGACAAAGCCAGCGGATTGGCATCAAACACATGTTGCATATTGATGGTGGCTTTTGAAGTGTATGGTGAAACAACCGGGCCTTCTTCTTTATTTTTACAACCGACACCCGTAAGCAAAGTTATTGATATCAAAAAAGCCGCAACTGACTGTATTTTATTCCACATAAAAATATTATTGAATAGATCCGAATCTAATCATATCGGCATAGTTATCGGCAATGGTTTTTGACGAAGTGCCTGCAGTGCTGATATTGCGCATAGCGGCAATGTTCCACACGGAAGGGTTTTTAAACACTTCCTGTACATCGCTCTCCAGGTTCAGGGTTTTGGTTGTACCTCCCGTTAACTGCAATCCGGTTCCGCCAAAAAGAATATTGCCTTCTTTAACGGCTGAATAAGCTCCTTTAAATCCGCCAATATGGTAAGTAAAGCTTCCGCTTGTGTTTACGGTGGTACCTTCCAGTTTAAACTGAATATATCCCGAACTCCATGTCCAGAACATGCCGTTGCCGGGATCAAGCGCTCCGGTTTGTGCTCCGGATATGTTTCGCAAACTGTCTACCCCTATTAAAAACGTTACGCCTTTGTAAGTTCCTTTGGGAACAGAGTCGAGTTTTATCTGATAGGTAGCGTTGGCCGAACTATGATCAACCAGATAATAACTTTCCGGCTGCACATAGTTGGGGGTTGTTCCCTCTCCCAACAAAACAATATTGGTAAGGTAATACCTGAACATCGAAACTTTAAACTGATCACTGTTGGCATTGGTATAGGTGGTGCCATATACCAGCGGTGAGGATCCGGAAAATGCGTTTACATTTACCATTACAGCTCCTGTAGCCGGTTCGGGTGTTGGGATAATGGGGTCTTTCGGGTCGCTTTCTTTTTTGCACTGAAAGCTAATAATTGAAAGTACTACCAATATCAAAAAAATAGTTTTTTGTTTTAACATGCCGAAGCAGATAATTATACTTTCGAAGATACGAAAATTTTAAATGGATGCGCTGTTCAGCATCAAAATACTTTCGGTAATAGTGGTTTCAACCGGAGTAAAAGTAAAACCGGTTTGCTGCTGAATTTTTTCGGCTTTATAAAAAAACCGGTTGTGAAGGGCGCGGGTTGTTTCCATGGTAACCAACGGGTCTTTTCGCAATATTAACGCACGTAACGCATCTATCGGCACAGCCAATGATGTTAGCCATTTAGGAGCCTTGATGGTGGGGTCAGGGTTTCCGGTTTGCTGGTTTACAAAATGAAAAAGTTCTTTAAAAGAAAGATTCGCACCCACTAGCACAAATCGCTCATGAACGATGGAGCTTTCCATAAGCTGCAGCATGGCTTTGGCTACATCTTTTACGTCCACGTACCCGTTTACCCCAGGCGTGTACATGGGAAGTTTTTTGCTTGCCGTTGCCAGCATGCGGCACGAACCTTTTTTCCAGTCACCCACACCCAGAATAACTCCGGGGTTTACAATCACCACGTTTAATCCCTCCTCGGCTCCGCGCCACACCTCCATTTCGGCCCGGTATTTACTTATGGCGTAGTTAGAGTTTAACGGAGAGTCCTCCCACTCGGTTTTTTCATCCATCAGCCGCCCGTTTTCGGCTCGGCCCAGTGCTGCAATAGAGCTGGCATAACACATTTTTTTTACCCCGAAGTCGAGGCACAGATTCACAATATTGGCCGTTCCTCGCACATTGGTTTGCATCATTTGCTCCACATGCTTTGGTACAAACGAAACCATGGCGGCTGCATGGTACACTTGGGTTACTCCTAAAAAAGCTTCCTCAAGAGCCGGAATATTGAGCAAATCGGCCTCTACCCACTCTAGCGGGGCAAGCAGCTTTTTCATTTCATCCTCTGTGCGCTGGCCAAAACGATACGAGAAAATAAGGTTAAACTCATCCATGAGCGAACTTTTTCTTCGGATAGCACGCACATGTTTACCCTGCTCAAGCAACGAGCAAAGGAGGTGTGCCCCCAAAAAACCTGTCCCACCGGTAACCAGAATCATGTTGATTAGTTGATTACTTCTGTTAGAGAAGCTCCGCTAAAATAGGCTAATTTGCTTCAAATAATTGGCACATGAATTTAACAGATTTTTTAAAGCCTGTTTCCCAAACGGTTGTTGAGCAGTTGGCGGCCTCTTCTCCGCGCAGTTGGTTTAGGCAGGCCCACATTTATACCAATGTGTTTCCTGATACAGAAAACTGCCGCATCTGGCTGGTAGGTGTAAAAGACGATCGGGGCATACCCGTTCAGTCTGGAGCTGCTGCTGCACCCGATGCCATACGCACCGAATTGTACAGGCTCATAAACCACCACGAAAACCTCTCGCTGGCCGATTTAGGAAACATAGAAGCCGGAGCTTCCTTAAGCGACACAGCCTTTGCTCTGTCCGAGGTAGCCAAAGAAGCATTGAGGCAAAAAAAGATTCTGCTGGTACTTGGCGGTACGGCCAATCTGGCTTTTGACCAATACCGCGCGTATGAATCAACCACGCGCACCATGCGTCTGGTGAGTGTGGACAGTCACATTCACCTGAGCGCAGTAGAAGGGGCCGAAGACGAAGCTTACCTGAACCGCATCATCCTGCACGAGCCTAATTATTTATTTAACATTACCCACCTGGCCTACCAAACCTACTTTTGTGAAGAGGAAAGCCTGCACACCTTTAGCCGAATGAACTTTGACGCTTTTCGGCTGGGGGTTGTAACTAAAAACATGGAAGAGTGTGAGCCCCTGCTGCGCGATGCCGATATGTGTTGCTTTAATTTAGCGGCTATTCGCCTGGGTGATGCTCCCGGCCAATTAACCGGTTCGCCCAATGGCCTGTTTGGTGACGAAGCCTGCCAGATAGCCCGCTATGCCGGAGTAAGTAACGAACTAAGTTCTTTCGGTTTGTTTGGCTATGTACCGCATGTGGATGTAAAAAATCAAACGGCCAAACTACTCGCTCAAATGCTCTGGTATTTTGTTGACGGGGTACATAACCGCAAAAACGATTATCCTGCAGCCGAAAGCAACGACTTTCAAACCTACCGCATTACCTTTAACAACAGCGCCCACGAAGTGGTTTTTTACAAGAGCCTTAAAAGCGACCGCTGGTGGATGGAGGTTCCGTACCCGGTTGAAAAATCGAGCCGCAAAGGAAGATACCTGGTGCCCTGCTCGTACAAAGATTACGAAACGGC
>CAZHTC010000021.1:0-22746 GCA_964535575.1 uncultured Bifidobacteriaceae bacterium
CACCTTGTAACCAGGTCATTTTGTAGTCGATTTAATATAGCACATAACGTCAGCGTCCCGCAAAGGCGGAATAGGTGTGAAAAAACCTTTGTTCCATTTCATAGCGTAAAACTTGCGAAAAGAACTGATAAAAGCAAGGGGAAAGAATCCTTAGTCGCAGACTAAGTATAGCAAGGGAGCAGGGTATTATTTAGTCCCAATTGCGTTAATTTTTTGGTCCTTTATTGTATCGTATTCTTTTAGTATTTTTTCTCTTTCAAGTGATAGTTTATGCTTTTTTAATCTTTCAGACCAAATTTTATATAACCCAATTGTGTTTTGAAAAGAGGTGTCATCATCCATGTTAATACATGTTGCAATGTCAAAATATAATCCTTCTACGGAATTGCAAAACGTTCTTCCCACTGCAGAAAATGCAATTTCCTCGTCTGCAACTCCCTTTATAAAATAGGTCGAAAATGCCTCCATTGAATTGATGGTTCTTAGTATAGGAATTATAAGTTTAGAGCGACTTTTCATAATTTCTATTGTCTTTTCTTTCCCAACTTTCTTTTCGATCGTATGGCTGTTGAAATCGCCAATATCTATTTTAACTTTTTCAATTTTCTCTTTGATCTCTGCATCATATAGTGCGTCTTGGAGTGGTATAATATTGTTGTTGTAGTGATCAATCTGCTTCGCAGCTAAATTTGCTGCTTCTCTTTTTGACGTAGTAATAATAGCTTTTTTGGTCAGTCTTATTTGAATGATTGCGGACACACCTATAATCGCTAAAATTGGTCCACTTAGTAGATCCAAATTTTCAATTAGGCTTTTTGATTGGTCAAATATTTCCATGATATCGTCTATTTATTTAATTGCCCATATCGATATAGCCACGCAATGGGAGGTATAAACGTGAAAACCTATTCTAAATTGCATAGCGCAAACTTGCTGTTACCGGCTGCCCTTCTGTCATATGCATTGTAATGTGCGTCTGTTTTATCAAATTTATTTCTTGGTTGTCTTGTTTCATTTGGGTTCTTCTTTGGTTTTTCTTTCTAAAACCTGATAGTAGTAACTGAAAGGTTTGTTGAAATCAATAAGTTGTCTTTTTGGAGTTGTATCGCCATCGTCAGAGGGTTTCTCTGCTTTTCTTTGTTCGCCCAACTCGTCAGCAAATTTGTAATAAAGTTTATTTCTGTTTCTGTCCAAATTCTTTATCTGTTGAATGGAATACTTGTTTTCAGTCAATTCTTTAAACCCATTATTCCAACATAACTCATGCTTTAATTTGTCAAAGTTTTTCAACTCAACTCTACCCACAGACATACCAACTAAAGTGTGAATGGCTGATTCAGGAGCAGTTCCTAATTTTTTTCTCCTTTCATTTTGAATCGCTTCTCTGATTTTTGATACAACTTTTTTCTGTTTTGAAAGTTCTTTCTTTATAGAACTTTTCCTGACCCGAATATGACCTTGATAGTGCATTTCATATCCTACAAAACCAATCCATGGAAAACCACCTTTCTCAATCGAAGACCACTTGTAAGGTCCTTTTGATTTGTGATCCCAAAACGGCTGAATTGTTGTAAGCGGTAAATTTTTCTTTTGTTCCTTTCTTTTAATAAGCAAATCCTCATTTTTACAAAAGGGATGTGGAACTAATTTTAAGTTCCTTAAAGTTGCAATGTAAATTTCTTTCGCTTTCTTGCACTCTTCCTCATCTGGATGGAAAATAATCATGTCGTCACAAAACCTTGCATAGAAGGCGTTTGATTTTTGCATTTCCAAATCAGCAACATTTAATACAATGTTTGCAATAAGTCCTGACAATGCACCACCTTGCGGTATTCCTATTCTTTCATTGTTAATATCTTCGTAATATCTCTCATTTACTAATTCTTTTTCAACCCAACTATATGAACGCTGTAAATTTTTATTCTTGAATTTTTCTAAATGCGTGTCCCAATATGCAAAGTCTTTATTTAGAGGCAATGAGTTAATATTAAAAGCGTAACTGTCAAGATAAGCATTGAATATTTTGGTTGGTGCTGTAAAATCTTCTTTGGGATTAATTTCTTTAACCTTTGCAATTAGGTTGTAAAAAAGTTCTTTGATTAATTTATGGTCTACTGAATCAAAAAACTTCTCCATATCACATTCAACAGCGTAAAGTATTCCTTCTTCATTATTCTCTCTGAATGCTTTGAGTGCTTTAATACAGTCATGATGTGTCGGTAAAATATTAGTTGTTTTGTTTTTTGCTCTAAAAGCGAATGAACTCGGTTGAAAATATTCGTCAAACAAATCTGTTAGGTAGCGATTAGTTAAGCTAAGAATAATTCTGTCTTTTAGTCTGAAAAGAGAAATGGGTCTTGGTTTATTTACCTTCCCTTTAGGAACTGCGACTTTGTCTTTGTATTTTGGATAAATAGTAGGAGTGTCAATCTTTATTTCAGTATTAAAGATAGTTTGATGAATGTCTTTAATGAAAGCATCAAGATTTTTCAAGAACATTTCTTCAGGAAATTTCTTGCTATAAAAACTAATTGTCTGTGCTATTGCTGAAGCGTTTTTGTCAGCAGTTGAATATTTTTCCTTTGTTTTCTTGTTTATCCGACCTTTTGCATTCGGTTCAATCCATTGTCGCCTTTTTGGTAACAGCTCATTTAATTGACAGTAAAATATTTTTTCATATTCCGTATAGTTTTCTGATTCTGTTTTGTGATAGTTGTATTTGCTTGCTTTACTTAAACGGTAAAGAATATTATTCTTATTCCGCTTACTTGCTTGTTTAGCTCTTAGCTTACAAAGAAAGGCGGTTATTGTTTTTGCCGTAAAGTAATCTTCGAATTTTTTCATAATAACTAAAAGAGAAGGGAGTTAACAGGGAGTATTGCTACTCGATAAACCATAATACTGACATTAATCGTTATCCTTTAAGACCTCAGTGGATAAGTCGTCAAATGAGGTTGAAACTACCGAAGTGGCATTCGCCAAAACGGTCTCAGAACCCCCTTCTCTAATTCTTTTGGTTAAGTAACCTTTTTCAATTGCATAAGATTTTATTTTGTTGAAACCAATTTCACCTCTATTGGTTTCATAACAGTTCCGTAATAAGTTATCGCATTTGTCACGATCAAATTTTTCTACATCAATGCTGCTTAACTGCAAAAAATATTCTAATCCGATCTCAAATGTGAAAGTGTTTGCAATTGCAAAAGCAACTTTATACCACTCTTCATACGAATTCGTAATTGATAGTTTTCTTTTTACAAGGTAATTAAGGATTGACTTCATTGTTTTTCTATCATTTGGGTCATTCTTTCCTTTCATACTGAAAAGTGCCTCCTTACTACTTTTGTGAATTACTGTCACCTTTTCTGATTTTTCTTTTTTCAAAGGAGCGGATAGAAATTCTGACTTTGCAACTTCATACGAAATCACCTCCTTTTTTAGAACCATGTCAGGGTCGTATGACAAAAAGCAAAGTCGAGTTGTATCACTTCCACTAATATCTAATTCAATATTATAGTTTTCAGCATAATATTTTTTGAGTTTATTGAATGCCCCTTTGTGTGCTCGGTCAAGATTAGTTGCGTTCAATTCAACGCTGAATGACAAATGAACCAAACCTTTTACTCCTTGCTTTGATGGTGACTCCCAAAAAGCAAAAACAAATTTATCTGCTGAGAAATTATTTTTCACAGATTGCATTTCATCAGCAGAAAGTTTGTCAATGTCCAATACTATAAGATAATTGTATTGCTTAATTTCAGTTTTTCTTCTTGCTCCTTGAAATGTTCCGCAAAAAGTAACTCCAGCAAGATTTTTTTTGTGTGAGTTATATCCTTCCCTGTCGCCACTATTCAGCAAATTCCTTAGCCTGATTACTTGATTGGCGTGATTACCATTTTTAATTTCCTCAAGCACCTGCTTAATAGAAATCTCTTTGCTCAATTCAGCAAATGCAGAATCTTGAAACGATACTTTAAGATTTAAAATATCGTCCTTGTGAATTTGTTGTTGCTGAAAAGTTGCTTCCATTTAATTATTGTGTTGTTACATTTATCTATTATTTCTCTAAAGATAGTTTTCCCGTTGAGTTTCTGTCCAATTTATTAAATTTATCTTGTTTCTTTTAGGGTTGCCGGTAACTTGTATATCCCCGAAACAAATCCCCATTTTGTTTCGCGTTATTTTTCATTTTTTTAATCCCAATTTATCCAATGGGCTTGCTATTTTATCCGGTAGTTCGGCACTCGCATGGTTATAAATCTCCGTGATTACAGGTGGGTTCAGGTGTATTGGATAAAGCAGGTTCATGCACATATGGTTTAATCTAAACCCAAAAGTGAGGTTTATTTTTGATATTTACAATAGGCACCCGCCAGGGCATAAAAAAAAGGGAGGCAAGCCTCCCCTTTTGGTTTAAAACGTTTACTAAACAGCCAAACTTACTTAGAAGCGGTTAACTGCGCGGGTGCTGCCTTTACGGCATCGGGCACATCGGCTTCCAGGGTTTGTAAAAAAGTAATCAGCTCTTTTACCTCGGTTTCGGTAAGGTCTTTATTTAACTGGGCCTTTCCCATCACTTTTATGGCGGTGGCTAAATCGGCCACACTCCCATCGTGAAAATACGGGTGGGTTTTGGTAATATTACGCAGCGAGGGCACTTTAAACATATCCTTGTCTGCTTCCTGCTTGGTTAGGTCCTGCCGGCCGCGGTCGTTGCCTTTGCTGCCGGTAAGAGGTCGGTAATCGTTTACCAGGCCAAATTTCTGAAACATGGTTCCGCCCAGGGTAGCTCCCATATGGCAGGCGGTACATCCGCTTTTTATAAAGGTTTGCATGCCCTTTTTTTCATCAGCGGTAAGGGCGTTGTGATCTCCGCCCAGGTATTTATCAAACCGCGATGGGGTAATAAGGGTGCGTTCAAAAGCAGCAATGGCTTTGGTGAGGTTATCATAGGTAATGGGGTCTTTTTCGCCCGGAAAAGCGGCAGCAAATTGTTTTTGGTACAACTCAATGCCTTTGAGTTTTTTCACCATAAACGCTTTCGAGGGAATGGCCATTTCAACGGGGTTAAGAATGGGTCCTCCGGCCTGTTCTTCCACATCTTTGGCGCGGCCATCCCAAAACTGAAAGGCATGCAAGGCCGCATTGAGCACCGTAGGCGAGTTGCGCCCTCCGCGTTTGCCGGCATCGCCTTCCGAGGTTACTTCGTTGTCTACCCCAAAGGTGGCCAGGTTGTGGCACGAGTTGCAACTGTTGTTTCCGGTTTTGGAGAGGCGGGTATCAAAAAACAGCAGTTTGCCCAGTTCAATTTTTTCGGGTGTCAATGCGTTTTCCGGGTTCTCGGCTGTGGCAGGCAATGCCTTAAACATGGCCTGTGCCTGGCTTAGTAAATCCTGCTCTTCTTGCGAAACAGAGGCCCGGGTGGTTACGGGAGTGGCTTCGGGTGCCTTTTGCTCGGTACCGGTGCCGCAGGCTACCACAAAGGCTGCGGCCGGAAGTAATATTTTTAATGCTTTCATCACAACTTATAATTTAAAAGTTACACGTATTTGTTTTTAACTGCTACTAACAATATGCCCGCGCAATTGTTCAATTTTTTTGTACAATCCTTTAAAAAACTGGTTTCGTTGTTTTTCGGCTACTCCGCTCAGCAGGGTGGCTTTGCTTATCAGGTTGTTCATCCAGCGCTCGTTTTGTTCGTTAAAAAAACGGTTGCCGGTGCCCATGCTGTTAAACGAATTGTAGCTGATATAGGTGCTACATTTATTTTCGGTTTTTACCAGAATATTGTTGGTACCTATCATCAAATCGCTCAGGTAAAAAACATAATCCACCGAAGTTACACTTCCGGAGGTATTGATTTTTTTTCCCATTTCGGCCTGTTTTTGTATATGCTGAATCATTCGGGTAAGGTCGTCAATTACCACGGTGGCCTCGGCAGCCGATTGAAAAAATCCGGCATCCCAGTAAAAATGAATCTGCTTAATGGTGCTTAGCATGGTTTCTTCGGTCCACACTTCAACACTGGGTATTTGCAGGTAATTTTTATAAATGGCCGAGCCTGCCTGCATCAGTTCGGGTTTCACAAAATCCGGTTTATAGGGTAAACTTTGAAACTCCGGAATATTTAAAATAGACTTGAGCCAGTAAAAAATCTTAAATGCGGAAAGGGCGGGTTGAGAAAACTGATGGAACATGGGAATGTCTTCCGAGGCGTAAAACATTTGTTTATGTTCAAACCGGTTCATGGTTTCCAAATCGGTGAGAATGTTTTGCAGGTACTGCCCAAAAGAAGCCTCGTCCTCGAGCTTGTTACTGAATTTAAACGTAACTACCGAGGGCATTTCGTTATTCAGTGCCTCTAACGGAATATCAAAATGGTGGCAAAGTTTCACCACTTCATTCAGGGTTAATTCGGTTTCTCCTCTTATTCTGCGGTAGGTGCTGTCCATGCTAAGGCCCAGCAGCGAGCTCATTTCATTGGCCAAAGAAATATTAGAAGGCACGTGGTCTTTTAAAATCAGGATAAAGCGCTCCTGGTAGGTTAATTCGGCCATATGAATATTACATTTTACCATACAAAGCTATACATATTTTTGCGCAATTCCGTAAAACAAGCCTACAGGGCAAGTATAAAACACAAATAATCCCCTGTTCTCTTTCCCAAACTTAAAGGTTTAACCAAAAAAGGCGGAGCCGGAGCCGTTGTGTTGCGGCATATCGTTTCAGAAGGCAGCGTGCCCCTTGTTGTTTTGTATCATAATAGTTAACCACATGAAAAAACAATTTTTAACACCCGCCCTTTGCTTCGTGCTCCTTCAACTGTTCGGTAGCCTGCAGCAGGTAATTGCAGCAGGTCCCGAAAATCCTACTATGGCTTTTATAGAAATTGACACCCGAAACAGCCATACCAACAGCCCTTCCAATCCGGTTACTGCCTTAACACGCGTGGAGTTGGAAAAACTGAAAAAGTATCAGATTCTGGATAAATACGATCTGGAATACATTACCCAAAAGGACTCCATTAAAATAGGGAATTGTTTCAGTAAATTATGTCTCACTGAATTGGGCAGAAAACTGAAGGTAGAAAAAATGTTCACCGGCTCGGTTGAGGAAATGTCGGACCAGATTATTGTTACTTTTAAAATTCTGGACGTAAACAACGGACAGTTTGAAAAAGTACAGGTGAATGAATTCTTAAACATTCCTGCAGAAATTAAGAGTATGCTTAAGGTAACCATCAATGAAATGTTTGGCATACCCAACGATGCAGATCTTATTTCGAAACTCACCCGCAAAGATGATTACGACAATGCGGTGAACAACCCTTATCAGTTGCGTTTACGGAGTGACGGGCCACGCATGGGTTTTACCTTCTTCACCGGACATACATCAAGTATTCTGCAAAGCCCTGCATCGCAAGGCGGATTTAGCGCACATCCGCTCATGTTTCAGTTTGGGTACCAGTTTGAGCGGCAATACCTGAACGAAGGAAACTTTCAGGCTTTATTTGAATTTGTCCCTATGCTCACCGGACTCGACCAGGGATTGGTGATACCGAGCTTTACTTTTATGAACGGACTGCGCAGCAATAAAACAGGATGGGAATTTGCCTTTGGGCCAAGTGTGGCATTGGTAAAAAAAGCCAGCGGATTTTACGATAGCAAAAACAACTGGCATCTGGCAGGCGACACTACCGAACAATTTATGTCGCGAAATACCGAAATGCGCTTGGACAGCCGGGGCGATCTGGCCTTTCAGTCGAGTTTTGTATTTGCCTTTGGCAAAACCTTTAAATCGGGCAAACTGAATATTCCGGTAAACGGATACCTTATTCCCGGAAAAGAGGGTTTACGTGTGGGATTCTCTTTTGGGTTTAATGCACGCGAAAGGTATAATCTTACTACCAGATAATCGCTGCAGATGTATGGTAGATGCCCTGCGGATTTTTTTCTGCGGGGCATTTTAATATTACCCCATTGCTAAATAATAGCACATTGATTTCACCTAACCGCTGTCACTAATTGCGAAAGGAAAAACTTAATTCAACAAGGTAAGGTCCGTAACCCCCACAGGTCGTTCAATGGTAAACCCTTCTCCGTATTTTGTTTTAATGAGGCGGCCAAACTGCAGGGCGCGGTACTCTACAATAGCCATAAACTCGGGAGTGGAAATGGCAGTAACCGGCTCGTTGGATTGCGGGTCGTAAAACTGGCTGCTATAGGCTTTAATGGCCTGCATTTTTTTATCCATAAACCCGGTAATATCCATTACCACCTGCGGCTCTATCCAGTTATCCTGAATATAGTGATACACGGCATTGGGCCTCCAGGCTTGCTGGGCAGTCCCGTTCAGTTCGGTTTCCAGTTTTATCAATCCCGATACAAAACAGGCTTCGCTCACTAATTGAGCAGCCCTTCCGTGGTCGGGGTGGCGGTCGCTTACGGCATTACACAGTACAATATCGGGTTGATATTTTCGGATGATGGTGGCAATGGCTACTTTATTTTTTTTGTTGATTTTGAAAAAGCAATCGGGCATATGCAGGTTTTCACGAATGGAAATACCCATAATTTTAGCGGCCTGTGCGGCTTCTTCATCCCGCAGTTCGGCACTGCCTCGGGTTCCCATTTCGCCCCGGGTAAGGTCTAAAATACCTACTTTTTTCCCTAGCGAAAGATGTTTCATGAGGGTACCCGAGCAGGCGAGTTCCACATCGTCAGGATGTACTCCAATGGCTAATATATCTAATTTCATATGGTGTTATTCATGCTGTGGAGTTATTCAAACCCCAGTGATTTTATAATCATTTCTATCTGGTAATCCTCTACCGGGTCGTACTCCTGCCGCAAATTGCTCCCAAACATTTTGGCCATGGTTTGCCAGAAAAAAGTACCCGCATTACCCTTGTAATCGTGCAGCAATTCGTAAGTGGTGTGGCCGGTTTCGCGGTGAATAAGTTTCACCAGAATTTTTCCCTGCGTAATGGTGAGCTTGGTAAGGTCGTCCATAAATTGTTTTTTAATGGCGGCCTCGGTTTGTTTAATATACGCTTTCTTTTGCCTTCCGTCCGACATAAGTGCGAGGTTTTGCTCCATAAGTTGCAACCTGTAGGCAGCCATTTTTGCATAGGGAAGTGTTTTGCGCACATCGCGCACTAATTTTAAAAATTTGCGTTGCGCCAATGAATCCTTAATCTCTACTTTATTAAATCCGGGAAGGGTATAAAAATAGATGGTATCATTATCCACCACCTGATAGGTAGGCATGCGGTTGGGTCGGTAAATGGTATCCTGTCCGGTGCTGCGGTTACTGATGATTAAAGAAAGCAGAAACAAACAAACAAACTTCATGGCGATGGTAAACCTATGGGGCTAACTCTTTATTCTTTTTGTTTCGCAGGTAAACAATTCCGGCAACTCCCGTTAAAAACAGAACGGTCGAAATAAGTTCGGCCTGCGTAATGTTGCGGCCAAAAATATGGTACACACTGTTCACCCTTATTTTCTCTATGAAAAAACGTTCGGCACCATTCAACACAAGGTAAATGCTAAAAAGCATTCCAGGAATTTTTATTTTTTTGCGAATGCTCCATAAAAAAGCAAACAGCAGCAGTGATACCACAATTTCATAAAACGGAGTTGGATAAACGGGCTGTGGAAGCATATAGCAATATTTTCCGGTGCACCCTTCTATCGGAATTCCATCGCGCACCACATTATGCGGGTAATTGTAGGCCCAGGTCCAGTCGGGTAAAAAATTCATCCATTGCGGCTTGGGATTGGTGTTTACAATGCCCCAGTCGCCATCGCCCGATACCTGACAACCTATGCGCCCCATACCATATCCCAACATCAATACAGGTGCAGCCGCATCAAGCATATGTTTTACTGAAATGCCGTTTTTACTGGTGTAGCGCAACACAGCAGCTGCACCTACAATAAGTCCCCCGTAAAAAGTGAGTCCGCTAAACGAAAGCAGTGAACCTACCGGGTCCTGAAAAAACTCATCTAAGTTTTCGAGGTTATGGAAAATTTTAGCTCCCAGAATACCACCAATAGCGGCATTCATGATAATATTTCCCATATGCTGGTATGGAGCCACCGAAACAGAAATGGTAACAGGCTCGGGTAAACGTTCTTTAAGGTCTTCTTTGTAGCGCAGGTAAAAACTGAGTAATCCACCGGCAAGGGCACCCATTATATTTCCATCGGCACTCAGTATAAACTCCTGCGGATTTTCGACCAGCATACTATACCGCAACACCATATCAAGCAGTTTATATCCGATTACGGCTCCTATCAATGCCGACAAGGCAAAATCAACGGGAGTGGCCGCTTTTCCCTTAATGAGTTTTTTAGTATTGGGATGCATCAGTCCGTCCTGCTCCTTGCGTTTCATCTCGAGGGTGAGCACCTGATAACAGGCTATAAACGCAATGGCCACAAAAAAGCCAAAACTCTGAATGGGCAGCGGAATGTTTACTCCGAATAAATCAAAAAGAAGATCGGAAAGGGTTGGATACATAATTTATTTTTTAGTTTATCAACTGCTGTGATGCAAAACTTCAGATTTAATCACTCCGCTCACGGTTTCATCTTCGGGATTCAACTGTTGTAGTTCAACAGGAGCCAGTTCATTTATGAGCAACGGATCGTAAGGTACTTTTACTTTGATATAATTTTGAGTGAAGCCATGCATAAATCCTTTTTCCTGTTCGGCTTCAAACAATACTTCATGGGTTTTACCCAAATGCTGCTCATAGAAAAACCTGCGCTTTTTTTCAGACAGAATATGCAACATGCGGCTTCTTTCGGCCCGTTGTGCACCGGGCACCCTTCCTTCCATTTTGTAAGCCGTGGTATTTACCCGCTCGGAATAAGTGAACACGTGCAGGTACGAAATATCGAGTTCGTTTAAAAACGTGTAGGTATCCAGAAAATCGGCCTGCGTTTCGCCCGGAAAACCTACAATCACATCCACCCCTATGCAGGCATGTGGCATAAGTGTTTTAATTTGTGCCACCCGGTTTACATACAAATCGCGCTGGTATTTTCTGCGCATAAGGGAAAGAATTTTATCCGACCCCGATTGCAGCGGAATATGAAAATGTGGAACTATTTTTTGAGATACCGAAGCAAACTGTATGATTTCATCGGTGAGTAAATTGGGCTCGATAGAAGAAATGCGGATGCGGGCAAGTCCTTCGGTTTTCTCCAGCTCGTGCAACAACTCCAGAAACGTTTCACCGGTATTTACACCAAAATCTCCGATGTTCACCCCCGTGAGTACAATTTCTTTAACGCCCTTGTTTACTATTTCGCGGGCACTTTTAAGCACATTGCTTATGGTATCGCTGCGGCTTTTACCACGGGCCAGCGGAATGGTACAAAACGAGCAGAAATAATCGCAGCCGTCCTGCACCTTTAAAAAAGAACGGGTACGATCGCCCACCGAGTAGGCTGCGTTATATGAATCGACTTCCTTAATACGGGTATTAAAAACCTCTCCCCGCTCCCGTTTGGTTAACACAGACAGGTGCTCTATCAAATTAAATTTTTCAGCGGCCCCAAGCACCACATCCACCCCCGGAATAGCGGCAATTTCCTGCGGTTTTAATTGGGCATAACATCCCACAATAGCCACAAAAGCTTGGGGATTAAATTTAAGCGCCTCTTTTACCACCTTGCGGCATTTTTTATCGGCATGGTCGGTAACCGAGCAGGTATTGATCACGTACACATCGGCTCCCTGCTCAAAATCCACACGCTCAAAGCCTTGCTCGTTTAACTGGCGGGCAATGGTGGAGGTTTCAGAGAAATTCAGTTTACAGCCCAACGTATAAAAAGATACCTTTTTAGTGCTCATGAGGCGGCAAAGATACAGAATAAACCAAGGTTCAAAAAGAGCAGGCGGCTGAGAGGTGGCATGAAATTTTCTTACATTTGAAACTATTATAAAAAAATCATCCATGAAAAAAATCATCCTCGCCTCCCTCACCCTTCTTTCAGCAGCAGGGGTATTTGCTCAAACCCCCAACGGACAAAAGCTTTCGTTAAGTTCAAGCAAGGTTACATTTTTCTCCACCACTCCGGTAGAAAATATTGATGCCACTACCACAAAAATAGATTCCAGACTTGACCTGAGCCGTAACGTATTTGTATTTGTTATTCAAAACACCACATTTCAATTTAAAAACAAGTTGATGCAGGAACATTTCAATGAGAAATACATGGAGAGCGAAAAATATCCGTCAAGTACTTTTTCCGGAAAAATTAACGAGGCCGTTGATTTATCGAAGGACGGAGAATATAATTTAACCGTTACCGGTAAATTAAAAATTCACGGAGTTGAAATGGATCGTACCATCCCGGTTAAAGCAACCGTGAAAGGTGGCAAGATTTCGTTTGTTTCGGAATTTAAAGTGAAAGTGGCCGATCATAAAATAGAGATTCCTACTCTGGTAATGGCCAAAATTGCTGAAGAAGTTACGGTAAAAATAGAAGGAACGTTTTAATCTTCGTCAGGAAGATTAATCATATCAGGAACAATAAACGCTTTCGAAAATTTCCCCGACTGCTGAAGCCGGTAATAATCGGGTTGTGCTTCCACCTGATTGCGGTAATCGCCCACCCGCACCTTAAAATAGGGTTGCTGGTAAATAATATACGCCTTGAGCTCGGGGAAACTTTTTTGCAGTTCACTCTTTACCTCCAAAGCTCCTTTACGCTCGGTTCCCGTGTATAATTGTATGCGGTACCCTTTAATATCAGGAGCGCGTTCATTGCGTGCTTTGGTTGAGTCGAGCAATGCATCCAACCTGACATCGCGGGTGATGGTACTTTTAAATCCATTCAGTTCTTTATTTGTTTCCTGGGCACAGGCATACCCGCCCGAAACCAGCAATACCATAACCAGAAAGTTGTGTTTACTGAATGGAATCATTACTTGCCACCATTTCAATACTGCGCGATGCCCCAATACGTTCGGCTCCGGCTGCAATTAATTCAAGCGCAAAAGCAGCATCCTTAATTCCTCCGGCAGCTTTAATTTTTATTTTGGCAGGCAATATCTGACGCATAATTTTTACTGCTTCAACGGTAGCTCCTTTATCGGCAAATCCGGTTGATGTTTTTACAAAATCAACTCCGCATTCGGTGCAAATTTTACACACCTCAATAATTTCCGATTCGCTGAGGTAAGCCGTTTCAATAATAATTTTAACCACTTTGTTTTGCAGGTGGCAGGCTGTAACCACACTCGATAAATCATTGGTAAATGCAGGTACATCGCCCGATTTAAATGCGGCAATATTCATTACCATATCAATTTCATCGGCTCCGTCAATAAACGCTTTTTTTACTTCTTCTACCTTTGAACCTACCGTTGAATAACCCAATGGAAAACCTACTACGGTAACCACCTTAACGGCCGATTTAACTCCAAGTGTTTTTTTTGCCAGTTGCACATAATACGGAGGAACACATACTGCGTAAAACGCATGGTCCTCGGCCTCGCGGCAAAGCTGAATAATATCTTCTCTGGTGGCAGTTGGTTTTAATAAGGTGTGCTCAATATGTGCTGCTAAATTTATTTCCATAGTACTATGCGTTTAATTCTTTTCCGTGACATTGTTTATACTTCTTACCGCTTCCGCAGGGGCAGGCATCATTGCGCCCAACCTTCACCACTCCCTTTATTTGTTGTGGTTTTTGAATTTCCTGAGTATTCTGCATTTCGGGTCTTGGTGCCTCTTCGGTGCGTTTGGTTTGCAGGCGGGCTGTATCCTGTTTAGGCAACGGACGTGCCTCGCGGTAATTTTCCGGTTGCTGGGTTACAATGTAGGCCTTAAACAACATGGCCAGCAAATCTTTGTTTACCCGCGACAGCATGGATTTAAATAAATTGAACGATTCCAGTTTATAAATGAGCAACGGATCTTTTTGTTCCAAAGCAGCATTCTGAACCGATTGTTTCAGATCGTCCATTTCGCGTAAATGTTCTTTCCACTCATCATCAATAATGGATAAGGTTACAAACCGCTCAAACGTGTGAATAATTTCATCGCCTTTGGTTTCGTAGGCACGTTTTAAATCAACGCCAACCTGCAAATTGCGCATGCCGTCAGAGAAAGGAACTCCGATAAATTGTACCTGCTGTCCCTGGTTCTGATATACCTGTGAGATAATAGGCATGGCCACCTCGCAGATATGATGATTTTTATGTTTGTATTGTTCGGTTAATTCATCAAACAACTGCTGCACGAGCTCTTCGTGTTTTTTACCCTTTACAAACTCTCCTTCGGTAATTTTGGTTTCATAGGCCAATACTCGCAACACTTCCAGTTTAAAGTCTGCGTAATTGCCTTCGTATTCGGCCACCAGTTCATCGCACAGGTCATACAGCATATTGTTTACATCGAGGGCAAGTTTATCGCCAAACAAAGCATTTCTGCGTTTGGTATAAATCACTTCCCGCTGCGAATTCATCACGTCATCGTATTCGAGCAATCGTTTACGGATACCGAAATTGTTTTGTTCCACCCGTTTTTGAGCACGTTCAATATTTTTTGTGATTAGCGGATGCTGAATCACCTCGCCTTCCTGCAACCCGATACGATCCATTACTTTCGAAATACGTTCGGATCCGAATAAACGCATCAAATCATCTTCAAGTGAAACAAAGAATTCGGACGAACCGGGATCACCCTGCCTTCCGGCACGACCACGTAACTGGCGATCGACCCTTCTGGATTCATGGCGCTCGGTACCAATGATAGCCAATCCTCCGGCCTCTTTAACACCGGGACCTAATTTAATATCGGTACCACGGCCTGCCATATTGGTGGCAATGGTAACCGTTCCGGCACGACCTGCTTCGGCTACAATATCGGCCTCGCGCTGGTGCTGTTTTGCGTTCAGTACATTGTGCTTAATTTTACGAAGGTTAAGCATACGGCTTAATAACTCCGATACTTCCACCGAAGTAGTACCAACAAGTACCGGACGGCCTTTTTCGGTTAACGCTACAATCTCGTCAATTACGGCATTGTATTTTTCGCGCTTGGTTTTGTAAATTTTATCGTCACCGTCTTTACGAATTACCTGACGGTTGGTAGGCACCACTACCACATCTAATTTGTAAATCTCCCATAATTCGCCTGCTTCTGTTTCAGCCGTACCCGTCATACCGCATAATTTGTGGTACATCCGGAAATAGTTTTGCAGGGTAATAGTAGCATACGTTTGCGTAGCGGCTTCCACCTTCACATTTTCCTTAGCTTCAATAGCCTGATGCAATCCGTCAGAATACCTTCTTCCATCCAGAATACGCCCTGTTTGCTCATCTACAATTTTAACCTTCCCTTCCTGAACAATATACTCCACATCAATTTCAAACAAGGTATATGCTTTGAGCAACTGTGTAATGGTATGAATACGCTCCGATTTTACGGCAAACTCGCGCATCAGTTCATCTTTGCGGTTGCGTTTGGTTTCTTCGTTATCAGCCGAACGTTCGATCTCGGCAATTTCACCGCCTACATCGGGCAGCACAAAAAACTGCGGGTCTTCCCCCGAAGCAGTAATTGTTTCAATCCCTTTTTCGGTAAGCTCAATTGAATTGTGTTTTTCATCAATCACAAAATACAATTCGGCATCGGCTTTATGCATTTCCTTTTGCTGGTCCTGCAGGTAATAATTTTCCGTTTTTTGAAGAATGGCTTTAATGCCCTGTTCCCCTAAAAATTTAATTAACGTTTTGTTTTTAGGCAAACCACGGTAAGCTCTGAATAAAGGAAGTCCTCCGTCCGTTTCATTCCCTGATTCAATTAATTTTTTGGCTTCATTAAGAGCCGAGTTGATGAACTTTTTCTGCAAATCAACCAGGCGCTCAATACGCGGTTTGAGTAAATGAAACATTTGATCATCGCCCTTGGGCACCGGCCCCGAAATAATCAAAGGAGTACGGGCATCATCAACCAATACCGAGTCCACCTCATCCACCATGGCATAATGGTGTTTGCGCTGAACTAAATCTTCGGGATCGCGGGCCATATTATCGCGCAGGTAATCAAAACCAAATTCGTTATTGGTTCCGTAAGTAATATCGGCCATATACGCCTGACGCCTTTGCGGAGAATTTGGTTGATGGTAATCAATGCAGTCAACCTGCAGGCCATGAAACTGAAACAGGGGTCCGTTCCATTCGCAGTCTCTTCGGGCCAGGTAATCATTTACCGTAACCAGGTGAACGCCCTGACCGGCAAGAGCATTTAAATAAGCAGGTAAAGTAGAAACAAGTGTTTTACCCTCGCCAGTGGCCATCTCCGAAATTTTTCCGGAGTGAAGTACCATACCTCCTATCAGCTGCACATCGTAGTGTACCATGTTCCAAACCACCTCGGTACCGGCTGCTTCCCACGAGTTTTTCCAGTAAGCTTTATCGCCTTTGATATGCACAAACTTTTTGCGGGCAGCTAAATCACGGTCAAATGTGGTTGCTGAAACTTCAAGTTCAGTATTTTCAGTAAACCTGCGGGCAGTTTCTTTTATTACGGCAAAAGCTTCGTGCAAAATATCATCGAGCACCTTTTCTAATTGCTCATCGCGCTGCTTTTTAAGCTTATCAACCTGAATAAATAATTCTTCCTTCTCATTTAAATCCATTTCGGGTTCATTCTTAACCCGTTGATTCAACTCATCCAATTGCGCATCAATATCGGTAAGGTATTCCGAAATTCGTTTTTTGAACTCTGCCGATTTGGCACGGAGTTCATCATTGCTCAGTGATTGATACTGTTTATAAAATTCATTAATCTTTTCTACGCGTGGCAGTAGTTCTTTGATATCCTTATCAGACTTGCTTCCGAAAATTCTGGATAATCCTTTTACGATGTAATTCAGCATTGTGTGCGGCAGTAATTCTTCTTTTTTTAATTCGTAACAAAGGTGTAAAAATATATAAAAATACTTTCACTGCCTATCGCTACTTTTGTTCCGGGTAGCAGAATTGTCAACAACCTTACCATAACATACTTGTCATGAAAATATTGCTTATAGGCTCCGGAGGCCGCGAACATGCATTTGCTTTTAAGTTAAAACAGAGCAGCCTGTGCAGTGAACTTTTTATCGCCCCCGGCAATGCAGGAACCGCTTTGTGCGGCACCAATATTCAAATTACTGTGAATGAATTTGATAAACTGGGTGATTTTTGTAAAAAGGAACATATAGCTTTGGTAATAGTAGGGCCCGAAGACCCATTGGTAAACGGTATAAGAAACTATTTTGAAAAAGATGCGCAGCTCAAAACCATTCCGTTTGTAGGGCCCGATGCAGCAGGGGCTCAGTTGGAAGGAAGTAAAGATTTTTCGAAAGCTTTTATGCAGAAATACCATATTCCCACGGCAAAAGCGGCCACCTTTACCCTTGATACATACAAAGCAGGCGAAAATTATATTTTAAACCATTCGCTCCCCATTGTGTTAAAAGCCGATGGACTGGCTGCCGGAAAAGGAGTAGTGATTTGTGAAACGCATGAACAGGCTTTGGCCGAATTTAATTCCTTTGTGAAAGAGTCGAAATTTGGTGAGGCCGGCAAAAAAGTGTTGGTTGAGGAATTTCTTACCGGTATTGAACTCTCGGTATTTGTACTTACCGATGGCAGCCATTACAAAATTCTTCCCGAAGCAAAAGATTATAAACGCATAGGTGAAAAAGATACCGGGCCAAATACCGGAGGAATGGGTGCTATCTCCCCTGTGCCCTTTGCCGACAGTGCTTTTATGGAAAAGGTAGAAAAAAACATCATTCTTCCTACCATTAACGGATTGAAAAACGAAGGCATTCATTACACCGGATTCATTTTTATCGGACTCATGAACGATAAAGGCGAACCCAAAGTAATAGAGTACAACTGCCGAATGGGTGACCCAGAAACAGAAGTGGTATTACCCAGAATAAAAAGCGATGTGGCGCAACTGATGCTGGCCTGCGGAAAAGGTGAACTCAATAAAGCCGAACTGGTAATTGATGAACAATATGCCACTACAGTCATGCTGGTTTCGGGCGGATATCCCAATGACTACGCCAAAGGAAAAATAATGGACGGACTGGAAAAAGCAGAAGACTCTTTATTGTTTCATGCAGGTACCACCCTTAACTCTACCGGGAAATTAGTGACCAATGGAGGACGCGTGATGGCTATTACCTCTTTCGGGAATTCACTGAATGAGGCACTGGGAAAAAGTTTAGCAAATGCCTATCAAATTAACTTTGAAGGAAAATACTTCAGGAAAGATATCGGATTTGAATTTTTAGAACAAAATGTATGATGTTATTTGAAAAACAAAACCTGCAGCATAAAGCAAAAAGCAGAGTAAGAATTATATTTAATTATTTTCTGAAAGGGCTGCTTATTGTGGTTCCGCTGGCACTTACCTTTTTTGCCTTACGTGCTACCATTTTATGGGCCGATGCCAAGGTGGATGAAATTATAAAAATAGATATCCCCGGCATGGGAGTTATTATTGTGATGTCGGCAGTTACCATTATAGGCTATGTGGGCAGTAAACTTTTTTTCAGTAACCTCCTCGACCTGCTTGATGATTTACTTTCACGCATTCCGTTTATCAAAATCATTTACACATCGGTTAAAGATTTTGTAGAGGCTTTTGTGGGCGATAAGAAAAAATTTACCGAGCCTGTAATGGTGGAAGTAAGCAGCTCGGGTGTTTGCAAAATCGGCTTCATTACGCAAAAAGATTTAAGCGCCATAGGGGTGGAAGGATATCTGGCTGTTTATTTTCCCCTTTCCTACGCACTAACGGGAGAATTGTATCTGGTGCCTGCTGAAAAAGTAAAACCCATACAGGGCAACTCAGGCGAACTGATGAAGTTTATTGTTTCGGGCGGTGTGACTGAGCTTTAGTCTGTCTGAACGGTGCATTCACTTCGGAATTTATTGAAGGCTTGTTGCATCTCCCATACATCTTTTCCCTCGCCAGTCTGAAGAAAAAAACGAACGGTAGGCTTCGGATTAGATTCGTACTCGGTATGTGCATATCCAAACACTAATTGCATCTTTGATTCCGCATTTAATTTCAACAGTTCAATTCCACGCTCAAATTTTATTTTTTCTATGCTTAAAGGCTGTATTTCTCCCTGAGGAAATATCAAAACAAGGTTGTTCGGATCTGCTAATAATTTCGAGGCATAAGCAAAAGATTCCATCACCGACCGGGAATTTTTACGAATGGAAAATGCCCCCAGAAACCGGAAAAACCAATAACGCTTCAATTGTTCCTCCAGCATCATGATGTGAAATTTCTTTTTCCAAACCACTTTATTCAGGTAATACCAGAAAAAACCATCCCACCAGCTGAAATGATTTGCTAAAAGCAGCATGCTGCTATGCTCCTTAGGCGAAACCGTATTTAATGTTACGTTCAGGCGGTGAAAATACCTTTTGAATAATACCCGCAGGTAAACATCAAAAATAAGCTGTGCCCATTTGGAGTGCGAGGCTTTAATCATACTTGCCTTAATTGTTAAAACTTGCTTCTTTATAGCTTTTCATTTTTTCATAAATGGAGATAAGCAACATCATCAGGTCAAACTGATAGATGAAATCTTCTACCGGAATACTAAATACCCGTAGTCCCAGATTAAACCCGTTGTTGTATACTACCACAGGCAACCCGGTGAGTATTCCGTTGACAATAAAAAACGGGACGAGGCATACTAAGTAAGTTAACCAAAAATACCCCAACCATGATTTGCGAAAAAAAACCTGATTCCAGAGTATAAGTGAGCAGGCCAAAAGCGAACTGACCGAGGTGTACAAAAGTTTGGGGTATGCAAAAACAAGTACGATTAAACCAAAAACCAATATCCTCCCCAAAGGCTGCACTGCCCTTTTAAGGTAATCTTTGGTGAGGTAAAAACGCAACACCTCATAAACAAAAACGCAGGCGAACGGAACTGTTACAAAAAAGAGGCATTCTTCCAACGGAAGGTTAAAAAAATATAGGCCGACCAGATACGCTGCATTAAACCCCCACACCTGCCAATAAGTAAACAGCGCATCCCACACAATAAAAATAAGACCCGTTATTACCAATGCCGGAAATAAAAATTTCCATTGACGCACAAACCTTAACTTCTTGTCAAAAGAAAAAATAAGCGGAAAAAGAAGTGTGGCTGAATTAATCAGTAAGTAGGTGTACATTGTTTAAGTACGTTACGCATCAAAGCCAAATCAGTTGAACTGCATACTTTATGCTCTTCGAAAAAATTAATAATATTCTCTACAAGAAACTTATCCTTTTTAGCATAATGACATGCTTTAATATTCTGAATAATCACTTGTTTGTCGTGAGCCAAATGGCTGCTGTAACCAAGAAATGCCGGCACATAAAACTCCACGGTGTATCTCAGGAATCGAATTTCTACATTCTGCGGGTCGGTAGCAATAGCCCTCGCAAATGTGGCGGCCGACTTATCCAGGTATTCCAGTTTGGCATATGGGTTCCAGGCGTGTTTTGCCTTGAGTGCCTCTAATGCTCCGATAAATCCCGTAATAATGGGTTTGTCGGAATTCGCAGACAACAGTTTTTTGTAAAGCGCATCTGTTTTAGCGGCACTGCTTACGCAATAGTAATACTCTGTTCTCAGTGTGTTTGCGTCTATTTCATCCTCTGTAGCAAAACCGGCTACCCACAGCAATAAGAAAATACCTGTTAAATACCGTTTCATCAAAGCAGGTTAAGCTGGTACCGGAAATAAGATATGGTAAACAGATACACTTTGGCAGGTTTTGAAACACTTACCCGTTTGTTAAGAATCACCTGCGGATCCATGCGGTTAATCTTTTTGAGAAGGCCATAGAAATAAATGTACGCGATATACACTCCAAACCGGCAGCCATCGGGCAATTGTTTTATCCCTTTCAACGACTCTTTAAAATCCAATTCAATATCGCGTTCAATGGCCTGTTTCATTTCTTTATCAAACACTCCATCTGTTTTTACCGAAGGGAAATAAATTCTGCCCCTGTCCCAGTAATCGCTTTTTAAATCGCGCAGGAAATTTATTTTTTGAAAAGCTGCCCCCAGTTTTCTGGCCGGTTCTTCGAGTAAATTGTACCGTTGCCCATCTCCTTCGCAAAAAACACGCAAACACATTAAACCAACCACCTCTGCCGAGCCGAAAATGTACTTATCATATTCCTCCTGCTTATACCTTTCGTGAGTTAAATCCATCTCCATGCTGTATAAAAAAGCATCGATCAGTTCATAAGGAATATTGTATTCATGCACTACTTTCTGAAACGAATGCAGCACAGGATTAAGGCTTATTCCCTGTTCAATTGCTTTATAGGTTTCGGTTTTAAACTCTGCCAAAAGTTTAACCTTGTCGTGCGCATGAAACGTATCAACTATTTCATCGGCAAAACGCACAAATGCATAAATATTCCGAATGGGTTCTCTGAACTTTTTGCTGAAGGCCAGAATGCCCAGACTGAAAGACGTTGTGTAGCTGCGGGTGATAAGGTGGCTGCAATCGGCACAAACCTTATCAAATAAATTCATATGCTCTGTTAGTTTCATAATTTTGTTTTTTATTAAATAGTTTCAGAAATAAGATCGGCTACCACTTTACCCGATATGAGTGACGGTGGAACTCCGGGACCCGGAACAGTTAACTGTCCTGCATAAAACAGGTTCTTTATTTTTTTGCTTCGGATGGAGGGTTTCAGAATAGCTGTTTGCCGGAGCGTATTTGCAAGCCCGTAAGCATTTCCTTTAAATGAGTGGTAATCTTTTATAAAATCGTTGTGCGCATAACTTCGTTTAAATACCACATATTCCCTTATGGATTGACCGGTGATTTCTTCCATCCTTTTCATTACCAAATCGTAATAAAATTCCCGCGTTTCTTCGGTATCTTTTAAATCGGGAGCAACCGGAATAAGCACAAATAGATTTTCCTTACCCTCGGGAGCAACACTTGCATCGGTAACCGAAGGGCAACTCACATAAAACAACGGTTTGCCTGGCCATTGAGGGCTGGAATAAATTTCCTTTGCATGGTTTTCAAAATCTTCATCAAAAAACAAATTATGATGCTGAAGTCCCTTTAGTTTTTTATTTACACCCAGGTAAAAAATGAGGCTTGAAGGAGCCAGAACCCGTTTATCCCAATAAGCAGGAGTATACGAACGCAGGTGTTCAGGTATTACCTTCTGGTCAATATGCCGGTAATCAGCCGAGGCAATAACCACATCGGCTTTATAGTGTGCATAAGGAGTACCCACACCTGTAATCCATTTTTCATCATTAACTGTAACCTGATTTACTTCCTCGTTAAATTTAAAATTCACCCCAAGCTCCAAAGCAAGTTCCTTCATGGCCTCCACAATGCGGTGCATACCTCCCATTGGGTACCATGTACCCAAACGTATATCAGCATAATTCATGAGGCTGTAAAGAGCCGGAGTATTTTGGGCAGTTGCGCCTAAAAAAAGAACAGGAAATTCCATTATCCTGTTCAATTTTTTGCTCTTAAAAAAACGCCCGATATGTTTTTGCATGGAAGTAAATACATCAAGCTTTACCACGCCCTTCAAAAGCCGCATATCCAGAAATTCCCGAACAGATAAACCCGGACGGTAAACCAAATCGTCAACTCCGGTTTTATATTTAAATTCTGCCTGCTGCAGGTAATGAATCAACCTGGTGCCTGAACC
>CAZHTC010000022.1:0-17154 GCA_964535575.1 uncultured Bifidobacteriaceae bacterium
CGGAAAAGTTATATATTGCTTAGGTGAAAAAAGTCATCGGATTGTTTTTCTTAGTACTGGTATGGTCTTGCGCCAGTGAAAAATTTGACAAACCCCGCAAAAAACCGAAATGGGTTAAGATGGAAACCCCACCGGGTACGGTGTGGTTGAGGGATAGTTTGTTTATTGATAAACACGAAATTGCTAATTTTGATTATCGTCAATTTGTAGATTGGATAAAGAGGAAAAATCCCGTGCAATATCAGATGGTTCTTCCCGATACACAATGTTGGAATTTTAGAGGAGTTGACGGAGCTCCTTATGTGAATTTGTACTTCAGAGGGTTTAATTTTCAGGAGTACCCCGTTGTTGGAATCAGTTATGCTCAGGCATTATTGTATTGCGAATGGAGAACAAAAAGAGTGAACGAAATGATGTACATCCGTGATAATAATCTCAAATGGAATCCAGACAGTACGTACTCAAATGTGCCCAAAAAAGTTAAGTACAGGCTTCCTTCAAAAGAGGAGTGGTTGTTTGCCGCAAGAGCAGGTTTGAACAATGCATTCACATATCCGTTTGGGTATGAAACCATGTTTTGGAAAAGCAACACTCCTGTTTCTCCCACTTTAGAAAGTTATTATTTGAATTATTTTACCGGATTTAATTCTGTTGCTGCAAATATTTCGGGGGTGTTTAAAGGAAAGCCAAATAGATATGGAATTTATCATATGCTTGGCAATGTTTCAGAGCTAGTTTCAGATTCGCTGGTAATGGGATTAAATTATGTAACCGACCTAAGGGGGGATTCATTTATACCCTACATTATTTATGATGAGGCTATCAAAGCAAAAGATGCTTTTACTGGCTATTCGTTAAATAGTTTTTTACCTTATGTAGAACCATACCCATGGCTTGGCTTCCGTTGTGTGTGTGAGGTATTGCCTTAAGTCTTTGCGGGCTCTGCGCCTCTGCTTGAAACTACTGGTTGAGTTCTAAATCTCCTTTTGTAAAATAGCGCTTATTTCTCTGGCTCGTGTCCATACCATAAAATGCGAACCGTTTTCAATCAGGTAATCGGCTTTTACTTTTTCTGCCGGCAATACTTTATCGGCCGTTCCGTGAATATGCACCAAGCGTGAAGGGATAAATTCATTTTGCCAGTTCACAATCTGGTTTACTGCCCACCGAAGGTAATCAGGTTGCATAAACACCAACAATTCATCCATCAGTTCTTTGGCCCGTTTGTTTTGATGTACCCCGAAAAAATAATAAAGCAACCTGTTGGGTTTGCTGAATGAAGCCATGGGCAGCAATTTATGTAATCCGGCCGCAGCACTCAGGTTAAAGAGCATGGGTTTTTCCCTGCGGTGTTTGATGCTCGAGATGAGAATGATTTTTTTACAGCTGATTTGTTTGGATATTTCCACCGCCATTAATCCGCCAAAAGATAAGCCCACAATTACGGGGTCGGGTTCCGTTATTTCCTTGCGCAAACGTGTGGCATAGGTTTGCAAGGTTTCGTTGTGTACCGGAATTTTCCATGCTATATGATAAGGTTCAATACCCGGTAAATCCAGTCTGGAAAAAGCCCGTTCATCGGCTCCCAGCCCGCTGATGAAATAGACTTTTTTCATGCGAATTATTTATGGGCAATTAAATAAATATCCCAGGTAAAATCGAGCTTATCGGTAGTGAGAAAAAAATCGGAGGTGGAGATGGAAAGGGTATTGCTGTTTTGTTCTTTCAAATCTTTACGCATTAATGTAGTGAGCCAGTTGTAAGGGCGCACCAGCCACGAGGCAGGGATAATTTTATGCAATCCCAGTGGGTCAAGGCGTAATATTTTTTTTGCCCAGCGGGCATTTTGTTCATAGTACTCATTCACTTTAGCGTTTCCCTGAATGCCTTTCAATTCAAATTTTTCAAAAACTTTTGCGGCCTCACTGCGCATTTCATCAAACGTATATTCATGCACATGAAACGGATTGCGGGCAATAGACATTTTAATATTGGGGGTGGTACATATAAAAACGCCTCCCGGTTTCAGTACGCGTTTTACTTCTTTCATAAACTCGAGCCGCTGATGAATATGTTCGATAAACTGAAACGCGGTTACCACATCCACACTTTCATTTTCCAACGGAATAGGAGGGACGCTGCCGTTTTTAAAAGTAAGGTTTTTGATAGCCGCATGTTTTTTACGGGCCTCTTCAATGGTGGGTAAGGAGTAGTCAACCCCAACGGTGCTTTGGGTAAATCCGGCTAAATAAGATGAACCATACCCATCGGCACAACCAATATCGGCTGTTACTTTTCCGGTGATATATGGCCGGGCA
Organism: uncultured Bifidobacteriaceae bacterium; assembly: GCA_964535575.1. GTDB lineage: Bacteria > Bacteroidota > Bacteroidia > UKL13-3 > UKL13-3 > JAGPCK01. Next base: position 2,319 of record CAZHTC010000022.1, read on the forward strand.
AATTCATAGGCATAAAAGCAACGTTGTACGGTAACGTTATTCGAATCTTCAAAAGAGGGGCGTTCGCGGTCAAACATGGGTAAAAAACAATTGGCTGCAAAAGTAATCATTTGCAGCCAATTGCTTTAAGAGAAAAACGGAATCTTATTTTGTAAACGAAGCACTTGGTAATGTTTTATTTCCCAGTGTTACAATTACCTGATAATTTCGGGCCGGAAGCATGGATACATCCAATTGTACTTCCTGAACCGGTATAAGATACTTATTACCTTTTTGTGTCATTTTAGTTACCCCATTCTGGTCAATAACCGTAACCGAGTAAGGCAGCAATTCGGGATTGTTGAATTTTACGGTAAGCACATCGCTGCTGGTACAAGGATTTGGATATAGAATAATTTCGGGCTGAGGCGGTGGCGGTGGCGTACCTGATTGTGTTGTTCCGCCTGTAGTTGTGCCACCCGGAGGCGGAGTGCTTGACGATGTTCCTCCTGTGGTGTAGGTAGTGTACGAACCGGTTCTTGGATTGAACACCTGGTAACTTCCCGGAGGCAAATCGTTGAACGAGAATTTTCCGTCAGGTCCCAATTGAGCGAATCCAATGGGTTTGCCATTATTGTCGTACAAAATCACAATATCATCATTCAACTCGTTATCGCGGGTGTTGGTTTGTCCGTCAATGGAATTATCTCCGGTATCCGATTTACGGGTGGAAAGCAGGTTGATGATGAGCAAATCGGAATTGCCTTTTCCAAATGATGAAAGGTTATATCGTTTGGCAAAATTCCAAATGAGCGACTGCCCGTAATAAGTAGGCATGTATTGTTTGTAGTGAATGGATTTGGTTTCGAGGGTGGCTCTCACTAAGTAATAACCGGCAGGTATCTGATTGAAGGTAAAGAAACCCGACAAATCTACTTTGCTCGAATCAACTAAATACGGAACCATACTTACCGAGTCATAACTTATCAGGTACACCCATCCTTTGTCGGGTACGCTGTTTCCGGCACTTACTTTTCCAATCAGGTTTCTTCTGTTAGGCAAATGATCAATGGAGATATCATCACAATAACTGTCATAGGTTCCCTGAGGGGTGGTAACCGTGAGGCACACATGGTAATATCCGTTAAGCGCGTAGGCATGTGAAGGTTCTTTTTCTTTTGATACACTTCCGTCACCAAAAAACCATTCATATTCGGCTTCTTCGCTTGCCGAGGAGTGGTTGTAAAACGTACATTTTCCGGTAGAATCCATAAAGTAATCAAATACTGCATTCAAAGATTGGGTATTTGTTTCTTTTGCCTCAACTCGTGATATGATTACATCATTGCCGGAGTTTTTTGCGGCATACGTGGTGGCAGATGGTGTTTTGCCACCTGTTGTTTTGTTGTGTGCAGTCGGGTAATTGGCAGTTGCCGCAGTAGATGAAAGGGCAGAAGAACTTAATTCAGACAAGTTGCCGTTATTTTCGTTTTTGCCAGGGCCAAATTGATTTAAACCTGATTTTTCAGACGATTGATCAGCGGAGGATGCTGTTGAACCGGGTTGAGGATAAAGCAGGGAACTTTGCCCTTCGGGTTTATCGTTACGAAGCAACAGATACAGCAATGCTATCAAAGCAGCAATGCTTACTGCAATTAACAGAATGCGGTTAAGCAATTTGCTTTTGGCCGCTCGTTCCCTTTCTGTAAGGATACTCCGGAAAACATCAGGCTCAGGCTCCTCCGAGTACCCGGCCAGTTTGTCCAGAACAATTTTGTCCATTTCTTCGTTGTAACTCATACGATATTTATAATTCTCGTTTCTTAATAATATCCATTAAAAATTTTCGGGCTCTGGCCAATTGCGATTTGGAAGTACCCTCGTTTATTCCCAGTAATTCTCCTATTTCCTTGTGCTGATACCCTTCAAGTACATACATATTAAAAACCATCCGGTAGCCGTCAGGTAAAGTTTGTATTTGTGCCATAAGTTCTTTGGCTGAAAGGCTGCTTAAAATATCCAGATCATTGGGTTCTTTATCGGCTGCTTCCACATCCACATGATTTTCGAATTTTGCCGTTTTACGGTAATGCAGCAGGGCAGTGTTTACCATTATGCGTTTTACCCATCCTTCCAGCGACCCTTCTTTCTTAAAATTTTTCAGGTTATTAAACACTTTTATAAACCCTTCCTGTAATATATCTTCTGCATCTTCACGGTTTTTTGCATATCGAAGGCAAATCCCCATCATTTTACCTGCATACATCCGGTAAAATGCTTCAAGAGCTTTCTGATCCTCCTGAATGCACTGCCTTATCAGTTCTTCTTCCTTTATGCTAACCGGATTTGTCAAGGCTACTTTGTATTATTGTAGATACACTTAGCGTTTAAAAAGTTGTATTTGGAAATATAAAATTACCACTTTTTTTTTAAAATCAATCGCACATCCTTATTTTGTGGAAATAAATCTGAGATTATGGACTTCAAATTATTGATGACTTTTTTAACCAAATTGAGAAAAAACAACCATAAGGATTGGTTTGATACTAACCGGGAAACGTATGAGGCACTACGACAGGATTGGGTGCAGTTTGTTCAGGATGTGATTAACCAAAGTGCAAATTTTGATTCTGATATTAAGCATCTTGAGGCTAAAAAATGTATTTTCCGGATAAACCGTGACGTACGTTTTTCAAAAGACAAATCGCCTTATAAAACCAATTTCGGGGCATGGATGAACAAAGGGGGTAAAAAGGCCGAGTCGGCCGGTTACTACCTGCATCTGGAACCCGGCAACTGTTTTTTGGCCGGAGGAGCTTATATGCCAACCCCGGCACAACTTCAGGCAATAAGGCAGGAGATTGATTACAATTACCCCCGGTTTCTTAAAATAATCAAGGATAAAGCATTTGTAAAAAACTTTGGGGGGTTAAGCGGGGATAAGCTGAGCCAAATTCCAAAGGGGTATGATAAAGACAATCCGGCTTTGGAATATTTGAAGCATAAAAGTTTTTTGATGTACCATCGCGTTGACGAAAAGCTTCTGAAGGATAAGGGTTTTGATAAATATGCAGGGAAGGTTTTTAAAACCATGAAACCCCTGATTGATTTTCTGAATGAAGCCGGTTGAGCCGGGTGTTTTGCTGTTTGAAGAAAGAATTGGCCATTGGCTAAAATACCAAGGCCATACAACTTAAACCGATAGCGAAATAACCGTTTAAAATGAGGTTAAACAGTTTAGAATGATAATTTTACCTTTTTACATTGCAGTTTTTCAAAATTTGTACTTACTTTGGCATGTATTAGGCGGGCCCCGATTGCCTGTAATAATTTTGGAGAAGGTATAGAAGTGCATTTTTACCCGAAACGGTTTTTAAGCTTTATTTTTTGGCTGGCAGTTTATTGCCCTTTGAGTGTTTACGCACAGCCGTGTAGTTCCAATACCCCAAGTTTTAACGTAAACCTTAGTTCCAATCCTGATAGTATTTGGACGAGTCCTGATACGACAAGACTTGATTACTGTTGTGCAGCTTCGGGTGCCGATAAATGTATTGAGTTTAACCTTACGTTGAGTGCCGGTGCCAGCGGTATTCAATTGGATATCATTTCAGGTGCTGTACCCGGTGGAGCTTTGTTTTATCAGATTGGATGCGGCACTTCCTATCAGGTGGGTCAGGCTATTTGCCTCACAGGAGCAGGGCCTCATCGCATCACTTTTTGCAAGCCGGGTAATAATACCAACGTCTATCAGATTCGTTCTATCCCTAAGGCCGCAATGAGCGGAACATTACTCGTAACTCAGGCCTGTACCGGGAGGTTAGTTGCTAAAGGGTTGGTTGAATCTTCCATCACCTGGACATCGGTACCCAATAATGCAACACACAATTCGTATCTCAGTTGTACCAGCGGCTGCGACTCGGTTACAATCACACCTACGGGCGCTTTCCCTTCATCGGTTATGTACAAAGTATGCGGAACGGTCATTGGCAGTTGCGGGGCAACTTCTTTTTGCGATTCGGTTACCGTGAGGTTTGCCAATAATCTGGCCGTAGCCATCACTCCAAAGCCTGCAACGGTGTGCTTTGGGGGAAGTACCACCACGATTACCGCTAACCCCTCAGGTGGTTTTCCAGCTTTCCGATACCAGTGGAATAATGCCGGGAATGATACCTCCCAGTCAATTAACGTAGGAGTAGGAACATATGTGGTAACCATGACCGATTCGGCCAAGTGCTACACTGCCAGGGATACGGTTGTAGTTACATCGTTTTCATCAACCATTGATGCGAATGCCGGACCTGACACTTCCATCTGCACCAAAGATCTGAGGGCACTATTACATGGTAGTGTAACTGCAGCAAGCGGAGGTCGCTGGAGGTATAAAGATTCAACAGCCGCTCATCCGGGTGGAACTTTTTCCCCATCTGCCACCAGTTTGAATGCCACTTATATTCCGAGTAATTATGAACGTGATTCTTTAGGTTCAACCAGTTTGCAACTCATAACAACGGGAAATGGCTCGTGTACGCCTGATACCGATTTGGTAGTTGTAACCATATACAAACCTCCTGCTATCAATGCAGTGAGAAATTCAGGAGGGACTGATACCATGTGTATAAATCAGTTCCCGGACTCAACTTATTCAAGACGCTTTTGGGCAGACACCACCACCACCACTGATTCGGTGGTTTGGTCAGTTTCACCAGCTGCCCTTGCCTATTTTAACATTGCTCCCACTTCTATCAATGGATCAGCCAGCGAAGTGCTGTTTACCCCCAAGGTTCCGGGATTGTTTACCATCACCGCCCGTATCATGCGAAAGTCGGGTGTTGCCTGCGATACAACTATCACAAAACAAATTCGGGTAATCACTTCTCCCAGCGGAACAATATCCGGAATCGATTCTGCCTGTGTTAATACTACCGAATCGTACTATACCTCCAAAGTGAGCAAACGGTTTTATTACTGGCTGGCTGAAAAGGGGTCGATTATTGGAACCCCGTTCGATACGGCTGTGCAGGTTAGCTGGGACAGCGTAGGAATGGGTAAAGTGTTTTTATATCTGGGTGACTCCATAACCGGTTGCGACACCATTATTTTCATGGATGTAAAAGTAAATGACAGGCCAAATATTACTACTACCGGGCCACTGAATGTATGTTCAAACAAACGCTACAATTATTCAGTTGCTTCTTCACCGGGGGCCACTTACAGCTGGGTTGGAATTGGGGGTTCTATCATTACCGGAAGCTCTGATTCGGTGATAAGCATTTTATGGGGAGCCCCACCTACGGGATTATTATTTATCGATATCACCAGCAGTTCAGGTTGCCAGAGTAGTGCAGCACTCAATATTACCATTAATCAAACTCCTGTTCCTGTTTTTACCGGACCCACCACAGTATGTGAGCGCAAAACATACCAGTATAAAACCCCGGCAGAAAGCGGCACTTCGTACACCTGGCAAATAACCGGAGGCTCTATTGTAAGTGCATCGTCCGATACGATGGTAAATATTAAATGGAATAGCGCAGGAACCGGTTCAATAAAAATTACTGCATCCAATACCAATGGGTGCGATTCAATCAAAACGTATCCTGTTACTATAAATCCAACGCCTGTACCGGTTATCACGGGTGCCACATCGGTGTGTGCCGGAAAATATTTCAGCTACAAGGTAAACTCAACTGCCTCCAATACTTATTTGTGGAGTGTTGCCGGTGGAAGTATCGTAGGATCTTCAACCGACTCCACTGTGCTCATTAAATGGGGAACAGCAGGAAGTGGTAATGTAACAGTGAAAAAAACAAATCAGCTTGGTTGTGATTCAACCGTAAATCTGGCCACCGTAATCAGGGCAACACCCGCCCCGGTAATTACAGGTCCGGCACGCAATTGCGTGCTTAAATTGGCTACCTATAAAGTAAACAGCACCGCCCTAAATACCTACGAGTGGTCAATTGTGGGCGGGTCTATTCTCACTTCCATCATTGATTCTTCGGTAATTGTAAGATGGAATGATACCACTGAAGGAATAATCACAGTTAAAAAAACAAATCAATACGGGTGCGACTCAGTTATATCTAAAACGGTTATTCTCGACCCGTATACCCTTCCTGAAATTCTGGGCCCCGATTCGGCCTGCGAACGGAAACGATTTACCTATACCCTCACCGACCATACCGGCAGTACCTATGCATGGAGTGTAACCAACGGAAAAATTATTGGTTCTTCAACATCCACCTCGGTGGTAATTGAATGGGATAGTATTACCACGGGTACAGGTTCTGTTAAGTTAGTTGAAACAAATGTTTCAGGGTGTGATACCAGTTTGATAAAAAACATCAGAATTAACCCTACACCTGTTCCTGCCATCACCGGCATTTTTAGCGTGTGCGAAAATAAAAGATACATTTACAGTTTTAACCGAACGGCCTCCAGTACCTATCAGTGGGTAATCATCGGGGGTACATTAGAGTCTCCGGATACAGCCGGAAGCATTACGGTAAAATGGGGGCCTCAGGGCACCGGTTCGGTTTCACTAAAACAAACCAATCAGTTTGGGTGCGATTCAACTATTACCCAAACCATCACCATTAAAAAAACTCCGGTACCGCAAATTAATGGCGATACGCTGGTATGTTCAGATAAATTTGAAGTGTACACCACTCCGTCAACTCCCGGAAGCACTTACCTGTGGAGTGTGGTGGGCGGAAACATCATCGGGTCGGCCACACAGATTAATTTATCGGTTCAATGGATAACCCCGGGAATAGGAAAAGTACAACTTAAAGAAACCAACTCTTCCGGTTGCGACTCTATCCGATTTTTAACCGTTGCCATTGATTCTACTCCTGTTCCTGCCATATCAGGAAACGTAAACGTGTGTGAAAATAAATTTGCGATATATACCGCCCAGAATAAACCCGGCCACACCTACCAGTGGACTGTTTCGGGAGGGGCTATTACTGATTCATCCCTCAAATATGCCATATCGGTAAAATGGGGGATACAGGGAGCGGGTTCGGTTACCCTGGTGCAGCGTAATGCCTCGGGTTGCGATTCGGTTTCTTCCATTACCATCACCATTAATCCTACACCAAGGCCCAGTATAAACGGCAATCCGCTGGTGTGCGAAAACAAAAAAGAAAGTTATTCGGTGGCCATTCCACTTGCCGGAAATAGTTACAAATGGAAAGTAGAAGGCGGCACCATTCAGGGATTGTTTAACACACAAAATCTGATTGTACTTTGGGGAAGCAGCGGTACCGGAAAGGTAATTCTAACCCAAACCAACGGACTTGGTTGCGATTCGGTTTCCGAATTTTCGGTTACCATTAGGGCCACTCCGGTGCCTCAAATAGTAAACGGGGCTCCTGCGGTATGCGAGTATTCAACTCAAACTTACAATGCGCTGGTGCAGGCCGGAGACAGTTATTTGTGGAGTGTAACAGGTGGTAATATTATCGGATCAAATACCAACTCTTCTGTTACAGTACAGTGGAGTCAGCAGGGATTGGGAAGAGTTACGCTCAAAGAGTTTAATTCGGTAGGGTGCGACTCTACTGTTTTTGTAAGTTTAATAAAACGGCCTAAGCCTAAACCTAAAATTGAAGGAAGTAAGCGCTCTTGTGCTTACTCTCGCGGTAATATTTATCAGATAGATGTTACAGGAAATCCCGATTACAGCTATAATTGGTCAATAACTCCGGCCGGTACAATAGTAGGTGGAACAGGTACCAATTCAATTGACATTTTATTCGATGCTCCCGGTCCTTATGTCATTTCGGTGCAGGTAATTGATAACATAACCGGATGCGATAGTGCTGTTTCAATGAATGTGTTTGTGGATACCGTGCAGCAGGCGGTTGTTGCCGGAAATACCTTGAAAGGATGCCGGCCACTTACTGTTGATTTTGTGAACGGGTCTACTACAAACAACACCTATCAATGGCAGTTTGGTGACGGGCGCTCGGTAAACGCTCCAAGTCCCAGCCACACTTATACCAAAGCAGGTAATTATATAGCCCGGTTAATTTCGGTAAATGCCAGCGGATGTAAAGACACCGCCTACGATACCATTGTGGTTTATGATTTACCAAAACCTTCGTTCTCCCACAATTATGAGGGCGACACCATTTATGCGGTGGAAGACACTATTTTGTTCACCAATAATTCGCTGGCAGCCGATTCATTTAACTGGGATATGGGTGATTTGGTTGATGCGTTTGCCAACCTCTTTCAGCCACCACCAAAAGTGTATGCCCTCCCCGGAGTTTATGCTGTTAAACTGGTGGCATACGATACCACCACCCGATGTTCCGATTCCTTAATACGTTACCTTGATATCAGGGTTCACGAAAACTTGTTTATTTCTTCGGCATTTTCACCTAATGACGATGGGTTTAACGACTTTTTCTCCATTAATTTTGAAAATGTAACCCGGTTTAAAATTCTTATCTATAGCAAGTGGGGGCAGTTGGTTTTTGAATCTGATAATCCAAATTTTATATGGGATGGGAAGCTAAACGGAAAACCTTTGCAACAGGATGTTTACGTTTACTACATAGAAGCAAAAGGATATCACGGCACCCGGTTTTCTCTTAAAGGAGATATTATCATTTTACCGTAGTATAACCCCTGTTTTTAAGTAAGGGGAATTGATCGCTTATAAAGCGGCACTATTGGCATGTTTACAACACCATAATTTGCCCCATAGGTAAAGAAACAAAGCAGGGTCGATACTTTTCACAAAGGGCAATTAAGAATCATAATCCTTTATTTTGTTTGTCATTTGAGTGATTTCCTTAATGATCGCATCGAATGAGTCGGCAGTTACTTTTAGCCTTTTCAGAATTTCAAGATTATCCGGATGCTGAAGGTCTTCAAACCGGAATATTTCATATAACCCCTGTATTTGAGCAATTGGAACTCTTACCTGGTGCGATTGCAAAAAGGCGATGTCATAAAGTGTTTTGTTTTGCTCATTTAGTTCATTGTAGGCATATACATTTTCAATGGACACCGAAGTAATATCGGCCAGTGATTGCAGCATTAACGTTTTGGCTGTTTAAAAAATGGGTGATTTCAGAGTTCTGCATGTGCGGGATCAACCAGGCACATCACCTGCCATTACCCAAAGCAGCTGTTATCAGCGGCCTTTCTGTGCGACCGAAGTGGTGTCGGTTGCTTTAACATTAAATGAAGTATCGGAAAACACACCACTATAAACAATACAAAAGGGCGGCAGGAAAACCTGCCGCCCTTTTGTATTTTGCATTATTTCATTGAGTGAAGAGCAATTTTATTACCTTCTGTGTCGGCAATGTGAGCCATAAAACCATTGCCACCGATTGAAGTTTTTGGCAAAAGAATTTTACCGCCAGCTGCCTCAACTTTTGAAAGCGGAACGCTTAAATCATCTCCACCGTTGAGATAAATTAAAGCGCCTGTCATGGAAGGTTCAAATCCCTCACCCTCTACTATGCCTCCTGTAACTCCGTTTTCCATATCGCCCGGCAAGATGCCATACTTGTAAGATGGGTGAGGCATTTCCTGAACGTCCGCACCTAACAGCGTTCCATAAAAGGCTTTTGCTCTGTTGAAATTTTTCACAGGAATTTCAAACCAGTTGATTGAATTTGTCATGTTGTTTGCTTTTGATTGTTTATTGATAAAATTATTTTTTTTCTTTTTTGATGATTTTGCTTTGCTGTTGAACTCCAAACAAAGATTTATCCAGTAGTCAAATTCCTTTTTCGTTTTCATACCTGTGTCGTCAACCATTACATAACCTTTCATTGGTCTGCCTGTGAAGTCCATGATGCGACAACCTGTTTTTTCTAAAACGGTGTCTTGCATTTCGGGTGCAATGCGACACATCATTTCATCTTTGATGATGCCGATGCACATTTTGTCGTTTACCATAAATGTTAATCCGCCCATCATTTCCTTTTCCTTAATGTTAGGAAGGTCTGCAAGCTGCTCCCGAATACGATTTGCTAATTTTTCGTTGTATGCCATGTGTATTTGCTAATGAGTTTCAGCGTAGGTTTTAAGACCTGAAAAGAATTTTTTAATTCCTGCGTCCGACTGTTTGCGTATCCTCAAATCGTCAAGCAGTTTACCAAGCAAACCAAACTTAACGGTGTATTCCATTACCTGTTTCACTTTTGTTTGGTTGCCGGCTTTCTCAAAGCTGTAACTGTGTTTCAGTCCGGAGATTGGAAAAGAACAGTCAGTCAGTTGATAGGTCAATGCTAGATTGGGTTTGAATACTGTTACTTTTTCGTCAAACCAGTTTTTGCCGTCAATCATCACCACTTTTCTTTTTGCATTTAGGCCGCTTTTGTTTTCTGAAAGTGCTTTTGACTGTTTAACAGTTGGGTCATACTTGTCAAGCAGTTCAATGTTTGTCAATATTTCCCAAATTTTTTCAACTGGTGCGTTTACAACTATTTCGTTGTGAATTGTTGCCATGTCAATTTATTTTTCTGCTATAGCTTTAATGTTTGAAAGAATTTTTCCTTGTATCTCACTCATCTTTTTTTTCATCATTAACGCATTCATAATTCTTACCGGAAGGTTAGCAGGTTCGTAATAAGATTCGTTTATGATTTTGGTTTGGTTGTGGTTTATCCTTTCTAGATAGAAACAAAATCGTGGGTCTTTCAACATTTTACCCATTCCCATGCTGTCGTTTTCAATTACCCAAACGGTTTTCTTTTCGTGAACCAGTTCAACCAATTTTTCGGTCATTGTTCCTCGTTTGCCTCTATTCTCCATTTCGCAGGTTCGGGTTTCGCCTTGTTTGTCCATTCTACCTGTGGCAGTGATAACTCCAGGATTTATTTTGTCCAAAAGTTTAATATCGGTAATAATTGCCCAAACGCTACCAATTGGTGCGTTGATTACGGCTTCGTTGCGTGCTTGTAATTTGCTCATATTTTGTTGACTTAAAATATCACTTGCAATTTGAAAGTACAAATGTAAAATAAAATACTTGTAAAAAGCAAGTGGGTTTGTAAATTTGTGACGTGAAGAAGAAAAAGATTGAATTCCGCTCAACTTGTCCAATAAGCACTGCGTTGGACATTTTTGGGGATAAATGGTCGCTGCTAATTGTCCGGGATATGGTTTTTAACGGAATGAATACCTATGGTGATTTTTTGAATGGTGGTGAAAAAATTGCCACAAACATTCTTGCCGATAGATTAATGCTACTCGAAGCTGGTGGCATTATAGCCAAACAGAAGCATCCTGAAAGCAAAGCAAAAATTCTGTATACTCTCACACCAAAGGGCATTGATTTAGTTCCTGCATTAGTAGAAATTATATCATGGAGTGAGAAATACCATGAAGTCCATCCTTACGCAAAACAGTTTGCAAAACAGTTAAGAAATAATAAAGAAGCGGTCGTAAAACAGATTTTAGCAGGTTTGAAAAAAGGTTAATTTGAGCACGCTTGGTTACTGGATGTACTGTCGATATAAGGTTGCCGGTAACGTTTCGCAGCTACCTGAAGGGCGGGACTTTTACCACAAAACTTGATTTGAAAAAATAATGTTTGATTAGCCACAAAGCTGTCTTTGGAACACGAAACCCCGCCTTTGGGGTAGGTGCTGTTATGTGTAGTTGCTTTCACTGTATTAATTTATAAAAATCCATTTGTCTTACTAAACTGTCAGCCTTTGAATTCGATATATTTTCTGTCTCCCAAGCTTTGCCAACTCCAATGTCTGCTCCAAATACATTTACGACCCAGTCGTCTTTCTCCGGAGCGTCTTGTTTTTTCAATTTAATTGTATTGCCACAATTATTTAGTTCTGCTCTCACTTTGTCAATGCCAAATTTATCTATGCAGAGTTGAATGTATCGTTCATGAATTTTACTATTCCATGCTTCCACATTTGCTAAGAAAGGTTGTAAGGTCTTAATAGCATTCTCCTTTTCTCCAAGTCTTTCATAAGCTTGTGAACAAAGAATTGCAGAATTAACTTCATATTGAAGATATCCATTCATGTCCGAAAATCTTTTTAAATGTTCTGGTCTTTCGTTAAGATAGAAGTCAACTATGGATTGATAAAATTTATCTGCTTCTGCTTTTTGTCCTTGGTTGTCTAACTGATTAGCAGTTTTGGAAAGGTCAATTAATTTATTAGGTGTTGTTAACGGATAATCATATTGCAAAAAAGTAAAAATTCCCGTCTCAATTATTGTTGTATCCAGTTTAGAATTCACAATCTTTAAAGTGTCTGCCGTTCTAATAACGGAGTCACATTGATAATAAAGTGTTTCTAAACGGCCATAGTTATCTAAGTCCATATTTGTTGTTATGTCACCAGTCTTTCCCTGATTGCAAGAAAAATGTCCTATTGTCAATATGATAATTACTGTCTGTTTCACGGTCTTTTGCAATTACACATAACGGGTGGCGGCTTAAAGAAAGTTCGGAATAAATAATTCCTAACTGTCTAACCGCACATAAAAATATAAATAATTCCGAAGTTCATCGCAGGCGCCAACACTTTCTGCCGCTGAAAAATGCGCTTGCAACTTGCATGTCAACCCGCATTTTTTTTAGCCCGTGTTAGTGATTCGTTGTTTTTTCTATTCCGTTTTCCCTTTGAATGTAGCGTAAATAGCCATTGCGTGTCCGTGTCCCAATTCAAATTCTTCTTTCAGCCAATTCGTAATTTCTGCTGCTTTAGTTTTAGGGTTCAGTTTTCCATCAATGATGAATTTTTTTTTCTCTGCCATTTTTTTAAAGTCAGCAGGTGTCTTTCCTGTTTTGGTTTTGATGTTGTCAATGTATGCTTGAAACGACATAATATTTAATTTTTGTTAGAGTTTAATTTATAATAGTAGTCAGTCATTGAATGTAAGTCCTATTTTGTTAAGTTCACTTTTTAATAATGGTATTGTTGTCTTTCCAATGCCGTGTAATTTTAAAATGTCTTTCTCTGAAAATTTTGAAAGTTGTTTTAGTGTCTTGATGTCTGCATTTTCTAATGCTCGTCTTGCAGGAGCGTAAAGCAAAGAAAGAAAACCATCATTTGGTCTTTTGGCTTCTTCACAGGTTGGACAAGTCGGGCAGTCACTGCTTTTGTAGTATTTATGTCCGTTTGTACAAATCCTTAAAGTTCTTTTTGTCACCATTTCCTCTATTCAATTTATGTCAGGGTTTTGTTGTTTTACAATGACCGCTAATGTCAGAGTCCCGCATTGGGCGGGACAGGTGTGAAAAAACCTTTGTTCAGTTTCATAGTGTAAAACTTGTGAAAAGAAACGACAAAAGCAAGCATAAAGTGGCGGGTTGTTGAAGTTACACCCCGAATGAGTCGGGACAAAAGAACTTCATTTATTTCTTGTCACAAGTTACAAACTTGCGACAGCCGGGGTTTCACTTTACATTCATGCTTTGGGGTTCATAACCACACAAAGCCCAATGTCTCCACATTGTAGCGAAAGGGCATAAGTCTTTATCAGTACATCTGCTCCAAGGTGATGTGTCACAGCGGTCATCAACTACAATTTTATTGTCGAATTCTTTGCTTTTGTTGCAATAAGATTTTAGTTCGCAAGGAATTGGATTTTTGTCTGAAAAAATGCGAAGCATCTGATCAATTGCCCAAAATAAGTCAGGATGAAAATTGTCAGAATTGAAACGAACGGGTAGACTAATTGTGCCTTCATGGTCTCCATTGATTACTAATGGCGAACCAAACAGTCTATGAAAAATTCCGAAAAACTCATTTTTCTTTAAGTCACCAAATTGCAGAAAATCCGTAATGAATTCAGGTACTTCTTTTCTGAATTTTTTGATTCTTTCAAAAAGGATTTCTATCCATTGGTTATTTCCCTCAAAGTAGTCTGCTCTAAAATTAAGTTTAATTTGACTCTTTACCTGTTCAAGAAGTGTATCAAAGTCGACATGAGTTCCTTTCAATAAATTTTCTGCTTCGATGTAAAGTTCCTTTAAATCATTAGCCCTATTTATAAAGTCTGTCTGTTTTAGATTTTCCAATAACCTGATAAAACTTAATCCGGGATGATATGTCATTAAACAGGCGTCACATGCAGCGATAACAAGTAAGGGTTCTTTCGCTAGCTCTGGGTATATAATTTCTACTAGTTTTGGTGCAACTAAATATGGATAATCATCCGCAGATAAAGATTGATTTTGGTGATTTAAAATTTCATGGTAAACATAATGTTCACAAGAGTAAGCCATTCCTTCCGTAATATGATTTCCTCCTAATTCAAACCAAAATTTCTGGTCTGTTTCTATGTCCTTAGCTTCTACTTTTATGATGTCTAGTATTTCATGCTCTTTCACACCCCATTGTATTTGCTCCCTTTTGTAGCTTAGTATTTCAATATTCTTGTGTTTTGGATTTATTGGAGAACCTATATAATAAGGTTTCAAAAGAAAATTATTGTACCCGTAATCATCCTTTGTATTAAGCAAGGAAATAGGAGTTCCAAATTGTTTATTTTTTAGTTTTGGAATACAATGAGCAGATTCATGAATGTAGTATGTGATTGTTGAAATATTTACTAATCCGTATATGGTCGAAATGTCTTGTATAAAGTGAATATACTCATGAAAATACAAAGCAAAAGTGGCATCTGTCAAATCTAAAAGGTTGTCTAGCCTAACAGGTAAGTCAATCTTCATTCTAAAAAATGATGGTCTATAATAACATTTTAAAAGTCAAGATTGTCCATACTCAAATTTGTATTTCTAAGTCTACTGTATTCGTTATTGAGTAACTTGGTTATCTGTTAGGCTTGCTTATGACGGTTTGGCGCTTGGCGAAGAAGTGGTTTACGAAGCACTAAACTGTCTGCCAGC
>CAZHTC010000023.1:0-16260 GCA_964535575.1 uncultured Bifidobacteriaceae bacterium
GTCGTGATCTTTTAGTTGTGAGATTGAAACAGGTCCAAAAATTTCATCTGGCGTACTAAAGCGGTTCATCAGATATTCAAATGAACTGCCGTCTTTGTATGCGTATTTCAGTCGTCTTGCAACTAAGGATTTTGCAACTCCTGGAGCACCTAAAAGAAAAATACTTTCACCTGCAACAGAAGAAAGAACTGATAAAGCAATTACTTCTTCCTTTTCGATTACTCCGTCATTAAGTCGTTTGAGTAGTTCTGTGATTTTGGGTTTTACTGTCATCTGTCCAATATTATTCTTGTTGTTTTAATGTCTGCTGTGTCGTGTTATGCTTGCCGGTAACTTGTATATCCCCGAAACAAATCCTCCTTTTGTTTCGCAGTAACACCCCAAATTGGGTAATACTGCGAAACTCCGGGTTTATTTTGTATCGCGTTATTTTTCATTTTTTTAATTTCAATTTATCTAATGGGCTCGCTATTTTACCCAATTGTTCCCTGCTCACATGGGTGTAAATCTGGGTGGTTTTAGGGTCCTTGTGCCCAAGTAATTCCTGTATATGCCGCAAATTTGTTCCTCCTTCAAGCAAATGCGTGGCATAACTATGCCTGAGCATATGCAAGTTAATATTCTTTTTTATTCCGGCTTCAAGAACCGCTTTTTTTAACACCAGTTCCAAACTGCGCGGGGAGTATTGCCCTCCATATTGCCCTTCAAATAAATACTCCTTAGGTTTATAGAGTTTGTAATATTGGCGCAGCATATCCAGTATCACCGGTGAAAGGGGCACCATTCGGTCCTTCATTCCTTTGGCTTTGTGTATGGATATCATCATGCGCCTGCTGTCTATATCGTTTTTTTTCAGGTTAAGCAACTCGCTTCTGCGCAAACCTGCACTGTAAATAAGGCTCAACATACAACGATGCTTTAAATTATCCGAGGCATTTAAAATGGCCTCCACTTCCTGCTCGCTTATCACCTTGGGCAACTGATGAGGTTTATTGGGGCGCACCAGTTGTTCCACATCCATTTTTTTCTTTTCTACAATAGAGTAAAACAGTTTAAGGGCATTGATAAACTGCGATTGGTACGTGGCCGACAATTGCTTTTTCAAAACATATTCGTTGTTAAAAATCACTACATCGCGGTTGCTTATATCTTCAATGGGTTTATTCCTGTAGAACTGAAAAAATACCAGCAGCGCCTTGGTATAACTCTCAATGGTGCTTTCGCTATAGCGTTTGCTCTGCATCCACAAAACATATTCATTCAGTTTTTCGGATATTTCGGTGCCCGAATCGGCCATTTTTTTGGGTAAATAATCCGGCAGGGTGGTCATATTAAAAAGTGCCCGGAAATACACGTTATCCTGCACATGCCAGCATTTATGGGTATTGCTCCATCGGGCGCCCTTCAGCGCCCTGGCTTTTTCATTCCATTCTTTTTTATAGGCAAATTTTAAGGCCAACCGTTTTTGGTCTTGGTGTATTATGGGTTCAATTTTCCATTCAGCAGGTACAGTCATTTGCAAGGCAGGCTCTGTTTACAAAATCAAATGTGGCACTAATTGCTGAAAAAAACAAGAGGGTTTCCCTTTCTTTTAACTTCGGTGTTGTGCCATAAAAAAAGGCCGACCCCCGAAGGGGCCGGCCTTTGAATAATAACTATGAAAAAAGTATTTATTGTATAATGGTCATCTCTACCCTGCGGTTGCGGTCGCGTCCTTCGGCCGTGGTATTGTCGGCAATTGGTTTGGTAGATCCCCATCCTTTCGAGTTCATGCGGGTTGCGGCTACTCCTTTAGAGGCAAGGTAGCGTTTTACGGCATCGGCACGTTTTTGCGAAAGCAGTTTGTTTTTGGCGGCATTACCTACATTGTCGGTATGTCCGTCAATCTGCAATTTCCAGGTTGGGTTCTTTTTAAGCAATGCGGCCAAATCATTAAGGGATTTTAAAGAAGCAGCCTGAATCACATCTTTACCTACGGCAAACTCTAAGTTTTCAAAAGCAGCATTCAAAATTTCCTGCTCTTCTTTTTTCAACTCAGGGCATCCGTTATTGGCAGGTACTCCCGGCACAATAGGGCACTTATCGTAGTTATCGCTCAGTCCATCACCATCGGTATCAGGGCAGCCATTGGCATTGCGTGGTCCGGGGGTTTGCGGGCAAAGGTCAAGTGCATCGGCTGTAGAGTCGCCATCCATATCAGGGCATCCCATGGTGTAAAGTGGTCCGGCTACTTTAGGGCAGGCATCCATTTTATCATGTGTTCCGTCACCATCGGTATCAGGGCATCCGTTAAACTGAGGCAATCCTGCACTATCAGGGCACATATCAATTCGGTCGTACACGCCATCACCGTCTTTATCAGGGCAACCGTTAAACTGCATCAGTCCGGCTTCGGCAGGGCACTGGTCTTTGCGGTCTTCTACACCGTCACCGTCTTTATCAGGGCAACCGTTAAACTGAGGCAATCCGGCACTGTCAGGGCATTGGTCTAATTTATCCATTACACCGTCACCGTCTTTATCAGGGCATCCGTTAAACTGAATCAATCCGGCTTCGTATGGGCACGAGTCGAGTTTGTTTGGAATACCATCGCCATCGGTGTCAGGGCATCCGTTAAACTGTTTCAAACCACTATCGCTCGGGCACTCGTCAAAACGGTCAACAATGCTGTCGTTATCGGTATCAGGGCATCCGTTCCAAAATTCAGGTCCGGCAGCCTGCGGGCAACTGTCGAGCATATTAATAATTCCGTCACCATCGCTGTCAGGGCAACCGTCATAAATTTTCAGACCCGGTTCGTCAGGGCATTTATCTTTAAAGTCGGTAATACCATCACCATCGCGGTCGGCAGCTTTGCGGCCAAAGGTTAAATAAAATCCGGTACGCACATGCACATTGCGTGATTCCAAAGGTTTGGTTACGGCAAATAAATTATCGGTCATTACGTGCCATTGCAGTGGGCCCAGATTAATGGCAGTGCCTATTCCCAGATTGGCAAAACTTCCGTTGGTTACACTGTAGGTAGCACTCAGGTTCATAAAACGACCAATACCGGTTGATGCATTTACGCCAATGGTAGGATACATTTTTCCGTTGTAAAACGTTCCGTTAAATAAACCACCGATGGATGTTTTTTCGCCTATAAAATAATTGGCTCCCACATAAAACTGACGCGTTAGTTTTGTTTTGTAAGCGGTGTTGGTTTTGTTCCCATCAATTTGAAGGGTGCTTTGCAGCGAGTCTCCGGCTTTGCTAAAGGCATCGCCAAGGGTAGAGCTGTCATTTAAAAAGTCGTTGATGTTAATGCCGTAAAATGTATAAGGCTGGTTGGGGTTACGGGTGGTGTAAGAATATAAATCATCCTTCCATTTAATCGAACCCAAATCAAGCAAACTGGCCGAAATCATCCAGCGCTTGTGAGGTTTGTACGTAACACCAAAATCGGCTGCAAATCCTGTATTCTTTTTGCCAAAAAGATATTTTGATACATTGTCGCCTAAATCGCCAATGGCCGAGTCAAGGCCCGAAGTGTTGATTTTAATATTGGAGCGGGCAGTGATGGCGTAGGTATTGGGGTCGGTATACAGAATTACATCCGAGCTGGCGGTTTGAATGTTTTCCATACCATAAAGGTATTTGAGGGTAACACCCAGAGTAAGCTGCTCGTTAATCTCGTGCGAGTAACCTAATCCGTATTCGCGAAAGTGCATCAGGTCTAATCCTACATTCAGTTTTTGGTCGGTTCCGGCAGTTGGGCCGTTTCCTTTAATCAAAAAGCTCATCAGGTCTTTGGTGTACGAGTAGCGGGTTTCATAGCGTTCTTGTGCCATCAGGCGTATATAGCCGGCACCTACTTTAAATCCCAGATCAAACACCTGCATTTTTAATCCAATCGACATGAAGTTGGTGGGTTTTAATTTGCCCAGCATTTTTTCCATATCAATCACCAGCGAGTCGTCCTGGCTGCGTTTATGAATAAGGTCTTTTACGGCAAATCCGCTATTGGTAAAACCAATCATGGTAGATCCAAGCCCGGGAATGGCCAGGTTAAATTTTGCCTGCGGACGCAGGGCAGGATTCAGATTCATGCGCGTATGCACAAAGTTCATGTTGTAAAGTGTTACATCACTTTGGGCAAAGGCAACAAAGGTTAGGCAGGTAAACACCGCCACATATACATATTTGAATGTTTTTTTCATGGTGGTGGGATTTATTTATTTTTAAGATCAATTTTAAGTTTAACGCGGGCGCTTAGCTGCACTCCCAGCACATAATCGCTGAAAATTTTAATGTCAGTGGCATTTGGTTTCGAAGCCACAGCTGCTTTAATGCGTATTTTTTTGGCAAGTGAACTAATCACTTTCCACCTTAGTTCATCAATGGTATTGTCGGTAGTAACCACGGTAGGCGTTACCACTTTTCCGGTTCCGTCAACCACACCGGCTTTTACAGGAAATTTGTTTGCAGTGCTTTTTACCAGTGAGTCAATCGGGTTTCCAAATTCATCGATAAAATAAATCTGTGTCTCTAAATCAAGCGGAAATCCATTGGTCATTATACTGCGTAAAGTAGCCGATTCAACGGCATCAGTGTCTTTAAATTCAAAGTCAAAATCTTTTACAATTTCAAAATTGGTGGCCTGTCCATACAGGGGCAATTCGCAACGTACATTTGCTTTAATGGTGCTGGTGTCTATAATAAAATTGTGCGAAGGTGGTGTACCGGTAGGGTTAGCCAAAAAGTTAATATTGGTGATAAAGTAGTAAGGGTTGTAGTTTATCACATCGCGCACATTGCTGTTGTTTTTATCAAGGGTTCGGCTCGATAAAATCTCCTGACCAATTTGAGCCAGCGTAGGAGCGGTTATATTAAGCGGGGTAGTTACGCCACTGCCGGTAACTACAAAATCTCCTGCACCCGGATTGGGAGCCGGAATATTTCCTTTTACCGAAACAAAATCAACCTGCATAGGTATGCCAAAGGAGTTGCGTATTTCAAAAATTACCCGTGGGTCGGCATGTACAATATGGCCGGTAAAAAACGAGTTTCTGAATGCGGCAAAAACAATGGTATCTGGTATTCCTGCCGAAATGTTGAAGGTGCCCATATCGCCATGCACGCGTTTCCAGTCAAGGTTATTCATACTGGGGGTAAACGATATTTTATCGCTGGTGGTTGGCAGGTTTCCGGCCGATGTTTTGGTAAGGGTAACATCCATTTTAACCGGAATTTTATTGGTTTGCGAACCTCCGTTGGTTAAGTCAAACGAGTACCCGTTAACCGGAATGGTAACAGTGCTGGTGTAGCTGTTGGCTGCATTTAAAACGGTGTTTACCACTAAAGGCAATCCGTTTTTGGTAGCCGAAACAAGGGTGAACGTAACACTGGCATCATGAAACATGGTAGATGTGGCCGTGATTGAAAGCGAACCCGAATCAAATAGAATGGAATCCATAGGCGTGCTTCCCGATGAGAAATTTACTACGGTACTGTACGAATAGTTTGCTGTTCCACCCACCGGGGCTACCCCAAAGGCAGCAACAGCCAGCGGAGTAATGTTTCCGTTTTGCTGGGCCATGGTTTGGTCTGGAAGAAAAAGTAATTCTTCTCCGGTTTTTACGCTCAACTCATTCTGATACACTAATGTGCAGAATTTGTCGGGAGCAACTTCAATTTTTCCGTCTTTATCACCTTTCGTGATAATGTCGGAAGCAGTCAGCGATGAGTTTACCAATGGCAACGCCATGTCGGGGTTCCATTTGGTTTCGGCCACACGGTCAAAATCCAGATCGTCCGGATTTACGCAACTGTTGGCAAAAGCCAGCCCTGTTGACAGGAGCAGAACCTTCAGGTAACTGTTGTTAGTTAAGTAATTTTGTTTCATAAATAAGGGTTATTATTCGATTACCAAGGTAAGTAATTGCAACAACAAATCTATTATTTCAAAGTGAATTACGTATAAATACGTAGTAAGTTTCGCTAAAGCGCCCCATTAACAGCCGGGATACGGGATAAAGTCGCCAGAAACGGATTTAAAATAACAGGAGAGTCCGGGCATCGGACACATGGTTTACCGGAGGCAGGCAGGTTTGATTGTAGCAAACGTAAATTTTTGATTCATCGGATTTTTTGTCAGCAACCAATGGAATAGAGGAGCCAATAGAATTCCCAGCCATCAGTGAATTAGCCAAAGGAAGCGACTGCATTTCTTTAAGGTTTGCAACCGCGGCAGGGCCGGTGCACACCACCTGATAAAATGGTTTGCTCAGGTGCAGCAATAAATCAGCCCAGTTGCTGTAGCCGCTCACCGATTGGGTGGCTTTTGGAATAACCGAAATAGCCATTTTCACTGCTTTTTCGCGGTAATCGGGGAGGTTGAAATAAAACGAAAGGTAAAACAGGCATTTGGCCAGAACCGAGTTGGAAGCGGGAATCACATTGTCGGTAACATCAAATTTGCGGGCGGCTAATTGTTCCCCGTCATCGGGAGTGAAGCGGAAAAAGCCTGTGCCCTCATCGTAAAAATGAGCCAGTGTATAGTGCATGAGCCGATGAGCCCGATGCAGGTAATCTTCGTTAAAAGTTACTTCATACATTTTCAAAAGGGCATCGCAAAGCAGGGCATAATCTTCGGCAAAAGCCGGCACGCTCACGGTTCCGTTTTTGTAAATGCGGAATAATTTTTCTCCGTTAAAAAGGGTATGGAGTAAGAAGGAAATATTTTTTTCGGCCAGTGTTAAGTAGTGTGGTTCTCCAGTAGCCGCAAAGGCATCGGCAAATCCTTTTGTCATTAAGGCATTCCACGAGCAAATTACTTTATCATCAAGGCCCGGACGAATACGGGATTCGCGCTGTTTAAGCAATTTTTGGTGGCAGGTGGCTATGGTTGCCTCAATGGTTTCTAAAGGCAGGCGGGTAAGTTTTTCAAGTTCATCATCCGTTAGTGTTTTGAATAAAATATTGGTTCCGTGCTCCCAGTTTCCATCGCGCTGCACATTGTAGTACATGCTAAATATTAATTCATCTTCGCCCAGCACCGTTTTTAATTCTTCTTTCGTCCATACGTAAAATTTTCCTTCCACACCTTCGCTGTCGGCATCAAGAGCCGAGAAAAAAGCCCCGCTTTCATGGGTCATTTCGCGGGTAATCCATTGGGCGGTTTGCTGCATCACGCGCTTAAAAAGGGGCAGCGGATTTAATTTATATGCTTCGGCATACAGGCTCATCAACTGCCCATTGTCGTAAAGCATTTTTTCAAAGTGAGGCACTTTCCAAAAGCTGTCGGTAGCGTAGCGTGCAAAGCCTCCTCCACATTGGTCGTAAATCCCTCCTTCAGCCATTTTAATAAGGGTGGTCATTACGGCCTGCTTCACTTCATCATCATTGCTTACAAGGGCGTAGTGTAAAAAAAACAAGTGGTTGGAGGGTAAAGGAAATTTGGGTGCCCAGTTATATCCGCCAAAGGTGGTGTCGAAATTGGGTTTAAATTTTTCGACTGCTTTTTTAATGATATCAAAATCAACTTCGGCATAAGCCGCGGCTGCCATTGGTGCATCCATGCGCTCTACTCCGGTGGTTAATTCGGCTGCAAATTGGATGGCGTCTTCTTTTTTTGTTTTATAAAAATTATGGATGGCAACCAGTGTTTCCTGCCATTTATGCTTAGGGAAATAGGTGCCGCCATGAAGAGGTTTTCCATCGGGCAGGGTAAACATATTCAGGGGCCATCCTCCTCTGCCGGTAATTAATTGTACCGCGTCCATATACACCTGATCCACATCGGGGCGCTCTTCGCGGTCAACTTTTATGCAAACAAAATGTTCATTCATTAATGCAGCAGTTTCTTCGTCTTCAAAACTCTCCTGTTCCATCACATGGCACCAGTGGCAGGCCGAGTAACCAATACTCACCAGCACCAGCTTGTCTTCCTGTTTTGCTTTTTCAAAGGCTTCTTCTCCCCACGGAAACCAGTCGACAGGGTTGTGGGCATGTTGCAATAAGTAGGGGCTGGCTGAGTGGATTAACCGATTGGTGTGAGTGTGCATGCTGCAAAGATGAAAGATTTTTTAGCAAATTTTCTCATTAGGTTGCCCCCCTTGCCGTGTGGGGTTGGGCGCAAAGCGAAGGGGGTTGGGGGATGAAAGCGAAACCACAAACACTATACTCACCCCAACGGGGAGGTGATTCACGCAAAAATTACAAGGTCAAGTTGATTGATGGCTACAAATCCCAAAGGGTACTGCGCTTACTACGCATGTAGTTTTTCAGGTTGAGCCAGAAAGCCACCACCAGGTAGATTATAACTGGTGAGCCCATGGTGATAAACGAAGTGTAAATAAAATACAACCGGATACGCCCGGTAGAGATACCCATGCGCTCGCCAAGGTAACTGCAAACACCAAAAGCATTTTTTTCTACAAAATACTTTACCGAATCGTGCAATTTTAAAAACGGGTTCATGCTTTTTTACTTAATAACTCTTTTCCGATGTTGCAATGAAGGCAATGAACAAAGTTACAATAATCTTTCTTTAGTTTCAACAATGACTGCGAATCGGCTGCATGCATGGCTTTTATCCCTAACTCTTCCCACAACCGGATGATGGTATTATTCTCAGCAGGAAGTTGTTCCAGCCAGCTCAGGGCTTTTTCTTCCAGTGCGTCATCTCCTTTTTTACGGCCATACATAAACACAAAAGGCACAATGGCGTTTATGAGCAATAGCTGAATATAACTTTCGCCCAGTGGTTTTTTTCTTTTCCCCGATTCTTTATTGAGGCGATAATGCGTATCCCAGTAAGGCGATGGAAGCGCAGTAAATAATTTACTCACCTCGGCAGCAGTGGCACATTCAATTGTTTTTGACAGCAGGTGTGATGAGTTAAATACCAAAGCCGCCATTTGTGCCAGCCTTACCTCAGGGAAATTGGATGGTCGCAACCGCAGCCATTTCCAGTAATGGGGGGGTATGGGCTCTAAATTATATTTGTGTTTGAGAAACTGAAATTCATTAAACAACTCCCTGGTATAACTATCGGCTTTTTTAGGCTCATGCAGCAAACCGGCACAGCCAAAAAACAGGGCTTCCAGTTGTTGTAAGTTGGTTTTATGGCGGGATAAGATTTTTACGGGCAGTGCACGTGCGGTTAATTCAAAAGCCTGACTGTTTATTTTAAGTCCAAGGCTTCGCATCAGAATGATGTAAAATGTTTCTTCAAAATTGTTTTTGGTAGCTGAGAGCAATTCTTCAATGGGTTTACATTTATCGTGCATGCGTTCCACCAGCAGGCGGTCGAGCCAGTTTTTTATACTGATACTTTTTACCTGAGGCAGTAGAAATTCGCACGACACGCGGTTCATGTTTTTCATTAAATCCCTGTATTGCTCAAGCAGGGCCGTGCTGATATGGTTTTTTAATTCGAGCACAGGGCAGTTTACATTTACTGTGGTATCGTTTTCATATACCACATGTAAAATAATATGGCTGTACCTTTCGTCAGCGGTATGTGCATGTTTATTCCAGTCGGATGTTTTAAGGTGCAGTTCAATATTTCCGGCCCATAAGGTATCGCCTATTTTTACACGGGCATTAAAAAAGTCAGGACCTGCATCCGAGTTATGTTCACCCGGATGAATAATGCTTACTTCTTCCTGTTCAGTAGTTAAAAATGGGGCCCGGGTGAGCAGGCGGTTTTTCCATATAAACTGCAGCAGGTTTTCGTCCATGGCAGTAAATTTATTTAGTTTTACCGATTCAGTGTTTTTTCCATTTGTTGTTGCAGGGCCTTGGCTTCATAGGCAGCATGTGTGGCAAAGTCAGGTCCGCTGCCGGCATACAAAATGCTGCGCGATGCATTTACCAAAAGACCCACATCATTGTTCATCCCGTAGTGTGCAACTTTTTCCAGATCTCCACCTTGTGCCCCAACGCCCGGTACCAGCAAAAAATGATCGGGAGCATATTTTCGTATTTCGGTAAAAAGTTCGGCTTTGGTAGCACCTACCACAAACATTAAATTTTCAGGTGTTCCTGTTTTAGTAAATTCTTCCAGCACCAGTTCATAAAGTTTTTTGCTGCCAATGGTTTGTTGTTCAAAATCGGCACTGCCGGCATTGCTGGTAAGGGCAAGCACAATTACCCATTTGTTTTTAAAGGCAAAAAAAGGTTCGAGCGAATCTTTGCCCATATAGGGTGCGGCTGTAATGGCATCAAATGAAAGTCCGGAGGAGGCTTTATCAAAAAAAGCTTTGGCATACATGCCGGTGGTATTTCCTATATCGCCCCGTTTAGCATCGGCAATCACTAAATGGGTTGACGGAATAAATTCCAGTGTTTGTTGCATAAGCTCCCACCCGCGGGCGCCCATGGCCTCGTAAAAAGCAGTGTTTATTTTGTACGATACGCAATAGGGAAGAGTAGCTTCAATAATGGCTTTGTTAAAGGCCAGCATTCCCTGCACGTTCCGGCCCAGGTGGGCAGGTATTTTTTCGGCATCGGTATCAAGCCCTACACACAGGTAACTTTTTTTTAGGCGTATTTGTTCAATCAGTTGTAGTCGGTTCACAGCGCGAAGTTAAAAAGATAATACTATTTCAACAGAGAAATTACGGACATTCCCCCCGGTAAAGGCCGGCATGATGTTCGGGTAATTAAGCGCATTCATCCCATTGTTTAAATTGCGCAACCCTTGTTTTACAATTACCTGAAATCCTATAGGGCGGGTTTTAAATTCAAGACCTATTCCGTATCCGTAATCCATGTCTTTCAGTAGTAGTGCGGTGGTGTCCTGCGTTACCTGCGGTTTGATATATACCGAGCTGTTGATGAGGTAACCGGCATAAGGGCCTGCCAGTAGTTTTACGTAACCCTCTTTATCAATTTTAAGAATACCATACATCGAGAAATCGCCATAAAAGAAAGAAATTTTATTGTACTGGGTATTCTGATTTTTGAAATTGCTGCCTTTGTAGGCAAAATTGAGTTGTGCTTCGTATCCAAAACGGTACGCCTCCGGATGGTCGTCTTTTATTTTGCCAAATTTGTAACGGGCATTAATGCCGCCTGTGAGGCCAAAAATCAGGGAAGGGTTAATGAAATTACCCTGACCCACTGTACTGATGGCACCTCCGGTACGCACTCCGATCCTGAAATTTCGGGTAGGAGCCTCGGGCATGGGCTCGGGTTCGTTTTCAACTGCGGGCTCCTCCTGAGCAAACAAGGCAAAGGAGGTGATTAAACCCAATACCAGCAGCAATATTTTCTTTCTCATAAATTCCATAACGAATTACCCGGAAGCCTTAGTGCAAAAGTAAGGGTTTACGATTGATTGTGGGAGTATCACATAATCAGCAGCCAAAAAAAAATCCATGATACTGGCGAACAAGGCAGATAACATTAACTTTACACCTTTAATTTTATTTCAATGAAACGACTCGGACTTCTACTTTTACTTTCGGTTTGTTCGCTTAATTTGCTGGCACAGGATACTGTGGTGGTGCAAACCCTCACCTTCGATTCTACCTGGACCCGGAGAGGGAAATGGGTATTTCCACCGGCTACCGAAAAGTACCGGAAAATATTAATGTACCATACCCTAAAGTGTTTCCCGGGTTTGTCGGGCGATGGGAAATACGCTTGCGGAGAGTGGGATTACCTGACATATTCCTTTGTATATGATGATAAGGGAATTCTTGACTCGACCTATAAGTCAAGATACAATTTTACTGTCAACGCATCAACCCCTGATTCACTTCCTTATGTAACCTCGCCTGTGTGGGATTACACCCAAAAGTATAAAAAGTATATTGTTCGCACAGCCACCACCTCATTAGACACCGTTCGTGTAGGGCAATCAGGTGGATGGGATGATTACCTGTTTGTGCCTTATTCCTCGGGCCGGAGCCAATATTTATGGAGGGCTGGTGAATTACAGGGTGCGGGCCTCACGGCAGGGAATATTACAGGTTTACGTCTGTGGGTGACTAATGTGGGAAGTAACAGGGAGAACCTTGTTATCAAGATTAAGCAAACAGCTAAAGACAGCCTTACTCCCGGAGTATATGAAGATAGTCTGACTACTGTGTTTGACTACCGGAAAACTTTCAGCGGCACAGGGTGGTGCGATTTTCAGTTTTTGCAGCCTTTTGCATGGAATGGAACCAGCAACCTGGTTATAGAGTTTTTATATGATAACGGAGCTATAGGAAGCACCACGCTTTTGCTTGCCAGTTCGCAAAGCAGCTTTAACAGTGCCATGAGTGCTTATGGTGATGAGTATGCGATTAATTTTTCAGGGGGGGCTGATTTTATTGACCTTGGGAAAACATTTCAGATTACCGGCAACAATCCGCGCACCATTGAAGTATGGGCCAATGCCAAGGCATTTAATGATGGCGGTTTGTTTCAGGCTGGTGCCACAGGCTCCAGTGCGCAGGATTATTCTTTCCGCACCACCGGAACGGCCAATATGTTCAGAGCTCAGACATGGGGCAGCACCGATTTTGATGTTACGCTTGCCGGAAGCGGAAGTGGCTGGCATCATTATGCCATGAGCTATGATGGAACCAACATTAAAGTTTTTTATGATGGAAAACTTGCCGGCACCAAGGCCGCTTCATTAAATACAGCCGCCAACAACTTATGGCTGGGTCGTTGGAGCGGAAGCTATTTCAAAGGTCAGCTCGATCACTTCAGGGTATGGAACAAAGCTATTGATGATTCAGTTATTGGAGCCTGGTATGGACGTTATATTCAGAACGGACATCCTGATTACAATAACCTGCAGGCGAATTATGAAATGCAGGAGAAAACAGGCAATTCCGTTGTTGATGATTCTCCTAAAAACCGCCCTGCCGGTTTACGTCATGGTTCGGCCTGGTGGAGTAAAATTCCAGCCAATTCTTTATACTTTCAGGCAATAATGCACAATGTGAGGCCGGTGATGCTTTTTGAAAAAGGTGTTTACACTTCACAACTAGATTCCGTGTTGTTGAAAGACAGTACCATGCGTGCACCTGTGGAAGTAATCAGATATAATAATCCCGCCAACAAACAGAAGATAGCTGATAACTCACCCATTCACCCTAATATACCTAGTGATACGCTTAACATTTGGAGGGCAGGATATAGCTATACGTATAATGAAGCCGGGGTTAAAACAGATAGTTTTTTAGTAGCGCCAACTGCTACCCTTCGCAAAGCATTAAAAGAATGGTATAGCCCCAGTGTAGTGTATGAAATCGGACGGTTTATCACACCTTATGGCATTAACCTGAATATGGGAAATGGCTTTCGGTGGGTATATGATGTAACGGATTATGCCCAGTTACTTCATGACACGGTTGACTTTGCAGCAGGAAATAATCAGGAGCTGATTGATGTAAAGTTCATCATGATCAAAGGCGATCCACCTGCTGAAGTAAACAACATCGTGCATTTGTCGGATAAGGGTGCACCAAGTTATTCGTACAAAGATTTAGATGATGATAAGTACCTGAAAGCACAAACCATCGATATAAAAGCCGGCACTGCAATGGTGCGGGTTAAAACCCGTTTAACCGGGCATGGACACAACAGCAACGATGGAAACTACCCGCATTGCTGCGAATGGAAAGATAATACACATTACCTCTATGCCAACGGAACACAGGTAGCAGGATGGAAAATATTCCGTTACACCGAGTGTGCTGAAAATCCATTATACCCTCAGGGAGGAACCTGGCCAGGTGCACGCGAGGGATGGTGCCCGGGTGATAAAGTGCAGGAGTATGAATTTGATGTAACCGATAAAGTGAGCAGCGGAAAAGTAACACTGGATTATGATGTGGATCCGGTACCGGCCGATAACCTTGGAATGGGTGGCGGAAATTATGTTCTCTCCATGCACGTTATTGAATACAAACAACCCAAATTGGCATTAGACGGAGAGATGTATGAAATTGTTACCCCGAATAATTATGAATATTACTCACGCAAAAATCCCATTTGCATAGAGCCGAAGGTAGTGGTGCGAAATGCCGGAAGCACTACCCTCACCAGCATTACCATCAGTTATGGTATTTCGGGCGGACCGCAAAAAACATATAAATGGACCGGTTCGCTCAAATTTTTAGAACTTGCTACCATTACACTTCCTGTTCCTGATGGAAGCATTTGGGTAGGTGACGGGTCGAATAAATTCACCGCCACCATTACTAAAGTAAACGGGGTGAATGATGCAAATGCTGCTAATAATACAGCCGTTTCGTATTTTACACTGCCGGTTATTTTCCCCGGAAAAATTATTGTAAACACCCGAACCAACAATGTGCCTACTGATAATAAACTTACCGTACGCGATGTGTACGGAGCTACTATTTTTACTCATCAGTTCACCACCGGTTCAACCAATTATTTCGATACACTTGATTTGGGTGCCGGATGTTATACCCTCGAGTTATCGGATGAAGGGCAGGATGGATTAAGTTATTGGGCCAACACCGCTGCCGGAAACGGATTGTTCCGCATTCGCAATGCCAGCGGGGCACTGCTCAAAACATTTAATGCCGATTTTGGAGGGAAAGTGTTTTTTGCTTTTGGCATCAGCAAAATATCTAATGTAGCAGAACTTGAAACCGGGGAAGTGGTTGAAGTATATCCAAACCCGTCAAACGGACAATTTACCGTGATGCTTGACGGATTAAAGGGCAACTTTACCGTGGAAGTGTACAATAGCAACGGACAACTGATTCGTTCCGAAAATGTGTCGGCCAGTGGGCTTACGTTGCACCCTATGCAACTTACACCACCTGCAGGAGTTTACCTGATACGGGTGAACGGAAATGAGAAAGTGTTCAATCAAAAACTGATTGTACACTAAAAAGGTTAACACATAAAATGAATCCGGTTCGTTACCAAACGGAAGATACTATTTGCGCCCCGGCTACCCCTGCCGGAGTAGGAGCCATTGCGGTAATACGTGTTTCGGGTGGGCAGGCAATTGAGCTGGTGAATGGTATTTTTAAAGGGAAGAACCTTAACACAGCGGCCACCCATACCGTGCATTTCGGAAAAATTATGGATGGCAACACACCGGTTGATGAAGTGCTGGTCACCATTTTTATCGCACCAAAATCGTATACCGGTGAACACGTAGTGGAGTTAAGTTGTCATGGTTCTCCGTTTATTCAGCAAAAAATATTAGAGCTGTTGGTGAGGCATGGGGCGCGCATGGCTCAGCCGGGAGAATTTACCCTTCGTGCATTTCTGAATAAAAAACTCGACCTATCGCAAGCCGAAGCCGTGGCCGATTTGATAGCTTCCGATTCTGATGCCTCCCTGCAAACTGCTTTGTTGCAAATGCGCGGAGGATATTCCCTGTACATTCAGCGCATGCGCGAAGAGTTAATTCATTTTGCATCCCTCATCGAACTGGAACTGGATTTTAGTGAGGAAGATGTGGAATTTGCCAATAGAGAGCAGCTGGTGCAATTGGTTAAAAATATTCAGGAATTAGTTTCTTCACTTACCGATTCATTTCGTTACGGGAATGCCATAAAAAATGGAGTGCCCACCGTAATTGCAGGGAAACCCAACGCGGGAAAAAGTACCCTGCTTAATGCATTACTTAAAGAAGAACGTGCCATTGTGAGTGAGGTAGCCGGAACCACGCGCGACACCATTGAAGAGCGTTTGGTGATTGATGGAATTGTTTTCCGGCTTATAGATACTGCCGGGATACGCGAACACACCAGCGACCTGATAGAAGGAAAAGGGATTGAACGAACATTTGAAAAAATTAAACAGGCCGAAATAGTTTTGTACCTGTTTGACGTGAATGTTACTACTGCGGGTGAACTGCAAAAGGAACTCGGTATTTTAAAACAACATGGGGCATTTATTATTCCTGTTGGAAATAAAATTGACGAGGACACTGCAAATTCGTATGCCGGGAAATTTTCTTCGGTAGCAGATGTTATATTTATTTCG
Source organism: uncultured Bifidobacteriaceae bacterium (assembly GCA_964535575.1). Classification (GTDB taxonomy): domain Bacteria; phylum Bacteroidota; class Bacteroidia; order UKL13-3; family UKL13-3; genus JAGPCK01. Next base: position 15,967 of record CAZHTC010000023.1, read on the forward strand.
TCATATACACAAAGTCACCTGCCGCAATTGCTTACTGCATTAAAAGAAACCGTAACTATGGGCGATGCCGGAAAGGGGCAGGTGGTAATAACCAACCTGCGGCATTATCAGGCTTTGTTGCATGCAGGCGAATCTCTTGCTGCTGTAATTAACGGACTCAATGAACACCTGAGCGGAGAGCTGGTTGCTTTTGAAATCCGCAAAGCCATTTACCATTTGGGAGAGATTACCGGAGAGATCACAACTGACGATTTGCTTGGGTCAATTTTCTCAAAGTTCTGTATCGGAAAGTAA
>CAZHTC010000024.1:0-11951 GCA_964535575.1 uncultured Bifidobacteriaceae bacterium
AGCCGATATGTCATTCGATAACTCCATGAACCAGATTTATTCACTAAAACAGTTTTACATAGACTGGGGTTGTATGCCTAAGTTTTTACCTTTTATTTATCCCAAAATTAAAAGTTTCACCTTCTTGAGTAGGGAGGTAATACTCGATTCCTTCGGCCAAATCTGGAGGAAAGAAGTTGTAATAGTTTTGGTTGTTTCTGCCATTTTGCTCGGTTATGCCATCCATCGGCTTGAATTCACCCGTGGCAATTTGCTTTCGTGCATTTTGAATCTTTTCACGAAAAAGGAGGGTAACAAACAAAAAAAACTCTACGTCTGAGATGCCGTCACTGCCTGAAACAAGATTGAATCGAGTTTCTCCCCATTCCCAACCACTGTGTTGTTCCACGCAGATCAAAAGGTCTCCTCTTCTGCCTTTGAAATCGTAATATTGGATAGTAACAGAATGTCTTCCTTCCCCATCTATTCGATTGTCGAATCTAACTGCCTCGCCTCGTTTGCGAAAAAAGCGATTTAAAAAGTCAAATCCGGTAGTTGGAGCAGGGAGCCAGCTCAAGAAGCCATCGAAGACATAGCCTTCTTTCCCTTGCCAAGATACTTTGGCCCACTGCCCGCCAATACCCTCTATTTTTTCTGAGTAACTTTTAGGGTCGGTGCTTCCACCATTCCCAAGCATTACGATTATTTCTCCACAAGGTATTGTTGCAACCACATTTCCATTAATGCTTGGCTTGTCACGGAGGCGCAGCCCAGAAGCGGCTAATACGTTCAACGTGTCTCCTTTTGAATAAAAGCCAACCCCATATAGATTTGAATGGCAGGTGAGTATAAAAACCAGTTGAAACAAAATGCTTTTCATGGCATGAATAATTTGATAGAGCAGAAGGCCTAAAAAAATGCCGGAAACCGGGTCAAGAACCCAGTTTCCGGCATGGCCGAAGTGAAAAGCGAAGCAGGTCGTTTGTTCATTTCGGAGCGCGAAGGTAGAACGCTTCGGCGGTTTTCTCCTAATTTCTGCTGAATGTTCCTCGGAGAGGGTGGAAGTTTCTTGGGGTTGGCTCTGCGGGGCCACAGCATTCTCCCGCAGGTTGTCGCCCCGCTTGGTGTCTTCACTCAGCGGGGGTGGAAGACGCTAACATTCGCTGCAACGGATTATCGTCGTATTTTGCCGAAGTTTAGCACCTGTCCAAAACCATATCAACGCACTACATTTTGACAAGAGACACCGCCACCGCCCAAACCGTCCGCTGGATAGAATCCGTCGTGATCGGCTGCAATTTCTGCCCGTTTGCGGCAAAAGCATTGCTCAAGAAAAGCATCCGCTATGTGGTGTGGCCGGAAGCCACGCTGGAGAACAGTTTGGAAAAATTGGTGGAAGAACTGCGCTACCTCGACCACACTGACGACATCGAAACCACACTGATCATCTTCCCCAATCACTTCACGGATTTTGAGGAGTACCTCGATCTGGTGGATTTGGCAGAAAACCTGCTCTCCGATGAGGGATACGACGGGGTGTACCAAATCGCCAGTTTCCACCCCGACTACTGTTTCGCCGGTGCCGATGCCGACGACCCGGCCAACTACACCAACCGCTCCATCCACCCGATGCTGCACCTCCTGCGGGAAGACAGCGTGACGCTGGCGGTGGACCACTTCCCCGACCCGGAAGGCATACCGGAACGAAACATAGCCTTCGCGCAGGGCAAGGGATTGGAGTATATGCGGGGGCTGCGAGCGGCTTGTTTGGAGGGGTAGGCGAAGACTCAAGTGGCGGGGCGACTCAAAGTCTCCCCGCTACTCCGAAACTGCCCGAACAACTCTACCGCCCGATTGAGCAAAGCATCGGCAGTGCCATTTTCAAAAAAACCTACCTCCCCAACTGCCCCAGCACAAAATCAAAGATAAAAGTCCAGATGAAATCGCTCGACATTTTGACCTACTTTTGTCAAATCAACAGCCGCAAAAAATGGTAGAAGAAAATTACGCCCTGCTTCCACTGCGCAACCGAACCCGTTATTTGTTTGAGAGCAAGGGGCCGGGAGGGACTGTTTTGAAACTGATCGTGTTTTACCCCATCGAAGAAAACTTGTGGAATCTGGGCTTTGGCGATTTGCATAAAGGCCAATTGGATGGCACAAGCATGACCAACAACCACGATGTCCGGCGTGTTTTGAACACTGTGGCGCAAGCGATCCACCTGTTCACCGAAGCCTACCCAGAAAGTGTGGTCAGGGTTAGACCCGTGGACGAGCGGAGAGCACACCTGTACAATTTGGTTTTTCAACGGCGATATGTCGAAATTGCAGAACATTTCGAGGTCTTGGGCTGGCTGGGAGGTGAACCCTCAAAATACAGCCCCGACCGCTTCTACGACACTTTCGACATCTATCGCAAACCTTCAAACTAAGCATCATGCAATCAGCATCGTTCCAACCAGACCCCAGCCTTGAGGAGGCTTTGCGCACTCCCGCTTTTGCCAAACACCGGGAGGCCATTCTGTGGGCAGCAAATGCTACGGACGAAGAACTTTTGCCCGAAAAAATCCTCGCGGTGCGCAAAGACATCATCCGAAAAAAAATCAAAGCACTGGCGAACGAACACCCCAATTGGACGCTTCGGGACGCTGTGCTGCAAATTTTGAAAGATTTGCCCGACAGCACCCCACCTGCCATGCTGCTCGAACTCACCCGCTTCGCCATCGAGCAGTGGGAATCTGTTGCGCTTGACGAAGCGACGGTAGCCGCTTAAACTGCCGTGCCAGCAAAGTTGGCAGTGCTTCTGGCGCAGTTGGTAGCAGGTAGTGATGAGGTACGACTCGCCTGTAGGGATGTCCCAGCGGCCGTTTTCGAGTTGTTCGAGGGATTTGAAATGGTACTTCGAGGATAACTCTGGCTTGCCCATAGGTTTTGGCTCCATTGTCTGGTTCTACCCTTGTTGAGAGTACTAAATTTAGTAAAACTGCCGATGCCAGCCAGCATCGGCAGCCTCATGTCACGTCGCTCTCCTACCTCCCCAACTGCCCCAGCACAAAATCAAAGATAAACGTCCAGTTGTCTATCCGGTGAGCGGTGCTTTGGCCACTGCCGTGCCCACTTTTGAAGTCCATGTGCAGGATCACCGGGTTGATCTGAGCGGGGTTGTTTTGGGCGGCAGCCACGAATTTTTTGGCGTGCAGCGCGTCCACGCGGCTGTCGTTGGCTCCGGCGGTGACGAGCATCGTGGGCATACTCACCCCCCAGCGGATGTTGTGGTAGGGCGAGTAGCGCAGCAGCCAGCGGAAGTCCGCCTCGTTGTCCGCCGAGCCGTACTCCGGTATCCAGTAACGGGCGATCAGGAACTTGTGATAGCGCACCATGTCCAGCAGTGGCACCGCGCACACGATGGCCTTGTACAGGTCGGGTCGCTGGGTGGCGATGGCCCCCATGAGCAAGCCGCCGTTGCTGCCGCCTTCGGCCACGATGCGGTCGGGCGTGGTGTACTTTTCCTTCACGAGCCACTCCGCACAGGCGTTGAAGTCGTCGAAACAGTTTTGTTTGTTGCCCAGCATACCGCCCTCGTGCCACTTCTCGCCGTACTCGTCGCCGCCGCGTATACCCGCTTCCACGATGACCACCCCGCGCTTCAGCAGTGGCGCATAGAAGCCGTAGTAGTGCGGACTGATGCCGGAATTGAAGCCTCCGTAGGCGGTGAGGAACACCGGATTGGTGCCGTCCAGCTTCATGTTTTTGTTGTGCACCACGAAAGCCGGGACGCGGGTGCCGTCCTTGGACGTGTAAAATTTGATCTCGCCCACCACGTCGCTCATGTCAATCGGCATGTCTCGCTTGTAAAAAAGCCGCCACTTGAAATCGTTGGGCGAGGCGACGTAAGTCTTTGACGTAGAGGTGAACGTGCTCAGCGAGATGTAGAGCGAGTCCTCTTCGCGGTCGTACCACACCCCGTCCACGTTGCCCAGTTCGGGCATTTCCAACTGCTTGATGCGCTTGCCCGCCAAGTCGTACAGCGTCAGTCGGCTCTGGATGTCCTTCTTGTCTTGGATGATGATGTTCTTCTTGGTTACCACGTAGCCCTGCATCACCGTCTCGCTTTCGGGGATGAGGGTTTTCCAATTTTTGGACTGCGGTGCCTTCTTGTCGCCCAGCATCAGTTTGAAGTTGGGCGCATTGTCGTTGGTGAAAATGTATAGTTTGTCGCCGATGGCCTCCGGGTAGGCGTTCGATTTTTTGCTCTCGTAGATGAGTTGGCCCTTGTCGAAACTGCCCGTTTGGTGCATGTAGCAGTTGTTGGAGTAGAAGTCGCCTTCTCCTGAAAAACTTACGTCGCTGTACCGGTTGTCGTAGAAGTAAAAACTGTTTTTTGCATCGCTCGTCGTGCCGATGAAGGTGGCTTTTTCGATGGGATCGCCCACTTTCCACCAGTACGTTTTGAGCGGCAACTGTTTCTCTATCTGCTCTTTACCTCGGATGGTGAAGTAGGCGTGCTGTTGGTCTTTGGTCCACTGGAAACCGCCCACGTTCTCGTACGGCCCGTATAGGATTTTGCCTGTGCGCGTCTCGATGATGTAGGTCGTGGAGATTTCCGCGCCGCTTTTTTGCACGCTCACAGCAGCCCGCTCGCCGTCGTAGGAGTAGGCAAAACCCTGTGTGGAAGTGCTGCCCGAGGTGTCTAATTTCACGGGATCCCAGATCAGCACCTTTTTGCCGTCGAGGAGGGTGTACACCTTGTTCTGCTTGTCGCCTTTTTTCTTGATGTTCTGAAAAATGCGCTTGCCTTCCTTGCGCAGTGGGCCTTCAAAATCGAGGTCAATGAAAGCCGCGACTTCGTCGCGCAGGGTAGGGTGGGGCGGCTGTGTTTTTTTCAAAAACGCTACCCCGTAGTCGTGTTGGCGTTGCGTCCAATCTATGGTTCTGGGGTCGTTTTTGTCTTCCAACCAGCGGTAGTCGTCGGTGAGCAGCACCCCGTGCAGGGTGTCCACGACGGGGCGGGCGGGCGTAGGGGGTGGCGCAAAATGGGTTTGCGCAGTGGCGGCCATGCTCAGGCAGAGCAGGGCGACGGGGAGAATCGTTTTTGTCATAACTGTTGGTTGGTGAAAAGTGTGGTGGTCGCAGCAGGCCACTCTGGCCTACTGCTTGGCGGGCGAAGTTCTGCACTTTGTGGAGTTTTCTGCACTTTCGCGGCCAAATCCGCACACCCAAGCGGACATGGGCCATGTACGAAGACGACAATACCCTGCTGACAATCCTCGAACCACCTGAAATTCAACCCCTTCTGCCCGTTCCGAAAGACCCCAACCCTCCTCAGCCCGACCGATGGCGGGCTTGGATAATACTGGGCGGCACCACGCTCCTCCTGGTCATGGCCCTCCAATGGGCCGATGTGGTGGAATGGGCCGACGGTTCTTTTCGGCTAAAAATGAAGCGGCAGGCGGAATTTGAGCGACAAAAAAATGCGGTAGAAAACGCGGAGCAGTACGCGCTGGTGGCCCGCGCTCCCGGCTATTACGAATGTCAGCACTGCCTCACTGGGTTGATTTTTCTGAACAGGTTTGAGGTATGGAAATATGGGGTGACAGACCAAGGGGAAAAAGTGCGCTACTCCGTAAATTATCTGAATAGCCGCAACCTGCTTTACTCCATTCAGTTTCAAGGCGATTACGCACAGTGCCTGATGGAGGAAAAAAGAAAGTTGTTCTACTACCCACTGCTGCCCGAAAACTTGGCCCGGCCAGATTCCTTGAAATTAGTGTTGCCGCCCGGAAACTTGCAGACGCGCTAAGGCTTCGCTACTTTTGTCACCGTTATCCGACAACGACATGATTCGCATCACTTGCATTGCTAACGAAGACGTACTCAGAAAAGTAGATACCCAGTATGTCACGGAACAACTCGCCCACATCGACATGGATGTGGTGATTGCGTTCATCTGTACCAACGAAAACCGCCGCAAGGAGGACACTTGGAAGAAAAAAGGTACCACTTACCACGCCATCCGGCTGCCTTACGAGCAGGTAAAACAGATGGACGATATCCGCCCTATGATGCTGGATGTGGTGACGCGGAAACTCGGCATCACATTGCCCAGTACAGCGGCGGCTGCTGCTTGACACTGGCTGCTTGACCTGCTCTCTCTGTCCGCTGGTCTAATTTTTCCCATCTGTGCCCACCGTCTGCGCTACATTCGGCCTGTATTTCTAACCATCACATTTTCAACATCTAAGTTATGAAACACCTTCTCCCGGTCGCCCTGACCGCGCTGTTGTTCGTGGGTTTTGTTGCCTGCAAGCAAGACAAACCCGCCGCCCCGCCCCGCGAGGTGAAACAGTACACCATTGAGCAGTTTTACAAAACCAAGTCCACGGGAGCAGGCATCTTCTCCCCCGATGAGCAAAAACTCCTCGTCCATACCAATGAGACTGGCATTTTCAACCTTGCCGAAATCACCATCGCCGATGGCTCCAAAAAGATGCTCACCAACTCCACCACCGAGTCCAATTTCGCCATTGACTATGTGCCTGGCAGTGGAGAGGTGCTGTACTCGGCGGACAAGGGCGGCAACGAGATTGATCACATCTACCTGCTCAAAGCCGATGGCACGAGCCAAGACCTCACCCCCGCGCCGAAGGAAAAAGCCGGGTTCTCGGATTGGTCGAAGGACAAAAAAGCCTTTTACTACACCTCCAACAAGCGCGACGAACGCTTCTTCGATCTCTACCGCATGGAGGTTGGCACCTGGAAGGCCACACTGGTGTACGAGAACAAAGAGGGCTACGGCACCGATGCCGTGTCGCGTGACGGTGGCTGGCTGGCCCTCAGCAAATCGGTGACCACCAGCGAAAACCAACTTTTCCTCTATAACCTGACTACCAAGAAGTTGACGGAGATTTCAGATCCCGCGCAGCCCGGCAGTTACGGCACATCGGGCTTCAGTGCTGATGGCAAAACCTTCTTCTACACTACCGATGTGGGGAAAGAGTTTGCGTACTTGGTGCAGTACGACCTCGCCTCAGGCGAGCGCAAGACGGCCTACGAAACCAACTGGGACGTGATGTACGCCTACCAGTCAGAAAACGGCAAGTATCAAGTCATCGGCATCAACGAGGATGGCAAAAACAAACTTCTCGTGCGCGACGCGGCGGGCAACGACGTGGCTTTCCCGGCCATCCCCGACGGCGACGTGGCGGCAGTGAATATTTCGCCCAGCGAAAAAATGATGCGTCTCACCGTAGGCACTTCAAAATCGCCCAACGACCTGTACGCCTACAACTTCGAGACGAAAGAACTGAAACGCCTCACCAACAACCTCAACCCCGAAATCAACCCTGACGACCTCTCCGCCGCTACGGTGGTGCGCTACAAATCCTTTGACGGGCTAGACATCCCGGCCATTTACTACAAACCGCTCAATGCCTCGGCAGCCCAAAAAGCCCCTGCGCTCGTGTGGGTGCATGGTGGCCCCGGCGGGCAGTCGCGGGTAGGCTACTCGGCTTTCATCCAGTATCTGGTGAACCACGGCTACGCGGTCTTGATGGTGAACAACCGAGGCAGCAGCGGCTACGGCAAATCGTTTTTCAAAATGGACGACCTCAATCACGGCGAGAAGGATTTGCAAGACTGCATCTACGGCAAAAAATACCTGCAAACGCTTGATTACGTGGACGCTGAGAAAATTGGTATCATCGGCGGCTCCTACGGCGGCTACATGACCATGGCGGCCATGACGTTCACGCCCGACGAATTCAAAGTCGGGGTCAACCTGTTTGGCGTAACCAACTGGCTGCGTACCCTGCGCTCTGTGCCGCCGTACTGGGAGTCGTTCCGCAAGGCCCTCTATGCCGAACTGGGCGACCCTACTACTGCTGACTCGGTGCGGCTGCACCGCATCTCGCCGCTGTTCCATGCCCAGCACGTCAAAAACCCGGTGATGGTACTGCAAGGGGCCAATGACCCGCGCGTGTTGCAAGTTGAATCGGACGAGATCGTAGCAGCCGTGAAGAAAAACAACGTGCCTGTGGAGTACGTCATCTTCCCTGACGAGGGGCATGGTTTTGTCAAAAAGGAAAACGAGATCAAGGGATACAGTGCTGTACTGACGTTTTTAGACAAAAACCTGAAAGCGGCGGGGCCAGTGGGGCAATAGGCTGGTGAGCAGCGGTAAAAGAAGCCCTGTACGAGTACAACTCGTACAGGGCTTCTTTTTGGAGCAAACTCAGTGTTCTGAACAAGAAGTCCTGTTGAATTTTGGCTGCGCCTTTTCGCGCCCTACTGCGCCAAATTTTTCAGCAATAGCGCTGCTATTCCCTCAAAATTTGACTTGCAGGCCACAAAAATTCGCTACCCAAAATTCAACGAACTTCTTGTTCAGAACACTCAGCATCACCCAGAACAGAGTTCCGGGGTACAGTTGCCTCAAATCCCTAGCAAGAACCCGATCGTGAAGTTCGCGTCCCAGTCAAACACGAACTGCTTGCAGCCCGTCGCGTCGGCGATAGCCGAGAGGATGTTGAGGCCGGCTTTCTGCTTCGCGCCGTCTGCGGTGTAGCCGCTGGGGGCTTTCAGCACAGTGTAGCGCTCCTTGCCGTTGCGGGTCTGCTTGGCCAGTTCGTAGGGTACGCCGCCGATGATGAAGCAAGTGCCGCGCAGGTTGCTGGGTACTTGGCTTGCTAATGCTTTCGTCTGCTGGTACACGTCGCCGTCGGTTTGGTTGTTCTGGAAATATTTAGCCCCCGGCCCTTCGAGTGCGCCGCTGGGCAGCCATGAAATCTTGGTGTTGCCGGAGCCGATGTCCACCACAAAGGCGCGGTTGGTGTAGGCTTTGGGCAGGGCGGCCTTCAGGGCGAGTTGGCCCTCCTGCTGCGGGGTCACTTCGTTCACGAAATAGCCCATCTTTTTCAGTTCGGTGGTGATTTTTTGCGTGATATCAATCTTTTTGGCTCCAGAACTGACCACGAAGTGAATGTCTTTGGAGCCTACACCGAAGCCCAACATGTCAGCGATGTAGCGTTTGAGGCCGCTTTTGATGTCATCGTCGGTGGCGAGTTTCTCGTACACGAGGCTTGCGCCGTACTCGGCTTTTTCGAGTTGCCAGTTTTTCTGCCCGTCAATGCGCACAATGAACGAGTTGAAGCCTGTTGCGCCCAGTTCCACCACGCCTTTCAGTTTACCGCCGGCCGCCGAGGGCGCAGTGAAATTGAAGGGCTGAGGGGTGTAGGAGGCGGCTGGTGCACTCGAGGTAGAAGATTTCCCCCAACTCTCCGAGTTACTGCCTGCGTCAGCGTTGCCGCTCTGCCCACTGTCTGCGGCAGGTTGCTCGGTGGGTGCGGGTGATGCAGCATCGCCCGATTTTTGGAACTGGGGCAGATATTTGGTGACAGCGAAGTAAACCCCGGCTACGATGGCCAGCGTGATGAGCAGTCGGGAAAAGGTGGTGAGCCTTGCCATAGTTTGGATGTCCGAATTTTTGATGAAAGGATGTTTTGATTGAGAAAGCCTTGCCATAGGGCAGGGACAAAAGTGGCGTAAATCCGGCAAGGCACCGAAAAAATTACAGAGGAAATGTACACCTGCACAGACCGAGAGGGGCTGGCGAGCGACCAAACCACTCGAACGGGTTGCGCGGCATCTGCGGAGGTGTCTGCGTTCTGTGGGGAGCAAAACGTAGTTGATTGATTTTTGGACGGAGCAAGATCAGCGTGTGCGATGTTTGGGCTTTTTGTACTAAAATCTTGACTATGAACACAAAACACAAATTCCCCCTTGCAGCAGGGCTTGCCCTGTTGGCCTGTCTCGTCTGCTTCGGAACAGTAAATGCCCAGCGGGTACGCCGTGTGCCTGCTGATTTCCCTAAAATTCAACTCGCCATAGATGCTGCTCAGACTGGCGACACCGTGCTGGTCAGCCCCGGGGTGTACTATGAAAACCTCCAACTGCGTGGCCGCGACATTGTACTGACCAGCCGCTATTTTCTCGAAAACGACCCCGCTCAGGTCATTCGATCTACCGTCGTGGACGGCAGCCAACCGACCCACCCCGATACGGCCAGTTGTATCCTCATCTGGAAAAAAGAAACGCGAGCCACTGTTGTTCAGGGGTTTACGCTGCGCGGTGGGCGAGGCACCCGCTGGTACGACCGCTATGTACCGGGCCATTTCCGTGAAGGTGGGGGCATTCTCTCTGAGTTCTCATCGCCTACCATCCGACACAACATCATACGCGACAACACAGTACCGAGAGAAGGGGCCAATCTCGTCAGTCACGGTGGCGGCGGCATCCGCTGCGGCGACGGGTCGCCCCTCATTGAGGGCAATCAGATCGTGTACAATCGGGCTGAAGGCTACGGTGGCGGCATCGTGCTGAACTACTGCCCCGATGCGGTGGTGACCCACAATGTGATCGCCCATAACTACGGCGGTAAAGACTTTTCTGGCGGTGGATTCTGGGCCACCGGATTGAGTGGGGCCATCAACACACTGAACAACAACACGATAGCCTACAACCAGTCGCCCGGTCCCGTGTCGCAGTACGGCGGCAAGGGTGGCGGCCTGTGGGCGTTTACCATTACCCTGAAACTCCAGAACAACATTGTATGGGGCAACATGCAAGCCAGCGGCAAGCCGCTGGGCAGTGCAGGTGCGACGTATCAGTTGCTGCACAATTGCGTGGAAACGGGCTACCCCGGTACAGCCACCCTTGCTGCCAATCCCATGTTCCGCGACACCCAGAGTTTTGTGCTCGAAGCAGGCTCTCCGGCCATTGACGCGGGGCATCCGGGCGAGGTGTTTGACGATTTTTCCCGCAACCAGCGGACTGCCGCTTTCCCCGCAAGGGGCAGCACGCGCTGCGACCTCGGTGCCTACGGGGGCAGCCCGCTGAGCAACCCGGCTTGCCCGGCATCGTTCGGCAGTGCAGCCATTTTTTCAAAAATCCTGAATTCGCCAGTGGTGACCACGCCCGGCGATTCGCGCTCGGTGAACTGGGTGGATGTAGACAATGATACGGATCTTGACCTGTTCATCAGCAACGGCCCGCAGGCTGGACAGAACAATTTTCTCTACAAAAACAACGGCATAGGCGGCTTCACAGCCGTCACCAACGACCCCATCGTGCAGGACGGGAAACCTTCCGATGGGGCCACTTGGGGCGATTTCGACAACGACGGAGACCTAGACTGCTTTGTGGCTAACTGGTACGATGTCAACAACTTACTGTACAAAAACCGAGGCGATGGCTCCTTCGAGCAAGTCAGCACAGGTGATCTGGTGAACGACGGCGGCTACTCCGAGACGGCTTCTTGGGGCGACTACGACAACGATGGCTGGCTTGATCTTTTCGTCACCAACAGCGGCCTCACCAACAGTCCTCCGGCTGAAAAACGCGACTTCCTCTACCACAACGACGGGGCCGCCTCCGGCGGAAACACCTTCACGAAAATCACCACCGGCCCGCAAGTCACCGACCCCTTGCTCACCCGCTCCGTGAACTGGACAGACTACGACATGGACGGCGACGTGGATATTTTTGTGACCAACGAGAGCAATCAGAACGAGGCGCTCTACCGCAATGACGGTGGCGGCAACTTCGTGAAAATCGCCACTGGCCCGCTCGTCACGGCAGGCGGCAGCACCATGAGCAGCAGTTGGGGCGACTATGACAATGACGGCGACTTGGATGTGTTCCTCGCCAACGACGCGGGCAACGATGGCCTCTACCGCAACGACGGTAGCGGCAATTTTGTCAAAATCACCACCGGCCCGGTGGTGACCAGCGGCGGTAATTCCTTCGGTTGCCAGTGGGCCGATGTGGACAATGACAGCGATCTCGACCTGTTTGTGACCAACGCATTCGGCAGCGGACAACTGAAAAATTTCCTCTTCCTCAACAACGGCGACGGCACTTTCGTGCGCAACGAGACGGAGGTGCCTACCGCCGATCAGGGCTGGTCGTATGGCTGCG
>CAZHTC010000025.1:0-1695 GCA_964535575.1 uncultured Bifidobacteriaceae bacterium
GTGAACGGATTGACTGGACACCGTTTTTCCTTACCTGGGAACTGGTAGGTAAATATCCCTCTATTTTTGAAGACAAAGTAATAGGCTCCGAGGCGAAAAAACTTTTTGATGACGCCAATAAATTGCTGGATGAAGTGATCAGTAAAAAACTTCTAAAAGCGAAAGCCGTAATTGGTTTTTGGCCTGCCAACAGCAACGAAGACGATGTGATTTTGCAAAACGGACCCACCTTCAGTTTTCTTCGTCAGCAAGGCGAAAAGGCCGCTGATCAGCCCTACCTGTGTCTCGCTGATTTTGTAGCTCCTGCTGAAAGCGGAAAACAGGATTACCTGGGTGGTTTTGCAGTTACAGCCGGTATAGGGATTGAACCGTTGATTGAAAAATTTGAAAAAGATCATGACGATTACCATAGCATCATGATCAAAGCCATAGCCGACCGTTTGGCCGAAGCTTTAGCCGAAAAAATGCATGAACTGGTGCGAAGGGAATACTGGGGTTATGCCAAAAACGAAAACCTGAGCAATGAGGAAATGATTAAAGAAAAATACCAGGGTATTCGTCCGGCACCGGGTTATCCTGCCTGCCCCGACCATACAGAGAAACGAAAACTGTTCGATTTACTTCAGGCAGAAAAAAATGCAGGAATTACACTCACTGAAAATTTCGCCATGTATCCTGCTGCTGCAGTAAGCGGGTTTTATTTCTCGCATCCCGAAAGCAAGTATTTTGCTGTTGGAAAAATCCAAAAAGACCAGGTGGAAGACTATGCCAAACGCAAAAATGAAAGTATAGATTACGTTGAAAAATGGCTTTCTCCTAATTTGGGTTACGATAACTAAAAAGGCATTTCCAATTTAATCAGAAATCATAAATTTGATTTCATGCTTCATCCTGAAAAAGTATTGTACGGATATTCTATAGGTGTATTCCCTATGGCACATCCCGGAGAAGATAACCGCATCTACTGGTACGAACCGGAAATGCGTGGAATAATTCCGTTGGATAATTTAAAAGTGAGTAAATCGCTGAAGCAAACCCTGCGCTCTGGAAAATTCCATGTAACCATTAATGAAAATTTTGAAGAAGTAATTCGCGCCTGCGCAACCCGGGAAGACACCTGGATTTCGGAAGAGATTATTCAATGTTATACCGAGTTGTTCCATATCGGTCATGCGTTTAGTTTTGAAACACGCAACCTTGAGAACGAACTGGTGGGAGGCTTATACGGTGCAGCACTTGGAAGGGCATTTTTTGGTGAGTCTATGTTTCACACCGAACGTGATGCATCAAAAGTAGCACTGGTGCATTTGGTAGAATGGATGAATCAAAATGGATTTAAGTTGCTCGATACCCAATACATCACGCCTCATTTAAAAACTATGGGTGCCATTGAAATACCACAGAAGGAATACCTGTTGTTATTGGAAAGTGCGTTATAGTCCTAAACAATCCTCCCGTCACTCATTACCAGCTTACGGTCGGCCTGATTAGCCAAAAGTTCGTTGTGCGTTACAATAATGAAGGTTTGTTTAAAATGGTCACGCAGGCGAAAGAAAAGTTTATGCAACTCCTCAGCATTATGAGAATCCAGATTACCCGAAGGCTCATCGGCAAATACTACAGATGGATTATTGATGAGGGCACGCGCTACAGCTACCCGCTGTTGCTCTCCTCCCGATAACTCGGATGGTTTAT
>CAZHTC010000025.1:1795-9084 GCA_964535575.1 uncultured Bifidobacteriaceae bacterium
GCACGCGCTACAGCTACCCGCTGTTGCTCTCCTCCCGATAACTCGGATGGTTTATGTTGGGCTCTTTCAGTTAAATTCAGAAATTCGAGCAGTTCGGTCGCCTTTCGCTCGGCCTCTTTGAGCGAAAGCCCGCCAATAAAAGCAGGCATGCAAATATTTTCTATTGCCGTAAACTCGGGCAATAACTGATGAAACTGAAACACAAAACCAATATGTTTATTTCTGAAGGCCGCCAGTTTTTTCCCACTCAGGGCATGAATATTCATCCCAGCAATGGTTAATTCTCCGGCATCGGCCCGGTCTAAAGTGCCTAAAATATGCAGCAGGGTACTTTTACCGGCCCCCGAAGCACCTACAATAGAAACAACCTCAGCCTGACCTATGTGAATATCAATACCCTTAAGTACCCGAAGGCTACCGTAACTTTTGGTAATGTTTTTTCCCACAATCATCGCTTCGAAGGTAGGGAAATTTGCTTTTGCTGACTATAGGTTTATTTTTGCGCAAAAAACTGCACAGAATGAATTTACACGAGTATCAGGCCAAACAGGTTTTAAAATCTTTTGGCGTTGCCATTCAGGAAGGTATTGTTGCCGAAAATCCTGATCAGGCGCATGCGGCCGCTTTAAAACTGAAAGATCAGTTTGGAAGTGATTTCGTAGTAGTAAAAGCACAAATACATGCCGGTGGCCGCGGAAAAGGCACCATCATGGGAAAAGAACAACGCGGTGTGGCGGTTGCCAAAAATGCAGACAAAGCCAAAGAGATTGCCTCCAATATTTTAGGCGGAACACTGGTAACCATTCAAACCGGACCTAAGGGAAAATTAGTAAGCAAGGTATTGATTGCACAGGATGTTTATTATCCGGGCCCCAACCCTACCAAAGAATTTTACATGAGTGTAATGCTCGACCGCACTGTGAGCAAAAACGTAATTATTTACTCTACCGAGGGCGGAATGGATATAGAGCATGTGGCCGAAACAACTCCTCACCTCATACACAAAGAACATGTAGATCCGCGCGTAGGATTACAGGCATTTCAGGCACGTAAAATTGCCTTTAATCTTGGCCTTAGCGGTGAAGCACATAAACAAATGGTAAAATTTGTTCAGGCACTTTACAAAGCCTACGACAGCACCGACTCGGCCATGTTCGAAATAAATCCCGTATTAAAAACATCGGACGACAAAATTATTGCCGTAGATGCCAAAGTATCGCTGGATGATAACGGACTGGTGCGCCACCCCGACTATGTTGCCCTGCGCGATACCAGCGAAGAAGACCCAACAGAAGTGGAAGCCGGAGAACATAACCTGAATTACGTAAAGCTTGATGGAAACGTTGGATGCATGGTAAACGGTGCCGGACTGGCCATGGCCACTATGGATATCATTAAACTTTCAGGTGGAGAGCCTGCCAACTTTCTTGACGTAGGCGGAGGAGCCAATGCCAAAACCGTTGAAGCCGGTTTCCGTATTATTTTAAAAGACCCGAATGTAAAAGCCATTTTGATTAATATTTTTGGTGGTATTGTACGTTGCGACCGCGTGGCTCAGGGCGTGGTAGATGCTTATAACAATATCGGTAATATTCCGGTTCCTATTATTGTGCGGTTGCAGGGAACCAATGCTGCCGAAGCCAAAAAACTCATTGACGAATCAGGTTTGAAAGTATATTCAGCCATACAGCTGAAAGAAGCCGCTGAACTGGTAACAAAAGTACTCGGTTAACGCTTAGGTAAACTCAGCGGGACAATAAAAAGAAAGCCGGTGTAACAGCCGGCTTTTTTTGTTTTTATTAAAAACCTGTATCTTGCCATTATGAAAATGAAAACACTTACAAACATAATGGTCATATGCTGCCTTATGATTGGTTTACCCTGTCTGGCTCAAACCGATTCTGCTACAAAAATATACACCTGGGACTACCGTATTTCAAAAAAAGAGTTTGTTCAAAAATATGCCACCGATGATACCAGCCGGGCGCTTATTCAAATGTTTTATCAAAGAAGACGGGGGATTATAGCCCCGGCAATTGTAATATTGGCAGGAATCGCACTTATCTCTTCAAACCCGGATAAAGTAACACAACAAATGGAACTTGGTATTGGCTCATTAACCTTAATTGCCGTTTTAAATACCTATTCCACCTGGAACCGTAGAACTTTATTAATTTTATTAAATGATCATCAGCACAAAATACCCCTGCCGGAAAAATATCAGAACATGGTAAGCGGATATATGCGAAATCATCTAATTAAAACTTACAAATAACTCTGCGCTTCCCCGCAAAGGCGGGACCAAAGCGGTAAACTCAGCAGGACAACAAAGTATTAATTGAACACTATTTAAATGGTTCATTAGTTCAATAGCTTGTTGTCGACAGTCGTATTTTTGTTAAATTTGACTAGATGAAAATTTGGCCAATAGTATTTTTTCTGATTACTTTTTCTCGATTGCAAAATTTATTTGCGCAGGATTCAATAGTAGAAACCTCAACACTGTGGGTATTAAACACAGCTTCAGGCAAACCGCATTATAAAATCACGGCTAATGTCAGTATAGGGAAAAGCAGAAAAGATTCCACGGAGTATTTTCTGCTTAGTTTTCGCAAAACGCCCTTTGCATCTGATACATTTTTGTTAGTAACAGACGTAAGTGATTCGGGTAAATATATGGCCCGGATAGAAGAAATAACAGCCAAGGATACCTTTGCCGCCCGACCGGTTTACCTTACAATATATGATACCGAATCCGGAGAAACGGAAATAAATTCTCAGCCCAAAAAATATCTGATTCGTATCAGTATCAAATACCCAAAATTTTTATTCAAAATCCCGCCAGAAATTAATTGCATTATGGCGTTGCCACCAATAAGAGATACAAGAGGTCGCCATATTTCAGGAGAAGAAAATTACAGGAAGTACTACCAAACCGATGAACTTATAATCCGAACTGTTCCTGGTGTACCCCGTTGAAACCTGCCTACTATCTTTTACCTTTGCATTATGCTCATCACCCTTCATCCCGATAATCCGCAACCCAGAGAAATTTCACGTCTGATACAAATGCTGCAAAAAGACGGAGTTATCATTATTCCCACCGACACCGTGTATGCTTTTGCCTGCGATGCGCACAACCTGAAAGCCATTGAACAAATTTGCCGCATCAAAGGAATTAAACCAGAAAAAGCCAATTTCGCCCTTTTGTGCAAGGATCTGAAACATATTTCGGAGTACACAGCCTATTTTGAAAGAAATATTTATCGCCTGGTGAACAGTTGCCTACCGGGTCCGTATACTTTTATTTTTAAAGCCAACGGAAACGTCCCGAAAATTTTTAAAAATTCAAAAAAGAGAGAAATCGGGATTCGTGTACCGGATAACCGCATCGTTCAGTTATTGCTCGAAGAGTTTGGTCATCCGCTGGTTTCAACTTCCATACATAGCAGCGAATCTCAGGAAGATTACCTCACCGACCCGGAAGAAATTCATAATAAATTTGAAAACGTAGTGGCCGCTGTAATTGATGGAGGTGCAGGTGGTGTAATTCCATCCACCGTTATTGATTGTACCGGAGAAGAAGCCTTGTTAATTCGTGAAGGAAAAGGTGAAATGCGATTGTTAGGTTAAGCACCCCGCTTACTACAACTTTGTTTTACCAATCAACACTCCTGCTTTAAATCCCATTTGAATACTAATACCTATTTTCGATTTGTCAGGTCGTCCAAATCCGAAATCGGTTATTAAATACTGATAATCCCTATAATAAAAATTCTTTGATATTTGAGTAGTACTCATTCTTCCAACCCCTAACCCACCAAAAAAATCAATAGCAAAGCGATTTCGGATAATAAATTGGTTACCCATATTTAACATGATTGCTACGCCCGTATTGCGAAAAGTGGCAGAAGAATACCGGTCGGCAATGTCATTATACCTGTAGTTCGCTAAAACCACTTCGGGTCTTAAATATGTGCCGGAGAGTAAGTGGGGTAATTTACCTTTAGTATAAAGTTGAGATGTTTTGGTAAAGTTAAGAGGATAATGAATAAACTTGTACGCGACACGTAAAAAAAAACCAAACAAATTAGGGTCAAAGCTAGTTTTACAAAACAAACAGGGGTTTACACCTAAGCCTACAATTCCAAGACCTATTTCATAACTTCTTCCAGGCCTGATGCTTTTTTCATAGGCGAATGAAGATACGCCTAAAGTTGGAGAAAAGATATCAACCTTAAGTAAATGTTTTCGCTGCCCTGCATAATTTCCGGGACTATCCACATCTCCCATACAGAAGTTTAACACCTTTTCGCTTTCAAATATTATCTTACTGATTTTTTCTTTTTCAGTTACAATCACCGGATCAGTCTGATTTAGTGACCAAAGTTTATATTTAATTTCGTCCACCTTTACTTCTGCAACCAGCACTTTTACGGCATCTGACTTTTGTCTGAGCATAATTAAATCCTGTGCATCTGAAAATTGAATTGACAGCAGGGAGAAACATAGCAAAAAAAATGGGACTTTAATACAGTTTGATCTTTCCATAACATGTATTTTCTGCAAGCTACTTTTATTTTTTATAAAAACCATAAGTTTTGAGCTATAATCCCGAGTGCTGTGCATTTAATTCACTTGCTTTTTCGCCTCAAAAACTCAATTTTGCCACCGCTTAATTATAAACATATACATGCAGGCAAATCCGATACTGGTTGAAGTTTTTCGCGGAGGCGAATTAGAGAGTTTTCACCGTGGGGTGATTTGTGTGGTAAACGAACGTGGAAAAGTTACCTATTCCGAAGGTGATATTCAGCAAATCTGCTACCCTCGTTCGGCTCTCAAATTTTTTCAGGTCATTCCTCTAATCGAGTCGGGAGCTGCCGACCATTTTGGCTTTACGCTGGAAGAAATTGCCTTGATGTGCGGCTCACATAATGGCGAAGCAGAGCATGTGCGCGTGGCCGAATCCATTCTTAAAAAAATTGGTCTGGATAAAAGCTACCTGCGCTGCGGGCCTCAATTGCCTACACTGAAAAAAGACATTCAATCGCTGTACAAAGCCGATAAAAATCCCGAACATATTCACAATAACTGCTCAGGCAAACATTCGGGTTTCTTAGCTATGGCCAAATTTATGAAAGCCGATCTGGAGGATTACAATAACCCTCAGCATCCGCTTCAGCAAGCCATTATGCAGGTAGCCGAAGAAATGTATGAATATCCGGCAGAAATGATGAGCATAGCCGTTGACGGATGCTCGGCTCCTATTTTCTCCATTCCGGTTTACAATCAGGCGCTGGCTTATAAAAATCTGGCATCGGCCACGCGTTTTGGCGAGAAAAGAGCGAAAGCATGCCAAACGGTGATTAAGGCCATCAGCAGCTATCCGTTTATGGTTGCAGGCTCGCAGCGCTACTGCACCGATTTAATGCAACACTGTGGCAATCGGGTGGTGGGCAAAACCGGAGCCGAAGGAATTTATTGTCTCTCCTTTTTGCAGGAAAAAGCAGGTGTATGCATTAAAATTGATGACGGCAAAATGCTGCCGCAATACAACGTAGCACAAAAAGTAATAGAAGCCAGTGGCATTTTTAACGAGGAGACATTGTCACCTTTGCGTCATTATCTGCGCGATGAACTCAAAAACTACAACAAAATAACCACCGGTGAAATCAAAGTAAGCGAAACTATACTAAAAGCTCCGCTATTTGCTTAACTTTGTGGCTGCAATCAATCAACTTTTGCGGCTGAACTGAACACCTGCTGTCGAGCTAATATTTACCTTTGGAAACGCCATGGAGTTACTTGAACCCATACACGAACATTATCGATTACGCATTGGCAAAAATCCATCTCAGGCTCCGCTTGAACAGTTTTTGTGTACCCGAATACATAAGTTTAACACCCAACGATTCGATTTTTATTTTAACCGGGGCAAAATAACCGTAAACGGTGAACAGGTGGCCATTGACTATATTGCCCAGCCCGGAGACGAAATTGTGCTGTATAGTCCATACACCATGAAGGCCAGCATCGAATCGGTGCCTATGAACCTCGATATTGTATATGAAGATGCCGCTTTAATTGTGGTAAACAAGCCTGCCGGTTTAGTCATGCATCCCGGGTTAGGAAATCATCACCATTCTCTTTTGCATGGGCTCAAACATCATTTTGAAATAAACCACCAGAAGATAGAAATCCCCAATGGCATTGTGCACCGCATTGACAAAGGAACAGCAGGTTTGGTTGTTGTAGCCAAACTGGGAAAAGCACATAAATCACTCACCAAACAATTTAAACAAAAACTACCCGAGCGGGTTTATCATGCGTTGCTTCATGGCCACTTACCAAACGATAGCGGAAGAATTAAAAACTTTACCGGACGCGACAGTGAGGCCCATTACCGCTATCAGGTGTACCCCGATGATATACGCAAAGGAAAAATCACCATTACCAATTACCAGGTATTGGAGAAGTTTAAAAATGCCTCGCTGGTTCAGTGCATTCTCGAAACAGGACGCACTCACCAGATACGACTGCACATGAGTCACCTGGGTCATCCATTGTTAAACGATTTCAGGTATGACAGCCCCGAATGGAGCAATGAACCTTATCAGGATTTACCGGGTCATGCGCTTATTGCCAAAACACTTGGTTTTGAGCATCCCTACACGCACGAATTCATGCGTTTTGAAATTGAATATCCGCAATGGTTTGATAAATTGCTGGCCAGCCTGCGAAATCCTGAAAACATACCCACAACAGACTAAGTACATGTGGATAAAAACAGAGTGAAAACACCTGTAAAAACAAGGGTTAAGGCCATGTTTTTAACCTATCTTTACCACGCTAATCAAATACTAAAAAATGAGCACAGAAATCGCAGGAGATAAGAGTAATTATTCAGCAGAAAATATTCAGGTTCTGGAAGGTTTGGAGGCCGTGAGAAAACGCCCCGCCATGTATATTGGCGATGTAGGTTTTCGCGGATTACATCACCTGGTTTACGAGGTAGTAGACAACTCGATTGACGAGGCCCTTGCCGGATACTGTAAAAACATTGACGTAATCATTCATAAAAACAACGCCATTACCGTTATTGACGATGGACGGGGTATTCCTACCGGAATGCACGCCAAAGAAGGGAAATCAGCTCTTGAGGTGGTAATGACCGTGCTGCATGCCGGTGGCAAATTTGATAAAGACACTTACAAAGTTTCAGGTGGTTTGCATGGTGTAGGGGTAAGTTGCGTAAATGCGCTCTCTACCCTGATGCGTACCAATGT
>CAZHTC010000026.1:0-8977 GCA_964535575.1 uncultured Bifidobacteriaceae bacterium
AAAATCCTCTGAATAACTTTAATCCGTTTGTTTGACTTTTTTCAGGATGAAACTGCACACCAAAAATATTTTCTTTTTGTACGGCTGCAGTTACTTCAATTCCATAGTCGCACCACGCTAAACGGTGTTCAGGTGTTGTTTCAAAATGGTAGCTGTGGTCAAAATAGAAATTTGGGCTTTCAGCCGTTCGGCTAAACAGAGGATCGCGTTTGCTGAATGAGATGTTGTTCCAACCAACTTGCGGCACGGCATAGGAGGGGGGTAATTCTAATTTTTTTACTTTACCGGGAATCCAGTTAAGTCCTTCGTTCCAACCGTTTTCTTCCGATCCTTCGGCTAACAATTGCATACCTACACAAATGCCCAGAATGGGTTTCTTTTTTATCAGGACAGTTTCATTCAATACTTCAGGAAGGTGATGTCTTTTTAGATTTCTTACTGCTTCGTCAAAAGCACCTACACCCGGTAGTAGTAAAGCATTTGCTGATTTAATATCATCTTCTTTATCTGATACTTTCACTTTAGTATAGCCCAAGCGAAGTATGGCATTGATTACAGAATACGTATTTCCTACGCCATAATCGATTATCACTATTGTTGGTGAATGACTCATAAACCAACTCCTACTTTAAACTTTGGTTTATACATTCCTTCAGCTATTCGTTCAAAAAGCTCTTTGTTGACATAAGTATCTGCAATTTCCCAAAATTCGGAAATGCTTATTTCAATGTACTTGCAGAATCTTTTTAGGATTTCGATATCAAAATTTCCATCGTATTTGGTTACTATTTCTATGGCTTCTTCTCTGGATATTCTACCATAGCGTATTTCTTCGTTCATTAAATCTGAGGTTCTGCCAAATCCGAATTTCAAATACCTCAACATCATATTGATGTTTATAAAATCTTCATCTACCATCGATGTTCCTGTAAGGTCAGGATTGATAAGCGGATTAGGTTTTTTAGTGTGTAATCCTCTTAACAATGAGAAATTCCCATTCGTTGTAAGAGAAAACTCTTTCATAAAAAAATCCAGGAATACAATTCGTATTTGAGCCTTATCCATTTCCTCGTCAGAGGGGTATATATATTGAAGAATCTGTTTTTTTTCTATGCCAATATCTAACAACCAATTGAAATTTCCACCCTGCAAAGTGTTGCTATATTTTAAACGGTTGCCATCGCTTAAATCTTTGCCTAGTACTCCCATTTCGCCTAAAACTGCAGCAGCATTTTCCCCCCACCATATTAATGGAATTTGGTATGCAACAGCTACGCGTGGCACACTAGCAAATAAAGCATACTCTGTGGCTTTTGCCCAGTTTCCATATTTTATGAATGCTTGTCGCATGGCTTTTTTCCATGTTTGAGGAGAACAACTAATGTTGATGCAATCAAAGCCCATGCTAATGAGGTTACTCAGGTTATTTACGCCATTCGAAGAAATTTGTTCCGGTGGGTAATTCATAGACACCAAAAGTGGCTTAAGTCCAAATTTTTCTTTTACATATAACGCCTGTCTTGTACTGTCTTTTCCTCCACTTACACCTATAATGCAGTCATAGCCTGATTTGTTATGTTTTTTTGCAAAAGCTTTTATTTCAGATAATTTTTCTTCTATGATTTCTGGGGTCGGTCTTTCTTTCGATTCGTAAAACCTACAAGGAGGACATATTCCATCATCTGTAAATTTAATGTTTGGTCGAGTGTTTACATTCAAACATTTTTTGCAATATGCAATACTCATTCTTTTTAAAAGTTAAGATAGTGAGTTGCTAGGATAGCATTTTGTTCTAACAGACAAGGTATTTCATCAATTTCTGGATAAAGCAGACCCGTTTCTTTGCTATACCAATTGCCTCTAATTTTATTCAATGCACCTTTGGTAATTGGGCAAACATATTGTACGTCCTTTATTTGATTTTCATTTTTCTTGATAATTGTTAATCCTGTAGGATTAAGAGGATTAATGCAAATATCGAATGGTCTGTGTATTACAATTTCGTAACCTAACTCTTCAGCATGCTGCTTTAAATTTGTAACATAGCCGTGTTTTATCATTCTAGCTTTTGCCTCTTCACTTCCATTTTCGAAATCCGGCTCAAGTAAAACAACATATTTGCCAGCAACTCGATACAATTCTTTAAGTGCTTCTTTTTCTGCACCTCCGTTCGGTTCTAGAGAATGTGATGTGTATAAGATGTCAATACTATTATCGGGCAGTGGAATTTCAAAAAGATTTGCAGTGAAAAAATTTATCTTTTGTTGGAATGAGTTAGAGTATTCTTTTGCATATCTAACTCTCGACCAAGAAATATCGAATCCGAATTTCTTGAGAGTATTGTTCGGGTCATTTTTTTGCATTAATGGGCTCATAATAGTGGCTTCACCCACTCCAACTTCCATGATACTTTTAAAAGTCCCAAGTTTTTTTAATTCTTTGTTAATACAATCTGTGTATGAGTCTATGTATTCATGGTTTTTTGTTGCTGCTTTAATGTAACTACCAGCCTGAAAATCATAGCTAATCATGATGCTTTCGATGTCGTTTCTTGAATCATTTGATCCTCTCAGAAATTCCATCATGTTTTGGTTTGCTTGGTAGATATCCCTAATTTTTTTAATTAGTTTTAGTTTAGTCATATTGTAATTTGTATTTAATTTCAGCTACTTTCCAGTCTTCTTCATTGTCAATATCCTGTACTTCCGATTCAGGCATTTCCATTGGTAGGGTAAAGTTTGTAAACAACTTTTTATTTTTCATAAACGGAACCACACGTAAGAAGTAAAATTGTCCGCAATCATGGAATGAGGGTGGTAAATCCTGCGAGCGGGTGTTCATGTGCTCAGGCCAATTCATCTTGATAAGACCGTCTTCAATCTTAAACGACCGTAGAATGGGGAACCCAAAGCGCACAACAGGAACAACCGATTCGGCACCGCTGGTGTGGAGCTTATCAAAAGCGTCTTTCAGTTTCTGAGCAGTTACAAAGGGGGCCGTAGGGTAAATACAGCAGCAGTAGTCAAAAGTTTCACCTCTGTAGTTGTATTCATTTAGTACTTCGGTAATCACATCAGCTGTTGTTGCAAAGTCGTTGGATGTTTCAGCCGATCTGATGAATGGTACTTTCGCACCAAGTGCAAGGGCGATGTCGGCAATTTCTTGATCGTCAGTTGATACCATTACCTCTGAGAAACAACCCGCTTGTAGGGCGGCTTCAATGGAGTATTGAATGATGGGCTTGCCAAGGAAATTCTTAATATTTTTCCTTGGTATTCTTTTGCTTCCACCGCGAGCGGTGATGATGGCGAGACATTTGTTCATATTATCCAAGTAATTCAAATGTTAATGCTGTACCGCGTTGTACATCACGGGTTACCTTTTTCCCTATCACCATGTCTATGTATTTTGGTGCAATGCCCAGTCCGGGTCGAATAATTCGTACATTTTCAGGTGTAAAGATTTCACCGGCTTTCATGTCTTGCACAATGTAAATAGAGCGTTTGAACGTCAGACTTTTTTTCTCTTCTTCCTGAATGCCGTATTGTACATGGCCCATAGCAAGAAATGCTCTTTCACTTTCTTCCACCAAAGATTTGAATTCATGTGGTTCCATTGAAAATGCAGAATCAACACCTCCTTCAGCTCGGCTTACCGTAAAATGCTTTTCAATTACACGTGCTCCCAAAGCTACAGCCGCTACAGAAACTCCGGTACCTAAAGTATGGTCGGAGATACCAACATGGCAACCGAAAAGTTTTTCCATGTGTGGAATGGTAAGGATATTGGTGTTCTCTGGTGTAGCAGGATAAGTGCTGGTGCATTTTAATAACACGAGGTCTTTACATCCATTACTGCGCAAGGTTCTTACCGCATCGTCAAGATTTCCGATATCTGAAATACCGGTAGACATTATCACCGGCTTACCTGTTTGTGCTACTTTTTTAAGCAATGGCAGATGGTTATTTTCAAATGAAGCTATTTTGTATGCAGGTACATTCAATGTTTCAAGGAAATCAACGGCTGTTTCATCAAATGGTGTGCTGAAACAAATGATTCCTTTTTCATTCGCCCGATCGAACAAGGCCTTATGCCATTCCCATGGGGTGTGAGCCTCCTGATACAGGTCGTAAAGGTTGCGGTTTTTCCAGAGCGATGTCTTGTCAGTGATATGAAATTCACCATGTGATACATTGATAGTGAGTGTATCTGCAGTGTAGGTTTGCAACTTGATGGCATGTGCACCGGTTGCTGCGGCTGCATCAATAATGGACAATGCCTTATCAAGTGACTGGTTGTGATTTCCACTCATTTCGGCAATCACAAATGGTTTGTGTGATTTGCCAATTGTGGCTTTGCCTATTTGAATATCTTTCATGTGAGTATATCTCCTTGTTTTAACACAACTCCAGTATGCAGTACCATGTCGGTAATGGCTATGGCACCATTTGGGGTTTTTATAATGGGTTGCGTATCTGTTGTAAGTATCATTCCATCTGGCATATCGGCATGAAAACCATAATCACTAAAGGAAATCTGATGGATAATGATTTTATCATTCTCGCGAAAAGTAAATGCACCGGGATAAGGTTTGGCCTGAGCTCTTACCCAGTTATAAATGCGTTCCTTTTGCCAACTCCAGTTAATGCGTCCGTCTTCGGGGGTGCGTTTACCAAACCACGTAGCTTTGCTGTGATCCTGCGGTACAGGTTTGATGGTATTATTTTCAATCATCTCCATCACCTTGCGGATGATGTGGGGGTAGCTCTGGTTGAATAAAGAAAGTATTTGTGCTCCGGTAAATGCGGGCTCTATGGCCAGTTTTTCCTGATATACAATGTCGCCTTCATCGCATCCTTCAGTGATAAGGTGTGCTGTGATGCCGGTTTCCTTTTCGTTGTTGATAATGGCCCACACATGTGGTGTACGTCCGCGGTAGCGTGGCAGCAGGGAGCCATGAAAATTAATGGCATATAGTGAAGGATGGTTGATGATATCGTGCTCCACAATAAAGAGGTAATTGATGGAGAGGATTACATCAATGGGTTTGTTTGCCATGAATGCGGTTGCCTTTCCTTTGCGCGGATTGCCAACAAACAACGGGATGTTTTTTTCCTGGCAAAATGCAATGATGCCATCAGATCCTTTGTCGGTCATTACAAAACCCACCTGGCTCATTTGCTGAATTATTCCCAGACAAGTGGCTCCTAATCCGCCACTGGCCAATATGCCGTATGTAGTGTTATGTGTTTGCAAGGTTGTGGAATATCTCAAGTATTCTGGTTCCGGATTTTCCATCAATCAATTTCTGTTGATTAAACATTTGCTTGTTTACGATTTCAATTTCTCTAAGGCGCATGAGTGAACCGGCAATATCTGCTTCAGTGGCAGTTCTAAAATCACCTACACTAAGAGCGCAACCGTTATCAACTAAGCACTGATGTATGTTTTCTTGATTTTCGGCCACCGTACCGGTAAGCAGGCCTGCTTTTACACAGCATATTTCAAGTGAGATAGAACTAGCAGTACTTACCGCGACTTCACATTTTTTTATCTCATTGATCATTTCATCAGCGGTGAGGTTTGTTTTCCATTCCACGCGGTCTGATTCACAACGTGTGCGTAAAAATTCAGCATGTTGGTATGCGCTGCCAGTTACCACTACGATGTGTTTGAACGAAGAATTTTTTGCAGCGTCAAGCACTTTGCAGGTGATATTAAATGGATCTGCTCCACCCATGCAGATAAAAAGGGAGTTAATTTCTTTTATCGTTCTTTGGTTGGTGGCCGCTTTTCTGAAAGCTTCTCTGGCAATGAGATACTGTGGACCGGCCATAACCTGTGTGTAAGCTTCTTTGTTGTAACGAGCAGCCATGGCTGGCGAGGCATGATTGATAACGATGTCGGCATAAAAGTGTAAGCGAGCTTCATCGTCAACGGCCACCATTTTTTTTACTTTTTTTTTCGCCTCAGCCTGGTAATGACTGTCAAGTGCATAGTTATCTGTTACCAGAATGTCGGAAGGTGTAACGTATTGATCTAACACGGCTGTTTCTTCGTTAAGCGACACCGTGCCAGGCAACTCAATTACTTTAGCGAAGGGGCTTATCAATTTTTTTACTTGTTCTCCCGGTTCTTTCATCAGAAAGTAACAAGGGTAATGGTTATGTATCATTTCAGCAATGGCAAGGCATCGAACAACGTGTCCAAGACCAATCTGGCTGTTACCATCAGCCCTGAAATAAACATTAGCCTTTATAGAAGGCATCAATATTCTCCATCACATACTGTTGCTCATCTGCTGTGAGCGTTGGATACATAGGTAAGCTCAGGCAACGACTGTAGTATATTTCTGCCTGCGGGTAATCGCCTTTATTATGCCCAAGCTGCTGATAGTAGGGCAGGGTATGCACGGGTATATAATGTACCTGGCAGTAAATATCTTTGGTGCGTAGGAAATCGTAAAGTTCTTTTCTTCTGTCAACTTCTATAATGTAAAGGTGATAGGCATGACCTTCATGCACGCCTGATTGTCCTTTGATATAGTCTTTATTTTGAAAAAAGTTGAAATATTTCTGTGCAATGTCTCTTCTGCGTTGCAGTCCTTCATTGGCTCTTTTCAACTGCGAACTACCTAATGCTGCCTGAAAATCAGTGAGGCGGTAGTTGTAGCCAAGTTCTTGCATTTCATAATACCATCCGCCATGGTTTTCTCTCAACATAGCCGGGTCTTTGGTAATGCCGTGCGTGCGCAGCAATAAGAGCTTTTTGTACAGTTGTTCATCGTTGGTAGTAATCATGCCTCCTTCACCACAAGCAATATGTTTAACAGGGTGGAAGGAAAATATGGCCATATCAGCAAAGTTACTGTTGCCGCAATTTTGTTTTGCCTGATGCGAGTCTTTGAAATATCCGCCCGGTGCATGGCAAGCATCTTCTATAATCCACAGGCCGTGTTGGTCAGCCAGTTTTCTATATTCTTCAAGGTTTACCCCAAATCCGGCAAAGTCTACAGGAATAATGCCTTGAAAGAAGCCTTTTGGTTTAGATAAAATAAGTTCTTCGACTTTTTTGATATCGAGCGTATATGTTGTGGGGTCAATATCTGCAAAGAATACATTCCCTCCGCAGTATCTAACACAATTGGCTGAAGCTGCAAAAGTGATGGGAGAGGTAATCACATTTGATTTTTCATTTACATCAAGAGCCATTGCACATAAATGAAGAGCTGCAGTTCCGTTTGAAACAGCTACAGCATATTTGCATCCGATATAGTCAGCAAAAGCTTTTTCAAATTCAGCAATTTTTGGTCCCTGTGTAAGGAAATCAGATTGTAAGGTTTCGGTAACTACTTTTAAGTCCTCAGGGCTAATGTATTGTTTTCCGTATGGTATCATATTTTTTTGTTTTGGGAATTGGCTTTTAGCTTTTAGCTATTGGCAGTTAGCAGTTGGCTTTTGGCAAATCGTAAAGTCTAAGAGCTAATGGCTAAAGGCTAATTGCTGTTCGCTAAAGTCTAAGAGCTAAATATTGTTTCCCGTTATTTTAATTTTGTTATAAAGCTATTGAGCATTTTTAGCAACTCATCCAACTCTGATAGGAAATTAGCTGTATCATCATTAGTAAGGTAGGATAGATCAACACATAAAGTCATCAAGGTTTCAAGTTCAAATCCAGATCCTATGGCAATTTGAAGAAAACGACTAAGATCCTTTTCGCTTTTACGAGATGCACCTTCAGCAATATTTGCCGGTATTGAAACAGCTGCTCTCCTCATTTGATTAATAAGGCCAAATTTTTCAGAGTCAGGTAATTTTTGAGAAATCACATACACTTGTTTCACAAGCATTCGAGATTTAATCCAAATATCCCAGTTCCTAAAGTTTCTCATAGTAATTTATAAAAGCAATAAGCAAAAGGCAAATCACTATATGCTAATGGCTAAAGGCTAATTGCTGTTCGCTAAAGTCTAAAAGCTAATGGCTAAAAAGTAAATCCACTATCCACATGCTCTTTAATCAGTTGCCTTAACTCTTCCACACCCACCCATTCCGTGTTTTCACCTGAAGAATAGTTAAAGCCAGGCGTAACCGGAGTAGCGTTGAAATGCCTAATGTATTCATCTAGGTCCCAGTTGGGAGTTTGAGGTAAAATCACATAGTATTTACCTAGGTCGTAAGTGGTATAGGAGTCGGCACTTGAAATCATTTCTTCGTGAATTTTTTCACCAGGTCTGATACCTGAAACCCGGAGTTCACATTCAGGGCCAATGGCTTTGGCAACATCCAATATGCGGTAGGATGGTATCTTGGGCACAAACACTTCACCTCCCCAGGCTTCATCGAGAGCGTGCAACACCATTTCCACACCATCTGCCAGCGAAATATTGAATCGCGTCATTTGCGGGTCGGTAATGGGTAGTACTCCTTCATTTCTTTTATTCAGGAAGAAAGGTATAACAGAACCGTTTGATCCCATTACGTTACCATAGCGAACTACAGAGAATGTAATGTCTTTGTATCCTTTAATGTTGTTGGCAGCAATAAACAATTTGTCTGACGTAAGTTTGGTAGCTCCATACAGGTTAACAGGAGCGCAAGCTTTGTCTGTAGATAAAGCCACTACCTTGGTAACAGAGCTTTCAAGAGCCGCTTTGATCACGTTTTCAGCCCCGCCCACATTGGTCTTTACACATTCATCGGGGTTGTATTCGGCAATATGCACATGTTTCATGGCTGCCGCATGAATAACGTAATCCACTTGAGTGAAGGCTCTTTTCAGTCTTTCCAGATCGCGCACATCGCCAATAAAGTAACGAATGCATTTGTACTGATGTTCAGGGTACTCTTGTGCCATCTGAAATTGTTTCTGTTCATCACGTGAATAGATAATCAATCGTTTTACTCCGGGCCATCTTTTTAAAATGGTTTTCGTGAGTTCTTTGCCCAGCGAACCTGTTCCACCGGTAATGAGAATG
>CAZHTC010000027.1:0-4980 GCA_964535575.1 uncultured Bifidobacteriaceae bacterium
GATGTGGCGGATTTTTAGCACAAAAGTTCAATAGAATTACTGCTGTTGAACCTTGTACAAATATTTCATAGAAGCACTTCAGCCGCCATAGTGCCAAACCGATGTTAGCGGTTGTTTTTTTATTTCGTGTCATACTTTTCAAATGTTTCTTCAAAGTTCAGTTTTACGTTTTTGCTGTCTGATACTCCCAAGCCTGTCGCTGAACCTTCAAAAATTGTTAAACTGAGTGATTCACAATTGAACCTTATGAAATTAAAAACGTCTTTTTGTCCTTTAATTTTTGTTCCATTAATTTCGAATTCATCTTTGTCAATACCATACTCAATAAATTTAATTTTCTCCCCTAAAAGTCGACCGACAGCTTCGTTTTGTTCGGTGTCATAAACACGCCAACAGTCTGGTTCGTCATGTAGATTGTTTTCTTTTAGTTTGTTGTCAAGTTCTGAATTGTTGTAAAGGTTGATTCTTATGTGGTCTCCGTCAATATCCCCTTCAATTTCTAAAAATTTTTCAAAGTCCGAGAATGTTATAAAGAAAAGCCAAGGTAAATAAATGTCATCGTTTCTGTCTTTATTAAAGTCAACTTGAAATATTTTGTCAACGGTCTTTCCATTCAGTTGTGTCAGCCAATTGCCCAAGTTTTTATTAAGTTGAAAGTTCATTCGAGTGTCGTTTTAAAATAACCGCTAACTCGTTTATATACGATATAAACCTTCGCTTATCCGCCCAATTTGGAGAGATATACGAAGGTTTTGTTCCTTACTGCTGGTAATGGTATAGGATAATTGAATCAGGGAAAAGCGGGAGGTCATGGTTTAGTATTTTGCAAAGGCAAGGTAGAAAAAGTTTTGGGGTTTGCAAAAGAAGTTTAAAGTTCATCCCCCTGCCCGTCATTCTGAGTCCTGCAGGGACGAAGAATCTGCTAACTTGGAGGTGTATGCAAACCACAGGCAGACTCTTCTCCCGCATGAGCGGGACAAGCTCCCGCCAAAGCGGGCTCAGAGTGACGTTTATATCATCCCCCTGCCCCCTTCCACCTCGGTGAACTCGGTGTGACAAGCGAAGCCTGCGCTGCAAGGGGAACTGATTCGCGTCATTCTTAGCCCCGGGCATTTTTCCCGCATGAGGCGGGTTTAGAGTGACGGTAGCACAAGGAGGACTGATCAGGGCCGACCTTTGAGTGGGAGTTGAGCGGGTGTTGGTTTTTGCTTAGTCAATGGCTTGTGGCAGAAGAATGCTGTCTGAACATCCGCACAGCGGATGGAGTTCATTCTTTGGCAGGGACAGCAAAGGCCTTACAGCCGCCAACTACGCCTCAGCAGTCTTGACCTTTTCGTTCTTTTAGCGATAAAGCAATTTTTTATTTTGGCATCACTGAGCGCTTCGCGGTTGGGTCAAGCCAAAAGAACATGGAAAAGAAGGAAATGCATACTTGAAAAAGAGAGCTTGGGTGCAGCATTGTACTAAAAACAGACCGGCTCTTCACCCGCATAAGGCGGGTTCAGAGTGACGTTTATATCTGACTTGTCATACCGTGGTCCGGGTGGAATACTTTACCCCCAATAAGCCAAACAGTTGGCCTTTTTTTAAAAACGGCCGCGCGGGTTATGCCTTTTATTGCTCACATTTGGGATATGGAGAAGGAGTTAGTACAAACAACCCTGTTTCCCGTTGCGGAGAAACAGACAGCACCCCTGCCGGCAATGCTTTTGCCTGTGCTGGAGTTTAACCAAAAAGAGCAATTGATGCTGGCATTTCAAAACCGCGATGAGCGGGCGCTGGAGTTTTTGCTAAGCGATGCCGGAGAATTCGCGATGTTGCTTGGCCGCAAAGACCGGTTTATTTACGAGTATATCAACTATTGCAGCAAGCTGCAGCAAAAATACGGGCAGTTGTTTATTCAAACCCTCGAGGGCCGCTGCCGGGGATCTTTTTGCGCCATACACAATGGCCACCTCGATGGCTTTTCGGTATCGGTGCACAGTGTTTCGTTAAACAAACAGGTGTGGGTGTTTAATATTCTGTGCGAAGCTCAACCTGACGGGAAACTGGATATATGGAAATGCCACGGATTTAAAGTGGACAAGGCCATGGTGTAACAAACCAAGTCAACTTCATAAAACCACCGGGAGATAACAAAGATTCCTGCCGGATTTATTTTTTCCATTTAATCCCGCACCCAATGGCTTTGGTGGTGGCAAGGGTGGGTTGAGCACCTTTCAGCAACGCTTCCAGCGCATCTTCGGCATACTTTGCCTTTACTGCTGTGGCATCGTCAAAATTATCGTCAATGGCTCCTACATACATTACCTTTAGTGCGCCTTTATCGTCTTTATTCAAAATGTAAATATGCGGAGTGCGTTTGGCTCCGTAGGTTTTGGCTATTTCCTGAGTTTCGTCAAACAGATAAGGGAAGGGATAGTTTTTTTCTTTGGCCCGTGCCACCATGTTTTCATACGAGTCTTCGGGTTCGGCTTTCGGGTCATTGGGGTTAATGGCAATCACCGGATATCCCAATGGAGCATACTTTTTATCGAGGTTTATAATGCGTTCTTCATACGCTTTGGCAAAGGGGCAATGGTTGCAGGTAAACACCACTATAAACCCTTTGGCATTTTTATACTGAGCCAGCGAAACCATTTTGCCGTCCACGTTTTTCAGGCTGAAATCTTTGGCCGTGTCTCCGGGTTTGTATCCGGCATCCTGTTGTGCGCTCACCATCCATACGGGAACAAACAGCATTAAAAAAAGCAAAACATGTTTCATGGCTTTACAATTAACGGTTGAATCATTTTTTCGAGTTCTTCGAAGGTAAGCGGTTTTTCGAAGAAAAGCCTGCCTTCTTTTGTTTTTCCGCAAATGAGTGTTGCCGGTATGGCCCCCGACCAATCGGAAGAAATCTCGTCAATGCGTTTATTAAACTCCACCACATCGGTAATGTACACCGTACAGTTGATTTGCTTTTTTTTCAGAAAGGGAATCAGTTTGTCGTTCACCTGCTTTTTGGAATCAAGACTAAACAAAATCACTTTTACCTTTTTGTTTTTATAAAGCGAATCGAGCCGTTGAAAAGCCGGCAGCTCCTCAATACAGGGTTTGCACCAGGTAGCCCAGAAATTAATCACATATACCGTATCGCTTTTGTTTTGCTTAAGCTGCGTAATAAAGTCTACCGTTCGTTCTTCAGGGGTTTGAGCCAAAAGCAACACGGGAGCGAAAAAAAACAAGAAGAGCGAAATTGCTTTCATAACAACGACATTAATTGGTGCAGGTCAA
Organism: uncultured Bifidobacteriaceae bacterium; assembly: GCA_964535575.1. Taxonomy (GTDB): domain Bacteria; phylum Bacteroidota; class Bacteroidia; order UKL13-3; family UKL13-3; genus JAGPCK01. The sequence goes on from CAZHTC010000027.1 coordinate 3,277, forward strand.
AAATTTCTTTTTGTACCGAAAGGTTGTGCGGAGTTTGTTCGGGATTAAAATAAATATGATCAATGCCGGCATGAATGGCCCCCACAATATCGGTAGCAAAATTATCGCCCACCATTAGGGTTTGCGATGGTTTTACTCCAAGGGTGTTTGTGGCATGCTCAAATATGCGCACATCCGGTTTTTGATACCCTATGATTTCACTGATAAAAACATGCGAAAAAAAATGGTCGATACGGGCGTGTTTCAGTTTTACAAACTGCACTTCGGCAAAACCATTGGTGATGATACTCATGGTATATTTGGCATTCAGGTATTCGAGTACCTGCAGGGCATTGGGCAGCAGGTGTGGTTTGGTGGGAGAAATGCGCAGGTATTCGTTGCCAAAATCATCGGCTATCTGTTCGCCATTAATGCCACAGGCGGTAAATGCATTTCTGAAACGGCTGTGGCGCAACTGTTCTTTGGTGATGGTGCCTTTGTGGTAGTCGTCCCAAAGTTTATGATTAATTTCCTTATAGGTTTCAATAAACGCGATGGCACTCTTTGCTCCAAGGGCTGAAAGTTTAAACGAGTGATACAACTCACGAAGCGTTTCTTCCGAATTTTTGTGAAAGTCCCAAAGGGTGTGATCGAGGTCGAAAAAAATATGCCGGTAAGCAGGCATGGTTGTTACAATTTTTCTCCGAATGAAAGGTCTCCGGCATCGCCCAGTCCGGGAACAATATATCCCTGATGGTTCAGTTCATCGTCAATGGCGGCAATCCACAGGTGGGCCTGAGGCAGGTGCTGCTGCACATAGGCTACGCCCGCGCTGCTTGCTATCAGATTTACAATATGCAGTTCTTTAGGAGTGCCATTGCGTAACATGGCCTGATAGCTTAGTACTACCGATTGGCCCGAGGCCAGCATAGGGTCGGCCAGAATCACAATGCGGTTGTCTAATGCCGGAGATGCCAGATACTCCACCACAATTTCAAAACTGCCATCGGAGTGGTGTTTGCGATAAGCCGAAATAAAACAATTATCGGCCTCGCTGAAATAGTTGGTGATGCCATGGTGCATGGGAAGGCCGGCACGCAAAATAGTTGCCAGCACAGGCTGTTCGGCAAGCACAGGCATTTCTTTTTTACCTAAGGGGGTAGTGATGATTTCTTTTTTCCAGATGAGTGTTTTGCTTAGTTCATAGGCACAAATTTCTCCTATACGCTCAATGTTTTTGCGAAAGCGAAACCGGTCTTTTTGCAAATTCACATCGCGAAGTTCCGCAACAAACTGATTGATGAGCGAGTTGTTTTCGGAGAGGTTGTGAAGCATGACGGCTTATTCTCCTTCCTCGGCCTGGGGGCGTGGAATGCCGAGGAGGGCATACATAATATCCTCTATCTCGTCACGGTTGTATTTGTTCTGAGCGTCTTTGAGCAGGTCAACAAAATATTCGAGGTTGTTGAGGTCTTCCTGGTCTTCGAGGTACTCGATAGCAAGTTCGTTATTGGCTTCAATATTTTCATAAGCCAGGCGAATGGTTTTTACCACCAGCGGGTCGCCTACGGATTTTACTATTTCGCGGATTTCTTTCATCAGCGAAACAATTTTTTCAATATCCAATTGCTCATAACTCACCAGTTTGCGGAGCTCGCTTACTTTTTTGTTGTATTGTTCGTTGTACATAATTACCAAGAATTTCAAGGGCGAAAATAGGGCAAA
>CAZHTC010000028.1:0-2522 GCA_964535575.1 uncultured Bifidobacteriaceae bacterium
TATTAAAGGCAGCCGGAGAGAGAGAATCCATCTCATAGGCATTTTCGGAAGAACTTATCAAAGAAGCACGTTTAATGAACCTGCGGTAATTATTAATGAAACTGTTCTTCATGATGGTGTAGAGCCATCCCTTCAGGTTGGTACCCTCCTTAAACTTGTCCTTATTTGTAAATGCTTTCAACATTGTTTCCTGAACCAAATCATGTGCATCATTCAAATCCCGGGTAAGTTGATACGCATAGTTGCGCAGTGCACTCCTTTCATTAGTCACTACTTTCGAGAATTCTATTGTTGTCATTTTTGTTTAATTTTTATAACAATTTATTAAACAAAATAAGTACGCATAAATAATATAACCAAGTTTTGTTTATATTTTTATAAATTTAATTAAACAAAATATCTTAAAATAATAATAAGCAGCGAATTATAAAAACAATAAAAGAGTCAGAATTTAGAAAAGGTGGATAACCTGGCGCGGAAAGCATCTTTAAAATGGCTTAAAAAGAGCGGGTTAAAATATGGCGTATGGTTCTAACCTGTATTTAATTCATATTTGTAAGTGGTTGCTTCTTTTTGTGGAAGTAAATCTCATTTTAACTAAACAAAAAGTGCGTTTAACCGTTTACACGCAACAGGTATGAAAGTTTCAGTAACCCGGAAAGAACATTTTAATGCAGCCCACAGGCTTCATGTATCCGATTGGTCGGAAGAGAAGAACCGGGATTTTTTCGGATTGTGTAACAACAAAAACTTTCATGGCCATAATTATACGTTGTATGTAAAGGTAACCGGAACAGTAGACCCGGTTTCGGGTTACCTCATAGATTTGAAATGGCTTAGTGAAATTATTAAACAGGAAATAAAGGAAAGGTTTGATCACCGCAACCTTAATCTGGATTGTGATGAATTTAAAAACCTGAACCCTACCGCTGAAAATATTTCAATGGTGATTTGGAAATTGTTGCGTAAGCGATTGCCTGAACACCTTGATTTAAAAATAACTTTATATGAAACAGAAAGAAACTCGGTTGAATTCCCGGGAGAATGAAAAAATGATGTTTGAGGAAATGGGCGAAACCCATATTACCACATCAATTAATACGCCCATCAGGGAAGATGCATTTGAGATGGATGACGACCTTAAAATTGAATTGATTGAAAAACACTTCAAAGAAATTATGCTCATTCTGGGTCTCGACCTGACAGATGACAGCCTGAAAGGAACTCCGCATCGTGTGGCTAAAATGTATGTGAAAGAAATTTTCCGCGGACTCAATCCAGCACATAAACCCAAAGCTTCGTTGTTTGAAAATAAATACCAGTACAAACAAATGCTGGTTGAAAAAAACATCAGTTTTCATAGCAATTGCGAGCACCACTTTGTTCCCATCATCGGGAAAGCGCATGTGGCTTATATTTCCTCGGGGAAGGTGATTGGCCTGTCAAAACTCAACCGCATTGTTCGCTATTATGCCGCACGCCCTCAGGTGCAGGAACGAATGAGTGTGCAAATTGCTAATGAACTGAAAGAAGTTCTGAAAACAGAAGATGTGGCAGTAATTATTGATGCCCGGCACCTGTGTGTATCGTCACGCGGAATTAAAGACGAAACCAGCAGTACCGTAACAAGCGAATATTGCGGTAAATTTCAGGATGCACAAACCCGGAATGAGCTTTTAAAATATATTGAATTGCAGAATTCATAAACTACTGATTGCTGCATAAAAGAAAAAGGAGCCATTGAGCTCCTTTTTCTTTTATGGTGATTTCCGGATTAATGTTCCTCTTCTTCCGAACGCAGTTGCACAGTAAGTGTTTGTCCTTTTTTCATAGAACTGTAACGTTTCAGAAAATCTTCAATCTGCTCGCTCACCAACCGCTTGGCAATAATTTTTTTATTCTCGTCAAGTATAAAGAATACCGGGGTGGTGCTGATATTGTACTTACGTCTCGAAATATCGTGATCCACTACATTGATAAACTTCTGGTGTTTTTTCTCAACGATATACTTTTTCCATTCTTCCACATTCGATGCAGAGCAAACCGAATAAATCTTAACATCCAGTCCGTCCTTCAGCATTTTATCATAGGCATCCACCAGTTTCGGCATTTCTTTCTGGCAATGTCCACATCCGGGATCCCAGAATACCACAACTGTATATTTTGCTTTAACCGAATAAAGCGGAACCAAAGCAGCTAATGAAGAATCAGCACAATTAAGCGGAGGTGCCATACGACCAATTAAAATTGGTTCTAATTTTTCGGCTGCATCCACAATGCGATAGAGGTTAACGGTATCTACCCAAAAGGCTTTTCCGGTTTTGTAATATTTTTTCACCATGTACACAAAGGCCGCATCCATTCCCATTATCTCCGAAGTTTCAGAGCGATTGGTTATATGAATAATCAGGTATTTAAACATTTCCGAACCCTCTTTGGTGCGATCAATCATGCGTACCGCTTCAGTATATACCGAATCCGGATTTTGCATGACAACCTGATCAAAAAACTTTTTCAATTTC
>CAZHTC010000029.1:0-2476 GCA_964535575.1 uncultured Bifidobacteriaceae bacterium
TTTCTGGAGCAGCAACGCCTTCCCGCTGGAGATTTACGCCATCGGGGCAGTCGTCCTCAACCCGACGATCAATACGACCGCTGGCACGAACTACCCCAGCGTAGCAGGTGGCGGCATCGACTTTGTTCAGCAGTACACACCGGGAGTCCAGATTACCGGCTTTGACTCGTTCGGAACGGGATTCACGGACGCGGGAACGATCTACGGTTCGAGCTTCGGCACCACGGTCATCAACCTGCTTGGAACCTCCGGCGGCGTGCCGGTGGACAACTTCGAGCAGTACGCGGTTGGAACCGTCGTCAGCAACGTCACCCTCAACGCAGGCACCGGCTGGTCCGGCAACGGTTATATTTACTGATATGGCGTGGATTTTTGATCGCTTCGTGAACAGCCGCCGGTTCCAGATGGGCCGGGAGGAACTGTTGCGCCCGCTGCCCTTCGGAACCGACTGGACAAGACTGCGCATCGGCATCCGTTACTCGGTCAACGATTCTGCCCGCTCTGCCTACGTGACAGCGGGCAACTACGGCTATTGCACCTACCTTGGGATTCAGCAAGGCACTGGAAGCTTTCTGAACAGCACCGTGGCCGACTGGATCGGTGGCGGAAACATCGGCAGCAACGCGTTGCCCAACGGCCAGTTGAACAGCTACAATGCGGGTTCACCGGGCTATTACACGATGGCGCAGGGCAGGCCCAACGCCGTTTGGAAAACCGGGTCGAGCTACACCTTCGCCTCTGAAAGCTCGGTCACTGTATACATCACCGGCTCCGGTGAAAACGCAGGCTTTGGCAACCAGTACTTCTGCGGCAGCTACGTTGACATCATCAAAGGTTCCCCTAATTACACGTTCAACATTTATTACTGCGACACCATCGCCAACGCGCAGACCAATGTCACCGAAGCCGCCTTTTTGGCCAACATGGAGCTTGGAGGCACTCCAACCAACACCACGGGAGCCGCCGGAAAAACCATAGCGTATACAGGCTCAGGCTTGTTCGACACGCTCTCGATTATCGTCACGCGCTGCTGGCCATCAACCGAGATTGGGAGCATTGCGGTCGTGCGCTACCTCTGATTTATGGCATCCATCGTACAGACTTTCGTGGGCGACAACGCCCTGCGCCTGAACAACGAGGAATTCGTGCGCAAGATGGCGTGGGGCACTGACTGGAAGCGCATCGGCATCCGGGTGAACCACTCTGGCCTGTTTGTCGGGAACTTCAGCAACGAGTTTTACTACATCGGCGTCTGCCAAGGCACCACGAACACTTTCAAATCAGGCTCCTGCGACGAGTGGGTCGGTTTTTGGGTCGGATCGGCAGGTGGCACGTGGAACTACACCGCCGGGCCGCCATCAGGTGTCACACAAGGCGGCTCGAACGGAAAGTGGGGCTACAAGATTGGCAGCGTGCTGACACAGAGCGGAGCCACTTCTGTAAACAACTACATTGGCGGCACCAATCGAGGCTACTGGGTCGTGGACATCGAGAAAACCGCCACCGGCTACAACGTCGGAAGGTCCACGCCAAGCGTGCCTCCGGCGGTCGACACCTTCGGTCGACAGTTTGAGATGTACGCCCAGCAGAACGACTCCAACAGCTACTCGGCGGTGAACTTTTCAACGAACGGATTGCTCGATTCAGTCAGCGTCTACTGGACGTACGCAGCGGTCGGCCTTGAGATCAGCGAGATTATCGTTGTCCGGTACGCCTGAGTCCGCCATCGTAGCTTAACGTTGGAAGCGCCGCGCATATTTGAAAGCCCGGCGATGAGAGCCATCGTGACTCTCACGCAGAAAATTGGGCCGTCGGACGTGCCAGTACTGATCGCAGGTGAAACCGGAGCAGGAAAAGAAGTTGTAGCCGAACTGATCCATGCGAACAGTCCACGCAGGTCAAGGCAGATGGTCTGCGTCAATTGCGCCGGGCTGCCAGCCGAGTTGATCGAGAGCGAGTTGTTCGGGTCCGCCAAGGGTTCATTCACCGGCAGCATCGACCGGGTGGGCATCTTCAAGCACGCCCATTGCAGCACCGTCTTTCTGGACGAACTCTCCGAGATGCCGCTGGGCCTCCAGAGCAAGCTGCTGCGCTTCATTCAGGACAAAAAGGTCCGCCGGGTTGGCAGCATCGGGGAAGAAGTTGTCGACGTGCGCATCGTCGCCGCGATCAACAGGCCACCGATGGAGTGCGTGAAGCAAAAGCGCCTGCGCGAAGACCTCTACTACCGGCTCAGCACCGTGACCATCACCGTGCCGCCCCTCCGCGACCGCCCGCAGGACATCATCCCTCTGGCTACCGCCTACCTCGCCTACTACAGCCAGACGCTCAAGCGGGCAACGCCGACTTTTGACAACACAGTGATAAAGGCGCTCAGCGGCTACGACTGGCCGGGCAACGTCCGCCAGCTTCAGAACGAGATGAACCGGTGCGCCGTGCTCTGTAATGGCACTGTCAGCATCAGCGACCTCAACAT
>CAZHTC010000030.1:0-2014 GCA_964535575.1 uncultured Bifidobacteriaceae bacterium
TGCTGATAGTAGGGCAGGGTATGCACGGGTATATAATGTACCTGGCAGTAAATATTTTTGGTACGCAGAAAATCATAAAGTTCTTTTCTTTTTTCAGCCTCTATGATGTAAAGGTGGTAGGCATGGCCATCCTGTACGCCTGATTGTCCTTTGATATAGACTTTATCTTGAAAGAAGCTGAAATACTTCTGTGCAATATCTCTTCTTCGTTGTAGCCCATCATTGGCTCTTTTCAGTTGTGAACTACCCAAAGCGGCCTGAAAATCGGTGAGGCGGTAGTTGTAGCCAAGCTCTTGCATTTCATAATACCATCCGCCATGATTTTCATGCAACATAGCCGGGTCTTTGGTAATGCCGTGCGTGCGCAGCAACAAGAGTTTTTTGTACAATTGTTCATCGTTGGTCGTAATCATGCCTCCTTCACCACATGCAATGTGTTTTACCGGATGAAAGGAAAAAATGGCTAAGTCGGCAAAAGTGCCGTTGCCGCAATTTTGCCGGTTTCCATTGGTGTCGGTAAAATAGCCACCCGGAGCATGGCATGCATCTTCTATAATCCACAGGCCATGTTGGTCAGCTAGTTTTTTAAATGCTTCAAGGTTCACAGCGTATCCGGCAAAATCCACAGGAATAATCCCCTGAAAGAAGCCTTTTGGTTTAGATAGAATAAGTTCTTCAACTTTTTTTATATAGAGTGTATATGTTAAAGGGTCAATGTCTGCAAAGAATACATTCCCTCCGCAATATCTAACACAATTGGCAGACGCTGCAAAAGTGATAGGAGAGGTAATCACATTTGATTTTTCATTTACACCAAGGGCCATGGCACACAAATGAAGAGCAGCAGTCCCATTTGAAACTGCCACAGCATATTTGCATCCGATGTACTCGGCAAAAGATTTCTCAAATTCAGCAATTTTCGGTCCCTGGGTTAAGAATTCACCGGTTAAGGTTTCAGCTACTGCAGCAAGGTCTTCGGCTGTAATATGTTGCTTACCGTAAGGTATTGAATGCATATTAGTTTATTTTGAATTCTGGGTCAACGTGTTCTTTAATAAGTTTGCGCAGACTTTCGATTGTTTCCCACTCTGTATTCTGACCCGATGAGTAATTAAAACCTGCTTCAACAGGTTTTGCATTGAAGTGTGAAAGATACTCGTCCATCTCCCAGTTGGGTGTTTGTGGCAGAATTACATAGTATTTACCCAGGTCGTAGGTGGTAAAAGAATCGGCACTGGAAATCATTTCTTCATGAATTTTTTCACCTGGCCTGATACCTGATATGCGATGTTCACATTCGGGACCGATGGCTTTGGCCACATCAAGTATGCGGTACGAAGGGATTTTAGGCACAAATACTTCACCGCCCCATGCTTCATCAAGCGCGTGAAGCACCATTTCTACCCCATCGGCCAGTGAAATATTGAAACGAGTCATATTGGGGTCAGTAATGGGTAATACCCCTTCGCTTTTTTTACTCAGGAAGAATGGAATCACTGAGCCATTTGACCCCATTACATTGCCGTACCTAACAACTGAGAACCTGATGTCTTTATTTCCTTTTATGTTATTAGCTGCTATAAATAATTTGTCGGATGTAAGCTTGGTTGCACCATACAGGTTCACTGGGGCGCAAGCCTTGTCGGTAGAAAGTGCTACTACCTTACTCACGGATGTTTCCAATGCGGCTTTAATCACATTTTCTGCTCCACCCACATTGGTTTTTACACATTCATCAGGGTTGTATTCGGCAATATGAACATGTTTCATAGCAGCAGCATGGATAACATAATCAACCTGAGTAAAAGCTCTTTTCAGCCTTTCCAGATCGCGTACATCACCTATAAAATAACGTATGCATTTGTACTGGTGTTCAGGATACTCCAGTGCCATCTGGTATTGTTTCTGTTCATCGCGTGAATAGATAATCAGTCGTTTTACTCCCGGCCATCTGTTCAGAATGGTTTTCGTGAGTTCTTTGCCCAGCGAACCTGTTCCACCGGTAATGAGAATG
>CAZHTC010000031.1:0-1108 GCA_964535575.1 uncultured Bifidobacteriaceae bacterium
GCTATGGCCATGGAATTGCCGGTCGTTACTACGCGTGTAGCAGGATGCCGCCATGCTGTGGAAGAAGGTGTCACCGGTGACCTGGTTGAGCCCCGTGATGCGATGGCCTTGGCGAGAGGAATGGAACAGTTGATGCTGAAAGATCGTTCCCTACTTAGGGAAATGGGAAAAAAGGGGCGCCAGCGTGTTTTGGCCAGGTACGAAACAGGTGTTATCAACACAGCATATTGGAATTTACTTTGTGAGACATTGGAAAAAAACATGGAATAGACCACGCAATGAATTGTATGAAGCTAACGTATGTTAGTACAATGGGGAAAATATGAACGATAGGCAAAACCAGGCATCAATATTCCGAAACAGAAGGTATTATCAGCACCGGTTGGAATGCATTTTGCGTTACGTAAACCCAAAGGATACCACCATATTGGACATGGGGTGTGGCGAGCAGTTGTTAAAAACCTTGTTGGAAGGCAGAAATGTTCAATACCTGGGAGTGGATCATTTTCCGTATCCAGGTAATCCGGATATGTTGGTGAAAGATCTGATGGAGAGTACAGAGCTTTTAAACCAATACCAACAGCTCTGGTTGATTGGGGTAGTGGATCATATGGTACCCGTGCAAAAATCAGCGCTGCTCGACCAGATGAACGGCCGTTTGCAAGATGTTTGCATCATTACCCAGCGACAAGTCCATCATCCGATGAATTGCATATTGGCAACCACCGAAACGGTCCATGTTGAATCATTTTTTCCAGAAAGGATAATCGAGAAATTGTATTTTCTGAAATGGCCCGGATCACAACGATTGCATGACCTTACGCATTCTTCCGGCTTTTGTAAGAAGTTGGCCACCGAGGTCGTTTACATCATCAGGAATCAATGGAGTATAAAATCTTCCACAATTTCCAATAATACTTTTTGAGCCAGCTCTAAACGATCGTTCGTAATGACGTAGTCGAAATATCGGGCATATTCCAATTCCTGAGTGGCTTTGTCAATTCTTTTAGCCAACGATTCGGGACTTTCGGTGCCCCGGGCTATCAAACGTTGCTTCAACACATCAATCGACGAAGTTTTAATAAAAATACTCAGGCTATTGTTAGCC
>CAZHTC010000031.1:1118-1993 GCA_964535575.1 uncultured Bifidobacteriaceae bacterium
AAATATGCACCTTTGACGTCAATGTCCAACAATGGTATCTGTTTTCTGTCCCATATATTTTGGAGTTCACTCCGCAACGTTCCATAATATTGGTCGGCATAAACTTCCTGGTATTCAAAAAACCGGCCTTTTTCAATGTGCTCTTTGAAGGCTATCAACGGAAGGAAATAATAATCCTTTCCGTGTACTTCTCCTTCTCTTGGCTTTCGGGTAGTGGCGGAGACCGAAAAACTCAATTTAGGGCACTGTGACAACAGGTATCTCGACAGCGTAGTCTTTCCTGAGCCGGAAGGCGCAGTGATGATGATGATTTTATCCATTGGCAAAGCACTCATTCAACAATCAATGTGTATGCAAAGGTATGGAAAGAGATGAAATATTAGGAGTGAATGGAGAATGGGGAATGGAGAATGGAGAATGGAGAATGGAGAATGGAGAATGGAGAATAGAGAATGGATAATGGGGAATAGTGAATGGAAAATAGATAATGGGTAATGGAGAAGGGATAATAGTGAATGGATAATGTTGTAAATTTTACGACCAGGAAAAAATAGGAAGCTAAATGTAAAAAAAAATGGGGCTCGAAGCAATGGACCCAATGCAGATCATTCAATAGAAATTCCAAATGGCCTTTACTCATTTGGTGGATCCAACACCAACCCAAATCCAAGGGGCATTGGCCATAGAGAAATGCATAAGACGAATCAACAGAACAATCCGATCAACTAACGATTGTAAGTAAATTACCCTGGTATTAATAAACGCCAACAAATTGCTTAGATTTATTTCCAATAGAACTAAGATCTTGCAAGCCCAGTTTCTAATTTTTTGTATTGAAGCCTATTTTCCAGGCAATTCCCCTTAGATATCAATCT
>CAZHTC010000032.1:0-1684 GCA_964535575.1 uncultured Bifidobacteriaceae bacterium
CCCGTGGCGATGAACCGGACGAAATCCACGCGCTCTCCGGCCGCGGGCGGCGTTCCCCACGCCCGTGGGGATGAACCGACACTCCGATGCGTGTCGATCTGCACCGGATCGCGTTCCCCACGCCCGTGGGGATGAACCGCTTGCGCAGGATCGCGCGCAGGCCACCAAGGCGCGTTCCCCACGCCCGTGGGGATGAACCGTGGGCGATCCGCGGCGCGGACTATGCCACTTGGCGTTCCCCACGCCCGTGGGGATGAACCGTCTCGTACCGGCGCGCTACGGACACCAATGGCGCGTTCCCCACGCCCGTGGGGATGAACCGCAGTTGGCGAAACCGCGCTTCTGGACTACGCCGCGTTCCCCACGCCCGTGGGGATGAACCGTTTCCATTTTGCTTCTCCTTTTGTTCGTTGATGCGTTCCCCACGCCCGTGGGGATGAACCGTAGGCGCCGGTGACCGCCGACACATACTCTCCCGCGGTCCCCACGCCCGTGGGGATGAACCGCACGTCTGCCGGGTAGCGCGCCGATGTGTCGAGCGTTCCCCACGCCCGTGGGGATGAACCGCTGTCGATATTGCGTTCGAGGCCAGCGAACACGCGTTCCCCACGCCCGTGGGGATGAACCGACACTGGCTTGTCCTTGCCCTATTGGTCTGATGCGTTCCCCACGCCCGTGGGGATGAACCGTCATTATGCTCTGCGCATTGCCTTTGTCGGCCGCGTTCCCCACGCCCGTGGGGATGAACCGCGTTTGCCAGATGGTTCAACGATTCCAGCGACGCGTTCCCCACGCCCGTGGGGATGAACCGGCAGTACCCGACCCACCCGGCAGCCCAGGATACGCGTTCCCCACGCCCGTGGGGATGAACCGGCCGAGCGCGTCGTGGCAGCCACGGAGCCCATGCGTTCCCCACGCCCGTGGGGATGAACCGGTCTCCCGCACCCAGCTCAGCCTCGTCCTGCGGCGTTCCCCACGCCCGTGGGGATGAACCGCTCCAACTCGGTTCGCGACTTCAGGCGCTCATGCGTTCCCCACGCCCGTGGGGATGAACCGCGTTTGCGGTAGCTGTGGCTGCCGGATCGAATGCGTTCCCCACGCCCGTGGGGATGAACCGGTGCTGGCCAGCCAAGCCCGAAGCCTTGGCGTGCGTTCCCCACGCCCGTGGGGATGAACCTTTTTCCACTCCGGTCAGCCCGGGGCTCCTGTGGCGTTCCCCACGCCCGTGGGGATGAACCGCGGAGATGGCCACCGCGGATCGTGGAGACGCCGCGTTCCCCACGCCCGTGGGGATGAACCGCTCAAGGAAATCGTCTTCGAGGCGCTCCAGCAGCGTTCCCCACGCCCGTGGGGATGAACCGCCGAACTCCTCGAACGCCTGCCGCGTGAAGGCGCGTTCCCCACGCCCGTGGGGATGAACCGCCCTTGCGCCACTGCGACAACGTGCGCGGAGTGCGTTCCCCACGCCCGTGGGGATGAACCGGAATGCCGTAGGTTTCGAGGTACTCCGCAAAAGCGTTCCCCACGCCCGTGGGGATGAACCGTAGCCGGCGGACGCGTCGTTATCGACCGCGTTGCGTTCCCCACGCCCGTGGGGATGAACCGCTCCTCGTCAAGACCATATGCGAACCGGACTTGCGTTCCCCACGCCCGGGGGGATGCACCGTGTCCGGGGTGAGGAGTG
>CAZHTC010000033.1:0-1599 GCA_964535575.1 uncultured Bifidobacteriaceae bacterium
GCGCCGCCGAGCTGCTGCTCGGCCTGGGCGGCAACGACACGCTCACCGGCAACGGCGGCAACGACACCCTCGACGGCGGCCAGGGCAACGACACGCTCATCGGCGGCGCCGACGACGACACCTTCGTCTTCGCCACGGGCGATGGCCAGGACACGCTGCGCAGCGAGTCCGACAGCCGCGCCAGCCGGCTGGAGACGCTGCAGTTGGCCGCCGGCATCGCGCCCGCCGGCGTCACTGTCAAGCTCAACGGCGCGGCGCTCGAATTCACCTTCGCCGGCTCGACCGACAAGGTCACGGTGGAGAGCTTCTGGGTCGGCGGCACGGCCAGCCACGCGGCCAACCCGCTGCAGCGCGTCGTCTTCGCCGGCACCGGCGAGGTCTGGGATCTGGCCAAGCTGGTGGCGCTGGCCGTCAGCAGCGGCCTCGTCGGCACCGAGGGCAACGACAGCCTGACCGGCACCGCAGGCGCCGACCTGATGACCGGGCTGGGCGGCAACGATACGCTCAACGGTCTGGCCGGCGCCGACACGATGATCGGCGGCACCGGCAATGACACCTACGTCGTCGACAACGCCAGCGACATCGTCAAGGAACTGGCCGGCGAGGGAGTCGACACCGTCCAGACCGCGCTGGGCAACTACACGCTGAGCGACAACGTCGAGAACGTGACCCTGACGGGCGTCCTCTCGAACCCGAACCGCACGGTGACAGGCAATGCCCTGAACAACCTGATGACCGGCAGCGACCAGGACGACACGTTCATCGGCCTGGGTGGCGCCGACACCATGAATGGCGGCAAGGGCAACGACAGCTACTACGTCGATGACGCGGGTGACGTGGTCATCGACAACGCCGGTTCCAACTGGGTCTACAGCTCGATCAACTACACCCTCGGGACCGAGGCCGTCGGTCTGGCCTTGCTTGGCAATGCCCGCGTCGGCAAGGGCAACGATCAGTCGCAGCAACTGTACGGCTCGACCGGCGCCGACAGCCTGTTCGGCTACGGTGGCAGCGACATGCTCGATGACGGCGAGGGCAGCGCCTTCGACACGGGCAGCAATCTCGCCATCGACACCCTGGTCGGCGGCACCGGGGATGACACGTACTACCTGTACACGACCGACATCGCCGTCGAGGAGCAGAACGGCGGCACGGACACCCTCATCCTCAAGGGTTCCTACACCAGCTACACCCTGGGTGCCAACATCGAGAAACTGACGATATGGGCGTCCGCAGGCGACACCAAGGGGGTGGGCAACGATCTCAACAACACCCTCACGGTCGTGGGCATCCAGAGTGCCAACAACACGCTTGATGGCGGCCTGGGCAAGGACACGCTGGTCGGCGGGGCCGGCAATGACACCTATGTCGTCGACAACACCGGGGACGTCGTCACCGAGGACGCCGGCAAGGGCACCGACACGGTCCTGTCCTCGGTCGCCTGGACGCTCGGCGCCAACCTGGAGAACCTGACGCTGACTGGCGTGGCCGCCATCAACGCCACTGGCAACGAACTGAGCAACATGCTCACCGGCAACGCCGCTGCCAACACGCTGACCGGCGCCGCCGGCGCCGACACCCTCACCGGCAGCCAAGGCA